>CAVUAW010000037.1:0-304247 GCA_963739655.1 uncultured Bacillaceae bacterium | reverse complement strand
ATATCCCCACCTTTTGAAGAATGATGGAACTGGATACACCAAAGGAGGCTTTCGTGAAAGCCTCCTCTAAGGTGTTAAATTACTTTGTGTTTTTTGCGTTGTGAAGCTTCTCCATAAGTCCTTCAGTGGAGAATAAGTTACGTACTGTATCAGAAGGCTTAGCGCCTTTAAGCATCCAATCAAGAGCTTTCTCTTCGTTGATTTTCACTTCAACAGGATTAGCAACCGGATTGTAAGTTCCGATCTCCTCGATGAAACGTCCGTCACGTGGTGCACGTGAATCAGCAACAACTACGCGATAGTAAGGAGCTCTTTTAGCACCCATACGCTTTAAACGAATTTTAACTGCCATGTCTTTCACCTCCAAAAAATGTTCACATAAATCAATATAATATCATAAATCCACACTCTTGTAAAGAGGGAATTTACTTCGCTTTTATTGCATGAACGGGAAATTCATGCCCTTACCCTTTTTCTTACCGCCTTTTGACATGTTTGTCATCTGCTTCATCATTTTCTTCATCTCATCAAATTGCTTTAAGAGACGATTGACGTCCTGCACAGATGTTCCACTGCCGACAGCAATTCTTTTCTTTCGACTCGCATTAATGATATCCGGTTCTTCTTTCTCTTGTGTTGTCATCGACTGAATAATGGCTTCTACCCGTCCGATTTGTTTCTCATCAACACTTACATTCTTCATGGCTTTCTTATTCATGCCAGGAATCATGTCCATCAATTCATCAAGCGGTCCCATGCTTCGAACCTGACCAAGCTGATCAAGAAAATCATCGAACGTAAAGCTCATCGTTCGCATTTTTTTCTCAAGCTCTTTGGCTTTATCTTCATCAACAGATGTTTGGGCTTTTTCAATGAGCGTTAAAACGTCTCCCATACCGAGAATACGTGATGCCATTCTCTCTGGATGAAACGCTTCGAGCGCATCAAGCTTTTCACCCATACCTGCGAACTTGATCGGCTTATCTGTCACTGCCTTGATTGAAAGTGCAGCACCACCGCGCGTGTCTCCATCAAGCTTGGTTAAGACAACACCTGAGATATCAAGTGCGTCATTAAAGCTCTCTGCAACATTCACGGCATCTTGCCCTGTCATGGAATCAACCACAAGGAAGATTTCATCAGGCGTGACAGCTTCTTTGACATCTTTTAGCTCTTGCATCAGATTTTCATCGATATGCAATCGGCCGGCTGTATCAATAATGACATAGTCAAGATGTTCTTCTTTTGCTTTTTCGATTGCTTTCGTAGCAATCTCAACCGGACTTACTTGATCGCCCATTGAAAACACTGGCATACTGAGTTGTTTACCAAGCGTTTCGAGTTGATTAATTGCTGCTGGACGGTAGATATCCGCCGCTACTAGCAATGGCTTACGGTTGTGATTCTTACGTAAATGGTTTGCAAGCTTTCCGACAGTGGTTGTCTTACCTGCACCCTGTAGACCGGCCATCATAATAACAGTCGGCGGGCGACTTGATACGGCGATTTTGCTCTGCTCGCCACCCATAAGCGCTGTCAGCTCTTCATTAACGACTTTAATGACCTGCTGCCCTGGAGTCAGGCTTTTCATTACTTCCTGTCCGACGGCACGCTCTTTGACCTTGTTGATAAACTGTTTTACGACTTTAAAGTTAACATCCGCTTCAAGCAGGGCAAGCCTTACTTCACGCATCATTTCTTTCACGTCAGCTTCCGTTACTTTCCCTTTACCGCGAATCTTCTGCAGGGTGTCTTGCAGTCGGTCGGCTAACCCTTCAAATGCCATGTTCGCCGCCTCCTAATCCAGTTTTTCAAGTGATTTAATCATTGGCAGCGCCCTCGAGTTCTCATTCTCACTCTCAATCGCTTCCTTGAGCTGTTCTAAAAGCTCCTGCCTTTTGACATATCGCTCGAATAGCAACAGTTTTGCTTCATATTCTTCTATCATTTGTTCTGTTCGCTTAATGTTATCATAGACAGCCTGACGGCTAACTTGAAATTCTTCTGCGATTTCACCAAGGGAATAATCATCTAGGTAATACAATGCCATATAATTGCGTTGTTTCGGTGTTAAAAGCGACTGATAAAAGTCGAATAACGAGTTAATTCGCATCGTTTTTTCTAGCAATGTTAACAGCCCCTTGTTAAGGTAATCACCTTTACGTTAATTATATTACTATGCGTCATTTTATTTGTCAAGATTTTTTCTTAACACAAATATAAGATGATTTATTCTTCGTTTTTCTTCTTTCTTTTTTTATTTTTTCTTTTTTTTTCTTCTTTTTTTTCTATCTATTTTTACATCTCTCTTTTTTATTTTTAATCACCTTTACTTTTATTATATTACTATCTCATTTTATTTTCAAGATTTTTTCTTAACATCAAATATTAAGATGATTTATTCTTCGTTTTCTTCCTCTTCTTCAATGATTGAAGAGAATAACCCATACACGAATGTATCCGGGTCAAATTCCTGGAGATCATCCATTTGCTCGCCAAGCCCTACGAGTTTAACAGGGATATCAAGTTCATGTCGAATCGCGAGTACGATACCACCTTTAGCCGTCCCATCAAGCTTAGTTAATGCAATCCCTGAGACGTCTGTCGATTGACCAAACTGTTTTGCCTGACTCATGGCATTTTGTCCAGTGGTTGCATCCAGAACAAGAATCACTTCATGTGGGCCTGTTGGAACTTCCCGTTGGATTACGCGCTTCACTTTTTCAAGCTCGTTCATTAAATTCACTTTATTTTGCAGTCTTCCAGCGGTATCACAAAGTAAAATGTCTGCTTGCCGTGATTTGGCAGATTGCACCGCATCAAACACAACTGCAGCCGGATCTGAGCCCGCCTGATGTTTAATAACATCAACACCTGCTCGTTCGCCCCAAACATCTAATTGTTCAATGGCACCGGCACGGAACGTATCGCCCGCTGCCAAAACAACTTTCTTTCCTTCTTGTTTGAACTTATGTGCAAGCTTGCCAATCGTCGTTGTTTTTCCTACTCCGTTTACACCAACAAATAAAAATACAGACAGACCATCTTCCTGTACATTAAGTGTAGAATCTTGCTCCGATTTATGAAGAAGCTCAGCTAGTTTCTCTGAGATAACGCTTTGAAGCTCCTTCGTATCCTTAATATTACGGGTTCTTGCTTCATCTTTTAATACATCGATTAGATCCATTACAGTGGCTACTCCAACGTCTGCACTAATCAATAGTTCTTCTAGCTCTTCGAAAAAGTCTTCGTCCACTTTCCGATAGTTTTTCACAAGGTTGTTCATTTTTGTTGAAAAGGACGTTCTTGTCTTTTCCAAACCACCTTTAAACTTCTCCGTTACTTCATCAGTTTGTGTTGTAAACTTATCTTTCAATTTTTTGAAAAAACTCATCTTTCTTCCCCCCTGATCATTATTGCGATATTAAATGCTTTGATTCTTCCAGTCTTACTGAAACAAGTCTAGATACACCTGACTCTTGCATGGTCACCCCATAGAGAACATCTGATTCTTCCATCGTGCCTTTTCTGTGTGTAATGACGATAAACTGCGTATTCTCACTAAATTGTTTTAAATATTTGGCAAATCTACCAACGTTCGCATCATCAAGAGCTGCTTCCACCTCATCAAGGACGCAGAACGGCACAGGACGTACTTTTAAGATCGCGAACAGCAAGGCAATAGCTGTAAATGCTCGTTCTCCCCCTGAAAGAAGCGCAAGGTGCTGAAGTTTCTTACCAGGCGGCTGTGCTAAAATATCCACGCCTGTCGTAAGAAGGTTATCAGGGTCCGTAAGCACGAGATCTGCTTTTCCTCCACCAAATAACTCTTTAAAGACCGTTTGAAATTGGGTGCGAATTTTCGTAAACGTTTCTTCAAAACGTTTTTTCATTTCTTGATCCATCTCATCAATCACATGATAAAGCGTCGCCTTCGCTTGCAGAAGGTCGGCCTGCTGCTCACTTAGGAACGTGTAGCGTTCATTAACTCGTTCATATTCATCGATTGCACCAAGGTTAACAGTGCCAAGCTCATCGATCTCAAGCTTAATAAGCTTTAACTTACGTTTTGCTTCTTCTGGCTCAAGAGTAAGAACATGCTTCTCTTTCGCTGCTTCATAAGTCAGTCCGTATTCTTCACTGAGAATGCCTAAACGATTCTCGAGCTCAACATCTAGTCGGTTAATACTCACCTCTACTGCCTGCATTAAACCGGAGAGCTGCTTTTCTTCTGCCACTAATAGATCGAGCTTGCCACTAATTCCTTCAATCTCTTTTTGAACAGCAAGTTTTACTTCCCGCTCATTTTGAAGGGTTTTGAGTAGCTGTTCTTTCTCAGACCTGAACGTGACAATATTATCATCGAGTTTTTCCTCACCGTTCGAATTTGATGACATCGCTTCAGACAATAGCGTATATTCCTCTGCTGTATCCTTCAGCTGCTCATTCGTTTCACTCTGCTCAGAAGTGAGTCTCTCCAGAGTCTCCTTCTGATTTTGGAACGATTGTTGGTGTTCAGCTACCTTCACTTTTAATTCCGTAATTTCTGTTTGAATCGTTTCACGTGACGTTTGCTGTGTTTGTTTCTTAGCCGTCAGATTTTCAATTTTACCTTCTAATGACTCCGCCTCTTTCGTGATCGTTTCCAATCGATCAGACAAATAGACATTGCGCTTCTCATGGGTTTCTTCTTCCTCTTCGATTGCCCGTTTCTCACGATCATAGAGTTGCAGGCGTTCATTTGTGTTTCGTTCTTCCCCTTCGATCGCCTTCAAATCCCCGTGTAGTGATTGCTCTTGCAGTCGAAGATTCTCTCCACGTTCGCGCATGGAATCAAGATTGACTTCAAGTTCTGACAACTTCGTTTTATCATGTTTCATTTCTTGCTCGACTACCGTCGTTTTTTCCTGCATATCAGTTAGCTTCTTCTCTAGTAACTCAAGATCACGCTGTCTACTTAGAAGTGATGAAGACTTTTGCTTCGAGCTACCGCCACTCATTGAACCTCCTGGATTAACGACATCTCCTTCAAGGGTGACGATTCTCGTGCGATACTGCATGATTTTCGCGAGCTCATTTGCTCCTTTCAGTTCTTTTGCTACTAGAACTGAACCAAGAAGGTTTTCAATAATCGCTTCGTACTTCGAATCATATTGAATAAGATCTGAAGCGACACCTACAAACGCTTCATGCTGTTGGACACGTCCAATGTCATAAGCGGAGAGCTTTCTTGATTTAACAACGGAAAGTGGAAGAAACGTAGCGCGACCCGACCTGTTTTTCTTCAGAAACGCAATCGCTTTACGCCCCGCTGCTTCATCACGAACGACCACATTTTGCATCGCGCCGCCAAGAGCTGTCTCAAGAGCCGTTTCTACTTCTTTTGGAACAGTAATGAGTTCTGCTATAGCACCTTCTATGCCTTCAAGGTCTTCACGTGCTTTCAATACTTCCTTAACACCCTGGAAGAATCCGGCATAATCGTCCTGCATTTCTTCAAGCATCTCTTTTTTAGATTTGTATTGCTGAATATACTGATACGCTTGATAGAGTTTCGATTCTTTCTCGCCGAGTGCTTTCTTCTTCTCTTCTACATCATGCTTGTTTTTATAGAACTTGGATACATGCGCTTCAAGCAGTTTCTTCGACTCTGATAAACGGTTTGAAAGATCTTTTTTCTTATCATCTACGGAGCTACGCTCTTCGATATACTTGTAATTGTCTCCTTCAAGACGCTCCTTCCGTTGTTTAAGGAGGGCTAGCTGATCCTGAAGATACCGATTCTCATTCCGAATCGATGCTTGCTCGTTCAAAAGCTCAAAATAATCGGACTTCATGCGATCAAGCTCTTGCTCAATATCTTGTTCAATATCAGAAAGCAGTTCAGTTTCTTTCTTTAAACGATCCTTGAGTTCACCTAATTCTTTCTTTTGTTGCTCAAATCGCTTTCGGTGATGCGCGATTTCCTGTTCATAATAGTGCTTTTTCTCTTGAAGAAACGCGATTCGCTCTTTCAGGTTGCCACGATTTTGATGGGCATTTTTCTTGCGCTCTTTCAGTACTTCTTTCTTACCTTCAAGTTTCTCAAGCTCCTCACTCGTATCAAGGAGCCGTTGCTGGTAAGTTTCAAGGTCACTCTCTGATTGATCGAGTTGCTGTTTCGCCGTTGTAAGTTCTTCCTTCTTTCCATGGATGGACTGAGCAAGTTCATTTTCCTTACGCTTCAAAGAATCCAACTCAGCTGTCTTCTGCTTCCAAGCATGGTGATACTCTTCTATTTCATGAACTGTTAAAGCAGCTTCAATTTTCTCCAGGTTCTCTCGCTTTTGGAGATAATCCTTCGCAATAGATGCCTGCATTCGAAGTGGTTCAACTTGATCCTCGAGCTCATAAAGAATATCTTCAACACGATGCAAGTTATCTTCCGTTTCTTTCAACCTGGTTTCAGCTTTGGTTTTGCGGGTTTTGTATTTCAAAACGCCAGCAGCTTCTTCGAAAATTTTCCTGCGTTCTTCTGATTTACTACTAAGGATTTCTTCAATTCTTCCCTGACCAATAATCGAGAATGATTCTTTTCCTAGTCCAGAGTCCATAAATAACTCAATGATATCTTTTAGACGACATGTCTGATTGTTTAACAGGTATTCACTATCACCCGAACGATAAACCCGTCTAGTAACGCTTACTTCATTATAATCAATTGGAAGATATTGATTGGTATTATCCAGAGTAAGAGTTACCTCCGCAAGATTTACCGCTTTTCTCGTATCACTTCCAGCGAAAATGATATCTTCCATCTTAGCGCCTCTAAGCGACTTGGCAGATTGTTCACCAAGTACCCATCGAATGGCGTCGTTAATATTACTCTTGCCGCTCCCGTTCGGGCCGACAACTGATGTTACTCCTGGGACAAACTCAACTGAAATACGATCGGCAAATGATTTAAAGCCGACTACATCTAATCGTTTGAGGAACATCATCTTTCCCCCTCATCTGTTTCATCTATATATGTAAATCAAGCACAGTAGGCTTTTTCTATTCACTAACTGTCTTATTTTATCATAAAACAATGTCATCTACGATACCGAGCTAAGACATGTTACAATAAGGAAAGTCTGAGTATTACAAGTCAGACAAGTTACATAACGTGGTGACGTTTATCGTTATCTATCGTTTCAAATGACGAACAAGGCAGGTGGACCGAATGGATCTTACAATTAAATCAGAAGAAAATTTAGCATTTATGGTTGAGAGCATTAAAGAAAAAATGCAGGTGATCAATTCAGGCATGATCAAGCCAGAAGCATTCGATTTATCTTCTTATGAAGATATTCATGAAATCTACGTGATGTTGAACAAGAAACAGTCACTTAGTGTTGCAGAAATGCAGGCAATCTTAGCTGAACTAGGCAAACTTCGCTCATCCTAAAAGGTTAATGAAAAGAGAATGACGCTAATGAAAAAGAATCCTGTCGATCAGGATTCTTTTTCATTACGTTCTTTTAAATTAATAAGTGCTTTTTGCGCAGCCATTTGCTCCGCTTCTTTCTTTGACCTTCCGATCCCAACACCCAGATCGCTTCCGTTCAACATAACTTTCGAAGAGAACTCCCTGTTATGCGCGGGTCCTTTTTCATCGGTAATGACATAATCTATCACCCCAAGGTTTTCACGCTGAATCACTTCCTGAAGCTGACTCTTATAATCCATCACATGAGAAAAAGCACCGGCGTTAATCTTCGGATAGACAAACTTCTCAAGAAATTCAAAGACGACTTCAAGACCTCGATCAAGATACAGAGCACAAACAAATGATTCGAATACATCAGCGAGCAAAGCAGGTCTCATTCTTCCTCCTGTCATCTCCTCACCCTTGCCAAGAAGCACAAGGTGTCCGAAATTCATATCGTTCGCGAATTGAACGAGTGATGGCTCACATACAATTGCTGCTCTTAGTTTTGTAAGCTGTCCTTCACTCATATTCGGGTACTTCTCATATAAGTATCTTGAAATCGTGAGCTCAAGTACGGCATCTCCTAGAAATTCAAGACGTTCGTTATCCATTTGCGGATGCAGTCGATGCTCATTCACATAGGATGAATGGGTAAAAGCCTGAAAAAGCAACTGCTCATTTTCGAACGATACACCAATTTCTTCTTGAAATGCAGTGAATTGCGATCTAATCGCTTCTCCAACCACGACTTGTCGTGAATGTTTAGGTTTGTAACGTCTGGCTCTCGTTTTTGGTGAATGTTTTGATTTGGACATAGATACCTCCACGACTTTCAATATCATCTTTGTAATCTGGAGCTTAATCATAAAAGGAATAAAACCCCGACTAGCGGGGCTTACTCCGAAACTTCAGGAAACACCTGAAGATTATTGATGGCTGTTTATGTAATCAATTACATCGCCAACTGTTCCAATTTTCTCAGCATCTTCATCAGAAATTTCAAGATCGAATTCATCTTCAAGTTCCATGACTAATTCCACTACATCAAGGGAATCGGCACCAAGGTCGTCTTTGAAAGAAGCTTCTGGTTTGATCTCAGATTCTTCAACTCCAAGACGATCAACAATAATCTTTGTTACACGCTCTAGTGTATCTGCCATTAGACTCACCTCCCCTCAAGCTATTATAGGATATATAAAGTAAAAAAACTAGATGTTGCTTAAAAAGTTACATGACCATGCCGCCATCAATATGAAGCGTCTGACCGGTAATATAATTCGCATCATCTGAAACAAGGAATTTAGTTGCTTTCGCAATATCCTCAGCAGCTCCCAGTCTACCAAGTGGGATTTGACCCTTCATTCCGCTTTTCACTTCATCCGAAAGTTCATCGGTCATATCGGTTTCGATAAATCCTGGCGCAAGTGCATTGACCGTAATGTTACGACTCGCAAGTTCTTTTGCTGTTGTTTTCGTCAATCCAATGACGCCAGCTTTAGCCGCAACATAGTTCGCTTGTCCAGCATTTCCTGATACTCCTACAACAGAAGCCACATTTACAATTCGACCATAACGCTGCTTCATCATTTGACGAGTAACTGATTTTGTACAGTTGAATACACCTTTCAAATTCGTATCAATAACTGCATCCCAGTCCTCTTCTTTCATTCTCATGAGAAGGTTATCGCGCGTAATGCCAGCGTTATTCACAAGAATTTCGATGCTGCCAAACGTATCAACGACTTCTTTCATCATGTTCTGTACTTCTTCCATGCTTGAAACATTTGCCTTAATGGCAATTGCTTGTCCGCCATTTGCTTTAATTTCCTCGACTACACTATTTGCTTTCGCTTCATTACCGGCGTAGTTAACAGCTACGTTCATTCCCTGAGAAGCGAGTTCAAGTGCAATAGCACGCCCGATGCCACGTGATGCTCCTGTTACAAGAGCCGTTTTGTTTTCAGCCATAGATTATTCCTCTCCTAACTTTTCAATAAGTTGATCAAGCTGTTCAGGTGTTCCAACTGCATGAACAGATGCACGACGGTTGACCTTCTTAACTAAGCCTGAAAGCACATTACCAGGGCCAACTTCAATAAACGTATCAACCCCGAGATCCATTAATTTACGAACTGTGTCTTCCCAAAGAACAGGTGAGTAAATTTGTTGCAAAAGGTGCTTGCGAATTTCTTCTCCTGATGAGGAAGGCTCTGCTGTAACATTTGCAATGACTGGAATTGAGGCGTCCTGAATGTCAATAGCATCGAGGATAGCCGAGAGCTGATCAGCAGCAGGCTTCATAAGACTTGAATGAAAAGGACCGCTTACTTGCAGCGGGATCACACGTCTTGCTCCATTTTCTTTAGCGACTTCCGATGCTTTTTCAACACCAGCTTTTGCACCAGAAATAACAATTTGTCCCGGGCTGTTTAAATTCGCCAGTTGCACTGTAGCTGTTGAAGCAGATACTTCATCTACAACATTCTGTAAAACTTCTCGCTCCATGCCCATAACAGCTGCCATTGCGCCTTCGCCTGCAGGAACTGCTTCTTCCATATATAATCCGCGATTTCTAACAGCAAATACAGCGTCCGAAAACGAAATTGCACCAGACGCGACAAGTGCTGAATATTCGCCAAGACTATGTCCAGCTGTGTAGTCCGCGGTAATTCCTTTTTCACGTAGAGCTTCAAGTACAGCAACACTTGCTGTGAGGAGTGCAGGTTGTGTATTTTCAGTTCTTGTTAACGTCTCAATCGGTCCGTTCATGATCAGCTTCGTTAATTCAAAGTCAAGACGATGATCTGCTTCCTCGAACACCTCTTTTGAAGCAGGGAATGTTTCCATAAATTCCTGCGCCATACCAACTGCCTGTGATCCCTGTCCCGGAAATAGAAATGCTGTTTTGCCCATTATTGATCTCCTTCCTGTTTTACAAGTGACGTTTGAATTGCTGTTACGACATTACCAGTGACCATCATCCGTGCTTGCTTAATCGCACTAAAGACAGCGCGTCCATTCGATGATCCATGCGCTTTGATAACTGGTGCTTTTAGACCGAACAATCCTGCTCCACCATATTCAGAATAGTCAAGCTTTGTCCTCAAATTCTTTAGCTTTGGCTTTAAAACGCCAGCCGCCATTTTGCTTGTAAAGGAACTTGTTAGCTCCTGTTTTAACATTTTAAACATCGTGAGGGCTGTTCCCTCTATCGTTTTCAATACCAGATTGCCCGAAAATCCATCACAGACGACTACATCAGCTTCATTGCTAAGAATATCGCGTGATTCGACGTTTCCAACAAAGTTAAGCCCACTATTTTGGAGCAACGAAAATGCTTGCTTGCTTAACTCGTTGCCTTTTCCTTCTTCTGTTCCAATGTTTAATAGTCCAACACGGGGATTTGGAACGCCTCGCACTTTCTGAGCGTATACAGATCCCATGTGTGCGTATTGTAAAAGGTGTTCTGGCTTTGCATCCATATTGGCACCGACATCAAGAAGAACAAAACCTTCTTCATCAATGGTCGGTAGTGTCGGCGCTAGTCCCGGTCGCTCAATTCCATCAATTCGACCAATATAGAGGAGGCCTGCAGCCATTAGTGCTCCCGTGTTTCCTGCAGATATGGCAGCATCAGCTCGTCCTTCCTTCACTTCGTTTACCGCAAGAACCATGGAAGCTTTTTTCTTTCTTCGCACAGCACGTACAGGCTGATCTTCAGATGATATGTATTCTTCTGTATGTAAAATTGAAATTCTATCTTTACTTCCTTTAAGAAGGGGCTTTATCTTCTCTTCATCCCCTACAATGGTGACGGATAGATCTTCAAATGCTTCGATCGCTTCGTATACGCCTTCTAATGTGGCATTTGGGGCATTGTCCCCGCCCATTGCGTCAATCGCAAGTCTCATTTCATTCTACTTCCCTTCAGGATTTTGTCGAGCGAAACATGACAAACTCACCAGAAAAAACATTTTCACTTCGCACGAAGCTATTCACTTCAACCGTCGTTCTGTCTTTCCTTTGTTCAATTACGTTTGCTTTTGCTACCACTCTTTCTCCTTCTTTTACCTGACTTGAAAAGCGAATATTCGCTCTCGCCGTCAGGGCTAGTTCATCATCGATGATGGCAACAGCCAGAGAATTGGCCTGTGCAAACAAATGATGCCCACGCGCAATTTTATTTCTTGAAAACACGTGCTCAGGTCGGATATCCAGAATGGAAATCGCACTTTCATCGAGCTGTAAATCAATGATCTGTCCTATGACCTCATCGATTGGAAGAGCTTTTACCTCATCTAGTTGTTGTTGTGCAACATACTTAATCCGCTCTCTTAATTCAGGAATGGAAAGCTCGAGCCGATCGAGCCTGATTGTTTGAATGCTAACACTAAATTTATCGGCCAGCTCCTCATCAGTTATAAACGGGGTACGTTCAATCGTTTCTCTCAACTGAATTTGCCGATCTTTTTTACTCCTTTTCATACACTACCGCCGCCTATCTAGCATTAATAAATGGATAAAGAGGATCTGTTGATCCTCTTTATCTCAGTCTTATGACTAGGTCCTAAAAGGTAGTATATAACGAGCATTGTGATTATGCAAGCTAATCCAGCTTCTCTCCACTTAACACGCCCTGCTCTGTCAGGTAGTTTCTTAGACTACTATAAGTCCCATCTTCCCAGAAAGCAGTGGATTCAACAAGCGCTGCTGCATCATTACGGGCTACTTCGAGAACACGATAGTCATGTACCAGGTCAGCTACTTTAAATTCCGGCAATCCACTTTGTTTTCGACCAAAAAAGTCTCCAGGACCGCGAAGCTCAAGGTCACGCTGCGACAAAACAAACCCGTCATTGGATTCAGTCATGATTTGCATTCGCTCTTTCCCTACTTCTGATTTCGGATCTGCTAGCAACACGCAATAGGACTGCTCATTTCCACGTCCAACACGTCCGCGAAGTTGATGGAGCTGGGCAAGGCCAAATCGCTCAGCATCATAAATCACCATAACCGTTGCATTTGGTACATTCACTCCTACTTCTACCACGGTTGTCGAGACAAGAAGTTGAACATTGTTCGTGCTGAATTCCTCCATCACAGCTTCTTTTTCCTCTGAACTCAGTCTGCCATGCATTAACCCTACATGATAGTCAGGTAAGGCCGTTTGCATCTGAAAGTGAACGTCGATGGCATTTTGTACGTCAAGCTTTTCGGATTCTTCAATAAGGGGACAGATCACATAACCCTGCCTTCCTTGATCCAATTCCTTCTTCACAAAGTCAAGGACTCTCGTCAACATAGATGGTTTGGCCCAGTAAGTTTCGATCGGTTTACGACCAGCAGGCATTTCATCGATCGTCGACACATCCATGTCTCCGAATACAGATATAGCAAGCGTCCTCGGTATCGGAGTTGCGGTCATATAGAGTACGTCTGGACTAAGCCCCTTTTCTCTTAAGACCCTCCGCTGACCAACTCCGAAACGGTGTTGCTCATCTGTGATGACAAGACCTAGGTTTCGAAAGACAACTTCATCTTGTATCAGTGCATGTGTGCCGATTAAGAGATCAACTTCGCCTAAAGAAAGACGTTCGAGAATCTCTCTTCGCTTCTTGCCTTTCACAGAACCTGTTAACAGTTCAACATTCAACCTGTCTCCAAGAAGATCTTGAAAAGACTCGAAATGCTGCTCCGCTAGAATTTCTGTTGGTACCATCAGGGCTCCCTGGTGACCTGCAAGATAAGAAGCATATAACCCAATCGCCGCAACTACTGTTTTACCTGAACCTACGTCGCCCTGAAGGAGACGGTTCATCCGATAAGGACTTTCCATGTCTTTAAGGATCTCTGCTACCACGCGATCTTGAGCACCCGTGAGCGGGAACGGAAGACTATGAATAAACCCAGAAAGTCTTTCTTTATCAAACCTTTGCGCTGCTCCGTGTGTACTTTCACGCTCTTTTTTCCTGAAAACTTGCATTTTTAATTGGAACTGCAGGAGTTCTTCATAAACAAACCGCCGTCTTGCCTGTTTTAGTCCTTCATGTGAGGCAGGAGAGTGCATCATGAAGACAGCATCTTTTCTTGGCATCAGCTTATATCGCTCGAGCATCTGGGGAGGAAGATTTTCCTCGATTTGATCACCAAATTGATTGAGAGCAAGCTGTATGTACCTTTTCATCGCTTTCACTGTTACATCGCCACCAACAGGATAAATTGGTTCAATGGTTCCATCTGGATTGTGGCTTGAGAATGTTATTTCATTTACTGAAAGCGTCATTTTGTGCTGATCCCACTTGCCTGTTACGGTTACGATTTGTCCAAGCGAAAACTGCTTCTTTAGAAAAGCACGATTAAAAAAAACGGCTGTAATAAGAAACTTCCCTACTAACAGCCTCACAGACAACCGCGATTTTTTCTTGCCATAAAAACGCACGACTGGTTCACTATGAACTTTGCCTTCTAGCGTAGCGCGTTCTTCATGTTTGACATCCGCTAGATCCTTAAGTTCATAATCCTCATATCGAAATGGAAAATATTCGATTAAATCTTTAATTCTGTTAAGACCGATCGATGAGAGCGAGGCAGCTTTCTCATCACCGATCCCCTTTATTTGTGTGATGTGATCGTCCATTGGTTCTCACTCATTTCCTATCAAGAGATACTCCAAAAATCTTCGCTTCTAGCTCGCGACCTGTAGGCGTTGCAGCGAGTCCACCTTGCGCTGTTTCACGGAGCGCTGATGGCATGGTTTGACCAATTTTGTACATGGCATCAATCACTTCATCACATGGAATACGGCTCGTAATTCCAGCGAGCGACATATCAGCTGCTACGAGTGCATTCGATGCTCCCATTGCATTTCGCTTCACACACGGCACTTCTACGAGTCCTGCGACTGGATCACATACAAGCCCCAACATATTCTTTAGAGCAATCGCAAAGGCATGGGAAGACTGTTCAGGCGTTCCGCCCATCAATTCTACAATCGCAGCCGCCGCCATACCAGTAGCTGATCCTACTTCCGCCTGGCAACCGCCTGCAGCACCAGAGATCGATGCATTGTTGGCTACCACGAAACCAAACGCTCCTGATGTAAAGAGATAACGCACCATTTGTTCTTCTGTTGGATTAACTTTTTCTCTGATAGCAAACAACGTTCCCGGAACGACTCCCGCAGAGCCAGCCGTCGGTGTAGCGCATATTGTTCCCATTGCTGCATTCACTTCATTTGTTGCGATTGCTTTACTGACAGCGTCCAGCATCGTGTGACCTGATAATGAATTCCCGGTCTTCATATAATTCTGAAGAAGAACCGCATCACCGCCCGTTAAGCCAGAGTGGGAACGAACGTCTTCATTGATACCACGTTCTACTGCTTGTTCCATTACTTCAAGGTTGTTTTTCATTTGTTCGTATACTTGTTCTCGGCTACTACCTCTAAAATCCATTTCCTGTTCAATCATGATTTCGGAAATCGGCATATTTTTGGATTGTGCTAACTCAACTAGTTCTGCTACATTACGGAACATTGCCATTCCTCCTTTAATTTTTACTCACTAATTTTTGCCACTTGTATGATATTAGGTAAAGATTCTACTTCATCCAAAACAGTTTGCGGGATATTCTGATCGACTTCTATCGTCATCAGTGCTTCTTTCCCTTTCTCTTTTCGCGAAACATTCATATGACCTATATTAATTTCATGTTTTGCAAGCGTGTTCGATACCCCTGCTATCGCACCGAACCTATCGTCATGGACGACGAGAATCGCCGGGCTGTTCCCCGAAAGCCCGAGAGCAAATCCGTTTAACTCCACTACTTCTATTTTGCCGCCACCTATCGAGATTCCAACGAGTTCAAGTTCACCTCGATCATCCGTTAGATGAACCCGAGCGGTATTCGGATGATCGGTTATGGCGTCTTCTTCAATAAATCGAACCTTAATCTTCTTTTCTTTCGCTATTGTAAGCGCATTCACGATTCGTTCGTCAAATGTATCAAAATCAAGTACGCCTCCGACCAACGCAACATCTGTACCATGTCCCTTGTAAGTTCTCGCAAAGGAACCGTATAGTGAAATCGTAATGCTTTTCGGTTCGCGCCCAAACAGATGCCTTGCCACACGTCCAATTCTTGCGGCTCCTGCAGTATGGGAGCTTGAAGGACCAATCATGACGGGCCCAATGATGTCAAAAACACTTCGAAATTTCACACTTATTCCACCTTTCAACAACTTCATTATTATCCTATTGTATGTCAGTACCCTCACCTCAATAAAAAGGGTGATCAAGACGTTTAGGTCGAGGGTAACTAACTATAAAGCTCTGATCGGTCCATCTAGCAGTCCTATACAGAAAAAGAAAACCTGGCAAATGCCACGTTTCTCTTTCAGCTAATATTCTCTATTCCACAGCAACTATATACGCATAAATCGGCTGTTTTCCTTCATGAAGCTCCACTTCAACTTCTTCAAAATGTTCTTCAACATAGGAAGCAAGACTCTCAGCTTCTTCTTTTTCTACATCTTCACCATAGATGATGGTTACAATCTCATCCTCTTCCGTGATCATCGATTTCAGTAGTTCTTGCGCCACTTCTAATCGACTCGGTTCAGAGACTACAATTTTGCCATCTGAGATTCCCATGAAGTCATCTTTAGCAATGTCGATGCCATCGATCTTCGTATCTCTAACTGCAAATGTTACCTGACCAGATTTCACTGCTGATAAACTATCTTTCATAGCTGTTTCGTTCACTTCAGGTTCAACCGAAGGGTTAAATCCAAGTAGACTAGAGATCCCCTGTGGAACCGTTTTGGAAGGAATCACGATCACATTCTCTTCAACGACAGTTGCAGCCTGCTGAGCTGTCATAACGATATTACTATTGTTTGGTAAAATAATAATATTATCAGCATGAACTTCCTCAATAGCATTAGTAATATCTTCTGTACTTGGGTTCATTGTCTGACCACCAGGGATCACATGATTAGCTCCAAGGCTTTCAAATAAAGAAGCAATTCCTTCTCCCATCGCAACCGTGATAATACCATACTTCTTTCTTTCGGCTGGTTTCTCTTTTGTTACTGGAGCAGGACGTTCTTCCTTAATGATCGTTGAATGCTGTTCACGCATATTTTCAATCTTAATTTTGATCAGGCTGCCGTAGTTCTGTGCATACGTCATAATATTTCCAGGATACTCAGTATGCATATGTACTTTTACGAGATCTTCGTCAGAGACAACGAGTAAAGAATCACCATGCTTATCGAGTTCGTTTCGGAATGCTTCCTCATCAAACGGTGAGGTAGCAAGTTTTTCCTCCTCGAATTGCACCATGAATTCTGTACAATATCCAAATTCAATATCCTCAGTCTTCATGTGTCCTTGAGCACTTTTGTGATGCTCCGCTCGGACTAACTCCTCCATCTTCTCATCATCTACAGATGAATCTGGCGTTTCCCTTCCTTCAAGAACAGCAAGGAACCCTTCATAGATTAGAAGCAGGCCCTGGCCCCCAGAATCGACAACGCCTACTTCCTTAAGTACAGGAAGTAGATCCGGTGTCCGATTAAGAGAGTCTTTCCCTTCCTTAACAACAATCTTCATTAGTTCAACAACATCAGTAACTTTCTTAGCTGATTTCACCGCTTTACGTGCAGCATCCTTTGCTACTGTAAGAATGGTACCTTCAACAGGTTTCATAACAGCTTTGTATGCTGAATCAACACCGCGCTCGAGAGCGGCAGCGAATTCTACAGAAGTAATCTCAGACTTGCCTTCTATTTCCTTTGAAAAACCTCTAAATAATTGTGAAAGGATAACGCCTGAATTTCCGCGTGCACCCATTAATAGTCCCCTTGCAAAAAGTGAGGCGACATCTCCCACTTTAGCTGAGCTACTTGTTTTGACTTCTGTTGCACCTGAGGTGATCGTTAAATTCATATTCGTACCAGTATCTCCATCCGGAACTGGGAATACGTTTAACGCATCGACCATTTTGGCATTCTTCGAAAGATTGTTTGCTCCTTCAAGAACCATATGTGCAAAGCGTTTACCATCAATCTTTTCAATCATCACAGACTGTTCCTCCTAACTCCACTTATGGGTTGGTCACCCTGACACCTTGAACGTAGATGTTTACTGAATCAACCGAAAGGCCAAGCATCTGATCAAGCTGGTACTTTACTTTTGTTTGAACATTATGAGCCACTTCTGAAATCTTCGTACCATAGCTCACAATAATGTACATATCAATGTTAAGTTCGTCTTCTTCTTTACGAACGACAATCCCTCTGCTAAAGTTATCTTTTCCCAATAGTTCAGTAATTCCGTCTTTAAGTTGCTTCTGAGAAGCCATTCCCACGATACCATAACAATCAATAGCTGCACCACCTGCAATCGCAGCTACCACTTCCGTCGAAATATCAATTTGTCCATATTGGGTTTTCATTTCAATTGCCATTATATTTCCTCCCTTAGCGATTTGGGTACTAATCCTTTTATCCTCTATCCTAATCGAGACACTCTTGAACAATTATATAAATGAAATAAATCCTATGCAGAGCTAACGTTATTTTACTACAATATCACCAATAATAAAAGTTCATCATTCAAAACGTCTATTATGATAAGCTTTTACTGTTAAGTTTTTTTCTTGATAACACTAGTTAAACACCTTGCATTCATAAAAACTACGTGATACTATAGTGGAGGATTTATCCTGCACTTTTTGTGCAATGTAGGACAGTAAGGAGGTCGAAATAATGGCTAAATGTGCAATCACTGGTAGAAAAGCTGCGTTTGGTAACAAGCGTTCACACGCGTTGAATACAACAAAACGTAAATTTGGTGCTAACCTTCAAAAGGTACGCATCATGGTAGATGGTAAACCAAAGAAAGTTTATGTATCTGCTCGTGCTCTTAAATCAGGTAAAATCGAACGCGTATAATAACAACAAAAAGCACCCAAACGGGTGCTTTTTTTGTTGTTACCCTATTCATTTTTCTTGAATGTACCCAGGACTGCCCTTACAAATCCGCCGAGAAACTTTGGTAATTTAATCGTATAAAATTTCATATTTCCCCCTCCTCAGAAAGTCAAAGATGGACCCCAGGATGAACAATATGAGAATATAAGATGCATTACTATTATATTCGCCGAAATTGAAATAGTACCTAAACCTGCTCGGCGTCCGAACTTCTTACCACCAATAGTATGCCTTGAGTGAATGAATAAGACCCATTTTCCTCGGCTAACTCATTGCTAATACAAAGACTCGAACCCCAGGTGATTTTTCTTTCGGTTAGCGGATATCGAAATCCCAATAACGTTAAACCGATGACTTCTGGCGTGAACGAGAGAAATGACATGTATGGAAAACGCACATTCGTTTTCACTTTATATGTTCCTGGCTCTTTCAATTCCAGACGGTTCAGTCTGTCTTCGATTGCAAGATCCACATTGGATTGTACGCCTTTGATGAGCATTTGAACATTCATCCAGCTATGATCAAGACGTCCCCCAGTGACGCCAAACATCGTAATGGCTTTAGGCTCCTCGTTAATCGCCCAATCTAGAGCAAGTTCAAGATCTGTATGGTCCTTTTCAGAAGGATAGACGCTGAACGAAAGATCGTGCGTCTCCATCCACACTCTCTCTTCAGGCGTGACAGAATCGAAATCTCCAAATCCATGCTCAGGTAATATTCCATTCCTCAGTAGTGTATAGACTCCACGATCCACACCGATCCAACGAACATTCCTTTCCTGGAGCAGGTTACGAGGGAATTCTTCTAGTGGTCCTCCTGCGACGATATAAATTTCTTTGGCCCTCATTGGTGATGCACCAATTTAGGCGCATTTAGGGAAAGCAAAATCAGTACGCTAATGGACACTGCCGCAGTGGGCAGTAAGTAAGATGCATTGTACAGAATCGAGTAAAGCGCGACAGGTGTGCCCTCAGGCGCCATGTCACCGAACCAGATAACACCCGAGATAAAGTGACTGGCCAGTCTAAGAAGTGAGCCAACCACACAACCAATTGCAATCATAGTCATTCGCTTTCGTTTTGGGGCAGATACAGACACACTAAACATGCCGGCTGTCCCCACAAGTAAAAATGCAATAGGATAATCAAGTAAAAACTGAATTGGATGAACATAAAAAGGTGGGACAATCAGTGGTTGCAATATACCAACTAATAAGCCAGTTATCATGCCAGAGCCTAGTCCTCTTCGATATGCGATTAGAAAAATGGGAACCATTGCAAGTGAAATAGAGCCTCCATTCGGCCACAAACGTAACGATAATAAATCGAGAATAACTCCAACTGCTGCCATTAATGCAATTTCTACAAGCAAAAGAAGTCTAGTGTTTTTTTTCATGAATCATTCTTCCTCCATCAACAAACCATTTGAGTTTCGTTATCCTTTTTTTCAATAGGCTCTTATCGTAAACATTGTTGCTATAGCGAATTAATTTCCGCTCCAATCACAAAGTATAGTTTTTATAAATCATTTCAAAAGCAACAATCTTTTAGAAAAGAGCCTTTCAATAATATATAAATAGTATAAAAAAACAGCGGGAATAGCACCCGCTGGTTTATGAGTGGCGAATCTGATCAATTGCGGCTTTTCGGTCCGATTGATTATAGATAGCGGATCCTGCGACAAGAACCGTAGCGCCTGCCTCTATGCAAGCACGGGCAGTCTCAGCATTCACTCCACCATCGACTTCAATTTCCGGAGCGACGCCTAACGAATCAGCAAGCTGCTTTGTTTCGGTGATTTTTTTTAATACTCTTTCAATAAAGGCCTGACCACCAAAACCCGGATTCACTGTCATTAAGAGGACAAGATCCACATCTTCAATGACATGCTTAATCGCTTCAACAGGTGTAGCTGGATTGATCACTACCCCAGCTTTCACACCTTTGCTTTTAATCAATTGAATCGTCCGATGTAAATGAGGACACGCTTCTGCATGAACCGTTAAAATATCAGCACCTGCATCAGCAAATTCCTCGATATAGTGATCAGGGTTTTCGATCATTAGGTGAACATCCAGCGGTAATGATGTCACAGGTCGAAGGGCTCTGACAATCGGTACTCCAATTGAAATATTCGGTACAAAATGCCCGTCCATTACGTCTACATGGATATAGTCTGCTCCTGCTGCTTCCACATCTTTTACTTCTTCACCTAATCTTGCAAAATCTGACGCCAGAATTGAGGGAGCGATCTTTATCATATTAATACCTCCGTTTTTGTTCCTTAATTTCCTGGAAGAAAGAAGAATAATGATCATAGCGATATGATTTGATTTCGTCTCTCTCTACTGCTTCTTTCACCGCGCACCCCGGTTCAGATTGATGGGTACACGCTCTAAATTTACATTCACTGCTTTTTTCTCGAATTTCAGGGAAATAAAGCCACAAATCATCCGCTTCAATTCCTCTGAAGTCCAGTGAACTAAATCCAGGCGTATCTGCCACAAGGCCAGAACCGAATGGTATCAGTTCTACATGTCGCGTCGTATGCTTTCCACGACCAAGATGCGTTGAAATATCGCTTGTATCAAGCTCAAGTTCAGGATTAATGGCATTCAATAGAGAGGACTTCCCTACGCCAGACTGGCCTGCAAATACCGTGACCTTGTCTTGAAAAAATGGCTCAATCTCAGCAACACCTAAGAGACTTTCCGCTGAAGAAACGAGAACGTCATAGCCAGCCTCTTTATAATCATCTGCATATGCCAATATATCACTTTCTTCTTGCTTTGAAACCAGATCAATTTTTGAAATGCAGATGACAGGCTTTATATCACTCGCTTCGATGTGAACAAGAAATTTATCAAGAAGCTGAGTATTAAACGTTGGCTGGGTAGCCGAAAAAACAAGAAAAGCCTGGTCGACATTAGCAATAGGAGGACGAACCAATTCATTCTCCCGTGCATTTATTTCTAGCACGTAGCCATCTGTTTTATTTTCTGCCTCATAAACAACATAATCACCTACAAGTGGGGTGATTTTTCGTTTTCGAAAATTCCCCCGACCTCTACACTGATAAATTTCCTTGTTCGCTTCATCCTGCACGTAATAAAAGCCACTTAATGCTTTGATTATTCTTCCATCTGCCATGTAGGACTCCTTACTCGTTTTTTCCATATTTTTGTTTCGCTTGTTCATACGTAATTGTTTTCGAATTTTCTTTTTTCTCTTTTCCATCTACGAGTGTCTTATATGACGCTTCTTCGCCTGGATAGATCGTTAAGTCAAATTTAATTTCTTTTGTTTCCGTTATTTTCTCTGAAATCTCTTCGCCCTCTGTGGTCGAATCCGTGTATAGTATCTCGATGAGATGTTCCTCTCCCTCTTTTACCTCAAACTTGAAAGAGTTCGGAACAACGATTGCTTGATCTTCCGGAGAAGGTTCAGGATCAGGTTTGGGTTCTGGTTCTGGTTCTGGCTTCTGGCTCTGGCTCTTTACCTTTTGAGAGGGTCAGTTTAATTTCATCCCCTTTATTTAATTGCGCTGCTGTACCAGGGTCATGTGAAACAACGCTTCCTTCTTCAACAGTATCGCTATACACGGGGTCTTCGTAAGAAACTGTTAATTCTTCTCCCTTAGCGTAAGCCTCAGCTTCTTCTTTTGTTTTTCCACTGAGATCTTGGAGGAGAACTGGCTCAGGGCCCTGGCTATACCAGATGATGATCCGATCTTCGGTTGGCAGAACCATCTTTCCGGGCTCTGGACTCTGATCATAAATTTCACCTTCTGGATCATCGCGATTTTCACCTTCAAAAGTAAAGTTTTTGAAACCTTTTTCTTTTAATAGTGTTTCTACTTCACTTCTAGACTTGCCGATAAAATCATCCAGTTCGACCTTTTCTGCCCCCATGCTAACATAAAGAGTGATCGTACTATTTTCTTTCACCATCGTTCCAGAGTCAGGGTCCTGATTGATGACGTCATCCTCTTCTACTTCCTCATTAAACTGCTCTTCCTTTTTCACTTCAAAGTTCTGATCGATAAGTGTGGTTCTCGCTTCTTCAAAAGACATACCGGTTACATCTGGAACTTCTACATCGCTAACATAAAATAATCCTGGAATGAAAGTAAAAGCTAGGGCACCAGCACCTCCGAGAAGCAACAGTATTAGAAAAACAATCGCAGCCACTTTTCCTGCCTTCTTTTTCTTTTTCGGAGGAGGGTCCTGTGGAGACTCACTTTTTTTAACTGGTCCCATAGGCTTATGCCCCTGTGTATTTTCAGAACGATCCGGTACGACAGGAGCGAGTACTTTCGTCGCTTCATCGTCAGAAGACTCATGAGGTTTATCATAGACTTTTGTAGGATCAAGTGCTACATCAAGTGCGTCAAAGAGGTCTTGAGCACTCTGAAACCTCTGGATCGGCTCCCTTGCCATTGCTCTCAAAATAATATTCTCAATGTTTTTAGGCAAAGAGGTGTTAATCAAACTTGGCTTTGGAAATTTATCCTGTAAATGCTTTAGTGCAACAGATACTGGCGAGTCTCCAGAAAAAGGTAGAACGCCTGTTACCATCTCATAGAACACAACACCAAGCGAATAAATATCTGATCGCTCATTGGCGATGCCACCACGCGCTTGTTCAGGCGAAAAGTAATGAACGGATCCAAGCACTGAATTCGTATGTGTGATCGTTGCAGAGGTCATGGCCATCGCAATACCAAAATCCGTTACCTTCGCTTCCCCATACTCATCGATAAGAATGTTATGAGGCTTAATATCTCGGTGAATAATATGGTTCTCGTGTGCATGCTCGATGGCAGAAGTCATTTGCTTCATAATATCGATCGATTCTTCGATAGGCAGCGCACCACGATTACGGATTTTTTGTTTAAGCGTTGTACCAGCTACATATTCCATCACAATATAGTAGAAATCTTCTTCTTCACCTACGTCATAGATGGAAACGATATTAGGATGATCTAAACTCGTCGCTGACTCTGCTTCTCTTCGAAACCGCTTAATAAACTCATCATCCGTCGAGAATTCAGGGCGAAGTAATTTAACAGCTACCGTTCGATCAAGGATTAAATCATCCGCCCTGTAAACGATTGCCATGCCACCATCACCGATAACCTCTAGCAGCTTATAACGCCCATTAATATGCTTTCCTAGCATGGAACTTCACTTCCTGAAGGAGAAGAATTTTCTACAATAGCTACCGTAATATTATCTTCTCCTCCTGCCTCATTTGCTAAGCGAATCAGCTCAGCTGCCTTCTCTTCAAGTGTCTGATCTGAATTCATCACATCTTGAAGTTGGTTGTCAGAGACTTTATTTGTTAACCCGTCCGAGCAAAAAAGGGCGGCTTCATTCTCTTCCCACTCAAATGTATGAATATCGACTTTAACATTCTTATCTGTGCCAAGAGCTCGAAGCAGTACGTTCTTTCTCGGGTGATCCTCGGCTTCTTCTTCTGACAACTGACCGCTTTTGACCAACTCGTTGACAAGCGAATGATCGCTTGTTTTCTGATCAAGTACGTTATCTCCAAATAAATAGCCCCTGCTGTCACCAACATGACCAATTGTTATGAACTCTTTTGAACAAACGGCTGCAACGAGGGTCGTACCCATCCCAGCATATTCAGGTTTTTCCTTAGACACTGACAAGATTGTTTCATTTGCTCTTTGAATGGTATGTAAAAGCCAGGCTTCCGCTCTTCCCGGACGAAACCCTTCTTTCTCATCCTCCCAGCTTAGCTGGAGTGATTCAACTGCCAATGCACTGGCAATGTCTCCTGCTTGATGGCCACCCATTCCATCGGCTACAACTACTAAATATTCTCCCAGGCTATTCTGCACTGCATTCGTGCTGTCTTCATTGTATGCCCTTACTTGTCCCTGGTCGGTCAATGTTACAGCTTGCATGTGGTCACCCCCGCCTCTTCACAATCAGAATGCTGGAAGATCGCCGTAGCGATCAACCCGCGTTCCGTATTATTCTTTAACTAAACATGCGATATAGAAACCATCTGTTCCAAAGTAATGCGGAAGTAATTGGACCTGGCCGTCTTCAAAGTACCCTTCCAACTTATCAGGTAAACGGTTGGAAAGCGTCACATCTAATTTAAATTCAGGATGATCAGTAAGGAACTGTTTTACCACTTCCTGGTTTTCCGCTTCTTCTATTGTACACGTACTATAAACTAATTTTCCACCTGGTTTTAAAAGAGTTGCCTGTGCTTCAAGAATCCCTTTTTGAACGCTAATGATGCGGTTAATGTCTTCCTCTTGCTTGGACCATTTAATATCTGGTTTTCTTCGAAGGACACCAAATCCTGTACAAGGTGCATCAACAAGAATACGATCAAAAGATTTTGCCTTAAACCGTTCCGCCACATTTCTGCTGTCGAGCGCTTCAGCTTCAATTGCACGTAGATTTAAACGCTGTGCCTGCTTCTTTATTAATTTTACTTTATGAGCATGCAAATCAAGAGCATTCACATGGCCTTTCCCATTTAAGCGTTCGGCGATGTGTGTTGTTTTACCGCCTGGAGCTGCACAAGCATCCAGTACCAATTGGCCCGGTTCCACGTCAAGAGCTCTAGCGACAAGCATCGAACTCTCATCTTGAACCGTTAAATCGCCGCGTTTATAAGCCTCAGTTTCAAAAAGTTTGCCATGAATTACTTTAATAGCATCTTCTGAAAGCGTTCCTGCAACAGCTTCTACTCCTTCGCTTTCAAGGTCTTTAATGACTTGATCAACTGATGTTCTCATCTTATTGACCCTTGCTGTCACATATGGTGCAAGGAGATTCTCATCACACATCGCTTCAGTAGCTTCTACCCCAAGTTGATCAATCCAACGCTGAACGAGCCAGAGGGGATGACTTTTTGCGACGGAAATACGTTCAGCCACATCCTCAATTTCTTCTGGATTTCGAAGACCTTTGCGCTGTGTGTTTCGAAGAACGCCGTTCACCATTCCACTAACACCCTTATGACCGCGCTTCTTTGCTATTTCAACGGCTTCATGAATAATTGCTCGATCCGGAACACGGTCCAAATAAACCATTTGATAAAGTGAAAGCTGCAAAAGTGAAATAACCCAGTTTTGCATTCTCTTGCGGTTCGTTAGAAAATCATCAAGATAAAAATCAAGTGTTTTCTTACGCTGAATGGTGCCGTATACAATTTCAGTTAGTAAACCAATATCTTTACGGCTCAGCTGGTGTTTCTTAATTGTTTCATTTAATAATAAGTTACTATAAGCCTGATTTTTATTAATTTTTTCAATCACGTCAAGTGCTGCTTCTCTTACATTAGCCATACTATTCACCAAATCTCTCATTTTTCTCGAATGTGCGCCCCTGTAAATATTGAGCGGAAGTCATGCGTTTTTTCCCTGATGGTTGGATTTCTGTTAGTTTGATTGCTGTTTCATTACCAGTTGCAACGACTGGACCGTCTGAATCTGTGTAAAGAACTGTTCCTGGATCTGCTTTTTCGGCACTGGGAACCTTTTCTCCCCACCAGATTTTCATCACTTTGCCTTCATATTTCGTAAACGCCACTGGCCAGGGATGCAGACCGCGAATATGATTATAAATCTCTTCTCCCGACTTCGACCAGTCGATTCTTTCTTGTTCTCGCTTAATATTAGGTGCGAATGTCGCTTCCTCATCCTTTTGTTTTACAGGATGAACTTCACCATTTAGCAGCTTAGGCAGCGTTTCTTTAAGCAGCTGTGAACCTGATGCACTTAATTTATCATGAAGACTTCCTGTGTGATCACGTTCTTCAATCGGAACAACTGATTGCGTGAGAATGTCTCCTGCATCAAGCTTCTCTACCATATACATAATCGTGATGCCGGTCTCTTTCTTCCCCTGCAAAATCGAGTAATGAATCGGCGCACCACCACGAAGTGCGGGAAGAAGGGAAGCATGTACGTTAATGCATCCATATTTCGGTGCTTCTAAAAGCTGTTTCGGTAAAATTTGACCAAAAGCTGCTGTTACAATTAAATCTGGATTTAAATCTAGAATGGGTTGAAGTTGTTCTGGATCTTTCACTTTCTCGGGCTGTAAAACTGGAAGACCATGCTTCTCAGCCGCTACTTTCACGGGTGGTGGAGTCATGACTCTCTTTCTACCTTTTGGACGATCAGGCTGGGTTACAACTCCGAGGATTGTATATCCTTCTTTCACTAACATATCAAGTACAGGAACAGAAAAATCAGGTGTTCCCATGAAAACAATGGATGCCATCGCTATTCTTCATCTCCTTCCGGGTCGATGTATCGAATGACCTTCTCAGTAAAGAGAACACCATGCAAATGATCGATTTCATGTTGGATCGCTCTTGCGAAGAAGCCTTCTGCTTTCAGTTTAAATTCTTTTCCAAAACGATTCTGGGCTTTCACGGTGATCGTGTAAGGACGCTCAACCTCACCAAATAAACCAGGGAAGCTAAGACATCCTTCGAGATCTACCTCTCTACCAGATGCTTTTATCACTTCAGGATTAATGAGCTCGAGCGGCTCTTCTTCTCGTGTGTCAACGACTGCAATTTGTTGATCAATTCCTATCTGAGGAGCAGCAAGTCCAACTCCCTCTGCTTCATACATTGTGTCAAACATATCATCAAGTAAGCGATGCAAGTCATTATCAAAGTTTTGAACAGGCTTGCACTCCACTTCAAGCACCTCATTTGGGTGCAATACAATTTCTCTTATGGCCACTGGTATACTCCCTTTCACGCTTCACATCATCATATATGGCTGTGTATCGATTGTTAGCTGTAATCCTCCACGGCTTGTTTCCTTTGAAAAATGTTTCTGAATTTCTTTTAAATACTCATTTAAGTTCGGTTCAGTTTTGTATTTTATCATGCATTGATAACGATATCTATCTTTGATCCTAGGAATCGGTGAGGCTACTGGGCCTAGAACGACGCTTTTATTGGATAAATGGTCTTTCAGAAAACGTGTAATTTTCTCGGTCACATCAACTGTTTTCGTTAGCTCTTCATGTGAAACATTGACCATGGCAAGAAAGTAAAATGGCGGATACCCAAACTGCTTTCTTGTTACCATCTCACGGTGATAGAACGAACTATAATCGTGATCAGCTGCCATCTCTATGCTGTAATGTTCAGGTGTATAGGATTGAACAACAACTTCACCTGGAAGTATGTGCCTTCCAGCACGCCCACTCACTTGTGTTAACAGCTGGAACGTTTTTTCAGAAGCACGAAAATCAGGCAAATGAAGCATAGCATCCCCTGCTAGAACACCAACAAGCGTTACATTAGGGAAATCAAGCCCTTTAGCAATCATTTGGGTCCCAAGAAGGATATCTGCTTTCCCTTCCCCAAATTGGTTTAAAAGCTTCTCATGAGATCCTTTCCGTCTAGTCGTATCAACGTCCATCCGAACGACACGCGCTTCAGGTAAAATCTTCGTCAGTTCTTCTTCTACTCGCTGAGTGCCTGTTCCAAAAAATCGAATGTGCTCACTCTCGCATTCCGGACATTTACTTGGAAACTTTTCTTCGTGTCCACAATAGTGGCAGCGCATCGTTCCATTGATCTTATGGTACGTTAAGCTTATATCACAATGGGGACATTCGACGACAAAACCACAATCACGACACATCACAAACGTCGAATATCCTCTTCTATTTAAAAAAAGCACCGTTTGTTCTTTCTTCTCAAGACGCACTTTAAGCTTATCGTAAAGTTCATTAGAAAACATTGATCGATTACCCGATCGCAGTTCTTCCCTCATGTCCACAATTGAAACGGACGGCATCGCCTGTTTATTTACTCGGTCAAGCAGTTCAAGCAACGTGTATACACCCTTTGAAGCTCTTGCGTAAGATTCGAGTGAAGGTGTCGCACTCCCGAGGACGACAGGACACTTGTAATGCTCCCCCCGTTTAATCGCCACGTCTCTTGCATGGTACCTCGGATTTTCCTCCTGTTTATAACTACTTTCATGTTCTTCATCGATGATAATGATCCCGAGATTGGTAAACGGTGCAAAGACAGCTGAACGTGCGCCTACAACTACCTTTACTTCCTTACGATGAATTTTACGCCATTCATCGTACTTTTCCCCACGCGAAAGACCACTGTGTAGTACTGCTACTTCTGAACCAAACCGGCTTTTGAACCTGGTCACCATTTGTGGTGTTAATGAGATTTCTGGTACGAGGACGATCGCTTCTTTGCCCAGTTCGAGAACTTGGTGAATCGATTGAAGGTAGATCTCCGTTTTCCCACTCCCCGTGACCCCGTGAATTAGAAATGTTTCATGGGAGCGATTTTCAATACTTTCTAGAATGGGTTCGATTGCATTCTGCTGAAGATCTGTCAGCTCAAGCGGGCTCGAAGGTTTAAAGTGACGCCCTTTATATGGATCCCGATATAGCTCAACCTCTTCTTCTTTAAGTATTGATTTGGAAACTAGTGCCTTAATGGTCGATCGCGTTGTATCCAACATGTCCATCAATTCTTTATAGGAGACAGCCCCATCATTTTCAATAAAATATTGAATAATTTCCTGCTGTTTTAAGGCTCGATTACCCATTTCCTCTTTCTCAAGTCGAAGTTCTTCCTTCGTGAGAGCAGAAGATATTGATAATATCGTTTTGGGAGCTGTTTTTTCCTTAACATCGTAGCGCACTTCTAACTCATCATTCTTAATGGCTCGATTTAATTCTTTGTGACTAAAATGAGAGAGAAACTCTTCCCATTTCAAGCCGCCACTAGTAATGATCATTCGATGCCATGGGGCATTTTCATTAGTTAGATTCCCTAATACAACAGTTTTCGTCACGTTTGCTTTCATTGCAGCCGGAAGCATAACTTGAAGAGCAGATACAGCATAGCAAAGCGTTTTCTTCGTTAGCCAGAAGCCAAGATCAAGTAGTTCTTTCGTTAAAACTGGCGTTACATCTTTCACTTCACTAATTTCCTTTAATTTCGCGTGCTCTGACTCACTGACCACAGAAATCACAAACCCCTGAATCTTTCTCGGACCAAAAGGAACTACTACTCGCATTCCAGGCTCTATCATTTCTTCCCAAGCTTCAGGAATCGCATAATCAAACAGGCGATCAGTTTGATTCGCCGGAACGTCGACTATGACTTTCGCAATCATGAACGCGACACGTCCATTCGTTTCACTGCGTCAA
The DNA here is from genome assembly GCA_963739655.1 of uncultured Bacillaceae bacterium. Classification (GTDB taxonomy): domain Bacteria; phylum Bacillota; class Bacilli; order Bacillales; family Guptibacillaceae; genus Guptibacillus. Next base: position 274,592 of record CAVUAW010000037.1, on the reverse strand, counting down.
GAATTCGGTTAGCTGCATCATGCTTCGATTGAAGTGGAAGCTCAACACGCTCTCCGTCTCTTCTTAGAAGTGTCATCACGTTCGTATCTTTATCAAAACCAGCACCTTCCGCTTTGATGTTATTCGCACAAATGATGTCGAGGTTCTTCTTCTCAAGCTTCTTCCATGCATACTCATCCAAACGCTCAGATTCAGCTGCGAACCCAACAAGGATCTGGTTTGTTTTCTTTTGTCCAAGCGTCCACAAAATATCCTTTGTTCGTTCCATCTCAATTGCCATCGTGTCATCCGACTTCTTCACTTTCTCAGGGGAAATTGTTGATGGCCGATAGTCTGCCACTGCTGCGGCTTTAATAATGACGTCTGCCTTTTCAGCAAATGTCATGACTGCCTGAAACATGTCTTCTGCCGTAACAACATCTACTCGATTCACATGCTCCGGTGTCTTTAACCCCACTGGACCCGCAACTAGAGTGACTTCAGCACCACGCTTCGCAGCCTGCTCCGCAAGAGCAAACCCCATTTTTCCTGATGAGTAATTAGTAAAATATCGAACCGGGTCAACCGCTTCCCTTGTGGGACCTGCTGTGACTACGATTTTCTTTCCTACGAAGTCTTCAGTGATGTCGTTGAAATAAGTTTGTAGGGTTGAAAGAATATCCTCAGGCTCAGCCATTCGTCCTTTCCCGACATACCCACACGCTAGCAAACCTTCACCCGGCTCAAGGAAGTGACATCCAAACGAACGAAGCACGTCCATGTTTTTCTTTACTGCAGGATGATCATACATATGAACATTCATTGCAGGTGCAACCCAAACTGGTGCTTGCGTAGCAAGTAATGTTGTTGACATCATATCGTCTGCAATTCCGTTAGCAAGCTTACCAATTATGTTGGCAGTTGCAGGAGCAATTAACACAAGGTCTGCCCAATCTGCAAGATCGATATGCGCAACTGAAGAAGGATCCTTCTCTTCAAATGTATCCCGATACACATCATTACGCGATAAGGTTTGAAATGTAAGAGGTGTAACGAATTGTGTCGCCGAATCTGTCATTAACACTTTCACTTCCGCACCTGTTTGGTACAATTTACTCGTCAAAGCTGCTGCCTTAAACACAGCTATTCCTCCGCTTACACAAAGCAACACTTTTTTTCCTTTTAGACTCATCATGCTTCACCTTCCATCTCGATAGTTAACATAATAAATTTATGGTCAATTTCTACTTTTGCCAGCATTCCTCTTATCATCCTTTAGAATCAAGAAAAAAATAACAACCTATTCTCATAGGTTGTTACTTCTAGATCAATCTTCTATCATTCCATCAGCAAGTAGCTTACCGTCCATTACTTCTTCAAGTGCTTTCCCAACAGCTTTTACGGACTGTGGACGGTCCACATATACATTACCAGTCTGTTGAATAACACGTGCTCGTTTAGCTGAAAGCGTTGCTAGCGTGTACTTCGAATCAATGCGATCCATTAATGAGTCAATCGATGGGTATAAAATCATGATTAAACCTCCGTTACATTCTTATATTTGTGTTCAAGGCGATCACGTCTCAAGTGTTCTGCTGTAATAATAGCATGAATTCGATCACATGCTAACTCTACTTGATCATTCTCTACTATATAATCGTACTGATCAATTAATTCAATCTCTTCTTTCGCAACTCCCATACGGTTATCAATCAGATCATTTGATTCTGTACCGCGGTTCACGATGCGATTTCTAAGTTCAGAGAGGCTTGGAGGCATTAAGAAAATAAACGCTCCTTCAGGGAAATGCTTGCGCACCTGCTTTGCACCCTGTACTTCAATTTCAAGAAGGACATCTTTGCCAGACTGCAAAGTCTCTTCAACATAATCAACAGGTGTCCCATAATAGTTTCCTACGTAATGGGCATATTCAAGTAGTTTATTATTTTCAATCATACTTTCAAATTCATCGTGTGATTTAAAAAAGTAATCCACTCCGTTTACCTCGCCTTCACGCGGCTTGCGAGTTGTGACCGAAATAGAATACTGCACTTCGTCCGCATTCTGCATGAAAGCCTTTCTTACTGTTCCTTTTCCAACGCCTGAAGGGCCGGATAGAACAATTAACAATCCACGTTCTTTTTCCATACTTACCTCCACTTTATAGATCTTACTCGTCTGAAAGCTCGTCTTTATTCACAAGACGCTGTGCTACTGTTTCAGGTTGAACAGCAGAAAGAATCACATGATCACTGTCTGAAATAATAACAGCCCTTGTTCTTCTTCCATATGTAGCGTCCACAAGCATGTTCCGGTCCCTTGCAACAGTAATGATACGTTTGATTGGTGCCGATTCTGGACTAACAATTGAGACGATTCGGTTTGCATTGACGATGTTACCGAATCCGATGTTGATTAATTTAATACTCATGGTCGTTCCTCCCAGGAATCACGATTCTATTTTTACACCAGATTGGTGAATTTAAACAAAAAGCACGGGCTATTCAATATTTTGAACCTGCTCACGAACCTTTTCCACTTCGCTCTTAAGATCAACGACGTACTGGCTAATCTTATGGTGTGAAGACTTGGAACCGATCGTATTCAGTTCCCGATTAATTTCCTGCACTAAGAAATCAAGCTTCCTCCCTACGACACCATCATTAGTAAGAATATCATGGAATTGTGCCAGATGACTACGGAGTCGAATGATTTCTTCATCGATACTCGCCTTATCAGCGAGAAAAGCCACTTCCGTTAGAATACGGCTGTTATCCACATCGTCAAGTTCTTTGAACCCTTCAAGTCTAGAACGGATACGTTTGTCAAAAGAAGCAACCACCTCATTGGAAAGCAGTTCAATTGATGAAATACGATTTTCTATACTAGAAAGCTTCGCTCGAATATCCGCATCAAGAGTTTCTCCTTCAACGCACCTCATTTCAACTAGAGCTTGTACTGCTTGTTTCAAAGTCATGAAAATAGCTTCTTCTAATTGATCTATGTTGTGTTCCTTCTCACGAACTTGAAAAACATCCAGGTGCATCAGGTCTGAAGTACTAAGATCCTCTCGAAGGCTATAGCGTTCAGTCGCCTGCTTAATAATTGCTATGTATTGATCAAGTAAGTTCCAATCTATACTAACATCGTTTGAGCGAAACCCCGCTCCTTCAATTGTCATATAAAGATCAATCTTTCCACGCGTGAGGTACTGCTGAATCGCTTGCTTCATCTTCCCTTCTAAATGGAGAAATGCTTTTGGCATACGAAATGATCCATCGAAGTAACGATGATTAACGGACTTAATTTCTATCGTTATTTGAACATCATCATATTCACATGATGCCCTTCCGAATCCAGTCATACTCTTAATCATATTATCACATCCATTTGCTATTCTATCCAATTGTACCACTTCATCAAACTGAAACAAAGGGATATCTCTCTTTGCATAGCGACTCCACAAAGAAAAAACAGAGGATTTGATTTACCCTCTGCTTAATCCATGTTTTTTCTTGAATAGTGTTGTACCTGCTAGTAAGAATGTTGGGATACTTGAAAATACGAGAATTAACATCCATTCTCTCATGGACAAATATGTGGTGTGAAAGATGGGCTGCAGCGGTTCATAATAAATCACAGCTAGAAGTAATCCTACAGATGAGAGGACCGCGAGAACGAGCGCTTTGTTCTCGAATGGATTACGGTGAAAAACCGATCGTTCACTCCGACAATCAAAGACGTGAATCAACTGAGCCAGTACAAGTGTTGAAAATGCTACTGACTGAGCTTTTACTAGATTGTCAGGATTCTCCCCAAAGCAAATCATGAAAGCCGCAAGGGTACAAACTCCAATCATGATTCCTCGTGAAATAATTTTCCAACCAAGACCTCGTGAGAAAACTCCTTCTTTCGGCTTACGGGGATCTCTTCTCATCACGTTTCCTTCAGCCGGATCTAGCCCTAATGCCATTGCGGGTAGACCATCAGTTACAAGATTCACCCACAGAATTTGAATAGGGACGAGCGGAAGCGGAAGCATGAGTAGAATCGCGAACAACATCACAAGAATTTCCCCGACATTTGACGCAAGTAAATAGCGGATGAATTTTCTAATATTCTCGTAAATATTCCGTCCTTCTTCCACAGCAGCGCGAATCGTTGCGAAGTTATCATCACTAAGAATGAGGGAAGACGATTCTTTTGCTACATCCGTTCCTGAGAGACCCATCGATATACCTATATTAGAAGCTTTAATCGCTGGTGCATCATTGACCCCATCGCCTGTCATCGCAACAATGTGACCTCTATTTTGAAGTGCTTTTACGATTTTAAGTTTATGTTCAGGTGAAACTCTAGCAAACACGTAAATATCTTCTACCTGACTTTCAAGTTCGTCAACAGTAAGTGAAGAAAGCTTATTCCCCTCCATCACCTGTCCTCGATCTGGTAAGATACCAAGATTACGTGCGATTGCCGTGGCAGTTGTCACATGGTCACCGGTAATCATAATGGTTTTGATTCCTGCTGTTTTACAGTCGGCAACAGCCTGTTTGACTTCTTCGCGAGGTGGATCAATCATCCCTTCTAAACCTACAAAAGTTAAACGTGATTCTGCTTGGACGCTATGAAGCATTTTCTCTTCATTTTGTATTGGTTTAAATGCAACCGCTATTGTTCTAAGTGCTAGTTCACCAAAGGCATTGAGCTGATCCTGGATTTGTCGTTCATAACTTTTGCGAAGCGGTGCTTTCTTTTCATTCCAAAGAAGCGACTCGCATTGCTTGAGTACAATGTCAGGGGCTCCCTTTGCGATTACATATCGTTTACCAAGTGTATCCTCTACGATCATGCTCATCATTTTACGATTCGAATCAAATGGAAACTCTTGTATGATTTTAAATTCTTCTTGTCTTACTTCATCATTAAGTCCAGCCTTCATCGCAGCCGCAACGAGCGCTCCTTCTGTCGGATCTCCATCAAGGACGTATTCGCCATCCTTCTCAACAATGGTTGCATTGCTACAGAGTAGTCCAAAGGTAAGAAGCTGTTTTAATGAACGTTCTTCATCTGAATAGACCCGCGTATTGCCTTTAAAAAAATCACCATATGGAGAATAGCCAGATCCTGTTACGTCCCACGTATCCCCACCAGCCCATAGTTTCGTAACCATCATCTTGTTTTGTGTTAAGGTCCCGGTCTTATCGGAACAAATTACGGTCGCACACCCAAGAGTCTCGACAGATGGTAGTTTACGGACAATAGCTTTTCGCTTACTCATCTTCTGCATGCCTATCGCAAGGGCAATCGTGACAATCGCAGGTAATCCTTCTGGTATTGCCGCAACAGCAAGGGATACTCCTGCTAGAAACATACTGTACACATCTCGGCCCTGGATGATGCCAAGTACGACAACAAGCGCAGTTAACATCAGGGCTCCTGCTATCAGGATTTTACCAAGCTGCTCAAGTCGATGTTGGAGGGGAGTGTCCATCGTATCAGCTGTTTGGATGAGATGAGCGATCTTCCCCATTTCCGTTTTCATTCCCGTAGCTGTGATGACCCCTGTCCCTTTTCCTTTCGTCACAAGAGTCCCCATGAACCCCATATTATGTTGATCTCCTGGTCCTGGTTGATGATCTGCTATTGGCTCTGGATGTTTATTAACAGGCAATGACTCTCCGGTGAGAGCTGATTCTTCAATAAGGAGGTCCTGACATGTCAGAAGCCGTACATCTGCTCCGATACGGTCGCCACTTTCAATCCGAACCACGTCCCCAACCACAGCTTCTTGAGCTGGAATCGTCATCCATTGTGAATCTCGTAGCACTCTCATTTTGGGTGATGATAATTGCTTCAATGCCTGGAGGGACTTCTCTGCTTTTCGCTCCTGAACAAAACCAAGCACGCCATTCACAAGAATGATCAGGATGATTGCTATGGCATCAAGGTATTCTCCAAGTATTCCTGAAATGAGAGTCGCTGCCAGTAACACGACGACCATAAAATCTTTAAACTGGGCTAAAAACATCAAGATCAACGAAGGTCTTTCCGCCTCGTCAAGCTTGTTCGGCCCGAAAGCTTTTCTTCTCCGCCCCGCCTCATCCGAGCTAATGCCATCCTCGCTTGTCTCTAACTCTTCTTCTACTTCTTGTTTTGTCATGTTATACCAGTTCATCATCTACACCCCGATCCTGCACGTTATCTCACGATTAGTTCATCTATATTCAGACAAGCTTAAAAAAATGCTATACTAAGAACAATGTCTATTGATAGGAATGTAGGTGAACACTATGTCTTTTGACGGAATGGTAATGAGAGCCGTTGCGCAAGAAACGAATGAATTACTTAAAGGCGGAAGAGTAACAAAAATCTATCAGCCTTATGCAACTGATTTACTGCTCGTGATTCGCTCTGGAGGTAAGAATCATCAGCTGCTTCTATCAGCTAATCCATCTTATGCACGAATGCAAATAACTGCGGAATCCTATGCGAATCCGAAAGTACCACCAATGTTCTGCATGCTTCTAAGAAAACATCTCGAGGGAAGTATTGTAGAGGAAATTAAGCAAATCGATCATGAACGAATCGTCCATGTCACGTTCAAAGCACGTAATGATCTGGGTGATTTAACGACGCGGACATTGATAGTGGAAATAATGGGGCGTCATAGTAATGTGATTCTTCTAAACGAATCAAACATGATTCTTGATAGCATCAAGCACCTTTCTCCGTCTGTAAATCGACACAGAACGGTGCTTCCGGGTCAGGATTACGTATCACCTCCTGCACAAAACAAAGTATCTCCTTTCAGCTTAACGAGGGATGACTTCTTACGCCAAATTGATTTTAATGCTGGTCAACTGAGTAAGCAGCTTGTTCAGGCTTTTGGGGGAGTATCTCCTTTAATCGCAAACGAAGTCGTTCATCGAGCAGGACTTGCCAATCGTTCAACGCTTCCAGAAGCCTTTTTTGACGTCTTTAATAAATTAGAGAAACACGAATACACACCGCAAATGGTCACAGCATCGAAAGAACACTTCTCAGTTGTTGAGTTAACCCATTTGACCGGTGAATCCAAATCGTTCAGCAGCGTGAGCGAACTGCTCGATCGATTTTATTATGGAAAAGCGGACCGGGATCGTGTTAAACAACAATCTAATGATCTTGAACGGTTCCTTTCAAACGAATTAAAAAAGAACCAGAAGAAGATTGAAAAGCTAACCCGAACCATTCAACAAGCTCAAGAAGCAGATACGTATCAACTACTTGGTGAGCTTCTGACCGCAAACATGCACATGGTTAAACGAGGGGACAAGAAAGTAGAAGTCCAGAACTATTACGATGAAGATGGGGGAACGGTTGAGATCGATTTAAACCCTCAAAAATCACCGTCCGACAACGCTCAGGCTTATTTTAAAAAGTACAATAAAGCTAAGAATTCCATTTCTGTACTTGAAGAGCAAATTGTAATGGCCAAGCAGGAGATATCCTACCTCGAGCAGCTCATCCAACAGCTCTCCTCCGCTTCTCCACGTGACATTGAAGAAATTCGCGAAGAACTAGAGGAAGAAGGATACATTAAAAAACGCCGTAAAAAGAAGAAGGCTAAACCAACGAAACCACAGCTTGATGCATATGAATCATCCGATGGTACTGAAATTTTAGTTGGTAAAAACAATAAGCAGAATGAGTATTTGACGAACAAGCTAGCCGCAAGAGGAGAAACGTGGCTCCATACGAAGGATATTCCGGGTTCTCACGTTGTGATTCGCAGCAAAGAGTATTCTGAAGAAACACTTCTTGAAGCAGCTAACCTTGCTGCATATTTTAGTAAGGCACGAGAGTCAGGTTCAGTTCCCGTCGATTATACAGAAGTACGTCACGTTAAAAAGCCAAGTGGTGCGAAACCAGGGTTTGTCACGTATGATCAGCAAAATACACTGTATGTGACGCCAGACCAAGATCTGATTTTCAAGATGAAAAAATAATAAATTCAAACACAAAAAACGAAGGACTTTGCGTTAGTTATTAACGAGTCCTTCGTTTTGTTAGTTACGAGCGTTTGTATCCCCAATCCACTCAACAGATGAAAATGGTTCTACTATTCTACTTACAACAATACTCCTTCACTAATTGAATACTTCTCCAGAGATTTTTTTTGAAGCATTTCCGTTCTCCCACCCACAAAAACGGTCATAAAATTCATCATACTTTTCTTTATATTGTTCTTGTACTTGATCTATGTTCTTTATTGAATGAATGATTTCATCATTCGTAAACACTAATGGTCCTGGTAGTTCAGATTCCATGTCGATATAAAATCCTCGTAAAGTATCACGATATTTTTCTAAATCATAAGTAAAGAAAAGGATTGGACGCTTTAAATTTGCAAAGTCAAAGAATACAGAAGAGTAATCTGTGATAAGGATATCTGAAATGAGATAGAGTTCTGAAATATCATCATACTTAGAAACATTATAAGCAAATCCTTCGAAATCTTCCGTATGAATATGGTCAGCTATAAAATAATGAGTACGGAGAAGTACGACGTATTCATCACCTAATTCTCTTTGAAGTCGTTCTAAATCAAACCTTAATGAGAATTTATATTTACCAGGTTTATAGAATTCATCATCTCTCCATGTAGGTGCGTATAAGATTATTTTTTTATCACTAGGGATATTTAGTTGCTGTTTATATGTTTCCATTAATTTAATTTTGTTTGCACTATGAAGAATATCGTTTCGCGGATAACCGTATTCAAACATTCGATTTTCAAATTTAAAAGCTCGTTTAAAAATTTCACTAGAATACGAGTTAGCTGAAACTAAATAATCCCATCGTCGCGATTGCTCATAAAAATCTGCTTTATAATTTGGGTTCGCAGAATGAACATCATTCATATCAAAAACCAACCGTTTTAATGGCGTACCATGCCAGGTTTGGAGATAGACGTTCCCTTCACGCTTTGTTAACGCTTTGGGAATACGTGAGTTCGACACCCAATATTTTGCTCGAGCCATATAATAAAAGTATGCAAGAGAAAGGCGCTTTACTTGCTTGGCATTACCAGGAATCTCTTTATCAGTCTTAGTAAAAACCCATATATACTTATAGTCCTTATTTTCACTAACAAGATCTTCGTATATATTCTTAGGACTGTCCGAATAATTTTTTCCTAGAAAGCTCTCAAATACAATTGTTTTTTTCTGCATTGGTAATTTTATAAAAACATGATTGTACAATGTCCTATAAAGTTTTTGGCGTCCTCTTAATGACTGAGATGTCACTCTTAGAAATTTGTGAACCTTTAGTAATCTCCTAAGTTTTTTCTCGTCTTTATTCTTTATAGAATTAAGCTCTCTTTTAATAAAAAAACTAATTCTCCTTGAGTAGGAATGGTCATCTACAAAGGTTACGACTGATGCTAAATCATCAAGAACCTCAGAATGAATATCCTGTTCTTGAAGTACAAAGATAATATATTGACAATAATAGGATATAAATTGATTGCATAGGAATTTAATTATTTTTGAATTATCTATGTAAGATTCTGCTAGTAAATGAAAGCGCTCCACATATTCTTTAATTTTAACTACATCGTTACTTTGAGTTAGTGATAAGGGTGCATCTGGATCATTACGCCATTGCTTTTTATAAATATTTCCTTTAATAAATGGAACCGCTTTCAAATGATCATATAGAGGTAATATAAATGTTATGTCACTATAGATATGAAACCTCTCATCGAATCTTAAGTTTAACTCATCAATGAGCGTACGCTTAAATAACTTATTAAGTACAGACTCATTTCGAAATTTAGACTTTGTGTACTTCACTCTATGTTTTACGGGGAGCGTTAAATTCACTTTTTTATTACGGCTATTAAAAGAACCAAAAATTACATCTTGATGAGTGATATTACTAATTAGAAGCCCTAAAGCATACTGATCAAGAGAATCATCACTATCTAAAAAGTAAATGTACTCTCCAGTGGCAGCATCTAAACCAATATTTCGCGCGTGACCCACTCCTTTATTTTCTTTAAGATCAATACATTTGAGACGTGAATCTTGATTCACATATTCTTTAATAATGGATAAGCTCTCATCTGTTGATCCATCATTTATCAAAATTGCTTCCCAATTAGAATAAGATTGAGAAAATAATGAATGAATACAATTCATAAGGTACATTTCTGTATTGTACACCGGAATTATAATGGATATTTTATTTTTCATAGCAATTCACCTTTTCGCTTCGATATTGAGCCTACTCTAGTATAAAATAGTATTTTCTATTGAAATGGAATGAACTTGTACGAATTATCCAAAACTTGTCTTGGAAGAAAACCCTAATACTTACAGTTATCGACTCAATTAATTAGATTACCATATCTTAATCTACCTGTAAAATATTGTTTTATTTTTTACAAAAAACGAACGAATGTTTTAGCGTGCAATAATTTTGTATTATAATTTACATTTTCGTAATAAATCAGCTTCGATTTTCCTCATAAAATAAAAGGGTATGTTAATGAATGGTGTTGATTGTTGGCTCATTCTAGAAATCATCAATATAAACTTACAGATCCTAAAATAAGAGTGTCATCATTAGTTTGACTAATGATGACACTCTTATTTATAAATCTGCAACTGTAATAATCGCCAGTCCGTCTAACACTTCCACATGTTTCGTTTCTTTCGCGCCTAGTGTCTTCAGCTTTTCACTAAGTTCGTCTGGTGAGTAGCGATGTCTTCTTGTAGAAACGTTTGACCACTTAAGAAGAGATGTTTGTTCGAAGCCACTCAATCCTTGTTGCTTCGCATATTGAAAAGCAGCCATTTGATCCATTTTGATAGAAGGATTTAACATAACGATTCTTCCGCTATCTTTTGTTACCCTAATCATTTCTTTCATGCCTGCTTCCGGCTCCGGTAATAGAAACATAACACACGTCGATAATGATAGATCAAATGTATGATCTTCAAACGAAAGAGCGCACGCATCCCCTTCCGAGAAATGACTTTTGTTCGCTCGATTAAGAAAGAAGAAATTCTGCTTACTCGCTTTTACCATCTCAGAAGATAAATCTACGCCAGAAAGCATGCTCGCCTCTTCTACCCCTCTTAGGAGGAGTCTTCCAGTTCCGCAGCCTACATCAAGAACAGACTTTCCTTCCCAAGATCCAGACGCTTGCTTTAATTTATCGTGTACACCGCCGAGCCATTTCGTTCGTGCCATATCATCAAAAAACGAAACGAGCGAATCGAATTCTTCTCCATGCATTTTCCTCATCGTAACCCTCCATCAATTAAACGGAGAGATCTTTCAACTGCTCTAGCCATTCCGTCGATGTTGGATTGTCACGCCAGTTAAGCAGTGAGTGAACCTCTCTTTGTTCAATCATACCTGTTTCTACCGCACATGTTAACAATTCATCGAAATTGGTAAGTGTATCCCAACGGATTCCCTCAGCTCTGAACTGCTCTGTCCCTTTTTTCATACCGTATGTAAAAATCGCAGCAACACCAAGTACAGTAGCACCAGCAGCTTGCAGTTGCTTCACAGCATCAATTGCACTTCCTCCAGTTGAAACTAGATCTTCAATGACAACGACTTTCTGTCCTTCTGGCATTTTCCCTTCGATCACATTTCCCTTGCCATGGCCTTTCGCACTTCCCCTTACATAAACCATCGGGAGATCCAATTGGTCACTAACCCATGCCGCATGAGGAATCCCAGCCGTTGCAGTGCCAGCGATCACTTCTGCTTCAGGGTATTGGTTCTTCACGATTTCTATTAGGCCTTTTGCAATTTCTTTTCGAACCTTTGGATATGAAAGTGTTAGTCTATTATCACAATAAATCGGTGATAACAAACCTGAAGACCATGTAAAAGGTTCCTTGGGCTGCAGGCTAACTGCTTCGATGTCCAATAATGCTTTAGCGATGGATTTCATGTGTATTCCCCCACTCTGATTTTAGTTTTGTGTACGCTGATAGTGGATCAGGTGATGCAGTCACACTTCTTCCAACTACGATAAAGTCACTCCCAAGCGTACGTGCTTTCTTTGGAGAACATACGCGATTCTGATCCCCAGCAAGATCTCCTTCAAGTCTTATTCCAGGAGTTACGGTCAAAAATTTCTCACCGCATGCTTCTTTAACCATCGGAACTTCGAGAGCTGAACTAACAACACCATCAAGTCCACTTTCCTTCGCCAACCGTGCAAGTGACACCACACTACTCTTCATATTCTCTGAGATGTGAAGTTCTTTTCTCAACATTTCTTCAGATGTGCTCGTCAATTGTGTGACTCCGATACATAGAGGACGAGTTTGTCCTGCGCCAGTTCCTGAGTCCAGCCCTTCTATAGCCGCCGACATCATTCGAGAACCTCCGCTAGCATGAACGTTGATCAGATCAACACCGAGACCAGCGAGACCTTTCATAGCTTTATTCACGGTATTCGGAATATCGTGAAGCTTTAAATCAAGAAAGACACTATGACCCAATTGTTTAAGCTCATCAACTAATTTCGGTCCATGCTGATAATAGGCCTCCATGCCGACCTTAACAAATAACTTTTCTCCTTCCACAACAGTGAGAAAGTCGTCTAATTCCTGTTTCTTTGAGAAATCTAGTGCGAGGATGATTGGAGATTCCATTCTGTTTTCCAGCTCCTTCCTGTAAGTTCTGAAATATGGTGAACATCTAATTCATCTAGAAGTGCCGGTAATGACTCAATGATGGTAGGACAGGTAAATGGATCTACAAAATTTGCCGTTCCGACCGCAACAGCACTTGCACCAGCTAGAAAATATTCCACTACATCTTCTGCTGATTGAACACCGCCCATTCCGATGATCGGAATTTCTACTTGCTGACTAACTTGATGAATCATACGAATAGCGACAGGCTTGATCGCAGGACCTGATAGTCCCCCAGCTCCATTCGCAAGGATCGGCCTTCCCGTTTTCAAATCGATCCTCATCCCCAGTAGTGTATTGATCATCGTGAGCCCATCTGCTCCTGCTTTTTCTACGACCTTCGCCATCTGAACGATATCTGTAACGTTGGGCGAAAGCTTTACATAGACGGGCACTTCTGAGACCTCTTTCACCGCCTTTGTTACTTCGTATGCTGTTTCCGGTACAGTACCGAATGCTAGCCCACCTTCTTTCACATTGGGGCAGGAAATATTTAACTCAAGTGCCTTGACATTCGGTGCCGTTGAAATTCGCTTTGCCACCGAAACATAATCCTCAATCGTAGATCCGGCAACATTCGCAATGATCGGAACATCAAACTTTGACAACCAGGGAAGTTCGTCATTCATCACGTGTTCAAGACCTGGGTTCTGGAGTCCGATTGCATTTAACATTCCAGAAGTCGTTTCCGCTACACGTGGCGTCTCATTCCCGAAACGTGGCTCTTGCGTTGTCGCCTTCACCATAATTGCTCCAAGTAGACTTAAATCATAAAACTGACTGTATTCACGCCCAAATCCAAAGCATCCTGATGCAGGCATGATGGGGTTCTTTAAATCAATGCCTGGCAACTGAATTCCTAATCGACTCATAGAACAACCTCCCCCGCTTGAAATACCGGACCGTCACTACACACTTTACGATAGGCGAATCCGGTCTCATCTCCCTGTACATGACAGACACATGCGAGACAGGCACCTATTCCACAGCCCATGCGCTGTTCAAGGGAAAGATAAACACCCTTCTTCGTATGAACGTTCTCTAGCGCTTTCAGCATTGGAGACGGCCCACAAGCAAATAAGTAGTCAGCGTTCGTATCAACCTGGTTTGTGACAAACCCTTTTTCACCATACGTTCCATCAGCAGTGGTAATCGTTACTGGTCCAAACGCTCTAAACTTTTCTTCATAGAAAACAACTGAACTGGTTTGAAAACCGTGTACGTGCTTAACTTTCACACCTCGTTTCGATAATTCTTGTGAAAGATAATAAAGGGGGGGTACACCGATACCTCCTCCGACCAGAACAGCGGTATCTCCTTCTTTCGTCTGTTCGATTGGAAAACCATTACCGAGCGGTCCCAGGAGGTCAACAACTACTCCCGGAACCATCTCAGACAGGACGCGCGTTCCTTTACCTTCTGCACGATAGATCATCGTCAACATGTGCTTCTCTGGATCCACGTGACAGATACTAATCGGCCTTCTTAGCAATGGATCAGAACCAAAACCAGCTTTTACATGTACAAATTGTCCGGGTTTGAAACGCTCATCGATCTCATCGTGGTAGACCACCGCTTCAAAAATAGACGCAGCGATTTTATTTTGTGAAACAAGTTCTGTTTTTAATTGCATCATGTATGAATCACTTCTTTTTCATGAAACTTCGGCATGCTTGTGCTTGTAAAAGTCATCGTTTCAATAACACGAAGTAATGCTTTCGCAGTATCAAGTGACGTAAAGCATACAACGCCATTTTCTACAGACTCTCTTCGAATTCGGAAGCCATCTCGTGCTGGCTGCTTGCCTCTCGTTAACGTATTGATTACAAACTGCGCTTGACCCTCTCTGATCACATGAAGTAAGTTTGGCTTTTCTGCCCCAATTTTGTTCACGACAGTAACCGGGATGCCTAGATCGCGAATGATTTGGGCCGTACCTTCTGTGGCAAGAATATGATAGCCAATCGCATGGAATCGTTTCACAATATCAATCGCTTCATCCTTGTCTTTATCCGCGATCGTAAATAGCACTGAGCCGTGCGTTGGAATCTTCATGCCGGAAGCGACTAATCCTTTATAGAGAGCCTTCTCAAGCGTATAATCTCGTCCCATAACTTCTCCTGTTGATTTCATCTCCGGTCCAAGCGTAATGTCGACACGACGAAGTTTTGCAAAAGAGAAGACTGGCACTTTCACATAGACATCTTCTCGTTCAATGCCGTAACCTGTATTGTATCCAAGGTCATTCAATGTTTGACCAAGTATGACTTTCGTTGCCAGATTCGCCATCGGTACCCCGGTGATTTTACTTAAAAAAGGTACGGTTCGACTTGATCTTGGATTGACTTCTAGCACGTAAACCTGTTCATTCTGAATCACATATTGGATATTAAGGAGTCCTTTGATCCGTAGTCCTTTTGCAAGAGTGATCGTTTCATCGATCAACGTTTGTTTCACCTTCTCGGATAGACTCTGTGGAGGATACACAGCGATCGAATCTCCCGAGTGAATGCCAGCGCGTTCAATATGTTCCATGATCCCCGGGATAAACACAGTTTCACCATCGGAAATCGCATCCACTTCAATTTCTTTCCCCATTAAATATCGGTCGATTAGAACCGGGTGTTGCGGATTGACTTTTACAGCATTCTCCATATAATGGAGAAGCTCACTCTCTTTATAAACGATTTCCATAGCTCTTCCACCTAGTACATAAGAAGGTCGAACAAGAACAGGATAACCGATCCGAGTTGCAATGGTAATCGCCTCTTCGACTGAAGTCGCCGTTTTCCCTTCAGGTTGAGGAATATTCAGCTCAGCCATTGCCATTTCGAATTTATCACGATCCTCTGCCCGGTCCATATCTTCAAGGGATGTCCCAAGGATCTTGACTCCTCGTGCTGCTAGCTCATCAGCTAGATTGATAGCCGTTTGTCCACCGAACTGGACGATGACCCCTGTAGGTTTTTCAAGATCAATCACGTGCATCACATCTTCTACGGTAAGCGGTTCGAAGTATAATTTGTCTGAAATGCTGAAATCTGTTGAGACGGTTTCTGGGTTGTTATTGATAATGATCGCTTCATATCCAGCTTCACGAATTGCCCATACACTGTGCACCGTTGCGTAATCAAATTCGATCCCTTGGCCAATTCGAATCGGGCCAGAACCGAGCACAAGAACGCTTTCCTTTGGCGTTTCAAGTGATTCATTTTCTTCTTCATATGTTGAGTAATAGTATGGCGTTTCAGATTCGAATTCACCTGCACATGTATCTACCATTTTGTAGACAGGGCGAATCGCCTCTTTCATACGTAGTTCATAAATTTCAAGCTCCGTTTGGTCCCATAGTGTTGCAATAATGTTATCAGAAAATCCTTTTTGCTTGGCTTCAAGCAACAGTTCTAGATTTCCTTTGTTCTTCCTCAGCCTTTCTTCAAGTTCAATGATGCCTTGTAGCTTCACTAGGAAGTAATGATCGATTGCGCTCCAATCGTGAATTTCCTTAACAGTCTTTCCTCTTCTGAAAGCTTCTGCTACAACAAAGAGTCGTTCATCATCCGCAACTCGGATCCTCTTCTCCATCGTTTCCTCGTCTATACTCTCGAGAGCTGGAATTGCGAGATGACTTACGTTAGATTCAAGAGAGCGAACTGCTTTAAGGAGCGATTCTTCAAGCGTGCGGCCAATTGCCATGACTTCACCAGTCGCTTTCATCTGTGTCCCAAGCTTTCGATTCGCACTTTCAAATTTATCAAACGGCCATCTTGGTATTTTAGATACCACATAGTCTAGTGCTGGTTCAAAACTCGCGTAAGTCTTTCCAGTAACCGGGTTCTTCATTTCAGCTAGTGATAGTCCAACCGCTATTTTCGCTGCTAGCTTCGCAATCGGGTATCCTGTTGCTTTCGATGCAAGTGCCGAAGATCGGCTTACACGTGGATTTACTTCAATGATGTAATACTGAAAGCTGTATGGATCAAGTGCAAGCTGAATATTACAGCCCCCTTCGATTTTCAATGCTCGGATAACCTTAAGCGCGACGTTACGAAGCATTTGATAGTCTCGATCAGATAGCGTTTGACTCGGAGCTACGACGATCGAATCTCCAGTATGAATACCGACCGGATCAATGTTCTCCATGTTACATACGACAATCGCCTGATCCTGACCATCACGCATCACTTCGTACTCCACTTCTTTAAACCCTGCGATACTTTTCTCAAGAAGACACTGCGTGACCGGGCTATACTTTAATCCGCTCGATACAATTTCTTCTAATTCCTCATCGTTGTTACAAATTCCTCCACCTGTGCCACCTAGAGTATAGGCAGGTCGAACAATAACCGGATAACCGATTCTTTCTACGAATGTATAAGCTTCATCGAGATTATGAATAATGTCGCTCTCTGGGACAGGCTCATTCAATTCCCTCATTAGCGTTCTAAATTGATCGCGGTCTTCTGCCTGTTGAATCGCATCTAGACTTGTGCCAAGAAGTTCGACATGGTAATCAGTGAGAACGCCTGCTTCCGATAGTTCCATTGCCATGTTCAGTCCTGTTTGACCTCCTAAAGTAGCTAGAAGTGCATCCGGTCGCTCTTTACGAATAATACGGCTTACAAAATCAAGGGTTAGAGGTTCGATATACACTTCATCTGCAATAGTTGTATCCGTCATAATCGTAGCAGGATTCGAGTTTACGAGGATTACCTCATAGCCTTCTTCTTTTAACGCCTGACATGCCTGAGTTCCTGCATAGTCGAACTCAGCTGCTTGTCCGATGACGATCGGTCCTGATCCAATGACGAGTATTTTTTGAATGTCTGTACGTTTAGGCATAAGTTTTTTCCCCCTTGAATGTTGTAATCATCGTGATGAAATCGTCAAACAATTCATTTGAATCTTCAGGTCCTGGAGATGCTTCAGGGTGATACTGAACGCTGAACGCAGCATATTTATTGTGTTTCACACCTTCGATTGATCCGTCGTTTACCGCGACATGAGTCACGATAAGGTCCGTTTTTAGAAGCGATTTTTCTTCTACTGTATAGCCATGATTTTGCGAAGTAATGGCCACCCGACTTGTACGTAAATCCATAACAGGATGATTCGAACCTCGATGGCCGAACTTCATTTTCTCTGAATCTGCGCCACATGCGAGTGCAAACAGCTGATGACCGAGACAGATACCGAAGAGTGGGATCTTTCCAAGAATACCATTAATCATTTCTACCGCTTCTGGAACATCTTTGGGGTCTCCTGGCCCGTTACTTAACATGACTCCGTCCGGGTTCAGTCTGAGAATTTCTTCAGCCGATGTATTATAAGGTACAACCACCACGTCACATTTTCTTCTCGTGAGTTCTCGAAGGATGCCGTGTTTCATGCCGAAATCAACAAGAACGATGCGGTAACCGCGCCCAGGACTTGCATATGGCGCTTTGATCGATACTTGCTTCACCTGATCGCGTTTTAAAGGCGTTTCTCGTAGATCCCGAGCAATTTTCTCTGGATCAACATCCATGCTGCACATTTTTCCTTTCAATGTACCGTTCGCACGGATTAGCTTTGTTAATTTCCTCGTATCGATGCCTTCAAGTCCTGGAATTCCTTTCACTCGAAGCAATTCATCTAGTGTCATTTCGTTTCTCCAGTAGCTCGGAACAGCCGTTGCTTCCTTCACGATCAACCCGTGTACAGAAGGATTAATCGATTCGAAATCATCACGGTTAATGCCGTAGTTTCCGATCAGAGGATACGTCAGCGTCACAATTTGGGCACAGTAGGAAGGATCTGATAAGATCTCTTGATAACCCGTCATACCCGTATTAAAAACAACTTCTCCGTTCTTTTCTAGATCACTACCAAATGCTTTTCCTACAAATATGGATCCGTCTTCAAGAATAAGCTGTCTCTTCATTATTGATCGCTCCCTTTTTCGTATACGATTTTTCCATTTACAAATGTAGCTTCTGGCCATCCCTTACACGTCCATCCTGCAAAAGGAGTATTTCTTCCTTTCGATACAAAAGTCTCAGGATTGATCTCTTCTTGCTTAGCAAGATCGATTAACGTGATGTCGGCATTCGCTCCTATTTCAAGCGTACCGTACTCAAGACCAAATGCTGCTGCAGGTTTAATCGTTAACCAATCCACTAGATGTTTAAGCGTAAAGATGCCTTTCTCCACAAAATTTGTATAAAGAAGTGGAAAGGCTGTTTCAAGTCCAACGATTCCAAATGGAGCTTTCTCCATTGTTGATGCTTTTTCATCACGTGAATGTGGTGCATGATCCGTTGCGATGAAATCAATCGTTCCATCAAGCAATCCCTCGATCAGCGCTTCACGATCTTCTTTTGATCGAAGTGGGGGATTCATTTTATAGTTTGTATCAAGTCCTGGTATATCGTCTTCTGATAGAAGCAGATGATGCGGTGTCACTTCTGCAGTTACATTAATACCAGCTTTTTTTGCATCCCGTACCGTTCGAACAGATTCTTTTGTACTTATATGGCATACATGATAATGAACGCCAGCTGCTTCTGCGAGCAGAACATCTCTTGCAATATGTACCGCTTCACAGACGGAAGGAATGCCGTTCAATCCATTTTCTTTCGAGAAATGACCTTCGTGGACGCTTCCCCCATTTATAAGCGTGTTTTCTTCACAATGAGCAACGATTGATAGATTACGAGATGCGGCACGTTTCATCGCTTCGAGCATCATTCCTGCACTTTGTACGCCTACTCCATCGTCAGTTAAGGCAAAGGCTCCTGCTTCTTTAATCGCTTCGAAATTCGTGAGCTCTTCGCCAAGTTGTCTGATTGTAATTGCTCCGTAAGGAAGAACGCGAACGTGAGCGGTTTCTTCTATTCTCTTCATTAGCTTCTTCATTGTTTCTTCATGGTCTGGAACAGGTCTTGTATTCGGCATTGCTGCAATCGTTGTAAATCCACCTTTAGCAGCTGCCATTGTACCTGATTCAATAGTTTCTTTATGCTCTCCACCCGGCTCTCTTAAATGAACATGTAAGTCTACAAGTCCAGGAATAAGGAAGTTACCTTTCGCATCAAAAACTTCTTGACCTGATGGATCAATTCCTCTTGCTAATTTTTCAACCTTTCCGTCGTTTGATAGAAGGACATCCTGTTCAATTAATTCTCCATCTTCATTTAGTAATTTGGCGTTTTGGATTAACATTACACAACCATTCCCTTCTGAGTAGTTTGTAGAACGATATTCAAGCAAGCCATTCGAACGTAGACACCGTTTTCCATTTGTTTAAAAATGCGAGACCGATCGCATTCAACGAGTGAATTATCAATTTCTACTCCTCGATTTACAGGGGCAGGGTGCATGATGATGCTATGTTTTTTCATTCGTTTTTCTCTTTCAATCGTTAAGCCGTAAGAGTCTAGATAAGATGATTGATCGTGACCTTGTTCTCCATGGCGTTCATTTTGAATTCGAAGCAGCATCATGACGTCTGCTTGTTCGACTGCCTCATCCATCTCCATATAAGGAAAATCGCCCAGTCTTTCATCCTGCCACTCTTTGGGACCTGAGAAAATCACATTCGCACCAAGTCTTGTTAAAACCTCAGCATTTGATCGCGCTACTCGACTATGTTTGATGTCACCAGCAATCACGATATTCAATCCTTTAAACTGAATGAACTCCTGCTTAATTGTCAATAAATCCAGAAGGGACTGTGTTGGATGGTGCCCACAACCATCTCCTGCATTAATAATGGACAAGTTTGTTTTATTTAGGAATGGTTCAAAATATCGTTCATCTTTATGTCTGACAACGACGGCTCTTGCACCGATCGCTTCAAGTGTTTTGATCGTATCGTATAGCGTTTCTCCTTTTTGAACACTCGATGAAGATGTTTCGAAATTCAATACCTCATAGCCCAGTCTTTTTTCTGCTACTTCAAAACTGAATCGAGTTCGAGTTGATGGTTCAAAGAAGAGGTTTGCCACAAACACTGGCTCACGGTTCTCAAACCTTTTTCCATTCCGAAAGCGTTCTGCCTGCTGTAGAATCTCTTGAATGTCATCTAGTTTCAGAGAAGTCATATCAAGTAAATGCTTCACATCTCTCACTCCATTTCATTAATGTGTTTTCCAGAATAGTGAAATTTATAGCAGAGGGAGATCCTCCCTCTTAGGAGTGGGATAAAAAATACACCCTGACGTTGTCAGGGTGTAGAAGGGTAGACGCGTTGTGTAAACGCATCTAGTTCCCACCCTTTTAGGTCTCTCTGTACCTCTTTAAAGGATGATGCTATGCAGCTGGTTCATTTTTATCAATTTCTTCTTCAAACATTTTTTCGACAGACTGCTGGGTTCTTCCACCAGGTAATAGTAGATTCAGCGCGATTCCAATGATCGTAGCAAGGGCCATTCCGGCGATTTGAAGGTTATCACTCACTTGAATGAATGCCCCTCCGACACCGATTACCAGAATAACTGATGAGATGATTAAATTTCTTTTTTCGCCAAGATCGATCTTATTATCAATTAGCATGCGAAGTCCAGATGATGCAATAATTCCAAAGAGCAGAATCGAGACACCGCCCATAACAGCAGTCGGAATCGTTGATATTAATGCTGTCACTTTGCCAATAAAGCCAAACATAAGGGCAAGCACTGCAGCTCCGCCTATGACGAACACGCTGAAAACTCTTGTAATGGCGATCACACCGATATTCTCACCGTACGTCGTGTTCGGTGGTCCACCAAGGCAAGAAGCGATCATTGTTGCTACACCATCTCCTAGTATCGAACGGTGTAGGCCAGGCGTTTTCAAGAAATTCTTTCCAGCTACTTTACTGAGGACCATCTGATCACCTATGTGCTCGGCAATCGTTACGACTGCAATAGGTACCATGATGAAGAGAATTTCCCAAGAGAAGACGTTTGCTGGGTTGTAGTCCACAAATGGGATAATAAAGTCCGGCATTTGGAAGAATGATGCTTCTCGAATAGGTGATAGATCAACGATACCCATGAAGTAAGCGAACGTGTAGCCAGACACAATTCCGATTAAGATGGGGATCAGGCTGAAAAATCCTCTAAGGAACATGGAAGCGAGTATCGTCACACCAAGCGTGACAAGAGCTACTGTAAAGTGGGTGCCACTATAAGATTCTGTAACTGGATTATTCATAGCCATGTCGATCGCTGTTCCAGCTAAGCCAAGTCCAATGACCATGATGACTGGTCCAACTACGATAGGGGGCAGAAGCTTCAAGAGCCATTTCAATCCAAGAGCTCGAATGCCTATGGCGACAAGCCCGTATACGATTCCTGCGAAAAAGCTTCCTATCATCGCTCCTTCTGGGCCATGCAATGATACAGCCGAAATAATCGGAGCGATAAACGCGAACGATGAGCCGAGATAAGCTGGTATTCGGCCTTTTGTAATAAGAAGATAAGCAAGTGTGCCAAGCCCACTTGAAACAAGAGCAACTGCCGGATCAAGACCGACGAGGAATGGAACTAATATAGTTGCGCCAAACATGGCGAACAAATGCTGTAAGCTTAGCGTGAGCCAGCTGGATGCTTTCGGAACTTCTCGGATTCCTAGTACTTCTTTCATGATGTTTTCCTCCTTGATCGTGCGTGTCCCGGCCTTGCTATAAAAAAACTCCTTGCACGGCCGCAAGGAGGTACACGCGTATCCTGGATGGAACGCGTATCCTCCCTTGGTCGTCTCTCTGGACGGATTTAAAGGGAGCACGATTTATGATTGTGTAATGCTAACTTGATCAAATTCATCCACTTCTGTTAATGCAACTTCAATAATTTCTTCATTGGATGTTGGTACGTTCTTTCCTACGTAATCAGGACGTATCGGCAATTCTCTATGTCCCCGATCAACGAGTACTGCAAGTTGTATCTGAGATGGGCGTCCAAGATCCATAAGCGCGTCCATTGCTGCGCGGACCGTTCTTCCAGTATAGAGGACATCATCCACTAAAATCACTTTTTGATCTGAGACATCTTTTGAAATGCTCGTACCTTTAATCAATGGATCCTGATCTTCATTCTTATGGGTTAAGTCATCTCGATACATTGTGATGTCTACTTCACCTACTGATATAGCAGAACCTTCAATTTGTTCGATTCGTTCTGCAAGTCGTTCAGCTAAATAAATGCCTCTTGTTTTAATTCCAACAAGCATCGTATTTTCAATTCCTTTGTTTCGTTCTAGTATTTCATGGGCGATTCGCGTGAGTGCTCTTCGAATCGCTTGATCATCTAGCAAGATTCGCTTGTTTTCCATGATGACTGCCCCCTTTCTTAAGCTCTTCATTCAGTAAAAAAACCCTTTTGCCATGAGGGCAAAAGGGTTTTGGGCATAAAAATGTACAAATCGTACATAGCCAATTTTCCTTTGCAGCCTCACGGGACTGTCGTTAAAGGGTATGCTATTGTCTAACAAGAGTATGGCAGAGATCTGACGTTAAGTCAACCTCAATCTTGTCTAAGTCGCTTAAGCAAGCGTTCGATATCTTCTGGAACAGGACATGAGAATTCAAGCCATTCCTCTGTTACAGGATGTCTGAAGCCCAGTACACCTGCATGAAGCGCCTGCCCATCAATTGGAAGGGACTTTCTTCTTGGGCCATACTTTGGATCGCCAGCAACAGGGTGATCGATATATTTCATATGCACTCTAATCTGGTGCGTTCTACCCGTTTCAAGCTGACACTCAACATACGTAAACTGCTGATAGCGCTCAAGTACCCGAAAATGAGTCACAGCATCACGACTGTTCTCATCAGTTACGGTCATTTTTTGACGATCCTGCTTATCACGTCCAATTGGGGCATCAATTGTTCCGACGTCGTGTTGAATATTTCCATGAACTATGGCCGTATAGCGACGATTCACTGTTTTAGCTTGAAGCTGCTTTACGAGAGATTCGTGTGCTTTGTCATTCTTCGCTACCATCAATAAACCAGACGTATCCTTATCGATACGGTGAACGATTCCAGGGCGAACCACGCCATTAATGCCGCTCAAGTCATTTACTTGATGCATTAGACCATTTACAAGCGTGCCACTTGGATGCCCGGGAGCAGGATGAACCACCATTCCCCTAGGCTTATTGACTACGAGTACATCTGCATCTTCATAGACGATATCAAGATTCAAGTCCTCAGCAACGATTTCAAGTTCTTCCGGCTCTGGAACAGATACTTCAATCTCGTCACCAGGAGATGCTTTATAATTACCTTTAACTGCTTCTCCATTTACTTGGATATTTTCGTCCTTGATCCAAGTTTGGACCTGACTGCGCGACCAGTCACTTTCATATGAGGTAATGAGCTTATCAATGCGCTCACCTTTTTCCTCTTCAGATACTTTAAATGTGAAGTTTTCCATTAGTTTTCCCCTTTAGCGAGCTTACTTTCAAAAATTGTACCAATAAAAATAAGAATAACACCAACTACGAGTGATGCATCCGCAACATTAAAAATCGGAAAGTCATATGAGAAGATAAACGTGTTTACAAAATCCACGACTTCCCCTCTTAACACTCGATCTATAAAGTTCCCAATTGCGCCACCAAGTATGAGAGCTAACGTCACACTTACAAAACGGCTATGGTTATACCGTTGCATGTAAAAAACGACTGCTCCAATTACGAAAATAGTAATAATATAAAAGAAAATCATTTGCCCCTGAAGGATTCCAAAGGCTGCCCCACGGTTCCGGTGTGAGGTCAAATAAAGAAAATCATTAATCAATGTGATGTTCTCGCCATATTCCATCTTCTTAACAACCAGCCATTTTGTCCACTGATCAAGAAAAATGATGACAATGGCTATCAGATATTTCCACACGTTCGCTCCTCCGATCAAATGTTACTTCCTATGAAAGTTTAGCACAGCTTGCTTCAGCAGACAATCCAAACTCTACCTGATACAACTATACATAGAACTAAGGCTCATTATTAGCAATGCTTTGTTACTGAGTTATTTTGTTTACATAAAACCAATACAGTCATCAAAAAAAAAGACGCTTTGCGAGGCAAAGCGTCTCCCTTCTTACTTAATAGTGGTTTTTAACCGTTTCAGCACAACTTGCACAAAGTGTTGGATAGTTACTATCTTCACCAACATCTGTCTTCACTTGCCAGCAGCGTTCACACGTTTCACCTTCTGCAGGAGAAACAACGATTGACAACTCATCATATGTCTTCGCCTCTGCAGGAGCGTCAGCTTTATTTCCAGCTACTGATGCAGCTGATACAATGAATAGTTTATTTAGATTCGAAATGCCTTCAAGCAATTCTTTCGTACCTTTATCCGCGTAAATGTGAAGTTGTGCGGTAAGTGATTTACCGATTTTCTTTTCATTACGTGCTTCTTCAAGTGCTTTAAGAACCTCATCACGAAGTTCCATCACATGATCCCATTTCTCTTCAAGATCAGCTGTGCCTTCAAAGTTCTTCACTTCAGGCATATCAGAAAGCTGAACATATTCTTCCTTCTCGCCCGGAACAAACTGCCAAACTTCCTCAGCGGTATGTGGAATGATTGGAGAAAGAAGCTTTGTTAGAGCGACAGCGGTTTGATAAAGAACAGTCTGGATCGCACGACGTTTCGGATGATCTTCATGCTCGATGTATAGCGTGTCTTTTGCAATATCGAGATAGAACGAACTCATCTCAGTTGTAAAGAAATTATGAATCGTATTATAAACCGTTAGGAATTGATACTCATCATAAGCTTTTTTCACTTTAGCAATCAAATTGTTTAGCTTAACTAGCATATACTGATCAAGTTCACCTAAATTTTCATAGGAAACGAGATGCTGCGATGGATCAAAACCTTCAAGATTTCCGAGCATAAAGCGGAACGTATTACGAATCTTACGGTACACTTCAGCTACTTGTTTTAAAATATCATCTGAAACGCGAACATCAGCTTGATAATCAGCAGATGATACCCATAGACGGAGAATATCAGCGCCCAATTGTTTCATCACATCATTCGGTACCATTGTATTTCCTAGAGATTTACTCATTTTCTTTCCTTCGCCATCAAGGATAAACCCGTGACTAAGAACCGCTTTATAAGGTGCTTTACCTGTTACAGCAACTGCTGTAGATAGGGATGAGTTAAACCAACCTCTGTACTGATCGGAACCTTCAAGATATAAATCTGCTGGACGAGCAAGATCACTTCGCTCTTCTAGAACGGCTTGGTGTGATGAACCTGAGTCGAACCATACGTCCATGATGTCCATTTCTTTACGGAATTCGCCATTCGGGCTGTTCTCTGAAGTGAACCCTTCAGGTAGAAGATCTTTCGCATCCCATTCAAACCAGATATTCGATCCATGCTGACGGAACAATTCAGAAACATGAGCAATTGTTTCATCTGTAATGATTGGTTCGTTATTTTCCTCATAGAATACAGGGATTGGAACACCCCATGCACGCTGACGAGAAATACACCAGTCTTCACGATCCTTCACCATATTATGAAGGCGAATTTCACCCCATGATGGGAACCATTTCACATCTGCAACAGCTTGAAGCAGCTCTGGACGGAATTCTTTAATAGAAGCGAACCACTGTTCAGTTGCTCGGAAAATGATCGGCTTTTTCGTACGCCAGTCATGTGGATACGAGTGTGTAAAGAAAGTAAGCTTTACAAGTGCGCCAACTTCTTCAAGCTTCTCAGTAATCGGTTTATTCGCTTTGTCATAGAACATGCCTTCAAAACCTGGCGCCTCATCTGTGAACACACCTTTTTCATCTACCGGGCAAAGGATATCTAGCTTATATTTTCTTCCGATCATGTAGTCATCTTCACCATGGCCAGGTGCTGTATGAACACAACCAGTACCAGCATCAAGGGTTACGTGGTCTCCTAGGATAACGAGAGATTCACGATCATAAATCGGATGTTGTGCTGTTACGTATTCAAGCTCACTACCTTTGACTCGCTTTACTTCAGTAACGCTACTCCATTCGAATTCTTCTTTCAGCTGATCAACAAGCTCTGTCGCAACCACATATTTGTTACCGTCAGCCTCGACTACGCTGTATTCGAACTTTTCATTTAAGGCAATAGCAAGGTTAGACGGAATCGTCCACGGAGTTGTTGTCCAGATGATGAATTTCTCATCGCCTTCAAGAACGCCTTTTCCATCTTTTACATCGAACGCAACATAGATGGATGGGGAGCGCTTATCCTGATATTCGATCTCTGCTTCAGCAAGTGCAGATTCGGAAGTAGGGGACCAGTAGACTGTTTTCTTATCTTTGTAAATATAGCCGCGCTTCGCCATTTCGCCAAACACTTTGATTTGCTGAGCTTCATAGCCTTTATGAAGTGTGATGTAAGGATTGTCCCAATCGCCTCTTACTCCAAGGCGTTTAAACTGTTCACGCTGGCGATCCACTTGTTTCAGCGCATACTCTTCACATTTCTTTCTAAATTCTGCAACTGTTAGCTTTTTACGGTCAACGCCTTTTTTCGTAAGGGCTTGTTCGATTGGAAGACCGTGAGTATCCCAGCCTGGCACGTAAGGAGCATTGTATCCATTCATCGACTTATACCGAACGATCATGTCTTTAAGCACTTTATTCTCCGCATGCCCCATATGAATATCGCCATTCGCATATGGAGGGCCATCGTGAAGGATAAATAGCGGACGCTCTTTTGTTCTTTCCTGTACTTTTCCGTAAAGATTGTTGCTTTCCCATTCTTTCTGCATGTCTGGCTCTTTATTAGGTAAATTCCCTCTCATCGGGAATTTCGTTTTGGGCATTAAGAGCGTTTCTTTGTAGCTCATGAGGTTTCCTCCTTCAATTTATAACAATCAATGAACGTAAACGAGGATACTAAGTAAACCCCGGTGTTGTGGTTTGAAAAAGTTTTTCACATAAAAAAACCTTCTCATCCCAGAAAAGGGACGAGAAGGTTTTTCCCGTGGTACCACCCAACTTAAGCGCTCATGCGCTCACTTTGCATTCGTAACGTGAATGATTCGCCAGGGCTTACTTATTTTTCAGCACGGGACTCCGGGGCGATCTTCCCTGATTGCTTAACACCGGCTCACACCATCCCCGGCTCGCTTTGTTAAGTAAAAATCAGGTACTCTTCCCATCTACGTCGATCGTTATTGATATTACTAAAAGTATAGTTTAAATAAAAATAAGAAGTCAAGGAAATGACAAATAAAATAATAAGTGCTTAAGCTTTTTCCTCGATTTGCTCCTGTTGTTGCTCTTCTTCTTCATCAAAGCGAGCAACTAGTCCATCCCAATCTTCATTGTTTAGCATTTCAAGCTGCGCTTCAACAAGCATCCGAAAACGCGTCCGATAAACAGCAGCCTGCTTCTTAAGCTCTTCGTTATCCATGGAAATCTTTCTAGCTTTAGCCAGTGAATCATTGATGATTCGGTCAGCATTCTTCTCTGCTTCCTTCACGATCAAGCGAGATTCTTTTTTGGCATTCTGTCGGACTTCTTCAGCAGTTTCTTGTGCGACTAGAATCGACTTATTCAACGTTTCTTCTAAATTAGAAAAATGACCGAGTCTTTCTTCGAGAAGCTTCACTCTCTCATTCAGTTCTTTCTTTTCTCTGATGACAGTTTCGTAATCTTTGATCACCTGGTCCAAAAATTCATTTACTTCATCTTCATCATAACCGCGGAATCCGCGAGTAAACTCTTTGTTATGAATATCTAATGGTGTTAAAGGCAATTCAGCCACCTCCGATTTACTCTCATTTCATATACCCAGCTTAATCATATTTCGACAACTAGTTGGATATTCCTTCTAATTATGACAAACTATTTTCGAATATGATACGTTATTCGCCATTTCTCTTTCTTTGTCTTTCCATCGATTGAAATAATCTTACTTCGCCCAAATCCTCGTAGAGATAAATAATCACCAGCCGCTACTTCCGAAGAAGACTGACTGATCACTTTCCAGTTCAGCTTCGCACGATCATGTTCAATCATTGAAGAAACTTTTGTTCTTGATAGGTTGTACACTTCTGCAAGAACGGTATCCAATCGAAGACTCGAAACCGTGCCCGCCTGCTCGTCCCATTCTGCTTTAGAAACAGCTACTTTAGATAGTGAAATTTCTTCAGGTGAAATGGACGCTTTTCCAGCCTGGGTCAGGTTCATCTTTACATAGTCTGCTATTTCTTTCGCTACAATTAACTGTGCCCGACCTTCCTCCACCATGATGTCACCAAATTTGTCACGCTTCACACCTAATCCCATCATAGCACCAAGTATGTCTGGATGAGTAAGGGAGACAAACTTAGATGGATATGTAATTTCAAAGGCTGTTAATTCAAAATCTTCGGAAGTGACTTCGAAGTATGGGGGAACAAGCAGTGCTCGCTGCCGCTCAGTCCCCTCTACACCCCCCGAGAAAGATACGCCAACATCAGGATGTTTCCCAATAATTTGTTTCACCATATCCTGCTCTCGTGGATCAAGGAAATCCGTTAATCTTGGCGCGTATCTTTCCTGTACCTCATCCTGCCATTGCAAGACGCGATCAACAAACGTTCGCTCTTCTGGGCGGTAATGTTCGTAAATTGACATTAACCTATCATATTGAAGAGAGCTATGATTCCATACTGAACGAACTGAAGCGCAAAGATCGCGACAATTGGAGAGATGTCTAGCATTCCACCGATTGGAGGAATCACCTTACGGAAAGGCGCAAGATAAGGCTCAGCAACAGAGGCGATCATCTGTCCGATCGAGGACTCTCTTGCATTCGGAATCCACGACATAAAAATATAAATGATAAGGATCCACGTGTAGACTTGAACTACACCAAGTAAAATGGATACAATACTCAAACTGTTCACCTTCCTTAATGGCTATTCTTCATAAATTTCATCTGTGATGTTGCCTGAAATCTCGACATTATCCGGTGTACATATAAACGTATCCGGTCCGAGTTTCTGAATATCGCCGCCAACAGCGTAAACGGTGCCACTTAGAAAATCAACAATTCTTCTGGCCTGATCGTTTGGAATCTGTTGAAGATTCATGACAACTGATTTACGATTCTTCACGTGATCAGCAATATCCTGAGCTTCAGCATACACTCTTGGCTCAACTAGCACAACTCTTGAGTTCTTATGAACGCTTTGAAGACTAACGACGTTTTGCTTGCTTTGTTTACGACTTGCCCTCGTAATCTCTGGTTCTTCTTCCTCCATATATGCCTCTTGCTCTTGCTGCTCATCCAACTCTATCGTTTCATCATCTAGTTCAAAGAACTGTTTGAATTTCGTTTTGATTCCCAATTCCCTGCACCTCCTGGAGAGCTTATTTTATTGTTCATGACCTACTAGCGATGAACCGATGCGTACAAAAGTCGCCCCTTCTTCAACAGCGACCTCATAATCATTTGACATTCCCATAGATAGCTCTTTACACGGGGCATGATGAAGCGATAGACGTTGTACACGTTCACCCAGTTCACGTAGTGTCTTGAAAACTTCGCGAATTTCTTTCGTATCGTCTATATGAGGAGCCATTGCCATCAAACCCACTACTTTAATATTCGGATAATCGCTAAGAGACTCAATGAATGGAATCGTATCACCTGGTGTCAGGCCATGTTTGGATTCTTCACCTGCAACATTGACTTGCACAAAACAATTCACTTCACGATCTGCTCGTTTCTGAATTTCTTTTGCAAGTGAACGACGGTCAAGCGAGTGAATATAATCGACATATGGTAAAACTTCTTTCACTTTGCGCGATTGTAGTGTACCAATGAAGTGCCATGAAGGCATTGAACCTAGGGCTTCGACTTTCTTTAACAAACCTTCATCACGACTTTCCCCAAAGTGTGTCAACCCTGCATCAAGTGCTTCTTTCGTACGTTCAACACTTACGTATTTTGTAACAGCTACTACGTTCACTCGATTTGGATCTCGACCTGTCCGCTTTGCTGCTTCGTAAATGCGACCTGTGATCATTTCTAAATTCTCTCTTACATTCACGTTAATGCTATACCTCCCTGAGTCCTATGTATGCCATCATTCTTCCAGTTCTGCCATTCTCATTTCGATGTGAGAAAAACAGATTGCTGCAGCTTGTACAGTAGTCACTAACAGATAGATGGTGCTCTGCAATTCCAGCTTTCAGAAGAAGTTCTTTGTTCACGGCTTTTAAATCAAGCTGGTATTTACCATTTGGTTTCGCATCAAAGAAGGTCTGCCTCTCACCAACAGCGGCCTTCACTTGGTCGATAACAACATCATTCACTTCGTAGCAGCATCGACCGATTGAAGGACCGACGACTACGAGAATATCTTCTGAAATAATTCCATCTTTATTCCAAGCTCGAATCATCTCTCTAGCAATATTCTTCGTCGTTCCCTTCCAGCCTGCGTGGGCTATTCCAACTCTTCTTGCTTGCGGCGCATAGAAATACAATGGGACACAATCTGCGTATAGGGCTGTTAAAAGAACATCCTCATCTTCAGTGTACAAGCCATCAACATTTCTGATTGCATCTTGATGATCCCTTGTACCACGACCTTTATCACCTGAGGTAATTTTTGCAATAGCTGAACCATGAACTTGCTCACCTACCACCCAATTATCAAGACCTACTTTAATATCGCGAGCCAGTATTTTACGGTTATCAAGAACGTCACAAGCGTCATCCGGTACATGAAACCCAAGATTCAAGCTAGAAAACGGAGTCTGGCTAACTCCGTTTCTACGGGTTGAAAAACCAGCTGTTATTCGATGCTCCCGCATAGCTTGATCTGGAAATTCCAGTTCCAATGATGTCATTTTCGTAGTTGGTTGAAGCGGTTCTTTCTTCACAGTCGCACCCCTTTATTTCCTGAACATGTTTATACTCTATTTTATCATAATATGTTGAAGCAAAGGGATATAGATTGACAGTTCTTTCTTAACCTACGATTCTTTTTGATAGGATTCTCCGTCAGCAGTATCATGATGTCTGACTAGAATAACATCCGAACCAATCTTAACAATGTTCCGCCAAGGAATCACAACATCACTCTCTCTTGCAAATAAACCCATCATTTTTCCTGCTCCCGGAATCACAATCGCTTCTATCTTTCCAGTCGTTAAATTGATTTCAAGATCTGCGATGTGACCAAGTTTCTGACCATTCGAAACGTTCACGACATCTTTCACCTGAAATTCAGAAATTTTTATCATCACGCACCCACCTTTCATCTCATTATATGAAATGCAGGCAAAAGAAAAGACCTGTTTCCCAGGTCTCATTCTAACTTTGAATATTTTTGTTCATTTGATGGATAGCAGCTTTTTCAAGTCGAGATACTTGTGCTTGTGAAATCCCTATTTCATCAGCTACTTCCATTTGTGTCTTTCCTTGAAAGAATCTCATTTGAAGAATCAAGTTTTCTCGTTGATTCAGTCTAGTCATCGCTTCTTTTAGCGCAATGTCTTCGAGCCACTGAATATCCTTCTGCTTGTCGTCACTAATTTGATCCATTACAAAGATAGGGTCTCCCCCGTCATTATAAATCGGTTCGAATAGGGACACAGGATCCTGGATAGCGTCAAGGGCAAACACGACCTCTTCTTTTGTTACACCGAGCTCTTTAGCAATTTCAGTTGCATTTGGTTCTCTTGAGTGTTTCGTCATTAATTTATCTCTGATCTGGAGAGACTTATAAGCGATATCGCGTAATGACCGAGATACTCTAATCGGGTTATTATCACGCAAATACCTTCGAATTTCACCGATGATCATCGGCACTGCATAAGTAGAGAATTTTACGTTCTGCCCTAAATCAAAGTTATCTATGGATTTCATCAGGCCTATACAGCCTACCTGAAAGAGATCATCCACGTATTCTCCTCGATTATTAAAACGCTGAATGACGCTTAGAACAAGACGTAAATTGCCATTCACAAGTTCTTCACGTGCAGAGATATCCCCTTCCTGCATCTGTTTAAAGAGTACTCTCATTTTCTCATTTTTCAGAACTGGAAGTTTGGAGGTATCTACTCCACAAATCTCGACTTTGTTTCGTGTCAACTCATTCCCTCCTCATCGGAGATGCTGTCAAAGTAAAGTATCTCCGCGAGTGGGAATTTTATGCATAAGTTATGCTAAGATGCTTACACCATTTTGTTGAATTCTTTACGAAGTCTTTTAATGATGCGCTTTTCAAGCCTGGAAATATAAGACTGAGAAATACCTAGTAGATCTGCTACGTCCTTTTGCGTCTTCTCCTCTTCTCCTGCAAGACCAAACCTCAGCTCCATGATTTGCTTCTCTCTTGGATTAAGTGTTTCTAATGCTTTTACAAGAAGCCTTCGATCGACGCGAGCTTCTATTCCTCTTGTAATGATGTCTTCATCTGTCCCAAGTACATCCGATAAGAGAAGCTCATTCCCATCCCAATCCACATTAAGCGGCTCATCAAAGGAAACTTCAGAGCGAATTTTATTATTTCTTCGTAGAAACATTAATATTTCATTCTCGATACAGCGCGAAGCATACGTAGCCAATTTGATTTTCTTCTCGGGATTAAACGTATTAACTGCTTTTATTAATCCAATTGTTCCTATACTAATCAAATCTTCAATATTGATTCCAGTGTTCTCAAATTTCCTGGCAATATAAACAACTAGACGAAGGTTTCGTTCAATCAAAATCGACCTTGCTGCCTTATCTCCCTTAGGAAGTTTAACTAGCAAATGGGCTTCTTCATCTTTCGATAGAGGAGGAGGAAGCGCTTCGCTTCCTCCTATGTAATAAATTTCATCAGGTTTTATTCCAAGCTTCATTAAAATCCGCTGCCACAAGAGTACAAGTCTAATTCTTATTTTCCCCATCCAAAACTCCTCCTTGATCTTATTTAATTTCCTCTAAGACGCCGTTGCCTTATGTCCCGTCAGCATTTTCGGATGAAGTATACAGCTATACTCTTTTTCCCCCGATATCGATTGGAAGCTTAACCCTACAAGTACTTTCTTAACAGTGATCGCATTTTCCTTCATGGAGATAACGACTTCGTCAGGCTTTACAGCACACAAGAACTGATGATCTTGTCCGACTGCACGAAATGGCACAACCCGTAGTCTGTGTTCCCAACTATGCGCTTCACCCTCACCCTGAAAATTTGTGATTTCCTTCGCTTTTTCAATAAATTCAACTGGAAATTGTTCTGCATGAATCGTCATATCTAGGATCATCACTGGTGAACCACTGAGTGGGTCCTGGAGTTGATTCCCGCTATCGATCAATCCGGTAGCAGAGATGCTGACATCCTCAATACGAATAACCACATTTGCCAGCTGATCAAAATGAATCTTTGTTGTTTCGAGTGTTTCGACTCTTCTTTTTGAAAAGATCCAAATTGTCGGGAATCCGATAAGGACAAAAAGCCAGCTGACGGGATCACCAAAACCAGTTCCTTTCGTAGCGACAGCTCCGTTGTAAACCATCACGTCCTGTTGAAGAAAATAATGAGCTCCCATCATTCCTCCACCGATCATAAACGTCACAAAATAAAACAAAAGCCAGCATTGAAAGAAGCTTCGGAATCTGTTGAACCCAAACGTTACACTGACAATGACAAGAGAATAGAGCAATTTCACAATTGGATTTACCATGAATGAAAGTCCAGGAATAAATAGAAAAAGAACGTAAAAGGAAGCAATCAGAGCACCGGCAGCAAGCCTTCGTTTCTTCACATGTTTTTTGAGCAGTAAACCAGTAAGTGCGAGTAGCATGTAATCAAAACATACATTCAATAGCCAAATCACATCAAGGTATACTGCCACCGATTGCCTCCCCCCTTGCGATTTTGATACTTAGTATAGACCAAATTGTATTGAAAAACTGTCAGATTGTGCCGGTTAGAGTGAGGTTATTTTGCATTAATATCACTAGTTTTGTCAGCCGTCCGTCAATGCTCATAAACAACGAAAAGCCGCCCAATCTAGGACGGCTTTTCGTTAAAATTTATTGTTCTTGTTTATGAAATGCACGATCAGATCGTTCCACACCAGATTCAGCAGGTAAAAGAACTTCACAGGTATATGAAGGGAATGCTTTTTCTAATTGATATGAAAGCTCTGATGATTTTCCTGGCGCAGTATAGACAATTAAAGTAGGTCCAGCTCCACTCAACGCTGCTCCATATGCGCCATATTCCATCGATCGCTCTCGTACCAACTCAAGATCTGGCACAAGATGCTTCCGGAATGGTTGGTGGAAAAGATCATACTTCATTAATTTACCGGCTAACTCCCAATTATTTTGAAGAGCAGCTCCTACAAAAACATTGGCAATACTACTCGCATCAACCGCCTCCAAATATGGCAGCATATCTGGAAGAACAGAGCGAGAATCCGTTGTTTTTAACTTCCGGTGCGGAATCAAAGCAACCATTTCAAGGTTTGTAACTCTGTGCGAAATGGTTCCAATTTCATCCTGGCCAGTCGCAATGACCAGCCCTCCATAGAGTGAAGCTGCAACATTATCCGCATGCCCTTCGAATTGCG
Source organism: uncultured Bacillaceae bacterium (assembly GCA_963739655.1). Lineage (GTDB taxonomy): Bacteria > Bacillota > Bacilli > Bacillales > Guptibacillaceae > Guptibacillus. The sequence continues at coordinate 239,346 of CAVUAW010000037.1, read as the reverse complement.
TTGCAATTTGAACTTTCTCATCCAAACTTAATCCGAGATCCAGTGTAATATCAGCGATTTCGACAGCAGCCACGATAGCCGCTGCGCTACTTCCCAATCCTCGCTCTAATGGTAATTCACTCGCCATCGTCACAGCATGTGGAGTAGCTTTTAATCCTGACCCATATTTACTTTCAATCTGTTCAATCGTCTTATAAATCATGTTATCTTTACCCGATGGGAAAGGTTCATCAAATCCAACGTAATGAAATGCCCATTCAGATGATGGTTCGATCTCTACGTGCAAATACCGATTGATCGCAAGCCCTATTGAATCGAACCCTGGGCCAAGGTTTGATGTACTTCCTGGAATTTTCAGATGTAATCGTGCTTCCTTGTTCAATGGCTAACACATCCCTTTAGTTCTTCCAGAAATTTCGCTTTATCAGCCTGCACAATACGTGGTTTTGCCACAACATTATCCATTGCTGTAGCTGGATCCTTTAATCCATTTCCAGTTAGAACAGCTACAACTTTGCTACCTTTCCTAATCTCGCCAGAAGCAACCTGCTTCATTACTCCTGCAACAGAAGCACAAGATGCTGGTTCAGCAAAGACACCTTCTTTTTTTGCAAGTGCTTGATATGCATGTAAAATTTCGTCATCTGTAACACTATCTATCTTCCCATCGGATTCAATAACTGCTTCTTCAGCAAGATGCCAGCTAGCAGGATTCCCAATTCGAATAGCAGTTGCGATTGTCTCTGGATTTGGAATGATTTTCTTTTGAACAATAGCTGCAGAACCTTCTGCCTCAAAGCCACGCATTTGTGGACGTTCCTCTGCTACAACGTATTCTTTAAATCCTTTCCAGTATGCTGAAATATTCCCTGCATTTCCTACAGGAATCGCCAATACATCCGGCGCTTCTCCGAGCTGGTCACACACTTCAAAAGCCGCTGTTTTCTGCCCCTCTAAGCGATATGGATTCACTGAGTTAACAAGAGCAATCGGTTCTGTTTCAGCAATATCACGGACCATTTTTAGTGCCTCATCAAAATTCCCGTCTATTTCAAAAATTTCTGCACCATAAATCATCGCTTGCGCAAGTTTCCCGAGCGCCACTTTTCCTTTTGGAATAACAATAATGCAGCGAAGACCTGCTCTTGCTCCATATGCAGCAGCTGCAGCTGCTGTGTTGCCAGTTGAAGCACAAATGATGGCATCACTACCCTCTTCCTTTGCCTTGGCAACAGCCATCACCATGCCTCTATCTTTAAAGGAGCCAGTGGGGTTTGCACCTTCAATTTTTACATATAGCGAAATGCCTAGTTCCTCAGAAAGCTGATCAAGTTTTAATAGCGGAGTATTCCCTTCATTTAAAGTGAGCTGAGGCGTCTCCTCTGTAAGAGGTAAGTAATCTTTATAGTGCTTTAGCAGTCCATTCCAGCTCATTACATTCCCTCCACTCGGTAGCGACTCTTCACTTCTACGACAACGTCAAGGTCTCTTAAACGATTATGAACGTCTTCAAATGCTTTTTGATTTGTCTCATGCGTGATAATTACAAGCTCAGCAGTTCCGTTATTAACGACAGGTTCCTGAATCAATTTCTCAAGACTCAAGCCTCGATCCTGGAATAGATGAGAAATTTTTGAAAATGCACCTGGTTCATCTTTTACAATAAGTCTGATGAAATGCTTGCTTTTGATTTCTTCATCATCTTTCAGCTGGCGTTCATGCTGAGGAAGAATAACACTTTTTCCGTTAACACCAAGCCTCATATTCTTAATCACAGCAACAAGGTCAGATACAACAGCAGTAGCCGTAGGAAGCTGCCCTGCTCCCGGACCGTAGAACATTGTCTCCCCAACAGCCTCACCATAAACATAAACAGCATTGTATTCATCGTTAACTGATGCTAGTGGGTGCCTTGAAGGAAGCAAAGTTGGTTGAACTGATAGTTCAATCGATCCATTCGTTGAGCTAGCGATTCCTAAAAGCTTAATTGTATAACCAAGTTTTTTACTATACGCAATATCATCTTCGTCAACACGAGTGATTCCTTCTACTTTTACATCATCAAGCCCAACTTTCATTGAAAAGCCTAGTGTACCGAGAATCACCATTTTTCTTGCGGCATCAAGTCCTTCGACATCAGCTGTTGGATCCGCTTCTGCAAAGCCAAGATCCTGTGCTTCTTTTAAAACACTTTCATACGGTACATTGTTTTTTGTCATCTTTGTTAAGATATAATTTGTTGTACCGTTAACGATCCCCATGAGTTTAGTAATGCGGTCAGAGGAGAGACCTTCTACTAAACTTCTAAGTATCGGAATCCCACCTGCTACACTAGCTTCATAAAATAGATCGCTTTCGTTTTCTACAGCCGCTGTAAGCAGTTCTCGTCCATGGATCGCCATTAAATCTTTATTTGCTGTTACGACGTGTTTGTGGTTGTTGAGTGAAGCTAGAATGAATTCTTTTGCCTGATCAATTCCACCGATCACTTCAATTACAACATCTACGTCTGGATTGTTAATCACATCATCCGGATTTTGTGTGAGTACACTTTCATCCAGATCTACGCCTCTCTCCTTGTCAATATCTCTCACAAGAACTTTGGCTACTTTAACCTGACAGCCCACCCGTTGCTGCAGCTCTTTCTGATGTGAGTCAATCATATGTACCACACCACTACCTACTGTTCCTAGTCCTAATAAACCAACTGATACGCAATCCTTCATAATCTCTCCACTCCTTTTGTCCTTCTGAAGAGGACACTTGTTTTTATATAATGGACATTATACGTGTCTTCAACGAGGAACACAACACCGTTTTCAGAAAATATATAATTTTATTTATGTTAACAAAAAGAAAGAGAGAATCGCAATAGCTCATTTAGTCTATTCATTCAGAAGTAACAACTTATTTAAATAGCTATGTTAGAAGATGGGATTCATTTTTGGCTCATTTTCGCAAAAAGAAAGAATTCAATAATATAAGCTTACTTATCCATGCCATTAAAAAAACCAGCTCTAAAAGAGCTGGTTTCTAACTTTATCGTCTGTTGCGTTTACGGTTGCGAAGGAATGTAGGAATATCCAATGTATCGTTGGATTCATCTACTCTTGCACCAAATTTAGTTGGCTCTGGCTGTTCTTCTTCCTCTTCATGCTTCTTCTGTTGAATCGGAGCGCTTTGCTTCGACTGTGCAGATGGACGAGGAACAGTATTCTTCTTGTTCTCATTCTCATCAAAGCCTGTTGCGATAACTGTTACGAGAATTTCATCTTTCAATTCTTCGTTAATAACAGAACCGAAAATCATGTTAACATTCTCATCAGAAGCTGAAGATACAATATCAGCCGCTTCGTTCACTTCATAGAGACTTAGGTTTGAACCGCCAGTAATGTTCATGAGTACACCTTTTGCTCCGTCAATTGACGTTTCAAGTAATGGGCTTGAGATAGCCTTCTTAGCTGCCTCAGAAGCACGGTTCTCCCCAGTAGCAATACCGATTCCCATTAGTGCAGAACCTCGTTCTGTCATAATGGTTTTCACATCAGCAAAGTCAAGGTTAATAAGACCTGGTACGGCAATCAAATCAGAGATACCTTGTACACCTTGACGAAGTACATTATCCGCTTCACGGAATGCTTCAAGCATCGGTGTATTTTTATCAACGATTTCGAGTAAGCGATCGTTAGGGATGACGATTAACGTATCAACTTTTTCTTTAAGCATCGCAATACCCGTTACAGCCTGAGTTGAACGCTTTTTACCTTCAAAGGTAAATGGACGAGTTACAACACCTACTGTAAGAGCTCCAAGCTCTTTCGCGATTTCAGCAATTACAGGAGCTGCTCCAGTTCCTGTTCCGCCTCCCATACCAGCCGTAACGAATACCATATCCGCACCACTTAATGCTTCCTGAATCTGTTCTTTACTTTCCTCAGCTGCTTTCTTACCAATCTCTGGATTAGCTCCGGCTCCAAGCCCTCTTGTTAACTTACCACCAATTTGCATTTTCACTTCTGCTTTAGCAAGGTTTAAAGCTTGTGCATCCGTGTTCACTGCGATAAATTCAACACCTTGTACACCATTTTCAATCATACGGTTAACAGCGTTGCTTCCGCCCCCGCCGACACCGATTACTTTTATTTGTGCTAATTGTTCCATATTCATATCAAACTCTAACATCTCAGGTCCTCCTAATCTTGTAATAGCCCTTTATTCAACAAATAGATTAAAGAAATTCTTCACTTTCTCTTTCATACCCGGTGAAGACTTCTCACTCGGTTGTGGTTCACCTTTTGCTCTACGCTTGGGCTTCACTTCATCTTCAGGGTTTAGTGATGCTGCTACTTCTTTACCCTGGATCTTCACGTTTTTATACGTGAACTGGATAAGACCAATGCCAGTCGTATACTGCGGTTCGCGCACACCGATGTAGTCTGGAACAGCGACGCGTACATTATGTTGCAGAATTTCACGCGCAAGCTCTAGTACACCATCCATTCCTACCATACCACCAGTAAGTACAAATCCGCCAGGCAATTCACGAATTCCCATTCGCTTGATTTCGTCTTCTATCAATTCTAACATCTCTTCGATCCGAGGTTCTATAATATGAGCTAATTCGTACTGATTAAATTCTTGCTCAGCCGAACTCCCAATTGTGGATACTGTGAAAGCTTCCTCTTCTGAAGCAAGATCAACGAAGGCATTACCGTGCTTGATCTTAATGCGTTCAGCTTCTTCAGTCGTAGTTCTAAGACCAATCGAAATATCTTTTGTGACATGGTCTCCACCGATTTGAAGCACTGACGTCGCTTTTAGTGCTCCCTCTTCGAAAATAGATATGGTGGTTGAGCCCGCTCCCATATTAACTAGAGCGACACCAAGATTACGTTCATCTTTCGAAAGGGCCATCGACCCACACGCCAACGGTTGCAGACAAATATCAGCTATTTCAAGACCCGCTTTTTCTACGCATCTTAGCAAATTATGTAATACCGTTTTTGAACCTGTAATGATTGTTCCTTCCATCTCAAGACGGACTCCAATCATGCCACGTGGATCTGTAATATCATCTAGACCGTCAACCACAAATTGTCCCGGGATGACATCAATAATTTCTCGCTCAGGAGGGATAGAAACAACCTGTGCTGCATCAATTACTCTAGCAATATCTTCATCATGAATTTCACGATCCTCACTTGATACAGCCACTACCCCATGACAGGGCTGAAGCTGAACGTGATTGCCGTTAATCCCCACAATCACAGAACGAACCGATAAACCTACCATTCTTTCTGCGTTTTCTACTGCCTGTTTAATTGAACGAACAGTTTCATCTATATCCACAATCGATCCTTTACGAATTCCTTCGGAAGGCGCACTGCCGACTCCAAGAATATTCAATGAATCGTTTGTCATCTGGCCAATGATTACTTTCACATTGGATGTACCGATGTCTAGACTCACATAAATCTCATTGCTGTTCATTCTCCTGGCACCTCCTTCAAAATGCTACCATGATCAGGTATTAATAGTTTCTCTATAATAGGGTTGAAAAAATGTCCAACACCTTTATATACACAACAAAAAGCAGAATTAAACTTCCTCAGGGCTTGAAACATTAATTCCTGGGAAGAATGTGATATAAGGACTCTATTCCACAAAGCCTTTTATTTCCCTTCTTTTATAAAAGATTTCGTCTATTTTTTTTAGTCAGACTCCCCTACTCTCTTTCTTTCATCCTAATAGGAAAAAGAATTGCGCAAGGTATAGTCTACACCATGTGAAAGCAGTAGAAAAGTCACTGTTTCACCAATAGGTAAGAAATTTGCAATTTCCATACGATTCACTATGCTTTTAAGCAATTTTTTCATAAATGGCCCTGTTTATAACCGTTCGATAGAAATTAGTATTACTTGTCCATTAAAAGGTGGATAACATGCACATTTTACGAAGAAGATGCTTCTTTCTTCTCTTCTTCTGTTGAGCCATCTTTATAAGGCTCGAGCCAGCTGCCTTCATTTAGATATAATACTCCTTTGGCTTTATCTTTAAGTTTATCGACAATGAGTGGATAATTGTTTACTTTCTCTGAGAAATCCGTGATGCTCGTCCTTACTTCATAGCCATCTGTCATGAACAATGTCAGATTAAAGGCTTTATCATCATCAGGGGTATAATGAATTTCGGAAATACGATTAATGATACTCATTTTTACTTTTCGCAGTTCTCCGGCCATCTCGGAAAGCTCGGTATTTTGATCCCATTGCATAAGAATTGGAGCACTAACGGGTGTATCGTCTTTCGGAAGAGCATCAAGAATTGCTCCCGTCTGTAGAATTGGGAAGTAATGGCTGCCCTTCTTCAAGTATGCGACCCGTTCATTCTCTGTCACTTCTATGTTAACAGTGGCAGGGAACTGTCTAGATACAGATACGTCCCCAATCTCTTTCGATTTCTTCACATTATCTTCCACTTTCTTCACATTAATGTTCCAGAAACTGACGCTGTCATCCAATCCACTAAGCTTCTGAATTTCTTCTTGAGACACATAGTTATTACCAGAGACTTCAACGTTCCGAATGTGACTCAAGGAGGATTGGAAGTAAATGATCAGCAAAATGAGAAAGAAAAAGATAGATAGATAGACGATCAACCTTCTGTTTGCGCGCTGTTTACGCTGCGCTTTCAATGTAGGTATCCGATCTTCAATTGTTACAACTTTGCGATCTTCCATTGTCTTGCCTCCGTCTCCGGTTATTGAGATTCTGTCTATATCTCAGGTGCAAAAATGCTTATCATGGCAACCGAACGACATGATCCAGCTGTTTGTACTCATTTCAATCATTATAGCATAAGTTTACGCCTTATTATTCATTGGAAGGAAATTCATACCAGAGATTTTTAGTAGTGGTGAATCAAAGTAAATTAAATGGTTTTTCTCCTTTATTCCACAAAAAAACCGACTCAAACAAAAAAGCGCTCTCTCTATTCAAGAACGCTTGTTTGTGCTTTTATTTTGGCTTTGTTAGCTTATAGTGTTTATTTCTCGATTTTTGGCTCATTCGAGTGAAACCTTCGTTTCACTCGCCTTTATTTTAAATGTCTACTTAAGAAGTTCATACCCATCATTTCCCCAAACTAGAACTTTGCATATCGGCTTATATTCAAAAGTACTCCCATCGCGACAAGCATGAGTGTTAACGAAGACCCTCCATAACTTAAGAAAGGTAACGTAATTCCTGTTACGGGCATCAATCCAGTGACAACGCCTATATTAATCATGACCTGGATGGCAAGCATCCCTATGATGCCAACAGCAAGAAGACTACCAAATAAATCTGGCGCTCTGAGCGCAATCCTGATTCCTCTCCAGAGAAGAAGAGCAAACAGTAGAATGACGAAACTACCACCGATAAAGCCTAACTCTTCTGATAAAACAGCGAATATAAAGTCCGTTTGCGGTTCAGGCAAGTAATAGAACTTCTGACGACTTTGACCCAATCCTAGACCCATTAACCCCCCTGGGCCAATGGCATACAGGGACTGAATTATTTGATATCCACTGACTTGTGGATCACCCCAGGGGTCCAGAAAGGCGGTGATTCTAGCAATCCGATATGGTGCTGATAAAATCAGTCCTGCAAAACCTGCTAGCCCAAGAACCCCAAGCCAAGCAAAGTGTGAAATCCTTGCTCCTGAAATAAAAATCATCACCACGCACGTCCCAACCATCACCGCTCCAGTTCCAAGGTCTGGCTGAAGCATTATCATACCAAACGCAATAAACACGAGACCAAGAGATGGCACGAGCCCTTTTTTGAAAGAAGTTATTCTCTTTTGGTTTTCTGAAAGGTACTTCGCCAAGAATGCAATCATTGCAAGCTTCGTAAATTCAGAAGGCTGTATCGAAAATGCGCCGATGCCGAGCCAACTCCTTGCCCCACCACGAACAAGTCCAATACCTGGCACGAGCACTAAAACCAGAAGAACAAAACAGATAAGCACCCCTATCTTCGCCCATGTCCGCCACGTCCAATATTCGATATTCATAACAAAAAACATGGCTGCCACGCCTATACCTGCAAAAAGAAGCTGTCTTTTCGCGAAGAAAAAAGCATCGTCAAATTTATAGGACGCCCACACAGCACTGGCACTATATACCATGATCAATCCGATTGCTAACAGGACAAGCGTTGCAGTTAAAAAGATCAGGTCTGGCGTTGATTTTGTTTTCGGCAATAGACCCACACTCCGTTATCGTCGATTTTACCTAACCGATCTGACCGGATAAGCAAGACAACCTCTCCTTAGAGTCTATGCATGGCCTCAATAAAGATGTCTCCTCGCTCTTCAAACGTTTTAAACTGATCCCAGCTTGCACATGCAGGGGATAGAAGAACGACATCTCCGTCTTCGGAAAGATCGTACGCTGTTTTAACAGCTGTTTCTACATTATCGACAACTGTAATAGAATTAAGTCCTGCACTAGATGCTGTATCTTTCAATTTCGACGCCGTTTGTCCGAATGTTAAAAGATGTTTCACTTTCGTTTGAAAATACGGAACCAAATCATCGAACCCATTTCCACGATCAAGGCCCCCTGCTAGTAAAATAACAGGTTTATCAAATGAATCAAGAGCTTTTTTTGTAGCAATGGAATTTGTTGCTTTTGAATCATTATAGAACTTACGCCCATTCACTTCACCAATGAATTGCAGACGATGTTTCACACCATGAAAATTGGTTAATTCGCTGTAAATTTTGTCATTAGAAACACCTGATAATTTCGCGACCGCAATTGCAGCCAAGGTATTTTCAATGTTCTGCTTCATTGATAAGTCATCAATCTTTATCACTTTTTCGTTTTTAAATACGATCCACCCATCAACGATACAAACACCCTTGTCCACATTTCTTGTAGCAGAAAATGGAACAAGTACCGCATTTGACGCTTCCGCAAATGACGATACCAATTCATCATCTGCGTTATAAACTGCAAAATCATCTGTCGTCTGATTACGAAACATTCGTGCTTTCGCCGCTGCATAGGCTTCTTTTGAGCCGTGATAATCCAAATGAGCTTCATAGATATTTAGAAGTACAGAAATATGAGGATGGAAATTCACTGTTCCCTGCAGTTGGAAGCTTGATAGTTCCGTTACAAGGGTTTGGTCTGGTGAGGCTCCTGCCGCCACTTCACAGACAACTGTTCCGATATTCCCAGCAACGATTGGATTTGATGGTGTTTCATTTAACAATTCACCGATTAAAGTGGTTGTAGTCGTCTTTCCATTCGAACCTGTGATTGCTATAAATGGTGCTTCAGAGATTTCACCAGCAATTTCGACTTCTGTCACAATTGGAATGCTGCGCTTTTCAGCTTCAACAAGAAGTGGGTTTTGGTAAGGAATACCAGGGTTTTTTACAATTAGATCCATTCCATCAAGTAGCTCTAGTGGATGACCACCACCTACTACTTTAAAACCCGCATCTTGTAATTCAATCGCTTTTGGATTGTTTGCAACTTCTTCACGATCATTTACGGTTACGGTAGCACCTAAAGAACGAAGCAACTTTGCTGCTGCAAAGCCACTTTTCGCAATTCCCATCACTAATACTGATTTATTTTCATAGTTCACATTTTTCATTACATCCACACCTCTAGATAGATTCCAAACGTTGCACATACTAAGCCCACTGCCCAAAACGTTGCAACTACGCGCCATTCTGTCCAACCAGATAATTCATAGTGGTGATGAAGGGGGCTCATTTTAAATATGCGCTTCCCCGTAGATTTAAACGAAGCCACTTGAATGATAACTGAGAGCGTTTCAATGACAAATACGCCCCCAATAATGACAAGAAGAAGCTCGAGCTTGGTCATAATTGCTACTGCTGCAAGTGCACCTCCAAGTGCAAGGGATCCAGTATCCCCCATGAATACTTTTGCTGGATGAGCATTGAAGACAAGAAAGCCGAGAACTGCTCCAACAACACTTACAGAGAAAATCGCAACGTCGTACATGTATGCTGTAGCGGCAAGGATAGCAAATGCACCGAAGGCAATGGCTGCTGTACCCGCTACAAGCCCATCAAGGCCGTCTGTTAAATTCACAGCATTCGATGCTCCGACTAACATGACAAACAAAAGCAGCACATATCCAATTCCAATATCGAGACTCCACTCAGTGCCAGGCACTCGAATTGCTGTATCGAAACCAATCGTTCTTAAACCAAAATAGACTAAAATCGCAATTACGAGCTGACCAAGCAACTTCTGTTTCGAAGTAAGGCCAAGGTTTCTTTTTTTCACTACTTTAATAAAGTCATCTAAAAATCCAATAAGTCCGTATCCGACTGTTACAAGTAAAAGCAACCAGATTTGTGTTGATATTTCATCATATTTAAGAGCAATGATTACTGTGCCCAGAATAATAGAAAGAATAATTATCAGTCCACCCATGGTAGGTGTACCAGATTTCTTCTGATGCGACTTAGGGCCTTCTTCTCTTATGCTTTGACCGAATTTAAGTCTTCTTAAAAACGGGATGAATACCGGTGATACGAGTACCGCTATAATAAATGATGTTAATAAACTGAAAATCAATAAACGTTCAATCAATGTACTGCCTCCTTAAGATTAATTCCCTAATGTTTCTATAATCGATTCAAGACCAAGACCTCTTGAAGCTTTCAATAAAACGGCTGTCTTATCATCGAGTTTGCTTGTTAGATATGATGCGGCATCTTGTTTGTTCTCAAAGAAAACGGCTGGTACACATTGAGCGGCATCTTCGGTCATCCCATCATAGATCCATTTTGCTTTCTCACCAACCGTAATAACCTCTGTGATTGGATCTCTGACAGCTGAGGCGATATTACGATGGAGAGCTTCTTCCTGACTACCAAGCTCATACATATCACCGAGTATGGCAATCTTCTTCTCAAACCCTTCAAGCTCCACAAGCGTTTCTATAGCTGCTTTCATCGATGTTGGGCTCGCATTATAAGCATCATTAATAATGAGTGCACCTGACGGTACTCGATACTGCTCGAGTCTCATACCTGTCAGAGTTAACGAAGAAAGTGCACGACGAATAACATCGTCTGAAACGCCAAGTTTACGTGCTGAAGCAATACTATAAAGAGCATTTTTAATGTTATGCTTGCCCAACAAATTAATTTCGAACGAATCTTTTTCATTTTTTAGTGAAAAAGCATAACCATTCTGTCGCTTTTCAACATCATCGATTTGAAGATCATTTGTTGACTCATACCCACACGCAATAGTATTTTTATGCGTTCTACCTAGTAGTGGCTCATCCCCATCAATGACGAGCAAACCATCTGGTTTAAGCCCCTCTGCAATTTCCATCTTCGCTTTTGCGATATTTTCTCTACTTCCGAGCTGAAGTAAATGTGATTCGCCAATGTTTGTAATAACAGCAACATCTGGAGTCGCAATCTTAGTGAGAATTGAAATTTCTCCCAATCCACTCATCCCCATCTCAAGAATAAGAACTTCCGTTCCTTCCGGCATTGCGAGAACCGTCATTGGAAGTCCCCAGTGATTATTTAAATTGCCTTGTGTTTTGTACGTTTGATACTTTGGACTAAGCACGGCTTCGAGCATGTCTTTCACAGTCGTTTTCCCGTTGCTTCCCGTTACACCGATTACGTAAGGTTTATGGTTTTTTAGAACCTGTTTTGCTAGCTCCTGCAGACCGATCGTTGTATCATCTACAAAATACACCTTGATTTTATCTTGAAGATCCTTTGGAAATGGTTTGCTTTTCTCCCATAGTGTTCCTATCGCACCGTTTGCAATTGCACGATCAATAAAGCGATGCCCATCAAAAACCTCACCAACGATTGGAACAAATAATTTATTCGTACAATCCTTTCTAGTATCCGTTGCCACACCTGCAAAGACCAGTTCTGGTTCAACTGGTCCCTGGCTAAATTCATTTAATAATTTCGCAGAAAAGTTCATCACTTTCGCTCCTTTATCGCTTGACGTGCTGTGATCCGATCATCAAAGTCAAGCACTTGATCACCAATAATCTGATAGGTTTCATGACCCTTACCGGCAATTAACACGACGTCACCTTCTTTTGCATGTTCCACGCAATAGCGAATGGCTTCTGCTCGATCTGTAATACGCACATATTCCCCTTCTATTCCCTCAACCATATCATCTAAAATTCGTTCAGGATCCTCGCTTCGAGGATTATCTGAAGTAAGTACTGCTGTATCAGCTAATTGGGATGCTATTTTCGCCATTAGCGGACGTTTAGTGCGATCACGGTCACCACCACATCCAACAACGGCAAATACTTTCCCTATCGCCATATCTTTAACTGTCTGTAGAACATTCTCAAGGCTATCAGGCGTGTGAGCATAATCCACGATTACAGGATAATTTTGCCCTTCGTCCACAAGCTCAAACCGTCCTGGAACACCTTCGATTTGTTCTAAGCTAGTTAGAATATGATCTAAGGGAAGACCATTCGCAAGGCATGCTCCGATGGCAGCAAGCGCATTATAAACACTGAATTTTCCTGTTAACTTTATCGTTACTTCTCGCTCTGCATCAGGAGTAGTCAGGCCGAATCTTGTCCCATTAGCAGAAAAAGAAATATGATGGGCTTTAATTTCTGCTTCATTATCGATTCCGTACCTAAGAATATGAGCAGAAGTCATTTCTTCATACTTATCTGATGCTTCATCATCCGCATTCAATACGGCTACCTTCTTTCTCCCTGTATCATATGTATTACCTAATTGGGAAAAAAGAAGACCTTTTGCCTGACGATATTCATCCATCGTGCCATGATAATCGAGATGATCCTGTGTTAAATTCGTAAAAACAGCGACATCATAATCACAACCTCTGACACGACCTAAACTCAATGCGTGAGATGAAACTTCCATCACAGCCGTATTCACTTGCTGATCACGCATTCTAGCGAATTGTTTTTGTAGAAGCAATGGTTCAGGTGTAGTATTCCTAGTTTCGTACTCTTCATCACCAATTTTCATATTGATTGTACCGATTAAACCAGTCTTCTGATGCTCACTTCGATGAATGCTCTCAATTAAATGCGAAACGGTCGTTTTACCATTTGTTCCAGTGACTCCAATCAATGAAAAAGATTTGGTAGGGTTGTGATAGAACATGTTTGCAAGTTCTGCCAATGCGCGATGAGCATCACGTACGAGGATAACTGGGACATTAACGTGAAGTTCCTTCTCAGAAACGAGAGCAACAGCCCCTTTACTTACTGCTTGATCTGCATAATCGTGTCCGTCAACTGTATAGCCAGGAATACACACAAAAAGGCTACCAGAAGTAACGGCGCGACTATCACTTTCAATGGTGCTTATTTCAGGATTTCCGTCACCCTGTTGCTTATATGTAAATAATGCATGGAGAAGATCGTTTAATTTCATCTCTTTCAAACCTTTCTAGTTTGCTGACATATTTTCAGAAAACAAGCCAAGAGCATATGCCTTGGCTTGTTCATTTCTTATTGTACTCACAGGTCGCCTATTTGTCACCCATATAAAGACGAATTTCTGACCCAGCAGGTAATTTCACACCAGGATCTGGTGCCTGAGCTACAACTGTATCTCCCTCGCCACTGGAATCAATCTTCAAATTGTACATCGCTTGGCGGATTTCTTTAGATGATTTACCTACTAAATCAGGCATTTCAATCATCTCTTCATCCTGCCATGTTTTTTCTTTCTCGATCTGGTCTTCCCTTTTTTCTACTCCCATAACCGTCAAACTATCCTGGATAATGTTACCTACAATCGGAGCGGCAACAATCCCACCAAATTGAAGCGTATCTTTAGGATTATCGATCGCAACATACACGACAATTTGAGGATCATCTGCAGGAGCAAACCCTATGAAAGAAACGATGTGATTATTTTTTAAATAAGCACCGTTTTTTGCTTTCTGAGCCGTTCCAGTTTTCCCACCGACCCTGTATCCATCTACGTAAGCATTCTTCCCTGTTCCAAGTGCCACTACTGTTTCTAGCGCGTGCCTGACTTCCTCAGATGTTTCTTTTGAAATCACCTGTCTCTTAACAGTCGGTGTGTTTTTACTTACAACTGCTCCTGTTTCAGGATCCAGCCACTCTTTGGCAATATACGGCTCGTAAAGCGTTCCGCCATTTACTGCGGCGGAGACGGCTGTCACTTGTTGAATAGGCGTTACGGAAACCCCTTGACCAAAGGCAGTAGTTGCAAGCTCAAGTGGTCCAACGTTATCAACATCAAATAAGATTCCGCTCGCTTCTCCTTGTAAGTCGATACCAGTTTTTTTACCAAAACCGAATTTATCAATATAAGAAAATAGTTTCTCCTTACCAAGTCGTTCACCAAGAATAACAAACCCAGGGTTACAAGAATTCTGTACGCCTTCTAAGAACGTCTGGCTGCCATGTCCGCCTGCTTTCCAGCATCGTAGTTTTGTGCCAGCAACTTCAATGCTTCCTGGATCATGGAAGTGATCATTCTCTAAATCAACCTCCCCCTCCTCAAGGGCAGCTGCAAGCGTAATGATTTTGAAGGTTGAACCTGGTTCATACGTACTCCAGACTGGCTTATTCTGATTCCAAACATCAGGTGATACGTCTTGATAATCCTCAGGGTTGAAATTAGGTCGGGATGACATCCCTAGTACTTCACCTGTATTTGGATCCATGGCGACTGCTACTGCACCATCAGGGTTATAAGTCGCCTCAGCAATATCAAGCTCTCGTTCAATGATTGTCTCAACTTGAGAATCAATTGTTAGCTTGAGATCAAGTCCATCGATTGGTTCTGTATAATCATCTGCAAGCGAAGGCATTCGTTTGCCTTTTGCATCTGCATAGTATTCGACTTGCCCTTTTTCACCACTTAACTCTTTATCATAATAGAGTTCAATACCTGTTAAGCCTTGATTATCAATCCCACTAAAACCGAGAACATGAGATAAAAAAGCCCCGTTTGGATAGTGGCGTTTATTATCTTCCGCAATATAGACACCAGCTAGATTTAACTTCCGTATTTCATTGGCCTTTTCGTTGGTCATTTTCTTTCCTTCAGGTCGAATCCACACCATGGATTCCACCTTCGTGATTGTTTCGTACACTTTTTCTTTGCTCGTATTTAAGGATGCGGCAAGAGCTTCGGCCGTAGCCGCCGGGTTTTGCACCTGTCTTGGGACAACAAGGACTGACGGGGCACTAATATTTGTAGCAAGTGGAACACCATTCCGATCGAGTATTTCTCCGCGACTCGGTTCGAATGGAATATTTCTGCTCCACGAGTCTTTCGCTTTTTCACTCAACCAGTTCCCCATCACGAGCTGGACATAACCTAATCTGACCACTACCACACCAAAAATAAATAAGCCTACAACAAGCGAAATAACGAGTCTCCTCCGGACAGTGACATTGGAAACGCGCATAAACTCATCCTCCCTGATTATGCTCGTTTCACTATATGTTCACTGTTAGGCAGATAGACCAGCTAGTCCGTAATCGCTTCGGCTTCACTATTCTCTTCTGGTTTAGGTTCTTCCGTTGCATCTGATGAAGGAGAATTCAGTTCTACTACGAGGTAATCACCTTTTTTGATTGTGCTACCTTTTTCGATACCCTGCTTCTTCACATAACCTGAACCCATAATATTAGGTTTTAACTCCATCAATTCAACTAGTTTCATTACGTCTGCGAGTGACCAACCATTTATGTCAGGCATCGTCGCTTTACCTTCTGAACGTAAGATAATTCGTTCACCATCCAGAATTTTTGAACCTGCATGTGGTGACTGACTTACTACTTCGCCATCACCCAGCCCAACAACTTCTAAGCCTTTTGCTTCTAGTTCTTTCTTCGCCTCATCAACATTCATTCCTGTTACGTCTTTCAATACTTCACCGTTTTCATCCGCTTCTTTCGTCGGCTCTTCTTCTTTCTTCTCGATCGGATCAATATTCAAGTACTGAAGACTATTCTTCATAACAGTATTAAAAATAAGCGAAACAGGATCACTTCCAAGTTCAGGGTATTCTAACTCTGGGCGATCAACTGCTACATAAACAACTAATTCCGGATCGTCAGCAGGGGCCATACCGATGAATGAAAAGATGTTATTTCCATAGCCGCTCATATACCCTTTTGAACCTTGTGAAATTTGTGCAGTACCTGTCTTACCTGCAATTGTGTATCCATCGATGTCATAAGGAGTACCCGTGCCATCTGTCACAATCGTACGCATAAGCTTACGAGTTTGAGTAGCAGTATCTTTAGAAATCGGCTCTCCGACTACTTTAGGCTCATGATTGAGTTTCACTTCATTCGAATCTGGATCAACTATTTTCTCAATGACATACGGTTTCATCATTTTTCCACCGTTTGCTACAGAAGATATCGCTTGAATCTGTTGAATCGGGGTAATGGTGGATCCTTGACCAAATCCTGTTGTGATTCGCTCGAGCTCTCCGCTATAGACAATACTTGATGACGTTTCACCCGGCAGGTCGATTCCTGTTTTAGCATCAAAACCAAACTTAGTTAAATAGTCGCGATATTTATCATATCCGAGCTTCTCTTTCACAAGAATGGATGCAGCAACGTTTGAAGAGTTACGGATACCTTCGTCAAAACTAATCGTGCCCCAACCTTCTCCTCCGTTGTGATCACTTACACGACCACCTGGAACTGAATATTGACCTGATTGATAAAGTTCATCTCCGTTGTATACCCCTTCTTCAATTGCGGCAGCAACAGTGAAAACTTTCATGGTAGAACCAGGCTCAAATGCCGTTAGCGCCATGTTCGTATAATTAGAAACGTTTCTTAGATTGGGATCAAACGTCGGACGATTCCCCATCGCAAGAATTTTCCCTGTATCGGGGTCAGCTACGATCGCCGTCATTCTCTCTGGATTGTATTTTTCCTGAGCTTCGTCCATCGCTCTTTCCATGAAGAGCTGAATCTTTTCATCAATCGTTAAATAAACATCATTTCCGCTTTTGGATGGCGTAATGTTCTCATTCCCATACGGAAGCCTGAACCCCTCTCGATCACTCTGATAGGTTTCTTTCCCTTCCTGTGGAACAAGGTATTTATTCAGCTGTTTTTCTAATCCAAGTAAGCCTTCTTGAATCCCATCTTCATTTTCATTCGTGAATCCGAGAAGATGTGACGCAAATTCTTTATTAGGATATAGTCTTGTTTTAGTTGGAATAAAACCCACACCAGGCAAATCAAGATTCTCAATTTTTTCCTTTTGTGTGAGGCTTAAGTTTTTGCCTGAAGAACCAAATTCGACTTGAAACGCTTCATCTCTCGACAAAATTCCTTTAATTTCTGATGACTTCATATCGAGGATCGGAGCAAGAGCAGCAGCCGTTTTGTCTACATCTTCAACATGGTCCTCATATGTCTCATCCAAAATGGCTCGTAGCGTAAAAGAAGGAATGTCCGTTGCTAGCGCGTTCTCTCCAGTTCGATCAAAGATCGTTCCGCGATCAGCTTCAAGTATCTTACTCCGCGTCCACTTATCCTTACCAAGCTCCATTAAATCGACTTTCTCTCCATCTGAACCTGATACCGATTGTGTCCATTCAATATAGAAAAAACGTCCAATAAAAGCAAAAAAGAGCAGGACAAATAGTGACATTAAAATCGCTGCTCCAACATTAATATGTGAGTTCTTGTTTGTTTCTTTCATTGCAGTGCAAACCTCCGAAATTATGATCCCTTGTTGATCACTTCTACATTTTGATCATTCAGCTTCATGCCTAGTTCTTCCTCGGCAATATTCACAATTCGATCTGGTGCACTTAATTCCGTTACTTGAACATCAAGCTCTTCATTCTGTTTCATTTGAGCACGCTGATCTGCTTCTACCTGTTGAAGACTAGTATTCAAGTTATAGATCTTTGCGTAATTCGAAACCATAAAAATAGACGCAGCCACAAATGATAGTACAAGCATCATCCAGAGCATTTTTTCTCCTTTGGTAATACGTCCACGTTCGATATAGACGGATTGAGATTGTTGTTTCGTTTCGACTTGCCTTTGCGTTTGCTGCTGTTGATACTTATACGCCAGGTTACTCATTGTTTTCCCCCTTACACCTTCTCTTATTTTATCTTTACACTTTTTCTGCTACACGAAGCTTCGCTGATCGTGCGCGTCTGTTCGCTTCTTGCTCTTCTTCTGAAGGAAGAATTGGTTTCCTTGTAACCAGCTTCATTTC
This sequence comes from uncultured Bacillaceae bacterium, assembly GCA_963739655.1. Taxonomy (GTDB): domain Bacteria; phylum Bacillota; class Bacilli; order Bacillales; family Guptibacillaceae; genus Guptibacillus. Next base: position 221,070 of record CAVUAW010000037.1, on the reverse strand, counting down.
AGGTTGATAAGCATCAGGGATAATCGGCATGCCCGGAGGGAGCTCGGGTCCTGAAGCTGCTTCTTTCATCGTTGTTTTACAAATTCGGTCCTCTAAAGAGTGGAACGTGATGACACTCATACGACCGCCTGAATTTAGGATAGACATACCATCAATTAGAGCTTGTTCAAAAACTTTGAGCTCATCATTTACCGCTATTCGAATTGCCTGAAAAATTCTTTTAGCGGGGTGTCCCCCTTTCCTTCTCGCAGGTGCTGGAATTGCGTCCTTAATGATATCAACAAGTTCGAATGTGGTTTCAATCGGTTTTTGGTCTCTTGCTTTTTCAATTTTGCGAGCAATTTGTTTTGAAAACTTTTCTTCACCAAATTTGAAAAAAATCGAGACGAGACGTTCATACTCCCACTCATTCACCACTTCATACGCCGATAAACTGGAAGATTGGTCCATTCTCATATCCAGCTGTGCATCATGCTGATAACTAAACCCCCGCTCCCCTTTATCAAGTTGCGGAGAGGAAACACCAAGGTCAAACAAAATACCGTCAACACCCTCTACACCAAGGTCAGAAAGCGCTTCTTTAATAAAGCTGAAATTCCGTTCAATCACAGTAAGCTTGCTTTCATAACCAGCAAGTGTTGTTTTTGCGTTATCGATTGCCCACTGATCCTGATCGAACGCATAGAGGTGCCCAGTGGTGAGCCTGTCCAGAATTGCTTTAGAATGACCTCCACCACCAAGCGTGCAGTCGACATAAATACCATCTTCTTTAATATTGAGTGCGTTCACAGCTTCTTCTTTTAATACTGTAATGTGTTCAAACATAGCGACACCTTAACCTTCATTCCATATTGCCCTTCTACAAATCGAAATCCATCATACTTTCCGCGATTTCAGAGAAAGACTCTTCTGATGCATTGAAATACTCTTCCCAAACACTCTTATTCCAAATTTCCAATCGATTTGAAACACCGATTACAACGCATTCTTTCTCAAGACCTGCATACTGGCGTAATGTTCCGGCAATATTTACCCTGCCCTGTTTATCCAGTTGGCATTCAGTGGCACCTGAGAAAAAAAATCGGGTGAAAGCACGAGCATCTTTCTTTGTAAAAGGAAGTGTTTTCATTTTCTCTTCGAGGACTTCCCATTCGTTCATGGGATAACCAAAAATACATTTATCTAACCCGCGGGTGAGGACGAAGGTTTCACCAAGTTCTTCACGAAACTTAGCGGGAATAATCATTCTGCCTTTTTCATCAACAGTATGTTGATATTCCCCCATAAACATGGCTTCCTCCACCTCTCCCACTTTCTACCTCTAAGTTACCACAACTCCCCACTTTTCACCACTAAAAAATTAATTCGTACCACAAAACAAAAATCCTGCTGTTCAGCAGGATTTTTTTGAAAAAATATTTGTTGTATTTGTATGGGCATTTCATACAATTCCGTATTTTAGATAGGCTATGTTGCAGTGGGTTTCACAAGGTGTAAATGAGCCAAAAATCATCACGTTCATTAACAAAGCTTATAGATAAACAACTTTGTGTTTTTCATTAAAATCTACATCCAGGCTCATCAGACGATCAACAAAGTCTAGACCATACCAGTTCAAGTAATAAACTACATTCCACTTTCGCTCTTGTGGGGCACCATTCGGTTTTAATGCTAGCCCCACCTCATCGAACTTAGCGAGGTCATTCTCATGTTTGTATTCAATCGACTGATAGAGCTTATCTTGAAGAAGATCAAGCTGTCTCTGCAAAAAGCGTCCATTCTTGTCAGCGTATTTCTCAAGGCCACCGTCGACAAGTGCTGTTAAATGACGAAGCTCTTGATGAATTTCTTCCACTTTTACCTTCGCGTCTTTGAACGCACCACCAATCCCCACGTCATCAAGCTTACTTACATAACTTTCTTTGAAGGAGTGGATTCCTGATTCCAGAATCTCTTCAATCTGTAGCGATAAATCTCCCACATGCTTCTGAATATGACGTTCTACAAACGTGACCGTTAACCGTGGAACAATCACCGGCATTTTAAAATCAAATGCGCGAAAAGCAGGTTTTAGTAACGCCCAATAAGCAAGTTCACCAGGACCTGCTACAAAGGCTAATACAGGAAACATCGCATCTTGCATGATTGGCCTCGTCACAACGTTATTACTTAAATCAGCGGGATGTTCTTCTGCCACCTGAAGTAGTTCTGCTTCAGTAAAGGAGACATTAGCTGTTTTTCCAACAAATCCATTTTCGCTTCGTTCCAGAAGAATTCGTTCCCCGTTGATCCGCGCAAATAAATTCGCCTGGTGCTCATCTAGATCGACACCGATGGGATAACCAGCTTCTTGCAATTGGGCAGCCTGGTTCATAACGCCTTCATTAATCGATTTATTTTGAAGAATCATTTTCTTAAATTCATTAGACTGCAAATTTCTGAAATCAGAATTTCCAGAATCAACAAGTACAAGTCCATGCTTGGAGAACAACATTGTCATCATATGACAGAAATGATCGACAAACGTATCTGATTTTGCTGTCACTTCTTCAAGCCATGTTTGAATACCCTTCGTATACGATGTTTCACCAAAATGGTGAAGCATGTCGCGCGTCCAGTCATTCAGTTTCTCTCGATCAAGCGGAATATCCGATAACGCTTGCTTTGTTAATTGCTTTTGAGGAACTGCTACTTTTTGTTCGCGGTTTGAATCATATGTGTGAATATGATTCACTTCATGATAATCGTGGTCTTCACCTGCCACCCAGAATACCGGGATAACCGGAACCCCAAGAGATTCCTCCTTCTCCTCTGCAAGCTTAATAACAGATAGTGCTTTATTAATCGTATAGAGAGGACCAGTAAGAACGCCTGCCTGCTGACCTGCTACCACTGTAACAGCTTCGTCTTGCTTAAGCCGTTCAATGTTATTCATCACCCGTTCATTCGGCTCATATTTTGTATTGAAAGAATGCAAGTGACGAATTAAAGCAGTACGGTCATATGATCGTTCCATCAATTCTTGATAGCGCTCTTCATAAGATGTTTCATGTTGATATGTATAGTCAAAAAAAGCTGAGATGGTTTTCTTCTCAGCGATGTAATCAGTTGCAATTACATTTGATCCTGGAAGGAATGTTTCCGTGAGTTTCATTAAAATTTCTTCCTTTCTTGACACAAATGCGGTTCTCCGCCTAATTAAATCCTTAGTTAGTATATCAAACTTCCTCCTTCGCACCAAAAAAAAAGCTTATGAGTTACACCGTTACAATTCGGTGAACTAACCCAATAAGCAAAAGAATAAAATAACCAGTTGAAAACAACAGAAAATTGAAACGCCACGCCCCTTTGATGACTTTGTGAATCTGTACATCTTCTTTCGTTTTCCAATGAAGCACCGTAAATGCGCAAGCAGCCCCAATGATTAGAAGGAGAATGACCCATAAGAAAGACTGACCGACTAATTCTATAAGGATGAAATGCACACTTAGGATAAAGAAAATTGTCGAGAGATCAACCGCAAGACGAAAAGAAAACTTTTTCTTCTTTGTCATCTTAACTGTAATGATGTAAATCAGGTACCACGCTAATAGCGGAACTGTCACAATTGTTGCTACAACCCATGCAAGGATGTTCTCCATCTCAGCAGACTCCTTTCTTCATCTACTCTTTTTCTCAAGTCCTTTGATACTATCGAATACGAATCTTGAGTATGGCACATAAAAGCCTGAGGACTCAGCTTCTTTAAGAATAATTCCTGTAATCGCATCAATCTCAGTGGGTCTGCCGGAGATCAAATCAGCTAGCATGGATGATGTGTTTTTTCTCGTTTGCTTACAAACAGCTTGAACATTGTTCCAGGCTTCTTCAAAGTCCAACTGAAGAACACGACAAGCCTCTTTTACTAATTCTCTCATGATTGCATAAAACCTTGTATTCATTAGCAACTCACCGTTCGGGACCTGGTATATACCTGTTAGCGGATTGATTGCACAATTCACAACAAGTTTCTTCGCAAGCATGTGATACCAATCTGGTTCGTAATTTATGGGAAAATTAGTACTAGAAAGCTCCTCATAAGCGCTAGGCACTCCCTTATACGTGCTGACTCGAATAACGCCTACTCCTGTATGTTCGACAGTTACACGATCAGATTTTTTCGCTCCATGCTCGATAACACCCACCATAATGTTGTGGGGGAGTGACGCTATATATTGGATGTGCCCCATCCCATTTTGTATAAAAAGCAACTCTGGTGAATAGTTACTGTCATATGTTTCATGAATCATATCAACAACAGCAGGAACCTGTTGTGACTTGACGGCTACGATAACTAAATCAGTCTCTTCTTTTGGAAGAAGATGAGTAGACTGAACATGAACATGCCTTTCCTTCTCCCCTATGTAGTGAAGACCATTCACCTTAAGATCATCAGCCTGTTCTCTACTACGACAAACAACCGTAACATTATGATTTGCCATGCTATACTTGGCAGCTAGCAGGAGCCCGATCGAACCTCCTCCAATGATGGTTATTCTCAATTTCTTTCCCGCCTTTTATAGGTCAAATTTATCCTTCAAGTTTAGCATAGGTTATCATTCGTAGGAGATAAAAAAATCCCTTAACAGTTAAGTTAAGGGATTAGCACGAATCTTATACAGGATAAACAGGATGCTTTTTAGTAGGCGCAGCTACTTCCTTAGATTCATAATACGAAAGACGATCGACAAGCACTTCACGCAACTCACTTCCAGGTACAATATCATCTACGATGAGCTCTGAAGCAAGTTTGTAAATATCAATGTGTTCTTTGTATTCTTGATGCTTTTCCTTTACGTATTCCATGCGTTCCTTTGGATCTTCTATCGCATTGATCTTATTCGCATAAACTGCGTTCACGGCTGCCTCTGGCCCCATAACGGCAATTTGCGCTGTTGGGAGCGCAATGCAACAATCAGGTTCAAACGCTGGACCTGCCATAGCATAAAGTCCTGCCCCATAAGCTTTTCTGACCACGACTGATATCTTCGGAACTGTTGCAGAGCTCATGGCTGCGATCAATTTTGCACCATGACGTATGATTCCAGCGCTTTCTACTTTTGTACCAATCATGAACCCGGGTACATCAGCAAGAAAGACAAGCGGAATATGATAAGCATCACAAAGCTGAATGAATTTCGCGCCTTTATCCGCAGAATCTACGAACAGTACTCCACCCTTTACTTTTGGTTGATTAGCAATCAAACCAACAACTCGGCCATCAATTCTTGCGAATCCTGTGATTAATTCCGGCGCAAACAGCTTCTTCATCTCAAAAAAGCTATCTCCATCCACAAGCGCTTCAATTAAATCGTACATGTTAAACGGCGCATTTTGATTCTCAGGAACTATGTCCGTGATTGACTTCTCTAGGGAGGGCAACCTTCCTTCTAAATGAGGTGTTCTTTTATCGAAATTGCCCGGGAAGTAACGCAAATAATTTCTTCCAAGTTCAATTGCATGCTCTTCATTTTCAGCGAGAACATCGCCACATCCGCTTGTGCTGCAGTGCATTCTTGCACCACCCATTTGTTCAAGCGTCACTTTTTCACCAATTACCTTTTCAGCCATACGCGGTGAGCCGAGGTACATGGAAGCATTCTTGTCGACCATGATCACGATATCACAGAAGGCCGGTATGTAAGCACCACCTGCTGCAGAAGGTCCGAACAGTAGGCACACCTGAGGAACCATACCAGACATTTTTACCTGATTATGAAAGATCCTCCCTGCCCCTCGTCTGTTAGGGAACATCTCAAGCTGGTCTGTAATTCTAGCTCCAGCGGAATCAACTAAATAGAGAAGCGGTACTTTAAGATTCATTGCCGTTTCTTGGATGCGGATGATTTTCTCAACTGTTCGCGACCCCCACGAGCCCGCCTTTACAGTTGAATCATTTGCCATGACACAAACCTTTTCTCCATTCACCTTACCAATGGCCGTTACTACACCATCAGCAGGCAGGTCATTCGCCAGGTTATTTGCAAATTTCCCATCTTCCGTATACTGAGCATTATCAAACAAAAGATTCAGACGATCTCGCACGAAGAGCTTATTCGTTTCTTTAAGCTTCTGATGATATTTCTCAGCACCGCCAGATTCAATTTCATCGGATTTGTTCTGTAAACGTTCTTCAAGATGATTCATGAAGCATCCTCCTTCGATTTCTTTAAGATCGAGCGCTCGTTCAGGTTACCTCCTACTTAATTGTAACGAGAACGTCACCTTCGTTAACAAAATCTCCAATGTTAACTTTCACTTCTGCAACGGTGCCCTCATCTGCTCCTTCAATCGGAATCTCCATTTTCATAGATTCAAGCATCACAAGTTCCTGTCCAGCTGTAATGGAATCTCCCTCAGCAACCATCACATTTAATACAGTTCCAGCCATCGACGCTTTGATTTCTTGCATACTAATCATTCCTTTTCTCTATGTTTATTTTTTTAATGCAGCAGTTTGTGCTAAGTAAGAAGTAGAATACTCACCATTCTCAAAACTGGTTTCTACTAAAAGATTTTGAAACAGGGGACCATTATGCTTAATCCCTTCTAGTGAAAATTTCTCAAAGAATGCTTTACCAGTTTGAATGGCTTCATGACGAGTTGACCCTTTCACAATAATTTTGGCAATCATCGGGTCATAGAAAGGCGAAACGCTTGACCCACTTTCATAGCCAGAGTCAATACGAACATCCTCCATGTTTGGAAAGTGTAGTTTCTCAATTCTTCCTGGTGACGGCATAAAGTTTGTAGGATCTTCAGCATACAATCTAAATTCAATACTATGACCTGATGGCATGATTTCCTTCTGACTTAGTGGTAGACTCCTACCCTGTGCTACGAGAAGCTGCCATTCTACGAGATCGACACCCACCGTTTCTTCCGTGATTGGATGCTCCACCTGTAACCTCGTATTCATTTCTAGAAAGTAAAAGTTCTCATCATTATCTACTACAAACTCAACTGTTCCAGCATTCGTATAACTGACGTGAGCTGCAGCTTTCAAGGCTGATTCACCGATTTTAGTACGTGTTGTTGCTGATAGAAACGGAGATGGCGTTTCTTCTAGAACTTTTTGATTTCGTCTCTGAATCGAGCAATCTCTTTCGAAGAGATGGACGATATTTCCATGTTTGTCACCAACGATTTGTACTTCGATATGTCTTGCATGTGAAATGAACTTCTCAACAAACATCGCACCATTGCCAAAATAAGCTTTTGCACGATTTTGACTAGATGAGAACGACTTTTCTAGCTCTTGATCATTTTCACAGCGCTGCATACCGATGCCTCCGCCTCCAGCTGCTGCTTTCAGCATCACTGGATAGCCTATTTCATTAGCATAGGAAATTGCGGCAGATACATCGTCGATCTCGCCACTACCTGGTACAACCGGTACACCGGCCTCTACCATTGTTTTCCTTGCAGTAATCTTATCTCCCATCGCTTCTACAACATCTGCAGAAGGCCCTATGAAAGTAATGCCATGATTTTCAACTTTTCTAACGAATTCGGCATTCTCAGAAAGAAAACCATAACCAGGATGAATGGCATCAACTTTCTCTTCTAATGCTACTCTTAATACTTCTTCCTGATTTAAATAGGATTTGGCTGCAGGAGGTTCACCAATGCTATAAGCCATTGTTGCTTGCTTAACGTAAGGAAGGTCTTTATCTGCAGTCGAATAAACAGCAACCGTCTCTATTCCAAGTCTGCTGCATGTTCTTATAATTCGTTCAGCGATTTCGCCTCGATTTGCGATCAGGATCTTTTTCACACTATCTCCCCTCTCATTACATGAATGATTACACAGGTTGAAAACCCTTACATTTATCATATCATTAATTCCTCTTCACGTTTCAATAAATATTCAAATTATCCCTATAAATGTGTGTTCATTAGGGGGATAAAACGAGGAGAATACAAAAAAGATCAGTTTCGAACACCGGAACGTATTTTTAAATGAGCTGCCGAAAAACAAGTTGACGCAGACAGTCAATTGCTATTATAACGAACACTTTGGACATCTTCTATCATACTTTGTTTTTTGAAATGAGGAAATGTTTCGTGATTTCGGTTATAATGAATAGGTAAGGAGTTTTTTCTCCTATTCATCAAAGAGAGTATAGAAAGCATACTTGACGGAGGGGGCCGCTATGGTAGACTTAACAGTTCGTCCACTTGTAATCAATTACAAAACTCTTGAGGAGTTTAAGAAATTCAAAGAATTTGGTATTCAAGAACTTTCTATGATGGAGGATTTACAAGATAACATCATTGAAAACGATAGTGAATCTCCATTCTATGGGATTTATTACGGAGACAAGCTTGTGGCTAGAATGAGCTTATATCGCATTGATCGTAAATATGATCGCTACTTCGATCCACCTCAAGATTACCTTGAGTTATGGAAACTTGAAGTTCTTCCGCAATATCATAATCGTGATTATGGTTCTACACTCGTTAATTTTGCTAAAACCTTCAATTTACCAGTGAAAACCAATGCTAGACAGGGTTCTGGTGATTTTTGGGAGAAGATGGGCTTTGAAGCCGTTACGTACAACCCAGAACGTGACCGTGGCGAGAATCCATACGTCTGGTATCCTGAAGGGGTATCTGAACAGGAATAAAAAATAGGGGGCGCCCGAGGAGGGCGACTCCTATTTTTTTATTTTCTCTAAATTTCCATTAGCATCCATCTGAAATTTCATACTTCCCTGGTCTTCCTCTTCTTGAAAAACGACCATCTTCCTCGCTTTTTCCATAATTTCTAATAGAGATTGGTAATCTTCTTGAACTGTTAGGTATTCTTTCTCTAGCTGATGAAGATGTTGCTTTAGCTGAAGATTTTCAGCAAGTGCCTCCTGTAATGATGACTCGTTTTTCGTTACTTCAGAAAGATGTGACCTAGATGTGATAAGAAGACGAATGGCTTCATCAATCAAATCCATACTCTTGTCTTCTTCAAATGGCTCGCAATTTTGCTCGGAGCTATTCTTCTTTTGCTGTTTCCGTTGTTTCTTAGCAAGAGCGATCGCTGACTCATATTGTTTCCGAATTAATGAGTTCCAACGGAAGCCGCATGCCGCTGGTGTTCGTGATAGAGTCTTACCTACTTCTTCAAATGCTGCAAGCTGCGTGCTCGCCTCTCGTATATGACGTAAAACGACTTCAGCTAACAATACATCCTCGTCTTTTGACCATGCATCCTGACGAATCGGTACCAATCGCAAGCCCCCCAATAACCGTTTTACAGTCATCATATGCATTTGATAGATATAGTAGACTTTCATATTCCAGAAAAAATTTCTTCTTATCTCTTAACAGTCCTATCGATTCTTCTTACTCAAAAATACTTCGACTGCCTGATGATGTTCATCTGTTGCCCATAAAGTAGCACAGTTACTTATTTCGTTCTCCACTCTTTTACGAATATTAGTTTCATCAAGACTACTCAACCAATAGTTTTTATAAGAAGATAGGATTAACGGGGATCGTTTCAAAAGTTTCTCGATGTAATCATAGGCCTCATTTTGCCAATTTGTTTCTTTGGTTATGTAAGTTAAATAGCCATTTTCAGTCGCCATTTCAGCAGAATAACGGTCAGCACTCATTAACATTTGCAATGCTTTTCCTGAATCCATCCTCGTAAGTGTATATGTAGCCCCGCCCCATCCTGTTGTTAAACCAATGGAACCTTGTATAAAACCGACTTGAATGTCACTTCTCGCAATCCGAAAGTCACAGGCAATGGCAAGCTCAGAACCTCCGCCAACAGCATGACCATTAAGAAGAGCGACGGTTGGTTTCTTACAGAAAAATAGGCGATCTAGGACATCACCCATTTTTCGTAGCATCGGATAAGCTTGTTGTTCTGTACGTAGATCATAAAAGGAATTAAGGTCACCACCGCTGCAGAAAGCCTTCTCTCCGCTTCCGGTTAAAATGATATATTTTACGCGTTCATCTTCTTCAGCATTTTTAATCGAATCCATTAATTTATCCATCACATCATAATTAATCGCATTTCGTTGCTCAGGTCGATTGATCGTCAGGACAGCTGCCTCTTTCCGTTTTGATACGATGACACTCGTCAATTCATGCCCCTCCTATTAAATAAATTTAAAAGTTTTTATGTATAAAAAAAACAGAGAGATTTCTCTCTCTGTTTCGGAATATTACTTGCTTACTACATTTTCACCTTTGTAATTTCCACACTCTTTACAAACACGGTGAGAAAGTTTGAATTCGCCGCAATTAGGGCATTTTACCATTCCTGGTACTTCTAATTTATAATGAGTACGACGCTTATTTTTACGCGTTTTAGAAGTTCTTCTAGCTGGTACTGCCATCGTTTCCACCTCCTTAAAAAATTACTGATAATATGGAAGGCTGTTAGACCGATTAATTATCTTCGTTTTCCTTATTGAAAAAGTCAGCTAAACCGGCCATACGAGGATCAACCTTTTCTTTCGGTTGTTCTTTCGTAATTACTTCCCACCCATTACCGGATTTTTTTGGCATTTCTTCAGATTCAGAGCTGTATTTCACTACTCGAATCGGAATCTCCAAAAGTATATTTTCCTTAATATACGGAACTAAGTCAACCGTATTTCCCGAAACTTGATGAATTTCTTCATCTTCTACCTCAAAATCAACGCCATTTGTGTTGGCTTCCAACACAAATGTCTCCATTGGGCGAAGTACGAACGGAAAATCAACATCTTCAAGTGTGTTGGCACATGGAAGAACCATTTTGCCTTTCACTGTTAGATGAAAGGTAACCTTGTTACCATGAAACGATGTCTCACCGGTAACATGAACTGGCGTAATCTCACGGATATCTGGATTACGTTCCTTCAGTTCCTCTACATTTACTTCTTCGTCAATTGTAAGACCTTTTAGTTTAAAGGACTTCAATTGTTCAATTGACCATTTCATCTGTCTATCACCTCAAGGCAACAAAAGTATTATAGCTACAAAATAAGCAAATGTCAATATTTTTTCTTTACACCAGTTGTTAAACAAGCATTCTTGGTATAGTGTTAATCATACCAGAGGAAAAACCTTGAATTCAACTAAATAAAATGGACGTCCTATTCATGTTGGACTGAAAGGAGCATTCTGATGAAATCTGCGGGTGTGATCGTTGAGTACAATCCGTTCCACAACGGACATCTTTATCATTTGAATGAAACAAAAAAAAAGACTGATGCTGATGTTGTCATTGCGGTTATGAGCGGTTCATTTCTTCAGCGTGGCGAACCAGCTCTCATGGATAAATGGACTCGAACACGAATGGCCCTTAAGAATGGCGTAGATCTTATCGTAGAACTTCCATATGTGTATGCTACCCAGAAAGCAGAAGTTTTTGCAAAAGGTGCCGTATCCCTTCTTACTTCGCTCGGAGTGGACACACTCTGTTTTGGAAGTGAATCAGGTTCGATCCAAGAATTCCTTGATACCATCTCATTTATTAACTCGCATGAGAAAGCCTACAACGAACGAATTAAATATTTTATGGGAGAAGGAAACAGTTACCCAAAAGCAACTTCACTTTCATTCCAAAGTCTTGATGGTCACGAAGGTGTGCTTGATTTGTCGAAGCCTAATAATATTTTGGGTTACCAATATGTTAAAGCCATTCAAAAACAACGATCCAACATTGAGGCCACGACAATCTTACGAACAAAAGCTGGCTATCATGATCAGGATCTCGTGGATAAAAGAATCGCAAGTGCCACTGGCATCAGACATGAATTGCTTTCTAGAGGTCGTTCGCTTGAGAGCATTATAAATTACGTTCCTGATGCAACCTATGAAGAATTAACCGATTATCAACATACATACAATATCTATCATGGTTGGCATCGACTTTATCACTTATTAAGATATAAGTTATTAACGGCACCACGATCGAGAATTTCGTCTATTTACGAGGCAGAAGAAGGCCTTGAAAATCGTCTGATGACGATGGCAAAGCAAGCCCCTACGTTCGGTGCATTTATGGAAGCTGTTAAAACTAAAAGATATACGTGGACCCGCATACAACGATTTGCCCTTCATATCTTAACGGACACGTCTAAAGATGACATGAGACCAGCATTAGAGAACGAGAGCGCTCCTTATGTGAGAGTCCTTGGTATGACTTCAGCTGGTAGGTCATTTCTAAATGAGAAGAAGAGTACGCTCCCTGTTCCGCTCGTCTCAAATATCAATCAATTTGAGCACCCCTTCCTTACGATTGAAAGACGCGCCAGTCACGTGTATGCTCTTGGGTTTTCTGGGAAAGATCAGGAAGAATTCCTTCAGAAGGAGCATAAATCCACTCCGATCATGTTGTAAAACAAATGTAAAGTGAACCTTCTAACTCCAAGAAAAGGCCATACTCTCAGTGAAAGTATGGCCTTTGTCATTATTTTGTTTTCAACTGCTTTAAATAGTCAACGGCATCTTGAAATTTTTCAACAGGTACGACTTTCATATCGGTTTTGATGTCTTCTGCTGCCTCCATTGCATCATCATAATTAGCATGCGCAACTGGCGCAAAGAAAATTTCTGCTCCTGAGCTATCTGCCGCAACAATTTTTTGTTTAATTCCTCCGATAGGTCCTACTTCACCATCTTCGCTAATTGTGCCAGTTCCAGCAATGTCATATCCTTTTGTCCAATCCTCTTCGGTTAATTGATTATAAATTTCGAGAGTGAACATCAATCCTGCTGACGGCCCTCCAATCTGATCAGTATTAATTTTAATTGATGGATCCGTCTTAACATTCGTTGCTGTTACTGGACCAGTAATACCTACTCCCACTTTCCCATCCTCTGCATTATATTTATCAGGAAATGGAGCAAATCCAACTTCAATTTCCTTTTCGGTATCGTCTCTTTTAATCTTCATACTCACAGTATCTGACTCCTTATATGACCCAAGTTCATCAAGAAGTTCCTCTGTTTGTTCGATTTTCTTACCATCTACCTGTACGATCAAATCGCCAATTTCTAATTTACCTTCTGCTGGCATTCCTTTAATAATTCCTGTAACGAGTACACCATTATTCGTAATCGTTATGTCTTTCCCAGCTGCTTGATAGGCTACGATCGTTGCACTCGTCTGTGAATTCGCCATTACGTCTAACTGACGTTGATGATATTGTTCATCCGTCTCACCTTCACGCTTAATCAATTCCTCAGGAATTAATTCATGGTACTCATTAAACTTTGCTATGACATATTGCATGACGTTTGCTTCTCCCACGCGAACAGTTGTCAGCATAAATTCTCCGCTATCCTCTGCTCCACCTTCTACGTTAATAACCTCATCTAACACTCGAGCTTCTCCAGGGGTCGTCACGTAATAAGGTAAATCAATGAATGTAAGGGCCGCCACTAATACGATGAGTATGACCCATATAATTGTAAATTTCCTGGTACTTCGGTTCATTTGTTCTTCTCCTTCCACTCCTCCACCGCCTTATGTATCTGATTAAGGTGACGGTAGGCTGCTTCCTCTCCAATTTTAATAATATCAACCACATTCGTAAATGCTCGCGATTGGAAAGATTCAAGTCTCGGTTTAATCATGACGTCTGCATTGATCTCATGTAAGCGAACCATTTCATTCTGCATGATATCGATACTTTGCATGATGACATCAATGATGGAGGTGACATCAGGTTCCTTTTTTACATCGGACACGTCAACCGCTATGACAAGATCAGCTCCCATCTCTCTTGCTACCGAAACGGGCACACGATCGATCACACCTCCATCAACAAGCAATCGATTTCCAATCCTTTCAGGTACAAGAATTCCAGGTATAGCAATACTTGCTCGAACTGCCTGCGCTACAGAGCCTGTGCGAAAAACAACTTTTTCTCCTTTAATGATGTCTGTGGCAACAATCGCCAGGGGGGGGACCATATCTTCTAACAATTTTCCTTGAGTGAGCGTTTCAATTAAACTTCTTACTTTGTTTCCAGCAATGAACCCCATCTTAGGAACTGTAAAATCCAAATAATATTTTCTTCTAAAAAGCGAGGCCATTTTCTCCATTGTTTCCACGTCGTGTCCTGATCCGTATATAGCACCTACTAGAGCTCCCATACTGCTTCCTGCAATATAATCGATCGGGATCTTCTCTTGTAGTAGAACCTTCAATACCCCGAGATGGGCAAATCCCCTTGCCCCTCCAGAGCCGAGTGCTAATCCAATTGTAGGATGGTCCATTATGAACGCCTCCCTGTCTATACCTGCTTAATCATATGGTCTAATTGTTCCTCACATACGTATATTTTAATTATCGGACAGGTTACGGTATCTTTTGATTTACTTATAAATGTCCATTGCTGGGAGGAATGCCCCCTGTGAATGTTCAAGTAGTGAAAACACTATTGCTTGCAGCTTCGATAACGATCGTCGCTCTCGCAGTGATCTTATTTCCAGAACATACGCTTGAGGCTTCTAAAAGTGGTCTCTCCATGTGGTGGAATATTGTCTTTCCTTCTTTATTGCCTTTTTTTATCATTTCTGAACTTCTGATTGGGATTGGCGTCGTTCGATTTATTGGTATCTTATTAGAACCATTAATGAGGCCACTGTTCCGTGTGCCAGGTTCTGGAGCTTTCGTATTAGCAATGGGCATCGCTTCAGGGTTTCCGGCTGGGGCAAAATACACCGCACACCTTCGGAAAAACAACGATATTTCTGCGATTGAAGGAGAGCGCCTTGTTTCCTTCACAAACTGTTCAAATCCGCTATTTATTTTTGCTGCAGTGGCTGTTGGATTTTTCCACAATCCTGCACTTGGCGTTATTCTTGCTGCCGCTCATTATGCAGGTAACATTCTCGTTGGCTTTGTCATGCGCTTCCATCATCCAGAGGATGACAACCAAACAGCATTAGTACGTTCAAACCATTCAAGACTAGGTTTGGCCTTCGTTGCTCTTCATGAAACAAGATTAAACGAAACCCGACCATTTGGAAAAATGATGGGTGACGCTGTCCAATCTTCCATTAAAACACTTCTAATGGTTGGAGGATTCATTATCTTATTTTCCGTACTAAATGAGTTAATTGGTGTAATTGGAGTTGCCCCAATACTAGCTGGCATTATTCGCACAATACTGCTCTTATTCAATCTTCCACCAGAACTCGATATTCCTCTTTTATCAGGATTATTCGAGATCACGCTCGGCAGTAGACTAACAAGTGAAAGTGCTGCAAACCTTCTACCACAAGCTATGATAACAAGCTTCATTCTTGCCTTTAATGGTTTCTCTGTTCAGGCTCAAGTAGCAAGTATCCTAGCAGATACCGATATTCGATTTAAACCCTTCTTCTTTGCCAGATTAATGCACGGTTTGTTTGCTGCTTTCCTCACAATCGTCCTCTGGAAGCCCATTTACATCGATCTGTTATCTTCCGGAAAAGGAACATTGCCCGTTTTTAATCGGGAGGCCCCGCAGTCTGTAGCAGAAACGCTATTTTTCTTTTTTCAACAAACCGGATCATGGATCACATGCATGTCGCTGATTGCTTTTATCTTCCTTACGATTAGGAGAAGTAGATTTAAAATAAAATAATTAAACACCCTTAAACTCCATCTGTAAGTAGAAAAAAGACCCCGTTAGTCTAACGGGGATTCAGCATACTTCTCTCTCAAAGCTTTAACAACAATCTCTGGAACGAGGTCAGACACTGGTGCATGATATTTCGCAATTTCCTTCACGATACTAGAACTTAAAAATGAATATTGATTGTTTGTCATCATGAAAAATGTTTCAATTTCATCTTCGAGCTTGCGGTTGATGGAAGCAATCTTCATTTCATATTCAAAGTCAGATACAGCGCGCAACCCACGAAGGATTGTCGAAGCTTCTACTTTTTTTGCGTAATCGATCAAAAGGCCTTGATGAGAATCAACGCTTACATTAGGAATGTCTTTGGTTGCTTCTTTTAATAATGCAACACGTTCCTCTACAGTGAATAGAGTTGACTTGCTTTGATTATTAAGGACGACGACTTTTATATCATCGAATACCCTAGCACCTCGCTTAATGATATCCAGATGACCAAAGGTGACCGGATCGAAACTGCCCGGACAAACTGCTATTTTACCCATGACTACTCCTCCTTCTCAACACCCGACTGTTCATATGTATAAATTGATATGGTCGTTTTACCGCTGTAGGTTTCTTCACGAATCATTCTTAATCCAGCAAGTTCATCTGGAAGTTTGACTTCCTTTTTGTGTTCTACTACGATGGTTGCGTTATCTTCTAGTAGCTCATATGACGAAAGTTTTTCAAGGTCTTCGATAATTTGTTCCTTATGGTAAGGAGGATCTAATAAAACTAGCGAAAATGCCAACTCTCTCTTATGAAGCGCTTTAAGAGCACGCTTGGAATCATTACGAAAAACTTCGGCAGACTCAGTGAATTTCGTCTGATCAAGATTCCATTTAATTATCTCGATCGCTTTACTTTCACGATCTACAAATACACATTTCTCAATTCCGCGGCTCAAAGCCTCGATCCCGAGTGCTCCACTTCCACCATATAAGTCAAGAGCCAGACCACCATCAAAAAAGGGACCGATCATATTAAAAATAGACTCTCTTACTTTGTCAGTTGTTGGTCTTGTTGACACCCCTGGTACAGGCTTAATATGCCTTCCTTTACACTCTCCTGCAATGATTCGCATCTCTCTCACAACCTTATCCATTCCATATTCCTACTTATCCTACCACAAAAAAAGGGAAAGCTAAAATCAATGTATAAACCAATTGGTGATGGTGATACTAAACGTAGCAGCATCGTTCCAGGTTAATGGTGCTGCTAACCACGGAAGAAGACTTACGTTTCCCCATAAGTTCTTCCTCCGGTTTCTCCTCTCCCATTTGCCTTAGCTCTTAAAAGCTTAAGGCACCCGCAGGAAGCATTTCCTGCGGGTATTTTTTTAACGATACATTGCCAACTTACCCTGGATCAAGATCGAATGGCATATCGATTGCCTGAACTCCATCCCAATCATGGTGGATCCAATCTCCCCAATCTTTTTCAGTGACGCTTGTATGATTAAACAAGTAGTCTTCCACATCAAAGAGAGACTGATCTGAAAGCATCTCTGCTTCTGCTGCAGTAATCACACCATGTAGCACTAGTGCAGCTAGTATGTCTGCTATGATAATCCCATTTATTAACTTTTTATCGATGGTATCCTCTTCAGCATTTCTTCCTTTCCAGTACAAATAGAGTAAGCCCCCTACTAACGCCACTAGAAGTAGAATCGATCCCATAGAAGAACCTCCTTTCTTCTCATTTTAATGCAAACGCTTTAACCTTTCCATCATAAAGAATTAATGCTACATTATGAGAAGATTTCTTAACTGATTGAAAGGAGTATTACCTCATGATTCAACGTTTCATCGAACTAGGAGAAGGTTATTCTGATATTTATGAACTAGTCGAACTTGCAAGAACCAATTCTGAACGGATTCATCGCCTATTATTACTTAGAACATTGAAAAACGATCGCGAAGTCTTATCACCTGTTGTCGTTTTAAAGCCTGCAGGTGAAGGAAACCTTCAGCCACTCTATATTTGTAGGGAAGGCATCCCGGTGAAGGAGCCATCGGTTCAACGCCTTAAGCTTTTCGAGGAAGTTAGTTCTTCATTATCGCTACCCATCATTCCAATTGAAGTAAAGCCATCAACTGACTTTAATGAAACTGAGCTTTACTACAATTATATTATTGGCATTCTCAGGCTGAACAATTTAATTCCACCACTTCAATAAGAAAAGCGCAAGCGCCTTGTTCACCCGCGACAAGCTTAAGACGAGCCTCAATGTGGCGCTCTCTGCCACAATGAGGCTTGGCTTAAGACCTCGAGCGGGTAGGCGCTGGAGCTAGACATGAAAAGCGCAAGCGCTCGGTTAGTCCCGACAAGCACTGGAACCTTTCATTCGGAACATGTTCTTTATGTTCTGATTGAAAGGTGAAGTGTCTCGAGGGACTGAGCGCTGAAGCTAGATAAGAAAAGCGCAAGCGCCTTGTTCACCCGCGACAAGCTTAAGACGAGCCTCAATGTGGCGCTCTCTGCCACAATGAGGCTTGGCTTAAGACCTCGAGCGGGTAGGCGCTGGAGCTAGACTTCACTGAATTTTATTATTTCTTACCTTTTAAAAAAAGCAGGAGCAATAGCGCTCCTGCTTTTTTATGATGAGGTGATTTCTTTCGATTCATATCTTTTCTGTCTTCGATCGAGAATCGGAAGAACTTTATGCTTCACATAGGTAACGTTAATGAGCAAAATAATACCAGCAAATAAGAAAAGCCCTCTCGTTCCAACCATTGCAACAATAGCGCCACCTGTCACCGGTCCAAGCAAGTTCCCCAGATATACTGCGCTATTCGAGAAACTGTATGTCCTACTTTCCATTCCTTCAGGCGATAATGTTTTGACAAGAGAATTCACTGATGGAAGAAGTCCTCCTATACATAGACCTAACATGAAACGCAGGGCTATGAGTTGCCAGAGATCTTGAACGAATGCTTGTGGAATGGAGAAAATCGCAGCTCCAATAAGAGAATAATAGAGTACATGGTGAGACCCTTTACGGTCCCCAAGTTTGCCAAGCTTAGGTGAAGCCAGCATGTTTGCTACCCCCATCACAGAAGCCGCAATTCCAGCAAATAATGCTACATTCCCTCCAGAAGTAAGCTGCTGTACAAACAATGGAATAAGAGGGTTCATGCCTAGAAGAGCAAATTGAACGAGAAAACCCACGAGCATTAGCGATAGCATCGGTGAATGCACCGTTACACGTTTGAAGTCTTTAATCGCATTGCTCTTCTCTTTCTTCGCTGTTGGTTCCGGTTTAGTTTCTTCTTTCACTAGAAACAGGACAACCAGAGCAGCAAGTAAGATACAAACACCTGTCAAATTAAAAATCATTCGAAATCCAAAGGCTTCTGCCATCAAGCCACCGAATAACGGACCACATATTGCGCCAGCAACAGCTCCAGAATTAAGCGTACCTAGCGCATAACCAACATGCTTTTTAGGTGTATTAGTGGCAACTAGGGCGATCGAAGCTGGTATAAAACCAGAAACGATTCCGTTAAGCAAACGTAATCCAAGCAATGACCAGGGACCTGTGGCAAATCCGGTCAAGATAATCACAACTGCCATACCGAAGCCAGAACGAAGTACCATCAACTTTCGTCCATGTCGATCTGCCAGACGTCCCCAGAAGGGTGAAAATAGAAAAGCTGTTAAAAAGTTAGCACCGAAGATGATTCCAGACCAAAGACTAATCTGATTCTCTCCTTCTACTCCAAGCTCCTGTAAATAGAGAGGAAGAAATGGCATAATCATCGTCATGGCACCTAGAACTAAGAATTGACTGACAAACAAGATCCAAACGTTACGTTTCCACTTGGGCAAATCGTCACATCCTTTAACTCGACCATTATATACTTCGGCTCTCGAAATAATCAACTGTTTTGAACCATTTTTTGACTTGTTAGAGAACCTCTATGATTTCAAAAACTCTGCATGACTTACCTGCATGAGTCATAAAGCAAAAAGCCAATCCATAAGGATTGGCTTTTAGAGACCCATTTTGTAATCATACTGTTTGGCTTTATCAGGCTTGGCATTCTGATATTCGGTTTGAACTTCCGGGCGTTTGGAGGGTTCCACCCGCTTAACGAAATGAAGGGAGTTCAACTTTTCTTTCGTGACTTCGAGCTGATCAAGATTAATATAAATAACGACGTACTTCTGTTTCGAGGAAACATAGTGTACGTTTCCAAACCTTCTTAATTGTTTGGCATGCTTAAGTGACTGAATATAAACTGCTAAGCCGACTCGTTCTACAAACATGACGCGCTTCCCCTTTACTAATAAAATCATCTGATTCATACCTGACAAACCTAGGTTCAGATCATGAATAAACAGAGCGATGGTCAATTAATGATGTTTCGGTTAGGATAACAGTAGACCGTGTTTGAGAAAGGATGCGATCATATGAACCTTGATGATATATGGAATCCATTTCTAAACGAACTAGCCAGATCGAATGCCGTGAGCTCCGTTTATAAACAGAGCATCACCGGTATCCCTTTTCTATATCTTACAGTAAATGAAGATATCAGAAAAGCTACGATTGAAACCTTAATAAAAATAGAAGCGGCTAAATGTATGAGGGGCAAACAACTAAGAATGGAATATTCTTTTGTACGCGAAGAAGGTTCTCTTCTCGTCTACCGCGTTCGCTTTCTCGTTCCACAAGAGAAAATGTTTTGCTGCGGAAATCTCTGTCCAGATTGCATTCGCTTTCGAAATTGAAAAACCAGAGCAGTACGCTCTGGTCATCCACATCCACAGCTACCGCCTGAGCCGCAGCCTCCTCCACAAGATTGGTTGTCGAAGAAAGGATTTCCTGAAGGAACTTTGATTGAAGGTGAAACTTCACCAGCGAGAAGCGAACTTACCTCTACAAGAAGACCTTCAAGATCGGTTTCTGCTTTCTTAAAGGCAGCTACTGCTTCATGGAGGTCCATATCACGCTTCGCTTCACGGACCTTCACCGTAATAGTCATGAAATCCGGATGATAACGTCCAAAACGTTGCACTTCATCATACAGATCTTTTAACTCCGTGAAACGCTTAATCAATCGCTGCGCTTCTCTATTCTTTGATAATTGCTTTCTTGCCTCATGATATTCATGAGCTACTTCTGAATCTTTTATCAAAAATCCAAGCTCTTCAGCTTGATCTAAAATCGTAACACTATCTAGAGTAGCAATCATACTTACACCTCCACTCTTATCTTATCACTTCAAGGAACACTCTGACCAGTCCTCTACTATATTGCTAAAGTAAATAGCCATGATCTGGTTATTGACTTTTATTGTAATCAGACCTATAATTTCCTAGATTTATGTGTTTTCATTTTAGAAAGGAAGACAAAGAAAACTGTGAAACTTCTCACCTTCAATCCATTTCGGACGCTTGGTATGACTGGAATTTCTTACATTAAACCCGATCACATGTTTAAAAAAATCGATGATATTCGTGGAGCTGACGCACTGCTTTTCCCTGAAAAATGGCAGGTGAACTCCCTTGTATATGGACTAAATAAAAAAATTTTCCCTTCGATTCAATCGATTCAACTCGGGTTTGACAAAATAGAAATGACAAGAGCATTCTGGTCTCTTTCTCCGGACCTTATGCCTTACACTGAAATAGCTGGCAGTTCAAAAGAAACAATCGAACGAATACTCGATACCTTCCCTTTTCCATTCGTTGCAAAGGAAGTCCGAAGTTCGATGGGAAATGGCGTATTCCTCATCCGATCCAGAGAGGAATTTCTAGCCTACGCCGAGCAAAATGATGTCCTTTATGTTCAGGAATATTTACCAATTGATAAGGACCTTCGGGTTGTATATGTGGGGGATTCCGTTGTTTCTGCATATTGGCGTGTTGGAGGAGAATCCTTCCTCAACAACGTCGCACAAGGCGGAAAGCTATCGTTTCATGGTATCCCTGACGAAGCGCTTCAACTAGTCGATCAAACAGCAAAAGCACTTGGCATCGACCACGCTGGATTTGATGTTGTGCAAGCAAACGGAAAATATTATTTTCTTGAATTCAATTGTTTGTTTGGCAACCAGGCTCTCATCCAGCAGGGCATTCAAGTTGAGAAATTGATCTACAACTATTTACATGAACAATTTAAACCGCTCGTCCCACCCACTACACCATACAAACAAATCTCATAATGACCAAATAAGCCTCTCTGTCAGAGGCTTATTTAATTTCAACTTCAATTTCCTTAAGGGACAAGAACCGACCTCCATCACCTCTCATTATATCGAGTCGAATCGTATGCTTCCCTTCAGGAAGATTTTGAACGATGAAAGCCGCTTTTTGTACCGATAGATGCTTTTTTCCATCGAGATAAACATCTATATATCCATGGTACTCCTTGTCTTGATTCTCTTCGTCAAATGTAAAATTCGGTATTAAGCATTCCACATAAACGTCCGAACCTTTTGTTCTGTGATTCACAACAACAGGCTCAGCCTTTTCCCTCGCTACAACACTTTCCTGAAGAGATTGACTAAATCCCACCACCGGAACACAGCAAACAATCATAATTAAAACAACAATGAATTGTTTACCTTTAAGCCTCTTCAACACCCACCACACCCCTTTAAAAACAGTGTGCCCAAATAAAATTAATTAATAAATTATTATATGTAAAGCGAAAGCGACCGGTTAGACCCGAAAAGGGCTGGAACCCTTCAAATTGAACACGCCCTTTGTGTTCGAGGTGAAGGGTGAAGACCTCGAGGGTCTGGTCGCTGTAGCTGGATCATGTAAAGCGAAAGCGACCGGTTAGACCCGAAAAGGGCTGGAACCCTTCAAATTGAACACGCCCTTTGTGTTCGAGGTGAAGGGTGAAGACCTCGAGGGTCTGGTCGCTGCAGCTAGATCATGTAAAGCGAAAGCGACCGGTTAGACCCGAAAAGGGCTGGAACCCTTGTGAATAAACATAAAAAAGGCTCTTTTCTAAAAGATTGTTGCTTTTCTTGTGATTGGAGCGGAAGGATGCTCGACTCCTGCGGGACTAGCGGGACAGGTGAGACCCCACAGGAGCGTAAGCGACGAGGAGGCTCACCGCCCGCCCCGCGGAAAGCGAGCATCCTGGAGCGGAAATGAACTCGCTATAGCAGCAATGTTTACGAAAAGAGCCTAAAAAAAAGACCCTAATTTCTTAATTGGGTCACTAATGCTAGCATCATATTTACCATATTAAGCTGATTTTGAAAGCGATCTACTTTGTGTGGAAACGTCTGACCATAGAAAACTTTTGATGCTTCCTCGAATTCTTTCAGTGCAAATGGCTCCCTGCTTAAACGTCGATACCAGACTGGCTGATTTCTGAGAAAATAGACAAGATCTTGTCTTGAAGCTAGAAAAGCCTGCACTTCTTCACGCATTCATACCCCTCCTAGTCATGACGGAATGGAAACGGTGATTGAGAATGGATATAAGGAGGTTGCTGTTTCGGCTTAGAGCGGAATTGCGATAGGACCTCTTGTATCGAATAGACAGCACCACTGAACTGCTCAATCCCCTTCTGCACTTCTTCAAAATTCATTTGCTTAATAGCATCCAGCATACCTGGCTTTTTGCTTTCGCCCACTGTTTCTTCAACCTTCTCTTCATCTTCCTCAAACCAGGTTGCATCATCTTCCCCAAAAAGCATCCACTCTTCAAAAAGCTCCTGCAGTGTTTTTTCACCACGCTTCACTTTTTTCAACACATGAGGATGAGCTTTGACGAACATTTTAAAATCCTGAACTTTTTGACTGGCGTGTTCTTTTGCTTCAGGCAAATTCGCCACCTCCACTACCTTACTAACCAAAAATGGTCTTACTACATCATAATTAGACTTTTAACAATTGTGCGCCTATTTATTGGTGTATTCGACCATTACTGGTAAACTGAATATAAAGTGAACACGCTTTAAGGAAAGGGATGTCTTATGGAAAATGATGCAATACATGCACGTTTATCAAAGCTGCTAGAACAAGCAAATGAACAAGAAAAAGAAAACCTGATCTTCCTATTGGAAGGAATTCAGAAAAAACAAGATGATCACTATAAAACGTATTTAGCTGGATTTATGGGTATTAAAAGCAAACTTATTGATGAGAACACTTATGAAAGCATTATTCCAAATCGTGAGCTTGTACATAACCCTCTCCGTATTGTTCATGGTGGAATAACAGCCTCAGTCATCGATATTGCAATGGGATCACTCGTGCATCAGTCAGTTCCAGCTCACCAAGCTGCTGTTACGTCTGAGATGAATATCCATTACCTTGCGAAAGGCACCGGAACTCAACTAAGATGCCGCTCACAGGTCATATTCAAAAGTGACACAAGATGGGTTGTGAAAGCGAATGTCTATCGGGATGATCAATCTCTCATCGCGACAGCGACGGGAAACTTCATGATTATTCCTAGAAAGGTTTAATGAAATTCTGAGTGTAATATTCATGGTAGACGCCGACACCGATCTCTGTAAATTCCTTATTCAAGAGAGCTTCTCGGTGTCCCTTGCTATTCAACCATCCGATCATAGCCGCTCCTGCGTCAGGATACCTCGCAGCGATGTTTTCTCCTGCGTAACTATAGAGAACGTCACCTTCCTTCAATCGATCCGCTAACTCGCCCTCAGAGGGTGAGGTGTGTGAAAAGTAATTGTTAACTCCCATGTCTTTGCTGTGTCCAAACGCTACTTTAGACACTTCATCATTGTAATCAAGAGCAGCTTTGTCAGAAAGATTTCGCAAAACGTTTGTCATGGCATAGATTTGCTTTTCCATTGCCCTTTCAACATTTTTCCACTCTTCTTCTGATAACGAATCAGCTTCAATTAACTCACCGCGATAGGAGACAGCATACGGTCGTTGTTTGACTAACACATGTGGCTCAGCGAGTCTTACAGCTCTTAAACTCCCGTTAAATTTATCAAAATAGTATTGTGCGTATAACCCGTTGTGAATTTTGATGAGCGGTTTAAGTTGAAGCTCTTCTTCAGATAGCTGAAAGCGGTAAGCATTTCCATCAACGTCAAGAGGGACTTCATTCTCCGGACTCCGATCTTTAAAAGCTTCAGTTGCCTGTGCTCCCATCGGATAGTTCTCACCAGCGTCAACATCCCCCATAAAGAATACCGTTACCACCTCATCTCCCTCCATACCAATTTGAAGATAAGCTGAACTCGATTGTTCATAAATCCACCATTCATATCCATAAGGAGAAGGATCAACTCGATCAGGGTCACCAAGACTTTTTGTGATGGTCTGAGCATTTTCACCAACCCATTTTTCAATACCAGTAAGCGAAGGTAAAGGTTCCTCTTTTACAACGTTAGGTTTCTCTTCGGTCGATTCATTAAGAACAAATTTCTCTTCATTAATAATTTTTTCGACTTCGGGTCCAATTTTACTCCATTCTACTTTTTCATAAACATTCATTCCAATAAATAACAGAACAATTAGAATAACGAAGCGAAGCACGTTTTTCATAATTGGATCGCCTCCATTTCATTGTATCTATTATGCCTTATGCATCTCTTTTATCGCAATTCATAACTCCCAATAAGATGAACGAACAGCGTCTTTACCCAAAAAAAAAGAAGAGCGCGATGGCTCCTCCGTTTTATGCATTCATTTTCTCTTTTAACTGGAAATATGAAACGATGCCTACAAACTTCTCTCCGTCTACTACAATCACTTCCGTTAGACGAGAATCATTCATTAGAGAAGCAGCCTCTTCTGGTTTCATTTCTGGAGATAAGGTCATAGATGGCTTTTCTACTAACTCTCCAACCGTACTAACGGCTCCCCCAACTGCAATCGCACGATCCGTTACGATACCACTCAATTGATCGTTTTCATCACAAACAGGAACAATTGTAACGTTCTCATTTTTCATCACATCTGCTGCAACTGACACGTTATCTTGAGGTTTACAAGGGGTGACATGCTTAGCTAAATCTCCAACAGACACCATACTTTTTTGAAGAGCTGAACCAAGTTGATCACGAACAATTTCTAATTTCTTTATACAAGTGCTGACAATGGTCTCTGGAAATTCTTCGTCATACTCAACACCATGAGGATAATAGTGCTTCCCAACGTAAGGTTTTCCGAGTTTAATCACTGCATATGGAGATTCAACCATACCTTCAATGGCCACACCTGGTACTCGAAGATAATACACATCACCGTTTGTCATATCTTCAAATTTATAATCGTATGTAACTCGCTCGTAGTCCCATTGGCCCGCTAATACTAAACCGTTTTCATGCATGATATGGTCTAAAATAGAAAATTGAACGATCGTAGATTCCAGACCAGTTTTGTCAAATTTCATTATCCGATTGCCTCCTTTGTAATTCAATACACGCCCACATTCTAATAATAGTATAAGGGACACTGTAGTTGCAATGTTTACTTGCCTTTATCATTGATAATAACCGCATTATTAGACTATCCAAATTGTCCTGAATTCAATAATTTCCTTTAAAAAATTCCGAGAAGAGTATTTTCATCATTTTTGGTCAAACTACGTATGAAAGGAGATGGTTATATGAAAAAAACAATACCATTACTAGTTATTTTGCTTCTCGTAGCAAATCTTTTTCTACCTGAAGCTGCACATGGCCAAAGTACATACACTGTTAAATCAGGTGATACGCTATGGAAAATTTCACAGCGTTATAAAATTGGCCTCACAGAAATTATTAGTGCGAACCCCCAATTTAATAATCCGGATCTGATTTATCCTGGTGATCAAGTTAATGTTCCAACTGCTAATCCCTCAATCAATAAATCAAAAGATGTAGGACAGCAGGTTATGGACTTAACAAATAAAGAGCGAGCTAAGAACGGACTCTCTCCGCTCACTTGGAACTGGCAAGTTGCAAGAGTCGCTAGATACAAGTCTGCAGATATGAGAAATAAGAATTACTTCTCCCATCAATCACCAACGTACGGATCTCCATTTACAATGCTTAAAAACTTTGGTGTTTCATATCGAAGCGCTGGTGAAAACATCGCCGCAGGACAATCCACACCAGAAGAGGTTGTCCAGGCGTGGATGAATAGCGCAGGTCATAGGAAGAACATTTTGAACCCTGGATACACACAAATCGGTGTAGGGTACGTATCCGGTGGCTCATACGGACATTATTGGTCTCAGATGTTTATTTCTAAGTAGTCGCTTTTACCCCCCTTTGTGAAAGGGGGGCTTTTTCATTGACGATTTCCTTCTATTCTTCAGGCTGCTCTCCAGGTAAAAGCAATCCAGTCACAACAATATTTATCTCTTCCACATAAAGTCCAGTCATTTTTTCAATATCTTGCTTTATTCGTTCCTGAAGCATAAAACAGGTGAAAGGAATCACCTCTCCAAATGAAATGGCCACCTCTACGCGAAGAGATAATCCGCTATCCTCAAAACCTTCATAACGGGCAGCCTTCCTCCTTCTTGCTACCATCTTCTTCAGGGTATGTTTTACAGGAGCTTTTATTAGCTCTACACCTTCAGTTTCCTGAACAGCTACTTCTAGAATAACGTCGATCACACTCTCAGAAATGGAAAGGGTTCCTTGATTTAAGTGTTTTTTCATGATGTCTTGTTCCCCCTTCAGTACTTCACTCTTATTATTATATGAAAAGTGAAAAAAGAATTATTCGTTTATAATTCATTTCACGCTACTGGTAAACCATCTAAGTCCGTACTATAATAAAGTAAGATGGTTTGACATAGAAAGGAGAACAAGATTGCCAAAGTTCCTCACAAAGCGCTTTTTACTTATTTTACTAGTCATAGCTATTGTAGCTGTGCTGGCATTCTGGATTTTGCCCGTCTCCATTCCTCTCATTCTCGCGTTTTTCAGCGCTCTTGCTCTTGATCCAGCTGTTAAACTGATTCAAAGGAATACGAAGCTTAAGCGGTATTTTCCAGTTATTATCGTTTTCACCCTTTTTGTTATCCTCATTGCTCTTCTTGGCTACTTCCTTATAGCAAAAGTTATTACGGAAGGTATAGCACTTGTTGAAAACTCACCACTGTACATACAGAACATTAGCCAGATGTGGGATAGCATGGAATCCAATATGGAATCAGTTTCTAAAAGCTTTCCACCAGAGTTTGTTCAGGAATTCACCAATCAAGTTGATCGATTTCTTGAAAACACTAAGGATACAATTAGCAGCATCGATTACTTAAAGATCATTACCATCATCGTGACAGGGATTCCAAATTACTTAGTGAGTATTATCGTTTACTTAATAGCGCTATTTTTATTTTTAATGGATCTCCCTAGACTCAAAAAGAAATCTTATTCTTACCTATCTGAACAAACTGCCGAGAAAGTGCAATTCATGACAAGTCGTTTGTCTTATGTCATCTTTGGTTTTTTCAAAGCACAATTTCTTGTCAGCATTATCATTTTCGTCGTAAGTTTGATCGGATTACTGATCATCACACCAAATGTTGCCCTATTAATGGCTTTCATTATTTGGGTCATTGATTTTATACCGATCATCGGATCTATTGTCATTCTAGGTCCATGGGCTATGTATTATTTAATTACGGGAGATATTGCAACAGGAAGCCAGATGGCTATTCTTGCCGTTGTTCTTCTCGTTATTCGGAGAACAGTGGAACCAAAAGTCATGGGACGACATATTGGACTATCTCCATTATCTACATTGATATCAATGTACATTGGATTACAGCTCCTTGGAATCATGGGCTTTATCATTGGACCAATTCTACTGATTGCGTTTAATTCAGCAAGAGAAGCTGGGCTAATTAAAATCAATTTCAAAGTTTAGAAAAGCACTGCATCCGCTCTGCTTTTCTTTTTTTTTATAAAAAAGAAGCTGTTCATAATGAACAGCTTCTTTTTGTTCGCTTTACCAAATCATACCCATTAATGCGATAACGGCAGTAGCAGCCACAAAGATCCCAAAAAAGATTCCCCATGCCGGGTATTGATGCCCCTTGTTGCTTAAATGCATAAACATATAAAGCTGAAAAACAAGTTGAATACCAGCAAGGATCATGATAAAAACAACTGTAAATGCGTCAGAAATTGCGTCACTCGCTACAGCAACAAAAGCAATCATTGTAAGGAAAATCATCATGGCAAAGGAAACAAGCTGTTGCTTGAATTCCTTCTCATGAGCAATCTTATGATGAATGTCAAGGTGACTCTGATCGTGCTTTGACACTGTATCGTGACCTTCATGAAGTGCCATCTAATTAACCCACCTTTCCCATTAAGTAAACAACTGTAAAGATAAAGATCCATACAACATCAATAAAGTGCCAGTAGAGGGCAAACAGATAAAACTTCGGTGCAGTATAAAGATCCATTCCTCTTCTTAAGTTACGAATAACAAGAAGTGTAATCCAGGAAATCCCCATAAATACGTGAGCACCGTGAGTTCCAACTAACGTGTAGAAAGCTGATCCCCATGCACTACTTCTAATCGTGTGACCATATTCATGTACATAATGAGTAAACTCATAGATCTCAAGACCTAAGAAGCCAAGACCAAGTAGTGCGGTTACAACAAACCATCCAATCATACGTTTAAAGTGATTGGTCTTTAATGCCATTGTAGCAAATACAGAAGTTAAGCTACTTGTTAATAAAAGCATGGTCGCAATAAAAACTAGCGGTAGTTCAAACAATTCATCTGCTGATACTCCACCGTTTGTTGCGTTCCTTAATCCTAAGTATACCCCAAAAAGCGAGGCGAAAAGCACAGTTTCGCCTCCAAGGAAAAACCAAAAACCAAGAAATTTATTTTTACCTTCTAATGTCGCCCGTTCTGGATTGGCAGGCAATTTGCTCATTGTTTCATTAGCTCTCATTTGCCTTTCCCCCCTTCAGAAGGCAGATCTTCTTTATGAATATGATATCCATGATAGTCCACAACGGAACGAAGAATCATAGATAGCCCCGCAAGTGCTAGCCCTCCAATTGCAAGTACCCAGTTGGAGTAGATTGCGGAAAGAGCTGCGGTAAATAATCCTAGTGATAGGAGAACCGGAAGAATAGATGAGTCAGGCATATGAATATCATCCAATGGTTCTGCTGCTACCATCTCTTTATTTCCTGCACGCTTTTCTAACCACCATGCGTCTAGACCTCGCACTAGCGGAGTTTGCGCAAAGTTATATTCAGGTGCCGGTGAAGAAATAGCCCATTCAAGCGTTCTTCCATCCCAAGGATCGTTGCCTGCTTTTTTACCTTTAACAGATGTCTGGATAATATTCCAAACCATAATAATCGTTGCAAGCCCCATCAAAAATGCACCCATCGTTGCAGCGAAGTTCGCCTCATCAAGACTTTGTCCGGAGAGATACGTATATACACGACGTGGCATTCCCATTAGTCCCAGGAAGTGCATCGGGAAGAATGTTAAATGGAAGCCAATAAAGAAAAGCCAGAAGTGAAGCTTTCCAAGAACTTCGTTGAGAACTGTTCCAAAAATCTTTGGCCACCAATAATACATACCTGCGAATAGACCAAACACGACTCCACCAACAATAACGTAGTGAAAGTGGGCCACAACAAAATAACTGTCATGGTACTGGTAGTCAGCAGGTGGAACACTTAGCATAACACCTGTCATACCACCCAATACGAATGATGGAATAAATCCTACCGCAAATAGATTAGCTGTTGGGAAGCTTACTTTTCCTCCCCACATCGTAAACATCCAGTTAAAGATCTTAACTCCAGTTGGTACAGCGATCAACATCGTTGCTACCGCAAAGATAGAGTTCGCAATGGGACCGAGTCCAACTGTAAACATGTGGTGAACCCACACCATAAATCCTAAAAATCCAATTAGAGCTGTTGCGAAAACCATCGCAGAATATCCAAATAGACGTTTTCGTGCGAATGTTGCAATAATTTCAGAGAACATTCCGAATGCTGGAAGTACTAGAATATAAACTTCCGGGTGCCCGAAGATCCAGAATAGATGTTCATAAATAATCGGGTTTCCGCCTGCTTCAGCCGCAAAGAACTGTGTCCCGAACAAACGGTCGAACATAAGAAGTGCAAGACCAATTGTTAATGCTGGGAATGCAAAAAGAATAAGACCGGATGTAATAAAGCTTGACCATGTGAACAAAGGCATACGCATAAATGTCATGCCCGGTGCACGCATGTTCACAATGGTTACGAGAAAATTAATTCCTCCTATTAATGTACCAATACCTGAAATTTGTAGACCAAGAACATAAAAATCAACCCCGTTACCTGGACTTGTAGTTGATAGCGGTGCATATCCTGTCCACCCTGCATCAGGCGCCCCTCCGAGGAACCAACCCAAGTTCAACAGAATACCACCAGCCGAAAATAACCAGAAACCAAGTGAGTTTACGAATGGAAAGGCTACGTCCCTCGCACCGATCTGGAGCGGTACGATCGCATTCATAAATCCAAATATGAGCGGCATAGCTGCTAGGAAAATCATTGTCGTCCCATGCATCGTAAGCAACTGGTTAAATGTTTCTGCACCAACGAAATCAAATTCTGGATAAAGCAACTGCACCCGTAATAAGATAGCCTCTATACCACCAATTAGAAAGAAGAAAGCACCGGAAGCGAGATAAAGAATCCCGATCTTCTTATGGTCAACGGTAGTAAGCCAATCCCATACAGGATTTTTCTTTTTATAAGCATGTGCTGACACGAATTAAACCTCCTTATTTCCGATGACTATTCTTCAACCTTAAGACCTTGTAAATAAGCAACTAGAGCATCAAGCTCCTCATCCTTCAATTGGTCCCCAAACGCTGGCATGTTGTTACCCGGTTTGAAGTCAGAAGGGTTACTGATCCAGGCTTTAATGTTCTTATCAGTATGATCTAGAACACCTGCCACTCTTTTACGGTCACCAAAGTTAGTTAAGTTCGGACCTGTGTTACCGCCTTCACTACCTACAGCATGACAACCAATACAGCTGTTTGCGAAGATTTCTTCTCCTTGAGCAGCCTGATCAGATGCCGCTTGTGAACCGGCTTCTTTCATGCTCTTTGCCCATGCATCAAAGTCCTCTTTCTCCTGAGCAATTACTTTAAAGTCCATCAAAGCATGTGATGGTCCACATAGCTCAGCACATTTACCATAATATGTACCTGGTTCCTGAGCATTCAGCCACATTTTATTTTCTGTAGCCGTGTTCGTATCCATTTTCCCACCAAGAGTAGGTACCCAGA
Source organism: uncultured Bacillaceae bacterium (assembly GCA_963739655.1). GTDB lineage: Bacteria > Bacillota > Bacilli > Bacillales > Guptibacillaceae > Guptibacillus. The sequence continues at coordinate 189,184 of CAVUAW010000037.1, read as the reverse complement.
AGGAGTGAGTTACATCTTTTGAGACAAGCTCAAAGTAAACCCTTTCACCTGTAGGTATGTGTAAATCTTGAGAGGTTTTCACTTCAAGATCTGGATACTCAAATTCCCACCAATATTGGTGAGCTGTAACTTTGACTACCGTTGCATCTTTAGGAACACTTTCAGTCCCCTCGTCTAATGCAAACGTCGTCATTACTGTTGGAACGGCAAGGATCAAAAGCAGAATGATAGGAACAACTGTCCATAAGATCTCAAGAACAACATTGCCTTCCGTTTGTTCTGGAATTTCATTGTCGCTTTCACCACGTCGTCTGAAACGAACGAGCACAATAGTATAAATAAGTGCTACTACAACGAAGACTCCAATCATGATGTAAAGGCTTAACATCATGAGATTAAATTGCATCTCAGCCCCTTCCCCCTTGGGGAGCATAGCCGTTAGCTGTTCGTTACCGCAACCTGTAAGCGTTAACGCAATTACCGATAGCAGTGGTAAAAAACGCCAAACATTTCTCCAACGTTTCATTTGCACCTTAAACCTCACTTTCTTAGTAGCTTTTACTCAAATTGAGTTATAGGAAGACAATGCGGGGATTACCCGCATTGTCTGACCATACATAGTTCATTACTCTTAAGGATTAATATTTACTGCAATCATAACAATAAACAAAATCGTAATATAGTTCAGTGAGTATACGAACATAATTCGTGCCCACTTTATATCATCCTTCATAAAGAAACCAGCTACTCCAATTGCTAGCCATCCAAAACCAAGAATTGCTGCAACGGTTATATACACGGCTCCAAAGCTGTACAGCAGTAGTGAAACTGGTACAAGAGCTGCCGTATATAATACAATTTGACGCTTTGTCATTTCGAAGCCTGCAACGACAGGAAGCATCGGAATTCCTGCGTCGCGATAATCATCAACCCTTTTCATTGCAAGCGCCAGAAAGTGCGGCGGCTGCCAGATAAACATAATCAAAAACATTCCCCATGCCACGGAACTAAGGTTAGGATCTATAGCAGCCCAACCAATCAGTGGCGGTAGCGCACCTGAGAAAGATCCTACTACAGTGTTTAATGAAGTTGTACGCTTTGTCCACATTGTATAAAGCACAACGTAAATCACGAGACCGAGTAGTCCCAAAAGTGCTGCCATTGGTTCGACGATCAATAACATAATCGTACCCACGATGGCTAAACCCAGCCCTACAAAAAGCACCTGATTGGCAGGTATTTTGCCTGTCACTGATGGTCTTGTATTGGTCCTCGCCATTACCTGATCAATATCACGGTCAATATAGTTATTTAATGATGTTCCCCCGGCAACAACAAACGCTGTTCCCAACATCGTTAAAATAAGAACCATTGGATTTCCAAAAAGATCAAATCCTGCAGTTACAGATGCAACCCACAATCCTGTAAATGCTGTGATCAGATTATCGAACACGATACCTAATTTAGTTAGTGTAAGGAAATCTTTCCATGTTCCTGAAGGATTCGCTTCCGAAAGTGGTCCTGGCTCCATAACCCGATTCGACGCTTCATAAGCCGTTCTTGTTTTACTCAATCTACACACCCCCCTATTTCAATCGACTGAAGATGCTCAGTCTGTCCATTATTCATGTAAGACAATCTTATATGAACACTATATAAGCCTTGTTTATAACTAGTTATCACGATTACCCCTCCAAGGATTCTTACAAGCTGTTTGGTAAAATGTAATTCAATCTTCACATCTTACTATTATATGTGAGTAACAGCTATGGTAAGATAATGTTGGTTTTGTGAAAGGAAGCAGTATCCGCAATCCTTATCCATTATAAACGAATCTCCATGTTTTGTATACTTCGTTTCCAGATGGATAGGTGGTCGTTCTTTAGTAAATCGACGGAATGACCATCAGCTTCTTCACACATTCATTGTACTATGAATTACACATAATTAGATAAGAAGGTGTTATTTGTGAATAAATTGTTGAAATTGTTCGGGATTATTACGTCTTTTGGCATGCTCCTCGTTCTCTTAATGGGAGCCGTTGTCACAAAGACCGGTTCTGCTGATGGCTGCGGAAATTCCTGGCCACTATGCTATGGAAAAGTTCTCCCTGAAGCACCTGCTCTTGAAACGATTATTGAGCTTAGTCACAGGGCAGTCTCAGCTACTCTTGGGATACTTGTTATCATTCTCGCGATCTGGACTTGGAGAAAAATTGGACATTTGCGAGAGACGAAATTTTTGGCGATTGCTTCAGTTTTCCTTATCGTATTTCAAGGATTACTAGGAGCTGCTGCAGTTGTATGGGGGCAATCTGATGTCATTCTTGCATCTCACTTTGGATTCTCCCTCGCAAGCTTTGCGAGCGTAGTGCTGTTAACAATTCTCGTTTTTGAAGCATCAGGCACAAAGAAAAACCCAAATGTGCCGAAACGCCTCCGATTCCATTTATATGCTGTTACGATTTATTCCTACGTTGTTGTTTACACAGGGGCACTCGTTCGCCACACAGGTGCGAGTATGGCATGTGACAATGTTCCATTTTGTAACGACGGCCAACTCTTTGCTTTTTCAGGACAACAAGGTATCCAAATGCTTCATAGGACAGCTGCCGTTCTTATTTTTGTATGGTTGCTCTATATCATGATCATTGGGTTTAAGGAACTTAAAAACGAAGCCACTTTCCGAAAAGGATTGATTACTGCCTTTGTCTTTATTTGCTTACAAGCGTTAAGCGGAATGCTAGTTGTACTGACAGATCTGAATCTTTTTCTCGCTATTTTCCATGGCCTTTTCATATCAGGTTTATTCACAGTTCTACTTTATCTTGTCATGCTCTCACTCCGAAGTGGGAGGCAATAGAAAAAAGCTGCGCAGATTTGCGCAGCTTTTTATCTATTCATTCATTTCAATTAGTAAATCTCCAGTTTCGATACCCTCACCATTCGACAGATGAATATGTTCAATGATGCCGCTCTTAGGAGCTTGTACCGTTGTCTCCATTTTCATCGCTTCAGTAATCATTAAGTGATCACCTTTGTTCACTCTCTCGCCTTTTTCAACGAGTACTTTAATAACTGTTCCTGGCATAGTAGCGCCAATATGATTTGAATTTGTTCGATCTGCCTTTGGTTTCGCTGCTACTGCCGTTTTAATATTCTCATCTTTGATGACGACTTCTCGTGGCTGTCCATTTAGTTCGAAGTAAAGGGTTCGTTTGCCTTCAAGGTTAGGTTCTCCTACTGACACTAGCTTCACGATCAGCGTCTTCCCCTGTTCGATTTCCACTTCCACTTCTTCACCAAGGCGCATGCCATAAAAGAAAGTTGGCGTATCTAAAACTGATACATCACCAAAGAGATCCTTCACTTCTTCATACTCAAGATAAACTTTAGGATAAAGGGCATAAGAGATAAGATCATGACTCGTCACCTGGCGATTCAATTTGTGATAAAGCGTTTCTTTTAAATCTGTAAAGTTAACGGGTTCTAGAAGCTCGCCAGGCCTGGTTGTAATCGGCTCTCTGCCTTTAAGTATAATTTGCTGTAGTTCTTTTGGGAAGCCTTCATACGGTTGGCCGAGATAACCCTGGAATAATTCGACGACAGAATCAGGGAAATCAAGCGATTCACCACGTTCATAAACATCATCTTCTGTTAAGCTATTTTGAACCATGTATAGCGCCATGTCACCAACAACTTTTGAAGATGGTGTTACTTTCACAAGATCACCAAACATCTCATTCACTCTGCGATACATGCGTTTCACTTCATCCCAACGTTCTCCAAGACCTACCCCCTTCGCCTGTTGCTGTAGGTTGCTGTATTGACCTCCTGGCATCTCATGCTCATAAACTTCCGTGTGTGGAGCTGTCATACCACTTTCGAATCCACTGTAATATTTACGCGTATCTTCCCAGTAGTGTGAAAGCTCTTCAAGAGCTTTGATGTTGATATCCGGTTGTCTTTCAGAGCCATCCATTGCGTAGTAAAGCGAGTTTGCACTTGGTTGTGAAGTTAACCCAGCCATTGAACTAACGGCTACATCTACGATATCTACCCCTGCCTCAATAGCTTTCGCATATGTATAGATTCCGTTGCCGCTCGTATCATGTGTATGAAGATGAATAGGAATAGACACTGTCTTTTTCAGAGTTGATACAAGATCGTACGCTGCCTGTGGTTTTAACAAACCGGCCATATCCTTTATACCAAGTATATGAGCACCTGCGTCCTCTAACTCTTTTGCCAATCTCTGATAATAATCAAGATCATACTTCGTTTTTGAAGGATCTGAAATATCACCCGTATAACAAATTGAAGCTTCTGCTACTTTTCCTGTTTCACGAACAGCTTCAATTGCTTTTTTCATCCCTTCAACCCAATTCAAGCTGTCAAAAATTCGAAAAACATCGATTCCTGCATCTGCAGACTTTTCAACAAACTCCCGAATTAGATTGTCGGGATAGTTTTTGTATCCTACCGCATTTGAAGCTCTTAGTAGCATCTGGAACATGACATTTGGTACTTTCTTTCTAAGTTTAATCAAGCGATCCCAGGGGTCTTCCTTCAGGAATCGAAGCGAAACATCAAAAGTAGCTCCTCCCCACATTTCCATTGAGAATAGCTCAGGAAGCATGCGAGCAGTAGGCTCTGCAATGTGCATTAAGTCAGTCGTTCTCACTCTAGTCGCAAGAAGTGATTGGTGACCGTCTCTAAAAGTTGTGTCTGTGAGCAACGTTTTCTTTTGCTCTTTCACCCAGTTAACAAGGCCTTCTGCACCTCGTTCATCAAGAATTTGCTTTGTTCCTTTAGGAATTTCCTCACTATATTTTAAATGCGGAATCCTTCTCTTGGTATACGCGGGTTTTTTCTTCTTATCTAGACCTGGAAAACCATTCACCGTAATATTTCCAATATAAGAGAGCATTTTTGTGCCTCGGTCTTTTCGTTTCGGAAAGACAAATAGCTCTGGGGAAGAATCAATGAATGACGTATCATATACACCAGTTCTGAAATTCTCATGCTTCATTACATTCTCAAGGAAAGCGATGTTTGTTTTAATCCCTCTGATTCTAAATTCTTTCAAGTTTCTTACCATTTTAGATGAAGCCTGGTCAAAACTAAGAGCCCATGTTGAAAGCTTTACGAGCAATGAGTCATAGTAAGGGGTTATTACCGCACCCTGATAACCATTCCCTGCATCTAGCCGAACACCGAATCCCCCACCTGAGCGGTAAGCCATCAATTTACCGGTATCAGGCATGAAATTATTCTCTGGATCTTCCGTCGTTACTCGACACTGAATGGCATATCCGTGACAGTCAATTTTCTCTTGTGGTGGAATTCCAAGTCGTTCTCCGTGAAGGTGCTCTCCTTCAGCAATCATAATTTGAGACTGCACAATGTCAATACCTGTAATCATTTCTGTGATTGTATGTTCGACCTGAACGCGTGGATTAACTTCAATGAAATAGAATTCACCAGACTGATTAACAAGAAACTCAACGGTTCCAGCATTGACGTATTGAACATTTTCCATCAATTTAACAGCCGCTTCACAAATCTCATTCCTGGCTGCCTTACTAAGTGATACGCTCGGTGCGACTTCTACTACCTTTTGATGACGGCGCTGCACAGAACAGTCTCGCTCGTATAGGTGGACTGTCCCTCCGTGCTTATCACCTAAAATTTGTACTTCAATATGCTTAGGATTTTCTACGAATTTCTCGACATAAATCTCATCTCGCCCAAAGGCTGCCTTCGCTTCTGACTTTGCTCGATCATACGCATCCGCCAATGCTTCTTCGCTTCTTACAATTCTCATTCCTCTACCACCACCGCCAAGCGCGGCTTTGATCATGAGAGGATACCCGTTCTCCCTAGCGAAATCCCTGACCTCATCAAGACCTTCTACAGGTCCATCTGTGCCAGGTATCACAGGTAATCCTGCAAGAATCGCCTGTTTTCTAGCTTCCACTTTATCTCCAAACATACGAAGATGTTCAAGCTCTGGACCTATAAAGATAATTCCTTCTTCCTGACATCGTTTTGCAAAGTGAAGGTTTTCTGAAAGGAAACCATATCCAGGATGTATCGCATCAATGTGATTCGATTTAGCGATTTCAATAATGCCTTCGATATCTAGGTAGGCATCAATCGGCTTCTTGTCTTCTCCAACGAGATAAGCCTCATCTGCTTTGTAGCGGTGGTAAGAACCGCTGTCTTCTTTTGAATAGATCGCGACAGTGCGAATGTTTAATTCCGTACACGCACGAAAGATTCGAATGGCGATTTCTCCTCGATTGGCAACAAGTATTTTTGTAATTGCTGTCATGTAAGTTCCTCCTCGATCAATGTCAGAATTCCATATGAACTGTATTATCTTTCTTAATGTAACCTGTTTTCTGTTCTTTTCTAATATTCACAAAAGCTGAAACATTAATTAAAATACCAACAGAGATCATCAGCAGAATTAAAGAAGAGCCTCCGTAACTAATAAATGGAAGTGGAACTCCCGTAACGGGTAACCATCCCGTGATGGCTCCCAGGTTTACGACTGTTTGAACGCCGATCATTCCCGAAATTCCAATGGCAAGAAGACTTCCGAACGTATCTTTGCATCTTATTCCGATCACAAAGCCCTTAAAGACGATATAACCGAGCAATCCTATGACAAATACAACACCTAGCAACCCGAGTTCCTCTGCGATAATTGCCATGATGAAATCGGTATGTGGTTCAGGAAGAAAACCATACTTCTGGATGCTCTGTCCAAATCCTTGCCCCGTTATCCCTCCGGATGCTATTGCAATATAAGAGTTGATCAAATGAAAACCACTGTCTTCAGGGTCTGAGAACGGATCGTAAGCCCCTGTAAATCTAGACGCTTGCTCTGGAGAAAGTGACATCCATGCACCCGCAAAGAGAATTGCACCAATAAACATTAGCGCAAAAATATGCTTCCACTTCATACCAGAACAAACAATTACAATACCCGACGTTAACGCAATAATCATCGCTGTCCCAAGATCGGGTTGCGATGCAACAAGTGCGAAGATCAGACCAATGACCATTAGTGGTGGAAGTGCGCCTCTTACAAAATTTGAAATATATGCCTGCTTTTTGGAGTAGATTGCAGCTAAATAAATAATCAATCCAAGTTTAACGAATTCAGAAGGCTGAAAACTAAATGGACCTAATTCAATCCAGCTTCGAGCATTGTTTGTTGTTGATCCTACAAACCTTACGAGAATTAGCATAAAAATTGATAGCCCCAGAATCGGTACGATGAATTTCCTGTATGCTTTGTAAGGAAAGAGCATCGCGATGAAAAACATAATAAGCGAAACGGCAAGCCAAATGATCTGCCTGTTAAAGAAAAACGCGCTGTTTGTTTCATGTCTCATTACTGCCCACACCATACTTGCACTGTAAACCATTACAAGACCAAACCCACAAAGGAGTAATACACTGATGATAAGTGAATAATCATAGTGCTTAAATAATTTTTTAATCATAGACGTCATCCTACCTGTTTATTTTCTCTCTGAGAAGTTAGCTCCAGACTTCACTTTTGTTGTGTACATGCACCATTCCATCTCAATATCCCAATTCGATATAAACACGGCAAGGGCATAAGTCAGTTCACCTTTCAATCTGAACACAAAGAACGTGTTCATTTTGAAAGCTTCCAGTGCCTGTCGTGTCTTAACGCCCGCTTCCGCTTTTCTTGTCTAGCTGCAGCGGGCAGACACTTGGTCACTTCACCTTTCAATCTGAACACAAAGAACGTGTTCATTTTGAAAGCTTCCAGTGTCTGCCGTGTCTTAACGCCCGCTTCCGCTTTTCTTGTCCAGCTGCGACTCGCAGAAATTACGATATTTCGCTCTTTCACAGGAACACATAAGGCGTGTTCCAGTTCAAGTGCTCCAATATCTCCATTTCTAAACGCTCGTCTCCGCTTTTCTTGTCCAGCTGCAGCGCCCAGCCCCTCGGACACTTCACCTTTCAAACCGAACACAAAGAACACGTGTTCATTTTGAAAGCTTCCAGTGTCTGCCGGGTCTAAACGGGCGCTTCCGCTTTTCTAAGTATGTATAGGATTCGATGGTTTTTGGGTTAAACCTGCCTGTCCGGTTGGAATTAAGTTTTTTTGAAAATGACTTTGATTACGGTCCAACCGTCGGATTCTTTTCCTAGGAGTTTGAATGGGATTAAGTTTGTTATGCCTAGCCAGAGATTAAAGAACAATACCCATGCAATGATCGATGGCGGGAGTGGAAGTGCTGGTGCGATTGTTGCAACAAAGAGGTTGGTGACCGGTCCAGCTAAGGCAATGATGATTTTACCATATGCTTTCTCTGGTTGAGAGCTAATGGTCATTCCTCCAGCAAAGTAAATAGCGTTGACTGCTACTTCTCCTCTAGCATGTTTCCAGGTGAATAGTCTTGGACCTATGCCCAGGTGAAGTTTAACACCAGCAGATGTGAAGACATTCGCTGCGAGTGTGTGACCTGTCTCATGAAGTAATAAGCTGAGAGGAGAAATGACAAGGATCACCATGAGCAAATCATTCATTGATATCTACTCCTAAAATCTTCTGAATTCTTTTAAGGCTTACTCGTATTCTATCATATTTTCTATCTGCTATTGCCTCTAAGCAAAACAAAAAGCTCAAACTATCTGAGATAGTTTGAGCTTTTATTATTTTCTCACGCTGGCTTCATGAAGTGCTGACAATTGACGCTCTAACGATTCGAGCAGTTCCTTACCATCATCTTCATTTACCAATCCAAGACGAACCGCGAAATCTATTTCGCGAGATAAACCAAACATCTGCGTATCAAGAACCTCTTCATACAGAGGACACTGAGGCATCGTCAAATTCTCCATTTGAACTTCGATGAGTTTTAGGATCTTATGCGCATCGGCTTTTAACAGCTCGTATGCCTTTTCACGATGTCCTGTTGCCATCCCAGTAGACAAATCTGATCCCTCCGTTCCCTTTCCCATTCCTTCTATTATCATAAAAGGAATGCATAAAAATTGCAAGAAAAAGCAGGGTAAACGCAATCAAGATTAGAAAATACTTAGTTCATATTGTGAAGATAAATTTTCTAGAAGCTTATTTCCGGCAATACTGTTTCCTTTAGGGTCAAGAGGTGGACTATATACACCAATCCCCATTTCATTAGGCACAAGACTTAATATGCCACCTGAAACCCCACTCTTCGCTGGAATTGCCACATTGATTGCAAATTCACCTGACGCATTGTACATTCCACACGTAACCATGAATGTTTTCACGATCCTTGCAATGTATCTAGGGATGATTGGACGTTCTGTTTCAGGATCTCTTCCTTCATTTGCAAGGACCATTCCTATCCTCGCAAGATCCTTGCAATTCACTTCAATAGCACATTGCTTTGTGTAAGCTTCAAGCAGCATCTCAACATTGTTATCAATGATGCCATGCTGTTTCATGAAGTAACTTAGCGCACGATTAAGATTGGCAGACTCATATTCTGAATCCGCTACATCGTTATTAATGCCAATACTCGAGTTATTTGTCATATCATGAATAAGCTGCAGAATCCTTCCTACTTTCTCTTCTACTGAGCTACCGTGAATCATATTTGTAACAACGAGTGCACCTGCATTAATCATAGGATTTAATGGTTTGGATGGTACCATTGTTTCTAACTTTGCAATCGAATTAAAAGGATCACCCGTCGGCTCCATGCCTACTCTCGAGAAGACATGTTCTTCCCCGGCATCCATGATTGCCAGCGCCAGGGTAAGCACTTTGGAAATACTCTGGAGAGTAAACGTTTCGCCGACATCACCTGCTGATAAACATCCGTCCTCTTTTGAATATATCGCAATCGCTAATTTGTCCGGATCTGCTTTTGCCAGGGCTGGAATATAATCCGCTACTTTGCCATCCTTTGTATATGGCTTGCTCCGTCTCACTAGTTCTACTAATTCTTCTTCTCTACGACATCTCATTATGAATCCTCCCGCTCTAACGAATTGACTCTCACCATACTGTTCCCCAAATGTGACAAATGCAAGCATAACCGGTATACTTGGTTTGCAAAAGATTTTGATTGTGGGGTGTACGAGATGGAGACAATTATACCCATTAAGGGGAAAGTCAATTATGCCATTACATTAGATGCTAGCGTATGGATATTTGATGATCGTAAGATTGAACTTGACGAATTTTTGAAATTTGATGGATCAGCAGAAAAGAATGAGAACGATTACATCAGAGCTCAGGCAGAGCGCTGGGAACGGGAGCGCACGGGAATTAAGCCTCCCGTTAACAAAAGCATAAAACGCTTTGAAAAGGAACGTGTATTAACTGGAAGTTTTGTCATTCCACTTAGACCATTCTTATCGAATGCAGATCCAACAGATGAAGCACTTAAAGTCCAGCTCGATACTAGCCATGGAGAACAAGTTGTTCTCACAATGGAAGAAGCGATGAGCGGCTTTCTACGTTTTTCTAAAGACGGAAAGCCGCTCAGAGAAGACGGGCCCACACACTTCTATTTAGGTGATGGATCTAATGCTTCTGAACCATATAAAGATATCGCGGGCATTACGGTAATTTAAAGAAGATCAGCTGCAATTCGGGCAAGTAGAGAGCGTTCACCTTTCTCGAGCTTTACATGTCCGCTTAGTGGCTGTTCTTTAAATTTCTCTACCACATACGTCAGTCCATTGGTATATTCATCTAGATATGGATGATCAATTTGTTGAGGATCCCCAAGCAATACAATTTTACTGCCTTCTCCAACTCGAGTAAGAATCGTCTTCACTTCATGTTTTGTTAAATTCTGAGCTTCATCGATGATAATAAATTGATCCGGTAAGCTTCTTCCCCGTATATACGTCAGCGCTTCTACCTGAATGGAACCAATTCCTGAGAGTATTTTTTCAAGTTCCCCCGTTTTTTTCACATTGAAGAGATATTCCAGATTATCGTAAATCGGTTGCATCCACGGTCGTAATTTTTCTTCCTTCTCACCTGGTAAAAACCCTATGTCTTTCCCAACTGGCACGATCGGTCTTGCGATAAAAAGCTTTTTGTATTGATTGAGGTCTTCTGTCTGCATTAAACCAGCAGCCATCGCAAGAAGCGTTTTTCCTGTTCCAGCTTTGCCAACTAGCGTGACAAGCGGAATATCTTTACGTACAAGTAGATCAAGCGCCATCCTCTGTTGAACGTTTCTCGGACCAATCCCCCACATATATTCTGTTTCCATCGCAGTTTTTTCAATTCTTTTCCCATTTTTATCTACTTTCCCAATTCCAGAAGAGGATGCCTGTGCCGGATCTTTTAGTATGACATATTGATTAGGATAAAGTGGTCTCCCCTTAAGTAACTTGGCATCGATGAAATGGTGTTCAAAAAATTGGCTGATTAACTCTGTATCAACATAGCGTTCCTCATATCCGGTGTAAATTTGATTAAACTCGACAACACGATCGCTTAAAAAATCCTCTGCCTGTATCCCCATAGCGTCTGCTTTCACACGCACTAGCGCATCTTTACTTACAAGAATGACGGTTCTTCCAGATTTCAACTTCCCTTCTTCCAAAAATAAATTTAACGCAACGGCTAAAATGCGATTATCATTCGTTTTCTCAACAAACTTATCTTGCAAATATTGAAATGATCGGTGATTCAACTCAATTCGGAGCGTGCCACCGTTTTCAAGGGGTATCGATTCATGAAGTCTACCTCGCTCACGAAATCCATCAATCATCCGTGATACTTGCCTGGCATTCCTTCCGATTTCATCCATATAACGTTTCTTGGAGTCAACTTCTTCTAATACTACAGCGGGGATTACGATTTCATTCGTCTCAAACGAATAAATAGCATTTGGATCCTGGAGTAACACGTTAGTATCTAGGACGTAAACCTTATCCAACACTTCGCCTCCTGACCAGATTTAAATAGCTATCACAGGTACGAATGACAGTTGGGACTATCTACGTTTTTTTATAATCTATGACCGGGTGTATAAAGTTAGACGGTTATTCAGAAAATAATTAGTAAAATGCCATGATTTGATGTTGAATCACACACCCCGGAGGTAATCATAATGAAAAAAATTCGATGGAGTATTCTCGCCGTTTGCCTTCTTATATCTGCTTGTCAGGCAAAAGATGAGCCGGTGGCTGAAAAAAAAGAACAAACCGATCGTGTTCAGTATGTTAAACAGTCTGTTCGAACACCTGAGAATGAAAAGCGATCCGCCACTGATATTGCGGAGCATCTCGTAACAATTGCCAAACAGGTTCCTGATGTGAACGATGCTACTGCAGTTGTGACAGGAAAATATGCTGTGGTCGGCATCGATGTGAATCAGAAAATAGATCGCTCACGAGTGAGTTCAATCAAATACACTGTAGCTGAGGCGCTCCAGAAAGACCCTTATGGAGCTAACGCCGTTATTACGGCCGACGCTGACACGACCTATCGATTAAAGCAAATGGCTACCGAAATCAAACGTGGCCATCCAGTCGGCGGAATTATGGAAGAACTAGCTGATATTGTCGCGAGACTGATGCCAGAAATACCAAGTCAGAATAACAAATCAGAAAATGAACCTATTCGGTCGAACGACAAACAATTACCAAAAGAAAGCGAGAAGCAGTTGAAACAACAGCAAGAAAAACAAGATTTGGATAAATAGGATGACATCGGAACAAAATGAGCAATGAAATTAAAAATAACCGGCCAGGTTGGCCGGTTATTCTAGTTCACTTGATTTCTTTAGCTCTGCCATTACTGCGCGATCAAGCTTAGCTGCTGCTTCAGGATCATACGTTTTCTCGTATGCTGGTACTACGGACATTTTCGCACCATAGAACATGACATCTCGTACTTCTCGAATATGGAGCTTGTACATTGCAAGCTTAAGTGGGACATCATCCATCTTCTCTTCTACAAGTTCAGCTGTTCCACCTATAGCATACGTGCTTTCATTTCCTATCAACGTAATCGTAATATGCTCATTTGCATGAATGTTTTTCACTATACGCGATTTTTGATCGACAGCAAATACAATGGACTGGGTGTCTGCTGCATAAAGCCAGGAGATCGCACTCACATTAGGTCCTGTTGTTTCATGGTCGATGGTTGAGAGAAGAACGTATTGCTCCCTTTTAAGAAGATTCAAAAGTTCATTTGAAAGAGTCGTATCAACTTTATTCGGCATCGTGATTCCTCCATTTTTCTATCTTCTATCTTGCGCATAATACTGCAAACATACTGTTTATTCATGCTATACTAGCAACATGGAATGAGAGGTGTTTAATATGCGAGTAAAATGTGTACTTTGTGATAAAATCGAAAAAATCGAAAGCGGCAGTCCGCTTGCAAAAAAACTACGCAACAGACCTATCCACACATATATGTGTGATTCCTGCAATGAACGTATCGAGACTCGAACCAAAGAACGGAAAGAGACAGGAAACTTCAAACTGTATCATCAGGATGAGTCTAACGATGAGTGGTAAGATAAAGCTTGGTCTCCTTGCCGGAACTATTTCCGGCATTGTCCTTGGCCTTGTTCTGAAAGGTGTAGAAACCGTCACAGGAGAGCTAGTATATACACTCCTGCTCAATGTTGATTTCATACCGGTAATTGGAGATAAAAACTTACCTGAACTAATAGAATTTGGTTTTCATCTTATCATTTCACTCGTAATCGGTGTGGTATTCAGTATTATTTGCTCACGCTTCTTTCCTAACCGAACGAAAGCCCAGGCTGTATTTGCGGGAGTGTTAACTTTACCTACCGTTTTTTTATATTTTCCTTTAACCTATCTCGCAACCAAACCAACTCCTGACCTTTTGAACGTGACAGCGATCAGTTATTGGGCGCTCGGTCATGTCATATACGCAGGATTCTTATTTTCAGTGTACAGAATGAATGAAGAACGATTTGTTTAAGAAAGACGTGCGTGTTGCACGTCTTTTTCCCGTTTTATTGATTATATTTGGGTTCATTTTGAATTGATAGTAGTAAAGCTTCGATCAATTCGATCGGAAATTTCATAACTTCCTGTCGCCCCGCCTTTTCGTAATGAACAAGGTAATACCCATTCGTCAACTCAACCTCAATCTCTGTTAAACCATGGTCTTCCGTAATTATATCCTTAAAAAAATCTGTCGTATCCCGGGCAGCTTGGTCTGTTTGTCTCATATCAGCCACTACTTTGATACTAAGCCAATTATAAATTGCGTCCTGAAGATTCAATGATCGCCTCCAGCTTGTGACGTTACGCTTCTTTCTTTTTCGATTGATGCAATCGGACCTTATAAATAATTAATACGACAGCGGAGGCTACTAATCCTTCAGCCACAGGCAATCCAATCCCAAAAAAGGTTAATGGAAAACAGCCAATCACGAGAACGGCGTAGACAACGGCATTTTTCAACACTGGAAGTTTTTTAGCAAATCCAAGTCGATAAACTATAATACAAAGAACAACAATAATGGCATAAAGCAGATAAAACCCTAACACCATATTATCTTCAATACCGACCAATTTCGCAAAAAACGAGAGATCTTCAGTAGCAATTGCAGATTCAGTGTTCATTTTTCCACCCCCGGTATAAAATTATCATCAAAAAATGATGTTTTATATGTATTTGATTTCAAGTAAACCCTTACTTTTGAGAGAAAATAAAAAAGCGATTCAAAAGGATGCCCCTTTTGAATCGCCTTAGACACCCTTACTGGGCTGTTTTTTTCTTTTTAGCTGACTTTTCACGTTCGTTCTTATCAAGGATTTTCTTACGAAGACGGATTGAATCCGGTGTTACTTCGCAATACTCATCATCATTCAAATACTCAAGCGCTTCTTCAAGAGTAAGAACGCGCGGTTTCTTCATAGAAACAGTCTGGTCTTTGTTGGCAGAACGCATGTTAGTCATTTGCTTCACTTTTACGATATTTACCGTAATGTCGTTCTCACGAGTGTGTTCGCCAACAATCATACCTTCGTATACTTCAGTACCTGGAGCAACGAAAATCGTCCCACGGTCTTCAACACCCATAATACCGTATTCAGAAGCTTTACCTTTTTCCATTGAAACTAGTACACCAGCACGACGACCACCAACACGGCCACTAATTAGAGGCATGTACGTTTCGAACGTATGGTTAATAATTCCGTAACCACGAGTCTGAGTTAGGAACTCTGTAGAGTATCCGATCAATCCACGCGCAGGAACCATGAATTCAAGGCGAACTTGGCCAGAACCGTTGTTTACCATGTTCACCATCTCACCTTTACGCTCACCAAGAGATTCCATTACAGAACCAGTGTAATCTTCAGGTACATCGATTTGAACACGTTCAACCGGCTCACTTGCAACTCCATCAACTTCACGAACAATAACTTCAGGTTTTGACACTTGAAGCTCAAATCCTTCACGACGCATGTTCTCGATCAGAATGGAAAGGTGAAGCTCACCACGTCCTGATACAACCCATGCATCTGGAGAATCCGTGTTCTCAACGCGAAGACTTACGTCTGTTTCAAGCTGTGCTCTAAGACGCTCTTCAATTTTACGACTCGTAATGTACTTACCTTCTTTACCAGCAAAAGGACTGTTGTTAACAAGGAAAGTCATTTGAAGTGTCGGCTCATCAATACGAAGGATTGGAAGTGCTTCCTGGTGATCGTATGGACAAACTGTCTCACCTACGTTGATTTCTTCCATACCAGATACCGCAACAAGGTCCCCAGCTTTTGCTTCTTCAATCTCAACTCGCTTCAAACCAATGAAACCGAAGAGCTTAGTTACTCTGAATTGCTTCACAGTGCCATCGACCTTCATCAAGGCAACCTGCTGGCCAACTTTCATTGTTCCTCTGAACACACGGCCGATACCAATTCGTCCAAGGTAATCGTTGTAATCAAGAAGTGTGATCTGGAATTGAAGTGGCTCGTCACTATTATCAAGTGGTGCAGGAATGTTATCAATAATCGTGTTCATAAGAACTTTCATATTGTCATCCTGAACTTCAGGATCAAGACTTGCAGTACCGTTGATTGCAGAAGCGTAAACAACAGGGAAATCCAGCTGATCTTCATCTGCTCCAAGGTCAATAAATAGATCAATTACTTCGTCAACTACTTCTGCAGGGCGTGCTGCTGGGCGGTCAATTTTGTTTAGTACAACAATTGGTGTCAGCTTTTGCTCAAGTGCTTTTTTCAACACAAAGCGTGTTTGCGGCATACAGCCTTCATAAGCGTCGACAACAAGAAGCACACCGTCTACCATTTTCATAATACGTTCAACTTCGCCACCGAAGTCAGCGTGTCCGGGCGTATCCATGATGTTGATTCGTTTGTCTTCGTAGTTAATTGCCGTATTTTTAGCAAGGATCGTAATCCCGCGTTCTCTCTCAAGGTCGTTCGAATCCATCGCACGTTCGCTTACTTGCTCGTTGTCACGAAACGTTCCAGACTGATGTAGCATTTGGTCTACCAGCGTCGTTTTACCGTGGTCAACGTGGGCAATGATTGCGATGTTACGAATATCTTCTCTTATTGCCATTAATTATTCTCTCCTCGTATTCTCGTCTTTTTTCTGACGATAAACTCAATAACTAGACCATTATAACACAGATATTCGATTAGGCGAAATTTCTCTTCTTTCACCCTGAACCCAGTTATTGTACACTAGTACTATAAAGGGGGCTTTCCGCATGATGAATAAGCATAATTTCCTTTTACTCTTAATGGCCATTCTAGCGGTTGCAAGCATGTGTGCAATCGGTATATCTATAGCTGAACAAAGCTGGATCGGCGCAATTCTTGCTATAGTCGGAGTAGGTTTCTTTATGGGAATGGGCTTTCGAATTAAACGAAAAGTTGAACAATAAGCGAATACGAAAAGAGCTGTTCAAGAATGAACAGCTCTTTTGTCATATAAACAAAGTGTTAGTCGGGACGAACAAAGAGTAAGTATTTTTTCTTGTCTTCCTCTAATCCGTATTGTTCAAATCCACATTTCCCAAGGAAAATGCTCCAACCAGTCAACTCATAAGGTATGCCCGCAAAGACTACTCCAGTAAGTTCATCGGATACCAGCTGCATCATTTTGCGACCATAACCCTGCCTTCTTTTATCCGGCCGAACTACGATCGTGCCGATCCAAGGTTTGTAATTAGAGGGTGCTTTTTCAAGTACACTTGTCATTCCAATTGGCTCATCGTCCCGGAACCAAACTTGAAACTGACAACCAAGGCCTTCATATGTTTGAATGTATGAAACCACATCCTCGAACAGAGGTTGTCTCCCAAATTCTTCAGACAGCCATGCCTCATCATCCAACGTCCATTCGTATAATAATTCTGCAAGGTTTCCATCAAACTTTCTTTGCGTCACGCTTATCATTTTGAAGTAGGAGCTCTAAAGTAGTAGTTCTGATCTAGAGCAGGCTGGATGTAATCCTTCTGTACCTGTGAATGAAAAGATTGATTCCCAACAAAAATGGTGTTTTTACCCAATAAATCGATAGGTTTATTATCAACTGTTGAACAAGTACCACCTGCTTCTTCGATCAATAACTTTCCTGCTGCAAAATCCCATGGTGCTAAACGTAAAGAAACATAACCATCAAGCCTTCCTGCTGCAACATATGCCATCTCTATTGCAGCACTTCCGTACGATCTTGTTCCTCGGATTTTTTTGAGAAGGGGTGAGAACGTTCTGGGGTCAATTCGGTGATTTTCCGTTACCCAAGTTGCATTAATGGCAAGAAGAGCTTCAGAAAACTTCACTGGTTGTAGTGGTTTTAATTTCTTTTCATTCAGATAGAGGCCATTCCCTTTGAAACAATGATATAACTCGTCCTTTGTTACATCATAAATAAAAGCAACTTTGCCGACGCCATCTTCATATATGCCAATTGAGATTGCAAAATTAGTTTGCTGATGAACAAAATTCATCGTCCCATCGATTGGATCCAAAAACCAAACTACTCCGTTCAGATCTTCGATTTTGTCTCCAAATCCTTCTTCTCCCATAATTCTATGTTCCGGGTAATTCTTCTTGATCCGTTCAATAAAAAACTTCTCTGTTTGCTTATCAATGTCTGTCACTAAATCATTTGGATTGCTTTTTGTATCAATCGCAAAGGAGGTTGTAAAAGAGGAGATTATTTCTTTACCAGCTTCTTGAATCCACCTTTTCGCATCTTCATATACGCTATCCCAGTTCGTTTGCTGTGCCATGATTGGATCTCCTTTTGCCTTAAATTTCATTCTATCTTTTATTATGACAGGAAAAGCAGAAAAAACGAACCTTTTTGCAAGGTTCGTTTCATTAAGCCTCCAAGCGCACCATTTCCTGTCGAAGTTCTTCTAGCTTCACTTTACATCGCGTCATCTCATCTTGATCACTAACCATCATCGCATCGTGTAGTGTTGCCAATTCATAGTCAATTTCCATCCTAAGCACCGGAATCCGTTTCTCTGCCTCGTTTCTTTGCAATGACTGAATCACTTGTTTCATGGTAACCTACACCCCTTTTCTTTTCGTTTAAGCAGTCATAGTTATCAGATCCGAACATAAGACGGAATATTCTGATTTTTCTGCTTTGTTTAATATATCTTATGCCTTCACCGCTAACTATGCAACCTCTTTATTTGTTAGTATTTTTCCTCTTTTGCGTATTTTTCAAACCTACCAACACACATGAATCGTCACTTTTCATCCGAATTGCCCTTCTATGTTAAAATGAGAATATAAAATTTTGTCATATTGGAGGATATTATGTCATTTAATGGTTTTACACATAAAGATTTTGACTCATTCCAAATCGATGGACTCGAACAGAGAATGGAAGCCATCCAGGAGCGAATCCAGCCCAAATTCGCTGCCTTGAGCGAAGATGTTAAAAGCGATCTTGAAATTCTTGTTGGGAATGAAATGCACCTTCACATTGCACGCCACGCCAGAAGAACTAAGAATCCACCTGTCGACACATGGATGGCTTTTTCTCATAACAAACGAGGCTATAAAATGCATCCTCATTTCCAAATTGGACTTTTTGATGATCATGTCTTCATCTGGCTTGCATATATTTATGAATTGCCTGGCAAGCAAGAAATGGCTTCCATGTTCCTTGAACATCTCGATGAACTCAACAAAACCATTCCTTCGTCATATATGATATCGACAGATCATACGAAAAAAAATGCGAGTAAATCCATTTCGGATCTTGATTTAGAAAAGGCGCTAATACGATTTCGCGACGTGAAAAAAGGTGAGTTTCTAGTCGGCAGACACTTTTCTAGTAACGATCCTATATTAAAGGATGGGGACAAATTTATAGCGGCAGTTAAGGATACGTTTGAAACGGTTATGCCAATCTACAACCTATCTTTGAAGGCAAAAAAGTAAACCAGGGGGACCCCCCTGGTTATTTTTTATTCATTACTACTTTGTCTTGTTCCGTTTCTCTTGCTTCCTTAACAGCATGGTAAGTTGAATAACCTGTTTCCTTATCGAACTGTTTGAAGATCTGTTTTTCTTCAGACTTTGAAGGGACAACATCTTTAAATGAATAGTAAGCATTTATCATTTGATCCTTACGCGCTCCTTGATCGTACGCTTGCTCAACTAATTGGAAAAAGTTAACAACCTTAATAACCTCTTCTTTGTTCCAATCAATTGAAATAGGGTATTGTATTTCCATTTCGATTCTCCTTTCTACATTTGCCACTTTGATTGGATGGCTGCGGCTTCATTGTCAATGCGCTCAAATAAGTCATGTACTGATGGAAGGTCATTAATTGAGCCAATCACCTGGCCTGCCCATGCAAATCCTTCATCTTCTTTGCCTTCGTAAATAAATTTCCTGTTTGCTTCACCACTTATGTAATTTTTCAATCCTTCATAGCCTCCCTGACTCGCTTCTATCTGATGAATGTGCTCAGCAAATGAATTTCGAATCACTCTTGCAGGTGCCCCAATACTTCTCTTTATAATAACCGTATCTGTCTCATTACTTGCAAGAATTCGTTTCTTATAATTCATATGGGCATGTGTGCATTCTTCGGTCGCAATAAACCTTGTCCCCATTTCGATTCCCTCGGCGCCAAGTGCAAGAGAAGCCATTAACCCCCGACCATCACTTATCCCACCTGAAGCAATAACAGGAATTGAAACTGCATCGACGACTTGAGGAACAAGTACCATCGTCCCGGTATCTTCTTTTCCTAGGTGACCACCGCCTTCTTGACCAACGACCATGACCGCCGAAGCCCCAAGTTCTTCAGCTTTTATTGCTTGTCTCTTACCAGCTGTAAGGACAAGTACCTTCACGTTCGTTCCTTTCACTACATCAAATACTGGTTTCGGATTTCCACCAGTAACTGAGATGATTTCGATTCCTTCGTCAAGTGCCGTTTCAAGCATATGTTCGAACGGTCGTCCATGCTGTCCAATCGCGAAATTTACCCCAAACGGGTTAGGGGTTTTCCGTTTTGTAAGTCTGATTTCTTCTCTTAGTTGAGCTTCTGACTCCATCGACATAGCTGTTAGTTGACCCAAACCACCTGCATTACTTACAGCGACAGCAAGTTCATGGTAAGCAAGATACGCAAGCCCTCCCTGAACGATCGGTCGATCAATGCCCAGTAATTTTGTAAGACGCGTGTTCCATTCCATAACTTATCCTCTCCTTGTTCATAAACATTTCGAGAAATAGGTGGCATCTCCTTTTCTCACAATCGAAAAAAGCAAGCTGACACAGAAGTTAAATGGCGATTCTTACTGTACTTATTTAAAGATTTCATTAAAATAAAACTTGCAAATTACAGCTCATGTGATTATACTCAGTTTGTTTAAGAAATAAAGCATCATTCATGTCATACTATATGATTTATGTGTTATGCTACTTCAAAATTGTTTCATTCTATGACTAACCAGCTTTCCACAATCGTTTTGTGGAGAGCTTTAACTAGTATAAGTAAAGAGGTGCTGGATTTGCAACAAAACGAAACACCACTATTCACCGGATTGGTCAATCATGCTAACAAAAATCCGATTCAATTTCACATACCAGGACATAAGAAAGGAACGGGGATGGACCCAGAGTTTCGTTCCTTTATTGGAGATAACGCACTTTCGATCGATTTAATTAACATTCAACCGCTTGATGATCTTCATCATCCACACGGCATGATCAAGAGGGCTCAGGATCTTGCTGCTGAGGCATTCGGAGCTGATGCGACATTCTTTTCTGTTCAAGGAACTAGCGGCGCGATCATGACGATGGTCATGACGGTATGCTCGCCGGGTGACAAAATCATTGTACCTAGAAACGTTCACAAATCAGTGATGTCAGCGATTATCTTCTCTGGAGCAACTCCCGTATTTATACATCCAGAGATTGATCCAAAACTAGGGATTTCGCATGGTATTACGCCTGTCGCTGTTAGGAAAGCTCTACAACAACATCCAGATGCTAAAGGCGTGCTCGTGATTAATCCAACTTACTTTGGGATTTCTGCTAATCTTGAAGAGATTGTATCTATATCACATGAATTTGATGTTCCCGTTCTTGTCGATGAAGCACATGGTGTTCATATCCATTTTCATGACCGTCTTCCTGTATCCGCAATGCAGGCCGGTGCTGATATGGCTGCAACGAGCGTTCACAAGCTTGGTGGTTCGATGACTCAAAGCTCCGTACTTAATGTGAAGGAAGGTCTTGTTTCCGCTAAGCGTGTTCAAACAATCATTAGTATGTTAACAACTACCTCAACTTCTTACCTTCTCCTTGCTTCTCTCGACGTTGCAAGAAAAAGACTTGTTACGGAAGGTTATGAGCTTATAGAACAGGCTTTACAACTTGCTGAGAAAACACGTGAACAAATCAATACCATTACTCCACTCTATTGTGTTGGTAAAGAGATTCTGGGTACTAACGCTACCTTTGATTATGATCCAACAAAACTTATTATTTCCGTTCACGATCTTGGAATAACAGGTTACGAGGCGGAGGTATGGTTACGTAAAGAAGCAAATCTTGAGGTAGAACTTTCAGACCTTTATAATCTCTTATGCATCGTTACACCGGGAGATACTGAAGAAACGACTGGGGCACTCGTACATGCTTTAAAAGATATGGTAGAAGCATTCAAAGATTCCGAAGGTGCTGTGAATGAAAAGTTCGATGTTCATGCACCGGATATTCCAATCCTTGCAGTTTCCCCAAGGGATGCTTTTTACTCTGAAACCGAAGTGATCCCATTTAAAGAATCTGCTGGTAGAGTCATTGCTGAATTCGTGATGGTATATCCTCCTGGTATTCCAATTTTCATTCCAGGAGAAATCATCACAGAAGAAAACCTTCAATACATTAACGAAAATATTGAAGCCGGACTCCCAGTTCAAGGACCTGAAGATGATGAATTAAATGAAATACACGTAATCAAAGAGTATAAAGCTATAAAATAAGAGGCGGCCAATTGGCCGCCTCTTATTTTATAGTAATTACAGTTATTTTCTATCTTTTTTGTTGCAATCAGGACATCTGCTGTAAAGTGTGCTTACCTTCTCTTCTAGCACATGATCAATTGTTTTTTCGCAAGATTGACAAATAATAATACCCATTCTCAACACCCCTTAAGTTTATTTTGAAAACGCTTCCGTTTCGCTTAATTCCATAATAGTGTGTCACAATTGTTTTGTCAACACTATATTGTATATCACATTATATTCTTTTTTTATTCAATATGTGTCTATTGGTTAATTGTCAGATAACTGATTTGAAGGTAAAATGTCAGATAAGAAGAAGGGAGGAGTTTTTATTGCCACAAAGTGCGTATCTCACCCCAAGAATGGAAGATTCGCTATCACTTGAGAAAATAAAGGAACTACTCATCTATTATCAAGAGATAACCGCTAAGACCGGTGAACAGCTATCCTGGAGTTATCGTGAAACAGCATTTCCTTATACCCTTACTCAAAAACCTACTATAAGCGATTGGTTTTACTTAAAAGGTTTAAATGAAGGATACAGTATTATACTGATCGGTATTTCAAATAATGTCATTCAGGTGGTGCTGACCGATCAATCAACACATGGTGATAAAGCTAAGGCCAATGAATTATGTAAATTCCTCTCAAATAAACTACAGGCTGATCTAACACTTTTTAACGGTAGAAAAGTTCAATACACAAAAAAATAAACAGCCTAAGGGCTGTTTATTTTTGTAGTGGTTCAATTTCTTCTGGGTCGATCATCTGATATCCTTTATCACGCAGTCCACCGACGATATCCTTCAGAGCAGCTGCAGTCCAATCTCTATCATGCATCAATAGATTAGCACCATTTTGAAGCAGTGGTGTATTCACCATAATGTCTGCTAGGGCATCTTTATCTTGATATTCCTTTGTCCAGTCATAGCCATATGTCCAGTTCATCACCAGCATACCTTCCTCTTCAGCAAGAGATTTCGAAAAATCGGTGTTTGATCCAAAAGGCGCTCGGAAAAACTTCGGTCTCTCCCCGGTCACTTCTTCAATCATATCGTTCAACGTTACGATTTCTTCTCTCTGTTCCTCTTCAGTCAAGTCTTTCAAGTTACTGTGCGTCATCGTATGATTTCCAATCTCAAACCCCATGTCATAGATCTCTTTCAGGCGGGCCTTCTCTTCATCTGTGTCAATAAAATGCCCATTTACAAAGAAAATAGCTGGTGCATCCATTTCTTTCAATTCTTTAGCCATATCAACGGCGTGCTTATCCGGCGAATCATCGAATGTAAGTAGAACAGCTTCAGCCGGTGCATCATTGATCGGCTCAAAGCCCCAAAAAGCTTCATTTAAACGGTATTCAGGTTCAACCGTTTCCTCAGCCACTGCCTCTTCTTCCTTTTGATCTTCCTCTTTAGAAGCTTCTTGTTTATCTGCGTTGCTCGATTCATTAGAAGTTTCCTCATTGTCTTGTTTTTCGCTAGTGTTTGCTTGTTGATCCTCAGATGAATCGTTGCTTGATTCTGATCCAGCGTTAGATGAACAAGCAGCAGCGAATAGCAATAAAGCCAACGCTATAAATTTCAAAGTGTTTTTCATGTTTCTCTCCCCTTATGTAGTCTTTCTTAATCATAAACGATTTGGGCCATAGTAGAAAGAGCAGATTGTCACATTTAACCATCTATTACTATTGAATTCTCCTATTATTCTGACTTAAAAAGTGACATGCTATTTCCCTTTACAACGTTGATTAGAACAAATATACTAGAAAACGTGCCTTTTTTCGCTATCTGAAAGGAAGCCTGTTAATAAAAGGGAATATAGCGCTTGTCTGCATAGTTTTGGTAACGACAGGTAACATTGAGTACACGTGCTTTAATTTCCTTATATAAAGGAATTCTTCGGATGAATGTACAGTAAAATTATAGGCTTTGTAAGATTATTTTGTTGATTTCTCGATTTTTGGCACATTCGACTGAGACCTTCGATTGACTTGCCTAAAAGAGCTAAAAACCAACACCATTCATATAACATAGCCAAATAAAAAATTAGAAAGGTGATGATAAACTTGAATAAGCTAACTGCAGTTTTTATTATCTCTGTAGTCCTGTCTCTAATCTTTATTTCTTGGGGAACGATTTCCCCTGATTCATTGGATTCGACAACATCTTCTCTTCAAAGTTTTCTTCAAGTAAAGTTCGGATGGTTTTATTTATTAGCAGCTTCAAGCTTTCTAGTTTTTGCGATTTATCTTATTTTTTCAAAATATGGAAGACTTAAACTCGGGAAAGAAACAGATGTTCCTGAATATAACCTCATTACATGGTTCGCGATGTTATTCTCAGCTGGTATGGGAATTGGGCTTGTTTTCTGGGGCGTTGCAGAGCCAATGTTCCATTATTACGACCCTCCAGCAGGTGCTGGAGCTCAAACAGACGAAGCAGCTAGACTAGCATTTCAGTATAGCTTTTTCCATTGGGGACTCCATCCATGGGGAATTTATACAGTCGTAGCACTAGCGCTTGCTTTCTTTAAGTTCAGAAAAGGTGCACCTGGACTTATCAGTGCGATTTTCTATCCGATCCTAGGAGAGCGAGTCAAAGGACCAATCGGTAAAATGATCGATGTCATCGCCGTTATTGCCACTGTATTTGGTGTAGCGACGTCCCTAGGGTTCGGTGCTTCTCAAATTGGTGGAGGAATCTCCTACTTAACTGGCATCGAAAATTCATTCACGACACAATTGATCATTATTCTAATTGTGACAGTCCTCTATATGATTTCTGCATCGACAGGAATTTCCAAAGGGATCAAGTATTTAAGTAATACGAATATTGTCCTTGCTATCCTGCTCATGTTCTTCTTGTTATTTGCAGGACCTACTAACTTTATCATGGACTTGTTCACCTCTACGCTAGGATCTTATATTCAAAATCTACCTAGTATGAGTCTTCGTATGAGACCATTTGAGGGCTCTTCCTGGATCCAGAGTTGGACAATCTTCTACTGGGCATGGTGGATTGCCTGGGCACCATTCGTTGGAACATTTATTGCTCGAGTATCAAAAGGTAGAACGATCAGAGAATTTGTTCTCGGTGTCCTTCTTGTTCCTACAATCTTTGGTGCATTATGGTTCTCCGTATTTGGAGGTTCTGCTATTTCACTTGATATGGCTGGAACAGGCATTTACGACATCATTAATGATCAAGGTATGGAGGTTGCCCTTTTCGCAGTATTAGAGCAATACCCACTCGGTACGGTAATGTCGATTATTGCGATCTTGCTGATCAGTACATTCTTTATTACTTCTGCTGACTCAGCCACATTCGTTCTCGGCATGCAAACAACAAATGGCAGTATGAACCCATCGACAAAAGTAAAGTTAACATGGGGAGTTATTCAATCTTCTGCCGCAGCAGTATTACTTTGGTCAGGTGGCCTCGGAGCCCTTCAGACCGCTTCGATCATAGCCGCATTTCCATTTGCGATTATTATTATAGGCATGGTCATCTCACTCATAAAGGCCTT
This sequence comes from uncultured Bacillaceae bacterium, assembly GCA_963739655.1. Lineage (GTDB taxonomy): Bacteria > Bacillota > Bacilli > Bacillales > Guptibacillaceae > Guptibacillus. The sequence continues at coordinate 163,124 of CAVUAW010000037.1, read as the reverse complement.
TAAGGATGAGAAAATACCGACTCGGCCACCTAAGAAAGATGATACACCTTATAAATAACACAAATCAGCCCACGACCGATCGGTTGTGGGCTTTTTATATATGTACTTATAAAAGACTATATTGCTATGGTTAAATAGCAGCTTAAATGATGATGAACAGGAATCGTATAAAAAGGGAGAGCACTGTCGAAATCGCAACAAGGAATAAAACATTCTTGATTCCTGACAGCATGTTGAAAGAAATGATAAATATAAGGTAAAGAAAGACGAGAAACAATATCATTTTAAATTCTATATGATCCTGTGATGACAAATGAACGATATAAAAAAACCCAAACCAAATCGTAAGCTGAACAATAATAACCTTTACATACATCAGCATAGAACCTTCACCTCCACGCTGTATAGAACGATCATTTAACTAAATGTATGTCCCATTCTGAATTTATAATCGTTTTATTTTAGCTTCGGTTTATAGCTTTATTAACTTCAATGAGAATGTTTCGATTTTGTAGTATTGGGGTGCTAAAAACTAAAAAAACTCCGGAGACTTAAGTCTCCGGAGTTTTAGAATATGATTAACCAATATGAATTGGAGTACCTAGAGCTACCTCAGCAGCTTCCATAGTAATCTCTCCAAGTGTTGGGTGAGCATGAATTGTTAGGGCAATATCTTCAGCTGTCATACCAGCTTCAATTGCAAGACCAAGCTCAGCAATCATATCAGAAGCGTTAGGACCCGCAATTTGTGCGCCGATCACTAGGCCGTCTTCTTTACGAGTGATAAGCTTCAAAAATCCTTCACTGTCGTTAAGAGACAATGCACGGCCGTTAGCGCCGAATGGGAATTTAGATGCTTTCACATCGAATCCTTGATCTTTTGCTTCTTGTTCAGTATAACCAACTGAAGCGAGTTCTGGATCTGAGAAGACCACTGCAGGGATTGCAAGGTAATCAATCACAGAGTTTTCACCGCTGATCGCTTCTGCTGCTACTTTACCTTCATAAGAAGCTTTGTGAGCAAGTGCAGGACCTTCTACGATATCACCGATTGCATAGATGTTATCAAAGTTTGTACGACACTGCTTGTCGATCTTCACAAGACCTTTATCCGTCATTTCAACGCCAAGTTCTTCAAGACCGATTTCATTTGTATTAGGCTTACGACCAACTGTAACAAGAACATAATCAGCGTCAAACGTCTTCGTTTCACCTTTGATTTCTGCTGTTACGGTTACGCCATCTTCTGTTTCTTCAACGCCCTGTGCAAGAGCTTCAGTAATGATCTCGACATTACCTTTCTTCTTAAGACGACGAGAAACAAGAGAGCTCATTTGTTTTTCGAATCCAGGTAGAATCTGCTTCGTACCTTCAAGGATTGTTACCTCAGTACCGAAGTTTGCGTACACAGTACCAAGTTCGATTCCGATGTATCCTCCGCCAATAACAACCATTTTCTTAGGAACTTCGTCAAGTGCAAGTGCACCAGTTGAAGAAATAACGCGCTTGCTCCATTTGAAGCTTGGAAGTTCGATTGGGCGAGATCCTGTTGCGATGATGCAGTTGTTGAATGTATACGTTTGAGAGTTCTTTTCGTCCATGATACGAACTGTGTTCTTATCGACGAAATAAACTTCTCCATTAACAACTTCCACTTTATTTGATTTCATGAGCCCAGCTACGCCGCCAGTAAGCTTGTCAACAACAGAAGACTTCCACTCCTGAACTTTCTTCATGTCAACGCTCACGTTCTCAGCTGTAATTCCGATATCATCAGAATGCTTTGCCGACTCATATTTATGAGATGCATTGATCATTGCTTTTGAAGGAATACAACCGACGTTTAAGCAAACACCGCCTAGAGTTCCTTTGTCAGCAATGGCAACTTTCTGACCAAGCTGTGCTGCACGAATCGCAGCAACGTATCCACCTGGTCCAGCTCCTACTACAAGTGTGTCTAATTCGATTGGAAAATCTCCTACTACCATATTATTACGCCTCCATCATTAAGAGTTGTGGATCGTTCAACAGACGCTTGATGTGGTTAAGAGCAAGTTGTGCTGTCACGCCATCAATAAGTCTGTGGTCGTAGCTGATCGATAGAGCAAGAACAGGTGCAGCAACGATTTCTCCGTCAATAACAACTGGCTTCTCCTCAATACGACCAATACCAAGAATAGCAGCATCCGGGTTGTTGATGATTGGTGTGAACCATTGACCACCAGCAGATCCCAGGTTAGAAATAGTACATGTGCTACCTTTCATATCGTCCCCTGATAGTTTACCATCGCGAGCTTTTTTAGCCAACTCATTAATTTCAGATGATACATTAAGAAGTGGCTTACGGTCTGCTTCTTTAACAACTGGAACGACTAGTCCAGCGTCAGTGTTAGCAGCGATACCGATGTTGTAGTAATGCTTGTGTACGATTTCTTCTGTAGAATCATCGATTGATGCATTCAACATTGGGAATTCGCGAAGTGCAGAAACAAGAGCTTTCACAACGTATGGAAGGTAAGTTAGCTTCACATCTTTGTCTGCTGCATATTGTTTGAACTTCTTACGGTGAGCAACAAGATCTGTTACAACAACTTCATCCATGTGAGTAACGTGTGGAGCAGTATGCTTCGAGTTAACCATTGCTTTTGCAATTGCTTTACGCATACCTTTCATTTTCTCACGAGTTTCCGGTTGTGCGGATGCTTGTGGTTGTGCTGATGTAGTTGCCGTTTCTTCCTTCGCTTCAGCTTTTTCTGACGCTGCTGGAGCTTCAGAAGCTGCTTCGCCTCCACCATTCAGGTGAGTGTCGATGTCTTCTTTCACAACACGACCATTTTTACCCGAACCAGATACTTTAGAAATGCTTACGCCGTTTTCACGAGCATATTTACGTACTGCAGGCATAGCGATCACGCGTTTTGTTGGATCTGTTTCTTCATCGTCTTCAGGAAGAGGCTTCGATCCAGCGCTATCTTCTTTCGCTTCTGATTTAGCTTCTTCTTTTGGAGCTTCTTCTTCAGCTTGAGGCTGTTCAGCTGCAGGTTCCTCTTCTGCATCTTCATAACCTTCTGCATCGAAAGTAATAACAACATCACCAACGATTACAGTTGCACCCTCTTCAGCGTGAACTTCTTTAACAGTTCCGTCTACTGGAGAAGGAATTTCTACTACTGCTTTATCATTTTGCACTTCTGCAAGAATGTCGTCTTCTTTTACTTCGTCACCTGATTTAACAAACCATTTAACAATTTCGCCTTCGTGGATACCTTCACCGATATCCGGCATCTTGAATTGAAATGCCACGGGACTTCGCCTCCTATTTGTAGAAAAATTTTGCTCATATAAGATCTGAAGCGAAGCGCAAAACGCAGCTTCACTTCATGTTTTTATTCAGAGTTAATTAAAACTTCACAACTTGAGTTGCTTTTTCAATGATATCTGTGTGGTCTGGAAGCCATACATCTTCAGCTGCTGAGAAAGCAAAGACTGTATCAGGAGCAGTTACGCGAAGTACTGGTGCTTCAAGACTTAGAATTGCGCGGTCGTTGATTTCAGCTACGACGTTTGCAGCAATTCCAGCTTGCTTTTGAGCTTCTTGAACAACGATCGCACGATTTGTTTTTTCAACAGACGCGATGATTGTATCGATATCAAGCGGGCTAACCGTACGAAGGTCGATTACTTCAGCACTAATGCCGTCTTTTTCTAGTTCTTCTGCAGCCTTAAGAGAAGCCTGAACCATCGCGCCGTACGTTACGATTGTGATGTCAGTACCTTCACGCTTCACTTCAGCTTTACCAATTTCAATTGTGTACTCTTCTTCAGGAACTTCCTGACGGAAAGAGCGATATAGTTTCATGTGCTCAAGGAAAATAACTGGATCGTTATCACGAATCGCAGAAATAAGAAGTCCTTTTGCATCATAAGGATTTGAAGGAATTACAACTTTAAGTCCTGGCTGTTGTGCCATTAATCCTTCAAGGCTATCTGCGTGAAGTTCTGGTGTTTTAACACCGCCACCAAATGGTGAACGAACTGTAATCGGCGCGTGGAAAGAACCGCCTGAACGATAACGAAGGCGTGCCATTTGACCGGAAATAGCATCCATTACTTCGTATACAAATCCAAAGAACTGAACTTCTGGTACTGGACGGAATCCAGTTAGTGCAAGTCCGATAGACATACCACCGATACCTGATTCAGCTAGTGGCGTATCGAATACGCGATCTTCGCCAAATTCCTTTTGAAGTCCTTCTGTCGCACGGAAAACGCCGCCGTTTTGACCTACGTCTTCACCAAACACGAGTACGTTCTCGTCATTTTTCAACTCCGTACGCATCGCATCAGTGATTGCTTGAATCATTGTCATTTGCGCCATAGCTTACTTCGACTCCTTTGCACTATATTGTTCATATTGTTCACGAAGGTTCTGTGGAAGCTCTTCGTACATGTTGGAAATAAGATCAGTGACCTTTTGCTTAGGAGTGCCATCAGCTTTCTTGATCGCAGCTTTGATTTCTTCCTTCGCTTTTTCAACTACTTCATTTTCCTTCTCTTCAGACCAGAGATTTTTGCTCTCTAGGTACTTGCGGAAACGAACGATTGGATCTTTCTTTTCCCACTCGCTATCTTGATCTTCAGAACGATAACGAGTTGGATCGTCACCTGCCATTGTATGTGGACCATAGCGGTAAGTCATTGTCTCAATTAGAGTTGGACCTTCACCGTTTATTGCACGCTCACGCGCATCAGTTACTGCTTTATATACAGCAAGAACATCCATACCGTCTACTTGAATACCCTGGATACCAGCTGCAACTGCTTTTTGAGCGATTGTTTTCGCTGCAGATTGCTTTTCAACTGGAACGGAGATTGCAAAGCGGTTGTTTTGCACAACAAAAATAGCTGGAGCAGCATATGCACCTGCAAAGTTCATTCCTTCATAGAAATCTCCTTGAGAAGCACCACCATCACCTGTATAAGTGATCGCTACGTTTTTCTTACCTTTTTTCTTAAGTCCAAGTGCAACACCAGCAGTCTGTGTAATTTGAGCACCGATGATGATTTGAGGGCTCAACACGTTCAGGCCATCAGCCTGGTTACCTACAAAGTGACCACGAGAGAATAAGAATGCTTTATATAAAGGAAGGCCGTGCCAGATGATCTGTGGAACATCACGGTAACCTGGAAGAATCCAGTCCTCTTTATCTAGTGCAAATTGACTTCCTAATTGTGATGCTTCCTGACCTGCAGTTGGAGCGTAAAAGCCAAGACGACCTTGACGGTTCAATGAAATTGAACGCTGATCAAGAATTCGTGTGTATACCATGCGGCGCATTAGTTCTTGAAGCTGCTCGTCTGATAATTCAGGCATCGCATCTTTGTTTACGATTTCTCCATTTTCATTTAGAATCTGGAACATTTCGAATTGGCCTTCGATGTTTTCGATGGTTTTTGTTCCCATACCTTTCACCTCATCCTTTCATTCATAAAGAGATAGATTATTGAATTGCAATGTTGCAATTGTGAGTGGGTCGTTCAGTTTACAGACATGACTAGCATGTCCATTTCAACGTTATTAAATGACAAATACCATTCATTAATTTGCATTACTTAAGACAACACTCAATGTCATACCCTTAATTCTGAAGAAATAATCCCTGGTGCTATGTATTACTGCGAATAATAGTCTGTATCAGTAAGAATAAGGGAGTGCTTCTCTTCATGAGTAAGTTCGTTTTTAAGTTTACAATACAGGAAGTTTCAAGTCAATTAATTGATTTGTTAAATCACTTTATAGACAATATTTAGAAACTGTTACATTCATATTTCTGAAACTGTATTAGTATAAATAAGAAAGAAGCACTGTAATAAGTGATTGGCCAGATTACAAGGATATTTATCTGATTGATTTAAATGAAGAAAGTCGTTTTTTATATGACTGTGTTAATGAACAATAGGGATTTCGGGTTTTTTTCTGCTCTGACAATGCCTACACTCAAAAAACAAGTTGAAAATCAAGAAATTAGGAATATCATCCATCACAACCTTCAAAATAAAAAAACCGCTCTATTTTGAGCGGTTTTCATTAATCTCCGTAATTCACATTCAACTCAGCTGATTTATAGAACGATTTTTTCGCATCGTTAAATTCAGAAGTGTATTTATTAAAGGCATCTTTTTGTTCTGCGACTTTACCGTATTGATCATTCACTACTTTGATTTGATCTTGGAGTTGCTCTAAGGTAAGTTCTTTATCTTGAAGTGAGCTATACAGCTTCTTATCCTGCTCTACCGCTGCTTTATATTCCTTATTTAGCTTTTGATAAGCATCATAACGTTTGTCCATTGTGTCGATAAGCTTCTTAGCATCCTTCTTAGCATCTTTGTTTTCGAGGTCACTTGATAAATCTTTGACCTCTTCGAACTCTTTATATGCTTCATCAATGCTCTCTTTTTCTTTCTTTAAGTACTCTAGTCTCTTATCTGTATATTCTTCAGCTTGTTTAGAAAGCTTTTCAATTTTGTCAAAATCATCCATACTTAGCGCAACAATTTCTTCATAAATATCCTGTTCTTTCTTTTCAGCCTTCGCTAATGGTTCTTGTTGCTCTCTGAATTGCTTTTCAAGAGATACAGCTTCTTCTAAATGATCATACATTTTTTCCTCTGTACTACCACCAAACTGACAACCCGCTAACCCCAGCATGAGAAAACAGAAAAAAAGAGAAATAATTCCCAAACGATATTTTCGTAACAAAAGAAGTCCCCCCACATATCCAATTCATACCATAAAATTTTTATCCTTGATTACTATACCATAATACAGTTCTCAATAGAACAGCTCATTTTGATAACTGGTCAATTTTTCTAAACTAATGGCTTTGTTAATCAACGGTGTTGATTTTTGGCTATATGAAAGAAGTATCCGCTTACCTAAAGGATTCCGTGTTAATCTATGTTGTGCTAAACTACTATATGTAGAAAGCGAATGATTGCACTGAATTTTTATGACATCGATGACCTCGATGCAAATAAAACGCGTTAATGCAACTATTGCTTTCATCCTTCAATAAAGTTGAATATACTTACTTACTGGTAGAGCGTTAATGAATAGGAGTGAAAAATAGATGTTAACAATGAATGATATTCGTAGAGAGGGCGATCCCATTCTCACTGCAATAGCTAAAGAGATCGAACTACCTGCAACAGACGAAGAGAAACAAACTCTAAGAGAGATGCAAGAATTTCTCATCAACAGCCAGGACCCAGAAACAGCTCTTAAATATGAATTGCGGTCTGGAATTGGTCTAGCTGCACCTCAAATCGGTATCGGAAAGCGAATGATTGCCTTTCACGTAACGGATCACAGAGGAACACTGTATAGCTATGGCTTGATGAATCCTAAAATCATCAGTCATTCTGTCGAGAAAACTTACCTTGACGGTGGTGAGGGTTGCTTGTCCGTCGATCGTGAAGTGCCAGGAGCAGTCCCACGTTATGCACGAATTACAGTGAAGGGTGTGGACGCAGATGGAAATACACAAAAGCTAAGATTAAAAGGACTTCCTTCTATTGTTGTTCAACACGAAATCGATCATCTTGATGGCATCATGTTTTACGATCGAATTAATAATGAGGAAGCGAGTGAAATATCTCCTCTCGGCCGATAACAAAAATACATTTTTACATTTAAAAAAGGATCGCGCAAAATTTGCGCGATCCTTTTCTAGAAATCTAGAAAGTGACACTCCGAACAGAACGAAAATTTATCCCCCTAAGAGAGACTAAAGCAACCCTACTTTTTGAAGGCCTTTCTGAATACCGTTTTGATCAACCGGGTCGGTAACGAGATCTGCCACCTCTTTCACTTCTTTATAAGCGTTTCCCATAGCAATACCTGTTCCTGCAAATCGAAGCATTTCTATATCGTTTAACGCATCTCCAAAGGCAAACGTATTCTCCCGTTTAAAGCCGAGATGCTCAATCATTGCCTCTATACCTCTCGCTTTCGATCCTCCAGGAGGAATCACATCCATAGAAAAATCATGCCAACGAATAAAGTCCAGGTTCCCGTATGTGTTTCGATAATTCGCTTCTTCCTTACTTTCACAGAATAGCAAAGCTTGATAAATATCCCTTGAATGATAGTAAGATGGATCATAACCTGGATAGTGCATTTTTAAATCATCCATACTTTTCATTATGTGAGGATGTTCATCATGATTGCTCATCATTGCTTCGTGATCAAGAAACACCATTGGATGACCCTTCTCTTTTGCTGCTTCTTCTAATGAAGTGATTTCTTCTTTACTAAGTGGATTGGTAAGAACGATTTTGTCTTTATGCTTCACATACTGACCATTAAAACTAATGAACGAATCAATTCCGAGATCTTCTCGAAGTTCTGCGAACATAAATGGCGCTCTTCCCGTAGCAATCGCTACATGTACGCCACTTTCAGTTAATGCTTTTAAAGAATTTCTCGTAGATACGGGAATTTGTTTGTCATGGTCAAGCAATGTTCCATCTATGTCGAAGAATACAATTTTCTCATTATTCATCTTTATTCACCTGTCTTCAATTATTTATCCCATCTTATAGGATGAAGGAATTTCTCTAATTAGAAATGACATTTATGCAGATCTTTTTAAAGCTTCTCGTTCTGACTTCGTTTTTCGTCCCGACATATATACCCCTGTTAGAACGCATAACAATCCAGCAACCATCTGAAATGTAATGATCTCGTTCAAATAGACACTTCCCCATACAAGGGCTGTCACCGGAACAAGATAAGTCACTAGCGTAGCAAACTCAGCACTTCCTTTTTGAACCATATAATAGAAGAGCAAATATGCGATACCAGAGCCCAGAACACCGAGCCCAATTAGCGATATTAGAATATCACGTTGGAGAAAAGACGTAAACTCAAGGCTCTTCTCTTCAGTGATCATCATAATGATGAATCCACCAATCGCACCCACAGAGAGGGTAATGGTAGCGAGAACATCCACTGGGACGTCCTTAAGATTCTTTTTCGTATATTGTGATGCGAATCCATAGCATGCTGTGGCGAGTAACATTGGGAGAATACCTCGCCAGTCTTCCTGAATTAATGCGTTCAGATCAAGATCAATCAGAAAAAGAATACCGATAAACCCAACGATGATTCCGGACCACTGTTTTCGATATAAGATACGTCCAAAAAAGATGGCACCCAGTATACTTGTGAAAAGTGGCGTTGTGGCATTTAAAGTGGCTGCAAGGCTGCTTGATATTCGTTCTTCACTTATTGCTATCATTCCCCAGGGAATGAGCGAATTCATTAGCCCTACTAGGACAAGGCTTCCCCATGGGAGTTTTTTCGTTAATTCATTTGCTCGTCCTCTTATAAGTAAGTAAAGTAAGATGGCCATAGCGCCAAGCAAACACCGAAAGAAAACAACACCCCAGGGTCCTACAACAGGGACAATCAATTTAATAAACATGAATGACATGCCCCATATTAAACTTAGAGAGATAAGAGAAGCAAAAAGTTTCATGGCACGCTCCTTTTCTTAAATGGCTATGTTAATGAACAGTGTTGATTTTTGGCTCATTCGAGTGAAACGAAGGTTTCACTCGAATGAGCCAAAAATCGAGAAATCAACAATATAAGCTAACATAGTCTCTTAAATAATGGTTTTCAAAATCAACTTCGTTCGTCTAACATTCTCTTCCTTTTATCATCTTATTGATCAAGCACTTTAAAATCACAATCTTATGTTACAGGAAAAGGTAACGACTGTCATGAATCGCAACTCCCCATCTTTTTCCAAATTAAATATGTAAGCACTGATAAATAATAAACATATTCAGCAAAAAAAGGAAGGATGAGATGAATGTATCGAAAAATGAAACGAAAACTGAAAAAAACCTGGAGAAACGTACTATTTCCGCAACCGAAATATTCCATTGAATAACCTTTTATATACTTAAATTCATGCAAATTCTCCTATTTCTTATGAAAATGTGAGTAGAAACATGAAAAAGAAACCAATTTCCTATATAATGAACGAAGATGCACACAAATTGTCTGAGTTAAGGAGAGATTTAGAATGATTTATAAGGTTTTTTATCAGGAAACGAAAAAGGAGGTTCCTGTAAGAGAGCGAACAATGAGCCTGTACGTAGAGGCTAATTCTGAACGGGAAGTTCGCTTTAAATTAAAGGAACGCGATCTCAATATTGAATTTATTCAAACCGTAGAAGATGACTTCCTCGAGTTTGAGAAAAAATCAGAGCACTTTGAATTGGAGAATGTATAGACTATGAAATTTGTTAAAAATCATCAAACAGCCGTTTTCGCTTTAGGTGGACTCGGAGAAATTGGTAAAAACATGTACGGTATTCAGTTCCAAGATGAAATCATCCTAGTGGATGCGGGGATTAAGTTTCCTGAAGAAGAATTACTAGGAATTGATTATGTTATTCCTGATTACTCTTACCTTGTGAAAAACCAGGATAAGATTAAAGGGTTATTTATTACACACGGTCACGAAGACCATATAGGCGGCATCCCTTACTTGCTTCGTGAAATCAATGTGCCAATCTATGGAGGAAAGCTAGCTTTAGGATTTATTCGAAATAAACTTGAAGAGCATGGTCTTCTTCGTGGGGCATCCCTAAATGAAATTACTGAGGAAGATATCATTAAATTTAGAAAGACATCCGTTATGTTCTTCAGAACCACACACAGTATCCCAGATTCCTTTGGTGTTGTTGTTAAAACACCTCCAGGTAATATTGTTCATACAGGTGACTTCAAGTTCGATTTCACACCTGTAGGCGAACCTGCCAATCTAACGAAGATGGCTGAAATCGGTAAGGAAGGCGTTCTAGCCCTTCTTTCAGATAGTACGAATAGTGAAGTTCCAGGTTTCACAATGTCCGAACGTCGTGTTGGTGAAACAATTCAGGACATCTTTAGAAAAGTAGACGGACGCGTTATCTTTGCGACGTTCGCATCAAATATTCACCGTCTTCAACAGGTTGTTGAAGCGGCGGTCGAGAATGGTCGGAAAGTTGCGGTATTCGGACGCAGCATGGAATCAAATATCACGATTGGTCAGGAACTTGGCTACATCAATGCACCAAAAGATACGTTCATTGATGCGAATCAAATTAATCGACTTCCTGAAAACAAAGTAACGATTCTTTGTACAGGAAGCCAGGGTGAGCCTATGGCTGCTCTCTCAAGAATTGCAAATGCAACACATCGTCAAATCCAAATTATCCCTGGAGACACAGTTGTCTTCTCTTCTTCACCTATTCCTGGTAACCAGGTTAGCGTGTCGAGAATCATTAACCAACTTTCACGTGCAGGTGCAGATGTGATTCACCATAAACTAAGTGACATCCATACATCTGGACACGGTGGCCAAGATGAGCAGAAGCTAATGCTCCGCCTCATCAAACCTAAATTCTTCATGCCGATTCACGGTGAGTATCGCATGCTTAAGATGCATACGAAACTCGCTCAAGACTGTGGTATTCCACAAGATCATTCGTTCATCATGGACAACGGTGAAGTTCTTGCACTCAGTGAGAATGAAGCTTCGATCAGTGGTAAAATTCCATCAGGCTCTGTTTATGTAGACGGTAAAGGAATTGGGGATATTGGCAATATCGTCTTGCGTGACCGTAAGATTCTTTCTGAAGAGGGACTTGTTATCGTCGTGGTCTCTATCAATATGAAAGAGTTCAAAATCCTTTCAGGTCCTGATATCATTTCTCGTGGATTTGTCTACATGAGAGAATCCGGTGACTTAATCAATGATGCTCAGGAGCTATTATCCAAACATCTTAATGGTGTAATGGAAAAGCGTACAAGCCAGTGGTCAGAAATTAAGAACGAAATTACGGATACGCTTGCACCTTTCCTTTATGAAAAAACAAAGCGACGTCCAATGATCCTTCCGATCATCATGGAAATTTAATACAAAAAACAGCCTGTCGTAATGACAGGCTGTTTTTTTACGCTTTCATTCATTTACTATCCTAATCACGATTAAGAATCTGGCGTTCGAGTCGATTAATATCTTGATCGGATCCAATTACAATGAGAATGTCTCCCTTTGAAATTTTTTGATCTGCTTGAGGTGATACGATAATTTCATCGCCTTTTTTAATCGCCACAATGTTCGCCCCATATTTCGCACGAATATCTAGCTCAATAATAGTCTTATTATCCATTCTGGAGTTCGCGATAAGTTCAACGATACTATGCTCATCTGAAAGCTCTAAATAGTCCAGCACGCTGTTCGAAACCATACTATGCGCAATTCGCACTCCCATATCTCGTTCCGGATGAACAATTTTATCTGCGCCAATTTTATTTAACACTTTTTCGTGATAATCATTTTGCGCTTTTACTGTAATTTTGCTAACACCGAGTTCTTTTAAAATCAATGTTGTTAATATGCTTGATTGGATATTATCTCCAATCGCAACGATGACATGATCAAAATTTCGAATACCAAGATTTTTAAGTACGCTCTCATCTGTTGAATCAGCGATCACAGCATGTGTCGCTACGGAAGAAAACTCGTTTACTTTATCTTCATCCATGTCAATTGCAAGGACTTCCATCCCCTGCTGACTTAACGACTTACATATACTGCCGCCAAAACGGCCCAATCCAATAACAGCAAATTGCTTTTTCAACGTTCACTCCTCCTACTCGTCAAGAAAGAAACGCGTCAGCACGAATGCTGACGCACTATCAATTCTATCCTACCACTTTGTTAACAAGTGTCAATATTTGTTCATCAAGACTTGTTTCCTTTAACGTATTCAGCATCGAATAGGAATAGCCGCATTAATAAAATGAGCGAAGGTACTAATAAACAAAGTCCCGCAATAAAAGCGATCACCAGGTAAACTCCCATCGTTTCATTCGTATATCCTGAATAGATTGTAATGTAATCATACAATATCCAAGGAAGGTGAGAAATACCATAGCCGAAGAAGGCAAAGAAAAACTGAAGCATAACAAAAAGGAAAGCCACGCCATATCGTTTACGTTGAAAAATAAGATAGGTGGCAACCAAGAAACAAAAGAGAGACGCGATAAAAAACCAGGCATAATCTAGAATCCGTTCAAAATGTGCTGGGTTGTGTTGTTGAAGAGCTACAAAGACCAGAACGCTTGATAAAATCGTGGGAGCACTCCAGAATAGAGCGTACTTCCTAAGTAGTTCAAGCGCCGGCTCATCGTTTGCTCTGCTCGCATAAAACGCCAAAAATGCAGCGCTGATGAACAGAACTGATACGATTGCAAGAAGGACGACCGACCACGAATAAAAACTCGAAACTAACTCTCCAGCCAGAAACTGTACTTGGCCATCTATTTCTTCAATGAACCCTCCCTCTGAGAGAGTTAATGCTGTTGAAAGAGAAGCTGGTATTAATAATCCTGTGACACCATATAGAAACGTGTATACTCTACTTTTCTTTGCACCATAATTTCCAAAAGCATAGAATGAACCTCGAATTGCGAGAAGAATAATCGCTATGCTGCCTGGCACGAGCAGTGCTGTTCCATAATAATAGGCGGTATCAGGGAAAAAACCAACCAGCCCTACAAAGAAAAAGACGAAGAACACGTTTGTTACTTCCCACACCGGTGATAAGTAGCGACTAATAATTTGATTAATAATGTGCTCACGTCCGGTAAGTTCTCCATAGTAAGCAAAAAATCCTGCCCCAAAATCGATCGATGCTGTTATTAAATAACCGTATAGAAAAATCCACAACACTGTTATTCCTAGTAATTGAATATCCATTTCTTCACTCCTTTCAAGCAACCTCTCATTTCATTCTAGCAATTTCCTCAAGTTCGTTCTCAACTGGATTGGAGCGGAACATCTTCCTGAGTACTGTTACACAAAGTGTTCCTAGAACGATGTATAGAAGTAGGAAAAGAATAAACATCAAACCTACGTTGCTTGAAGTTGTTGCTGCTTGGCCGGTTCTAAGTATATCCCATAGAATCCATGGCTGACGCCCAGCTTCAGAGAAGATCCAGCCGAATTCAATCGCAAACACCGAAAGAGGTCCAGCCATAACAATTAAGCGGAGGAGCCATTTATTTTCGGTATTGAATCGATTTAAACGAAGAGCAATCACATAGAAGAATGTTAAAGCGGCTAGAAACATACCGATACCAACCATACCATCAAATAAATAATGGATATATAACGGCGGAATTTCGTCTTCAGGCACCTGATCAAGTCCCATCACTTCCGCACTCGGATTTCCATGTGCTAGAATACTTAAGAAATTTGGTAAAACAAGACCATAATTCACTTCTTCTGTTTCCGAATCTAGAAAACCTCCTACAACTAGGTCCGCGTTTTCTGATGTTTCAAAGTGCCATTCGGCGGCTGCTAGTTTCTCAGGTTGGTATTCGGCTAAGAACTTACCTGAAAAATCACCAATAACGGCTGTACCAATTGCAAAAATAAAACCCGCTGTCATCGTAAGTTTCAAAGCTTTCTTGTAGTAAGTGCTTCGTTTCCCTTTTAGCATATGAAACGCTGTAATCGCCGCAAGCACAATAGCAGATGTTAGATAGGCGGACATCACAACGTGACCTACCTTTGTCGGCGTAGCGGGATTGAACATCGCTGTGAGTGGTTCAATATTCGTTAATACGCCGTCTACTATATCAAATCCCTGCGGAGCATTCATAAAGGCATTTACCGTTGAAATAAAGACTGCTGACAACGTTGAACCAATCACAACGGGAATGGAAATTAACCAATGATAGATTGGTTTTTTAAATCGATCCCACGTATAGAGGTAGATTCCAAGGAAAATCGCTTCGAAAAAGAAAGCAAAAGTTTCAAGGAAAAGCGGCAAACTGATTACCTGGCCAGCTAACTGCATGAAATTCGGCCACAAAAGTGAGAGTTGTAAGCCGATTGCAGTACCAGTTACGACCCCCACTGCGACAGTTACGACAAACCCTCTTGCCCACCGACGTGCCAGTAAGGTGTAATACGGATCGTTCCGTTTAATACCAATCCATTCTGCAAGACTGATCAAAAGCGGAACGCCCACTCCTAACGTAGCAAATATAATATGAAATCCAAGTGTTAAGCTCGTTAACATACGACTTAGTATCGCTGAATCTAATTCCAAAACGTCCATCCCCTTTACACCGAATTCTCATCATCTCTTACTCATCTTCCCTCATCATTCACAGTAGAAACGATTGAACCTCCGAAACTTCTAACAACTTTTATTATGAATCATCCCTGAGTTTGTGACAAGTATCACAAACTTTTTTTACATACAAAAACTATTTTCATGTTCCTATTCTGTTCACATTTATAAAAGCTTTTAATCTTTCAGAAAAAAAAGAAGCCAAATTGGCTTCTTTTTAAACGGCATCCATCATATTAAATTGAGACTTCACGAGCTCATAATACGTTCCGCCTTTACGCATTAGTTCACTATGGTTACCTTGTTCCAATATGCGCCCATGGTCAAGAACGATAATATTGTCAGCTTCACGGATCGTCGACAATCGGTGCGCAATCATGATTGCGGTTCTACCTTCCAACACCACATTTAACGCCTTCTGGATTTTTAGCTCTGTCTCTGTATCGATACTTGCAGTTGCTTCATCTAGAATGAGAATCCTTGGATCCGCCAAGAGTGCTCTCGCAAAGGATAAAAGCTGTCGTTCTCCTACAGAAAGTACATTTCCTCTTTCTTCTACTTCTGTTTCATATCCGTTGCTTAATCGTTGAATAAACGGATCCGCTCCAACAGCTTTTGCTGCTTCCCTCACTTCTTCATCTCTTGCATCCGGTCGTCCAAAGCGAATGTTCTCCATGATGGTTCCCGAGAAAATAAACGTATCCTGAAGTACAACGCTCACCTTTTCTCTAAGACTATCGAGTTTAACATCCCTTAGGTCTTTCCCATCAATTCTCACCGTACCGCTAGTAGGATCATAGAAACGACTGATCAAGTTCGCTATAGTGGATTTACCTGAACCGGTGTGCCCTACGAGAGCTACTGTTTCTCCAGCTTTCATAGTCAGGCTCATTTCATGAAGTGCTTTTCGACTTTCATCATAAGAAAACTCCACATGATCAAACGTAATTTCACCCTTCATTTCTTTAAGTTCAACTGCATCTGCCTTCTCAGGTACGTTCGGTTGCTCATCTAGAAATTCGAAGATGCGCTCTGAAGAAGCCATCGCGACTAATAGCTGATTGTAAACCTGGCCGAGACGTGAAATCGGCTCCCAGAACATGCCTAAGTAGAATGCAAAAGTAACGAACACACCATAGTCCATACCATTCTGAATAAGATAAACGCCAAACCAGATTAAGATAGCAGTACCGATGGCATTAGACATCTCAACAAATGGTCGGAACATGGCACTTTTTTTCGTCGCATCTTTCCAACTCGCGTAATTTTCATGATTGACACCCTGAAAGAATTCCATGTTCCCTTTCTCCTGTGTATAAGATTGGGTTACACGGATGCCTTGAATACTTTCATTCAAATGAGAATTGATCTTTGCTTGTTTGATTCGTACCTGTTGCCAGGAACGACGAATGCGTCTTCTCAGGCTCGTTGATATCAAAAACATCAGTGGCAGAATGATCATGATCGCTAATGTTAATTGCGGACTTAACACAAACATGATCACAATAATTCCAAACAATAAGACGATATCCATGAGGAGATTGATTACTCCACTTGTAAACAACTCCTGCATGGAGTTCACATCATTAATAATTCTTACGAGGATTGATCCTGCAGAACGCTTATCAAAAAAACCGTGTGACAGGCGCTGAATATGTTTAAATAGCCCCTGCCGAATGTCATAAATAATGTACTGACCTAACTGATTCGTCCATTTAATACGGTACGTATTTGCTACCCACGATAGCACATAAAGTCCTGCTATCCCGATGATCAACTGAATAAGCATCGACTGGTCTTTATTTTTAATCGCATGATCAAAGAGCAATACACCAATAAAAATCGGCACAATTAATCTGACTGCCGTTGATATGAGCATCGAAATGATCGCTTTTGGTAATAACTTCTTCTTATATGGTTCCATATAACCAAGCAAGCGAGTCATTTGCTTCCAGTTAAATTGCTTCTCAATCGCCGTATCTTGCGAGTAATGGAACCTCTCTCTTCTATTCTGTTTCAAATCTTCACCCCATTTCAACCTGTTTGTCTTGCCATGATTTCCTTCCGATCTTGATATTGAATGTCGTAAATGTTTCGATAGTAGCCCTCATTCTCAATAAGTTCATGATGTTTCCCACGCTCGACGATTTCCCCATCATTCAATACTAAGATTTCATCTGCATGTTTAAGTGAAGAAATTCTGTGTGCGATGATAAATGTCGTTCTGCCTTTCATCACTTCCTCAAATGCTTTCTGAATCTTAACTTCAGTCTGCATATCGACAGCACTTGTCGCATCATCCAGGATGAGAATACTTGGGTCTGTTAGTATTGCTCTTGCAATAGCGATCCGCTGTTTCTGTCCTCCAGAAAGTCCCATCCCCCGTTCACCTAGGACTGTATCGTAGCCCTCAGGCATCTCCATGATAAAGTCGTGCGCCTGTGCTCTTTTTGCAGCATCCTCAATAGCTTCAAATGACACATCAGGATCACCATAAGCAATGTTATCTCGAATTGTTGAAGAAAATAGGAAAGTTTCTTGTAACACAACACCAATATTTCGTCGAAGTGATTTCACAGTGTATTCATTGATGTTTCTTCCATCGATCATCACTTCTCCACTGTTTGGCTCGTAGAAACGAGCAATCAATTGCGTAATCGTTGTTTTACCCGCACCTGTCGCACCCAATAAGCCAATTGTCGTACCTTTTGGTGCATCAAAGGTAATGTCCTTCAAGGCTTCATCATCTTCAGAGGCATATTTATGAGTGACATGATTAAATGCTACATGTCCTTCTAGACGCTCTACATCCAGTGCCCCTTCACGGTCATAAATGTCTTCAGACTCATCAAGAATTTCCAGTAAACGTTCACCAGAGGCTTTTGATTGGGAAAACGTATTGATGACGAACCCTAAGTTCATGATTGGCCATATGATGTACCAGACAAGACTAAAGAACGCCACTAACTCTCCAGGCTGTAGCTGGTTTTGAAATACGAGGTATCCTCCGTATGAGAGGAGAAACACCACGCATAGATTCCCGATAAACTCCATCAAAGGAAAGAACTTTGCCCAAATGTAGGAAGTCGTTAAATAGTTATCGCGATAATCTGTGTTGCTATCGACAAACTTATTAATTTCAAAATCTTCTCTCGATAGCGATTTAACGGTATTGATCCCACTAATATTCTCCTGCACCTTTGTATTCAATCTAGCCATTGATTTACGGATCCCTCTGAACGCTGGATGTACCCGTTTATCGAACCGATACACGGCAATAGCTAGAAATGGAAGCATACCAAGAGTAACCAATGCAAGTGGAATGGAATAACCAAACATCACGACCAAACTAAAACTGACGATTAACACAAAGTTAATGACCTGCGCAAAACCGAATGAAAGGAAGAAACGAAATCCTTCTACATCAGCTGTTAGTCGTGACATCAAATCTCCTGTTTTCGCATTGTCATAATAACGAAAAGGTAAGTATTGAAGTTTCTTGTATAATTCCTCCCTTAATCTGTAAACAGCTGTGACACCAAATAAGTCCCCTAAATATTGTTGATAAAATGTGGCTATACCTTTTACAATCATAATACCAATGAATCCGAACGCAAGATAAGGCACCCATTTGTATTCCTGCTTCAGAATCACATCATCAATTGTAAATTGTAGGACCATTGGATAAAGCACTGTAATCCCTGTTACGAAAATCAGTGAAAAGACCGACCATAAAAACAGCTTTTTGTATGGCCAGTAAAATTCTTTCAACCTTTTAAACGTTTCCATCCCGACACCACCCTCTGACAGTAAATAATTTAAAAATTAGTGACAATATACATAATATATCGGAATTCGAAATAAATAACCACCTATTAGCCCTAAAATTCGGAATAATTTAAATGATTATTACTGAAAATGCGGAGATTGATTTTTAACTCATTTTCGTCATGATTGATGGAAACGGAAGGACAAATAAATTTGCCCATACGTTTCCATCAATCATGACGACCTTTCAGCTTTGCTGAAAGGCGCTTGAAACTAAGGTTTCAAGCGAATGAGTCAAAAATCGAGGTAATCTTTTCATGAACCGGTAACTCTAAAAAACATAAAAAACCCCCGGTGAGATTGTCCTCACCGAGGGTTTTGATCGTTAAATTTTATTTAAGTGTTTCTTGGCCTGGCTTCCAGTTAGCCGGGCAAAGACCACCGGTTTGTAGTGCTTGAAGTACGCGTAGTGTTTCGTCTACGTCACGGCCAATATTGTTGTGGTTAACAACGGCATATTGAAGTTCGCCTTCAGGGTTGATGATATAAAGTCCGCGAAGAGCAACGCCTTCTTCTTCGATGAATACGCCGTACTCTTTAGAAACTTTATGATTCGTATCAGCAGCAAGCGGGTAGTTAAGGTCGCCAAGACCGTTATCGTTACGATCTGTATTGATCCATGCAAGGTGAGTGTGGATGGTATCTGTTGATACGCCCACTACTTCTGCATCGAGATCGTCAAATTCTTCAAAGCGGTCGCTAAGTGCTGTAATTTCAGTCGGGCACACGAAAGTGAAGTCCATTGGATAGAAGAAAAGTACTGTCCATTTATCGTTCTTCATATTTTCTTCAAGACTTACTTTACCAAATTCTTTGTTTGTCATAACTGCTTCCATTTCGAAGCGAGGTGCTTGTTTTCCTACCATGCGTTCTACCATGTGTAAATCCCTCCTAGAAATATGCTGCGGCTTTCGCCCACAAATGACATTATAGTACATCAGTTATTTTTAGTCAATGTTAAATGATAATTAATTTAATGTGGGAGAATGGCCTTACCCTCCCTATCGTACCCACGTTTATGGACTACTAAACAGGGTAACTTTAGTATAGCGAAATTTATCTTACCCGTCTTGTTTCGACACTTCACTTGAATTATACCGACAGTATTCGATATAATTTGACCGAGCTCAAACGTTACAACAGACTAAAGACAAAAAAGGTATATAGGAGGAATCATTTTGGATCTTATTGATAACATCAACTGGGAAGGCCTCCTTGTTGATACTGGCATCATTTTTCTTAAGTTAATTGCCATTCTCATCGTTTATGCAATCGTGAAAGCAATTGGGAATCGATTTATCGAAAGAACATTCTCTCAACTTTCTGAAAAGCAAAACATGAGTCCTGGAAGAGCAAATACGCTCAAAAACTTAACAAAGAGCATTTTTACATATGTCCTGATCTTCATGTTAGTAGCGATTATTTTCGAAACGTTTGGTTTCGATATTAAAGCGCTAATCGCCGGTGCAGGTATTATTGGGCTGGCAGTCGGTTTTGGGGCACAGGGACTCGTGAGCGATGTTGTCACAGGTTTCTTTATACTTCTTGAGAAACAAATGGACGTAGGCGATTATGTAACAGCAGCCGGTTTCGGGGGGATCGTAGAAGAGGTAGGACTTCGCACCACTCACATTCGTTCCTTTGACGGTACGCTCAACTATGTACCGAATCGTGAAATTAGCTCATTAAGCAATCATTCACGCGGAAATATGCGCGCGCTTGTGGATATTGGTATTTCTTACGATGATAATATCGATGAAGCCATTCGAGTAATTCAACAGGTTTGTGACAATGTTAAAGCGACAAATGAGGCTGTTCTCGAAGGTCCTGACGTACTTGGTGTGCAAAACCTTGGTTCTTCTGACATTGTTCTCCGCGTTCTATGCAGAACACAAAATATGGAACAATGGGGCGTCGAACGACAATTAAGAAAAGAAATTAAAGAAGCTCTTGATGCGAATGGTATTGAAATCCCTTTCCCACATCAAGTTTTCATTGAGAAGAAGGTACAGTAATTGTTTAATGCCTAATTTCGATGGGTAAAGTAATCACAGACCTAATTTAGGAGTGTGATTGCATTGCCTTACAACTCTCGAAATGACTTGCCTGACCAAGTAAAGGATAACTTACCTGCTCATGCTCAGGATATTTTTAAAGAAGCTTTCAATTCTGCTTCTGAGCAATACGATAAAGAGAAAACTGCATTTAAAGTAGCCTGGAGCGCTGTCGAAGAAAAGTATGAAAAGAACGGAAATGGCAAGTGGGTAAAAAAAAATAATAAATGAAAAAGAACCCCCTCGGGGTTCTTTTTTCATTCGTCTATTGATAGCGACTGTCAACCTGCTGACAGATTTGATCAGCTGTCATCCCATCTGCATTTATTACAGAGCCATTTGTACTGACGGATTGCATCCCCATCACATTCTGATCCTGTCCTGATACAACACAGCAATCACAGCCATTTGCATCGCTTTCCTGCTTGAGCGATACTACCTCATATCCTTTTGCCTGCAATGCCTGTGCAACGTCAGAAAGGGTATCTTCTACAGCAATTCTCTTCATATTCTTCACTCCTTTCAATTATGTATCCCCTAGCCCTATTATCTTCACCACAGATAATGGAATTATACGCATAAGGCATGATTTACTCGTTCGTTTACAAACTTCTGTTGTCGATATATAACTAATACCCCCGGGCTACTGCCCGGGGGTATTAGTACTTAGTTCCCAACTTGATTAAAATAGGAAGATATCACATGAAATGCAGTATCGATCGCTGCCTCTTCAGGTTTTAGCGTAGAAGTATGCAGACCTGTACTTGAGTTGACACCAAGCCAGAACATAAAACCAGGAATTTCTTTAAGAAAATATCCGAAGTCTTCTCCAGTCATCGCTTCACGGCATTCAACTACTGCTACGTCCGATAGATTCCTCGTTTGATCCATAAACACTTTCACAAGCTCTGCATTATTATATACCTGATAATAATTTGACCCATAATCAATCGAAGCTTCACATTCGAATGACGTTTCAATTCCTTTTACCATTGCTTCAATTCGTTGTTTAACGAGTGGCATTGAGTCTGCTGAAAGGGTTCGAATCGTCCCTTCTAACCTTGCTTTTTCAGCAATGATGTTTTGTTTCGTTCCGCCTTCTATCTTTCCAACAGTCACAACCGCAGAGTCAAGTGGGTCAATATTTCTCGCTACAATCGACTGCAATTGTGTAACAAGGTGACTAGCAGCGACCACCATATCACGAGCGTGATGAGGATAAGCTGCATGCCCCCCCTTTCCTTTTAGGTCAATAAATAGCTCAGAAGTATTCGCAAAAAGCAAACCTGGTCTCGTCGCAATGGTTCCAACAGGATATTCAGGTGCGATATGCAAAGCCACTATTTGATCCGGCTTCCACATTTGCAGCTCTTCACTATCTAGCATCGGCAACGCTCCACCTGGACCTTCTTCAGCCGGTTGAAAGATAACTAACAAGTTGTCTTTCAATCGGTTAGAAGAATAGTATTCAAGTAGAGAAAGGGCAATCGTCATATGAAAGTCATGTCCACATGCATGCATGTATCCTTCATGCTCAGATTGAAAATCATAACCCGTCTCCTCCTGAATAGGAAGTCCATCGATATCAGTGCGATAACCAATTGTTTTCGATGGATTTTCCCCTTTTACCAGGACAAGGATACCTGTTCTCCATGTTTTCACTTGAAGATGGTCCTGAGGTAGTTGCTCGATGAACTGAAGAAGGTATCGTTGCGTTTTAAATTCCTTAAATCCAATCTCCGGAATACGATGCAAGTCTCTTCGTACAGCTATTGTATCCATTAGTATTAATCGTTCTGAAGCTGGCGAAGCTCTTTTTTGATTTCAGTCTTTGAACGAGTTTGGTCGTCAATTTTCTTAAGGACGCGTGCTGGAGTTCCTGCAACGAGTGAATATTCTGGTACATCTTCTGTCACAATAGCCCCTGCAGCTACGACAGCGCCTTTACCAACTTTCACACCTTCTAGAACGACTGCGTTAGCACC
Organism: uncultured Bacillaceae bacterium; assembly: GCA_963739655.1. Classification (GTDB taxonomy): domain Bacteria; phylum Bacillota; class Bacilli; order Bacillales; family Guptibacillaceae; genus Guptibacillus. The sequence continues at coordinate 140,047 of CAVUAW010000037.1, read as the reverse complement.
GATTACAACGTCATCTTCAATGATAACTGGGCTAGCAGAAGGTGGTTCAATAACACCAGCAAGAACGGATCCTGCACCAATATGGCAATTCTTTCCGACAGTAGCACGTCCACCAAGCACAACGTTCATGTCGATCATTGTTCCTTCGCCAACGACAGAACCAATATTGATCATTGCACCCATCATAATAACAGCGTTGTTACCAATCTCAACCTGGTCACGAATGACTGCACCAGGCTCAATTCGCGCTTGGATTCCTTTAAGATCAAGCATTGGAATAGCTGAGTTGCGACGGTCGTTTTCTACGACATAGTCTTCAATATTTGAAGCTTCAGCATCAAGTGCTTTCTTAATCTCTTTCCACTCACCAAAAAGAACACCTGTATTCCCAGTAATGAAAGACTTCGTATTGCTACCAAAGTCAATCCCCTCGAGGTTTCCTTTAATATGTACTTTCACAGGAGTAGATTTCTCACTGTTTTGAATAAAGCTAATAATTTCGTTTGCATCCATCATTTTCATGGCGTAATTCCTCCTTAGTTCATCATGCTTATGCAGTTGACCACAGCATGTTACTCATTTTATCGTACATGATTGAAATCGTGAAGTCTAATCTTACAGGCTAATCATTAAACAATTCCATAAACTTTTGAACTTGCTTCAACTGCATCGCTGTATCATTAGTCAAAAGCCATGTATCTCGCTTCAGAGGTGCCCCATCCCGATCGGACAGTGGAATGCGGAAGAATTCATTATCATCTTCCGTAATACTGATCGATGGCAAGATCGCATAACCGATACCGTTCAATGCCATTTGCTTGCATGTTTCGATTTGATCCACCACAATTGTTTTCTTTGGTGGTGCGAATGACTGCGTCTGCCACCATTCTTGAATTTCTTGAAAATACGTGGAGTCACTTTTAAATTGAATAAATGGCTTTTCGGTGTCCTGTAGTTCTTCAATGGACTGAATCGTTGTATCGACTAAGTAGAGTTCATCTGAGAGTAAGTACTGACTTCTCCCTCTCCAATCCGGCTTCCCTCTAATGATCCCTACATGTATATCATCTTCGTACAAGTAGCGAAGTATCTCACTGCTCCAACCAGTCACAAGTGATATTTTTACACTCGGATAGTGTTCCACGAATTCCTTAAGCACTCCAGGAAGCCAGTATTGCCCAATGATAGAAGCAACCGCAAGCTTTAATGTTCCATGGACCTCAGAACTAAGTGCCGTTATTGCTTCATACACCTTTTCTTCTCGACGTAACGTTTCATTCGCAAATGCAATGATTCGCTCCCCAGCTGGCGTTATGGTCAATCCTCTTTGGGAGCGTAAGAAAATCGGCACTCCCCATGCTTTTTCGATAGATTGAAGTCTTTGACTCAAAGCGGGTTGAGACACATAGAGTCGTTCTGCAGCGCGTCGCATATTCTTCTCATCTGCAAGTATAGAAAGCACTTGATATTCTGAACTCATTAAGATCACCTTTCGTATGCTCGATATATTTTATTTTTTCTTCACTCATAAGAAATACTTATCGTAATTCATCATTATAATCTAATTTCGTTATGAACAAAAGAAGCATATACTTTTGATATAGGGAAGAGAAAAGGATGATGATAGATGGAATGGCTATGGTTATTTGGAATCGGTCTTATCGCAACGTTCATTGGCACCTTATCAGGAAGCGGTGGATTAATTAATGTCCCCGCTATGATGCTGCTAGGCCTTCCGATTCATTCGATTATATCAGCAAACAAGTTCTCAAACATGCTAAGTTCATTCTCTAGCTTTTATGTTTTGTTTAAGCGGAAAGAATTATCGATGAGAGAGGGCTTTAAAACAGGACCTATCGCCTTGGTCGGCGGAATTCTAGGAGGTGTATTCGCTTCTTCTTTATCTCAGGAAGCCCTACAGATTTTTGCTGGTGCAATGCTGATTGCAGCCCTCGTTCTATCTTTTATGAAGAAAAAGCAATCTGATCATCAATCTAAAAAAGTACCAGTTAAAGCTCTACCATTCGTTGGATTAATCGGTTGGTATGATGGAACGTTCGGTCCAGGTCAAGCAACGCTTCAAATGCATTTGTTTCGACAAAGTGGTATCTCCTACCTCGCTTCGATCGGATTAACAAGATTTAATACATTTTTAAGTTGCACAGGAGCAGTTGCCGTTTATTTTCTCAGTGGTCATTTGAATATGGCCATCGCCGTTCCACTAGCAGTAGGTTCGATCACTGGTGCACAACTTTCAGTAAGAATAGCAAATAAACTATCGTTCGTGCAGGTTAACTGGTTGCTCAGGTCCATGACGATTCTCTTGATAGCTCAAGTTTGTTATCACATCTTCACCACTCAATTCTAGGAGGTATGAATAATGGCTATCGACTACGTTCGTCTTCATCATATTCAACTATGTATTCCACCTGGTCAGGAAGAAGTTGCCAGAGATTTCTATTTGAATACTCTCGGATTCAATGAAATCGAAAAGCCAGCTTCCCTAAAGGGAAATGGCGGTTTTTGGTTGAATGTTGCTAACATCGATATTCATATTGGCGTAGAGACCAATCCTATACCAGGAAAAAGACATCCTGCATTCCAGATAAGAAACATTAAGAGGGCTAGACTTCACCTTATCGAGCATCATGTCGCAATTCAAGAAGAAACCCAGATTGAAGGATATGAACGCTTTTCTTTCTATGATCCTTTTAGAAACCGTATTGAATTCATTTCACCAAATAAGTAACCCGACTCAAGAACGAGCCGGGTTCTTTTTCTTTGATATTCTTGGTAGTGTGAGAACGAGTGCAAAGCTTAAAATCGCAAGAACTAGTACACCACCATACACCCATTTCAATGAGATTATCAGTCCATTTTGGAGAAGATCGAGTTTGGCAGGATCAAGACTTTCTCGTTTTGTTTCATCTAAAAGTTGATTCGCTGCACTGATTGTAAGGTTACTAGTTGCAGTTCTCTCTGATAAGTATTGCTGCAGTCGACTATTAAGAATTCCACCCAGGAGTGCTGCACCGACTGCACTTCCTAACGATCTCATAAACATGTTTGAAGCAGTGGCGATACCTCGCTGTTGCCATGATACCGAACTCTGTATCGCAACGATAAAAGTGGTCGAAGTTAGTCCCATCCCCACTCCGATGAAGAATGAACCGATCCCCGCAAAAATCGGACCAAGATCAGGCGTCATCAGAATATAGACAGTAGATCCCGCCATAAGAGATACACCGCCAAGCACCGAAGTTGTTCGGAATCCAATTTTTACGACAAGGTTTCCAGCCAAAGTTGAAGCAATTGGCCAGCCGATAGACATCGTGGTTAGCGTAAAACCTGCTACAATGGGCGAACGTTCCATCACTCCTTGAACAAATGTCGGTAGAAAACTTGAAACACCTATTAAAATGATTCCGGTTGTAAATGTGACAGAATTAGATATGGCGATTGTGGGATTTCTCCATATTTCAAGAGGCATCAGGGGCTCCTTCGCCCTTTTCTCAACATGAAAAAACGAAATAATACCTATAATAGATAAGGAGATAAGCAAAAGGATTGGCATAGAAGTCCACTCCCAGTGAACTCCCCCTTCTATAAGAACAAGCATTAATACACTTATAGAAACGAGAAGAAGACTCGCTCCAGCATAATCAATCGATTTCTTTTCTTTATACATAGATTCATGAAGGAAAAGAAGAACACCAACTAGTGAAAGGATACCGAGCGGAACATTCATCCAGAATACCCATGCCCAATCAAGATATTGAACAAATAGTCCTCCAAGCGCAGGACCAGCAATAGCCGATATACCCCATACGCTCGCCAGATACCCTTGAATCTTTGCCCTCTCTTCCATGGTGTACATATCTCCGACGATTGTAAGCGCTATGGGTTGAACAGCCCCAGCACCTACCCCTTGAATGAGGCGAAATACGATGAGAGCACTCATTGATTCAGCAAACCCACATAGTACTGATCCTACCAAAAAAATAACAATGCCTACCGTATAAATCGGTTTTCTCCCAAATAGATCAGAAAGCTTTCCAAATAGTAGAACTGTAATTGCTGAAGTAAGAAGATAGGCTGAAAACACCCAACTGAATTTTGTAAAACCACCAAGATCTCCAACGATACCTGGCAAAGCTGTTGAAACAATCGTTCCTTCTATGGCAGCCATAAACATGCCAATGATGATGGCCACCAGAACTAGCGGACGATTGGTTTGCTTTTTTCTAATACTTTGCATCACTTGTTTTGTTAACGGTTTCATTTTCTTCAACTCCAAATATGTAAAAAACCCGGTTTAGAGTACCGGGTAAAAGCATTAAGACTGTCGAACAGAAGATTCGTGTAAATAACGATTTACAAATTTCAGTAACGCTCTTCTCGTTAGTATGCCTTTGAAAATATTCTCATCATCAACAACACATAAAAAAGGATGATCAATTGATAGTTTTAATCCTTTGAAAAAACCGTCTTTCTCATTGATACAAGGTATTTCTGTATTCATTACATCTTCTACTACATATTCACTTAATTTCTCAAATTCAATCCGCTCAATCCCAAGAATAGAATCTAAAATAAGCGGTTGGCTGATCAATCCTTTTAGTCGATACTGCGTATCCAAAACGGGTATCGAGGAATAGCCAGACTTTATTAAGATAAGCATGGCGTGTTCCAACGGATTGGTCAGTTGAACGTGTGCGACTTTCTCAGCTGATATGACTAGATCTTCAATTCCTGTCTCATACAAATTAGGTAATTCCATATGTTTTGCCATTTAAAACGTCCCCTCAAGCATGATTCACCCTGTTTTATTTTCTCTAATGAAGGTCTGTTATTATAGTAACATGAATGGGGTTTGTCCGTTAACTGTAAGTCAATTAATGCTCATAAATCATTTTGCGCGTCATGCCACCATCGACCACTAAATTTTCTCCGGTCACAAAATCATTGTCCGGATTGGAAAGAAAGAGACATGCGCGTCCTATGTCAGATGGCTTGCCTACCCTTCCTGAAGGGTGTTGCTCGTGATCAATCTTTCTCAATGATTCATAATTTTCTACTTCAATCCACCCGGGGCTGATTGAATTAACCGTGATGCGATCTTCAGCGAGGGACATTGCGAGCGCATGCGAAAGGGCAACAATACCTCCCTTAGTAGCAGCGTATGCTTCACTATTTGGCTCAGACATGCTCGCTCTCGTTGAAGCAATATTTATAATTGATCCCCCGCTGTTTTTTCTCATTAGCTTCGCTCCAGCCCTTGAGCCAAGAAAGACGCTTCTTAAATTCGTATTGATAATCGTATCCCACTCATCAACACTTACTTCATCCATTTGTTTAAATGCGGATAATCCCGCATTATTGATCAGTATGTCCAAACGACCATACTTCTCCTCTACCTGACTCATTAATTGTGCGATGTCTTCTGGCTTACTGACGTCCGTTACGATGATATCCGCTGAATCATTCTTCATCAATCGGGCAGTTTCCTTGCATCCTTCTTCATTTACATCAGCTAGGACGACTTGACTTCCTCTCTCTGCATACGCAATCGCTACACCTCTTCCTATTCCGTGACCTGCTCCAGTAACAATGATGACTTCATTCATTTAAGTAACCTCCTAAAACCAGTTTTTCCGTTTGAAATAGACTAGCATCAATCCGGTAATGACGATCATAACTCCCCATACCGCCGGATAACTCCAATCCCAATCCAATTCTGGCATATTGGCAAAATTCATACCGTATATCCCTGCAATAAATGTTAAAGGGATAAAAATCGTAGAAACAATCGTCAGCACTTTCATGATTTCATTCATCTTCATACTCAAGCTGGAATAGTACACATCAAGTAAACCATAGAGTTGACCTCTTGACGTTTCGACCATATCATTGGCCTGAACGATGTGGTCATGAATGTCTTGTAAATAGAACGATATATCTTCTTTTATATATGGTACTTTGCGATTAATTAATTTGTTCACAACTTCTCTAACGGGCCATACCGTTTTCTTAAGCTGAAGAATCGTGTTCTTATATTTATTAATGTCCTGCAGTGAGTGGTTATCAGGATCTTCCATAATCATTCCTTCGAGCTCTGCAATTCGATCATCCATGTCGTCCATAATAATAAGGTACTGATCAAAAATCACATCTAACAAGGAGTAAAATAGAAAGTCTGCACCCGTTTTTCTAATCCTCCCTTTGCTTTCTTGCAATTGCAAACGAACGGGGTCAAATAAATCCCCGTGCTTTTCTTGAAAAGTGATGACGGTATTCTCCATTAGGATAAAGCTCACCTGTTCGATGTCAAGCTCTGTATCATCCGAAGATAAATCCAACATCTTTACGATTGCTAATAAATGGTCTTCGAAAAAGTCGATCTTTGGCCTGTGCTCTGTATTTAAAATATCTTCTGTCGTTAATGGGTGCAGACCGACCATCTTACTTATTTCATCAATAATTTGAACATTATGTACGCCATTCACATTCACCCATGCGATTTTCTCAGAAGCTATGACGCCTTGAAGTTGATCTATCGATATATCTGGATGTTCCGTTAAATCATGATGATCAAACTCTATAGCAGACACCGTCACTTCTTCTGTTTGTTCATCCCCAACATAAACGAGTGAACCAGGCGGCATTCCTTTTTTCTGCATACGGTTTTTTCTAAGTTTTGTACGAATCCCCATAATCTTCTCACCTCAATTCTCTTCTAAAATACCCCATTTTCACTATTTGAAAACAAACTAATTTCTTGGCTTTTTTAAGTTAGTAATGACTTCACGAATTTTGGTTCATTTGAGTGATAGGGCGGACTGCTTTGACCAAAATCAAAGTCATTCATTTAAATAGTCTTAGCTAATGGCTCTTTTCTAAAAGATTGTTGCTTTTGAAATGATTAAAAAAACTACACTTTGTGATTGGAGCGGAAGGATGCTCGACTCCTGCGGGACTAGCGGGACAGGTGAGACCCCACAGGCGCAATGCTTTGTGCGCCGAGGAGGCTCAGCGCCCGCCCCGCGGAAAGCGAGCATCCTGGAGCGGAAATGAACTCGCTATAGCAACAATGTTTACGAAAAGAGCCTATCTAATAGATGATCAGATCAGGTAGAAAAAACAAAAACCCGCTTAGCGGGTTAGAGAATATCTTCCTTCTTGATCACCTCTTCGTACTTTTCCCATAGTATTTCTAGATCAGAACGGGAAGAATCAGTTTGAATGCCTCTCCAAATGATCGTCATGAACAGAGCAAGTCCTAAAAACAACACTATTAAAGTTAAAATAACGCCAACCATGCATTCCCTCCTCCACTTCTTTCATTCAATTTATGCATGAGTGGAGTGACTAATGTCAGAATACACAGTTAACTACTTGATTCTTCTCCATAATTGGGGTATGGTACGTAAAAGTACTCATTCAAGAAACCCCTCGAGTTTCAGCATCGGATTATTAATCAAGCAATGGAGGAGATTAGGTTGAATCATTCACAAAAGGACATTAAACAGATCGAAGAAAAAGCAAAAGAAGATCAGCGTAAAGCGGAGGAAGCAAAAAAAGTTGTCCAAGATGCACAGAAATCCGCAAACCCTCAGCGTGAAAACAGTGAATTTCCATCAAGCGATTAAGATCGTGAACTTAATGTGATTAAACAAGGCGCCCTCCATCTTGGAGGGCGCCTTCGCACTTTACTGCTCTGTATTTAATTCGATTAAATTCCCATCAGGATCCGAAACAAAAATTTGCGCGAATCCACTTCTACTAGTGGGATTTTCAAGAACTTCTACATTCATTTCATTCAACCACTTCAATGTATCATCATAACTAGCTACGCGGAATGCGAAGTGACCTTCTTTTGATGTCAACTCTCTTGTACCACGAAGTGTTGCTGCACTCGGATATACGATGAGATGCAGCTGCTGACTACCCACTTGAAACCAGGCGCCTGGAAAGTCGAAAGCCGGTCGTTTTATTTCTTCTAAACAAAGGACATCTTTATAGAATTTTTTGGATTTCTCAAGATCTGTTACAGCCAAACTCACATGATGAATTTGTTGAATTTCAATCATTGAACTCACTCCTCGCCTCATCTGTCTTCTTTTGCTTCCTCACATCAGAAGGTAACGTAATCCGAAATACGGTTCCTTCTCCTTCTACGCTAGAAACAGCGATATGACCACCATGCTCTTTCACTACTTTATAGCTGACCATCAATCCAAGACCTGTTCCTTTTTCAGAAGTATGGTAATAAGGCTCACCAAGTCTCTCCATGATTGGTTCAGGAATTCCCATGCCTTCATCTTCTACTTGGATGACAATTTCGTCCTCTTTATTAGCAAAAAGGGTAACTCGAAGTTGACCTCCTTGTGGCATGGATTGAATCCCATTCTCGATAATATTACTTAGTACTTGTTTAATATGAGATCGAATACAGACGCATCTCATATCCATACTCCCATATACCTCAACGATATCTATTCCTGCTTCAGAAGCATCAGTAGATAACCGTTCGATCACTTCCTTTATGAGGTCATTCATATTAATTTGTTCATATGAGGTGAACTCCCTTTTAGAAAGGAGTAGGAATTCATTCACAATGTCTTCAAGTTGCTCCATTTCAACACCCACTACTTTCAAGAGCTTCTGGTTAACGGAATCGTTCCCATCTAGCAATTGAAGAAATCCTTTCACAGTTGATAGCGGGTTTCGAATTTCATGAGCGACCCCAGCAGCAAGATCACCCAAAACATTACTCGTCTCTGTTATTCTCAGTCTTTTTTCTGCGATTTTCAGTTCGGTAATATCCCGTATAATAACTAGATGATGGCCAGGATAAATGTTGTAACTTAGAGTAAAACTAAAGTATTGGATTTCTTTCGTTTTGGGATTAAAGCGCTTCCCTTCGCCACTTCTACCAAACTCTTCAGGATTACCCCAAGTAATCTCACAATTATTCTCCACTTCCGTATAATGCTTCTTAATAACTGTGTGATACTCAAGCGTAAAGAGACCACAGAAAGCACAGTTGACATTTACAATAAAGCCTTCTTGATTGAGAATAGCCATTCCATCGAGTGCACCTTCAAATAGTTTCCGAAACCGCTCTTCACTTTGTCGGAGCTCTTCTATCATCTCTTTCGTTTGAGTGATATCCCGGTAAATCGTCATATATAAATTCGCATAAATGCTTTTCTTGGAAGTAAATTCAAGCTGCTTCTTTCCTCCACCTGCCATGGTGAACTCAATATCCCCTCTTACTTCTCCACGCTCTTCTAGTTCTTTCTGAAACGTTTTACCGATTGTAATATTACTTCCTTCCAAGAAGTCAAATAAGTTATAGGATTTGATTTCTTCCCGGCTAACGTTAAATAGCTCACAGGCTGCGGGGTTGGCATCCTGTATGGAGCGATCTTCCTCCCAAATCAAGATGCCATCAAGTGCGCATTCATATATACTCGTTAATCTCTCCTTGCTTTCCATTAACTTATTAAATAAATCATGCTCTGCCGTAATATCTCTAATAATGGACAAATTCAAATCTCGGTAGGCCTTATACGTAATCGAAAGTTCGATCACTTTCTGTTTTCCGTTCATCAGAATGATGGGTAACTTTTCAACAACGTATCCTTTTTCCTCTAAAACATGAATCATTTGATTAAATGTATCTCTACCCTCAGGTGCCACATGGAATCCAACTTTTTTGGTTTGAACCGTATCTTTATCTATCTCAAATATGTCACAGCAAGCTTGATTCAGTTCGATGAGATCGCCCTCCTGGTTTGAAAGGGTCAGTCCATCTCTAGAATGATTAAAAATATGATCAAGCTTCCGACTTTTTTCTATAAGCTCTGTCTGTAATTGGCATGTTCCGTGATCAGAGCCGTCATCAGGTATCGAAAACTTGTTCTTGTCTTGCATTTTATCTCCCATAGGCGGTCTCCTTATAGTGTTATTACGGTAAGTATAACATCTTCATGTAAGAAACCTAATCCAATTCACTACTATTTAAAATATTTTTGATTGTTTGAAAAACTCTATTCATTCATCATTCTTCTGATACTCTTCCGAAGAAAAAATCCGGATTACAACGGATCGATCACTTACCTTCGCTTGAATTAGAAGAGGATGAGCGGATTTATTTCGAAATGTGAAATCCGGACCGTACCAGCTAACAGTAGCATCTCTTCCAGGTCTTACATACGGAACCTGCCTACTGTGAGAGTACCGTTCAAGAATTTCGACTCCTGCCTGATCAACTGCATTGAACAGTGTTGAAGACACCTGACAGATGCCTCCACCGATTCCCTCCGAAAGTTCCCCTTTTACAATAATCGGTGCAGGAAGATAACCTTTCTCTTTCGTTCGTTTTCCTACCGTTTGATTAAAGGAGAAGGTTTCGCCGGGAAAAACCACTTGATTATTAATAGCATCGGTCGCGAGAAAAATATTCGTCTTTCGTTCCTTGTTATTTCCTCTAAAATAGGTCACAAATGTGCCAACTTGCTTTGCACGAATCATCGCAAGTAATTCAGCATCAACCTTAGGATGAATGTACGTTACTTTTGGATCAATCATCGTTGTTCCATTATTGTATAAGGCGTGAAGGAATTCTTCTTTAAAACTGTTTTGATTTAGTTCCAGTCCTGCCACTCCATCTACAATCGCACCATTTTCATTTATATAAGCATTTTTCGGATTTTTAGAAATCACGCTATTCACATCCGTATATAAACCTTGAAGGCGACCTTGATTCAAGAATGGACCCCCCAATCCCTCTTCAAAGTAATCCTCTTTATTGATTTGCACAATCGGTTGACTTTTATGTTGGATATAAATCAAGTCGCTCGATGGTGCTGCATAAGCAAGTAATAAACTCATAAATAAACCAATCACCCATACCCACTCCCTTTACTGAGGTCGTGGATAGTATGCTTCACTTTCGCCAATTTAAAAATGGAATATCATATGATCTCTTGTGCAAAATAAGAGTCAAAACGATAGGTAAGGGGGAGGAAAATGAAACTGTTTATTACGGCGCTTATTCTACTCGTCGTTACGTTACAAGAGCCTCCTGTACTCGCTGAAGATCCCTTGAGTCACCTCGTTCCTTTACAGGGTGAGATCAACCTTATTCCATGGAAGGAAGTAAATGTCATTCTCCCTAGGAAATCAATATTTACGGTAGTAGATGTTGAAACTGGCCAGTCTTTTCAGGTTCAAAGAAGAGCAGGAAGTCATCACGCTGATATTCAACCACTCACAAATAAAGATACAGAAATTTTGAAAAAGATATATCCAGAATGGAGTTGGAAGCGAAGAGCTGCAATTGCAATCGTCGATGGGAAAATGATTGCTGCATCGATGAATGGGATGCCACATGGTGCAGGTGCGTTAGATAATGGCTTTGACGGTCATTTCTGCTTGCATTTTTTAAATAGCACAACACATCGGTCTCCAAATCCGGATCAGGCACATCATTTAATGGTTTTAAAAGCCGGAGGAAAAATCGATGACTATTTAAGTAAACAATCACCAGAAGAATTAATTGATGTTCTCATGATCGCCATTAACAACTTCGATTCCTCTCTATTACGTAAAGTTGTGCCACTTGACTATTCAGAAAAGGATTTGAACAAACTATCTCGCCTATCCGTCACGAAATGGAAAGTATCAGAAAGCAAAACTGAACAATTCGTTCAAAACCTATATACGAGGCTTGAAGTATATATACACGATACAGGAGTGATCACAACTACAATTGAACTAAAAGCCAAAAGAGATCCTATCACAAGTAGATGGAGGATTGAGATACCGGAATTGTTAGATATAGCCAAAAATTAAGAAGGAGATGATCACATGGATCGATTTGACAAAGCTTACGAAGAATACCTTAGTAAAGGAACATCAAATGAGAGTAAACCAACAGATCCCACTAGTATTCGTATTACTGCAGTCCGTAAAAATGATGATGGAGACTTGATTGCATTTAAGACAAGTACTGGAGAAGAACTGGATTATTTACAGACCCTTGATGCAGCCAAAAGCGGGAAACTTTCAGGTGTCGATGTATTCCATAAATATGGCCGGGATATTATTCGAAGTGAACCCGATGGAACAACGGAAAATAATTTAGATCACTTGCCTGAATTTTAATTAACATTTAGCTTGAAAGATTGTTCTGTGATGGCCAAAATTAAAAAAGCGACTTCTCTAAGAAGTCGCTTTTGAATGTTTATGTATGGTGATCCGTATTGGGCTCGAACCAACGACCTCTACCCTGTCAAGGTAGCGCTCTCCCAACTGAGCTAACGGATCAATAAGGACATTTATTAATATACATGAGTCTATAAACAACTGTCAATACTTTCATGGGAAAATAATAGAAAAAAGGCATCAATGAGATGCCTTATGCTTAACCGATTCGTTCCTCTTTGTCACGCTTATCTCGTTCTTCTTTATCTAGTGCTTCTTCCCTGTCTCTTAATCTATGAGCAAGGCGACTGGATGCGTTCGCAGCAATACTAGCGATCAGATCATCTAGAAACGTATGAACACCATTGCCTTCCTTTGTATCAAGCTTCTCGATAATGCCAAATTTCTGTTTATCGAGGTGACCAAATGTTGTAACGGCGATGCTGCCGTAGCCGAATACTGCACCAAGTGCAATGGTTTCATCAACACCAAACAATCCTTCATCCGTTTCAACGATGGACTGAAGCGGTTCCGATAATTTGCCTTGTTCTGCTAGCTTGTCCAATTCAACACCAACAAGAACAGCATGTTGAATCTCACGTTTTGTAAGGACGGCTTCAACACTCTCCAAGCAATCGTCCATAGAAAGATCATCTACATAAGGGGATTGCATTTCATATACAATCTCTGCGATATCTTCAATTGTAACGCCACGTTCTTTAATTAGGGCTTTTGCTGCTGCTTCTGTCTCTCTACTATGGATGCGTTTCTTCATAATAAGACCCCTCTCTGTATACCATAAATACTTATATGTTAGAATTATTATATCACTAATGAATTTTATATTGTCAAATTAAACAAACAATTTCAACAATGGTACAGGAGGCACTCTTAATGAACAGAGGTACATACAAAGACGAAACCATTTACAGCCAATATCTTAATGAAGAAATTCCGTTTCAGGTTTATTTACCATATAATTATTCACCACTGTACAAGTACTCCTTTTTAATCGCAAACGACGGGAGCGATTACTTTAAATTAGGAAGACTTGGCCGAACGGCAGATGAACTTATTGAAAGTGATGAAATAGAAGAACTCATCATTGTAGGCATTCCTTATAAAAGTGTGGAAGATCGCTGGAGAAAATACCATCCAGATGGCGAACAGAGTGACGACTACTTGCGTTTCCTCGCGAATGAACTTGTTCCCTATTTAGATCAAGAGTATGCTACTTTCCACCTTGGTTATGGGAGAGGATTGATTGGTGACTCACTCGCTGCTACAGTTGCTCTTCGTGCAGCTCTTGATTACCCTCGCACCTTCGGAAAAGCTCTTCTTCATTCACCTTATGTTGACGAAGCGATCATGAATAAGGTGCAAGCATTTGCTGAGCCAGAACTCTTATCTCTTTATCACGTGATTGGAACGGAAGAAACTGACGTACCGACGACCGATGGTAAATCTAAGAACTTCATTGAACCGAACCGTAAATTGAACAAAATTATTAAAGATAAAGATTTTGATTATTTCTATGACGAATTCGAAGGCGGTCACTTATGGAAGCACTGGCAGCCCGATATGAAGCGCGCACTTCTGCACATGTTTAAACTGTAATCGACTCTACCATTTCTTATTTTTGAATTTTTGGTATAATTATAAATGGAACATTATATGACTCGTCTATCATGGACAATCAAGTATACTAACCAGGAGGGAATGGAATATGAAATACGGCATTGCTATTTTCCCATCGAAAAAACTACAAGACGTCGCTAACTCCTTTCGTAAACGATATGATCCACACTATGCGCTTATCCCACCGCACTTGACGCTAAGGGAGGGCTTTGATGCAACGGAAGAAGAAATCGAGAAATTAACACCTGTCCTTCACAAGATATCTGATGAATCGAAACCTTTTTCTATGCATGTTTATAAAGTAGGTTCATTTAATCCTGTCAATAACGTCCTTTACTTCAAAGTGAAGGAAAATGAAGTTCTTGATGATTTACATCGTCAATTAAATCCAGAAGAAGCATTATCTGAACGAGATTATAACTTTGTCCCACACATTACGATTGCACAGGACCTTTCAGACGACGAGCATTCTGACGTATACGGCAGCTTGCAGATGAAGGATGTTAATCATGAGGAAACGATTGACCGATTCCAGCTCCTCTACCAACTTGAGAACGGTATGTGGACAGTACACGAAACGTTCCATCTCGGCAAAGTGCGCTAATGCAGGTGAAAGTGGTTCGATCGAAGAAAGAACTAGATGATGCTTTTCAAGTGAGACATTCAGTTTTCGTTGATGAACAAAAAGTGCCAGCTGAATTAGAAATTGATGAACATGAAAATCTTGCCATTCATTTTGTAGCTTACGATGAGGAACGCCCGGTTGCTGCAGGACGTTTCCGTATACTTAAAGAAACAGCAAAAGTGGAACGGATCTGTGTAGAAAGGTCTCATCGCAAAACTGGGCTTGGACAAAAGCTGATGGATGCGATTGAACGTCATGCATATGAGCAACATCTAACAAAAATGAAGCTCAATGCTCAGATTTCAGCAGTAGGATTTTATGAAAAGCTTGGTTATCAAATCATTTCAGAAGAATTTATGGATGCTGGTATTCCTCACGTGACAATGGTAAAAGAACTATGACACTGGAATGATTCCAGTGTCTTTTTTCTATTTCTAGCGTAGTTTTTCAAATTATTAACTAGTATTCAAATTATTTTATAGTCATTCGTACATGCTAAGAAGACCGTAAATTGAAGCAAAGAGGGTGTTTCTTTGGCTATTGGATCTATTACGATTGAGTTGCTAGTCGGTTTTTTTGCATTACTCATTTTAACGAAAGCCCTAGGAAAAACACAAATCACTCAGATTACGCCCTTTGACTTCATCTCCTCCCTGGTACTTGGAGAATTAGTTGGGAATGCCATTTACGATAAGCATGTGAACATTAAATCCATTCTCTATGCCGTATTTCTTTGGGGGGTATTGATTTATGTAGTAGAGTGGATTACTCAGAAATTTCGTGGTACCAGAGGAATTTTAGAAGGGAACCCTTCAATTGTCATTCACCATGGGAAAATTGATCGTGATCAGCTTAAGAAAAACAAGCTGGACATTAACCAGTTGCAAAACCTGTTAAGACAAAAAGATGTTTTCTCACTTCGAGAAGTTGAATTTGCAATCCTTGAAACAAATGGGAGTATTAGTGTGCTGAAGAAATCAGATTACCAACAACCTACAAAACAGGATTTTAATCTAAAACCTGCAAAAGGATATCTATCCGTAGATATTATTTCAGACGGAAAAGTAGACCTTGAGAATCTGCACGATGCTGGATTTGATGAAAACTGGCTTCATAAGACGCTTCAAGCACATAAGGTGGATCATCCTGAAGAGGTCCTATTACTTGAATGGAAGCAGGATGAAGGTGTATTTTTACAAAAAATAGATAAGAATTAGTTGATTTTTTATCATACCACAGCTAATAACACTATCGAATTTAGAATGTTTCCAAATATTAGGATTCTTTTCGATAATTAAAATAGATGATTGTGGAAAGAACCACAATCATCTATCTACTCTATTTGTTTATTATTCCTGCCATTGAATCAATTTGGGCTTAGGATCAAGAATACTTTCGTACTGCTCTCTTTTTCCATATACAGCTTCTGGATCTAGTTGAAGATACCTTTTGTATTTCTCTTCTCGCAGTTCTGCTGTAGACCACCCCAAATGCTTTATTCTTAAACATGATAGGCTATTGGGAAGTTGAAAAATGTTTTCAGGATATCTCCCACAATGCTGTCTCTGCTCTTTCCATTTATAAGTGAAATTTCTTTTATATCTTAACAGAAATGGGCGATAAAGGTGGTGAGCATTCCAATGTTCATCTTCTCGATAGTTCTTTTCGTCCCACATATCATAAATCCGAAAAGAAAACAGATCAAACTCATCCTGGTTTGTTAGCACTCTAAGTTGGTGAGCGACGCCATCCTCAAACATCTCATCAGCGTCCATGTTCAGAATCCAGTCAGGATTTGTTTCAATTGTTTTCTCCCATTGCTGTTTACGCAGTGTAATTTCATTTGAAAATTTGGATTCGCTATTATTAATAACGGTTAATGGAATATTGGATAACGTCTTTTTGCAGATTTCAACTGAATTATCAGTGCTTCCATCGTTTATGATAACAGCCTCGTCTATATACTCCCTATGTTTATTCAACACTTCTTCTAAGTACTTCTTCTCTTCATTTTTAATGACCATCGACAAAGTGATTCTTGGTTTTTGAGACACTGGCACTTTCCCATTCGTAACAGGCAACTCAATCACTCTTTTGTCTTCGAGATAGTCATTAACACCTTCAAGATCCGATTGCCGATATAGGTGATAAGGAGGGTAATGAGTGTCTGCCCATAAAGAAAGACCCAGGGCACCCGCTCGAATACAAAAATGCCGGTCCTCTCCCCAAAATGTTAAATTCGGGATTTTTTTGAAACTCACCCCTTTTTCAAGGGCATTCCTTGATATCAACGTACATGCACCAAGCCCCCCAACTTCATAAACACCTGGATGCCTTAATTGATTTATGAAATCATGATATCGCTTTGTTTCTTCTGAATCGGTTAGCTCTTCACCAGGTCTTTTTTCAAATTGAGTATACTCGTCAGTAAGCCATACTTGAGGCTGTTCCATTGCTTCAGGCTGCCATCTTGTCCAAAATACCTCGGATATGATATCTTTCTTCTGTGCAACTAAATGTTGAATCGTTTCCTTTTGTAAGACAAGGTCTGAATCCACTAGAAAGATATAATCAAATTCATGTTCTTTTGCATGTTCAATCATTGAATCCTTAAATTGAGCTACCTTCCATACGAGGCTCTCATTCCAATAATGGGTCATCTGATTTTTTAGGTATTCTTCTTCAGAATCAATATCCTTAATAATCACTTCCTGCATTTCCTTTTGAAAATCCTTTAATAATAACGTTGATTTCTTATCCTGATTATCGTTAATAAAATAATAATAAAATGATAACCCTTCTCGATTAAGCCGTTTCAAAGATTTTAGAAAACACCTAAGAATCTCAGGATTTTGCCGAATCGGGCTTGCTATTAAAACCTTTTTCTTAACTGAGAGAAGCCTTTTTTCAAGATACTGTTTATTCTGCAAATATTTAGGGTCACCTGGTCGAGTAATTCCAGCAATTTCATTATAGTGATAAGCCTTTTCATAATCTCCTAGAACATCATAGCAGACACAAAGTTGAATATGGGGAATCCAATTTGAATAGAAACGGTTTTGGATACCTAAATTGTCTTCTTGAACGGTTATTTTCGTGGCCAGTTTATACCAAAATATAGCTGGTTGATAATCCTTCTTTTCAAAAAAATAATTGGCTACCTTACAGCAAAATTCAGGTCTTGGTGTAGTATAAGAAAAGGAATGAAGGATGGAGCGCAAGCTGTCTGCCTGGTTACCTAGGGCTGCATAACAATCAGCAAGCTTTGCACACGCGGCCACATTGTCTTCGACCCACCCTTTTTGTCCATCCAAAAATTTCTCATAATACTCAATTGCCGTTTCGAATTCGCTGTGGTCTTTTAGCTCGTTAGCAAAGTAATACATATCCCTCGGACTAAATTGTTCTCCACGTCCTAGTCTTTCTTTATAGATGTTTAGGTTTCTTGTTGCATCATGATGGACGGGATTATGAAGAACAGCAATATCACTGTTGATTACTTTACCACCAACTTCTAAATATTCATGAACTGCCCCAATCCACTTGAAATGACGCTCTCGCCTTACTAGCCGATTTCGCATCAAACTAGAAGTCACATTCCCAAATTCATCCACGGAAAGGTTATAGTGCATCCTTACTGAATCGACAGAGGGATCAAGAGCGTTCTTCAACTCCTTCAGCATTTGACGGTCTTTTTCTAGGAAGACATCGTCAGCATCAAGCCACAGAATATAATCCATTGTCGCTTTAGAAAAAGCAAAATTCCGAGCCTTCGCAAAATCATTTACCCATTTAAAATCATAAATGTTTGCTTCATAACGTTTCGCAATTTCTTTTGTCCGATCATCCGATCCAGTATCGATAATATTTATCTCGTCAACAATGTCATAAATGGAATGAAGGCATGTCCCTAGTACATCTTCTTCATTTTTTACAATTAAACACAAACTGATTGAAACCAAATCTAACTCCTCCTCAGATTTTGTACAAACCAGTTATTTCAATTGTGTCAAAGCAGAGCACGGTTACAACTAAACATATTATAAAGAAAACGGGACTCCCATGGCTCAGAGTATTTAGGGGAGAATCAAACTCATCCAGAGGAGATCCCGTTCTAGAAAATTGCTTTAATGGTTTTTAACTTCACCAACTTTCAGTGAGTAAAAATGTAGCCGTTACTGTCGCAGTACCTCCCTCCAAATTCACTGCTGCTAGCGTAACAATTTCATCCGTTGGGAGAGTAAAATCAATTAATTCATCCATGCCGACTACTCTGCTAACACTAAAGCCACCTGAAGTTGCTCCTTGAAACACTACTTCCCCCGGTGTATACGTTGTCGCCGTATTATTCACCTCTAAAGCCGTCTCGGTATTTGGTATATTCGTATTAGCAGTAGGGAAATTCCCAAATGCACCGTTAATTGTGCCGCCAATTAAGACCTGGTAAGCAACATCTAAAGAAGAAATAATCTGAATTCCTTCCAGGCTAATTTGAACAGAATTAGATCTTCCTGAACCTGCAGGAAACACCGCTTTTCTCCTGAATGAAATAAGTGGTGTCAACGTTGCTCCGATTCCACTAACCGTCCTTCTTTCAGAAGTAACCCTGTATGTGGGATTATATCTCCCCACAATCCCGTATTGTCTCCCACCTACAAAAATGGAAAGTGCTGAGGCAGTGCCATCGTTATCGACTTGTGCCCTAAGTGGAAGATTGGGATCAATAAAACTGGTTTCTCCAGTTGGCGAGTATCTGTGAACCGTAATAACTTCCTGTGCAAGGGTAGTGGGATCTGGCAATACGACTCTAAATTCAATCACTCCATATCCATACCATGTAAAAAGAATTTGAAAGATATTCCCTTTACTTAGCGAAAGAGTTGCTCCACTAGGACCTGTTCCATTTAGTGGATCAACATTCCAGGATGATTGATTAATAACCGTATCGACTCCACCTCTTCTAACAGCTACAAAGGTATCTGTTGCATTCCGACCAAAAAAACCACCATTCTGATCATCAAACAACCCCCACCTTGTAACTTGTGTACCTGTTGGAAGACTGGGGAGACGGATTCCTATCCCCGCCTCACCAGCATACCCCGGTTCATACCTTCCTCTTAATGCACTATCCAGTGTAGCAGCGTCAGTGCCGCCTGTAGAAGTACTGACGGCATATTCAGTTGCATCATTTGTAACGGTTCCCCCGCCAGTCGTAGTCACAATATCTCTTATTGCAGAAACACCATAAACGGAAGTTAATTCTACGATTGGCGTCCTTTCAGCAATTCGAAGTTCATCAAATTGTGAACTAACATTTGGGCCAATGTTAGTAATGTTTATATCTGCCAAAATCACCCCTCCATTCTCTGCAAGCCCTCACCATTCTTCAGTTACTCTGAACGTGGCAACTAAGGAACCACTTCCTGTAAATGTTGCAACGGCTAGTGTCACAAATGCGGTATCAGGGAGTTCGAAATCCAACAAGGATGCAGATGCCAGCACTCGATTGTTGCCCTGAGCGGCAGAAGCTGCTAGCCCTTGTAAAAGTACTTGCCCGCCTGTCAAAGTAGTGGATGTTGTATTTACAAGTAACGCCGTTTCAGAGTTTGGAATATTCGTCGTTGCAGTTGGAAAATTAACAAACGAACCATTCAGAGTTCCACCGAGTAAAACTTGATAATAAATATCATCAGTTGTTACTAGATCAATCCCCTCTAGTGTTACACTTACTGAGTTAGGTCTACCTGACCCTGCAGGAAATTCAGTCTTACGTTGAAAAGAAATAACTGGTGTTAATGTCGTAGTTGTCGTTATCGTACGTCGTTCAGATGTGATTCTAAATGTCGGGTTGTAGTTCCCTAAAATTGAATACTGCCTGCCTCCAACAAATACCTGCAGCGCACTTGCAGTACCATCATTATTAATCTCTGCTCGTAAAGGTAAGTTAGGATCAGCAAGACTCGTTTCTCCACTTGTAGAATAACGATTAACCGTTATAACTTCTTGTGCAAGAGTAGTAGGGTCTGGAATCACAACTCGAAACTCAATTACACCATAGCCATACCATGTAAAATCCATTTGGAATATATTACCTTTAGATAAATCTAAGGTCGCTCCACTTGGACCTGTTCCGTCGAGTGGATCAACATTCCAAGAAGCTTGCGGAATAACCGTATCTACACCGGCTCTCCTAATCGCTACGAACGGTGAAGTACCATCCACTCCGAAGAAAACACCATTTTCTTCATCAAACAATCCCCACCTTACAACTTGATTGCCTGTTGGAAGAGCAGGAAGACGGACACCAATACCTGCCTCACCAGCATAGCCAGATTGATAACGGCCTTTTTCCGCACTAGACAATATAGCAGAATCAGCTCCGTTGGCTGTGGTGGTTAAAACAAACTCAGTATTATTATTTGAAACCGTTGCGCTACCAGTAGTTGAAACAATATCTCGTAAATCAGATAGACCGTAAACTGATGTCAATTCAATAATAGGCGTTTTGGCAGCTGTTCTTAATTCACTAAATTGAGAACTCACATTCGGACCTACATTTGCAATAGTTACAGCTGGATCTACAGTTCCGGTAGGACCCGTTGCTCCGGTCGCCCCGGTTGCTCCAGTTTCTCCTGTTGCCCCCGTGGCTCCCGTTGCTCCGGTTGCACCGGTTTCTCCTGTTGCTCCGGTTGCTCCGGTTTCCCCTGTTGCTCCAGTTGCTCCGGTTTCTCCCGTTGCTCCGGTTGCCCCTGTTGCCCCGGTTTCTCCCGTTGCTCCGGTTGCCCCGGTTGCCCCTGTTTCTCCCGTGGCTCCGGTTGCTCCCGTTGCCCCTGTTGCTCCGGTTGCTCCCGTTGCTCCGGTTGCCCCTGTTTCTCCCGTGGCTCCAGTTGCTCCGGTTGCTCCGGTTTCCCCTGTTGCTCCGGTGGCTCCTGTTGCTCCGGTTGCTCCCGTTGCCCCTGTTGCTCCGGTGGCTCCGGTTGCTCCCGTTGCTCCAGTTTCCCCTGTTGCTCCAGTTGATCCGGTTGCTCCGGTTGCCCCTG
Organism: uncultured Bacillaceae bacterium; assembly: GCA_963739655.1. GTDB lineage: Bacteria > Bacillota > Bacilli > Bacillales > Guptibacillaceae > Guptibacillus. The sequence continues at coordinate 118,531 of CAVUAW010000037.1, read as the reverse complement.
TTTCTCCCGTGGCTCCAGTTGCTCCGGTTGCTCCGGTTTCCCCTGTTGCTCCAGTTGATCCGGTTGCTCCGGTTGCACCCGTGGCTCCGGTTGCTCCGGTTGCTCCGGTTTCTCCGGTTGCACCCGTGGCTCCTGTTGCTCCGGTTTCTCCGGTTGCACCCGTGGCTCCGGTTGCTCCGGTTTCTCCTGTTGCACCCGTGGCTCCGGTTGCTCCAGTTGCTCCAGTTGCTCCAGTTGCTCCCGTTGCTCCGGTTTCCCCTGTTGCTCCAGTTGATCCGGTTGCTCCAGTTGCTCCGGTTGCCCCCGTTGCTCCGGTTGCTCCTGTTTCCCCTGTTGCTCCGGTGGCTCCGGTTTCACCCGTGGCTCCAGTTGCTCCAGTTTCACCCGTGGCTCCAGTTGCTCCTGTTGCACCCGTGGCTCCAGTTGATCCGGTTGCTCCGGTTGCACCCGTGGCTCCTGTTGCTCCGGTTTCACCCGTGGCTCCAGTTGCTCCAGTTGCCCCAGTCGCTCCAGTTGCTCCAGTTGCTCCAGTTGCCCCGGTCGCTCCAGTTGCTCCAGTTGCTCCAGTTGCCCCGGTCGCTCCAGTTGCTCCAGTTGCTCCAGTTGCTCCTGTTTCACCCGTGGCTCCAGTTGCTCCAGTTGCCCCGGTCGCTCCAGTTGCTCCAGTCGCTCCAGTCGTTCCAGTTGCTCCAGTTGCCCCGGTGCTCCAGTTGCCCCGGTCGCTCCAGCTGCTCCAGTCGCTCCAGTCGCTCCAGTTGCCCCGGTCGCTCCAGTTGCTCCAGTCGTTCCGGTTGCTCCAGTTGCCCCGGTCGCTCCAGCTGCTCCAGTCGCTCCAGTTGTTCCAGTTGATCCGGTTGCCCCGGTCGCTCCAGTTGCTCCAGTCGCTCCAGTCGTTCCAGTTGCTCCAGTTGCCCCGGTCGCTCCAGTTGCTCCAGTCGCTCCAGTCGCTCCAGTTGTTCCAGTTGCTCCAGTTGCCCCAGTCGCTCCAGTTGCTCCAGTCGTTCCAGTTGCTCCAGTTGCTCCAGTTGCTCCAGTTGCTCCAGTTGCTCCAGTTGTTCCAGTTGATCCAGTTGCCCCGGTCGCTCCTGTTGCTCCAGTCGCTCCAGTCGCTCCAGTCGTTCCAGTTGCTCCGGTTGCTCCAGTTGCCCCGGTCGCTCCAGTTGCTCCAGTTGCTCCGGTGGCTCCAGTCGCTCCTGTTGCTCCAGTCGCCCCAGTGCCTCCATTCGATTGCGCCCCTAACAATTCAGAAGAAACCAAACGATGGGCAGTAACCAATTGACCTGCCGCGTTTTTACCCCAGGCCGATACTTCAATATTGGTTTCAGCTGCTCCACTCGTCGTAAAGTTAAACTCAAATGCATCAAAGTTAGCCACGAACGTTTTAGTTATGACCTGATTCGGTGCAATGCTAAACAATTCTTGAACATATAACGTTCGGGTGTTACTTAAAATATATCCTTCGATGTAGACTGTACCGTTTAATGTTGAACTTCGATTTGTTATTTTTGCTGAAAACTGCTGTGTAGCTCGAACGCCATTTACAGGCGCGTTTTCGATTGGCCCGGTATACAACATTGGCATTTTAACCCTCCTTTACCTCTATAAAGCTTCACTTCAACCGTTTGTTAAGGAAAGTAAAAATGGGGCTGTTTAATCACGTTTCAATTCAGATAAGACAAGTCTATGTGCTGGTTGCAAATTTCCATTCGATTTCCCCCAAGCTGATACACCTGTCTGAGCCATTGCAGGACCAGTTATATTGAAAGAGAATTGATACCCATCAAGATCAGCAAAATACGTTTTTGAAACAACTCCATTCACAGGAATCGTTATTAGTTCTAAGACGTACACAGTCTGAGTGGCGTTTAAATAAGTCCCTACTATTTCCACTGAAGAGGTACTGACAGTACTACGATTCGAAATCTTGATTGTTACCTGTTGCGTTGTCCTTATACCATTTGTAGGGTTATTTTCAATTGGCCCAGTCGTCAATGTAAGCAAATTCTCTCCTCCTTACTCCATACACTCCGAGCACCTTAATCAACTCAAGCGATCCACATGATGCCTTATTTAAATAAAAGAATTTACAGGTGTTGAAAATAAGCGGCGCTCGAAAAGAGTACCGCGTTTAAGCTAAAATTGAATTATATTCATATTTCTATTGGTTACCGATAAGGAAGTAATATTCGAAGCGGCTGTAACAAGTACTCTAAGCTCATAAGTGTTTAACCCGATAACTGGCGTTGTATCAACAAAAGTGTCTGCAATTGGTATCCGTTGCGTGCCGGCATTTGATCCTACTCTGTTGGTTGTTCTCGTTTCAATAATACTTCCATTACGATATAACCGAAATAAATAAGTTAAGCTATAATTAGCTGTGTTTACAAACTCCACTGACACAGCATAGTCAATCTTCATTGAGTTTCCTAATACAGCTATTATTGGAATAGTATTTGAAACTACTTCAGTATTAAGAGGAGGGAAAACGGCAAGAGTAGCACTAGTTTGATTTTGATATAAAATTGCACCGCCTGTAGCTCCCGTTGCTCCGGTGACTCCTGTTGCTCCAGTTGCTCCGGTTGCCCCTGTGGCTCCCGTTGCTCCTGTTGCTCCGGTGACTCCCGTTGCTCCGGTTGCTCCGGTGACTCCTGTTGCTCCTGTTGCCCCAGTTGCCCCGGTTGCTCCCGTTGCTCCGGTGACTCCTGTTGCTCCGGTGACTCCTGTTGCTCCTGTTGCTCCTGTTACTCCAGTTTCCCCGGTTGCTCCCGTTGCCCCTGTGGCTCCCGTTGCCCCTGTTGCCCCGGTTGCTCCTGTTGCTCCGGTTTCACCCGTTGCTCCAGTTGCTCCCGTTGCTCCGGTTGCCCCGGTTTCTCCTGTTGCTCCGGTGGCCCCTGTTGCTCCGGTTTCTCCCGTTGCTCCGGTTGCCCCGGTTGCTCCGGTTGCCCCGGTTTCTCCTGTTGCTCCGGTTTCACCCGTTGCTCCAGTTGCTCCCGTTGCTCCGGTTGCCCCGGTTTCTCCTGTTGCTCCGGTGGCCCCTGTTGCTCCGGTTGCCCCGGTTTCTCCTGTTGCTCCGGTGGCCCCTGTTGCTCCGGTTGCCCCGGTTTCTCCCGTTGCTCCGGTTGCCCCGGTTTCTCCTGTTGCTCCGGTTTCACCCGTTACTCCAGTTGCTCCCGTTGCTCCGGTTGCCCCGGTTTCTCCTGTTGCTCCGGTGGCCCCTGTTGCTCCGGTTTCTCCCGTTGCTCCGGTTGCCCCGGTTTCTCCTGTTGCTCCGGTTTCCCCTGTTGCTCCGGTTTCCCCTGTTGCTCCGGTGGCTCCAGTTGCTCCGGTTGCCCCTGTTTCTCCGGTGGCTCCTGTTTCTCCCGTTGCTCCCGTTGCTCCGGTTTCTCCCGTTGCTCCGGTTGCCCCGGTTGCTCCAGTTGCTCCGGTTGCTCCTGTTTCCCCTGTTGCTCCGGTGGCTCCGGTTTCACCCGTGGCTCCAGTTGCTCCGGTTGCCCCGGTTTCTCCTGTTGCTCCGGTTGCCCCTGTTGCTCCGGTGGCTCCAGTTGCTCCGGTTGCCCCTGTTTCTCCGGTGGCTCCTGTTTCTCCCGTTGCTCCCGTTGCTCCGGTTTCACCCGTTGCTCCGGTTGCCCCGGTTTCTCCTGTTGCTCCGGTCGCTCCAGTTGCTCCGGTGGCCCCGGTTTCTCCCGTTGCTCCAGTCGCTCCAGTCGTTCCAGTTGCTCCGGTTGCCCCGGTCGCTCCAGTTGCTCCAGTTGATCCCGTTGTTCCAGTTGCTCCAGTCGTTCCAGTTGCTCCAGTTGCTCCAGTCGTTCCAGTTGCTCCAGTTGCTCCAGTCGCTCCAGTCGTTCCAGTTGCTCCGGTTGCTCCAGTTGATCCCGTTGTTCCAGTTGCTCCAGTCGTTCCAGTTGCTCCAGTCGCTCCAGTCGTTCCAGTTGCTCCGGTTGCTCCAGTCGTTCCAGTTGCTCCGGTTGCTCCAGTTGATCCAGTTGCTCCAGTTGCTCCAGTCGTTCCAGTTGCTCCAGTCGCTCCAGTCGCTCCAGTCGTTCCAGTTGATCCTGTTGCTCCAGTCGCCCCAGTTGCTCCGGTGGCTCCAGTTGCCCCTGTGGCTCCATTCGATTGCGCCCCTAACAATTCAGAAGAAACCAAACGATGGGCAGTAACCAATTGACCCGCCGCGTTTTTACCCCAGGCAGATACTTCAATATTGGTTTCAGCCGCTCCACTTGTTGTGAAGTTAAACTCAAATGCATCAAAGTTAGCCACGAAATTCTTAGTTATAACTTGATTCGGTGCAATACTGAACAATTCTTGAACATACAAAGTTCTAGTGTTACTTAATATATATCCTTCGATGTAGACTGTTCCATTCAACGTTGAACTTCGGTTTGTTATTTTCGCCGAAAACTGCTGTGTAGGTCGCGCGCCATTTACAGGAGCGTTTTCAATTGGCCCAGTGTATAATATTGGCATTTTACCCCCCTTTTCCCCTTAAAAGCTTCACTTCAACCGTTTGTTAAGGAAAGTAAAATCCGCTGTTCAATCTACTTTCAATTCTGATAAAACAAGTCTATGTGCCGATTGCAATGTGCCATTCGACTTTCCCCAAACTGATATTCCTGTTTGAGCCATTGCAAGACCAGTTATATTAAACGAAAATTGATAACCATCAAGATCTGCAAAATAAGTCTTTGTAACCACACCATTCACAGGAATGTTGATTAGTTCTAAAACATACACAGTCTGAGTTCCGTTTAAATTCTTTCCAACAATTTCTACTGTAGAGGTATTGACAGAACTACGGTTCGAAATCTTAATTGTCACCTGTTGCGTTGTCCTGATACCATTAGTAGGTTTATTTTCAATTGGCCCAGTCGTCAAGATAGACAATTGCTCTCCTCCTTACCCTCTACATTCCAAGCACCTTGATCATCTCAACAGCTCCAAATTCCCCTTTCGGAAGCGAATATTTTTGCATCACTTTTTTCTAAAGTTACGTTACATCTCAAACAATATATGATGATACCTTTCTAATATGAAAAATTTGGAATACTTCTCTTTCCTTCATCCATTAATAGATAACCCTTACACACATCACACTGAGCTCTGCAATTTTTAAAAAAGGTAAATTAAAGTATTTATTTTCACATTTAAATTTACGCTAAGCTGTATAGGATTGTTTTAATTCCTATCAAGCTAGAACCTGAGGTTACAAAATAATAATTTGAAGAAGTGTCTAATACAAGCGGTCCATTCCAGGTGATCGTGTCGAACTGTGTATTGTAGATTCCGACCGGCGGTACATCCGAGATCGCCGATGTCACTGTTACATTGCCACGTATCCATGAATCGACGATATTAGAATATCCTGTAAAAAGAAGCGTCCCGTCTACCCTTGTGTCCACCATACGATTAATTCTCATGCCGGGTTTATTAATAATATTGACCCTACTGTGGTAAATATAGGTATTTAGTTGCCCTTGTGTCGGGTTTACTAAATCCCCTATGATACTTCCTTGAACTCTAGCGTTTAAAAGTTGAAATTCAATCGTACTGAATGGATCTGGAAGATAAACATTCTCAAAAATGACATTGCCGCTAATAATTGCGCCATCTGTATAGTTTGTGTGCGTACTCACAGAGGTCCCATTATCTAATGTTCCAATAACTGTAACAGGTCGTGCCTGGAAAGCCGGACCTTGAGAGTTATAAGAGTTTTCAAGGTTAGAATTTGTTTGAATCGTTATGTTCCTAGTTACAGAAGAATCAAAAAATGCTAAATCCCCACTTCCAAGTACCCACGGGCCAAGACCAAGCAATTGTACATGTCTGGCAGGAGGTATTACGATATCTTCATTAAATACTGAATTAGCTGCAATTAAAATGACTAATCGAGCTCTCATGCCAAATGTTGTGGCGAAGGGACTGCTTGTTGCAGCACTAATAGCAGCTTGCAATGAATTAAATGGGTCTGAAGGTGTACCGTCTCCTGGGCCAGTTGCACTGGAGTCCGCCCATATAACGGTCTCTTCACCCCACTGAAATACTCCTGGCCCGGTGGCTCCAGTGGCTCCTGTTTCACCAGTAGCTCCAGTGGCTCCAGTGGCTCCGGTGGCTCCGGTTGCACCTGTTTCTCCCGTTGCTCCTGTTCCTCCTGTTTCTCCCGTTGCCCCGGTTGCTCCCGTTGCTCCGGTGGCTCCAGTGGCTCCCGTTGCCCCGGTGGCTCCTGTTGCCCCAGTGGCTCCAGTGGCTCCTGTTTCACCAGTAGCTCCAGTGGCTCCCGTTGCTCCTGTTCCTCCTGTTCCTCCTGTTTCTCCCGTTGCCCCGGTTGCTCCTGTTGCTCCGGTGGCTCCCGTTGCTCCAGTGGCTCCGGTGGCTCCAGTGGCTCCCGTTGCCCCGGTGGCTCCTGTTGCCCCAGTTGCTCCGGTTTCTCCTGTTGATCCCGTCGCTCCAGTGGCTCCATTCAATTGCGCACCTAACAATTCAGAAGAAACCAAACGATGGGCAGTGACCAATTGACCCGCCGCATTTTTACCCCAGGCAGATACTTCAATATTGGTTTCAGCCGCTCCACTTGTTGTGAAGTTAAACTCAAATGCATCAAAATTAGCCGCAAAAGTCTTAGTTATAACTTGATTGGGTGCAATACTGAACAATTCTTGAACATACAAAGTTCTAGTGTTACTTAATATATATCCTTCGATGTTGACTGTTCCATACAACGTTGAACTTCGGTTTGTTATTTTTGCTGAAAACTGCTGTGTTGGTCGCGCGCCATTTACAGGAGCGTTTTCGATTGGCCCAGTGTATAATATTGGCATTTTACCCCCCTTTTCCCCATTAAAAGCTTCACTTCAACCGTTTGTTAAGGAAAGTAAAATTGCGCTGTTTAATCTACTTTCAATTCTGATAGAACAAGTCTATGTGCTGATTACAATGTCTAATCGACTTTCCCTGAACTTACGTTCCCGTCTGAGCGAACTTAGTTGCTTCCCCACAATTTCTACTGTAAATGTATTGACAGAACTACGACTCGAAATCTTGATTGTTACCTGTTATGTTGTCTTGATCCTCTTAGTAGGGTTATTTTCAATAGGCCTAGTCGTGAAGAAAAACATATCCTCTCCTCCCTATCCCCAGACACTCCAAGCGCCTCAATAGAGCCATATTCCCCTTTCGGAAGCTTGAATTTTCCCCTCATTTTTTCTATAGGTGAGTCATTACTAAGTTACATCTCAAACAATATATGATGATTACTTTCTAACTATGAAAAAAGTTAGAGGAGTACCTTTTTACTTCATCAATAAATAGATAAAACATACATACTTCACACTAAAATCATCGACCACATTATGTAGAAAATTGAATGATTACACATAAAAAAAAGAGCAGACCATTCTGCTCTTAAAACCAATTAAAGCCACCTTTGTGCGTATCTTCTTCAGGGCTTTCTCTTTCCTCATTCTCATCAACTTCATTTACTTTATCTTCATTTGATCTAAAAAATCCCCACGGATCACGTCTGTTATTACTTTTTTCTTCCCAATGTCCATCCCTTTTATGCTCACGTTCATGATCAATAATGACTTCATCAGCTTTTACAATCAGCTTTTCCACATGAATAACTTGCGGTTTACGTTTTTTCTCTGACATTCGTTCCCCTCCCATACTCATCTTCCTAATACACTGTATCCTATGCAGTGCATTCTAATTGGGTATGGGCACCCTTGTAACTTTACTAATAACTAATCGCGATTTGGTTAGACACTTTTATACGGTAGTTATCTTTTTGGAAATAGACGAACCCCTCAATAACGACTGGCTCTTTAAATTCTGATTTTACAGGAATTTGGAAACTCTCTATTCCTATCTCCTCACCAGGTCTTAACGTAACAGGGTGAAGTGGCGCTATCCATATCTCTCCCTTTTCCTTCGATTTCTCAAGCCAATCATGATCTGTAAATACCCATTGAATGGTATCGCTTGATGAAACTGATCGAGTATCCGCTTGATCAAGTGGATAGATTTTCCCTTTCAAAACAGCTATCTCCGTTGGCTTAAAACGAAAGCATACAAGTGGATTCTGTAATTTTGTCGTACCACAATTCTCAATTCGCAAATCGCCATGTATAATGACGGATTGTTTACCACTCAAAATGAGAGACGTATTAAAATAACTGACCGCATACGCTCCTTCAATGCTATCATTCGTGGTCTCCTCCTTGTTTACGACACGCTCCTCCTGGTACTGAGCACGCTTTTCAAGATTCTTAATCTTACCTTTATAATGTTGAAGAAGCTTATCTTTATCATTAATCTCAACCTGCATTTGCGATAGAAGTTCTTCATATCCTTTGATTTTCGCTGTACTTTTCAATCCTTTATCATCGAGCGCTTCTGCTTTCTTTTCTTCCAGCTTCTGAATCATTGTGAAATGCTCTTTGGTTTGCAATTCGAGCTTAAGCTGGAGATCCTTTACTTCTTTCTTTAACTGAATGATGGTTTCATCCTTATCTTTACTCGTTTCGATTTGCTTTTCCAGCGATGCAATCTGATCGTTCGCAAAAATAAGCTCTTTTTCAAGCTCTAATGATTTCTCTTGAAAGTACTTTGTTCGCGAAATAAGACGAGAATAACTTAGCTTTTCCCCTTGCATGGTTCCTCCTCCTCTCTAACAGAAGCTCCCTGCTCTTATATATGTATGAAAGAAACGCCTCTTTTCATAACAAAAAAGTGCAGGATACGATCTCCTGCACTTTTAAATCAATGTTGTTTCTTATATTTATTGTCGTCAAAAGAGACGCAGTCATCAATCATGAATGACCCTTCTTCTACTTCTACAGTACCTGTGTCAAAGACTTTTTTACCGCGACGATTTATGAGATGCACTTCGAATTTAGAATCTTCTTCGTCTGCCACGACACAAAGTTTAAAGTCCAGTACCCGACCTTTATCTGTAACACCAGTTCCTTCAATGATAAACTTTAATCCTTCTTCACAGTCTTTGCATACAAGCGTGCTCTGATCGAAGCTCGTTGCAGTAAATGTAAAGTCATTCATACCATCACTAGCATCCGTATCATCAAAGGTTAATGTCATCGAGCTTCCATTCAAGCTGCAGTCACCGCAAATGTCTACTTGCAATCCAGCAGTTCCTTCATCTTCGCCCCTTGTCTCTCCGCTTCCTTCTCCTGTAAGAGAACAATCGCAGGTAGGACGTGGGAAAATATCTGGACACTGCTCAGGAAACGTAATTGGAGGACATTCATCAATAACATCTGGAGCTATCAGATCGTTATCACGAGGTGAACAGAATTTCGCTAGTACTTCTAGCTTCACTTCTGCCTCTACCTGGATATCCACACAGAAAATGACTTCAAGATCAAACGATGATGGTGCTGGACAATTTAGAAGGACAGTGCCTGAAGGGATACGGCACACAATTTTCGTGATTCTACAGAAAAGGTCCGTTCCATTAGGAAAACATAGAACAAAGGATTCAAGTACAGAAGCATTACAGTCAACATCTGTTACTAAACTTCCATGACGATCGACAACTTTTACCTCTACATCTGTTGTAAAGAGAAGATCTACGAGCTGTGCATCCGCGAATCCTCCTCCTATCGCGACACTAACATCACGTTTTTCTCCGATTTGTTCACAGAAGAAATCGTTCTCGTTATGTTCACTCCCTGAAAGCGGAAATAATGGCGGAGCCTCCGGTGTATGACATACGATACGAAGTGGACGACGGCTGGGATCTTCCATCGCACACTCGATTTCTCTCAACTGTTCATCTGTAAATTCAATTGTCTTCTTTACAGATAGCTGGTCAGTCACCCAGTCATATACTTTTTGAACCCGAATGCACTCGTCTTGTAAGCTATTAGCAGCCGTAGGAACGGTGCGCTTTTTATGTGGTTTGTGACCCATATCGTTCCTTCCTTTCTTTCACATGATAGGTTGATTCCCTACATACTATGGAATTAGGACTGAAATGCAACAGAAGGAACTGCCCAAATTTTCTCATTTCTAGGATAAGGGGAGATACAAATGAGTCAGAAAATTTATTGGAAACAGAAAATAATCCATTCGGCATCGATGGAGAGTACAATAGATCTTAGTCTTTTACTCCCTTACTGGGGGCTTCTATTTAAACCAGGTTCAAGTGAGATAAAGAGCGGAATGAAGAATAAAATAGTTTGCATCGAAGGTAGCGATGAGTCTACATTTCAAAAACTAAAATCAATACTTCAACACACGGGTGTTGTACTGTCTTCTAAACCTAAAGAAAACTCCGATTTGGACATTTCCGTCTCCATAGACCAGCAAGCTACAACTCCTATGACACTTCATATAAGCAACAAAACGTACTCTTTTAAGCCACTGCGAACTGAAACGGAAGATCTACAAAATATGATTCATAAACGAATCTGGTTACCAGTTGACAGCTCCCGCCTCATCTTCCAGTTCACACCCTACGAGAAAGGACATATACCGGAATGGCTCGGTTATATCATTATCCAGCACTTTCTTCGAGCCTCTTTCCAATCGGTCTCACATATACCATATGTATTTTATGAGCACATGGTAGCAAACGTCCTTACCATTATTAATAGTAATTTTGCAAAATTCTATATGGAGGAAGAAAAGCAAATGGAAGAGGAATGGCCACAGGTTCCTCCTGAGCTTATGCAAATAAGAGAACACCCTTCTAAATCGCTAAAAAAAGAAGATGTTCGTCGTAAGTTCGATCCCTTTCAAAACCAACAGGACACTCCAATCAAACATACAATCAATCCATTTAAATTCCAAAACACTACTAAACGAACGTCCATCATTAACCCCTTCCAAAATAAGCATTAGGTCGCCTATACTTCGTCCCTCCTAAATGAATAAACTAATCGAAACTACATCATTAGGAGGCATATATGAAAAAGAAAGATGTGCAAGCGTTATATAGAGAAGTGAAGCGGCAACGAAGAAGTGGAGCTCAAATAGGATCTGTCAAAAAGTCAGGTTGTAAATCTTGTGGGAAAGTAACGTGGAAACCTAATATCCAAAAATAGTAAAACGATAAAACCACCTTTCAAGGTAAACGAAAGGTGGTTTACATTTCTTTAAATGGTACATAGGACTTTTCAATTAAATACAAAATGATTTTATGAACACACTCTTCCATTGAGCTTTTCTCTGTGTTAACGATGACCTCAGGAGTAGATGGAGGCTCATATGGAGCTGAAATACCTGTGAATTCACCTATTTTACCATTTCGAACATCTTTATATAGTCCTTTCGGATCCCTTCTTTCACATTCTTCTAGGGAACATTCAACATACACTTCAATGAACTCATCAGCTTCGACTAACTTTCTTACACTTTCTCGATCAGATTTGTATGGCGAAATAAATGCACTTAATACGACCGTACCGCTTTCCACGAATAGCTTTGTGACTTCCCCGATTCGCCGGATATTTTCTTTCCGATCCGTTTGACTAAAGCTCAGATCCTTATTAAGGCCATGTCTAACATTATCCCCATCCAATAAAAAAGTGGAAATGCCCTTTTGATGAAGCATTAATTCAATAGCATTAGCTAATGTTGATTTGCCAGAACCTGATAATCCTGTAAACCAAATCACAAAGCTTTTGTGCCCTTTTCCTAGTTGACGCGCTTTTTTTGATACTGCATTCTTGTGCCAATGTATATTTGAATCCATTATCCTTCTCCTTTTTAACGAAATGGCCAATAAATCGGTATAATGAAAAGTGAGATTGCCATAACAATCATTTTGAGCGGAATTCCTGTTATTAAAAAGTGTTTGAAGTGATAGTCTCCAGCTTCATAAACGATTAAATTTGTTTGATATCCTATAGGGGTTGCGAAACTAGCAGAAGCTGCAACAGCTATTCCTACTGCGAAGGGCTCAATGTTTAACGACAACTGTTCGGTCAAAACAAGAGCCATTGGAAATACAAAGACAGCCGCAGCATTGTTCGTTATCAATTCCGTTAATAAAGAAGTCATCAGATAGAGAACGACAAGAAGAGGAAATGCACCAAATTGACTAATCGGTAGAACAAACTCCTGCATTAAGAAGTAACCAGCTCCCGATTGTTCCAACGCTTTAGCCAGACCTAATGCAGAGCCGATCACAACAAGCAGTGACCAGGGGATTAGTTGAACGGTTTGCTTCACTGTCATTACTCTCGTAACTAAAAATAACAAACTTGTTGCGAGAGCACCGATTAGCATGGTAACGAACTTTAAGCTTACACAAATAATTAACACTATAAAGATAAAATACGGAAAAAACTCTCTTAAAGAATATTTCAGTTCCTCAGGTTCCTGATTCATTATTTCTTCTTGATCTAGTCGGCTACTCGGTATTTCGGGCAAATATTTATAACCTATTAAGCCCATATACAAGGTGCCTCCTACTACACACGGTAGTCCAACCAACGACAATTCCAACATCGTAAAACCATCATATCCATTTTGGATGAGCAACGCATGAATAATGAGGTTCGTTGATGTGCCAATCAGTGTGCACATCCCACCTAGTATTGCACCATATGATAAGGAAATAAGGAGCTTTGAAGGAGGAACATTATGCAGAACTCCCCATCTTTTGATGATAGGAGTTAACAAGAGAACAAGAGGTGTATTATTTAGAAATGCTGAAAAACCAGAGGTGATCATCATGAGCCTTATAGTTAATCTAGATTGATTACCTGCACTTCTTAAGATGGCATTCCCCAATAGCTTTAATAGATTCGATTGATGAATGGATCCTACTACCATAAATAATACCGCAATGGTCAGTACACTCGGATTGACAAATCCATATAACGTTTCAAACGGAGTGACAATTCCTAATGATAATAGAATAGCTAGTGCACCCAATAGCGCATAATGGGGCTTTATCCATTCAAACATTAGAAATAGGAACATGGACGTAATTACCCCTATTGTAACTATTCCATCGATACTCATTTTACCGCTATAGACCCTCTTTCTTTGATTCGCCTATCCCCTCTAACAATACGCTGATAACCTCATCCCTACTGAATTCAGCTGGAGGACGTTCGCCTCTCTTTAGCATTTCTCTTACTTTGGTCCCTGACAGATGAAGCTTACTTTCTTGATCGTGGGGACAAGTTTTCGATGTCGCTATATTCCCACACGTTTTGCAGAAAAAAGCATGTTCAAAAAATAGCGTTTTAATTTCGAGCTCATTCTGTTCAAAGTTGTTAAATATCAATTGCGCATCGTAGGTTCCATAATAATCACCAACACCGGCATGATCTCTCCCTACGATAAAATGAGTGCATCCATAATTTTTTCGAACAATCGCGTGGAATACTGCTTCTCTTGGCCCTGCATAGCGCATCGCTGCTGGAAAACAGGCAAGTATGGCTCTGTCTTCCGGATAATAATGATCCAGTAGCACTTTGTAGGATTTCATGCGAACATCAGCGGGGATGTCATCTGATTTGGTTTCCCCTACTAATGGATGAAGAAGAAGGGCATCTACGATTTCGAGTGCTGATTTTTGTATATATTCATGAGCTCTGTGAATCGGATTACGAGTTTGAAAACCAACAACCGTTTTTAACCCTCTTTGACGAAATAGGTCACGAGTGTCTTGTGGCGTTAAGTGATACTCTGGAAACATTTTTGCTTGCATCTGAGTCATTATGATGGGACCTCCTACACAAATAGGAGAGCGTGATAAGATTCTTTTAACACCAGGATGCGCAATATCAGTTGTTCCGTATATAAGTTTTGCTTCTTCTATTAAATCCACTTTAAATAGTTCCTCCACTGTTAGCACACCGTAGGTTTGATTTTCACGAACCAGTTTTACTCTTTGTCCTTCTTGAAGATGGCAGGCTTTTTCTTCTTCGATAGGGAGCGTAATAGGCAATGTCCAGATCAAACCGTTAGCTAATCTCATTTCATTTCTTACACGAACATAGTCTTGTTTGACCATAAAGCCTTGAAGTGGACTAAAAACACCCGTTGCAATACATTCTAGGTCTGCTAATGATACATTATCCAACTCAATTTCCATATTGATACCTGAAAGATCCATTTCAGGATTATAACGATTAATTAGTTTCCCACCGTGCGGCGCAATTGGCAATTGATATCACTCCTTACCTTTCACTATTATTTTAATAACTTATTAGTCATCCGTTCTTTTTTATATTAAAGTAGGTATAAAAACCTTTTCCCCACTAAAGTAAAAAACTGCAGCCTATCTAACAATACTCTAGCTCTACTCGTTAAGTTAATTTGTTTACTGCATGCATAAACGCTTGAAGGCTCCTATCCCAAGTCCAATTCAATGCTTCTTTTTCCCCTCGGCTAGCTAATAAACAACGAAGTTTTGAATCCTTAATCAAGCGAGTGATATCATTCGAAAGGTTGCTTTCATATCTATATGACAATAGACAGGTCTCTTCATGCTTGCAATAATCACTATTTCCTCCTGCATACGTTGTAACAAGCGCCGCACCACATTTCATCGCTTCTAATCCTGGTAATGAGGCAGAATCATAAGTTGACGAGTTCACAAATATATCAGCCTGGTTATAGTGGTAACAAAGCTCAATATCATCCGCAGGTGTATAAAACCTGAATTGCCCATTGTTTTTTAAATGCTGAAGCTCTGGTGAACTGGCAAGTTCGGCAGGTGTACAAAATAAATTCATTTGAATATGAGGATACCTTTCTTTCACGATTCGTAAGTGATTAATCAAAAAAATTTGTTCCCTATGCCACGAAAATCCACCTTCTGGTTTTCGAATAACAGCTGAAATTTCTAGCGGATCATCTGGCTTTCGAATATGGAGATTTTTAAAACTAGAACTTACACCAACTGGTACGATTTCTCCTCTGATTCCATGGATTAACTGAATTAAATTCTGCTGCCAATTTGACAATACCATCAGTTTTGAGGTTACATGATACGTCGGAAAGGTAATGTGATTGTCAGGTAAAAATACTGGTTCATAACAAAGGCTTAGGCGTATATGCACTCCCTTACCTTTTTTGCTGGCTTTCTCAGCTTCTGGCACTATAGTGTAGTAGTTGGAAATGATGACGTCACTATGAGGATAATCTTCCTCTTTAATCGAAGACGAGCTTGTTCTAATGATCACAGCCTTTAAATCAAATTCCACATCCCCTTGGGGGGGCATTAGAATGGTTACATCATGACCTCTTTCTACCAGCCCATTCGTAATTTCCGCAAGCATTCTTTGTGCCCCACCCTTACACAGGGTTAGAATAGGGAATGTAAATTTCACCTTCACTTCACCTCATTAATAATCAGTTGATTGATTGCTCGTCTGTGCCGAGTTTTTACTAGCTTAATTTCTTTCCTGATTGCCACTGCGTTCCTTTTCGTTCCCATTTCATCATGAACTCTATAGCTAACGAGCGGTTGATCTAAATAATAAAAATCATACTTTTGAACAACACGTAGCCATAGATCATAATCCTGTGTAAAGGGAAGAGACTCGTCGAATAATCCTACTTCTTGAAAAATTTTCATTTTAAGCATAACCGTACAGCCATTAATGGGGCAGCCGCTTTTTAAGTGTCGATAAAAGAGCTCTCTATTCGGGAATGCAATCCCTACTGGGCCACTTATGCTTCTATTCTTCTCATCAATGAGAATATAGGATAAGTAACTAACAGATGCATGATGTTGTTTCATAAAATTTAACTGCTTTTCAATTTTCTCTGGTTCATATAAGTCATCTGAGCTCAACCAGCTGAAATAATTGCCAGTAGCAGCTTCAATTCCAGCATTAAGAGCGCTTGCTGTTCCTCCATTTCCTTTTTCGATATACCTTATTTTATTTAGAAAAGGTTTAACTTTCTCGTTATGGATGGTAGATCCGTCGTTAACTAAAATTATTTCAATATTTTCATAAGTTTGATTCAGAGCACTTTGAATGGCCTGATCCACATAAGCACAATTGTAAAATGGGATAATAATGGATACTTTATCCACTTTCTCCCCTCCTTTCTAGTTATCTATATTCCTAAAATACTGAAGTGTATCTTGAAGAGATGATTGAAAGGTTATATTTGAAAACCATCCCAATTCGCTTATGGACTTGAGATCCATGGATATCTCCTCATGCACACTTTCCTCATGCTCTACCTCTACTGAAAAAGGAACTTTTGTTAATGACTTTATTCGGTGAACAACTTCTTGTAATGATCGACTCATACCTGAACCAATAGAGTAGACTTTATTTATTTCTCCAGAATGTAATAGCAAGTCATACGCTCTTACCGCATCTCGCACATCTAGAAAATCGCGCTGAATGGAAAGGTTGGTAAGCTGGAGCCTAGAATCAATCTTTCCGATCTCCATTTGAGCCACTTTGCTGGCAATGATTGAGCAAACTCCATTTGATGGACCTGGTCCAATTAAGTTGGAAGGCTTCGCCATAATGATTTGCATGTGATAAAGTGTGCTATAGCTTTTGGCTATCATCATCTGCATCGTTTTCCCCAGGCTATATGGATGAGGCACTTCAGATACCATCGGTTCATATTCTAAGGCGGATCCCACTACAACTATTCTTGTATCATGAGATTCTTTTCGAATTGCTTCAAGCAAATATAGAGTAGAAAGAGCATTCGCTTCAATCGATTTTACTGGGTCTCCCCAAGAACACATAACAGAATTTAGCCCCGCTACATGAAGAACATAGTCAGGCTTTATTTCTTTAATCATGCTGGTTACATTCTGTTTATTAGTCAAGTCACAACTTTTAATGTTCAGTTCCTTTATGTTCGGATTGTTTTGTAGGACAACTCCCCATACTTGCCATCCTTTTGCAAGAAAATGGCGACAGGCGTGTTGGCCAGTAAAGCCACCTGCCCCGGTGATGAGAATGGTAGGATTTTCTTTCATAAAGATCTCATCCACTTTTCCAACTCAATCAGCATCTCTTTGTAGGACGGAACGAGGTAGTTCACATCCATTCGAGTGTTCCGAATCGTCCGATCCATGACAATTTCTTCATCTGCTTTAATGACAACATCCCGCTTTTCGAATATCTCCTGAATTAATTTCAAAAGATCATACTTTGATATTTTATCTTCAGATGCTAAATGATAGAGTCCGTTTATATCGCGCTTCAGGAGTTCATCGATTGCTTTTGCAAGTTCAAGTGTTGTCACTCCATTCCACATCATATTTTTATAGCCTTTGATTTCTCCAGTTTGATTCATGAACCAAAGAAACAACCCAATCCCATTTTCTTTAACCTCAGGTCCTATGATTGACGTCCTGATCGTGAGATGTCGATCGCTTATCACCTCACCTAAAGCTTTTGTCTTTGCATAAACTGAGATACCATCGATTGGATCTGTTTCCGTATAATCGCCCTTTTCTCCCGAAAAGACGCAATCCGTGCTAATGTGAATTAATTTCCCTCCATAACGTTCAGTTAATTTCGCAAGTTGATGCGGTAGAAGACTGTTCACCTGAAAGGCAGCCGCACGATTTTCTTCCGCTTTCTCATTTAAAAGACCTATAGCATTAACAACTACATCCGGCTTGAGACTATCGATCAACTGTTCTAACCGACTTTGCATTAAGACATTTAAATAAATTCCATCTTTGTCTCGATCGTCTCTAGACGTATAGTAAACATTCCACGATGGTTGCAGTTGGAAATACTTTACTATCACATGTCCTGCCATTCCTTTTCCTCCAAGGACGAGCATCTTCATGAAATAAACCCGCCCTTTTGAAGTAACTTCTTCAACTCTTCCTGTGACATCAAGTTTTCACTAGAATTATAGTTTTCAAGTTCAACTGGTTTAAAAGATGCATAGTGATCCTGAAGACCTTTGACAGTTATAGAAGGGAGGATAACAAAGTACTCTTGGTCGAAGTAAACGGTACTTTGGCTTTCATATTCAGAGAAAAGAAGTTCATGAAGCTTTTCTCCTGGACGAATACCAAGCACCTCAATATCCACTTTTTCTTTTCCAGAATCTTCAATTAAGACATTCGCCAAATCTACAATCTTACAGGTCGGCATCTTCATTACGAAAATTTCCCCACCCCTGCTTTCAAACGTGGCTTTAAAAAGCAGCTTAATTGCATCTTCAATCGTTAGAAAAAAGCGGGTCATTCTCATGTCTGTAATGCCTATTTTTCCTCGTTCCTCAATATGATTTTTAAACAAATGAATCACACTGCCGTTTGTTCCTAGGACGTTACCCCCTCGTACACACACAAATTTTGTTTGCGACTTCAATACATTCGCATGAATAATCAAACGTTCTCCCATCGCTTTCGTGAATCCATAGAAATTGGATGGATTTGCGGCTTTATCAGTCGAAATGTAGATAACCTTTTCAACGTTGTTGTAGATTGAGGCTTCGATTACATTCTGGGTGCCAAGCACATTTGTCTTCATGGCTTCGAGTGGCTGATCTTCACACACAGGTACATGTTTCAACGCAGCGAGGTGAAATACAAAGTCAACATCTTTCGTTGCCTCCATCAAGCCGTCTCTTTCTTTAATGTCACCAATTATAAATTTGAGCTTATCATTTTGATCGAATGACCTTCTCATAGCGACCTGACTCGATTCATTCCTTGAAAATACACGAATCTCATCGGGCTGTTTGTCCAAAAGCTGTTTCACGAGTTCATGCCCCCATGAACCCGTTCCACCCGTTACTAATATCGTTTTATTGTGGAACAACTGTTAACCCTCCCATTAGAAATTTAACAACCTTATCTGATACGTCCTCATCTGTATAGCCTTCAGGAAACTTCCAGTTTGTCGACTGGTTTATCATGGCATGAAC
Source organism: uncultured Bacillaceae bacterium (assembly GCA_963739655.1). GTDB lineage: Bacteria > Bacillota > Bacilli > Bacillales > Guptibacillaceae > Guptibacillus. The sequence continues at coordinate 99,676 of CAVUAW010000037.1, read as the reverse complement.
AGATTGAAGAATTTTCACAGCATTCATTCCGGACACGATGTTACTTCCACAAGCAATCGTTTCAGGTCTTTCCGTTGTTTTACGGATGGTTACGGTAGGTACTCTGAATAAACAGCATTCTTCTTGTACTGTTCCACTATCAGTAAGTACACAACGAGCATTTTGTTCAAGTTTCACAAAATCAAAAAAACCAAATGGCTCATGGAATTCAACAAGCGGATGCATCGCCCTAGCACCTTTTTGATTGAGCCTTGAGCTTGTTCGAGGATGAATGCTACAAATCACTCTCTTCGCGTACGTTTCTGCAACAACGTTTAATGCTTTCAGTATTTCTTCTAAATGTTGATCATGATCTACGTTCTCTGCACGATGGGCTGTAACAAGAAAATAAGATTGTTTCGTTACGTTTAACTCATTCAAAATCGTACTTGACGAAATTTCCTTCTTAAAATGTTGCAGCACTTCATAAATCGGATTCCCAGAAACATACACTCGATTAGTAGCGATTCCCTCTCTTAATAAATTTTCTTTACTTTGAGGTGTATAAGGGAGATTAAACGTTGAAATCGCGTCAATAACACGACGGTTCTTTTCTTCTGGTACTGACCAATCGTAACAGCGATTCCCAGCTTCCATGTGAATAACCGGTATTCCCATCCTCTCAGCTAGGATTGCACTAAGGGCACTATTGGTATCACCGAGAACAAGTACTTTATCGGGCTTTTCTTTCAAAAAGATTTTTTCTAAGTCTTTATACATGGTAGCCAGTTGTTCTCCAAGTGACTGTTGCTGATCATGCAGAATATAATCAGGGCTTCTCACACCTAGCTGTTCAAAAAAAACATCACTGAGCGTATTCGTGAAATTCTGTCCAGTATGAACGAGTACGTGTTGATCTGCGAACTGATCCAACTTTTTAATAATTAAGCTTAATCGAATAATTTCAGGTCTAGTACCCAATACAGTTACAATCTTCATAACTCTCTCCTTTCCTAAGATATCTAGGACAGCTTACTGATAATGTATGTGAATGATTTAAAGGAGGTATGGTCACCCCCCCAAATATGTAAGAAAGTGACATTCATCCTAAGATGATGTCACTAGTGCGTCATGCTTTATTGTTTTTTTGTAGTTCGATGTGTGAGCTTCAATTTAATTTATTATACGGTGAATCCTTTTAGCCCACGCAGGCATGATAATTTATAGAAAATCACACGTTCTACGGAGAACCATACCACCTTATACTTACACTCAACCCTCTCACCAATTATGATCCTTCTCATAACCAAGCTTGATAATGAGTTCTCCAGCGACTTCTTTGAATGCCTCGATTACTTCCTCATCGAACTCGTCCTTCCAACTGCCACTAACACCCTTACGAAAGGTTGGAGATTCTGTAGGTTTTATGTTCTTCTCCATATTTTCTACAATGAATGTGAGTAGTTTTGGAGGGATTTGACCGTTCCATAAATAATTTGCTATACGATTAAGCGATTGCCTGCGCGTTTCTTCTGATTGCATTAGCTCTTCATACGTAACCACTAAAGTATATGGGTCAGTAAGCCAGCCATGGAATACTTCAAACCATTGAGCGATATTCCCATACTGAATTTCATCTGACTGTACGCCTTTTATTAAACAAAGATACCGTTCTTTCTGAGTCATGTGATTTTGATTGAACATGTCATATAGAGGGTGGGTGGGAAGCTTTTCTTGAATAAAATAAGCTAAAGACACAACCACATCCCTTACATCTCGAATAATAAAAACATGTTTTATGTTCAGATTCAATAGCATGTTAGACCATCTTTTTGAATAGTAGATATGTCCTATCATAAGTTCATTTTTCTCTAAACTACTCATCATTTCCAAGTGTTTAACATGATCTTTCGCTAATCCTTCATAAATCACTTTTCCAGGAATATGAAACGTATCTGGCAAGCCTAGAAGAATTTGCTTCAACAGATGTGTCCCACTTTTGGGTACGGAATTTAAAAAGAAGCCATGTAACTGATCTTCTATTGTATGACTAGTATCCAAGTGATTCATCTCCTTTCTAATTTCATATGGAATAGTTTATGCAGCACTTAAAGATCTGGTAAACTAATCAGACTATTCCGGTATATTTTTTCTTTATAATAACTATATGAAGTGTATTGACCTATACTTTCGACTTTTACATACATAAACTATGAACATCAAAAAAAAAAGGAGAGTTAAATTGAAACTATTGTTTGTTTATTATCTTCCAAGTGGTGGTGTTGAAACACTAAACAGACAGCGATGCGCTGCTCTTCAAAAACAAGGAGTCGAGTGCGAATTGCTTTACCTGCAGCATGGTGAAGGCAGAAAAAATATTGTCTCGATACCAGTTCACATAACGAATCATGATTCTGATATACAAACCCTATTAAATCGAGGAAACTATGATGCTGTCATCGTATGTTCAGACCACCACTTTCTCACCCGTCTAAAAAAACTAGGATATAGTGGAAAGGTCATTTATGAAATTCAAGGCCTTGGCAGTAAAAGTGATGCGGATTCCTGGCTAAGCAATGCCCAGGTGATAATTACTTCTAACGCAGATGCCCTTTTATTTCCTAAAACTCAACATCTTCAAGAACTATGTTCTACTTATTTTCCTCAAAAACCAAAATTTAGCTTTCATAATAGTTTTGATACAAAAGCATTTTCATACCGTATCTTACCTAAAGAAACAAACCCCATCTTGGGCTGGGTTGGCCGTTTAGAGCCGAATAAAAACTGGCGTGGATTTATTAAAGTTGCCTCCGAGCTAATCCTGCACAAACCTTCCATTCAGCTCTGGATGTTTGAAGATGCCACGCTTTCTAGCGCTGCAGAACGAAAGAAGTTTCAGCTGCTTGTTGACCGTTACGGATTGACTAATCATTTAACGGTACACTCGAATATTCCAAATCGAGAAATGGCTGATTATTATTCAAAGATCGGCGATTCTGGTGGTTTTTTATGTTCCACTTCAAAGGTAGAAGGCTTCGGCTACGCGATCGTTGAAGCAATAAGCTGCAGATGTCCCGTGTTAACTACTGACTCAGACGGTGTGCGTAGCTTTATTATTCATAATCATACAGGGAAATTCTTCGATGAGAATCGACCCCATCATGCAGTCAATGAAGCCATTGAACTTATGACAAACTTAGACTTACGAGAACACATTCGTGTCAATGGGTTGAAATATATTCAAACACAGCTTAGCCCCACTCGCTATTACCAGAACTTCTTCCAAATGATGAATGTTCTCGGAGTGAACAACTAAACACCCTCATTTGAGGGTGTTTAGTTGTTAGACCAGCATTTAACATCTCAGCATATCTCACTGAATAGCGCACATGAGCAAGTCCAAACGCATTCTCTGACAATTCTCCCAAACGTGATGAGTGATCACGAAAGACTTCTTCATTTTCGGTGCAGATGACATAAAAAAAGGGAGCAAGTGAAGCAGATCTGGTTTATCAATACAAAAAACCTCCATTTATACTTTTTTTCTTTTATGCCACCCTTTACGCGATTGACTGGTTATTCGAGCATTCTTTAACCACTGTAGTTAAATATGAACAATAAGGCCAGATGACTTGTCTATGCAAAATTATTCCATTTCCATATACTATCCTATCCTCTAATAGAAAGGTTGATCAAACTGACAATGCAAATATTTGATTATAGCTCAAGTGTCCCAACATCAGGTAGCCAATCAATTAACCGCTCAATCCCAATGTCTCCTACAACGATCAATTTAGCCGCGTTTGGGTTATTTGTCCCAGATCAAACGAATCGCGTTGAACTTAATGCGACTATTGGCCTTCAAGCAACTGCCTTAACTCCAACCATATTATTTAAAGTATTCAGAAACACAGGCGTGATTTTCTCAACTCGAATTAGTGCAGACGTAGACTTTGGAGAATTTAAGACCGTTTCGTTTCAAGCAATCGACACAAATGCTCCCGCTGGATTCCATTCTTATTCCGTCACAGCAGAGCTTTTACCATCAATTATCTTAAATGAGGCACAAGTTGTAGGCCCATTAACATTCAGTGGGTTTTCAATCGGTTAAATATCACCAATAGACTAATAGGAATCATCCATTTTCACGCTTAGTTGGATACCAGAAGAGAAATGTTTTCAGACAGTTTTTTTCTTGTGTTCATAAATACACCAAAAGTAGGTTCCTTTACTACCAAGGAACCTACTTTTGGTTTACAATCCTTTGAATATGCTGAAGTAATTCCTTTGCTCGTTGCTTTGTCGTATGTCTGTTTTGAATCATTTCGTACCCTTTCTGAGCGATGGCCAGTCTTTCCTGTTCATGATGTAAGTAGTAGTCCGACTTTTCTCTAAAATCCGTCTCATCCACTGCAACAAACGTCTCGCCATTAATAAAACCTAGATCCGTTAGTTCTTGAGAAGCAGACGCAAGAAGTAACGTGTTACAAGCCAATGTTTCATAGTATTTCAAGACAGGAAACTTATAGATCCTCATTTAGAGAATCTTCAAAGATATTATCACTTAGTAAGACTACAAATTTCTCGGAACCAATAAATTCTTTAGCTAGTGATACTCCGGCGGCAATGCCTTTAGCCTCATCTTGAATTTTATATGTTAAGTTAACAGTACTAGTAAATCCTTCACTTAGGATAATCTTAAATTGTTCTAGATCATATCTGTTCGTAATTATTAAAATATCATTTATACCTGATTCTACTAATTTATGAATTGACCAATAAATCATCGGCTTCGAGCCAACTGGTAGTAAGTATTTTTTAATCACCTTAGTAAGTGGCAGAAGTCTTGTTCCACTTCCAGCGGCTAAAATAACTCCTTTTAAAAAAAATCACCCTTTAACATTACTTATTTACATTCCTTTATATGTTTTAACAACTCTTGTACCCGTTGTTCAGTTGAATGTTTCGCTTGCACCATTTTAAATCCATTTTTTGAAACAGTAATTCTCTCATCCGCATGTTTCAGATAGTAGTATGCCTTCTCCTTAAAATTATGTTCATTAACTTCTACGTATGTTTCTCCATCAATAAAGCCAAGTTCACGTAATTCTTCTGATCCTGTTGCAAGAAGTAGCGTATTGCATGCAAGAACTTCAAAATACTTAAGAAGCGGAAATTTATACTTTGAGTCACATGTCAGGAACATTTTTGCTCGATTTATTTCTTTTGCATAATTTTCTCCAATAAGAACGGTATTATCTTTGGGACTAAGTTCTCTATAACCTGGATGAGAATAACTTAAAAACCCCTCTTCTCTCATCATCGAACTCTTCATTCTATTCCTAATTGGATAAAGTTCAGGGTACTCTGCTCCCATCATGAGCCAATTAATTGTCTTTTCAACCTGATAATCCCGGAATATATTTGTATTCACATGATGTGGAAACCAAATCATGCGATCTGAATATTCAGGAAACCACTCCATAAATGCACTCTTATAATGTGTAAAGATATAGTGGATATTAGATTTATCGATAAACTGCTTTCTCTTTGCTTTTTTATAGTGTAAATCATGCATGATTATACCTTTAGGGATAGAAACTTCATCTAGCCCTCTAATAATCGGGCAATAGTCAGGTTTAAAATCATTTAAAAGGATAAAATCAGGCTTAAACGGTAACAAAGAAAGAATTTTTTTGATGTACCCATCTTGGTGCCAGAGTACTAATTCTGTTTGCTTTTTTAATTCTGTTGCTAAGTAAAAACTACTTCTCTCTACCTGATTTGTGTGATCTCTGGTAAGAAAAAGAACTTTTGGGTTAGACATTTTCAAACCCCATTCTCGTTAAATTCTTGTAAAAAAAGACTTCATGTGGTTAAACTCATGAAGCCCTCTTAGTAGCTTATTATCCAGTAACATCAATAGAAACGATTTTATCAATTAAAACAATAATGTCACCAAGACCACCAGATCCTGCCTGATTAAAAACGACATAATCACCTTCAAGTTCTTTAACTGTTACTGCAGTTAGATCAGGCTCACCTGGAATTTGAGTTGCAAGTACATATACCTCTGCAATGACTGTACCAGCCTGCTGCAGTTGAGCTAAACGACCACGCAATGATAGTTTACCTGGAAATGCCATCTGACATATCCCCTTTCAAATTTTTCACTAGCCATCTTTGCTAGCTCTTATTAATCTTATGTACAATAACAATCTTTTGCATGGACAACTGTCAATGTTTGAACAAGATTTATAAAAAATAGTCCCTTATCTCATTTATTAAAACAATAGACGCTTGTACCATTCCATTACTTTCAAAATTTAATATAGTATAACAAGCCTGAAATAATCAGGTACTTGAAAAAATAGAAGGAGGCAACACTCATGAGCAGCCTATTCAATGACAGCGCAAGTTGCAAGAAAGCAACATGTAACGGGTGTGTATGCGGGTTATTAAATGACCTTGCCAACAATACAGGTAGTATGTGTACTCTTGGTATGATGCAACAAGTTCTAATCATTCCTAAAGGGTCAAGTGCACCACTTGATTTAAGTGGGGATACAGTTCCTACTGTATTTACAGTTGTTCGTTTCAACCCTGAAACATGCTGTGCAACGTTCTCATATGAGGATACACTTGTAACTAGACCGTATATTTCAGATTGCCGTTCAATTGCTGGTATCGTATGTTTAAACAACGGTAACTAACAAGGGTAATTAATAGCTTTAAGTTCATCCAATTTCTGTATGAACATTGCACATTCAGGCTGTGAATAAGAGTAACAGCCTGACTTTTCATGAAATCAAATGTATTTCTATTTAAAACAGGCCCGTCTCAAAATTATGAGACGGGCCTGTTTTAGTATTAGATTAAGTTGCTATAATATTATATCCGCTATCAACATGAATCATCTCACCAGTAATACCACCGGAAAGGTCACTCATCAAGAATAGCGCTGTGTTTCCTACATCTTCTTTTGTTACTGTTCGGCGCATTGGAGATTTCTCTTCAATTTCTTTAATTACAGAGTTGAAATCGCCAATACCTTTTGCTGCAAGCGTTCTGATCGGTCCAGCAGAGATTGCATTCACGCGAATGTTATCTTTCCCAAGGTCATTCGCAAGATATTTCACACTTGCATCAAGGGAAGCTTTTGCAACACCCATGACATTGTAGTTATTCACTACACGCTCGCCACCGAGATAAGTCATCGTTAGAATGCTTCCACCTTCAGTCATAAGTGGACGTGCTGCTTTTGACACAGCTGTAAGAGAATACGAGCTGATGTTATGGGCAAGCAAGAAACCTTCACGTGTTGTTTCAAGGTATTCGCCTTTTAGCTCTTCAGTTTTCGCGAAAGCGATACAGTGAGCAAGGCCGTGGATCACTCCCACTTCTTCTTTAATCTGAGCAAATGTTGCTTCGATTTCTTCGTCGTTCGTAATGTCACACGGTAGAATGACAGAATCATCACGATCAAGTGTACCAGCAAGGTCTCGAACGTTCTTCTCAAGACGTTCCCCAGCGTAAGTAAAGATCAATCGAGCACCGGCACTACTAAGCGCCTGTGCAATCCCCCAGGCAATGCTTCGTTTATTCGCAACGCCCATGACCACATATGTACGGTTTTCAAGAGACAGGTTCATATCCATGCTCCTCCTCGAATTATTATTAGTTATTAGCACCACGTACTAATTATAACATGTTTAGAGAACCTATGCGGATTTAATTAGCCTTTGCTCGTTTGGATATTGCGTTTCTCGTACCCACAAGCAGGACATTCAAATATCACATTTTGATTCGATTGGGCCGTAATGGTTTCTTCTAAATTGTAATGTCTTTGGCAGACCGGGCAAATAACTTCTGGCGTTTCAACATTCATTAGCGTTCGCTCCTTCATTATTCCATATCATTGAAAGTATCACCCGATCAGCATGAATTATTCTTTCGAAAGCTATTGTTTATCTTCCCAATTAGCAAACCTCCCTTTCTCATCTCGAAAGGGAGGTTCATTTAGTAACTCAATAATGTTCGAACTTCATCTACACTTCCGCTACTTCCAGTGACAATTAATCTGTCACCGATCCGAAGCTCCGTATCCCCGTGAGGAACAATTGAATCTTTCCCGCGAAAAATGCGGACGATGATCGTATCTCCAAGATAAGGGAAGCTGCGCAATGGTACTCCATTGTATTCAACATTGTTCATATTGATTTGATAGAGGGCATTCTCTTCCCTAGTAAAGATATTCACTACGCCTGGTGATTCAATAAGCGCTTTTAATAGTGCTTTGGTTGAGAAAAATACTGAGAAGACATCGATGTTAAGCTCTCTTAGCTGATCAGCAATCTCTGTGAGCTCAATACGAGCAATAACCCGTTCTGTTCCGTACTCTTTCGCAAATACAGCGATATCTGAATTGGTTTCATCATCACCCGAAGAGATGAGTAGAATATCCGCATCGAACACTTCACTTTTTTTCAATGTATCGATACTGTAATCCGGTAGCTCGCTGACGCTGAAATGACTGTTTTGCTTTGCTGAATCAACTTTTTCCTGCTTGGTGTGATAGATCGACGTTTCATAGTTCGCAGGATTTAACTCAAGCGAAATCGGCAACGTAATCTGATTAGCACCAATGATTGCCAGTTTCTTCGCATGTGAACGTTCTTCTGGTTTTGGCATGATTTTCTTGAATAGAATCGGTGCCAATATACAGCTGATGATCGCAACGAGAATAAGGGCCGATGAAAGCTGATCATCAATAACATCAATTCGCTCACCGATCTCAGCAGCAGCAATCACTAGGGAAAGTGTTGAAGTTAGCAACATCCCTGAACCTAGTACCGTTTTGGTATCATACCATTTCTTTAATACGATAACAGGTACCAATTTAGATACAAATAAAGCAATTAAGAGCAATGGGATCAGAATAAGGACTTTAGGATCCTTAAAGAGTGACCAAACATCGAGTTCTACCCCAACCATTACGAAGAAAATTGGGATGAGAAAACCGTATCCAAATGAGTCTAGTTTCTGCACTAGCTCCGTATTAGGTGATAGCAATGATACGAGTGCTCCGGCAAGAAACGCACCTAGTATATTTTCAGCACCGACTGTTTCTGATATGCCAACAAGGACGATAATGAGAGTGAAAACGGCACGTGTGCCAATTTGTATCGTACCTTTGGACATCGTTTCAATAAAGGACAGATGTCTGAAATACGCTCCAAGGAAGTAAAGAAGGATTCCCGCTCCAAACAAAATAAGGAGTAACCACATATCCCCTTCTCCTCCAGAATTAAGTGAAACGAAAATAGCAAGGAGAATCATCGTCGCAAGGTCAGCGATCACCGCAATCAAAAGAATCGTTTGACCGATACTACTCTTCATGATGTTCGCGTCTTTTAAGGTTGGGACAACCACTCCGAGGGAGATCGTAGAAATAATCAACGTCATAAAAAAGGCATTGTCCGTATACCCGAGTATGACAAACATAAGTGATAGGGCATATGAAACGATAAAGACGAGAACAAAAATAGCGAGTGATAAAAGAACACGGTTTGGTTCGAACTTTCCGCTCGGAAGCTTAATTTTTTTCTTTTTATTTGCAAATACCGTAAAATCAATTTCCAATCCACTTAAAAACATCAGGAAAATAAACCCGAGAGTTGAAAGTGTATCAAGCCACGTATCTCCTTGAACGAGATTAAAACCACTTTGTCCAATGAAGATACCAGCGATAATTTCAGCGACAACAACTGGCAGGAAGTTCAATCTGAAACGGTGTAAAATGAACGGTATTAAAAATGCGATAACAACTACGATAACGAGTGATGATACGGATGCACCGTGTTCCATGTCTTTCCTCCTTCAAAACAACTCCATTTCTTCAGGCTAGACAAGGTGGCTCATAAATGCCGTTGCCATGCCAAAATAAATAAGGATGCTGATAATGTCGTTGATCGTTGTAATAAACGGTCCTGAAGCAACCGCTGGATCTATGTTCAGTTTGTGCATCAATAATGGGACAAGGGCACCAGCAAGTGTAGCAACAATCAGTGTAAATAATAACGAAAAACCGACGAGCATGCCAAGGAAAAAGGTTCCCTTCCACAAAAAGATAATGATCGTCACGAGAATACCACAGGTAGCGCCGGTAATAAGGCCGGTTCCAGCCTCTCTCATGATCAACGCCCATTTGCTATTTTCTTCAAAGTCACCTGTTGCAAGTCCTCTTACAACAACAGCAAGAGCCTGTGTTCCCGTATTTCCTGCCATACCTGCAATTAGAGGTATAAATACCGCAAGAAGGGCTACTTTATCAAGGGTTGCTTCAAATTGTCCAATCAAACTTGCTGTCATCATGCCAAGAAACAACAGAATAATAAGCCAGGGTAATCGTTTCTTTGCTGAGGAGAAAGGATTTCGGTCAAGCGTCCCATCATCTGAGATGGCGGCAAGCTTGGAGTAATCTTCTGATGCCTCTTCTTCAATGACATCGACGATATCATCATGTGTAATAATACCGAGTAAATGATTCTGGAAATCAAGCACTGGAAGGGCAAGAAAATCATAGTCTCTCATTATTCTTGCAGCATCTTCCTGATCTTCCCCAACCGAAATCGAAACAACCCGTTCATTCATGATGTCCTCAATCAGTGTGTCTTCTTCAGCAATTATTAAATCTCTAAGAGAAATAACACCCACTAACCTTTTCTGCTCATCTAATACGAATATATAATAGATGGTTTCAGCTTCAGGTGCTTCCTGTCTTAATATTTGCATCGCTCGCTTCACCGTCTGGTGCGCTCTGATCGATACAAATTCCGTTGTCATGATACTACCTGCCGTTTTCTCTTCATAATGAAGCAGCTCTTTGATTTCGTCGGCTGCATCATCGTCCATGATGGTAAGGTAGCTAGCAATTTGTTCAGGATTCAGTTCATTTAAAACGTCAACTGCATCATCTGCATACATTTCGGCAAGCATTTTTGCCGCATAAGCAGGTTCCATTTCCGAGATATATTCTTCTTGTTCTTCAATATCGAAGTTTTGAAATATTTCAGCCATTTCTCTCGGTGATAAATAGGTGTACACTAGCAGCCTTATCTCTTCAGATACTGTTAGAAAAAATTGAGACTGTTCATATGGATGGATTTCGAGAAATAAGTCTCGAAATGAGTCAATTCTTTCTTGTTCTAAGTGGTGAATTAGTGCGTCGTATAATTCTTGGGTTTCTTGTTCCAGGTTAGCCACTCTGCACACCTCCTTGATGTTTTTTAACAAAGTGATCGCAAATGCTCAAATTTGGCTATATCATTTCTCGCAAATATTCGATAAGCTTTCATTGAGATCGCTGTATGCTTGCTTTAATAAGTGAATAAAGTAAAATTACCTTCCTATCTTAGTCGGTGTGTAGTAATTTTGTCAAAAATAAATACAGGAACCGATTTGCAAACGGAGGGATTTCAGATAAGATAGGAAATGTGATAATTAGAAGTAACGCTTTTCTTTAGAAAGGATTATATCATGAACAATGACAATCAAACACCATGGCAACAAATAGATTTCACACTTTTGTTCTTTGTATTTCTCTTGATGTGTATCAGTACCGTAGCCATCTATAGTGCACAGGCATCACTTCCAGGAGAATTAAAAAACTTTAACTTTGCAGGAAGACAGCTAACCTGGTACTTTGTAGGTGCATTTGTTCTATCCCTTACGCTCGTCATTGACTTTGATCGGTTCAGACAGCTTTCCTGGTATCTATACGGATTTGGCGTCCTTCTCTTGATCTTACTTGCTGTGAGCCCTGAGTACATCGGAAGCTATCAAATCGCACCGATTCGTAACGGTGCGAAGAGCTGGTTCGTTCTTCCAGGACTCGGTAGTGTTCAGCCGTCTGAATTCATGAAGATTTTCTTAATCATTACAATTGCTTCAACTGCGGTAGCTCACCATGAAAAGCATGCAACGAAAACCATTCGAACAGACCTGCTATTGTTAGCGAAAATTTTTGGTGTTGCGGCAGCACCGCTTCTTATTGTAATGGCACAACCCGATCTTGGGACAGCGATGGTATTCACCGCTATTGTTGTAAGCATCACGCTCGTATCTGGTGTAAGATGGCGCCTTCTCTCGCTTTTAAGTCTGATCGGAGTCGCTGGTATTTCAGCGTTCGTTTTTATCTTTTTCAAGTTTCCAGTATTCTTCAAAGCAAACCTTCTTGATGAATATCAGTTAGCCCGTTTCTACGGTTGGCTTGCACCGGAAGAATATACGGATGCTGGGTATCAGGCGACGAAGGCTATTCTAGCAATCGGTTCAGGAAAGCTTGAAGGAAAAGGTTATGCAGATGGAACCGTCTATTTCCCTGAAGCACATACAGACTTTATCTTTGCTGTGATCGGAGAAGAATTTGGATTTATTGGGGCAAGCATTACAATCTCTATTTTCTTCATGCTAGTTTATCGTATGATTCATACAGCTCTTGAGAGTAATGAATCATTTGGAAGCTATCTTTGCGCCGGTGTCATTGGAATGCTAACTTTCCAGGTATTCCAAAATATCGGGATGACCATACGTATCCTTCCAATTACCGGTATCCCTCTTCCATTCGTAAGCTACGGAGGAAGTGCGCTGTTAACCTATATGATCGCTGTAGGACTTGTCTTAAACGTTCGATCTCGTACCAAAACGTATATGTTTGAATAACCTGCCGCACGCTGGCAGGTTTTTTCTATGCTTTGCTTCTAGGATTTTATTGAAGTTTCATTACACTTGATACTTCCTCACATATTGGGGAAAGGATAGAAAGGAAACGATGAGGAGGAATGTGGTATGTTCGATATTATTGGAGATATTCATGGCTGTTATGATGAGCTCGTCTCATTAACAAAGCGATTAGGATATGATTGGAAAAGTGGGATTCCTCTCCACGCATCAGGGAAAAAGCTAGTGTTTCTTGGAGACCTTACTGATCGCGGCCCTGATTCACTTTCCATAATTACCATCGTTAGAACACTTGTTGTATCAGGACAAGGCTATTACTGTCCTGGAAATCATTGCAATAAGCTATATCGCTACATGATTGGGAGGAACGTCCAACAAACACATGGTTTAGAAACAACAGTCGCCGAATTAAATGCTCTTCCCATAAAAGAGAGAGAAGCAATGAAAGAGAAATTTATCTCGCTCTATGAGCAAGCACCGCTTTATTTATCACTGGCTGATGGAGCATTAGTTATAGCTCACGCTGGAATTCCAGAAAGGTATATCGGTCAAACTAGCAAGAAAGTTAAAACCTTTGTCCTCTACGGTGATATAACTGGTGAGTCTCATCCTAATGGCATGCCGGTGAGAAAAGATTGGGCAAGTAACTATAGCGGTGGATCTTTAATCGTATATGGTCATACACCGGTGAGAGAGCCTAGATGGGTAAATCATACGGTAAACATCGACACTGGGTGCGTCTTTGGTGGAAAACTAACTGCATTACGTTATCCAGAATTACATACACTGTCTGTTGATTCATCGATGCCCTATGTAGCTGAAAAATTCAATTCATTCCAGTGAGGATGCTCATATCCTCTTCAAGATCTGCTTCAAAACGTAACGTTTTATCAAGGAAAGGATGATAAAATTCCATTTTCGCACTATGTAGTGCCTGTCTTGTGATGAATTCCTTTGAACCGCCATATAAGTCATCACCGAGAAGAGGATGTCCGATGGAAGCCATATGAACACGAATTTGATGTGTCCTTCCTGTTTCTAATCCTAATTCAAGCAACGAATAGCTGCTATACATCTCAAGCAATTGATAATGTGTCACAGCACGTTGCCCATCTTCACGAACGCAACGCTCTATGATACTTCCCTCTTTTCTCCCGATCGGTTTATCCACTCTCCCCTCTCCATCGATTTTCCCATGAACGAGCGCAAGATAGTATCGCTTCATTTGCTTGTTTTTCTGTTGTTTAGACAGAAGGTCATGCGCAAATCGATGCTTCGCAAATAATACTAATCCAGAAGTATCACGATCCAAGCGATTAACGGTATGGATTGTTCGCTTTAGCTCGAGAGTTTTATAATAATACAGCACAGCCTGTGCAAGTGATTCTTCTGAATGCCTAGAAGGAATGGTCGGGAGGTTAGCTTTTTTATTTACTAATAGAAAATGCTCATCTTCATAACAAATTCGAAGTGGCATTTCGATTGGACGCATACTTTCACTTACCTCTTCTTCTGGAAACGTCACTTCTACACGGTCACCTGACTGCACTACCGTTCTTACGTTACGAACTTCCCCATTGACTTCTATGCGCCCTCCATTGAATTTGATGTCTGTTAACACACTTCTTGATAAGCCTATCTTTTTTAAAAGAAACTCCCGTAAAAGCATTCCTTCTTCATGCTCCACCGTCCACTTCAATGTTAATGCCGTCATTTTTTGGCCATCCTCTCCCTGTTATACCTAGTATCTCTTCACAAGAACAACATATAAAAGCAGCACAGTTCATCTGATGAACAGTACTGCTTCTGTTTAATATACTTCATCGACAAATGATTCTTTTACTCTCTTCCAGAAGGGGAATGGTCGAAAACGTGCGAATCTTACCTTCTCTTCCGCAACTCGATACTGAATGGATTTCACATCTTTTTGTAGAAGGAAAAGATGGTCGATTGTAATTTGAAAGTCAACATCGTTCACTGGTCGAAGCAAGCATGTATGATGCTGCGGTAACACTAGTGGTGAACCTACAGTTCGGAAAACACGATTGTTAATCGAAGCCATTTCAGAAAGTTGGATCGACGGCAGAGCAGGGTGAATGATCGCTCCTCCTAAAGCCTTATTGTAGGCCGTGCTTCCAGAAGGGGTTGAAATACATAGACCGTCTCCTCTGAACGTTTCAAAAAGATCTCCTTTGATCTCCACGTTCATCACAAGTGAACCTTCCACACTTTTCACTGTACATTCATTCAGAGCAAGATAACGATTCTCCTTAGAACTGTTCAGGTAACGCACTGTTACCTCAAGCAGCGGGTATTCCACAATCTGAAAGGGTGTCCTTGCGATGTGGATGACAAGCTTCTCCACTTCTTCTGGTGTCCAGTCTGCGTAGAACCCAAGATGTCCTGTATGTACACCGACGAAAGCTGTTTCATCCAATCGATCCTGGTAGTGATGAAAAGCATGGAGGAGCGTTCCGTCTCCACCGACAGAAATAACGATATCCGGTTCAGCTTCATCATATTCCAGGTCGAAATCACGCAAGTAATTTTTGATACGCTGCTGAAGCTGATTGGAGGTTTGATCCCCTTTCGATTTTACCGCAAATTTCAATTTAGGCACCTCATCTGTTTTAGTCTTCCAGCTTGCTACTTTTCATTTTCTTTCTTTTGCATAAACACCTTTTGTGCTTCTTGAATTTCTCCACGAATTTCTGACATTTCATCATCAAGTCTGGAAGCAGCTTCGGCAGCACGTTGCAGGCGCTTCTTAACATCCTCCGGAATTTTCTTGTTGTACTTATAGTTAAGAGAATGCTCGATTGTGGCCCAAAAATTCATAGCCAGTGTCCTAATTTGAATTTCAACTAGCAGCATCTTTTCACCTTGAATTGTTTGGACAGGATATTGCACGACAACGTGATAAGATCGATAACCACTTACTTTCTGGTTCGTAACATAATCTCTTTCCTCAACAATATCAAAATCCTTGCGACCGCGAAGATGATAAATGACTTTGTTAATATCCTCAACAAATTGACACATCACACGCACACCTGCGATGTCATGCATTTCTTCTTGAAGTCTGTCCAAGGAAATATGTTTCGACTTCGCCTTATCCAGGATACTAGAAATCGGTTTTACTCTCCCCGTAACAAATTCGACCGGTGAGTGGTCATCCGCTTTTTCAAACTGCTCCCGGATCCCCTTTAATTTAACTTTTAATTCGTTCACTGCTTGCTTATAAGGTGCTAAAAATTCTTCCCAATTGATCATCCCACCACCACCAACGACAGTATCTATTATGAGGCTGTTAGAAATGCTTTCTCTACAGCTTGATTCATCTCTTCTCCATAATTGGAGTTATCTTTAATATTCTCAACCAAATAGGTAAGTTCCTCTTTTATTTCAACAAGTTCAAGAGACTCTCCACCCTCTGATGTAATGATTACGGTCAAATCTTTCTGAAGGACATTGTTCAGCATTGGCCACACTTCTTCTTGAAAGCGAATATATGTATATCCTTCTCCACCATCTAGCAAGTAAACGAATGATAACGAATCGGAATCCACAAGCATATTTCCTGTTGGTTGATAGGATTCAAGCTCTGCTTTCTCATTTAATCCAAAGGTAAGTGTGTGATCTGTTAATTCCCCTGTCACGATGTAGTATTGTTCTGGCACAAATACCTCTCCTCTCTCTCTTTAATTCCATTATGTATCATCTACTAGTTTATCACACTGAATGGGGCGATTTCATCGTTGTTGTTCTGAATACAGACATATGCCATAATTCTTATGATAACGATAATGGAGGCTTAGATCATGTCACAGGAAGTGGAAATAGAATTTAAAAACATGTTGACGAAAGAAGAATATGAAATCCTTCTCTCTACTTACAGAATTAGCGAGGAACAAATTCAGACTCAGACAAATGATTATTTTGATACGAAGCATTTTCATATTCGCGAAAAAGGAGCTGCCTTACGAGTAAGAAGCAAAAATGACAAACTTGTTCTTACTCTGAAGGAACCCGCGGAAGAAGGATTACTCGAAACCCATCAGACGATTTCAAACGAGATTTTCCGTTCTATTCAATCAAACGGCGTTTTGCCTGTTGGGGAAGTCGGGGAGCAATTAAAAAATCTTGGAGTTGATTCTTCATTGGTTCATCTCGGAACTTTAACGACACATAGAGCTGAAGTCCAGACAAACAATGGCCTACTCGTTCTCGATCATAGTGAATACCTGGATCGGGAAGATTATGAACTGGAATTTGAAGTGAAAGATTTCGAAGTCGGCACACGCGATTTCCAGAGTCTTCTTAATAACCATCATATCCCAGAACGAGTGGCTAAAAACAAAATTCTACGGTTTTTTCTCGCATCAAAGGAACAGGGCTAAATCGCCCTGTTCCTTTTGTATGGTAATGATTTCAAATCAGATTATTTGCCGTAATGTAGGGAGGTTGCTAAAATGAACATGAAATAAGGTTTTACCTTCCAAAGGGGAAAAGCACTATGAAGCAAAACATGTATGACCATATCGGCGGTGCACAGCTAGAACAGCTTGTGACTGCTTTTTATAATCGCGTTTCACAACATCCAGATTTGAAACCTATTTTTCCAGATGATTTAACTGAAACCGCAAGAAAGCAAACTCAATTCCTGACTCAATTTCTTGGTGGACCACCTCTATATTCTGAGGAACATGGGCATCCTATGTTACGAGCAAGACACCTTCCATTTGAAATTACGCCTAAGCGCGCAACAGCATGGCTTGCATGCATGCAGGAAGCTATGGATGAGGTAGATTTAGACGAAGATTTAAAAGAACATCTTTTAACAAGATTGACATTTACTGCCCATCACATGGTGAACACGGGTGATCAGGAAGAGAAAGGAGAATCGAATTGACACCGAAGGGAACTGGTTCCTATTGCGATTCTTACAATCCAAATGGACAAAACGATACAGCCTGTTCAGCGCTAACACAAAAGGGCAAGCCTATCGAAATTTATTCATTTATTGATCCGCTCTGTCCTGACTGCTGGGGGCTTGAACCTATTATTAAAAAACTACAGCTTGAATATGGACACACCTTCCGTATCAGACACTTAGTCGGCGGCAACATTCAATCCTTTAATTCATTCAAAAGAAAAAATGAAGGGATTAAAACACATGCAGATGTCGCTGAGCGATGGGAACGTACCGCCAGTCGTTCTGGTATGTCCTGTGACGGTGATCTATGGTATGAAGACCCTATGGATAGCCCTTATATTGCGTCGATCGCCATTAAGGCCGCAGAGCTCCAGGGCAAACTTCCTGGTTTTCGTTTTCTAAGAAAAATGAGAGAACTGCTATTCATTCAGAAACACAATATGACAAAAGAGGAAAACCTTATTCTAGCTGCTAAAGAAACTGGTCTTGATGTTGAAGAATTTCAAAAAGACCTACATTCTCAAGCCGCTGTTAAAGCATTCCAATGTGATTTGAAAATTTCTACTGAGATGGAAGTCGCCGAGATTCCAACACTTGTTTTCTTCAATGAAAACATTGAGGAAGAGGGCATTAAGATTACAGGTCTTTATGATTATGATGTATATGTTAGGATTCTGACAGAAATGTTAAAAACAAAACCAGAACCTGAACCACTCCCCTCTCTTGAGGAATTTATGGAAAGATACCACTTCGTTGCAACAAAAGAAGTTGCTGTTGTTTATGACATGAGTTGTGATGAAGCCGATGCTGCTATGAAGAAACTCGCTCTTAAACAGAAGGTCGAGAAAGTACCTGCTAAGTACGGGTCATTCTGGCGCTCCATCAAAGAATAATATAAAGATAAAACACTCTGACTCAGGTTGTTGTACGACAAAAAGGAACGGAATCCTCGATTCCGTTCCTTTTTCTTTGAGCATGATTTTAAAACTATCCAAAACACTCCTTCTCTTCTCACCAACTGATGGTCTAACTAAGATAGCATGTCATACGTTTATACAGAGGAGGTTAGTATAATGCCACGTCTTTTAATTTTACTCGGAATTATATTCGTTGCTATTAGCTTTATCACTTTTCTAATGGGTCTTCTCAGATTTATTCCAGTCGCCATTGGGTCTGTCCTCTTATTTGTCTCAATCCTGTTCACAGTAAGTATGTTCAATTCTAGAAACCAATTCCGTGGTTTCAACAATTAAAAATGCCTTCTCCATCAGTGGAGAAGGCATTTTTAATTGACAACTTATTCAAATAGAAGACTTTCCATCTCATCTAGAATAGACTCAAAAACGTCAAGTGCATCGCTAATTGGTTTGGAAGAGGTCATATCGACACCCGCTTTTTTCAGCACTTCAATCGGATAATCGGAACTTCCCGCTTTTAAGAAATCAATGTAGCGAGTAACAGCTTCGTCTCCTTCTTCAAGGATCTGATTGGAAAGTGACGCAGCCGCACTAAAGCCTGTGGCATACTGGAATACATAATAATTGTAGTAAAAATGTGGAATACGCGCCCATTCCAATGCGATCTCATCATCAATAACAATATCTTCCCCGAAATATTTCTTGTTTAAATCATAATAAATGGATGAGAGAAGATCAGGTGTTAATGGCTCACCATCCTGTGCTTTTTTATGGATCGCATGTTCAAACTCTGCAAACATCGTCTGTCTAAATACAGTACCTCGGAATCCTTCAAGGTAGTGATTCAGCAAGTAGAGCTTCTCTTTTTTATCAGAAGTATTCTCAAGCAAGTAGTGGTTCAATAACGACTCATTCGTCGTTGAAGCGACTTCAGCGACGAAAATAGAGTAGTTCGCATACGGATACGGCTGGTTCTCCCTCGTGTAATAGCTATGAACAGAATGACCAAATTCATGTGCCAATGTGAAGAGGTTATTCACGTTATCCTGCCAGTTCATCAGAATATATGGTCGAGTCCCATACGTGCCTGATGAATACGCACCACTTCGCTTTCCAGCGTTTTCCTGAACATCGACCCAGCGATTTGAAAAGCCTTCTTCTAGAATTCCTTCATACTCTTTACCAAGAGGAGTTAATCCTTTTAGAATATAATCTTTCGCTTCAGAATAAGCGATTTCCATCTTCACTTCAGGAACGAGTGGTGTATAGAGGTCGTACATATGCAATTCATCAAGACCAAGAGCCTTTTTACGAATGTTAACGTAACGATGAAGTAAATCCAGACGACTGTGTACTGTTTCCACAAGATTATCATAGACATCTTCAGGTATATTGTTATTATCAAGCGCTGCCTGTCGTGCAGAATCATACTTTCTGACACCAGCATAATAATTATCACGTTTTACTGTACCGCTAAGCGTAGAAGCAAACGTGTTTTTGAATTTCCCATACGTTTCATACACAGCTTTGAACGCATCCTCGCGAACTCTTCGATCGCTGCTTTCAAGAAAGCGAATATATCGACCGTGGGTCACTTCGACTTCTTCACCATTCTCATCTTTAATCGTGGGGAATTTCATATCTGCATTGTTAAGCATCCCAAACGTATTACTTGAGCTATTCGTTACGTCGCTTACACCTGCAAGGATGGCTTCTTCTTCCTTTGATAATACGTGTGGGCGTTGACGGTTAATTTCATCAAGTGAATGAGCATAAAGTTGTAGCTCTTTCTTTTCATCGAGGTAATTCTGAATTGTCTCTTCCGGAATACTTAGAATTTCAGGTACGACAAACGCCAATTCGCTGCTAACTTGAGTTGCTAAGTTTGCGGCACGATCGTTCAATCCCTGGTAATGAGAATTCGTTGTATCCTGGTCATAGCGCATATGCGCATATGTATATAGCTTGCCAAGTTTAATTGTTAATTCATCTTGCTTTTGAAGAGCGTTATATAGTGTATCTGCTGATTCACCAAGCTTACCCTTATACTGTTCCATTTCAGGAAGAAGCGCTTTAATTTCATTAAATTCTTCATCCCATTTTTGATCGTTTTCGTAAATTGCCTCGAGATCCCATGTATCTTCAACTGGAACTTCATCTCTCTTTGGTAAAGCGTTCACTTTTTTCTCTTCCATCGATAAGACACCTCCATCAAATAATTACGTCACACTACTCATCGTACCATATTCTCCATATTTTTCTTACAATTTCGCTCGACAAACATCGCAATTCAACGAAGTCTTCTCGAGACTTCTTCATCGCGTTTTAAACATTGTTTCACCTCACTATTTAGCTGTGGCTGATAAAGTTTTTCATATCGTTCATTATCCCATTCTTGAAGCACTTTTAACCGGATTAATTGTCTAAGATATCCTTTGAGAGCTGAAACGATTCCCTTATTCGTAACCGTTCCATCTCTCCTTATTTTGATCATATTGATGGCTATAACTTGTCGAAACGATGTGAAGAGCATGTTGAAAGTAAAAGAACTGCCAGTGGAGATATTTCCGAGGAAGCAAACTAGAATCCATGATTGCCAGAGATATGGAGGGGTTTCGATCCAATAATTTTCTGAGGATGGAATACCTGCTTCAGAGGGGAACATGCGGATTGAGCGTCCATGTGAGTAAAATAATTTCCGTAAAAAGAAGTAGGCAAACGACTTTTCACCATGAGGATTGTTACGCCAGATTTGTTTTTGTTTGAACCAAATTTGGTGATGGCTGTATGGGTTTGGTGGGGCAGAAGGAACACGAAGGAGTTCCGTAAAAGAAGTGGATGAAGAAGAGTAGTAGGCTGTGGTACAAATGAATTTCGTAGACGTTAAACTGTAGTGTAGAGTGACTAGCGCAAATTTCATTTCTTTAGGACAGTAATATAACAGTGTTGGTAATCCTTGGCGAATTGATGTAGCTGCCCATTCCATTTCACGAATAGATTGAATTTGATGATAGCTGATCTTTAACCGTTTCGCTCCTAGAATCCAATATACATCGAATCCTAAACGGTGATAATCGTTTGTCCGTTGCAAAAGGATGCTGTTGTTAATTAAGGAACACTGGTATTCAATGGCTATTTTGCTTGTTGGAAGTAGGAGATCTGGTCGTTGGCGGGAGGCATGTAGGTAACATTCCACTTTCACATCCGGATGTTCCTTCTTTAACCACTCATAAAGCTGTTGTTTTCCAGTAAGATGATAGTTAGATTCAGGTTCCCATCTCTCGTTGCAAGAAGCTGATCCTTCGTGAGCAAAATGCCATATTCGTTTCTCACCAAGCTTCATAATCATTTTTAAGCCACATACCGGGCAAGAATACTCGAACTTGCTCCGCAACTTTCGAAGTTCATTTACCCCACCTTTGTGATCAGCAAGGTTGAATAACACACCATCACTCCCGATCGCTGTAAGCATCACAACACCTCTCTTTCAATTGTCCATATTCTTATTCTCCACCCCAACATGAAATCCTTTTATTGTCATAAACAGCTTTTACTAAGAATTATTTAGTTGGCTTTGTTAATGGATGCTGTTGAAAAATCAACAATCTACAGAGGCATTTGTTTAAATTCATAAAAAAAGCCGATTTCCTAATGAAATCGGCTCAGTCTTATAAGAGTGGAAAGTGTCCGCGGAGTTGTTCGAGAGCTTGCTCAGAGAGAATCTCCTTACCGTATTCCTGTATGCGGTGAAGAGTCAGGTCTGTTTCATATCCAAATTCTAACAGCTGACTTAGTCGGTTGTCTTGATCTTCTTCTATCAATGTTTCATCGAAGACAACGTGGAGATAGTAACGGTCCTCAAAATGGTAAAGCCCATTCTCAACTCCAGCTGAATCAAATCCATGTGATAAAGAAATAACATCTTCAAAATCTTTGAATCCAATCATAAAGGAAAGTTCTTCCCCTTCAAGAGGCTCCGGCTCATCTGCTGGGTCATAATTGTTCTGGAGCGCAAATTTGTCGTCGAGAATTTTATCCATATTCTCATCGAGCGGAAGGTCAAGCTGCTTCTCTTCTGAAATTGGAAGTTCAAGTTTGGATCCGTCGTTAGACATCTGAGCACGGGTTACAATAATTTCAAGTCCCTTTTCTAGCGCTTGAACTTGTATCCATAGAGGACCTTCAAGTGAAAACTGTTCTCTTTGATGCGCTTCATCCATCATTTCCCAGAACAGTTCTTCGCCTCGTTCTCTGTCGTACCAGATTTCTTCTCGATCAAACCCTCTATTTTCAATGTCTCTATACGTAATAAAGAATTTTAATGTATTCGCGTTGACGCGTTCGATTTCCATGTGTACTCTCTCCCTCCTGTTTGTTTAACCGGAAGGCTATTCCCTCTGGGATACTCCTAGTTTCCTCTTTCCCTTAAGCGACTGAATTTAACCGCTTTTCTCTTGTAATACCATTCTATGATAAACCATCAAAGAATGGAAATAAAAAATCGTTTGATTTTTTCACTCATAATAAACCATATACACGATATATTTATTTATGTGTATAGCTTGCCCCAAAGTGCTCCTGTCATGAGATAAAAAATTCGCTATTCGGGAGTGGATTCCTTGTTGACTCTAGATACCTTCACTTCGATTCTTTTCATCATCGGGATTGATATCGTGCTCGGGGGAGATAACGCCGTTGTGATTGCTCTCGCCTGTCGCAATCTTCCAGATTCTCATCGAGGTAGAGCCATTATCATTGGCACAGCCATCGCTGTTGGACTTAGAATAGCACTAACAATTGTTGCTGTCTATTTATTAATGCTTCCTTTCTTATTGATTGTAGGTAGTCTTTTTCTATTGTACATTTCCTTCAAACTGGTGATTGACAGTGAAAGTAGCGAATCCATTAACCCTAAATTTTCTTTCTGGGGTGCAATTAGAACGATTGTACTAGCTGATCTTATCATGGGGCTAGACAATGTACTTGCCATCGCTGGTGCATCAGAAGGTAGACTGCCACTTGTTGTCTTTGGATTATTAATTTCTATCCCTATTATCGTATGGGGTAGTCGAATGATAATGCATGCACTGGATCATTTTCCTTTTTTAATTTATATCGGAGCGGGTATTCTCGCACTAACGTCTGGAAAGATGTTGACGAGCGCAGCAGAATTAAAAGCCTTCTTCTATATGTATCCCTCCATGGAATTCATTACACAACTAACATTTCTGTTTCTAGTCGTTATTGGAGGATGGATCGTGAGAAAATTAAAAGGAAACATTATTTATATTCACTAATGAAAGTGCGCCTAACTCTTACGAATCCATATGGATTTAGCAAAAAAACTTCTACAGGGGAACCTGTAGAAGTTTTTAATTAATTAACGAGACGCTGTGCCTCTTGTAGTTGGAAAGTACGAACTTTGCGAGGAAGGAAACGACGAATTTCGTCCTCGTTGTAACCGACTTGAAGACGCTTTTCATCCAAAATAATTGGTCGTCTAAGTAATCCAGGATGCTCACTAATGAGTTCGAACAATTCTTGAAGAGAAACCGTATCTAAATTCAAGTTCAATTCCTGGAAAGTTTTTGAGCGAGTTGATATAATTTCATCTGTTCCGTCCTCAGTCATACGAAGAATTTCTTTTACTTCTTCAATGGTAAGGGGCTCAGAGAAAATATTGCGCTCAGTGAATGGAATTTCATGCTCATTCAACCATGCTTTAGCTTTACGACAAGACGTACAACTTGGAGATGTATAAAGTGTTACCATAAGGAATTGCTCCTTTCTATAAATAAACGGCATTCTTACATTAGAAAAATTATCTTCTCACAATCTGTATTATACTACAATTCCTATAAAATAAATAGAGGATGACAAAAATTACATAAAAGCTATACAATTACTATACAATCATTTAATGTTAAGTCTAACTCCTATTTACCCCTTCCTCATCTATCCAAACCTATTTTGTTTAAAAATGTTTGATTTTTGTTTCTAAAAAGATTGTTTCACATGATACGATTCGTAAGAGATACACTAATTCTGAGGTGAAAGAAATGAGAAAAGCAATCTTGCTTGCAGGAATACTCGTTTTTGCAAGCGCTTGTACAACAAAGGAAATCACGAATGAAGAAACCGCCAATGAACCCATCCCAGTTGAAACAGTCACTGCGAAACAAATGAATTTAACGGACGAGCTTGAATTATCAGGCCAAGCTACACCCGGTAAGACCATTCCTCTTGCAGCCCCATCTCCACTGGAAGTAAAAGAAATTAACGTGGAAGTTGGGAGCTCAGTTGAAAAGGGAGACCTCATCGCCTCTCTCGATGATACAACAGCAAGAAAGAATGTAAACCAGCTTACAAACGCAGTAACTGAATTAGAGAAAGCTGTTGATAGAGCTAAAAAACTTTCGAATGAAGCTGAGAAAAGCGCAAAGGAATTGAAAGATCTACAAACAGACCTGAATGCATCTTTAGAACGCTCCAAAGAACTTCTCAATCAGCTTGATTCAAAAGAAGTGACGGCTGCTGATGTCCTTAAGGAAAGTCTTGAAGTTTCCATCAAACAGGCCCAATTGTCACAAGCAGCCGCTCAGGTCCCCTCGATGTCGAGTGGAAATGTCACGCAGTTAGAAACGCAGCTTTCAGAAACAAAAGCGAGTTTGAACCAGGCCAGAGATGTATTGAATGCTACGACAATTGAGTCACCTATCAATGGGATCATCTCTCAAATTAATGCTGAAGAAAACGCTGTTGCAGTACCGAACACACCACTTGCTGTTATCGTCAATCTCAACCCGGTTAAAGCGACTTTTCAGGTAAATAGTTTCCAAATTACACAATTAGAAAAAGATCAAAAAGTTGCTGTTACATTTGATGGAATTGAGGGTTCATTTGATGGAAAGCTAAATGCCGTACCTCCTACCGCAAATGAACAATCCGGTTCTTTTCTTATTGAGATTCCAATAGAAAACAAAGATTTGAAAATTAAAGGCGGAATGAAAGCCACTGCCGTTATTCAAACAGATGTAATCAAAAAAGCGATTGTTATTCCGAAAGATTCCATCGTTTATGGTGAAAAAGAAACCTATGTATACGCCCCCCAGGGAGAGAAAGTCAAGAAAGTAAAAGTAGAACTTGGAGCAGAATCTGACGATAACATCCAGATCACAAGTGGTCTCTCAAAAGGTGATGAAGTCATTACAAAAGGAAAAGACCGCTTAAACGATGCATCCGAAATCCAGGTACAGAAGTGAGTTGAATCGTAATGAATATTGCTAAGCTTTCCGTCTTTCGCCCGATTGCGATGGGCATGGTGATTATTTTCATTCTCATCATCGGTACCGTGTCGCTCCGGAATATGCCAGTTGACCTTTTCCCAGATTTAACATTTCCCGTAGCTGCCGTCACCGTTACCTATGATGGGGCTGGCCCGGAAGAAGTTGAGAATTTACTCGCCTCTCCTCTCGAGAACGTCATGGGAACGCTTCCTAACGTTGAGAGTATTTCCTCCGTTTCTCAAAACGGTGGTGCATTGATTCTTGTCTCATTTGAATGGGGAACCGACATGGATTTCGCCACATTAAATATGAGAGAACAAATTGATGCCGTTCGAGACTCTCTTCCATCTGAAGTTCCAATCCCCAAAGTTCTCAGGTTTAATCCTAGTGATATTCCAATCATGCAACTTGGAGTAGCAGGTTCTGAGGAAGACCTCACAGAAGTAAAGAAAATTATCGAAGATCAGATCAAACCTTCTCTTGATTCTGTACCAGGCGTCGCAGCAGTTACAATTGAAGGGCAATTAGAAAAGGAAATTAGATTAACAGCAGATCCGGATAAACTCAGCCAGTATGGTGTAACGTTAACAAATTTACAGCAGCTGATCGGTTCAGAAAACCTTAATCTTCCAAGTGGTTCGATCGAAACTGAAGACAAGAACCTTCCACTTAGGGTAACTGGAGAATTTGAATCTGTAGATGATTTAAAAAATCTATCTGTACCAACCAAGAATGGTACTGTAAAACTAAGTCAACTTGTTGAAATTGAAGAAATGATGAAGCCATCTGTTCAAGAAAGTTATTTAAATGGTGAACCGGCCATCGGGTTTTCTATTCAAAAACAATCTGGTTCAAATACTGTTCAAGTGGTCAAACAAATTAATGAAAAACTTGAAGAAATTCAGCCTTCTCTTCCTGATGATATGGAAATCAAGACCGTTTTTGACCAGGCTAAATTCATCAACCAATCCATAAGAGCTGTTGTTTGGAACATTATTATCGGAAGTTTACTTGCAGCAGCAGTACTGTATCTCTTTTTAAGAAATATACGTAGCACGCTTATCATTGGATTGTCTATTCCAATTTCTATCGTTGGCGCCTTTATTTTGATGTACTTCTCTGGACAGACGATTAATCTTCTTACTCTCGGAGGTCTTGCCCTCGGAGTGGGCATGATGGTCGATAACTCAATCGTCATACTTGAAAATATATACCGCCTTAGACAGGAAGGTAAGTCGCTAAAAGAAGCTGCAGTGGAAGGTACGAAAGAAGTAGGTAGTGCGATCGTTGCCTCAACGCTAACGACAGTTGTTGTCTTTTTGCCGATCGTATTTGTAACTGGACTTGCTGCACAGCTCTTTAAGCCTCTTGCTCTTGCGGTTACATATTCGTTAATAGCGTCTCTATTCACAGCATTAATCATCGTTCCCCTATTATCATCACTTTTGATGAACAGAAACGAAACAAAATCTATCTTTCAACTTAAATTCGACCGCATGAACAATTGGTACAGGCGTGTGTTGGATAGAACTTTAACGCATCCGAAGAAAACAGTAGGATTTACTGTCCTTCTCCTTTGTATATCTGCAGCAGGAGCGCCTTTTATTGGAACAGAATTTCTTCCTGCACAAGACCAAAGCTTTGTAAATATCTCAGCAAACCTTCCTGCTGGAAGCTCACTGGATGCGACTGAAAATGTAACAGACGAAATAAATAAGGTTTTGAATTCAGTTCCTGAAGTCGACCTTTCATATTTAACCGCGGGTGGGACGGACAACTTCAGCGTAGGTGCCGGTAGCCAAACGAACCAGGCAACTTATAGCGTACTACTCGTCCCAATTAATGACCGTGAGCAATCTGATCTTGAAGTAGCTGAGGACATTCGTACGAAGTTAAAAGATATACCTAACGCGGATATCAGCGTATCTGCAAGTGACTCAGGATTTAACGCAGATCCAATCTCGATCAACATCATTGGACCCGACCTTGATGTATTGAAGGAACTATCTGATGATGTGATGGAAAGTATATCAGAAGTCAAAGGTGTTCGAGAGCCTACTTCAAGTATTGAATCAAATAATCCGGAAGTGCAGATTCTAATTGATCGAGAGAAAGCTGCAAGTTATGGAATCGGCAGCTCGCAAATATCAACGGCTATCTCAAATGCTACAAGAGGCCTTGTTGCAAGCAACCTTTCCCGAGATGGTAATCAGCTTGATATACGTCTAACAGTCGAAGAAAAATATACAGAATCACTCGATTCACTTTCAAATTTGCTTATCGAAACACAAACTGGGCAGAAAGTTCCCCTATCCGCTGTTGCTGAAATTAAACGCGGCTTAGGACCATCTGAAATTACGAGGACAGATCGCCTCAGACAGGTAGAAGTAACGGCGAGTCTTCTTAATCGTGATCTCGGTACAGTGACAGATGAAGTAAGAGAGAAGCTCGTTAAGGACGTTCCGCTCCCGGGAAGTGCCTACAAAATTACTTTTGGCGGTCAAGACAAACAAATGAATGATGCATTCTTTAAACTATCAGGGGCTCTTGCACTTGCCATCGTTCTTGTGTACATGGTCATGGCTGGACAGTTTGAATCGTTTTTGTATCCATTCATCATTATGTTCTCAGTACCTTTGACTGCCATTGGTATTATATTTGGTCTTCTTATTTCATTCCAGCCACTTGGGGTAGGCTCACTAGTAGGAATGCTGATCTTAACGGGCATTGTCGTTAATAATGCGATTGTACTCGTCGATTACATTAACAAACTACGTGCTACCGGAATGGATACACGTTCTGCGATATTAGAAGCTGGACCGGTACGATTGAGACCAATCCTTATGACTGCTCTAACGACAATTCTTGGGCTTGTCCCACTATCCCTTGGATTTGGTGAAGGAACAGAAATTCAGCAACCGATGGCTATCGTTATCGTATTCGGCCTTAGTGTTGCGACATTCATTACACTGGTTTTCATTCCTGTTGTTTATTACTTAATCGATAACCGTCGAAAAAAGCGTACTGACAAAAAGAAAGAAATTGAAGCATAAAAAAAGAAAGCCGATGGCTTTCTTTTTTTATGCTGATGTTTTCGTATTAGAGGCGGGCTCTTTCGAAGACTGCGGTTTCCAGGCTTTCCATCGTTTCCTTAGTAAATCCTTCAACCATTCACGCTTCTTTTTCTTTTTCTTCTCACGATTTTTCATAAGAAGTTTCCCTCCTGATAGAAAACAGTTCTTTTATTCTTCTACGAGTTCGTGATCTTCTTTAAGGCTTAATACTTCTTCAACAGGCTGATAAGACTCACCATACAACTGCATATCCTTGTAGGTGTGAATTTCCTGATACGTATGCTTCATCGCTTCATATATTTCTTTCTCTCCAGCTTCACTTGGTGACCAGTAAAGAATCTCCATTTCGTTAATTTCATTCGTGGCTAGAGATCTTCTTCGATATCCAATTGACTTCGCGTGCTTAAACCCTTCTCTCAAATAAAAGCGCTGTCTTTTTTCAGTATCTGACTCGTCGTAATCAACAGGCTCTACTTCAAGAATAATGGGTTTATTCATTTCTTTGAGTTGCTCAATCAATTTCTTTCCTAAGCCCTGACCTCTGGCATCCCTGGAAACGAAAATATAGTCCACGAAAATAAAATCAGGAAGGTTTGCATACATTAGAACATGATTCGGTCCTTCATCTTTCGTGTAAATGTGACCTTTTTCTTCCAATAGCAAGTCCATATGTTCTTTTGATTTCATCTCTTCAATGGGGAAATATTGCTTCAGCTTCTCATACCAGTTCATTGATCTACTCCTTTTATTGAATTCATCACTAATAGTATAACACATTTATCCAGTTAACATGTTCTATGGCAGTACGACCATAATATATTTTCCCCTCTTTTTTATCTAGTAAACATTGAGTACAATTAGTGAAAAAGCAAAAACAGGAGGAATGCCATGACTTTTTACATCGAATTTACAATGCTTGCTATCTTACTAATCGGTTTCACAGCTATTGTTGCAATAGTTGTGAATGCAGTCGCAACCCTTTTCTTTAACAAAGAAAGAATGAAATTTAAAGATCATTTACAACACAGCCAAAAAAATTGGAGAGTTCTATCAAAAGAATAACACCGTTGCCGATACTTAATTAGAGACAATTCTTAGATAAAAGCTCTGCTATCTAATTAAGAAAAAGACCGCCCATTTCGGCGGTCTATTCATTAAAAACTATGGTGTATAGTCAACGTTCTGCGTGTAACGATTACTTGCATCCCAGAGAAGAAATTCATTAATTCCATTGTCGTTAAGAGCTTTGATTTGTGCTTCTACTTCAGCTTTACCGTAGTTCAAGTAATTACCACTACCGAGATAGCTGGCAGTAAAGTCTTGAATCCACGGGCGACTAGTAGGTGCATTATCAAGTTTTCCTAATACTTTATTCTCTACTTTAGCATACTCATTCACCAGATTGTATGGTTCTAAATCAGGCTTAGGAATTCCAAAATAGGCTCCCCAATGACTTGGATAGATCATAGATGAAATCACATCAACATTGCTTGAAATTTTAGAGAAGTTCTGGCCGATACCTGGCGCTTCTGGAATTGTCGCTGAATAACCAAATATATCAACGGACACATCAACATCATATTGTTCTAATTTTGAATTTGCGTAAGCAACAAAATCTGTAACTGCTTGCACACGTTTTTGAACATTGTCCACGTCCATATCGGCATATTTACCCATCGTATAATCCAATGTATCTTCTCGTTTTTCAAATCCTTCAGGAAAACGAACATAGTCAAATTGAATTTCTTTAAAGCCCATTTTTGCCGCTTCAATGGCGATTTGAACGTTATAATCCCATACTTCTTCTTTAAACGGATTTACAAACGCTTCTCCTCGTCCGTTCTTCCATAATGAACTGCCTTCTTTGTACGAGAGCTCTGGTCTTGCCTCTGCAAGCACGGTGTCCTTGAACACTACAACTCTAGCAATCGGATAAATTTGGTGCTTTTCTAATTCTTCTAAAACGCTACGAGGATCCTTCATGTATGGCTTTCCAATGTCATACTCAGCTAAAGGGGAATCTTTCTTTGGTACGTATGTAAGATTACCAAAATCATCTTTTAAATCGATGACCATCGCATTCAAGTCCGTTGAATCAACAAATTTTGTTAGTTTGCTAAATCTACTTCCTCCCGCTGAATTCCCAGTAACATATATCCCTCTTACTGCATCAGGATACTCGAAATCAAGGCCAGAATCATACACGAATCTCGGTAACCGATCAGGAAGCGTGAGCTGTTTGTTTTCCAACTCGATACCCTTATGATTTGACGCTGATAAAGCTTCATCTGCTAGTACTGTTTGTCCGAACACTGAAAATAACAATACCGTAGCGAGCAGACTCTTTAACCCCACATTTAATATACGCACAGCTTCTCTCTCCTTTATTAGTTTGCCTTCTCTATTATAAGATGAATAACCATTCTTTGAAAGAACTTCCAGTAAAATTCCTCATGTCTTTTTCGTGAACAACTTAAATTGATTTTTTTGTCATCCAGTGGTATGATGATTAGAAAAATAAATTTAGGTTAATTCATTTAAAAGGAGGCCAGCACCATGAGAAATGTAACGTTATCAGACATATACCAACTTCCATTTGCACGTAAATACTTGAAGCGGGCAGGACTGGCTCATGCGATTACCGTGGCCAAACATGCCTATTATTTTGCAAATAAATATGATGTGAATCCTGATCTTGCAACAAAAGCAGCCTTACTTCACGATATCGGTCATTATACATGGTATAGGGATGGACAATGGGACTACAACTTGTATAAACAAAATGACATTCATGCGATTAAAGGGGCTGAACGCGCCCACAAAATGCTGATACGCCTTGGGGAAAATCCAGTGTCAGCTAAAGAAATTGCAGTTGCGATCTTATTCCACACGGACTCATACTTTATGGGTACCGTAAATCGAAGCGCCCTTCAAGAAGTTGTAGCCATGGCAGATGAGGCGGATGAAGAACCAGGTGGGAAACATCACTACAAGGTCATCTCTGAGGATGACGCAAGGACTGAACTAAGCGATTTGGATAACCTCGTTGAAGTTTGCTTAAACAGTCAGAATGAGTGGCAGCAAAGTGTATAAGAGCGACCCTTATTCCCGATAGCTTAGGAAAGGGATCTCAATAAGTAACTCCTTTTCATCCCTTTCCATCACTTCCCCACCCCACCTCTTAACCAAATCATTCCCCTGTTCTTGATTTGGAATTTTCATCCTTAAAAATTGCTTTCTTTGCCTACGTGAAATGCCAACTATAAATTCATAAAGACCCCACATTTTTTTCACAGATCCTTTGAAAAAAAACTCAATTAATTCTACATACTCTTCCCGAATTTCTAGCCACATATAGCCAGTTGTTTGATTCTTTACATCAAATAAGTATACTGTAGAAGTAGTAGAAGGATGATCCTGACTGTTACTTGTATTTTCCGATCGCATAAAATCAAGGATCTCTTGATCGAACTCCGGGTTGTACATATAGTAAATCATCTTATTCCTCCTCTAAAATTTTCTATC
Organism: uncultured Bacillaceae bacterium; assembly: GCA_963739655.1. Classification (GTDB taxonomy): domain Bacteria; phylum Bacillota; class Bacilli; order Bacillales; family Guptibacillaceae; genus Guptibacillus. The sequence continues at coordinate 67,218 of CAVUAW010000037.1, read as the reverse complement.
AAGGAGCTAACATGACCATTATAAGAACAAGTTTACTCATTTCTACCATGATTCTTTGTGCACTAATTTTATTAGATTATTCGATATCTATTTCCCTATCCCTCTATATCAAAGGAATGCTACTTCTATCAATCTGCCTCTACATCGCCTATCTTTTTATGAAATTCAAGAGAAAACAAGCAAAATAAAAGAAGTCCGCATTTCAAATGAAATGCGGACTTCTGAGGATTTATACCGTTACATGGTATTTGTTGTACTCTTCTTCTGTACATGCGATCCAGTGTCCTTCCGTTACTTCACGGAGTACACGTTCTTCACCATTTTCAGCAAGGTGTTTTTCAGGATCGTAAATTTTTCTTTTTCTTGAGCGCTCATACTCAGGATCCGGTAAAGGAATCGCTGAAAGTAGGGATTGCGTATAAGGATGAAGAGGGTTTCGATAAAGTTCTTCACTTTCTGCAAGCTCTACAATTTGTCCGCGATACATTACACCAATACGATCACTGATGTATTTAACCATGGAAAGGTCATGTGCAATAAATAAATAAGTTAAGCCCTTTTCACGTTGAAGCTTCTTCATCAAGTTAACAACCTGAGCCTGAATCGATACATCAAGCGCAGATATCGGCTCATCGGCGATGATGAATTCAGGATCTACAGCTAGAGCGCGAGCAATTCCAATACGCTGTCTTTGTCCACCACTAAATTCGTGAGGATAGCGGTTTGCATGCTCTCTGTTCAACCCTACTGTTTCTAGAAGCTCATGTACTTTGTCCATACGAGCTTTTTTAGATGTAGCAAGACCATGAATATCAATGCCCTCAGCGATAATATCAGAAACTGTCATACGCGGGTTAAGAGAAGCGTACGGATCTTGGAAGATCATCTGCATTTTACGGTTAAATTTCTTTAATTCCTTCGCAGATTTCTTACCATGTACATCTTCCCCATTAAAAATAACTTCACCGTCTGTTGCATCATAAAGACGAATAATCGTACGCCCAGTTGTGGACTTTCCACAACCAGACTCACCAACTAGACCAAATGTTTCACCTTTATAAATATCAAACGTTAACCCATCCACAGCTTTTACTGTTCCTTTACCTACTTTAAAATGCTGTTTCAGGTTTTTAATTTCAAGTAATTTTTCTTGACTAGACATTACTTCCACCATCTTTCGCGCCAATGATCGGCTCATCTGGAGCCATTCCTTGCATGCGTTTCTTAATTGCTGCAGGTGGTTCTACCTTCGGTGCTTTTTCATGCAGCAACCAGGTTGCAGCATAATGTGTATCAGAAACCTTGAATAACGGAGGTTCCATCTCTGTATCAATTTTCATTGCATATGGGTTACGCGGTGCAAAGGCATCACCTTTTGGAGGATCGAGTAGATCCGGAGGTGAACCTGGAATTGCGATTAGCTCTTCATCCGATGAATCTAGACTCGGCATAGAGCCTAATAGTCCCCATGTATATGGGTGTTGAGGATTGTAGAAAATTTCATCTACAGTTCCTGTTTCTACGATTTTACCTGCATACATAACTGCAACACGGTCAGCGATGTTAGCTACAACACCAAGATCATGTGTAATAAAGATAATGGATGTACCCATTTTCTCCTGCAGATCATTCAACAGTTCAAGAATCTGTGCCTGAATTGTAACATCAAGAGCAGTTGTAGGTTCATCGGCGATCAAAACACGTGGGTTACACGCTAGAGCGATCGCGATCACAACTCGCTGTCTCATACCACCAGAGAATTGGTGTGGAAACTCATTGATTCTTCCTTCAGCATTAGGAATACCTACGAGCTTTAAAAGCTCGATCGCACGTTCCTTTGCTTCTGATTTACTCATATTCTGATGCTTAACGAGCCCTTCCATGATTTGCTTCCCAATTGTCATGGTCGGGTTTAGAGATGTCATCGGATCCTGGAAGATCATCGAAATTTCTGACCCACGAAGCTTTTGCATTTCTCTCTCGGACAGTTGAGCCAGGTCTCGATCGCCAAACTTAATCTCACCCTGTTTGATGCGTCCAGGAGGATTTGGAATCAAGCGCATAACTGCTTTCGATGTAACGGATTTCCCTGATCCAGATTCTCCTACAATTGCTAGTGTTTCACCTTTATTTAAATGGAAGTTTACTCCGCGAACCGCTTTGACTTCTCCAGCAAACGTATCAAAGGAGACATGCAAATCGTTCACTTCTAGAATCTTTTCCATTCTAATTCCCCCCTATTTACGTAGCTTTGGATCAAATGCGTCTCGAAGACCATCTCCAAGCAAGTTAAATGCAATCATGATTAATGAAATAATAATCGATGGCCACAACACTAGATGCGGATAGATTTGCAGACTCTTAAAACCAGTGTTAATGATTGAACCAAGCGATGCTTCTGGCGGACGAATTCCAAGACCGATAAAGCTTAGGAACGCCTCGAAGAATATCGCGTTTGGAATTGTAAACATTGTTGTAATAATGATTTGACCGAGTACGTTTGGAATTAAATGCTTTCCAATAACGCGACCGCTTGTTGCACCCAAAGTACGAGATGCTAGAACAAATTCTTGTGATTTAAGTTTCAAGACTTGTCCACGAACAATCCGCGACATCCCTATCCATCCGGTAACTGATAGGGCAAGGATAATGGAGAATATTCCTGGTTCAAAGATTAGAATAAACAAAATAATAAGAATCAAGTTTGGAATACCTACAAGAATTTCTATAATACGCTGTAGAATATTATCAACACGACCACCATAGTAGGCGGAAATACCACCATAAGCTACACCGATAACAAAATCAATGAAAGCGGCAGCTGCTGCAATGAATAACGAGATTCGAGTACCTTTCCAAACACGTGTCCACTGATCGCGACCAAATTCATCTGTACCGAACCAATAGTAATCATTTTCATACCCTTTTGCTTCATATTGATCCGTACCACGAATATCAACTCCATTTAATCCAAGGAAGTCGATATTTTCTAGTACAGGAACTCTAGCAGGCAACTTTGCTCTCGTTAACTCCTGCTTATCATAAGCGTAGTCATTCATTCCTGGTCCAAAAATAGCAAGGATAATAATTGCTACGATGATAATCAACCCAGTGATTGCACCAGGATTTTTCTTCAATCTTCTCCATGCGTCTTTCCAGAAGCCTGTGCTTTCGCGGGCTATCTGTTCATTCTCTGAAGAATCGATTTCAGCGGGTTGAAACATGTCGTTTGAAAGATCATCTAGTTTCTCTTGTTTCATACTCATTACTCTTTACCTCCCGCTAAACGAATTCGAGGATCGATAATACCATACATAATGTCTACTAATAAAATAACGATAATAAATAGTAAACTAAAGAAAAGCGTTGTACCCATAATAATTGGGAAGTCGTTTGTCAAAATCGAGTTAACGAATTTTTGTCCAAGTCCTGGAATAACGAAAATTTGCTCAATTACAAGAGTACCTGTCATTAGACCTACAACCAGTGGTCCCATAATAGTAACGATAGGTATAGAAGCATTACGGATTGTATGTCTAATAACAACCGCTGTGCTGCTTAAGCCTTTTGCCTTCGCTGTTGTAATATAGTCCTGTCCAAGAACTTCTAACATCTCTGTTCTCATAAAACGGGCTATTGTAGCAACAACGATTGAAGCAATTGCAATCGTCGGCATGATCGTGTAGGCAAACCCATCCCAGTACGCAACGGGAAGTAGCTGCCATTTAACACCGAACCAATATTGCATTAGACCAGCGATAACGAAGTTAGGAATTGAAATACCGAGTACAGCAATTACCATCGTCCCATAATCAAGAAATGAATTGTGCTTCAGTGCTGCGATGATACCAAGGAATAGTCCTATAATTGTTCCAACTACTAAGGACTGGAGACCTAAATAAGCAGATGGTCCAATTCTCTCACCAATAATCGTTGATACTTCTCGGCCGTCCTGCTGGAAGGATACGCCTAGATCACCTACGAGTAAGTTCTTCATATAATTGAAGTACTGAACAGGGACCGGATCATTTAAACCATATTTCTCATTTAATTGTACGATCTGTGTATCCGACATTTTTTCCTGGTTATTAAAAGGTGTACCAGGGAGAAGTTTCATAAGAAAAAATGTTAGCGATGCAATAATAAGGAAGGTAATAACCATTGAAACTACTCTTCCGCCAATATAACGTCCCACTATACCCAACCTCCTCAAAAGATACCTGCTTATTTATTATAAGTCGAATGATGGAAAATCACTAGATATAATATTCTATCTATTTCATTTCTAGTTTCTTTTTCGACATATTTCTTATTACAGGTAAAAAAGAGAGTATATGTCAGGATGACATATACTCTCCTGAAAAACTAAACTTATTTTTCGATCTTGATCCATTTGTAAGAAGAATCTGCTCCAAATGAGTGTACGTAGTAATTTTTAACGTAATCCTTTTGAAGGATTGCATTACCTTTTTGGTAAGTAGGAACGATCGCAACGTCGTCTTCTACTAGTACTTTCTCAGCATCTTGCATCATTTTCCAACGCTTCGCTTCATCTGTTTCTTTCTTAGCGTCTGAAACAAGCTTGTCATATTTCTCGCTGGAATAACCCATGCGGTTGTATACGCCATCTGTTTCAAACATATAAAGGAATGTCATTGGATCTGGATAGTCAGGTCCCCAACCACCAGTCGAGATATCAAAATCGCCTGAGTCTTCAAGCTCAAGGAATTGCTTCCAAGGTTGCTTATTGATCGTAACTTTAATACCGTCTAGCTTAGATTCAAACTGATTTTTTGCATACTCTGCGATTTTAGAAGCTAACTCATTATCAGTTGTTAAGAATTCTAATTCAACAGAATCTGTTCCAATTTCTTTAAGTCCAGCTTCCCAAGCTTTTTTAGCTTCATCTTCACCCTGGTCAGCATAGAAACCGTCTGGAGCGAATTCACGGAAGTCTTCCCCATCAGGACCTTTTACGAAATCTTTCGGTACGAAGTATTTTGCAGCAATTGATCCGTTGTTAAGAAGTACGTTAACAAGACCTTCTCTGTCGTAAGCAAGGAACAATGCTTTACGGATGTTCTTGTTAGCAAGTGCTTCAGTACCCTGGTTCAAACGCAAGAAGTACATTGTTGGATCAACAAGAGTTGAGAACTCTTCATTGTCTTTGAACTGATCTACGAAGTCAGCAGAAAGACCTGCACGGTCAATTTTTCCTGTTTCGTAAAGGTTAACTTGAGTAGCTACATCTTGTACGATTTTTGTCGTGATCTTTTCAAGGTTTACAGTTTCAGCATCCCAGTATTCAGGGTTTTTCTCATAAGTCCATCCTTCACCGTGGTTCCACTCAGAGAATACGAATGGTCCGTTATAAAGCATTGTATCTGCTTCAAGTGCAAATTTATCACCTTGCTCTTCAGCATATGCTTTCGGTTGTGGATAGAAAGTTGCGAAAGTTAGCAATGATTTAAAATAAGGGACTTTGTTTTCTACAGTGACTTCAAGAGTTTTGTCGTCTACTGCTTTAGCTCCTAGTTCTTCTACCTTACCGTAAAGAGGATCGCCTTCAGTAATGATCGCATTACCGTTCTTGATTCCTGCAGTACCAAACATAGAAGCATATGGAGAAAGTGTGTCAGGATTTAATGCTTTATGCCATGCATAGATGAAATCATCTGCTACAACATCTGATCCGTCAGACCATTTAGCATCGTCACGAATTGTGAATGTATAAACAGTTTCACCGTCTTTTTCTTCTTCTTTTGGTTCTTCAGCAGCCATACCTAGTGTTGGCTCGTTGTTTTCATCAAGGCGATAAAGCCCCTCAAAAACTTGGTTCATGGCTTTAAAAGATGTGTTGTCAGTAGCTTGCGTTGTATCCATTGATGGAATTTCCGCAGTTTCCACTAAATTTAGTACTTGTTCAGAAGCCGAATCTCCGTCGCCTTCTCCACCACTGTTCCCTCCGTTGTTTGAGCCGCCTCCGCCGCAAGCCGACAGGAATACGCTCAATACAAGCACAAGAGATAGGACTAGTGTCCATCTTGATTTCTTCATGCTGTGTGACCTCCCTTAAAATATGTAGCTATGTGTGAATCGAATTAATCAAATTCTCTAATAATTAAATCGACTCGTTTCACCCACAACTCGTATTATACAAGTTTTCTAACTATTTTGCATACGGTTTTTTTACGAGAATTTACAAAAACCGCATCAGAATTACGTTTGAGTAACAAAAGTTAGTTCTTTAGTCCTAGTATGAATTCTCTGTTTTTTGGGTAACTTTGTGTTTTTACATCACAGTGTATGAAAATATATCTAGACCCCCTACCTGAAAGTATGTAGTTTATTTCCCTGCATAAAGTATTCATAACGCAAAATCTTCTGAATTGTTAAGGGAAAGTAAATCAACAACCCAATTATCAATTCTTTTGTATTGTTCTTAGCTCATTCTTTTTTTATACTTAGTAAGATAAAGAAAAATGGGGGAATGTATGAAATCACTTACAATTAAGTCAGGAGTACTTGTTATCCTGGCACTCATTGCTGCAATAATTATTTCTGTTACATCCGATGAAGGGATTAGTTTTCAAACTCTCGCAGATGTTCTCTTCATGATTGCATTAGCTATGGTACTTATAGGTGCTGCCCTTCACGTATTGCAAACCGGTTTCTTTGATGGGATTGTCTACTCGTTCAAACGGTATTTCAAAAGCAGTACAAAACATCAAATGATCGAAGAAGATCAAACCGAACTTCGTTATCAGCTCAATTATGATAACCCGATTACTTATCCTCTTTTGATCGCTGGAGCATTTTGGGCACTCATCACAATTATTATTGCAATTATCATAACAAGTAGCTGAAGTTGCATCAGCTGTTTCAATTGCGCTATACTAACGGTGTTAATAGGATATAGAACGGCTAAGATGAAGATTAGTACAACTTGCAGTAATTTCAGAGAGCCTGTGGGTGGTGAAAACAGGCATTACACATGTTGGAATGGACTTCTGAGCCCCTTTGCTGAACCAGTTAGTAGGCGAAGGCGTGAGCATTCACGTTATCACCACAGGTTTTGAAACCATAAGTGATCCGGTCTAACTGGATAAGCAGGGTGGCACCACGGTCCATTCGTCCCTAGCAATAGGGATGGGTGGGCCTTTTTTGTATTCTATTGTATTGAAATTGAAAGGGGCAACTCAAAAATGAGCGTAATTTTTTCCGGAATCCAGCCGAGTGGAACGTTAACAATTGGTAACTATCTCGGAGCCATGAAACATTTCACAGATTTACAGGATGATAACGAATGTTACTTCTGCGTTGTTAACCAGCATGCCATAACCGTACCACAAGAAAAAAAGACACTTAAACAAAATTCAAGAAGTCTTGCGGCTTTATATCTTGCTTCTGGCATTGATCCTGAGAAATCGACACTATTCATTCAATCTGAAGTTCCAGCCCATGCACAGCTTGCTTGGATGCTACAATGCGTCTCCTATATAGGGGAACTTGAAAGAATGACGCAATTTAAAGACAAATCAACAGGGAAAGATGCTGTTAGCGCAGGATTACTTACTTATCCACCATTAATGGCTGCTGACATCCTTCTATATGGAACAGAAATTGTTCCTGTTGGCGATGATCAGAAACAGCATATTGAACTTACACGTAACCTCGCAGAACGATTCAATCGTAAATTTAATGATATTTTCACGATGCCTGATGCAAGGATCCCTAAAGTTGGTGCCCGCATTATGTCTCTTCAAGATCCAACTAGAAAAATGAGTAAATCAGATGCTAACCAGAATGCTTACATTTCTATGCTTGATGAACCTTCTACGATCATTAAGAAGGTGAAAAAAGCAGTTACTGACTCGGATGGCATTGTCCGGTTTGATAAAGAAAATAAACCAGCTATATCAAACCTTTTAACAATTTACTCTCTTTGTTCAGGTAAAAGTGTTGAAGAAATTGAAGCTCTTTATGAAGGTCGGGGATATGGCGATTTCAAAGCTGAACTAGGTGAAGTGATCGCTGAGACACTTAGACCAATTCAAGAACGCTATAAGGAGCTCATTACTTCTTCAGAGTTGGATGATATACTCGACCACGGCGCTGAAAAAGCAAACCGTAAAGCATCCAAGATGCTCACTAAAGCTGAACGTGCGATGGGCCTTGAAAGAAAAAGAAGATAATACAGAAAAGAAAGAAGGCTGCCGATTGGCAGCCTTCTTTCTAATTCACGTGTGTACCTTTTTCAAGCTCCCATATTTTTTCAAAATAGGGTTGCCCTTTAATGATCCGTTCACAAATTTGCTCATGCTTCATTGACCATCCTGCTTTAACTTCTCTATAAAGCCCTTCCCACGCCTCGTCCATTTCCATACTCTGAATTTGTACATATTTCTTTGGTTGACACTCCGTAAACCAATATCTGATTTCAGCCGAATTACCACTTGAATAGAGTTGATCAAGCGCCATGAAAAGCAGCTGTTTTAACTGTCTTTCCTTCCTAGTTAACCCCATCATAATTTCTGGCCCGGGAGAAAGAATGTGATGTTCTTTCACTGGTTGGTCTTCTTCAAATGGATACTCGACTGCTTTTACATCTGCCACCATTTCATACACAGCCTTTTCCTGCCTTGGAATAACTCTACTCTTACGGATCGGGATTTTATAACCTAACGTATCAATCACGATCACGCCTCTGCCGTCCGTAGCCAGGAAGCAATACTCCAAAGGTGACCGTTCATTATTTTTACGAATGTAACTCTGCTGGAAAACATCACCAAGTAAGCTTTCTGGAAGCTCTGAAAGATCATTCTCAATATAGTGATACAAAAGCGAGTCAACCTTAATAACTGGTACCTGATCCAAAAGCTCTATAAAATCATCTTTTCTCCATTCATGAAAATCACAAACGTTATAACCATTTTCCTCACCTTCAAACCAGTTCACCCAAACATCTCGCAAATACAACATCTGGCTACCCCTCACTTCGCTACTGTTTGTAAAAACAGTATAGTCAGGACCAAGTCAAAATATTCCATGTTAAGTATATTATTAAGAAAAGATTAATAGAACTGTAGAAATGCGAAAGTGGGCGTTTAGACTCGGCAGGCACTGGAGCCTTTCAAAATGAACACGGTCTTTGTGTTCGAGATTGAAAGGTGAAGTGACCGAGAGTCTGGCCACTGTAGCTGGATCATGAAAAGCGGAGACGAGCGGTTAGAAACGGAGATATTGGAACTCTTGAACGGGAACACGCTTTTTGTGTTCCTGTGAAAGAGTGAAATATCGGAGTTTCTGCGAGTCGCAGTTGGACACGAAATGCGAAAGTGGCCGTTTAGACCCGTCAGGCACTGGAGCCTCACAAAACGAACACGGTCTTTGTGTTCGAGTTGGGAGGTGAAGTGACAGAGGGTCTGGTCACTGCAGCTGGATCTAATGAAATGCGAAAGTGGGCGTTTAGACTCGGCAGGCACTGGAACCTTTCAAAATGAACACGGTCTTTGTGTTCAGATTGAAAGGTGAAGTGACCGAGAGTCTGCCCACTGCAGCTGGACACGAAAAGCGGAGACGAGCGATTAGAAACGAAGATATTGGAACTCTTGAACGGGAACACGCTTTTTGTGTTCCTGTGAAAGAGTGAAATATCGGAGTTTCTGCGAGTCGCAGCTAGATCTCATGAAAAGCGGAGCAGGCCAGCTTAAATCCGCAGGATGTTGGAGCCCATGAGACTGAGACGCTTTTTGTCTCATTCGATTGGTCGAAACAGCCGGAGGATTTGGCCTGCGCAGCTGGATCTCATGAAATGCGAAAGTGGGCGTTTAGACTCGGCAGGCACTGGAGCCTTTCAAAATGAACACGGTCTTTGTGTTCAGATTGAAAGGTAAAGTGACCGAGAGTCTGCCCACTGCAGCTAGACACGAAAAGCGGAGACGAGCGATTAGAAACGAAGATATTGGAACTCTTGAACGGGAACACGCTTTTTGTGTTCCTGTGAACTGGCACTGCCGCCAAAAAAATAACCCCCGGCAACCGAGGGTTATTTGCTCTTATTTCGTAAACTTCTTGAAAACTAGCGTTGCATTATGACCACCAAAACCAAGTGAGTTGTTCATCACAGCAGTGACGTCAGCTTGACGTGCTTTATTTGGCACGTAATCGAGGTCACAGTTTGGATCGGGGGTTTCATAGTTAATTGTTGGAGGCAGAATGCCTTCTTCTAACACTTTCGCACAGAAAATACCTTCAAGAGCTCCCGCTGCACCAAGCAAATGACCTGTCATTGACTTTGTTGAGCTAACTGCAAGATTATAAGCATGCTCTCCAAAAACAGATTTAATCGCAGCCGTTTCAAATTTATCGTTGTAATCCGTGCTTGTCCCATGCGCATTGATATAGCCGATATCAGTTGGAGAAAGTCCGGCATCATCGATCGCCTGTTGCATCGCTCTTGCACCACCTTCTCCTTCTGGAGCAGGCTGCGTCACGTGATAGGCATCACCTGTTGAACCGTACCCGACGATTTCACCGTAAATCTTGGCTCCTCGTTTTTCGGCAGATTCAAGACTTTCTATCACGAAAATACCTGCTCCTTCACCGATGACAAACCCATCGCGATTTGCATCAAAAGGACGGCTTGCTGAGGCAGGATCTGGATTCGTTGATAGTGCTTTCATCGAACCAAATCCAGCTACGCTCATGCTAGTAATAGGAGCTTCAGATCCTCCTGTGATCATGACATCAGCATCACCACGTTGAATCACTTTGAAAGAATCACCAATCGAGTTCGTGCCCGAAGCACAAGCCGTAACCGTACAGGAGTTAATTCCTTTAGCACCAAGCATAATGGATACTTGACCTGACGCCATATCTGGAATCATCATCGGTACAAAGAATGGACTAACTCGACGTGCACCTTTATCCATAAACGTACGGAATTGGGATTCATACGTTTCCATCCCACCAATTCCAGAACCGATCCACACACCAACTCTTTCAGCATTCTCATCCGTGATTTTCAATCCAGCATCTTCTACAGCCATTTGAGAAGCTGCTACTGCAAATTGAGTGAAACGATCCATCTTTCGAACATCCTTGCGATCCATAAATTGTTCTGGGTCAAACTCAAGTGCTTCACCTGAAACTTTCGCAGCGAATTGATCTTTATCAAGTCGTGTTAATGGATTAATACCGGAAACACCATTTAAAATATTTGTCCATGTTTCATTCAAAGAATTTCCTAGCGGGGAAACAGCCCCCAACCCTGTAATGACTACTCTTCTCTTCATTTCTATCAGCGCTCCTTTTCTCACAACTGCAATTTTCTTTATTAACGTCCTATTTTAAGAGCAACCGCTCCCCAAGTTAAACCTCCGCCGAAGCCAACAAGGATAACGACATCATCTTCTTTTACACGTCCTTCTTCAATAGCTTCTGATAGCGCAATTGGTATGGTTGAAGAAGATGTATTTCCGTATTTCTTGACAGTTGTCGCCATTTTTTCAATAGGTAATTCAAGACGTTGTCTTGATGCTTCCATAATCCGAATATTCGCCTGATGCGGAATTAGGAAATCAATATCCTCTTTTGTAAGACCTGCTTTATCAATAACATTAATAGCAGACTGTCCCATTTGTCTAACTGCGAATTTGAATACTTCTCTACCGTTCATAGCCATGAAGCCATTAGGCTCTTGGTATAGGTGTTTCGCACCAGTGCCATCAGAACCAAGTTCGAACGATAGAATTCCTCTTCCTTCAGTAACAGGTCCTACCACAGCAGCTCCTGCACCATCTCCAAATAACACCGCGGTATTGCGATCTTCCCAGTCTGTAATTTTTGAAAGCTTTTCAACACCAACGACAAGGATATTCTTATACGTATCATTGTTAATGAATTGGCCTGCGGTAATCATGCCGTACATGAAACCAGCACAAGCTGCGCTCAAATCCATGGCAGCCGCATTTGTTGCGCCAAGCTTATCTTGAAGCAAACAACCTACAGACGGAAATGGATAATCTGGAGTTACCGTTGCAACAAGAATAAGATCTAGGTCTTCCGCTTTTATATTAGCATCATCCAGGGCTTTTTTTGAAGCTAAATATGCCATATCAGACGTATTCATATCATCATCCGCAATTCGACGCTCTTCAATACCTGTTCTAGTGCGGATCCATTCATCTGATGTATCAACCATTTTCTCTAAATCATGATTTGTTAATACGCGTTCTGGAACATAATGCCCTACACCTAATAAACCTGCGTTCATCTTGAATTTCCCCTTTGTAGGATATTTTCTTACTTAAAACCAATCTTTAGTAGCTGGTACTAATTTTAATCCATATAAATATGTTTGTCTACCTAGCCAGCTTGAGGTGACCCACACGTTTCATCTATTCCAATCATAAACTAACTGTAATTAATCTACGTATGAAGGAGGATATATGGATGTTTCCTTATAATCAACAGCAGCCCAATTTCTTTCAGCAGCCAGGCTACCCACCATATTATCAACAGCAACAAAACTTTCCACACTACCCACCATACCAGCAATATCCTTATCAACAACCTATGCAACAACCCTACTATACACACCCTTATTATCAGCAACCATACCCTCCGTATCAAGGGTATCCATCCGGGCATCCATTTTTGAATCAATTCAAAAATCAAAACGGTAATTATGATCTACCTAAAATGATGAACACCGTTCAGCAGTTCACTCCTATGGTGAAGCAGATGGGTTCATTACTGAACTTTTTCATTAAATAGTAGAAAAGACGTGAAACCACGTCTTTTCTACTTACTTTGAAAGAAAAAGCATGCTACCCGCACTAATAAAAAGCAGAAGACCGGATATGACCATTAAACTTAAACTTCCAATCAGTATCCCGATAAGAAGGGCACCTAGTGGGACGAACCAAATCCAGAAAGCTTTACGGCCCATTTCTTCCTCTCCTTATTCTTTTGCGTCCTGCTTACCAAGCTCATAAGCATCTTCCATTGCATTAAGAAACAGCTGTAAAAGCGGCTGCATCTTTTCTAAATCCAATTCTATTTCTTGTTCACTAAGGGATTGTTTTGCTTCAGGAAAATACTTCATTGCAATTTGCATAAATTTCATGTTTTGTTCCATTTGATTCACTCCTAATTCACTTTGGCCAATGAGGCTCAAATCCATTATAACGATAAATATGGTGTATTGAAATGCTCCCAATCTTCTCGCTGACCAGAAACCATTTTAAGTACCATAGCAGCCTGTCCACGATGGTAGGACTCATGATCAATGAGATGGCTGATAATCCATTCTGGGGAGTAACAAATCCTCTCCCCATTCACAACTACCTCTGGCCCTGGTTTTCGATATTCTACATCGGATAGATTGTTGAAATAGTCTCTTATCAAATCACGAACTTCAGCAAGTCTCGCAAGAAACCAGGAAAGCTCTTTATCAGTAGGGGCAGAGATAATTTGTTCTTCCTGAAAAAAGAAGCGATTCTTCTCTTCTACTGTTACACTCTCACCCATAAGGGCGTTTTTCACCCACCATAACTCTATTTGAGCGATATGAAGCAAATAAGCTCCTACCGTAGGAAAACTCGAATAGCCATAGTGCAATTCTTGCAATTCAATACCGCTTACCATCGAAAGCAGCTTTTCCCTCGTTTCTTTCAAAGCTTGTAGCCCATGTGAGGAGTCATGTACATCGTAGTTGCCAAGCGTCTTTTCCATCATAAACAATCTTCCCTTCTCGATCATTCGGATAGTTTGCGATAAATAGCAGGGTCGAGCTTCATCATTTTCTCTGTATGTTCACGCTGTTTCGCGAGACCCACTGTAATAGGAGTAAGTTTAGTAAAATCAAGCTTATCCACGCATTCTCTGTTGGAGATGGCACATTGCATAGTTTTATCATCTGAATGCCCTAATTGTTCTCCTATACACCATTCGACCCCGTTTTGCCATTCTCCTTCTCTTCCGCTCGTTAGATTAATCGTTTCTGATTGTTCTTTTCGTTCCGCAGCTTTATACAGAGCATGACAAACGTCTTCTACATAAAGAGCGTCATAATGGAACTTCTCCCCCTCGCTTTTATAAAGAGGTGGGAGCTTCTCATGAACGATATAATGTTGAAATACACAATGAATTGGTTGCCAGGGACCATAGACGAGAGGGCTACGTATGATCTTTATGACCGATTCTTCTCCAGCATTTGTGAATAAGCTCTCCTCCTGGCTCTTAAACTTCCCAACTTTTGTAACCGGATATACAGGTGTTCTTTCGCTTATACTTCCATATCTCTTACCGTAAATTTCTAAGGATGATAGGTAGACAAGCACTTTTCCCTTACTTGCTTGAATCACTTTCTTTGTATTGATAAGGTCCTCTTCTATTTTCTTTGACACGCGTCCTAATTTCAAAGAAGTTGGAAAGCTTAAATGAAATACTGCGTCGCATCCCTCTGCAAGTTTAACAAGGGACGTCTCCTGTAGCGTTTGAGTGATTTGCGTATAATTTGAATTCCTTAGAAATGACATTTCTTTCATTTCATATTCAGAAGCTCTCTCGCGCGCAATTCTTCCATCAATTGCGACTACTTCCACTCCCTTATTAAGAAGAAGTTCTGTTAAATGATATCCGATAAAACCAACCGCACCTGTGACTAATACTTTCTTCATTTTAACCACCCCTAAACCTTAAGAATACTTTCTTTATCGTCCGTTCATTCTAAAGTGTAACGATTAATTCACGGAAGGAAGCATACATATGGAACTTCATCATGGACGGCTTTACTGGCCTACAACGATAGATAAGATGATTTCATTTCCTGAACTATCAAAATCCATCACATGCGATGTCCTCATAATCGGAGGTGGAATGTCAGGAACGATCATGGCAAGAATGCTCGCAGATTATGATGTAAATACGGTTTTAATTGAAAAAGAAGAAATCGGAAGCGGAAGTACATCCGCCAATACCGGGCTCCTCCAATTTTCTAATGATGCAATGCTTGTCGACTTAATCGATCGTTTTGGTAAGGAGAAAGCCGTTTACTTCTACAAACTGTGTTCTAAAGCCATCGATGAACTTGAGAAATACAATGCTTATTTACCGGAACCTACTGATTTCAGGCGATCCGAAAGCCTCTATTTTGCTACAAACGATCACCATGTCAAAAAACTAAAAGATGAGTATGATGCCCTAGTGAAACATGGGTTTCAAGCTGATTATTTAGACAGCCATGCTATAGATCACTTATATTCATTCCAGGCACCATCTGGCATTTATACAAAATCGGAAGCAGAAGTAAATCCATACCAATTTGCTCTTTCCCTTGCAAGGCATGCTGCTCAATTGGGTTGTGAACTATATGAACATACTGAAATTCTTTCCCATCATTTTTCAAAGAATGAATTATACTTCGAAACGGAAAAAGGTGAAATCCGTGCCAAGCATGTGATCTATGCCACTGGATACGGAACTCAAGAGTTTGCCAAAACAAAAGGCGCACTACTTGAGCGCACCTATACAATCGCAACAGAACCAATCGATCACTTTACCGGCTGGCATAACCGATCGCTTATTTGGGAAACAAATCGCCCTTATCATTATTTACGAACCACCTCTGACAACCGGATTCTAATTGGTGGATTAGATGCCAAACTGACAAAAGAAGAAAAGCTAGAGAATAACAGCAATCTTCTATTAGAGAAACTTCATTCCATGTTCCCCGCAATTAAAACTTCCATTGCCTTTGAATGGAGTGCGATATTTGGTTCTACTAAGGATGGTCTTCCGTTCATTGGAAAGCATCCAAAATACGAAGGAGTTTTTTTTATGCTTGGGTATGGAGGTAATGGCACTGTCTACAGTATGCTAGGAGCTGAAATTCTTAAGGACCTTATCCTTTATGGTCATCATCCAGCCATGGAAATCACTCGATTGGATCGTTAATCTGTTAAAGCTCTTCCTCATGAAGTTTGAAGAAGCGAATCATCTTTTTTCCTAATGTCTGGTAGCTATCGCTCAACAATGCGAGTTCAATTGGAGAACCAATCCCTTCCTGAAGACGTTCATACTGTCTGATTTGCTGCAGGGAATAAGGGCTTCTTATTGAATGGTGCCAGACTTTGATCGGACACTTTGCTATCTCCATCTGTTGTTTATCCAGTGTTTGTAAGACCTTGTCACTTTCTATATCATAAGCTCTTGCAATCTCTCGCAATAGCCGTTTATAAAATAGACGATTTTCTTGCTCCTGTTGAACTAAATTCTTTACATCAAAACATGGGTTGAACAGGGCTGCAGATCTGACCTGACTCGTTCTATTTTTAAGAAAAGCATTTGAAGCAAGAACTCCCATTCCTTCCGCAAGAACGTGAACCTTTGGATTTAAAATTTCTTGTTTGTGCACTAGATTATATATTCGCTCTGTTAATTTAGCTGCTTTGGGTGATCCCCAGTGCCGCCCGTATAAATTGCTTGTATAGATGGTATAACCAGCTTCGAGAAGCTCTTCAATTATGCCTCTGCGTGTGTGATTTTGCAGCCAAAAGCTCGTTTCGGTATCAACAAAATGGGTTAGACCACCAATAATAAAAACGCCAAACCCGTTAGGCCGTTCAGGGACAAGAACGATCGTCCACTCCCCGTCTAATTGATAGGCTCGTTTACGAATACACATACTCTCCCCTCGCCCTTTTAACACTTTCTGTATAACCTATGCAAGTTGCATATGGAAGAAAGGGTGAAGTGCCTATTTCCAGGGAATTTCTCTTCTTCGCGTTTCTAAAGGCATATCTTGAACGGTCCCCTTTTACCATTCTATGATTGGAAATGTACTGATATTACGATGCATACAGTTCAATGAGAATGGGAAGCGTAAAGCAGGTGGTGAAATAATGAAAAAAACAACTATTCTAGTATTCCTTGCTACGTATCTACTTTTTAGCATTTCTGGATTTCTCTTTCCATATGATGCAGATTGGTATATGTCACTATCCAAACCAGATTGGATCCCTAGTGGTTCGCTAATCGGAATAATTTGGGCAGTTCTGTTTGGTTTCATCGCTTTATCAACGGCAATCATTTACCAAGTCCGTGATTTCGGACGCCATAATAGCGAATACCTTTCACTTTTATCCATTAACTATGTCTTAAACCAAGCTTTTAGCTACTTACAGTTTGTGCAACATGCGCTTTTTGCAACATTCATGGATGCACTTCTTATCGCGTTAACTTCACTCATCCTTATTTATCTTGCAGGAAGACAGAACCGTAGCGCAGGCTTGTTATTAGTTCCTTATTTCATCTGGACAGCATACGCTACATACTTATCCTGGTTGTTCTATATCATGAATTAAAATTGATAGATGCTGAATTCCTATGTTTTGTGGTATGATATTTGTTAGAATACGTTTACAAATGAGGTGAATTTAGTGCGCTATCTTTGGGCTATTATCTGGGGTTTTCTACTGAGTAATATGATTTTCTACGTGCTCGCTTCCATGCAGGGCGGTCATTACAACTTTGCTTCCGCATCTCTTTTCGGAATTATACTTGCTGCTGCAGCAATGCTTGTTGGAGAAGGATTAATTTCTGATCCAGCTGAGCAATAGAAACAAGCGCCTTTAGACAGGCGCTTGTTTTTTCTTTTTAAAAGGAACTCATTGCACAATGTCAAATTCTAATGATGCGGTTTTGGCTTACGGGACCACTTACGATTTTGATTCGTACATTCCGGAAAACGTTCACCTGCACGAAGCTCGATTTGCTTTGGGTCTTTTACCATTGAATTTGTTTCTCCAATTTCAATATAGACACCAGTGTTTGGAGCTTTCTGCCCAACTGTGAATTGACGATTTTCTCCGCCCATTCGACTGCCTCCTTCCTCTCTTATACATACTCCCCCTTTATCAGCATTCATCATCGAATACTTTTTTATGTAATCCCTCCTGCAAATAATTCTTTACAAGAATAGAATTCTTAGTGTTTAATGATTACATGTGTCAATTTATCTTTTAACAATTATTGGAGGAACAAGACTCATGGAACTGTGGGAATTAGTAAAGTACGCACTACTCGGGCTACTTCAAGGATTTACTGAACCGATCCCGATTTCATCAAGTGGCCATCTCGTCATTGCACAGGAGTTATTTGGATTAGAAATCAAAGGACTTAGCTTTGAAATTCTTATGAATTTCGCTTCATTACTCGCTGTTCTACTTGTATACCGTAGCGATCTGATACGTCTAACTTCAAATGGAATCAATTACATGGTTTCACGTGATGAACATTCAAAAAGCGATTTTATGTTCATCGTATACCTCATCATTGGGACGATTCCAGCAGCAGTTCTTGGCCTTTTATTCGAAGACTTCATCGGTGAACAGTTAAAAGGAATCAAAATTGTTGGGGCCACGCTTATTATTACAGGTATCGCACTTTGGTTAATTCGTAATCTCCGTGGGTCAAAAGGAGATGCCGCTCTTAATCTTAGAGATGCCATTATCGTAGGATTAGCTCAAGCCGTTGCTCTCATTCCAGGTATAAGCCGATCAGGTGCAACAATCGTTGCGGCTATGGGAATCGGAATGAAGCAAGAAACAGCACTTCGCTTTTCATTCCTTCTATTTATACCTGTTAGTGTGGGATCTATGGTCTTTAGTATTGGAGATCTACAATTCGGTGATCTTCTCATCCCATACATAATCGCTTTTCTGTTGTCACTTACAGCTTCTTATTTTTCGTTAAAATGGTTTATGAATATTATGGCGCGCGGTAATTTAATTTATTTTGCTATTTATTGCTTTATCGTAGGTGCGCTTGTCCTTATTTTCTAACCGGCATTGCCGGTTTTTTTTATTACGTCAGCTTTTCTTAAGATCAAATTGTTGCTACCTGTCCCGCTAATCCCACAGGAGTCTAGCACTCTTTTGCTCCAATCAACTATGAAGTGAATGTTTTTTCAAATCTCTTTCAAAAACAGCCACCTTTTAGAAAAAGAGCCGTTCAAAAATTGAGAAAGGATTTCATGGTTGTGATAAAGAAGGGGTAGATGGGATAATAATTATACTTAGGATTTTTGTGAACAAAGGAGGTCAAGCATGCAGGAAAAAACCATCAAAACAGACGCACTCAAAAAATGGATCGCTGAAGAAGGTGAACCCGTTTCTTTCAAAAAGGATGAACCATTATACATGGATGGTATGAAAGCAGATCGCCTCCTGCTGATCCAATCTGGTAACGTTCGCTTAAACAAACTCACATCAGAAGGAAGAGAACTGACGTTACAAATTTGTAAACCAGGTGACCTTATTGGTGAGCTTGCACTTTATACCGGACAACTTAACTTCTCTGCAAACGCATGGGCAGTTGATGATGTTAAGGCCACTTTCATCAAGCAAAGTCACCTGGAGAAAACGCTATCAACTGATGCAGTACTTGCAACCGAATTCATGAAATTTATGGGAGAAAACTTTCGAAAAAACCAATCTAAATTTCGCGATTTGCTTTTGCATGGGAAAAAAGGTGCTCTTTACTCGACACTCATTCGATTATCAAACACCTATGGTATCCATCGAGACGATCACATACTAATCGACATCCCCCTCACCAATCAGGAGCTCGGTAACTTCTGTGGACTTACACGAGAAAGCGTCAACCGTATCCTCAGCGAACTCAAAAAAGCCCAGATCGTTTCAGTAAAAAGCGGAAAAATCACCATCCACGACCTAGAATTCCTCCGCTGCGCCATCCACTGCGAAGACTGCCCCATCACAGTTTGTAGGTTATAACGAAAAGCGAAAGTGGGCGTTTAGGTCCGACAAGCGCTGGAGGGATTTCATTTGAACACGCTTTTTGTGTTCGGATGAAATCCTGAAGCGACTCGAGGACCTGCCCACTGCAGCTGGATCTGAAAAGCGAAAGTGGCCTGCTTAAAACCGCAGGATGTTGGAGCCCATGAGAATGAGACGCTTTTTGTCTCAATCGAATGGGTGAAACAGCCGGAGGTTTGGCCACTGCAGCTGGACACGAAAAGCGGAAGTGGCCGTTTAGGGTCGACAAGCGCTGGAGCCTCTCAAATTGAACACGCCCTTTGTGTTCGAGTTGAGAGGTGAAGCGATCGAGACCCTGGCCACTGCAGCTGGACACGAAAAGCGAAAGTGGGCGTTTAGGTCCGACAAGCGCTGGAAGAATTTCATTTGAACACGGTCTTTGTGTTCGGATGAAATTCTGAAGCGACTCGAGGACCTGCCCACTGCAGCTAGACACGAAAAGCGGAAGTGGCCGTTTAGGGTCGACAAGCGCTGGAGCCTCTCAAATTGAACACGCCCTTTGTGTTCGAGTTGAGAGGTGAAGCGATCGAGACCCTGGCCACTGCAGCTGGATCTGAAAAGCAGAGAAGAGCGTTTAGACCCGTCAGCCAATGCAACTCTCCATTCAGCTAACAGCTTACAAAAAAACACCCAATTGGGTGTTTTTCTAATTAACCCCCGCTAACTGGAGGAATAAACGCGATGACATCATTTTCTTCCACCATACGTTCTTCATCAGCGTACTCTTCATTGATCGCACTCATTGTATTATGAAGAGAAAGATTTGGGTAGTCCTGCATCAGCTTGCTTCTAAGCTCTCTGATACTAATGTTCGACTCATTCCGTTCAAGCCGATCTTTGCCGATTAATTCCTGTTGGTGAGCAAAAAATAAAACGGTAATCATAACTCTTCCTCCTTTGGTTTTCCGCTCGGATATGGTGTGCTTTCCAGTTGGTCACCTATCCACTCTTCCCCATTTACCCAGTACTCTTTTTTCCAAATTGGAACAATCTCTTTAATGCGTTCAATTGCATATCGGCTTGCCTCATAGCTTTCAGCCCGATGTGGTGAAGCGACTGCAATGACGACTGCAACATCACTTATCTCAAGCTTACCAATCCGATGCACGATAGATGATTTGACGCCTGGCCATTTCTCTTGAATTTCCTCACCTATTCGTTTCAATTGTTTTTCAGCCATTGAAGAATAGGCTTCATATTGCAGGGATACCGTTTGCTTATTTCCTGTGAATTCTCTTACGGTACCCACAAACGTATTGATCGCACCTGCTTCAGGATGAATCACACTATTTATGACTGCATTCATATCGATTTCATTCGAAGTAATCTTATAAAACTCCATTTCATTCTCCCTTCAACTCATTCCATAGATCATGGATACATTTCTCCATTTCTTCATACCGGTAACTGGCATTCCATTCAGTATCATTTTCTCCCCTTATAATAACGGCCCGAATATTACTCATCTTAAGAAGGTCTAGATCATCTTCAGTCCTAAGCAAGACAACTTTCGGATAAGATTTCTCTTTATATCCCTCAACAAGAATGAGGTCAAGATGAAAGGTTTCATAAAGGGACAACAACCGCTCAAGTTCCCAGTCTTCTGCCTGTTTTGCTTGAATTGAAACGACTCCTCCACCACTTACTCCTGTGACAACAGCACCTGCATTCCGATGTCGTCCAGTGTCCTTTTTATCATCATAAAGATCTGGTTCACCATGGCCGTGATGCTTAATGACGCCTATTCGAAATTCAGTCGATGAAGCTACTTTAATAAATTTTTCAAGAAAAAGGGTTTTTCCGCTGTCCTGATAGCCAATGACCTGGAGAATAGGTGTCTTCACAAGTATTCTGAACCTTCATCTCTAAGTACAAGTAAATCTACAAGATCACCTGCTTTAAAGCCACGTGTTCCGCCTGGTAATACCACAAATGCGTTAGCTTCAGCTAATGAAGTAACACTTCCTGACTTATCAAGACCGGTTGGTCGAACATAAATATGCCCATCCTTTTCCTCAGTTCTGCTACGGACAAAACGAGTAAAAGGATTCGGTTTCGGAAAATCAGTTAACAATGTTCCTTTACTCTTCATTCGATAAGGGGCTTTTGAGAAGAGGGTTCTTTTCAAAATTGGTCTAGCGAATAATTCAAAACCAACAAAACATGCAGACGGATTTCCTGATAATCCGAATAGTACTTTACCATTCCACTCAGCAACAGTCGTTACACTTCCCGGTCTCATACCTACTTTATTAAACAGCACAGTCGCACCGAGCTTTTCATAAATCGCTGGTAAATAATCATAATCACCTACAGATACGCCACCAGTTGTAATGAGAAAATCGACTTTATCTAGTGCTCGCTTCACAGAAGAAAAACAAGTATCAAAATCATCATCGAGTTTTCCAAAATAAAGCGGTTCTGCACCAACGGATTTAACCTGGCCTTCAATCATTGGCGAATTACTGTTTCGTATTTTTCCTGGCACAAGCGGTTGCTTCGGATCCAACAGTTCTGTGCCTGTAGCGAAAATCCCTACTTCAGGTTTAACAGCAACTGGAACGTTTGCATATCCAAACGTCGCTAGTAGTGCTTTTACACCCGGAGTCACCCGTGACCCTTGTTCAATCAAGACGGTTCCTTTTTTCGTATCCTCTCCTTGTATCGAGAGGTTATCACCTGAATTTACTCTTCTCTTAATTTGAATAAATGATTTATCATTATCTTTCGATTCTTGAACAAGCTCAAGCATGATGACGGCATTCGTCCCATCAGGTATTGGTGCACCAGTCATGATTCGAATCGCTTCATTCTTCTCTGGAACTTTTGTAGCAACGGTTCCTGCTCCAATTTCTTCAATCACTTCCAATTTAATTGGAGCGTCCTTACCTGCTTCATATGTATCTTCTGCTCTAATTGCAAAGCCATCATAAGGTGAGCGATCGAACGGTGGTACATCATGGTCTGCTTTTACGTCTATTCCCAAATGACGTCCGTCACTTTCCTCTAAAGGAACAAGCTCGACTGAACCTTCGTAAGAGAGGCTCATCACTTTCTCAATTGCTTCCTCTACAGTGATCGGTTTCCTTCTCTCTACCATGATCTCATCTCCATCTGTTCTATTTTTCCTCTTCATTGTAACAAAGTTCAGCAATTAATATTAAAAGGAAAGTTCGAATGATTGGAACAGCTAATGAATAGATTGTTAGTGATGTATTTTATATGGAAAGGAGTGATGATCATGTCTCAAAGCCAATACTGGGTTAAGCCAGGTGATACGCTGTTGAAGATTGCTGAGTCTCACAATCGTTCAGTTGATCATATTAAACAAATGAACCAGCTAAATTCCAATATTATTTATGTAGGTCAGATGCTCCGAATCCCTTCTTCTGCTGCCACTTACACCGTGCAGCAGGGCGATACACTTCTCTCAATCTCAGAACGCTTTCAAACCCCTGTTGACGAAGTGAAAGAAATCAATCAACTTCATTCCAACCTCATATATGTCGGACAGCAACTTGATATACCAACTACCCGGCAGCGTCATATGCGAATGGACTATACAGTTAAAGCAGGAGATAGCCTTTATCAGATTGCAACCAATAACAATACGACTGCAAAAAGCATTATGGTATTAAATGATCTTTCATCTGACGCATTAACAATTGGTCAAACACTCAAAATCCCTGTGTATACAGAAGTTATCGTCAAATCAGATCGTGCCAATGTCAGAACCGGTCCTGGCAAAGGATACAATGTCATTACTCAGATGAAAACAGGGGCAAAACTTGCATTACTGGGGATTCGAGGAAACTGGTACAAAGTCCAATTGTATGATGGCACAAACGGTTGGATTTCTGACAGCGTCGTTTCATTTCAACCACATGGAGATGAAAAGCCAGTCTCCAGAATTATCGGCTACTACACCCTTGAAGAAGGTCCGTCACTTCCTTCTTCATATAAATCCTTTGTAACGAACCGATCATCGCTATCACAGCTTGCCCTTTTCTTGTTTCGGATTAGTCAATCGAATCCAACCACTATCGAGAAGTTCGGTAAATTTACAGATAGAGAAATTGAAAAGCTTGTCCAGCTTGCCCATGATCAGAACATTAAAATTATGCCGGTCGTTCATAACCTTTTATACAAAAGAGGCGATACAGAGCCAAGTAAGAAAGTGGTTCAAACCCTCGTTTCAAGCGAAGAGAACCGGCGCGCTTTTGCATTAAATTTAGTGAAATTGATCGAGAAGTATAACTTTGATGGTGTAGATATTGATATTGAAGATGTTTATATAGAGGACTCAGAGAAATTAACACTTCTATACAAAACAATTGGTGAAGAATTGCATAAAAAAGGGTATTTTTTCTCAGCTAGTGTGCCATCAAGGGCATCAGATGAACTAGTGAATCCATTCTCAGATCCATTTGACTATGCAGAAATCGGGAAAGCAGTTGATCAATTCATTGTAATGCTCTACAACGAATTCGGTTGGCCAGGAAGCCCCGCAGGTCCTGCAGTTACGGCTGGGTGGATGGAAAAGGTGATGACCTATGCAAAAACGAGGATACCGCCTGAAAAATTAGTATCAGCCATTTCAGTTTTTGGTTTTGATTTTAACTTAGATACAGGGAAAAGCACTTATGTAACGTACGATATGGCGATGAAGTTAAAGAAAAAATACAAAGCAGAAGTTCAATTTAATGAGGAGCGTAAAACGCCTTTCTTTAATTATGAAGATGAGGATGGAAATCAGCATGAAGTCTGGTTTGAAGACCAGCAAAGCATCGAAGCAAAAATCCGTCTAGCAGATGAACTAGGGGTTCAAGGAGTTGCGCTATGGCGACTTGGTATGGAGGATCCAGCCATATGGCCGATGATCAATGAAAAAATCGTTGTAGAACGAACTGAGTAAACTTCCGTTATTTTCCTATATATGAACGTGTTCATAAATGACCTATTGAAATACAAAAAGGAAGAGGTTTCCCTCTTCCTTTTTATCTTACATCATGTAATGCCAAGTGCAATTTTTGCATAACGAGACATATTATCTTTGGACCAAGGTGGATTCCAAACGATATTCACATCAGCGTCGTTGACTTCTTCTACGTCTGAAAGAGCACGTTTTACATCATTCACAATCGTTCCTGCAAGAGGACATCCCATTGCTGTAAGTGTCATTACGACCTGCGCAACACCTTCATCATTAAGATCAGCCTCATACACAAGGCCCAGGTTAACGATGTCTATACCAAGCTCAGGGTCAATCACATTTTCAAGAGCTTCAAATAATTTATCTCTCATTTCTTGATCAGTTTGATCTGACATTGAAATCTCTCCTTTCATGCTTATACTTCCACATTCCATTATAACAAACTGAGTTTCAACTTAAACCCAAAAGGCTTTATCATTATAAATGAGTTTTAAACCAATCCACAAGTGCAAGAACAGCATCTCTTGAAACCTTATGTCCTGATGTTTCATCTTTGATGAATTTAAGTTTATCCTCTTGACCTTCATATAGCGGTTTAATTTGGTGATAGAAATCATATGTAAGTGTATAAGGGACTACTTTATCCACCGTACTATGCCACATTAAAAGCGGTCTTCCATCCAGCTTCTCTTCTTGTAGAGACAAATCATAGGATTGTAATCCTTCAATTTGCTTTTTCATTTCTTCTTCTGAAATCGGTAAACTGAATCCTTCTTCCTTTAAATAACGAATTTGAGCATTAGCCAGCTTAAAGTAGGATGGTGACCCCATTAATGACACAGCAGCTTTAATCCACGGATACTGCGTAAGCCCACCAAAGGTAAGAATACCGCCCATCGAAGTGCCGGACATTCCAATTCGGTCCTCTTGAACAAGATTTCTGTCAACAAAGTGCTGTCTGATTTGATCAAGCTCAGTTAAACTTTGAATGACGATTTCCCAGAACACATATTGTCGCTTCTTACCTGAAAGATCGTTCTCTCGCTCACCATGATGAATCGCATCAGGTAATACAACACGATAGCCCTCTTCTGCAAGAAGATAGCCGATATGAAGATTATGTTCTTTTGCACTTGTAAATCCATGCTGGAACATAACGAGAGGTAATTTTTTATTTGCGAGGTCGGCATCAACCACATGTAGAACTGGGATATGTCCAACCTTATCGTTTTCTATCGTAATCATGTACGTTCTCCTTTCCCAAAAGACGGGTCTTCCCTTCTATCGTACCACTCAATTGAACCATTGAAAAATTTTGAATGCCGGATGCCGATATCTTAAAATAAAAAACATGCAAGCCACGCTTGCATGTTTGCTCTATTAATTCTTTACTTGTTCCTTATGACTTTCTTCAACTGATTTCATATTCTCAAGCTTATTATAATACTGTGTTGGAAATTGCGATCCTTCATAAACCATTTTGCTGTCTCCGCTATCGTCTGATTGATCAGGCGATGTTGGATTTCCAGCTTTCTGGATTGGCAAGCCATCACTGAACTTCTTCGATATTTGTTTACGAAGACCGCTGGCTTTGGCTTTCAATTTTGTTCTCTTCTCTTCATCCTTAAGCAAATAGGATGAAAGGCCGATTGTACTAGCAGCTGCAATACTTGATAACAACAGTGTTTTTTTCTTTGACATAACCGACTGCCACCTCCAATGGAATGATAGTTTAAGTGTACCCTTCTTAATTATTCCTCAAACGGTCATTGTTTCCTTTTAATATTCTTGTCAATTTTTTAATAGTGAGAAATAGACACCCTAACCGTTGCCATGTACAATAATAATGTAGCTTCGTATAACAGCTACCTAAATGACACTTTTCAAAGGAGTTTCTATGACAACAAAACCGCATCTTATCGCAATTGATCTTGATGGAACGTTGTTAAATGGGGAAAAGAATATTTCCGAACGTACGAAGGCAGTTATTTATGAAGCAAAACGACGAGGACACCATGTTGCGATTGCAACCGGAAGACCTTACCGCGCAAGCGTTCGCTACTATAATGAATTGGCGCTCGATACACCGATCGTGAATTTCAACGGGGCCTTTGTCCATCACCCTCTTGATTCAACTTTCGGTACTTATCATTCTCCAATGGAACTTGAAACAGCTAAATCAATTATTTCTTCCTGTAATGAAATCAACGTGAAAAATATGATGGCAGAAGTGCTCGATGATGTGTATTTACACCAGCATGACGAACTAATTATGCAAAACATGATCATGGCGAACTCTTCGATTTATACAGGCGAAATTCATACGAATCTAAAAGATGATCCCACTTCTCTTCTTATCCATCCTCACGAAGAACAATTGTCAAACTTACGCACGATGCTAAAAGAGCACCATGCTGAAATGATTGAACATCGTGTCTGGGCTGCACCGTTGAATGTAATTGAGATCGTTCGAGCAGGTTTGAATAAGGCAGTAGGTTTAAAACGGTTAGCTGAACATTTAAATGTTCCTCAAGAGAGAATTATTGCGTTTGGGGACGAAGATAACGATTTAGAAATGATTGAATACGCAGGTACAGGTGTTGCAATGGGTAATGCAATTGCACCATTGAAAAATATCGCAAATGAAATTACCACTTCAAACGAAGAAGATGGCCTTGCCGCTTACCTTGAAGAAAGACTAAACATCAAAATATCTGACAAAAGACAGTTATCTTAAGCTGTCTTTTTTTAATACTAAGGCTATGTTAGCTTATGTTATTGATTTCATGGCTCATTTGAGTGAAACCTTCATTTCACTCGAGTGAGCTCTGCCGAAAGGACGTAAATAAGCCAAAAATCAAATCGATTCATTAACATAACCAATACTAAAAAACGAGTTAGAAGTTCATTTTTGCCGCATAATAACTGAGTGATGAAGTCATCCTATTGATGAAAGGGAGGTCATGCTCATGGCAAAGAATAGTAAAACAAAGCGAATGGTCAAAGAAGGCGCAGATCGAGTCGTTCGAAACACCGATCAGCATGATATCACCAGCTTGAGTCAACAGCAAAGGAAACAACAGCAACAAGAAAATTTATCTGGTGGTGAATAACGATGGGAAATCGTCATTTTCAACTTGCTCGAGAGGCTGTCGAAAAAGCAGAGCAAATGGCTTCTAGTGGACATCAAGATTTAAGCAGTCAAATGAATGTAGCCATGACTAACCTCTCTGCAGCTTTTCATCAATCGACAAGTGCTGAGAAAGAACAGCTCACTTCTTACCAACAGGTTCTACAAGAACTGAGCCATGAAACGTCTAACAAACCCTTTTAATCTCTACACAGAAGAAACCCGACCAATGGTCGGGTTTCTTCTATCAGTTCAAGAAATCAACATTAATAGCTAAAATATCCTTCTTTAAAATAATTTGATGATTGGTTTATAGCTTCTTTTACGTCCGAGAGAACGTAAAATTTCTTTTGAAATAAGTTTATAGCCTTTTGCACTTAGCTGCACACCGTCTTTTTCATATAATAGTTTATTTTTCCGGGTGTTGATAATTAGATTCCAAAGATCAATGTGCCTTGTTCCAAATTTTTCTGCTAAATGCTTGATTCGTTCGGCATACCCTTCTATCTTATGATTCGTTACGTTCGCATTCTCTTCATTCATCACAGGTGATGGAGAAATGAGAATCACTCGTTCGGGAGGAAGGTTATTCACCATATATCCAATATTTCGCTCGAACTCCACTAAGTCAGAGCCATTACCGAGACAAGCTTCCTGGGTTCCAAAGAAAATCGTCACATAATCAGGCTGATAACTTAAAACATCCGATTGAAACCTTGAAACTCCTTCCCTTGATGTTGGGGATGAACCAGCATTGATTACAATCCATTCATCAAGTGCTCCCCTTATCCTGGAGGTTAAACGTTCATTCCCCTTTTCATCCACTTCTCGTGCTGTCAAACAATCTCCAAAACAAACAAGCACCGGCATGTACTCCTCCCCTTTCATTATCGCTCTTTACTTTGTTAATAAAGCAGTCATAAAATTCCCCTTTTCGAAAACCTTTTGAATTTCATAAGTAACACGGTAGTCAAAAATAGGTCCATCATATACAAAAGTATGAAATTCACCATTTTCTCCACACGGATCCACATCCGTTGGGAGATATTTAAGGAATTCTTCATCAAATGGTTTACCGAGCCACTCTGGATGGATCTTCGTTTGGTCAACCGTAGTAATAATCGCTTTAAATCCAACAGCTAGAAATCGTTTTGCAGTATGTAGGGTTGGTTGTTTCCATAAAGGGAAATAAGCATGAAGATGTATACCATTTAGTAGTGCTTCTCTATAGCTACGAATTTCTTCTAAATATAAATCAGCAAATGCTACACCTTCGATACCATCTTGACGAAAGGTATTGTATGTCTCCCTTACAAGATTCTCGTATTGCTTATTCGTACAGTTATCTGGTAAATTTGTAATCGTTAGTGGAAGTCCAATCGCTGCTGCCTGTAACTTCAGCAGCTCAGCACTCACACCGTGAAAAGGGATAGACCCCTCTTCCACATTCATCGTTGTCCATAGGTTCTTTATATGATGTTGAGAATCGTTCAAACAATCATATAAACCAAGAGCACTATCTTTTCCTGTGCTCCAAGAGAAGAGAAGATTCATTTGGATGCTCCTTCCTACTCTTATAGACGAATGGAAATAGCTGAATGTTTCAAATATCTAGAAATTAATTTAATTTTTTATTCCAAGCTCATTAACAGGGATTGAGATGTATGAGGTCGAAACAGTATGACGGAGGTGGAACGGTAATGGATGTGTACCAGTTATCAAGCCAGACCAATGAAGATATGATTGAGAAGGTATCAGGTTTACTAATGAAGCAAATCACCCGTTCTGATCAGAATGGAAGCTATGAGAAGCTTAAAAAGGGGATTAAGCTTGCGCTTGATGAGCAAACATCCTCACGGATCGTGATAGCAGAATCGGATCATGAGGTTCTCGGAGTCGCTTTCTTTAATATGGGGGTCAGCCTTGCAAGTGGAGGACCTTACATCTGGTTAAATGAATTATTCGTCGATCCTGACGCTCGAAATAGAGGAATCGGAAGAAAGTTATTGCTTCATGTGATTTATTGGGCTGAAAATGAAGGGATAAAGGGAATTGAATTAGAGACTGGGATTAACAACGCTGTCACGAAGCACTTATATAACTCATTAGGTTTCCATGATATCGTATCGAAACGATATGGATTCACATTCTCATCTTAAAGATCATTTGCTGCGTTGAATGTTTCTGATACACTTAGGAGGATAAAGAAAGGAGGCGTTTTAGGAGATGGAATTACGCGTAGACCGTACACCAAACCCGAATGCAATTAAAATCACAGCTGATCAGCAGCTTTTTGAAGGTTCTTCAAGTCATTCTTTCAAAAAGAATGACAATCCGGACCATCCAATGGCAGCAGCACTTCTTAAATTAGATGGTGTAGATAATGTATTTGGTTATCAGGATTTTATTACAATCAACAAGATACCGGAGGCGGACTGGGATAGCTTGCTTCCAGAAGTAAAAGATACCATATCAAATAACGCATAGAAAAAAGTTCCCCGGATTGACTTGGGGAACTTTTTTATGCTTAAAAATCGGATAACTTGGAGATTTGTTGCATATAAGCTGGATGTTTCAATAATCGCCGAGTCTAAACGCCCACTTCCGCTTTTCTTGTCTAGCTGCAGCTGGGCAGACTTCTCGATCAGCTTCACCTTTCAAAATGAACACAAAGACCGTGTTCTTTTGGGAGGTTCCAGTGCTTGTCGAGTCTAAACGCCCACTTCCGCTTTTCTTGTCTAGCTGCGACTCGCAGAAACTCCGATATTTCACTCTTTCACAGGAACACATAAACCGTGTTCCCATTCAAGAGTTCCAATATCTCCGTTTCTAAACGCTCGTTTCCGCTTTTCTTGATCCAGCTGCACTGGGCAGACTCTCGGTCACTTCACCTTTCAATCTGAACACAAAGACCGTGTTCATTTTGAAAGGCTCCAGTGCCTGCCGAGTCTAAACGCCCACTTCCGCTTTTTGTGAGATCCAGCTGCAACTCGCAGAAACTACGATATTTCACTCCTTCACAGGAACACAAAAAGCGTGTTCCAGTTCAAGAGTTCCAATATCTCCGTTTCTAAACGCTCGTTTCCGCTTTTCTAACTAACTTTCAGTTCTAAAGAATCCGAAGATGCCGGTTGTGTTTACGATGTTGGTGAAGGCTGTTGGGTCGATATCTTGGATGACGTGTTCTAGATCATAGAGTTCATATCGTGTAACGACAATCATGAGCATTTCTTTTTCTTCGCCACGGTAGGCTCCTTTGGCAGGAAGTTTTGTGATGCCTCGAACAAGCCGATCATGAATCGCTTTTTGTAGTTCGTCTCCTTTTGCAGTTACAATCATGGCAGTTAGCTTTTCATGACGTGTATGGATGACGTCGATAACACGTGAAGATACGTATAGGGTTACAAGTGTGTAGAGTGCTTTTTCCCAACCATATAACATACCTGCTGTTAGAATAATTAGCGCATTCATACTGAAGAAATAAGTACCGATCGGACGATCCTTCATTCTAGACAGAATCATTGCAACGATATCCATTCCACCTGTTGAAGCACCCCATTTTAATGTGAAACCTATTCCAATCGCTGCGATAACGCCACCGAACACGGCATTTAATAGGATATCTTCCGAAAGAGCTTGAATCGGTATAACTTCTAGGAAAAAAGTTGTTGCTCCAACGCTGATGATACTATACAACGTAAAGGATTTCCCTACCTTCTTCCAACCAAGGATCGCGACAGGAATATTCAAGAGCATAAGAAGAATACCTGTTGAGATATTTATCGGAGTGTAGTCGCTAAGGACACTCGAAATGAGCTGTGCAATCCCTGTAAATCCACTTGCATAGACATTGGCTGGGATCAGGAACAGGTTTAGAGAAACAGCTCCAAGTATTGCTCCTAATAAAATAACAATTATTTTTTTAACTTCTTCCAATCGTAACACCCTCTTCTAAGAAACGGAGCTTTACCTCGTTTACAAAATATAAGTTCATTAACTATACGTTCCTTCTACTAAGCCATGTTTATCTAATCAAACTATCCATTACACGTCAACTGTTTTCTCTTTCCCAACCTTAAGGGGCAGTAAAACCCCAACCTCAAAATGGAAGTTTAACTTTATACAACGGAATAGGATTGCTTTTCATTCAACTACGGGATAAACTTTAGGAAAACAGTGCCAATTTTACATAAGTACATCATTATTTAAGAAAGGACGATTGTCCGTGAATGTAAAAATCATAACTGATAGCGCATCAGATTTACCTCAGGAGCTAGTCACAAAACACGATATTGAAATCATGCCGCTTATGGTCATCATCGGAAATGAAGAATACTACGATCGAGAAGAAATACAAGCAAAAGAACTTTACTCTACTTTGCGCGAAGGCACCATGGCAAAAACCTCTCAAATACCCCCATCCAGAATCAAGGAAACTTTCGTTAAATATGCAGAAAAGGGACAGCCCTTCATTTATATTGCCCTTTCATCCGGTATTTCTGGAACTTACCAATCAGCAGCTGTGATTAAGAATGATGTTCAAGAAGAATTTCCTGACGTCCAAATGGAGGTTATTGACTCGAGAGCTGCTTCACTTGGTTACGGCATCATGGCCATCCACGCAGCAGAACTTGCTGAGCAAGGAAAAACGGTAGACGAAATACTCACGAGCTTGAACAGTGGATTCCTGAACCACATGGAACATATTTTCACGGTAGATGATCTCGAATTTCTTCAGCGCGGTGGAAGAGTTAGTAGAGCTTCTGCATTCTTTGGCGGAATGCTCAAGATCAAACCGGTTCTTCACGTAGAAGATGGTAAGCTCGTACCAATTGAGAAAATCCGTGGCAAAAACAAAGTATACAAACGAATGGTCGAAATCATGCAGGAACGTGGTGTCAATCTCCAATCACAGCTCATCGGTATTTCACATGGCGATGACCTTGAAAGCGCTGAGAAGCTTAAGAACGAGATTCAACAAACGTATGGAAGTGAACATTTCGTAATCAATGTAGTTGGAGCGACCATTGGTTCCCATTCAGGACCAGGAACGCTTGCCCTTTTTTTCTTAAATAAGTAAGCACCTCCTACATAGGATGCCTCAAAATCGTATACCCTAAAAGTATGCACTGATATCCTGACAAATAAGGAGGGCTACCCATGTCATCAACTAAAGATAATAACAAAAAACCAGAAGATAAAAACGCAAAACGCATGTTAAAAAACAGATTGAAAGAAGCGAACCGTGAAGGTGGAAAGCATCAGTATTCCAAAGATACCGATCACCTTTAAACATGTAAGCAATAAGAAACCGGCTCAATTGAGCCGGTTTCTTATTGTCTTACATCCGTTATTTCATAATAAGGAAATGTGTGACCAATCCAATAAGCAAACACAAATCCAATACACATATAAATCAGGAAATAAACATCTAATTTCGAAAAATTCTGTTTGTAATAATAGGTACGTTCACGATTGTTAAATTGCTTCGACTCCATCGCCACCGCAATTCGATGAGCTCTTCTAATGCTTTGTGATAAAAGCGGGACAGCATATAACGTAATGGATTGCATGACTCGTCCCATACCTTTTTTCTTTTTCACGCCCCTGATCAATAGTGCAGCTCTAAGTTGCTGGAATTCTTCCATCATAACAG
Source organism: uncultured Bacillaceae bacterium (assembly GCA_963739655.1). Taxonomy (GTDB): domain Bacteria; phylum Bacillota; class Bacilli; order Bacillales; family Guptibacillaceae; genus Guptibacillus. The sequence goes on along the minus strand of CAVUAW010000037.1, from coordinate 33,652 downwards.
GCAAGATGCGAATCGCAGCCATAAAACTATAAGCAAATCGTGGTGGTACTTTAAGCTGCTGAATAAGTGAATAGAAAAGGTATACCGGTCTTGTAGTAAGTGCAAACAATAGGCCAAGAAGAGCAAAATTCAAAGCCCTGAAACCTATATGAACCCCTCGATAGAAGCTCTCTTCTGTAATATGAATCAGCCCCCACTTCCACCAAGTCGTAGACCCCTCTCCAAAGAAAATCATGCTTGTCGCACTGGAGAAAAACAACAATAAAAACGGGACCATGAGGATAAAAATAAATTTTTTTCGATGTCCTGTTGCAAATAAAACGAGTAATAGCGGTACGAAGGTAAAGTTTGTAATGTAGTTAGGATTGTGTACAAACAACAATAGTAAAAACAATAAAAGAAAAAACACAAGTTTGAATGCAGGATTTAAACGGTGAAGCCAGGTTTCTTCATATTGTAGAGTCCACTGCATGGCTTTTCACCTCCAAAACTCGCTCAAGATGATGGTCTTCTACGAGAAGTCCTTCATCAATTACCCATTCTCTCGTTCCATAGTACTTCACGATATTCTCATCATGGGTAACCATTAAGATCAGCATACCAGTTGACCTTATCTCTTCAAATAAGTGAAGTAGCTTGAACGTGTTTCTCGCATCCTGACCAAAGGTAGGCTCATCTAGAAGCAATGCAGGTTGATTGCCAAACATAGCTGTCCCAACACTTAATCTTCGTTTCTGACCTGTTGAAAGCTGATAGGGATGAAGTGAGCGAACGTGATCAAGTTGATAGGCTTCTAACCACCGGGTTACTTTTTCATTAACATCGTCATCACCAATTATTTCAAGAGAGTACGCTAATTCCTCGTATACTGAATTCGTAATAAATTGGAATTCAGGATTTTGAAATACAAAGGCTAGTTGATCACGAGCATCGCGAATCGTTTTTAACTGTTGATCATAGATGGTTTTCATACCACTCGTTTTCAAGACGTTCATTAAACTTAATAATAGCGAACTTTTCCCTGCTCCGTTCTTCCCTGTTATCATAACCCATTCGCCTTCGTTCACGGATAAAGAAGGAACTTCAATCTTCGAGACTTTCCCCCGGTATCCATGCAGCTGTTGCAACCTCAGAACTTCTTTACCTTCCTTATATGGAAGAGGCAGAGACAACTCCTCGATGTGTTCATCCCAAACACCAGGATACCAAATACCATATTCCTTCATTTTATGCTTATAGAATGAAAAAACCGTTTCTGGATCTGAATCAGCTAGAATGGTTCCTTCTGCATCAAATAGAATGATTCTATCAACGAAATCAATTACTTCGTCAATTTTATGTTCTACAATGATCATTGTTTGATCAGCTTCTATTTCCTTGATCGTTGACCAGACCTCAGATGTTCCTTCTGGATCAAGTAACGCAGTTGGTTCATCTAGAAAAATCACTTCTGGTTCAAGAGCAAGCATCGAGGCAATGGCAAGTCGCTGTTTCATTCCCTGTGAAAGTGAACTGATTTCCACATGAGGATCATGAAGAGAAAGTCCGACCTTCTCTAAATAAATGGGAATCAACCTCTCCATGTCATACTGAGGAACTGCGCGATTCTCAAGAACGAAAGCAATTTCTTCATCCACGAACGGCATACAAAATTGCGAATCGGGATCTTGAAAAACGAAGCCTGCTGATGTTGGTATCTCCTTTTCTTCTGATTTCATAGGGACTGGTACAGCATTTGGAATTAAACCTGATAATATTTGTAAAAGAGTTGATTTCCCACAACCACTTGGTCCAAGGAATAATACTTTCTCTCCCTCTTCAATTTGAAGAGACAGGTCATTAAATAATAATGAGCCAGCCCCTGCATATTTTACCCTCAGGTTTGTTACACTTACTTTCATTAAACCACTCCTTACTGATCCAGCGCCTTATAATCCTCATCACTTGCAGGTCGGATTAAGCTAGTTATGCCTGTTCTCTCAAGTGCTTCGACTAAGAAATATGCTAGAATTCCTGCGAACAGTAACCCACCAACTAATCGGGTTCCGATAAGTAGAAGCAAGTTCCATAGTGCAAGGTCCATCACATAGCCATAAGCTCCATCCATAATGAGAGACCCCACTGCAGCAGCAATTCCACCAAGGGCTGCCACAAAAGCTGTATATCTCTTATAACCAAATAGTGCAAAGATTAGTTCTGTCCCAAGTCCTTGCACAATCCCATAAAGAAGAACGGACAAGCCATATTCTGATCCGACTAGGAATTCCCCAGAAGCAGCAGCGGCCTCGGCAAGTAAGGCGACACCTGGCTTACGAAGAAGGAGCATCGCTACTGTTCCCGCGATAAACCACATGCCATAGATTACGTCACCTAAATGGAGGCCAAATGGTTTAAATATGCTGTAAACTGGTCCCCATAGTTTATAGATGATTCCAAAGACAAGGGCAATGACAATTGTAATCAGAATGTCTGATAGCTTTAATCGTTTCATATACGTCCACCTCTCTCTAGCGCTACTGGCCATTCTTCAACGTGATACGCCATTTCCCAGAATCCATATTCCAGTTGACAACTCAGGATAAAATACTCTTTCATCCGTTCTAATTCTCTTTGAGGTGCTGTTTCTGCCCACTGATCCAAAATTCTCCGCAGTTGATCCGTTATCGGCGCCATTGATTTCTCTCCATAGAAAGTAATCCAGTCGTAAAAAGGATGATTTCTATCTGGATTTACCTCTTCCATCAAGCGTTGTCCAATCTCAAGATATGTCCAAGGACAAGGTAAAAGAGCTGCAATAATTTCGCCTAGTGTACCGGAATGTGCGGCAGCAAGCATATGCCTTGTATAGTGATGCGCTGTTGGAGCAAGTGGATACCCTTGCAGCTCCTCATACGTAACTCCTGCTGCACGGCAAAAATTATTGTGGGGATGCACCTCGCTATGAAGAACAAATGCGATTTGCTCGTTGAAAAGCGCCATCGCTTCTCTTGTTTCACATTTTGATACAGCGACACCATAGATTCGTACGAACGTATTTAAATACTCAAAGTCCTGTTTGACGTAATGCATCAGCTGCTCTTTCTCTAATTTCCCATCAGCAATACCTCTCACAAACGGATGTTCAAAAATCGCTTCAAAAATTGGTGCTGCCTCTTCTCTTAACTGCTCAGTAAATGACATTAAAAAACTCCTCTCCGCTTTTCATCCGCCTGATGAAGTGGAAAAGGAGCCTAAATGCAGGTGTACCGTCATCTCTGAAACAAGAATATGTTGAAAATCACATTCTCTGCTTTGATACGTAAATGCTAACCAACGTATAAAAGCCGCTCCAGAAATGGAGCGGCTGCGATTGCATCCGTCTCCACTTTCCTCCGCTGGCGCTAACCAGATCAGGTTCAAAGGGTCCAGGCAATCCTGTCTCAGTCACATAAATGACTCCCCTAGTGGATATAAAAAGCTTTTTAAATGATGAATTGATAATTATTAAGCTACTCTTCTTTCACACCTTTGTCAACCATTACCGGCAGTTCGATAACAAAAGTTGTTTCCTCTGGATTCGATCGAACCGAAATACTGCCTTCATGCTTTTCAATGATTTGTTTACAAACTGACAATCCAAGACCTGTCCCCAATTTCTTTGTGCTAATAAACGGTTGAAATATACTTTCGACAAGGTGAGAAGAAATTTGCCTGCCATTATTTGAGACTTCAATCAAAATTTGTCCACATTTCTCTTTTGCCTTCAATGTGATCGTCCTGTTCTCAATTTTATTCTCATTCAGCTCTTCAATCGAGTTTATCATTATATTAAGGATAACCTGCTTGATTTGTTCCTCTACTCCGAATAGAGGAATGTCGGGTTCTATGGAGGTTACGACTTCAATGTTGGATTCGAGAAGGCGTGGGTAAAGAATCTCAATCGTATAATGTAGGAGTCCACTTAAATTTAGTGACAACGGCCGATCATCGATCCCCCGCATTTTAGATAAGAATAGAAATTGACTAACCTTCTCTTCCAGACTGCTCATTTCACTGTTTAGAATTTCGAAATAGTGCTTACGAAGCTGATTATTTGCTTCACAATCATCTTCTAGAAGCTTAAGAAACCCCTTGATCGACGTGAGAGGATTACGAAATTCGTGTGCAAAACTCGCCCCAAGTTGTCCAAGAATCGTCAGACGGTCACTGTGCATCTCCTGAATGAATTTATTTTTATCTTGAATGATGCTATCTTTCAAATTCGTGTACTCTGTAACAGAATGATATAAATAGGCATTAAAGTAATTGTTAATAATTTGGAGGGCATCTGAAAGTTCTTTCCGGTCAAAAGAAGACTCATTTAAGACCGCTATGACGACAGACCTCCCAAAATTTATATTAGCAACAAATTCTCCGATATTAACGTTAGCTTCAATTCGCTCATTCGCAATCTTCTTTGTTAACGTTTTAATCCAGTTTTCATCCTGAACACGAATATACCGTGAGATAAGCTCCACCGTTCTCTTACCGTTTTTGATGATTTCTTCATAATAAGGGTCCTCTGGGTAGATTTTTGCACCATGAAGCCATTTCTCTACAATTTTAGGCTGGCTTTCTTCAAGGAACGCCGCAAGCTGCTCTTCAAATTCAGGTTCATTATGATCACTAGTCATGACTTTCGCCTCTCAAACTTCAAATAGGTTTGCTTCATTTTATCATGTAATGTGCTTCTCATCATTAACTTCTCGACTTCAGGTTTAGAAACCTTTGAGATTGGTAATCCCTTACATATAAACAAGTTGAAAGGAGTTTAATTATGCGTCCCGATTATAGACAAACTGCCGGTCAACCAGCGCAACATCAAAACCACCAACCAGGCTCAGAAAAGGAAATGGATCCACCCCCAATAGAAGATGATCGTGACTACAAAGGTTCTGGAAAGTTAACAAACAAAGTGGCTCTCATTACTGGGGGAGATAGCGGTATTGGCGAAGCAGCAGCAATCGCTTACGCCAAAGAAGGAGCAAACCTCGCGATTGTTTATCTTAACGAGCACGAAGATGCACAAAACACTAAGAAAAAGATTGAAGATGAAGGCAGAGAGTGTCTGCTTTTATCAGGAGATATTGGTGATGAAGCTTTTGCAGGAAGCGTCATCAATCAGGTGATCGAACACTACGGACAGCTTGATGTTTTGATCAATAATGCAGCAGAACAGCACCCTAAGCAAGGACTAGAGGAAATAACAGCAGAACAACTGGAAAAGACCTTCCGGACGAATGTGTACTCCATGTTCTTCTTAACAAAAGCCGCCCTTCCACACCTTAAAAAGGGAAGTGCAATCATTAACACATCTTCCGTGACAGCTTATGAAGGTAATGAACAACTTATCGATTATTCCAGCACGAAAGGTGCTATCACTTCGTTCACTAGAAGCCTTGCGAAATCGCTTGTAGGGAAAGGGATTCGAGTAAATAGTGTAGCACCTGGTCCAATCTGGACACCGCTCATCCCTTCGACTTTCTCAGCTGAAAAAGTGAAAAATTTTGGGACGAATACTCCCATGGGAAGGCCTGGACAACCTGAGGAATTAGCTACAGCTTATGTTCTTCTTGGCTCTGACGGGTCCTCTTATATGACTGGACAAACAATTCATATTAACGGTGGCCAATTCATTACATCTTAAAATCTCCTGAAAAGGAGATTTTTTTTGATAAAGAGACTTTCTCCTTCGTTTATCAACTCTTCCTACATCTTTTTTATCGCCTAATTTTTCCCATTATGTTTTTTTGTTCTTGTGAGAAACTAGGGAAAAGTGTCTGGAAAGGGTGAGTGCAATGCATACGATGTGGAAAGGGGCTATTAGCTTTGGACTGGTTAATATCCCTGTGAAGCTATACGCTGCGACAGAGGATAAGGATATTAAGATGCGCTATCTTCATAAGGAGTGTCATACTCCAATTCAATACGAAAAGCGATGCCCTACTTGTGATCGTGCATTAGAATCTGAAGATATTGTACGTGGATATGAATACGAAGATGGAAAATTCGTCATCATGGAAAAGGATGAAATCGAGGCTCTTGCTGGTGAAAAAAATAAGTCAGTAGAAATTGTTGATTTCATTGAGCTCACCGATATCGATCCAATTTATTTCAATCGCTCTTATTTTATTGGGCCGAATGATAATGGAAGCAAGCCTTATATGCTTTTGAAGCAGGCTATGGAAGAAGCAGGTAGAATTGGACTCGCTAAGATTACGATTCGCTCAAAAGAGCATTTAGCAGCTGTACGTGTTTATGACAAAGGGCTAATGCTTGAAACGATGTATTTTCCCGATGAAGTCCGAGATATCAGTAATGTTCCGGAAATACCAGAAGACCTAGAAGTAAGCGATAAAGAAAAGAAGTTAGCAAAACAACTCATTGAACAACTCACGACTAAATTTGACCCATCTCAATACAAAGATGAAAGACGTGAAGCTATTCTAGCTCTGATTGAAAGCAAGGTATCTGGTAATGAGATCAAAGTCGTTGAAGAGAAGCCAAAAAAGAATGTGGTAGATCTCATGGATGCACTTCAAGCCAGCCTGGATACAAGTCCGAAAGAACCGCCTAAAAAGAAGAAGGCGACACCTCGTAAAAAGAAGGTTGCTAAATGACGTCCACTGTTCTCCCGATGATTCCTACTCTCTCCACCACTTTTCCTCATTCATCGGATTGGATTTATGAGGTAAAGTATGATGGTTATCGAGGAATATTAACTTGGGATGGCACATCGATAAAGTTAACAAGCCGAAACGGAAAAGATTTAAATAAGAAATTTAAAATCTTGCATGATTCCCTTTCCCAATTGTTTCGTGAAAATAAGATCCCTCCCTGTTCTCTAGATGGTGAAGTTTGTGTCCTTAAGAACTTGTATACTGCAGACTTTGAAGGCCTTCATAAGGGTAAAAAAGAAAAAAGTTCTTTCATGGCATTTGATATTTTATATTCAGAACGTAATCCCGTCTTCTCAAACACACTAGAGCAAAGGAAAGAATCTCTCCATTATGTCATGGATAAACTTCCTCCAAACAAGACCATCTATGAAGTTCAATATTATGATAAAGCTGATATATTATGGAATTCCATCAAGGATCACAATGGGGAAGGGATGATTTGCAAAAGAATAGGGAGTCCCTATCACGAAGGAAAACGTACAAAGGACTGGTTAAAGGTAAAAAACTGGAAATCAGCAATTGTCTTTTTATACGCTTTTAATCCACATAATGGCTATTTTCATACAGCTGTAAATCGATCAGGTGAAATATATGAAGTTGCACAATTTTCACATGGACTTAATTCAGAGGAAAGAACAGCATTACTTGAGATTATTAAACGAAATAAGATAGAGGAAAAAACAGGATTAACTTTTGTTAAGCCTGGTATAGTACTGGAGCTAGAGTTTCTCGATCTTTACAAAGAAAAATTAAGACAACCAAGGTTTCACCGATTTTGCTTTGACATGTCTTGGGAGGATTGCACGTGGGACAACATTCAATCGTTGTGGAAAACGTAGAAGTCATGATTACAAATCCAGATAAACTTCTATGGAAAGATATAACCAAAGCTGACTATTTGAATTATTTAGCAACAATTGCTCCACTTATGCTTCCTTTTCTCCAAAATAAACCGTTAACCATTATTCGTTTTCCAGATGGAGTGAATGGAGAGGCGTTTTACCAGCGAAACTGTCCCGAATATGCCCCCGACTATATTAAGACGGTAAAACACTCAGGAAACAATTATATTATCTGTTCGGATTTAGCTTCATTGTTATGGCTTGGTAACCAGGGTGCCATTGAATTTCACGTTCCCTTCTCCCCTTATCAAAGTCAAAAACCTTCAGAAATTGTTTTTGATCTGGACCCACCATCTCAAAAAGCATTTCCCCTTGCTATACAAGCAGCAAAGCAAATAAAATCTAATCTTGATCGACTAAACTTAACCGGCTTTCTTAAACTATCGGGCAACAAAGGTTTACAAGTTCATATCCCTCTTCCTTTTGATCAATATACTTACAAAGAGACTAGACTTTTCACAACCTTCATGGCAGATTACTTAGTTGAAACGAATCCAAAATTATTTACTACTGAACGCTTTAAAAAAAATCGACATGGCCGTCTTTATATTGATTATGTCCAACATGCTGCAGGTAAAACGATTATTGCTCCTTATTCAACTCGCGGCAACGCTGATGCTCTTGTTGCAGCACCGATTGAATGGGAGGAATTAAGGGACCAACTATCTCCAAAGAGTTTTTCAATGACAACAGTATGTAAACGAAAAACAGCCCCTTTTCATCACTATGAAGAGGTGAGAGATCAACAACCTTTCGAAAAGATATTGGACTGGCTGATCGATTTATCAAAAAAATAACCGCCTTAATGGCGGCTATTTCACTTTCTCATTTTCGTTAAGTGTCCTTACAGACCATCGTTCAACTACTTTATGTGGTACACAGACTCGTTTAATACCTATCTCATCATCATCAATTTTTTCCAACAGGCAATTCACTGCCTGGTATCCAAGTTGAAAAATATTAATGTCGACTGAGGTTAATGGTGGACTTGCGTATTCAGCGAGCATGACATTATTAAAGCTAATGATTGAAACATCTTCTGGTACTGATAATCTCATCTCATCCAATTTACTCATAATTCCTAAAGCCATCAAATCATCTGCTACAACGAGAGCTGTAGGTGGTTCTTCAAGGGAGAAAAGCTCCATTACGGCTTCTTGACCGCCTTCTTTTAGAAACTCTACGTGAACGATGTAATCGTCGTTGTATGGCAGTCCCGCCTCCCGAATCGCCTTCTCATAGCCGCTCAATCGATCAACGGTTACTACGAGATCAAGGTTACCACCAACAAAAGCAATGCGTTCATGCCCTTTGCTAATAAAGTGCTCTGTCACGTCTTTTGCTGCACGGAAATTATCATTATCAACATGTGTAATCCGATCAGGATTAACAAGAGGCTTACCAATCACTGTGAAGGGGAAATTCTGCTCCTCAAGAAAATTCATGATTTTATCATCTATCCTAGAATATAACATCACGATTCCATCTACTCTTCTTCCATGGACCATTCCCATCACGCCTTCAAGAATCTCTTCTTCCGTTGACCCTGTTGACATATAGATCGTATATTCTTTCTCATGCGCTCTCGTACTGATCCCCCTAAGAACTTCTGGAAAAAAGGGATTTTGAAATACTTTATCAGCTGAACTTGGCATGACCAGTCCTATCGTTTGTGTACTTCTGTTGGCAAGACTTCTCGCATTGTAGTTTGGATGATAACCAAGATACTCCATCGCTTCACGGACACGACGTTTCGTTTGTTCACTAATACGAGGGTTATTTGCTATTACTCTTGAAACAGTTGAAGGCGCAACATTTGCGAGTTTTGCTACATCTTTTATGGTTACGGCCATTACAGTTCCTCCTATCCCCTATCGCAATCTCAAATTTATTTTGTCATTCCTATATCAACAATTACTCAAACACTTATTGTAAACGATTTCTGCTCAAAAAGACATCTGATCTAAAAAGGAGAAAGAAGCAGTAAGAGTAGCGTTCCTCTTCACCTTCTTTCTCCAATAATGCTTTATCCTTTCGTTCCTCCAGCTGTAAGACCGGAAATAAAGTAACGTTGAAGTGAAAGGAATAAGATAGAAATCGGAATGGCAATCAAAACAGATCCTGCTGCAAATGTTGTAAACTCGTTACCGAATTGATCAGAAATCATCTTATACAAGCCAACCGCAAGGGTAAATTTGTCTTCACTTCGAAGAATGACCTGTGCAAGAATAAAGTCTGTAAAAGGTGTGATGAAGCTAAACAACGCAACAACCGCAAGAATCGGCTTTGCAAGCGGCAGAATGATCTGCCAAAAGATGCGAAAATGTCCCGCTCCATCAATTCTTGCTGACTCATCAAGCTCCTTAGGAATTGTATCAAAGTACCCCTTCGCAAGCCAGGTGTTCATCGGCAGTAACCCGCCAGCATAGACGAGAATGAGCGCAAAATGCGTATCCAATAATCCAGTAATGTAAGCCAAAACATAAATAGCAATTAACGCTGCAAAGTTAGGAATCATCTGAAGGATTAAGAATGTCATCAACCCATTTTTACGACCGACAAAACGATAGCGTGAGAAAGCATACGCCATACATGAGATCATCGCTACAGCTAGAATCATCGTAATGACACAAATTTTTAATGTGTTCCAATACCACAGTAAATAGTCACTTTCTGCTGTATTAAATAACGATTTATAATGATCAAGTGTCGCATCTTTAGGAATAATCGATGATCCAGATAAGCTATCCCCCGGATTAAACGAGGAGCCTACAATCCAGAGCACTGGATATAAAATAATGACACAGGCAATCGCAATAGCGATATAGGACAAGGTTAAACGAACTGTATTCTGCATTTTTGGACTCATATTACATCATATCCTCTTCTTGGAATGATTTCGTTCTTCTAAACTGCCACAGAGCTACACCAATAACGATAGCCGATAGAATCATCGTGATGGCAGCAGCTTTACCATATTGCGCTGATGTAAAGGTTAGTTTGTAAATCCACGAAATCAAGATGTCAGTTGAACCTGCTGTTTGGCCAGATACGGCAGGTCCTCCGCCGTTAAACAAGTAAATAACGTTAAAGTTATTAAAGTTAAACGTATATTGTGTGATCAGTATTGGAGCGATTGCGAACAATACCATAGGAAGCGTAATGCCTCTGAACTTCTGCCACATATTCGCACCATCCACTGTTGCAGCTTCGTATAATTCATCTGGAATAGACTGAAGCACCCCTGTTACCATCGCAAAAATAAATGGGAATCCTAGCCAAAACTGTATAAGTATTAAAGCGACTTTCGTCCAGAACGGCTCTGTGAGCCATGGAATTGCGTCGATACCGAAAGCAGCTAAGATGTCGTTGTTAATCGCACCGAACGTTTCATTAAACATTCCTGCAAAGACAAGAATTGAAACGAATGCAGGTACGGCCCATGGCAAGATGAAAATTGTTCTAAAAATGCCTTTGAATTTAAGGTCTTTCTGGTTCATCAGGACGGCAAGGAAAATTCCAATGGCAATTTGGCCTGTTGTCGCAACAAATGTCCAAACGATCGTCCAAGAAAATACATCTAAGAATGTATCGCGCCAGATATCCAATTTAAATATATCAATATAGTTTTGAATTCCGATCCAGTCCACTAGATTCGCTGGTGGAGAATGGTAAAGATCGTAGTTCGTAAACGAGAGTAAGATAACAAATAAAATCGGAAAAATAACTACAAAGATTAATAAGAAAAAACCTGGTGTTAGCATTAAATATGGAAATCCTTGTTCAGAAACATTTTTATACTGCTCTTTAATCGAATTAAGAGGAATGCCAAGATCACGATTCTTTCCGTTTAAGTATGCATCCCTTAAATTTAAGTAGTAGATCACAAGCCCAATAAGAATAACCAGGACAGCGATAATTCCTTGTGTTAGAAGGAAAATCGAGTGATCACGCGGGAGCTCTTCTCCTAATGTTACAATTCCCCACAATCCAATATTGATTAAATCAGCAAAAGCGACTGCGAAGGATATGGTTAGGATGAAGAACATTAACCCTTTAAGAAGCTGCTTATTGTAGAACTGACCGAATCCAGGTATCAGTGATAAAGCTAGTGCTGTTTTTCGATGCTTTGTTTGACGTTCAGTTGCCTCCATCGTGATGGCAATCCCCTTTCTTCCCCTCACTTTGATTTGAAGTCCTTAAAGTGAGAAGCAGTACCCCGTTTCCGGAGTACCGCTTTAAATTTTCAAAACTCTAGTTGCTGTGATTTTGTTCAATCTGAGACTTGATTGTTTTTGTAGCTTCATCAAGGGCTGCTTTCGGCTCTTGCTTGCCTGTTGCTACAAGCTGAAGCGCAGATGCTGCAGGCTCCCATACTTCTGCCATTTCAGGAATGTTTGGCATTGGAACGCCATATTGAGATTGAATTGCTACTGCACTTGCTCCTTCATTGTCTGCAATAACTGGATCTTCTATTAGAGATTTTACTGGAGGAATTTCAGCCGTTTTTTCGTAACGAATCTTCGCATTTTCCTCATTTGAGATCCATTCAACTAGCTTAGTAGCCCATTCTTTGTTCTCTGAGAAATTACTTACATGCCAGCCCTTAACACCGATGAACGTTTTGAAATTCTCACCGTTTGGAAGTTTAGGCATCGGTGCAACACCAATATCGATTCCAGCATCTTTATAACCCTGGAAAGACCATGGTCCGTTCATAACAGAAGCCGCTTTTCCTTCGTTAAATAGACCATCCATTGTTGATCCACCATTTTCACCAATTAGACCTTTAGGGAATAAACCTTCATCGTACCATTTTTGGATGTACTCCGTACCTTCTACAGCACCTTCATTATTAAGACCAAGATCCTGTGGATTAAGGCCGTCGTCTGTGCGATCAAATACATAGCCACCATAACCAGCCAATACAGCATTTGCAAAATAGAAGTTATCCCATAGTGCTAGGAAGCCATACTGCTTGTCTTTTGTAAAATCTTTCGCGAAATCATACACGTCATCCATGGACTCAGGTGCTTTATCCATCAATTCTTTATTATAGATGAAAACAGGAGTTTCAGTTGCTTTAGGAAGACCATAAAGCTTCCCGTCAAAGCTCTCTGCTTGAATAGATGATTCAGTAAATGTATCGACTACTGACTGCTCCACTTCAATTGGAGAAATAAGACCCTCAACTGCAGCCTGTCCAATTTGGTCATGTGGAAGCGTAATTACGTCAGGACCAGTTCCAGCTGGACCATCAAGACGAATTTGCTCTCTAATTTCGTCTGCCATACCTAGTTCTTTAAATTCAACTTTAATACCATATTCTTCTTCGAAACTAGCAATAGCAGGTTCAAGTGCAATTCCTTTATCTGTATCTTCCCAGACAACTAGTTTCTCAGGTTTTTTTGCATCATCACCCTTAGAATCGCTGCCCCCGTTGCTGTTAGAAGAACTTTCATTGTTCTGCGGTCCGCATGCTGCAAGCACGCCAATTGCTAGAACCAGTGTTAGAAACAAGGCGAAAAAACGTTTCATGTGTTAACCCCCTCAAAATTTTACGATAGTTGCACAAGCGCTTTCATCCGTTAATGAAAACGATTGCACTAACTTTCTATTTCTTATTATACATGCCCCTAGAATTTTCGCAACCGTTTGCACAAAAATTTTCGAAAATTTTATTAAAATATTATTTTCTACTTGTTTTTTACATTTGACTCCTTTACTTTTATCTTCTACATTTATATAGAAAGAAGGCAAAAATCTAGCAACTTCAAGGAATAACCTTGTGCATTACTAGTTCCCACAAAATATGCAAACGATTTCACGGGAGGTCTACCATCATGCAAAAAGAAGCAATCTATCATCGTCCCAAGAACAATTATGCTTACGCGTACGATGCGAAAACGATTCATCTTAGATTGAAAACAAAAAAAGACGATCTTTCATCCGTCTCACTTATCTACGGAGATCCTTATGACTGGCAACACAACACATGGCAAAATCATCGCAAACAGATGAGTCTAACTGGCTCCGATCATTTATTTGATTATTGGACTACTTCTGTCGAGCCGCCGTATCGACGAATGAGATACGGTTTTCTGTTAGAAAGTAAAGATGAAAAAGCCATCTATACTGAAAAAGGCTTTTTCATTGAAGAACCATCAGATACGAATGATTACTTCAGTTTTCCGTTCATTAATAAAGTGGATGTTTTTCAAGCACCAGAATGGGTGAAGGACACTGTTTGGTATCAAATTTTCCCTGAACGCTTTGCGAACGGGGATGCTACTACAGATCCTGAAGATGTTCTCCCATGGGGGAAATATCCTCCTGCAAGAAATAACTTTTTCGGTGGTGATTTCCAAGGAGTAATCAATCACCTTGACCATCTGACTGAGCTTGGTGTTAACGGTATCTACTTCACTCCTATTTTCAAAGCAAAATCCAACCATAAGTACGATACCATCGATTATATGGAAATCGATCCACAGTTCGGAGATAAAGAGACTTTTAAGAAGCTTGTTCAGGAATGTCACGACCGAGGCATAAAAGTGATGCTTGATGCCGTATTTAATCATAGCGGTTATTATTTTGAGCCATTCCAAGATTTATTGAAAAACGGAGAAAAATCCCGGTACAAAGACTGGTTTCATGTTCGTTCATTCCCTATCGCTACAGAGCCTCTCCCGAGCTACGATACGTTTGCATTTGAAGCTTCGATGCCGAAACTCAATACTGAAAACCCAGAAGTAAAAGAGTACTTGCTAGAAGTCGGAAGGTACTGGGTGGAGGAATTTGATATCGATGGGTGGCGCCTTGATGTCGCGAATGAAATCGATCACCAATTCTGGAGAGATTTCAGAAAAGAAGTGAAGCAGATTAAGAAAGATCTCTACATTCTTGGCGAAATCTGGCATGATTCAATGCCATGGCTACAGGGAGATCAATTCGATGCTGTGATGAATTACCCAATGACTTCAGCACTGTTAGATCATTATGCACACGGAACGATAACGGCTGATTTGATGGCGAATCGTCTTACATCACTACTTCATTCTTACCCAATGAATGTGAATGAGGTTGCTTTTAATTTGCTAGGAAGTCATGACACGCCTAGGATGCTTACGCTAGCTGATAATAAGAAAGAACTTGTAAAACTTATGTACGTACTGCAATTCTCTTTCCCTGGTACACCATGTATCTACTATGGGGATGAGATTGGAATGAGCGGCGGTGCAGATCCAGGATGTCGAGCGTGTATGATTTGGGACAAAGAAGAACAGGACATTGAACTATTCCAATTCCTAAAGAACTTGATAAGTCTTCGAAAACACTCTCCAGCATTTGGAAACCGTGGTTCATTCGAGATCCTTTCTTCCTATAATTCCATTATTCATTATAAGAAAGAAACTGATACTGAAACACTGGTTTTCCTTATAAACAGTTCTGATGAAAAAGTAAAAATCGATCCAACACTTCTTCCAAAAGAAGCAACAATCTTAATGGGAGAAGACAATTTCAATAAAACATCTTTAACGCTTCAAGGGTTTGGTTTTACAATTTTATCACTTCGTTAATAGAGATGCTCCTGGGATGTATGTTCCAGGAGCTTATTTTATTCAATGAACACTCTAACTTTATTGAAAGCGTAACCACCCTTATCACTTCTAATTTTTTCTTTAGTAACTTTTGCACATTCGTTATATTTTCTAACATAGTTTTTTAAATATTCTAAAAATAAACTTGAATTTCGTATTTTCACAGCATAACATTAGGATATAGAAAAAAGTTAATGTTAGAAAAACTGACATGGAGGGTCTTGAATGAAAAAAGTAGAAGCAATTATTCGTCCAGAAGCGTTCCAAGATTTGCGGGATCGGTTAAGAGATGAAGGCATTACTGGAATGACAGTATCCGAGGTAGCGGGTTGTGGACTACAAAAAAAACAAACAGGCGTGTTCAGAGGGAGTCACTTCGAAGTCTCTCTTCAGGCTAAAATTAAGGTAGAGCTTGTCTTCGATGATCATCTGCTCGATCATGTCGTCAAGACTATACGAGATACTTGTGCAACTGGTGAGGTAGGTGATGGGAAAATATTTGTATATCCTGTTGAAGATGTGATTCGGATTCGTTCTGGTGAACACGGACTTACTGCATTTAAATAATATGAAAAAGGATGATTCTAAAGATGAAAAAGATAACAGGTCTTTTTGTAGTACTCTTTCTTCTTTCTGGAGGGCAAGCATTTGCAGCTGGAAATGAATCAGCTGTCACAGCATTGAGCCAATCGATGGACACCGTATGGATTATGATTGCTGCTTTTCTTGTATTCTTTATGCATGCCGGTTTTGCAATGGTAGAAACCGGATTTACTCGTTCTAAAAATGCCCTAAACATTCTCATGAAAAACCTTCTAACAATGTCAATCGGAGCGGTCTTATACTTCATTATTGGATACGGCCTTATGTTTGGTTCTTCTGCCGGTGGATTTATCGGTACTGATGGCTTCTTCCTTAATGGACAATCAGAAAATATTGGATTCTTTGTTTTCCAGGCTGTATTCGCTGCAACTTGTGCCACAATTATCTCTGGTGCAGTAGCCGAAAGAATGAAGTTGATCAGCTATATCGCGGTAACAATCGTAATGGTTGCTTTCGTTTACCCAGTAGTAGGTCACTGGATTTGGGGTGGCGGCTGGCTTTCAGAACTTGGATTTACCGATTTCGCAGGATCAACTGTCGTCCATTTGACAGGTGCGCTCGGTGCTGTTGTGGCAGTGACATTCCTCGGAGGACGTATTGGCAAATATTCAAACGGGAAAGTAAACGTTATTCAAGGACACAATATTCCACTTGGTGCACTTGGCGTATTTATCCTCTGGTTTGGATGGTTCGGATTTAATGCAGGTAGTACACTTTCAGCTAGTGATGCTCTCATTCCTACAATCGTAGCAACGACTCTTCTCTCTGCTTCTAGTGGTGTGATCGGAAGTGCATTATATTCTTATATCCGCTACAAACAAATCGATGCTTCATTAACACTTAACGGAGCATTAGCTGGTCTTGTCGGTATTACTGCAGGTACAGCTAACGTTTCTCCAATCGGCGCACTCTTTATTGGACTTATTTCCGGAGTAATTTTAATTGAAGCCGTTCAATTGATTGACCGACGCGTTAAGCTTGATGATCCTGTAGGTGCCATTGCTGTTCACGGAGTATGCGGTGTTTGGGGTACTCTTGCAGTTGGACTGTTCGCAGTCGATGGTGGATTATTCTATGGGGGTGGAGCTTCTCTACTACTCGTTCAGGCAATCGGAATTCTTGCTGTTATGGCATGGACACTTGGAACCGTCGGAATTTTCCTTTTCATCTACACACGTTTCTCATCGATCCGTGTATCACGCGAAGAAGAAATTCAGGGACTTGATTTTGCTGAGCACGGTTCAACCGCATACGAGCTGAGAGGCGGAATTCTTAACAACAGCGAAAGCCCAAGTACCGGATCCATCTTCGGTCACGGCTTAGTCGACCGACTAAACGGATTAGAACAAGCCAAACTAGAGAAAACAAGAAAAGCGGAGACGAGCGTCTAGAAACGAAGATATTGGAACGCTTGAACTAGAACACGATCTTTGTGTTCTGGTGAAAGTGTGAAATATCAGAGTTTCTGCGAGTCGTAGCTGGACAGGAAAAGCGGAGGTGGGCGTTTAGACTCGGCAGGCACTGGAACCTCCACAAAAGAACACGGTCTTTGTGTTCATTTGTGGAGGTGAAGTGACCGAGAGTCTGCCCACTGTAGATGGACAAGAAAAGCGGAGACGAGCGTCTAGAAACGAAGATATTGGAACGCTTGAACTAGAAATTCTAATCAAAAGGATCGAAGCTATTGTAGCTTCGATCCTTTTGATTTTAATCCACAATATTCACTCCATGATGTTCCATCCAATAGTTAATCTGAGCAAGATGTGCAATGAGTTGAGGTCCAGCCATCAGCTGCCCAAACCACGGAACTTTAAACGCTTTTCCTTCCGTATCCACAATATCTTGCACAACCTTCTCATCAATTAGTTCAAGTAAAGGCGCCTGTTTATTCTGCAGCGTTTCTTGTAGCCAAGTCGACACAGCTTTCGTATAAGCGGGATGGTACGTTTTCGGATATGGGCTTTTTTTACGATAAAGCACATCATGAGACAATGTACCTGTCATCGCTCGACGAAGCAACCCTTTCTCCCTACCATCCAGCATCTTCATCTCCCACGGCACATTCCAGACGTATTCAATAATTCTATGATCAGAGAAAGGAACCCTGACTTCAAGACTCGCTCCCATACTCATACGATCTTTCCGTTCAAGAAGAGTTGTCATAAACCAATTTAAATTTAGATAAAATAGCGCTCTTCTCTTCGCTTCGATTTCACTCTCTCCATCGAGTACTGGTGTTTCATGAATAGAGTCTCGATACCTCTCAGTAACGTATTCTTCAAGCTTTAACTTGTTCCTTACGTCTTCTTTTAGCATCGCCTGTCGTTCAAGGGTGGATCGCATCCACGGGAATTGTTCTTGATCCAGGAGCTCCGGCTTATGAAACCAGGGGTATCCTCCAAAAATTTCATCTGCACATTCCCCTGATAAAGCTACTGTCGCATGCTTTTTAATTTGTTTAGAAAACCATAATAAAGAAGAATCAACATCCGCCATTCCGGGGAGATCTCTACACTGGATCGCTTCTTTCAAATGGTGAACAAGTTGGTCTGTATCAATCACACAGTTCGTATGATCTGTAGCAAGCTCACTAGAAACTTTTTTTATCCATGGTGCATCAGAATTGGGTTGAAATTCACTGCTTTCAAAGTACTTATCATTATCAACATAATCAACGGAAAAAGACCGCAATATCCCTTTTCCCTCTTCTTTGAATGTACTTTGCGCAACAGACGTAATCGCGCTTGAATCAACCCCGCCAGATAAAAATGTACACACTGGAACATCTGCTACAAGCTGTCTTTTGATCGAATCCTTCAGAAGCTCACCTACAGTGTCGACAGTTGTTTCAAGATTATCCTTATGTTCAATACTCTTCACATTCCAATACCGCCAACTTCGTAGACCACTTTTTTCAAACTTCATCGCAAAACCTGGTCTAAGTTCATTAATCCCTCTAAAAACACCATGTCCCGGGGTTCTTGAAGGACCTAGACCGAATATTTCTTGCAGACCACCCCGATCCACTTCGGTCTTCACGTCTGGATGAGCTAGAATTGCTTTTAGCTCAGATCCAAATTGCAAAGAACTTCCGCTATGTCTGAAGAAAAGAGGTTTTACTCCAAGGCGATCTCTTGCCAGAAAGAGACGCTCCCCGTCCCAGATTGCAAACGCAAAAATACCATTTAAATGATCAACGCACGCTTCTCCCCACTCAATATAACTTGTTAAGAGAACTTCTGTATCAGAGTGTGATTGAAACGTATAGCCTTTTGCAAGTAAAACTTTTCTTATATCCTCTGTATTATATAATTCACCGTTATAACAAATCGTATAGTTTTGTTGCTTGTGTTCCCGTGTCATAGGCTGACTGCCCCCAGCCGGATCCACAACAATCAATCGCGTATGACCAAATCCACAGTGACCATTAATCCAACAGTTTGAAGCATCTGGACCGCGTCTTGATAACGTATTTGCCATTCGCTGGAGGACTTTCTCTTCTCCTGTAAGGTTCTGCTTCCAATCAACCCATCCCGTTATTCCACACAAAAGTTCTCCCTCCAATCGTTACTCTCTGTTCACTTTATGCTACTGCCCAGTTTTTGTGCGGAATTTTATCTTTCCCCTCACTCAACAAAAAAAAGAGACCCATCGGTCTCAATTTTTTTGAAATTGCAAGAAATACCATGCCCCTTCTTTTACAACGGGCTTTATTTGCTTGAGTTTAAATCCAGCTCTTGATGCAAGTTCATTCAATTCCTCTAAAGTAGGTAGTGGAAAGAGGTTATCATGTGCGCTCATAAAACTATTAAAAGCAGCGGAAAAGGCATGACCATATTTGGACTCGTGCATCGGTGTAATCACAATCAAATTCCCATCTTCTCCTGTTACTTCATCCGCTTTCTGAAATAAACGAAAGCGATCTTCAGGAGCAAAATAATAAAGGAGGTTGTTCATCATAGCCATATCAAACGGCTCACCATCCCATTTCCACGTCATCATATCATCCGGATAAAGGTTAATCGGTGATTTTAACGGAAAATGAATGTTGGCTTCGGCGTCTAGACAAACTGATCGATTCTTTTCAATGCCTACGAGTTTCATATTTTCAAGTTTTGCACCAATGCGTGAGAGATAACCTGCATAGCCTGCACCAAAGTCAATGACTGATCTCGTATTTGTACGTTTAATCACCTGGTAGATTTTTGGAAAAGCAAATCGTTCGATGAAACTTGATGTTGCAGCTACTGTGCCCCCGTAATCTTCATCCAAGTAGGAGGCATGATCATGTTTATTTAATAAATCCGGATAGGATAGAAGAATGGGAATATGTAGTTCCATCATTTCTTTTAAAAGAATACCAACAGACTGATCACTACTCTTAGAAATGGATTCAACCATATATTTCTTAGAACGAATTTTCCCCTCTTTATCGTTAGTAAGATGACCGATTGCAACTCCTACATCTGCCCATCTCGTTAAAAGAAGCTCATTCATATCTCGTTTCACGGCTACAGAAGAGATAGTATTACCACTTTCGAATTCATCAAAAAGATCATGCACGTATCCTACATGCGCGTGCCATGCATATAGAAAGGGTTCATTGCTTTTCATCCACTTTCGGGCACGCCAGATTTTTTTAATTTCTTTCATTTCATTTCCTCCCGTCTTAATTGCGATACCATGGATAATCATCATTTTTTGTAAAAAGTACTCTCTCTTTCCGTTTTGAAGAGTTGTTACGATTCCCTATCTTTACAGGAAGGAGTCCTGCCTGTTTCATGCGATCGACTATATTAAATTTCCATATACCAAGTCCTGAAGTATTCAGCATTTGCTTATAATGCAAGAGTGGGGAATGCTCTGTTTGTTGTACGCCTTTAATCCTTAATCTCTGCCATGGTCGATACGGGAAGGAATAGAGCAATGCCGCCTGATGACTGAGATTAGATACATACTCTGCTCTTGGCTTCCTGACCTTCTCATACCATTTCAGATGCTTCCATTCTGTTTGATTCGATTGAAACATCCAACAAAGCAATTCTCCAAGCACATCTGAATCCTGAATAGCAAGATTCATCCCTTCCCCTGCCATCGGGTGAACGCTATGAGCAGCATCTCCTGTTAAGATGATGTTGTTTTTCACATAGCTTGAAACATTATGCCTGACTGGGATCATAAGCTGAATTTTTTTCCACGTATCAATTTGATGAACGTAACCTTCTAGCTCCGGCATGAGTTCACAGTAAGCACGATAAAATGATTCTAATCCTTCTTCACGCATCGTCTTAAATTCACCTGGCTTGATCAGCAGAACACTTCTGACCTCGTTATTCGGAAGAGGGAATAATCCGACAAATTTGTTTTGAGTTGTAATAATCGTTGATTCAGTCAACGAATCTGGGCGTGGAAAGGATACTGTCAAAAAGTGATGGTTATACTTCGTGTTTTTCATCTCTACTTCCATCGCTGTTCTTGTCGGTGATGCTCTTCCCTCAGCTCCTACATAGAAAGAAGCATGAACTTCCTGTTCGCCTTCTTTCGTTTGAATGATTGCTTTCTTATTCTCAGGGTCATCTTCAGTAAATCCAGTAAATTTCGCTGGCTGAAGATAATCCACCGATTCATATTTGGAGGCTTCTGAAAACAGAAGCTCTTTTAACCGTTCGTGAGGGATCATAAGTGACGTATTATAGGGTGATTCAATCACATCGTATCGGAATTCATTCGCGCTTAGCCGCTCCATCGTTCCATCATTCTTTTGGTTGTATTCATAGAATTCAATCGTTGGGAGAAGGAATCCATTCGCTTTCACATCATCCAATACCTTGATGCGATCAAGCACTTCTAAACTCTTTGGTTGAAGAAGCTCTCCTTTATAGATGAGCCCACTCTTCTTATCCTTTTCGATTAAAAGCGTTTTCACATTGGACTGCCCTAACTTAACAGCAAGCGTTAAACCAGATATGCCTCCCCCAATAATCATTACATCATAATGCATCACTCATCACCTCTTCAATATCCTTCTTTTCCCTTTTCTTCATGTAATAAAACAGTGCGAGCACATTGGAACTGAGATTATTCGATGCGTGAAGAAGCTGATGAATACACAAAAAAACCGGCCCAAATTGGCCGGTTTATGTCGCTAATGGGAATTGTTTCGATAAAAGAAGCTTTTCAAAACGATCTTTATTAAGAGGTTTGCTATAGAAAAATCCTTGAGCAAAATTACATCCAAAACTTCTAATAATTTCCCCCTGCTCCTTCGTTTCAATTCCTTCAGCAACGATGGAAAGGTTTAACCCTTCACACATTGTTATAACAGCCTTCACAATTGCAGCATCCGCATTGTTTTCCTGCAGATTACGAATGAACGATTGATCAATTTTAAGAATATCTAAAGGGAAATCTTTTAAATAGCTAAGGGAAGAATACCCTGTCCCAAAATCATCGATGGACACTTTAATTCCCATTTCTCTTAACTCATTCAGCATTGAAATGCTGTAATCAGTGTTTACGAGTGTCGTGCTCTCGGTCACTTCAAGATGCAGAGACGTTGGTGATAGGCCAGATGATTGAATTGCATCTTTAACAGATTCAACAAATTGCGAACTTTGGAACTGACGTCCAGAAACATTGACGCTGATCGATAAATCATCATATCCCAATGCCTGCCATTTACTCGTTTGCATGCAAGCCTCATTAAGAACCCATATACCAATCTCCTCAATCAACCCTGTTTCCTCAGCTAATGGGATAAATTGAGCGGGTGAGACAAGACCAAGCTTTGGATGGTTCCAACGAATCAATGCTTCACACGCATAGATTTTTTGTTCATCAAGATTAACCTGTGGTTGATAATAAAGGGTCAGTTCCTCTTTCTCTAAAGCTCTCCTCAAATAGCTTTCTAGCTCGAGGCGCTCAAAGGCTTGATCCATCATTTCGTCCGTATAGAATTCAATATAGTTTGCACCCTGTTGCTTGGCGCGGTCAAGAGCAATATAGGCATTTTTCATTAAAGTGTCGAGATCTTTCCCATCATGAGGGAAGAGACTAATCCCAATTCCGACCGTCATGAAATACTCTACCCCATCAAATACAATAGGTGACTTTAAATGCTCTACAACGTTTTTAGCAAGCATGAGCGCATCTTTCTCACATTTCAGCCCAGGTAGGAGGACCGTAAATTCATCTCCACCAAACCTCGCAAGAACTGCATCATCTTTAATTGCTTCTTTGATTCTGTTCGTGACCTGCTTTAATATGTGATCACCACGCTGATGGCCAAGGCTATCATTAATCAGTTTAAACCGATCCAGATCGATGAACATGACAGCTAACTTTTCATCAGTACTTTTTAGCGATTCGTTCAATAAGTTCTCGAATAATAGACGATTGGGCAATTCAGTTAGTACATCATAATAAGCTAAGTGAGCGATTTTCTCTTCTGCCCTGCGCTGATTCATAATACTTTTACCTATACCATAGGCACCAGTGATTTCACCATTCACAATGATCGGGATATTTGTAATTGTAAACAGCACGTTTACACCTGATTTATGAACAAGATGAGCGTCATACGTTTGCGCCATTCCTTGAAATGTCTCATAAAACTTCTCTTTCGTCTTTTGTGCGTCTTCTTTAGCTACAAATTGAAGAGAATTCTTACTCATCACCTCTTCTGAAGCATAACCAAGTAATGATTTCAACGCGGGGTTCACGCTTGTAATTTCCCCATTTACATCCACAGAGTAAACGAGATTCGGATTTTGTTCAAAAAGAGATTTAAAACGTTGCTCTGATTGTTGTAAGCTCATATTCAAGTTCTCTAATTCTTCCGTAGAAGTTTTAATTAAATGTGATAAAGCCATTAAACCATCCAAGTCCTTCATCTCCTGATTGTATAATGGTTGTCTCAAAACATTCTCGTGTGCCGTATTCTTTTCCGTAAAAAGCCCCATTACAGTGCCATTGTTTGAGAAGAGAACCTCGTTTCCTACGGAATAATACTCTGAAGCTAGAAAAATAGAGGTGATGTCACCGAGATTGGTGTGATTGAAGTATCCATTGTTTACGTCCGCAAATAGTTTTCTCACTGATTCGGAAGAATAGGAGAATAAACTCTCAGTACGCTGTTCTTTTGCTATCTTTTGAACCCTTTCATAAGATGATTGTAATTGTGCTACATCTCCATAAGAGAATTGTAGCGAAGATCCAGGTGCAAGAAATGCATCGATCGTCACCGATCCATCACGATGAGATTCTAGTACAGTTAATGGTTTGACCTGACCGTCGTTTAGCCATATTAGAGGAGTATGTGCTGCAGCTTCAGGAAGCTTAATTGCTACTTCTTCTCCAAGATATCGTTCATAAAAGTGAAAAGGACTCATCCCTTCAATCTCAAACAAACGATTTCCAAGACTTTTCGTTACTTCAAACGTTTTCCCTGCTGGCTTCCAGGATGCCTCATTGATAACAGTAGCATCGATGTAATCACCAATAATTTGGACACCAATAATCGCTGTATACAAAACCTGACGATCGAATAGCACAAAGGATGCTTGACCTATCTTAGAAGCTTTACCACCGATTACAGGAATTGACCCAATATTTTTCAGAAGTGATTCATCATGATTAATCCCGCTATTAAATAGAAGAACCGTCCCTTCTTGCAACGTCTTATTTAAACTAATTGATGGACCTTCAATCATAAATGGTCTAAGTTTAGCATTTTCAAAAGTTGTAAAGGAAAGTACGATTCCGTCAGTCACAGCCTCACCATGGCAATATGCTTCGGTTGCAGTTGCTCCAACTAAAACCGCCTCAGGAAGAAAACCTTTCAATTGTGAGGCAACTTTTTCCGTTCGCTCTTTGTCTCCATTTAAAGAGAAAAGTTGAATCAGTACGGCATGAGCCTGAAATAATTCTTGCTCATGCATCATACATTCTTGTAAATCCAGTTCATGATGAATCGTAACCGAAAATGTCCTCAAGCTTAACACACCTCCTCCTTTAAAAGCCTTTAATTCGAAACTTTCTATTATGTACATGATATCAAAAAGTAAGTAGCAGGAATACAACTATTCCAGAAATATGCCAATCTACCCTACTTCCTATATCGGCATAAAATAATCAAACTTTAATTTCAAAAAAACCACCAATTTTTTGGCGGTTTCGGGACTTATAGCTGATATAGATGCAGTACAGAATACCCATAAAAGAAAACAAGTAAAAACGCAAATAGAAATTGGAGCCAAAACGGCCAAATCTTTTGACCTTTTTTTCCCCTCACAAGGATCATTTCCATTGAAAAAATTAACCATAATGCCAATACGGCTTTTACGATCGATGGCCCCCAGAAATGATAGCCCACCACGAGAAACATTCCAGAAATAATAGTCAGAACATAAAATACTCGAAGTACCATATGTATGATGTGCGGCCTTTTACCGGCTCTCATCAAAAAATAACTTGCGATGAATAGCACAAGGGTTAATCCCCATGCTGTATAATGCGCATGAAGCATTCTCCATCTCTCCTTTTACCTATACGTAAAACTTCCTTCCTATCATATCATGAAACAAGAAACAGAAAATTAACTATATTTTACACAATTTCGAGCAAACGATAGGAAGGAAGCGATTTCATTGTTATAATAAAATCGTGGCATTAACTAACTGATGGGAGTGACTGGAAATATGGTTCAAACACAGGATATTATTCAGATGACAGAACAGTATGGCGCACACAACTATCATCCACTGCCAATCGTTATTGCAGAAGCAGAGGGTGTTTGGGTGAAAGATCCCGAGGGAAATCGCTACATGGATATGCTTAGCGCATATTCAGCAGTAAACCAGGGCCATAGACACCCCAAGATTATTCAAGCATTAAAAGATCAGGCTGATCGGGTCACTTTGACTTCTCGTGCTTTTCACAATGATCAACTAGGACCTTTTTATCGTAAAGTTTCAGAATTTACGAACAAAGACATGATTTTGCCAATGAACACTGGTGCAGAAGCAGTTGAAACAGCTGTTAAAGCGATGCGCCGATGGGCTTATGAGGTGAAAGGCGTCGAGAAGGATAAAGCAGAAATTATTGCCTGTGAAGGAAATTTTCATGGTCGTACAATGACAGCCGTTTCTCTTTCCTCGGAGGAGGAATATCAACGTGGATTCGGTCCAATGCTACCTGGTATTAAACTGATCCCTTACGGCGACATTGACGCACTAAAAAAAGCGATTACGCCAAATACGGCTGGTTTCTTGTTCGAACCAATACAGGGTGAAGCTGGAATCAATATTCCACCTGAAGGCTTCCTAAAAGAAGCGTATGAGTATTGTAAAGAGCAGAAGGTGCTATTCGTAGCGGATGAAATCCAAGCAGGTCTTTGTCGTTCGGGTAAACGGTTTGCATGTGATTGGGACAATGTAGAGCCCGACATGTATATCCTCGGTAAAGCACTCGGTGGAGGCGTATTCCCGATTTCTTGTGTTGCGGCGAATGAGGAAGTACTTGGCGTGTTCACTCCTGGTTCGCACGGATCTACATTCGGTGGAAATCCTCTTGCTTGTGCTGTTTCAGTCGCCTCTCTCGAAGTTCTAGAAGATGAGAAGCTTGCAGATCGCTCTCTTGAACTAGGAAACTACTTCCAAAGTAAGTTAAAAGAGATTGATAATCCTGTCATTAAAGAAGTGCGCGGTCGAGGACTTTTCATCGGTGTCGAACTACACGAAGCCGCTCGCCCTTATTGTGAGAAACTGAAAGAAAAGGGTCTTCTTTGTAAAGAAACCCACGAAACTGTCATTCGATTTGCTCCTCCACTTATTATAAGTGAAGAAGATTTAAACTGGGCGATTGAACAGATTACTGACGTGTTGTCCGTTCAATAAGCAATAGATTCATAACAAAAACCTCGCTGGCTAACCATAATTGGTTTACTTCAGGGGCGCAAAACGTGATATGGAATAACATTTCCTATGTGAATTAACAGTCTAGTTCACATAGGAAATCACACAAAAAGAGCTTGGAGGCAAAATGCCATTCCAAGCTTTTTTCTTTGGTTATTACATTAAAGTTCCGATTATATGGAGTAAGATATTGTTTATTCGATCTAATCTCATCCCCGGTTAAGGAGTATCATTATTGTAAAAAGTAATCCTCTATTGTTTTTGTAATATCAAAAGGACCAGATTCCTTATTTGAAGGTATAACTACTTTTAGATTGTAGTCAGGATAGATAGAAGCACGAAAACTCACTCCTGGATCATATCCCATAACATGATATTTATAAATATTATCATTCTTTTTGTTCATCCAAATTCCATAACCATAGTAGATTTCTTCATTAACATTAACATGAGGAGTAAGCAAGTTTTTTGTAGTATCCTCACTTAACAGCTTATAGTCAATTAATGACTCCCACAGATTAATCATATCAGGAGCGGTTGTAAATGCACCCCCATCAGACCCACCTTTTACCGGAATAGAGTATATGTTTGTTTTCCATGTATTATCCTCTTTGTTATCTATATATCCCATTGCTGTGTTTTGTGGTAGTTTATCGATTGAAAAATATCCTGAACTCTTCATCCCACATTTCTCGAAAATTTCTAATTCAATGTAATCCGTAAAATATTTATTTGTTTGTTGTTCAATGATTAACCCCAATATATATATCTAGCATTATTGTAATGAAACCTATCTCCAGGTTCAAACTTCATTTCATTAGATTGAAAAAGTGGTAAAAAGTCTTTAAGAGTCCTCATGTGATAAACTGGTCTTTCTTTCCACAGATCTTCAAAATCATCCATTACTTCTTCATCAAAGTAATCTGGTATCCCCGAAGTATGAGTTAAAAGGTGGTGGATGGTAACTCTTTCATCAAATTGAGGAAATGAGATATCCAAGCAATCTTTTAAAGAAGTATTAAAAGAGAGTATCCCTTCCTCGACTAATTGACAAATCCCTATGGCTGTAAATAACTTGCACCCAGACGCTATTCCAAAGCGTGTATTTATATTATTTAGGCGTTCCTCAGCTCTATTTGCATAATCATAAACACTTTCTAATAAAACTTCCTCACCTTGTTTTACATATACAACACCCGAAAATTCAACATTTTCACTTTTTTCATTTACTACCTTTTTTAGTTCAATATTTTCGTTCACCGCAAAATCCTCCCTCCATAATTTAAAGCGCTTTATCAATAAATTTGAAAACAATTACAAATCTACTTTTGAATTAGTCTAACTATTTTAATGTTACTTCACTATATGGAATGCTTACCAAATTGGAAGCAAACTTATTTTTCGACTTTGCTGCGTAAGCCCACAATACCAATTATTTCAAATTAGTGTAAATAACTCAATCCTTTATTTAACATTGAAAGAGCCTATCTTATTAAAGATAGGCTCCCAGGTAGCGGAAGACTCGAATTGGAGATAATTTGTGTTATCAGATTCTATAAAGCCTCGTTTTCACATAATGAGCTACTTCCTTGATCTGCCCTACAATAGTGTTAGTTCTTTTAAACCAGTAATTAAATGCTTCTGATAATTTTCCTGAAGATTATTTTTGATTTCTCTTAACTAACTTTACTATGGAAGCTAATAAAAATAAGGTTCCACCTACTATAAACAATTTGTTATTTTGACTAATACCAATGCTAATCATCATCAACCCGCAAAATAAAAAAACCCATCTATAATCTTTCATTATTTTTCACCCTTCTCTTTGATATCTTTGCAACATATTTCCTGTCTCTTTATTAAAAATTCCTGCTCGTTCGTTTAAGAAAAATACTTCACAAACTCTATATTGATTTTAACATAGGCCACGCCCCGCCCCTTCGTATTATAAGGTTATTCATGATGTAGCCGGGTATGACGTTCGCACGAGGATACTGGCTTAAAGTTACTTATTTGATAACTTCATTGCTGTTGGATCTCACTCTTCGCTGTCTATCACAATAGCAATTAAGTCATTTTCTGGATTCATGTCATTCATCCTTTTCCATAAATCAACAAATAAGATAAGTAACCTTTTATTATAGTATTGGTTTTTGGGCAATATCTTGAAACTGAGTCTTACCCAAAACTACCCAACACAAAAAAAGAAGCGATTCCCCTGTTAGAGAAACGCTCCGAGATTGATGAACTAATCCCTCTATCCTCCAAAAATAACATCTTAAATTCCGTCTATTGCATTCTGTGAAAAAGATCAAATTCATTTTGCTCCGTTACATATGTTATAAAGGCTTGCACTCTATTGAGCAATCGCTTCGATATAATGGAAGACCTTAGTCTTTGGGACAGACACCACGCTTCTTCAATTTTTAATTGTTCTCCTGTGAGTTCTAACGCACCCGTTACTCTAGTTGCCATAAAACAACAAGAAGTTTCACTTTCCTAATGCAGTGAGTAGTTCTTCAGGATTTATATATTTGATACTTGTAACTTTACCCTCTTCGTTAGTTTGTGCGTGTCCTTTAACATTCAATGTTTCGCTTTCGTCACTTTGTTTATTTGTCCAGGACACTTTAACATTGAATTCGTAATAGTTTTCGCCTTCTTCAATCTTTATGTCGTTAACCTCCAAAACATAATCAGGATTGGCAGCATTCACGTACATAAATGCCCCAACACCATTAACAAAATTTTCATAAAAACGGTCGCTTAAATAGGGTTTGAAATTTTCTTGATGATACTCAGAAAACAATTCTTGTTTCCCTGAATACAATGCTTTCACCTGTTCTTCGGTAGGTCCAGTAAATATATTTTTTAAGACGGTTTGAATGTTTTGTTTACTTTTATCTTGTATTTCGTTTTCTTTTCCAGAGGCATCGGAGTTCGTGCAACCAACTGCTAATAGCACCCGTTAGTTTAAGAATTTATTTTTCTGTATTTTAGCGACTAAAACAACAACTAAGAAACCAATTATAACGCTTTCCCCTTCTTCCTATCATAGGATACATTTCCTATCTAATAATCTGTATTCTCACTTATAAATCCATTCTATACTCCTGGAAAATCCAGTACCTCGGTAAGGTAAATCTTACTAACCATTTACTTCCAAGCTGTTTACCCTTACTATTTTACTTAAAAGTAGATAAGGGTGGGCATATAGATGAAAACGAGCTTTTCTGTAGATAAAATTACTTTACGTCGATTTCTTTTACACAAACAGTCTCTATTTGAACCAGATCAATCAGTGGAATCGACCTCTCTTGAAAAGACTTTACATATGATTAAAAAACTGGAATGTGTTCAACTTGATCCAGTATCAGTCGTTGAACGGAACCAGCACTTGGTATTAGCGGCAAGAATGCCTGGTTATGATCCTAAGTATTTGGACGATCTTTTATCTGACGGCAAGGTCTTTGAATATTTTGCGAATGCAGCCTGTGTCATCCCGATGGAAGACTTTCCTCTGTTCGAACCGACACGGAAACGGATCCAGGAAAATGTTGCTGACTCGTTAGAGAGCTTAGAAATCGTTGTAAATACTGTGTTAGAGCAATTAAGGGCAGAGGGCCCCCTTCCTTCTCGTGCTTTCAAATCAGACAACCGCGTTAACGGCTATTGGGATAACAAGGCCCCGAAGACAAAAGAAACATCCCATGCATTGAACCTGTTGTTGGATGCTGGCATTATCCGGGTCGTCCAGCGGGACCGGACTGAACGCTATTTTGATCTTACAGAGCGTACGGTCACCCGGAAATTGTTGAAACAGACGGAAGTCATAGATGGACCTACTGCAAAAGATCTACTGATAGAAAAATACATTCGTGCTTACCGGGTATTTGATCCGAGAGATGCTCGATTTGGTTGGCAAAAAATGACCGCGGCTGAACGTCGTGCAGAAATTGAGCGTAGAGTCCAGGATAAAACGGTCATTCCACTTGAAGTCGAAGGTGTAAAACGACAATATTATTTATTAGCAGAGGACTTGGAGGAACTCGAAACATTCGTTGAGAGTACCAAACAGGAACCCCGTTCATTTGAGAGTACGATCACTTTTCTACCACCGCTCGATAATTTACTTTGGAGTCGTGAGCGGATCAAAGACCTGTTCGACTTCGATTATAAGTGGGAAATCTACACTCCTCGTGTGAAAAGAAAATACGGGCCATATGCGATGCCGATTTTATATGGAGATAGACTGATTGGACGGATGGACCCACAAATTGACCGAAAAAATAAAGTGATGATTGTACGTTTGCTCCAGCTTGAGCCAGAGGTTAAGCAAACGTCTGAGTTACGTCAATCATTCCGTAACGCGCTCAATTCTTTTGCCATTTTTAACGGAGCAGATGACATACAAGTTGAGAATTCTGACCTGAACCATTGATGAAAATTTTCATTTTGTAGATCATTTTTGATTTTTGTTGATTCATCCTTCATTTTGTTGATATCCGTTCTAATTCTCTTTTGAAAATAGCTCTGTTAAGCATAAATACTTCATCTCTTCAGGTTCAATAATTTCTTTTTATTTCCTCCTTAATTTATCGAAACAGTTCAACATCAAATTAATAACTTTAAAAAAACCTGCATTATAGTAACGGGTTCTGATACCTGTCACAAAACATTAATTTACGTAAGAAATTGCATATGTAAATGCATATGATAATCGCACTATGTTTCGTAATGTATTTGCTAATAAATAAGCCGCACTTTCAATCTTTAACGGATCGATGTGCGGCTATTATTTTATCTGGGCTTATTAAACTATAGCTCCGATTAAACGGAAGACTTGACTTCGAAATATCTTTTACTAACACACCTGTTATTTAATCTCTTTAATCTTTTCCACTAACAGTACTATATTAAAATTTACTAGTGTTAGCGAGTTGACACTAGTCTAATTAGACTTTATGATAATGAGGTCTAATTAGACTATTATGTAAAGGAATGAAAATTAAATGATAAAATCTTTTTTAATGTTAGGGCAATCAAATATGGCAGGTCGTGGATTCTTGCATGATGTAGAAGCTATCTATAATGAAAAAATAAAAATGCTTCGCAACGGTCAGTGGCAAATGATGACAGAGCCGATTAATTATGACCGCTCTATTTCTGGTGTAAGTCTAGCAGCATCTTTTGCAGAGGCATGGTCGAAAGCCAACCCGGATGAAGAAATTGGTTTGATCCCTTGTGCGGAAGGTGGCAGCTCCTTGAACGATTGGCATCCGCAAGGTACTCTTTTTCAACATGCCTTGTCTGAAGCTCGATTTGCTCTTGAAACTAGTGAAATATGTGGCATACTTTGGCATCAAGGCGAAAGTGATAGCAATAATTCTCTCCATGAAACGTATTATGAAAAGCTATCTCTTATCATGGAAACTTTACGTAAAGAATTAAAGCTTGAAAATGTCCCTTTAATCATTGGGGAGCTTGGTGAGTATCTAGGAAAAACAGGTCTCGGAAAGTACTCATCAGAGTTTCAAGAAATCAACGGACAATTACGTCGATTCGCTCATGAGAAGCAAAATTGTTATTTTGTATCGGCAGAAAGGCTAACTGCCAATCCGGATGGTATTCATTTGAACGCCGTTTCCCAACGAAAATTCGGTTATCGCTACTTCGAAGCATTTTCGAAAGAGTGTCATATCTTAGAGCCTCTTTCGGACGAAAATCAATCACTTAAAAAAAACCATAACTATTCGAAAGCTGAACAAATTTATATTAACAGTATGAATTTGGCTCTTGGTAAAATTACCTACGTTGAATTTGAAGAACAAATGACGAAGGTGATGCAATCTTGATTCCCTTACTAATCCTTGGCTTACTTATTCAAAACCCTGGCGCTCATGGATACGAACTATTAAGTTTAATGGAAAAACGACATTATAAATATATTGTTAACTTTACTAAAGGATCATTTTATTACAATTTGCAACAACTTGAAGAAAAAGGTTTGATTGAACAAACACACCGAATAAGACCAAACAACGGTCGCGAAATTCACACCTTTAAAATCACGTCTTTAGGAATAGACGAATTCGAAAAATTAATGGTCAAATATGGAACTAAATCCGAATATGTAAAATTACCGTTCTATGGAGCATTACTCTTTGCAAATGAATTCGATAAAAGTAAATTATTAGAACTAATCCAATCCCAAATTGATCAAACTGAAGCCAGACTTACTCTTCTCGATGAATACCTAGCTACCACCAAAGAATTACCTGGTAAAATTGATTATTTTCGTCGTATGAACGAAAATTCTCGTTCTCACCATTTAGTGAACTTAAAATGGTTTAAAGAATTGAAGGCAGACTTAGCAGAAACTACTGGATAAATAAAAACTATCACCTATCACTATTACTTAGTAAAATTGATAGGTGATTTTTAATGTAGTACTTCCATTCATTGCAGTTATGTTTTGGCTCAACTATAAACCGCCCTTAGTATAAAAGGCGATGGCCCTTGTGCAGCTATTGCCCCGAAGCAGGAAGACTCGATTTCAAGATAATCCGCAATCACTAAATTAATATTCTAATTATATAAGATAGCTTCTACTAATTGAGAAACTGTCAAAGATCCATCTATGATAATTTCTGCACTTCATAGAATTTTAAATACAGTCCTTCCTTTTGGATGTTCACTTTTTGAATTCAACAGCTAAACGTTAGATCACTGAATTTTCATTCTATATTAATGTAACGCTAGTAACTAATTATGTTGACTTTTCGAGACAATTCACCCCAATAACCTTTCACACAGCTTCCCTTTATTTTGATTACTATATTTACGTGTGATCTAAGTAATGCGCTTCAAGTTTTATATTATCTCGAAACTGAGTCTTCAACCAACTTGCCCTAAGCCTACATAGAGCGCTTACT
>CAVUAW010000036.1:0-27163 GCA_963739655.1 uncultured Bacillaceae bacterium | reverse complement strand
CCGCCATGGATCTGGTGCGCCCCAAGAGCGCCTTCCGGGTCCCCGAGGGTGGCGCCGCCCTGTTGGTGGAGACCGACGGCGCCGAGGAGCGCGCCCTCGAAGAGTTGGTGCGCCTGTGTGAGATCGCCGGTGACCACGGCGCCACCGGCTCGGCCATCGCCACCAGCGAGAAGGATCGCGAAGGCATGCGCCGGGCGCGGCGCCTGGTGTCGTCGTCGATGAAGGAAGCCTTCCCGCGCAAGTTCTCCGACGACGTGGCGGTGCCCCGCAGCCGCATGGTGGAGATGCTCGAGCGTGCCCGTGCCCTCGCCGCGCCGATCGACGTGGCGCTCAGCGCCTACGGCCACCTCGGTGACGGCAACCTGCACGTGAACCTGCTGTGCAAAGACGACGAACAGCGGCGCGCCGCCGCGCCGATCCAGCGCCAGATCCTCGAGACCGCCGTGGCCCTCGGTGGCACCATCAGCGGCGAGCACGGCATTGGCACCATCAAGCGCAACGAGCTGAGCATCGAGCAGAGCGCCGAGCTGATCGCGCTGCAGCGGCGGCTCAAGACGGCGTTCGACCCGCAGGGGATCATGAACCCGGGGAAGGTGCTGCCGGAGGGGTAGGGCGTGGCGCGGGCGGCGGTCGACCGCGGCTGACTGCACGGCGGCGGCGCGGGGCGCATCGGGCGAGCGGGCGCGGTCCAGCCCCTTGACCCGCAGATCGGTTTACGATCTACCACCCGTCGTGAAGCGCTCGGTCGAGACCATCGCCGCCTTGCGAGCGCGCTTCCACGCCGAAGGCCTGGACGCCGCCGAGCTCGAGCGCCTGCAGGACGATCCCCGCGCCGGCGTTCGCCGCCTGGTGCAGAGGGCGCGCCGCCGCGCCGCGAGCGCAACCGCCGAGCTCGAGCGGCTGCGCGACCTGACGCGCTTCGAGGCGGCCTTCTGGGAGCGCGGTTTTCTCCGCGTCGCCGGCGTGGACGAAGTGGGCGTCGGCACCCTCGCCGGCCCGGTGGTCGCCGCCGCCGTTGTCCTGCCGCCGGGGTTGCTCCTCCCCGGGGTCGACGACTCCAAACGCCTCAG
Source organism: uncultured Bacillaceae bacterium (assembly GCA_963739655.1). Classification (GTDB taxonomy): domain Bacteria; phylum Bacillota; class Bacilli; order Bacillales; family Guptibacillaceae; genus Guptibacillus. The sequence goes on along the minus strand of CAVUAW010000036.1, from coordinate 26,093 downwards.
CCGCCGGCGGCGCCGAGAGCTGGCGGAACAGATCCGCGCCCGCGCCGTCAGCTACGCCCTCGGGGTGTGCAGCGTCTCCGAGATCGATCGTCACAACATCGCCGTCGCCACGCGCATCGCCATGCGCCGCGCCGTAGACGGCCTGTCGCCGGCGGCGGACCACGTCCTCACCGACGCGCATCGCATCGACGCGCTCACCGTGGGGCAAACGCCCCTCGCCTCGGGAGACCGGCGCAGCCAGAGCGTCGCCGCGGCGAGCATCCTCGCCAAGGTGGAGCGCGACGCCATGATGGAGGGGCTGGCCACGGCGCACCCGGGGTACGGCTTCGAGCGCAACCGCGGCTACGGCACCGCCGATCACCTCGACGCCCTGCGCAGCCTCGGACCGTGCGCAGCGCACCGGCGCAGCTTCGGACCGGTGCGCGCCGCCGCCGCCTCACGCCCCGAGCCTGTCGCGTCGCCCGCCGCCAGCGGGTCCGGCGCATCGCGCGCCGCAGTTGCTACGCCGCCGGCGGAAGTCGCTTCACATCTCGCTCAGATGCGTCCCCTTGACCACGCGCCACACCGAGCGGCCGGCGGCGGTGACGCCGACGGCTAGGCCGATCCAGAACAACCAAGGCGTGGTGCCGAAGTGGTCGTCGAGCCACAGGCCGCCGAGGACGCCGATGGCGACGCAGGCCGCCACCTGGATGCCGATGGACGAGTAGCGGGCGGCGATGCGCCACATCCGCTCCGATTCCGGAGATCGCGGTCCCACCACAGCCCCCACCCGCCGCGCGTCAGGAAATGACGCGTTGCGGCATCTTCCTTAGATCCGCGCTGTTCGGCGCCGGCGGCGCAGCCAGATGGCGAGGAACATCAGCCACGGGACGGCGCTGCCGGACAGGTTGTTGCACAGGCAGCCGGTCTCGCGGGTTGGCGGCTCGCTGCCGGCCGGCTGTTCCACCGGGGTCCAGGTGTCCTGCGGGTTGGCGACGACTTGAATCACCACGGTGGTGCTGCCGGTCTCCGGGCGGATCGCGGTGTCGGTGCAGGTGAGGATCACGTTGATGGTGGTGCCGGCCGACCCGGCGGGGGCCGTGAAGGAGAGGTTGTTGCCGGTGACCGAAACCTGGCTGCCGAAGCGCGACGGCGCGACGCTCAGCTTGCGCAGCTGCTCGAGGCTGTCGCCGTCGGGATCGGTGGGGGTGACCGTGATGTTCAGGGCCTCGCCCTCGATCACGCGGTGCGTGCCGGCGTTGGCAAAGGTGGGCGGGCTGTTGCGGTAGTAGCGCAGCATGCGGTCGTTGCCCATGTCGGTGATGAGCAGAGCACGGCCGGTGCTGTCGAGGGCGATCGCCCCGGGGGCGCTCAGCGTGCGATCGGTCGGCTGGCAGCTCGCCGGGCAGGTTGGCGAGTTGTTGGAGGCGTTCGATATGAAGTCCGGTTGGCCGACGACGAGGGCGGCGCGCGGCATGCCGGCGAAGGCCGGATCCTCCGGCGCGGCATCGGGGGCCATCGGCGTGGGGAAGTAGAGCACGCGGTTGTCGAACACGTCGGAGACCCACAGGCCGCCCGTGGAGTCCACGGCGATGCCATAGGGGTAGTTGAAGCCGTAGGCGTTCGGGACGACGGCGCCCGGCACCCCCCACGGGTAGGCGCTGCCGAAGTCGGGCTGGCCCACCACGCCGTCGGCTGTGGTGGCGGCGAGATTGTCGCCGTCGGTATACTTGTAATGCTGTCCGATATCTATAATTAATTCTGCATCGAGAAATGACGGATTGACGCTATACTATTTGCATTTCGAAAGAATTTTATTATAATAAGATTTTGGAACGGTAGAATGAGTAGTTTAATGGAAACAGTGAAATAAAGGAGATACAAGTATGGAAAACGAATATCGCGTATTATTGTTTTATAAATATGTACAAATTGAAAACCCCGAGGAGTATGTGGAGGAGCACCTTACCTTTTGTAAGGAGAACAACCTAAAAGGGCGCATTCTGATTGCAGAAGAGGGAATTAACGGAACCCTCTCAGGCACAGTTGAAGATACTGAGAATTATATCGAGATGATGCATGCTGATGAGAGGTTTTCAGATTTGTCTTTAAAATTGATGAAGCGACAGAACATCCATTTAAGAAGATGCATGTCCGCTACCGCTCTGAATTGGTCACACTTCGATTAAAAGATGATCATAGTCCAAATGAAGTTGGGGGCAAGCACTCGAAGCCCGCAGAATGGCGTGAAGCTATCCGAGCAGGATGATGTGATCATTCTTGATACTCGAAATGATTATGAGTACGATCTTGGACACTTCCGTGGTGCAATTCGACCTGATATTAAGAATTTTCGCGATCTACCAGAGTGGGTGCAAGAGAATCTAGCCGATCAGAAGGAAAAGAAAATTCTGACTTATTGTACAGGAGGCATCCGCTGTGAGAAATTCACTGGCTGGTTGGTTAATCAAGGATTTGAAGATGTTAATCAGCTTGATGGTGGAATTGTCACCTATGGTAAAGATGAAGAAACAAAAGGGGAACTATGGGATGGCCAGTGCTATGTTTTTGATGGGAGAATCTCCGTTCCGATCAATCAAAAAGATCACGTCGTTGTAGGAAGAGATTATTTTACGGGCGAGCCATGTGAACGCTACGTTAATTGTGCAAGCCCTGAATGTAATAAGCAAATTATTACATCAGAGGAGAACGAACATAAATATTTACGTGGATGCACACATGAATGCAGAACATCTCCACGAAATCGCTATGTTGCCGAACACGGTTTAACACAAGAAGAGGTCGATGAGCGTCTTCGGAAATTGATGCAAGAGCATATAGAGCAAGAGGTATAGAATAAATAAAGCTAGCTGTCTACCATTGACAGCTAGCTTTTATCGTATCGTATTTTATTTACTTTAAGAAGGTGGTCGACGCGAGAGAGGCGATGACCTTCGATCTTTTCGAGAAATTCATGAAGCGTTAATTCCATTTGACAAAGTGCTTGAAACAAATCCTGATAACGAAGCTCTTTATTTTCGGATGATAGTGACAGGTAGCCTGTTAGCAAATTTGGTAATTCAGTCGAAAGCATTCGTTTCACGACATGGCGTTCTTCAAGATCCAGGGGCTCAAGCTCAGGTAGAATTTTTCGGAATAAGTTGATTAAACGAGTTGATCTTGAATGAATCGCACCGCTAATTTCTGATTGGGTAGTGATTCTTTGCAGGTTCTCAAGTTGCTCAAGAAGAAGTGGATCGACCCCCTTTGATTGTGCAGCATCTGCCTGAAGTGTACCAAGTAGAGCGTGATCCAAAAGTTTAATACGCTGAAAAATTCCTGTAAAGAAAGGTGAACGTTTAATATTTCTCTTAATAATTCTCCCTCTGTCGTTAATTAGAATAGTCCCCTGTTTGCATCGTCCACCATCTCTTTTGGCAAGCAATTGTCTTTCCCATTGAATGAAAAATTTCTTAGGTGTGGAAGTTCGATTTTTCTGGCTATCGTAACCAGAAAAAAGGATCAAGTTTCGTCTTATTTTTAAATAAATCGTAAACCCTTGTTCAGATCGTTTCCATTTCTGTGGTTTGTCTCCGGTTGGATCTAGTTTATCAATAAATTCATCTAACAACTGTTCAGCGAATGAGAGGAAGTTAGTTGAACTTACATCCTGGAGAAGTGATGCTTCCACCGTCTTAAATTGCGGTGGTAATAGCTTTTCAAGCCACTGAGATTCAGGAGAATCGAAAAGCCCCATGCCTTATACCCCCTGTCATTATAGTCGATCGGCTGCATCTGAAAGCTGTTTCTGCCGCTGTGTCGAACTGTCTAATTTTAATTTCATTTCCTTGTTTAGCTGGTCCATCTCGGTGATAAACTTCTTACCGCTATCGATAATACGAACGTTCGATTTCTCCGTAATATCGATCGCTTCGAAAACATCATTGTATGCTTTTCGGAAGGATTCGATCGCTATTGCTGGTTTTTCAAGCGTTTTAACCGTTTCTTCTGTGTTTTGCTTCAGCATCTCTGCATTCCGGAGTAGCATGGACTCTGTGGCTTCATTTACATTTTGAACAGCCGAGATGACTTTTTGTTGGTTACCGAGAGCAAGCTGGATTGATGCCGTTACGGTAATGATGTTCTTTGTCATCGTCACAGCATTGAAAATCGCTTCTTCAAGCTTTTCATTATTCTCCATGATCAAATCGACAGAGGCCATGGATTGGCGAAGCACCATAACAGCCTGAGACATATTTTTAACACGGCTCACGACCTTTTGCTGCGCCTTCTGAATTGGAAGAGGATTTTCCTTCCATTGTTCTTTTGATGCTTCTTCATCAAGCATTGTCATAAGCGTTTGCCCAAGATCCATCTGCTCTTCAAGACCTACGATGCGTTCTCTCGCCACATCTTTTAGCTCTTTGAGCATGACGTTATCTTCCTGTAGTTTATCTTTACCAGTAAGAAGAGATTCAACAATCACTTCTACTTGAGATTCAACGGTCTTATATTTTTTGGCATACTGCTCGACTTCATTCCGTCCCATCACACGATTGACGAGCTTGTTGAATTTACTTTTCCTAAGATAAGAAGGTTCGAGCTCAGATACATGTTCTCTTAGTTTATGGAGATTATCTGGAAGATCATTGTTTGGCTGGTCAATCATCCCTTTGACAGGACGCTTCAATGCTTCTAAGGATTCACCGGCATTTCGCTGTGCATCCTCTCCCAGTCCTGATAGTGATTGCAATATTTTATCGGTATCATCTTCATGGTAGAAGCTTTGAATAATTTCTGCTGCTTTCTCGCGTTGTGTATTGTCTTGTTCAGGTTGATTACTCATTTATGTCACTCCTTCTCGAGAATGATTTCATTAAGTGATATCATTTACCATTCTATACGAATAGATTTCGTGAAAAGTTTCAAAACACCTTCAGCAATTCAATTCCCCTGAACGTCAATCGACAAACTTTTTTACTGTGTGTTCAAAAGGTAGATAAGAAATTCGTGGACCTTAATTATTTTTGTTATTTTGAATATCTTCTAAAAGCGAAATGGTTGAAAGAAAGAGGGGGTGGTGGTATGTTTTATACGGATTTAATCGAAAATGATAAATAGGATGTGATGTCTGATGAGGAACGTCAAGGTATACACACAACCCGCATGTCCACCATGTGAATTTGTGAAAAATTATTTTCATATGCATGAAATTAAGTACGAACTATTAAATATTAAGGAAAATGCTGATGCGCGAAATGAGCTTATTAATGAATATGAATCCATGTCGACACCAACGATTGTCATTGATGGAGAAGTCATTATCGGTTTTGATAAAGAACGAATTGATGAACTACTCGAAATCACTTCATAATTTGATGATTCCTAAGTGATATATTGAAAGAAGGTGCTCTAAATGATTGAGAAATTTATTCGCAACGAGCGTGACAATCAACTAGTAGATTTAGCAATAAAACATCGCTACGAGCTCAGTGAACTTGCATCGCTCATAGATGAAGAAGCAACGATTCCTACTGTTCTTATTGACAGTATGAAGGCATCGGGGTTCACATCTCTTCCTATACCGGAAGATGCTGGGGGTCGCGATCTATCGTTATATGAACTTGTATTAATTCAAGAGGAGCTTGGGAAAGGAGAAGGAGCTGCGGCCTTATCTATTGGATGGCATCTTGGGATTCTTAAAGATTTAAATGACCGCCGCCCCTGGGATGATGACGTCTACAAGAAACTATGTAGAGATGTTTTAAATGGGTCACTTATTAATCGAGCTCAAACGGAAGAAGAGACGGGTGATCCCACTCGTGGTGGTTTGCCTGCTACAATTGCTACGAGGGTAGAAGGTGGGTACAAATTAACGGGCAAAAAGACTTTTACAACGTTAAGTGAACATCTGGATCAAGTCATTGTGAAGGCAACATATCAAGGTGTTCCTGCTGATTTTTTAGTGCAGATGAACGAAGACGGCATAACGATTGATCGAACATGGGATACTCTCGGTATGAGGGGTACGAGAAGTGATGACCTTATCCTTGAAGATGTATTTGTTCCAGATCGTGCACTCCTTGAAACGTATGACAAAGAGCGGAAAACATCATCTCTCCCTCCAGCATGGCTTCTTCATATACCGGCTGTATACCTTGGGATTGCTGAATCTGCAAGGCAAGAAGCGTTAAGTTTTGTTGAGTCTTACCAGCCGAACAGCCTTGATATACCATTGAAAGATGTGCCACACATACAAGACAAATTTGGTCGGATTTCATTGGCATTACTTACTGCCCGTCATTTCATCTATTCTGTTGCTGAAAAGTGGGATGACTGTCCTGAGGAGCGAATGAGTATGCAGGGGCAGTTATTTGCCGCTAAGCATCAGGCAGTAAAAGCAGCGCTGGAAGTTGTCGACCTATCGATGAGAATTGTTGGGGGAAGAAGCTTAATGAGGAAGAACACCTTAGAGCGTCTCTACCGTGATGTTCGAGCAGGTCTTCATAATCCTCCTAATGATGAGTTAACCTTACAGGTACTTGCAATGAGTCAATTCAAGGATTAAGAAAAGAAGCTCCTTCTAAATGGAAGGAGTTTCTTTCTGTTCGCATATATGGAAGAATGTCCTTCGGTTCCCTATTGAAGCCTTTCTGCACATCCTCTATCCTTTAGTGCATGAATACGTACGTTGTAGAAAGGATGGGGTGTATGAAGAAGACTCTTTCGCTATTTCTTATGAGTAATTTGTTTTTCACGCTGTTTTCTGCTCAATCCCATCATGTAGAAGCAGTTACAATGATGAAGGCGGAACCCATACTTGCGAAAGAAAAACAAATGACAAAGAAACAAACGGTTTCCGTACCTGAAACAAAGCAGGAGGTAGCCTTATTGCTGAATCTTCCTGTAAAGCATATGAACGATGTGAAGCAAGTGACGAAGGATCAGTTATCTGTTACCACCTATTCTGTTGAAGAAATTGAGATGCTTGCAAAATTAGTACATGGTGAAGCCCGAGGAGAATCATTTGAAGGGAAAGTAGCAGTCGCTTCAGTGACGAACAACAGGGTGCTTTCATCAAAATTTCCTAACTCCATTAAAAAAGTCGTTTTACAAAGCGGAGCCTATACAGCTGTTGCAGATGGACAGTATGATCAACAACCTGGCAAAGAATCATACCGAGCTGTTTATGCAGCATTATCTGGTGAAGATCCTAGTTCTGGTGCTCTTTTTTATTACAATCCAAAAACAGCTACAGACAACTGGATTCGCAGTAGGCATATTATCAAAAAGATAGGAAAGCATGTATTCACAAGGTGAAATCCTCCTTTTCATAGAGGATTGTATGATATCATCGACGTGTATAGACACAGTTTGATGAAGGAGTGAAGCAATCATGTCAGAGAAAAAAACATTTCAACCAGGAGAAATTGTGACAGCAGGGTACAAGACAGGGAGGTATATCGGTGAAATTGTAGATATCAAATCACCTAAAGCCGTCGTTAAGGTTTTAGCTGTTATGAAGCATCCGACGCAGGGTGATCTTCATAATCCCAAACAATTGGATGTTCCTCTCTTTCACCAGCGAAAAGCGCTTGCTGAATTTGAAAAAGCAAATGTCCCGATGACTGCTATCAACCATTACGAAGGTAGTGTACCTGATTACAACGATTCACTTAAAGAAGCGCTTGATACCCAGTCTGCTGAATTAAAGCATGAAGGTGGCAGATGGGCAGAAGCTTCGTTAACAGAGCTAGAAAAGTTAAAAGATGATTATTTTCCTTCAAGATAACCTTCTTTACATCAAAACTTTTTTCGGGTAAGATATAATATTGATTTAGGGTCTGTTATGGACGCCTGGAATTTAGAAGACGTAAAAGGGTGGTTTTTGATTTGCAATCAGAAGCTTCAGCATATCAAGTGCTGTTATATTATCAGTATGTCGAAATAGAAGATCCAGCTTATTTTGCAAAAAAACATCTGAAGTTCTGCAACTCCCTTGGATTGAAAGGAAGAGTACTTGTAGGCGTTGAAGGCATTAATGGAACGGTTTCGGGTACAGTGGAAGCTACGGAACAATACATGGCAGAACTCAAGCAAGATCCTCGATTTGAGGATATGGTGTTTAAGATCGACAAAGTAGACGGTCATACGTTCAAAAAGATGCACGTACGAGCGCGAGACGAAATTGTTTCCCTCAGACTTGAGGAAGATATTAACCCGAAGGAAGTAACAGGAAATTACCTCGAGCCGAAGGAGTTTATGGAAGCATTAGAAGATGATGATGTAATCGTGATTGATGCTCGAAATGATTATGAATACGATATCGGTCATTTTCGTAACGCCATTCGTCCTGATATTAAGGCATTTCGTGATTTGCCTGATTGGATTGAACAGAATCTTTCAGATCAGAAAGATAAGAAGGTTTTGACGTATTGCACAGGTGGTATTCGGTGTGAAAAGTTTTCTGGCTATCTTATGAAGAAAGGATTCTCAGATGTTTCCCAGCTTCACGGTGGAATCGTTACTTATGGAAAAGATTCAGAAGTTCAGGGGAAATATTTTGATGGGAAATGCTTTGTTTTTGACGATCGCCTCGCAGTTACTGTCAATCGTACAGATGAAGATAAAATAGTCGGGAAATGCTATCACTGTGAGACATCAGCTGACACGTATATAAACTGTGCCAATGTAGAGTGTGACAAGCTTCATATTGTCTGTGATTCATGTAAGGAAACACATAAGCATTATTGCTCAGCATCTTGTGAAGAGCATGCATTAAGTCATCAATAATGAGTAGCACAGCGTAACCCGCTGTGCTTTTTTTGCAAGTTAGAAGAGGAAGGAGTCCATTTGCTATGTGTCTTATCGCTTTCGCGCTAGACGCTCATGAAAACTATCCATTCGTCCTCATCGCCAATAGAGATGAATTCTATCAACGGCCTACTGAGAAGGCTGGATTTTGGGACGATCGACCTGAAATTCTTGGGGGACGAGATCTTAAAGCAAAGGGAACCTGGCTCGGCGTTACTAAAACCGGCAAGATTGCGGCACTGACAAACTACCGAGAGCCTGGTGAAGTTCCCAAAGCACAGTCAAGAGGTGATCTCCCGACTCAGTATTTATCTACAAATCAACATGCAGAGCATTATATGAAATCGGTAAGAGAGAAGAGAGACGCGTATAATGGATTTAATTTAATCGCAGGAACTTTCGATGAATTATATTATTATTCAAATCGCCAGGAACAGATCAAACGCATTCAGAAAGGAATCCACGCAGTTAGTAATCATCTTTTGAACACCCGTTGGCCAAAGGTAGATCACATTAAAAGCGAGTTAACGCAATATCTATCTGATCATCGAGAGTTAGATACCGATGAGTTGTTTCAACTGTTATCTTTTTCTGAGCAAGCACCTGATTCAAAACTACCTCATACCGGTGTTCCAATTGAATGGGAGAGGATGCTTTCACCAATCTATATCTCTTCTGACACATATGGAACAAGAGCACAGACAGTTGTCACAATGACTAAAAAAGGTTTGGTAACATTTGCGGAACGTACGGATAAAAAAGACAATATCGAAGTTTTCCAATTTTTACTGAATCTTTCATAATCTTATTCATTTCAGAATACATTATGTTTTACCTGTTACTTTTTCCAATACAACAATAAACAGTAGAAAAGATCTGGTTTGGTATCTTTTAAACAGGGGTAATGGTGAATTATTACTCATGAGGAGGGGTTTTTTTGAAACGAAAGCGTCACTATGTAGAAGATCAGCTTTTGAGGGAATCATCTGATATGAAAGAGTACCGCAAATATGATTCTGATATGGTGACCAGGAAAAGGCCACAACTCAGTAAAAATAAAAAGAGAAAGCCACTCGTGCAATCACCAGTATAAGCGGGGAAATCCCTGCTTTTTTTAATTGGGTATGTTAGACTACTTGTTGATTTCTCGATTTTTGGAACAGTCTAGTGAATCCTTCGTTTCACTAGAATTTATTTTAAAAAGGGTTGCATTAGTTTAGTTTGGATGATAAGATAAATCTTGTCTTCGAAAAAACACACTCAAAAAAATGTGTTGACGAAAACAAATACTTCATTATATAATACAGAAGTCGCTGTTTAACGGAGGATTAGCTCAGCTGGGAGAGCATCTGCCTTACAAGCAGAGGGTCGGCGGTTCGAGCCCGTCATCCTCCACCATTTTATTTTAGCGATTTGCCGGCCTAGCTCAATTGGTAGAGCAACTGACTTGTAATCAGTAGGTTGGGGGTTCAAGTCCTCTGGCCGGCACCACACACGCGGGTGTGGCGGAATTGGCAGACGCGCTAGACTTAGGATCTAGTGTCTTACGACGTGGGGGTTCAAGTCCCTTCACCCGCACCATATATTTTGCGCCCGTAGCTCAATTGGATAGAGCGTCTGACTACGGATCAGAAGGTTAGGGATTCGACTTCTCTCGGGCGCACCATACATACATTATTTGGGGCCTTAGCTCAGCTGGGAGAGCGCCTGCCTTGCACGCAGGAGGTCAGCGGTTCGATCCCGCTAGGCTCCACCAAATAGTTCGGAGGAATACCCAAGTCTGGCTGAAGGGATCGGTCTTGAAAACCGACAGGGGCTTAATCGCCCGCGGGGGTTCGAATCCCTCTTCCTCCTCCATTTTTGCGGGTGTAGTTTAGTGGTAAAACCTCAGCCTTCCAAGCTGATGTCGTGGGTTCGATCCCCATCACCCGCTCCATTTAATGGCCCGTTGGTCAAGCGGTTAAGACACCGCCCTTTCACGGCGGTATCACGGGTTCGATTCCCGTACGGGTCACCAACGATGTTTTTTAAATAAATGATTGTTATGAACAGGCATTCTCGTAGAGATGCTTTTTTTGTTGCTTGCCTTTCGGTACGTCTCTAGGTGATACAGCATACATTGGCTGTATCAGGAGAGGGGATGGACCGTATGTATTATGAAGAGCATGAGCATATTGAATATCATTACGACTATGGCGATCAAAATCGTCAGCAGCCAGTTATGGCGCCAACTTCTAGCCCGCCTGCTTCACCGCCTCCAAGGCCTCAGTCCGCGCAAGCTGGAACTTTTGCCGTTGATCCAGGTTCAATTAGAAGATGTATGTACCGCTTCACTTTTATTTGGATGAGAGATGGCAACTCATTCTGGTTCTGGCCGGTATTTGTCGGTCGTACATCTGTTTCAGGATTTCGTTGGACTGGAAGAAGATGGGTATATACAGGTATAAGTCTTAACAGGATCGACATGTTCACCTGTTAAATGAAGAGCGCTTACAAAAAGCGCTTTTTTCATGTATTTCACATTATGAAATATTGAGGAAACTTCTGGCTTTTTTCATTCGTTCATGCGAAAATAAAGAGAACTATTGAACTGTGAAAGTCAGGTGCGATCAATGAAATTCCCTTTATGGATGAGAAAGTTATTCGTTGCGTTTGTCGCCGTTATTACGCTTGGAACAGTGGTTCCAACTGGATACCTTGCTGATGACAAAGCAGAGCCATCAAAGACCTATCAGGAGGAAAGCCATCTTCTAATCGAGCCTCGGGACGAGTCTTCTGATTTACCTGATCATGGAAGTATTGAAGAACTCGATTGGCCGTTTCTCGCTGAAAATGTACCTTCTTCTGAACTGATTTCAGGTTTTGTGACATATGCTAGTGTTCAATCAGAGGAAATCGGACTTACCAAGTTTGGACAAACCATTTCAAGTCGTGTAGGAACAGAATATAAAGACGCTATTGTACCTAAGATGACGGAAGCGATTGCTTCATCGATTGAGCAGCTTGATGAATCAACCATTCGATCACTTCGTTTAACGGACAATCCTTCAAGTGGTTATGGCGAAAAAATCTTACATGTCTATAATGAACAAACAGGAGAAGATCTACTTCGATTTCATGTTAGAAGGGATCACCCGCCACAAGACGGTTACTGGTTTAATTTTCATTATCACGATGCATCTGATAATTTTGAAGAACATTATGAAGTGGGTAAAATATATTGGGACAAAAACACTCCGCCTAAGTGGCTCTCATAAGAGAGGTGCGCGGGGTGTTTTTGGTTGGAGAGTAAGGAGGAATATCTCATAGATGGAGCTTGTACAGTGCTTGAGAGATGTGTTTGAAGAAGATCCTTTTACAGGATCGGAAAGTGATTCGGAGAGAAGGTTATTTAAAAAAGGAAATTTCTATCCTGTCTATCGCGATGAACATGATAGTTGGATTACAGTTGATGAAGAGGGAGAACAGCATATCATTGCTAGTGGTTCGACATTGGATGAAGATTTCTGGTTTTCTTTTCGATTTCGAATCGCATAACAAAACGCCGCTCAATTTGAGCGGCGTTTTGTTATTTCTTTTTAGGGCGCGCATTTTGCGGCCCTCTTTTTTTATTCATGAGAAGGGCATCTTCGCCTTCCTTGCTACCCTGCATACCAGTTTTGGGGTCATAACCGTTTCGCTTCTTCATCATAAGTGCCTCCTTTGTCCCACCCTTGAGAGGAAGTAATCCACTTCAGAGGGAAGTTTCACTTTATAGGTCACTCATTATTATGCCCGGATTCAACTAAAACATTGGGTTTTCTTCGATAAATTGATACACATTATCGACGAGCTCATCAGGCGTTTCGCCTGTGACACGTTCGCCGTTTACGAGACAATACATTTCCTGGCTACACAGTGTACAGTGTCCAAGGCAGGAATACTCAAGTACATCAAGATCTGTATCTTTTTCAAGTGTTTCCATTGCTTTATGTGAACCGCTTGAAAGATTGCTCATGCAGAATTCTACAATTGGATTCATCTTACATTCACCTCAGGTTTTCTTACTAATCGTTGACTGCCTCTATTCTACCAAGAAGGTATGAATATGAACAACCATTTGCATAAGATAGTAAAAGATACTTGCCATACTACATATAATTTGGAACAGAAGGGTTTATTTCTTCGAATTTAGGAAAAATAACATAATGAAGTCGATAGAGGAGGGTCATTATGCATAAAGCAGTTATTGTAGGAACAGGACCAGCAGGTTTAACCGCAGCTATTTACCTTGCAAGAGCGAATATGGAGCCACTTGTAATCGAAGGACCTGAACCGGGTGGTCAGCTTACGTTAACAACTGATGTCGAGAATTTCCCTGGATTTCCTGACGGTGTACTAGGACCTGAATTAATGGAGAATATGAAAAAGCAAGCTCTACGCTTTGGGGCAACGATTGAGCGCGGTTGGGTGAAGGATATTGATTTTACAGAGCGTCCATATAAAATTTCTACCGATACACTAGGGGATATCGTTGCAGAATCTGTTTTGATTTCAACTGGAGCATCTGCAAAGCTTCTCGGTATCCCAGGAGAAACTGAGAATATGGGTAGAGGTGTGAGTACGTGTGCGACGTGTGATGGATTTTTCTTCAGAGGCAAGAAGATCGTCGTGATCGGCGGAGGGGACTCTGCGATGGAAGAAGCGACATTCTTAACGAAATTCGCATCTGAAGTTACGATTCTTCATCGAAGAAATGAGCTTCGTGCATCAAAGATTATGCAGGAACGAGCACGCTCAAATGAGAAAATTAGCTGGAAACTTAATTCGTCACCTGTCGAAGTGGTAGCGGCTAACAATAAGGTAAGTGGGATTAAAGTGAAAGATAGCGATACAGGAGCAGAGGAAGTTGTAGAAACGGATGGAATCTTTGTAGCGATTGGACATCGACCTAATACAGACTTCCTTAAAGGAAAGATCCAAATGGATGATAAAGGCTATATTAAGGTAGAGCCTGGTACGACGAGAACGAATATTCCAGGGGTATTTGCCTGTGGAGATGTCCAGGACTTCACATATCGACAGGCCATTACTGCTGCAGGAACTGGTTGTATGGCAGCAATGGATTGCGAACGATTTCTTGAAGGAAATGCATTTATTGATTGGAGTATGTAATATGAAAAGCGGAGGGATCCCCTCCGCTTTTTTATTCTATATCCAGGTAGTTCGCCTGATTTCGGATTCGATCTGCTTTGGGGATTATGATTTCAAGAATTCCATTTTGATATTTCCCTTTAACGTTTTTCATCGAAAAATGATGTGGGAGTTTGATTGTCCGACTAGTGCTTGAATAGGACCTCTCTTGCTTGTAGTATTTTTGTTTATCGTTTCTGGACTCTTGAAATTCATTGGACTCAATCGAAATTCGAAGGCCATCTCCAAGTGGTTCTACTTTGATTTGCTCTTTAGAGACACCAGGTAATTCCGCTTCAACGATAAAAGCAGCCTCTGTTTCATAAAGGTCTACTCGAAACGACTGTACAGGTAGCAAGTTTGAAAAGGGTTCTTTGAAGAAATCATCAAATGTATTCATCCAGTTCTGGATGGTAGGGTCTTGAAAGAGTTTTGGCAATTTATCGCCTTTACCCATTTCGCTTCATCCTTTCCTTAATTTCTGATATACAATATGACAGGGATGACAGAACGTTCCAAATGCCTATTATTAACAAGTATTTGAAGAGTTACGATAGAAGTTTCTTCATGTTACAATGGTCTTTAGAGAATTTAAGGAGGAAAATTATGAAGACTTATTTGCAATTATGCGAAGAAATTTTACATAACGGTACAAAGAAATCTGATCGGACAGGCACCGGTACGATAAGCGTGTTCGGGCATCAGATGAGATTTGATTTGCAGGAAGGGTTTCCAGCATTAACAACAAAAAAACTTCACTTACGATCAATCATCCATGAGTTGCTCTGGTTTTTAAAAGGGGATACCAACGTTAAGTATCTTCAAGATAACGGCGTTCGTATTTGGAATGAATGGGCGGATGAAGAGGGAGAGCTTGGTCCTGTATACGGACACCAGTGGCGTTCATGGACTGGAGCTGATGGTACGACTGTCGATCAGATTGCAAAAGTAGTGGAACAAATTAAAACGAACCCTGACTCAAGAAGAATGATTGTCACAGCCTGGAACCCATCTCAAGTCGATGATATGGCTCTTCCTCCATGTCATTGTCTATTTCAGTTCTATGTAGCGGATGGAAAACTTTCATGCCAACTATATCAGCGCTCAGCTGATGTTTTCCTAGGGGTACCATTCAATATAGCCTCTTACGCTCTATTGACGATGATGATGGCACAAGTATGTGATCTGGAGCCAGGTGAATTTATTCATACACTCGGTGATGCACACATTTACAATAACCATCTCGAACAAGTACAGCTTCAACTTACTCGTGAAACGAGAACACTACCGAAAATGAACATCAACCCTAAAGTGAAATCGATATTTGATTTTTCATTTGAGGATTTTGAATTAACGGATTATAATCCTCATCCGCATATTAAAGGAGAGGTTTCTGTATGATTTCATTTCTACTCGCCATGGATGATCAGAATTTAATTGGCCAAAACAATGATCTGCCCTGGCATTTGCCGGCAGATCTTGCCTACTTCAAAAGAATGACAACCGGCAAATCGATCGTTATGGGGAGAAAAACGTTTGAATCGATCGGGAAAGCTCTTCCCGGACGAGAGAACTACATCATTACAAGAAAAGAGCTCGAGTTAGAGGATGTAACGGTGTTATCTTCTATTGATGCGTTTCTTGAACGATCTCGTCGTGACGAAAAAGAATGGTTCGTGATTGGCGGAGCTGAAATATTCCGCCAGATGTTCCCGCATGCAGATCGGCTATATATTACCGAAATTCATGAAACATTTGATGGCGACACGTACTTTCCTACTTTCTCGAAAGAGGAATGGCAGGAAATTTCAAGAGAAAAACACACTAAGGACGATAAGAATAAATATAACTTTGATTTTGTGACCTACGACCGGAGATAAGAAGATCCTCCGGAAAATTTCTAACGAGGTTACTTCAGAGGTGTAAATAGCAAAACACATATCACTTCACCTTATAAAACACATCCAACCCTACTGGATGTGTTTTATTTTTTGGTCAATGTTTTAAGGGATTTCACAATCTAAATCACATTACAATTCATAAGCAAATCCACAAATGTTTAAGACCTGTAATCAATATTTGGATTTGAAATGAGTTAGTTGTGCCTTGTGAATAAATTGGAAATCCATATGGTTATTTATGTTAAAATATTGAGTGAAATAGAAAGAGTTGTTCAATAATAGGGCAGGTTTGTTGAAGACTTGAATTCGAGATAATCGCTATACATACGTTTGAATAGTCTCTCGTAACCGTTAAGTAGTAATCCACATTTTATACATCTAAATAAACCACTTCATTATAGAATGAAACTTTTCTTAATTATCAGACGTATACCATATATAGGAAGATTTAACTGCTAAATTCAAAGTTGTAGTGTTTTTAAGGTGGTGGGAAATGAAGTTTTTTGAACTATTCTATAAATACATATTAGGCATTGTAGGGATCATATTTATTAGTTGTATTCCTGTTTTTTTTACAGATGGATTTGAACTGAATATGAGTCTCTACGTTCATAATCTATGGGACGTCATGCCGTTCAATCATTACTCCATCTGATTGGCACTTTCAACAATATGTTGGTCACCAATTAGTAGAGAAGCCGTTGTTTTCCTATATATTCGACAACTACCTTTATTCCATGACGATTCTTTTTGCTGCGTTAGTGATTGCCATTGTTTTTGGGATGACATTTGCTCTATCTACTTTCGGTTTCCCACATAAGATGAAACGTGCCATTCATACTGTGTTAAATGGTTTGGAAGCGTTACCTGACATTCTTTTTATTTTTTTACTGCAAATGCTTGTAGTCTGGATTTTTAAGACTTTTGATATTTTACTGTTTGAATTTGCTTATCTAGGTGAGAAGATCTATTTGTCTCCCATTTTATCTTTATGTATCTTACCAACAGTCTTATTTTATCGGGCATTTCTGCTTTTGTTAGAGGAAGAATGGAAGAAAGATTATGTTCAGTTAGTAAGAAGTAAAGGGTTTAGTCGAATGCATGTGTTGATATGGCACTGCTTAAGGAATATTAAAATAAGTCTGGTGATCCAATCGAAGCCAATCGTGTGGGTCACACTCTCCAGCTTGTTGGTTATAGAGTATTTACATAACTTCTATGGTATCGTTCGATTAATCTTTTTTGATACTCGACCGTTTATCATAGCGATTACTCTCATTCTAATTTTCACACCATTTTATATCATTTATAGTGTTCTAGAATGGATTTTTAATGTGAAACAAACTGAGGAGTTTAATGATTCAAGAGTTTCCATGAGTGGTATGAAACTATTCTCCACGGATTCTAAAAGCCTAGCTAATCGTGGTATACATGTTTTTTCATTAATAAACAAAATGGGTCGTTTTTTTGTATCTCTGTGTAAAAAGCCAAAGTTTGTAATGGCGTTGATCTATCTACTGGGGATCACAATCATAAGCTTTATGTATAGCTATATTGCAGAAGTTCCAGTGAGTACCATTAAAATAATTCAAGATGAACAAGGCGCTTATCATGCTCCACCTCATCCGCCAGAAGACGGAGTGCTACTGTTAGGGTCAGATACGCATGGTCATCCTATTTTAAGTAAATTAATCGTTGGTGCGAAGTACACTATTCTTCTTACTGCATTGATTGCGTTTTTAAGAGTTTTTATTGGATACGTGCTCTCAATACCTTATCTATTTTGGTTAGGAAATCGATCTAAAAGAATCATTAATAACATTGCTGATGGGATGCAATTTCTCCCTCTTTCTCTCATTGCGTATATTTTGTTAGTGAATGTTTTGATTTTTGATGAAGACCAAAGGGTTTTGGCTGAATCTGTTATGACGTCTAATATCATGTTGGAAGTTAGCATTCTCATTTTGTTTGCTGTTCCTGTTGTATTAAATACAATTGGTCGTGAAGCTGAGGAAATTCTGAGAAGAGACTTTGCACAAGCAGCCATATTATTAGGTGGAAGTAAAAGTAGACTCTTATTTCGACATATTACAGTTCATCTCTTTCCGAAGTTAGTCCACCTTTTTGGACAACAAATGATTCAAGCTCTCCAAGTTTTAATGCATTTGGGTGTGTTTAGAATACTTTTAGGAGGAGGGATAAGGAGTGGAGGTGGGGCTTCACAGTCATTAACTTACGAATGGACTGGAATGTTTGAAACCATGCGTATGGGTATCATGACTGAGCGATACTGGCTGATTGTACCGGTTCTTGTTTTATATGTTCTTCTCATTTTTTCGATACAAGCAGTTGTAAAGAGTATCATAGAAATTCAGCAACAGAAGATAGGGATTTATTCAGGTAAGTAGAAAACAAAACAAGTGAATATGGAAGGTGAGAGATCTTCTTCTGGGATTAGTGAACTAAACAAAGAGTCGTTTGTTTTTATGAATAATTAATTTTAGCTGATATTAAGCAAACTCGGAGCTTATCTGCAATAAAGGTAGGCTTCTTTTTATTGAAGAAAACGATTGAGTTATTCTTCAGTGTTTTGAAATAATTGGTATTGATGGATTGTACAGAAAATTGAAACTCGGACTATGGAGGGGTTAAATGACTTCTGAAAACAAACTTAAGAAGTTAGAAGAATTATTTAGTTATTTAACAAGAGAAAAAATGTTTAATGGAAGTGTGCTAGTAAGTGAGAACGGAAGTCCAATTTATGAAAATATTAATGGAGTAGCAGCTATAGATCAGAGTGAGCAATTAACGAAAGACTCACGTTTTGATATCGCTTCCGTTTCAAAATCTTTTACAGCTATGGCAATTATGATATTGAAAGAGCAACAGAAATTAAGTTATGAGGATGGTCTCGAAAAACATTTTCATGAATTACCTTATCAAGGCATTTCGATAAGAAATCTTCTGACGCATACCTCTGGGCTACCAGACTACATTGATTGGTTCGAGGAAAATTGGGATCGCAAAAAGGTTGCAACGAATAAGGAAGTCTTGGAACTATTTTTAAAAGAGCATCAGCCATCACTTCTCTTTGAACCAGGTGACAAATGGGAGTATAGCAATACAGGTTACATCTTACTTGCCGAGGTAGTAAAAGAGGTATCAGGTCTTACCTTTGAAAAATTTCTAGAAAGTAATATTTTTGGTCCACTAGGAATGAATCACACACAGCTATTATCTCGAAGGATTAATAAAGACTCACTCGAACTTGCTGAAGGGTACATCTATGATCGAGAGAATGATGATTATAAAATACCGGATCATATGGATGAACACAGCTATGTGTATTTTATAGACGGCGTTCGTGGAGATGGTGTCATTAACACAACCGCAGAAGACTTATATAAATGGGAGCAAGCACTTTATGCGAACGTGCTCATAAAGGAAAACACGAAAAATGAAGCGTTCAAACCAGCTGTTCTTACTAATGGAACAAGTCTTGGTTATTCCGTCGGTTTACATCCTGATGTAGAAGCAGGCTATGGATTTGGATGGTCTATCGAAAATCACAGCAAAACAGGAAAAATCCTCTCACATGGCGGTTACTGTGCTGGGTTTCATTCCTTAGTAATTCGTTACGTTGATTCTAATAAATCTATTATCTATTTAAGTAACATTGATTATCTTGAGTTTGATGATAATAAGCTACACCACGATATTGTTCTGCAGATAGAGAATATCCTTTTTGATAAAGAAGTTCAGTTACCATCATTCCCTGTTACAAATAGTACCTCTAGTTAGATTTACATATTCCATTAAATCGGAGCGTTTCGGGAATAGAAGGACTTACAAAAGGGGTTATGGTATTGCCAAAAACATTACTTGGAAGAGTATCAATATTATTGTTAATCATCACCATCATTCAAATTTCCGTGTTTGTTTTTTCTATTCAAGCATTAGAAGGTTTCATAGATTTAGCGCTATATACTATTGTGTTAGGTATATTCTTTGGATTAATCGGTTCACTTATTGAAAGTAATAAACGTAAAACGATCCCACTAATAAATTTATTCATAAATAGTGTCGGTGCTTGTTTCTTTATTTATATCCTTTTATCGTGGTGGAACAGTGGATAATTGATTCCCTCACTTCCTCAATTATATCGGAGCTTATCTGTAATAAGATAGGTTCCTTTTTTATGAAATAAAAGATGGATTTAGTAGAACTGTTTTGAAATAATTGGTATTGAAGAGTTCTATAATAACGGATGTCTTAAACGAGGAGGAGAAGAATGAAGTTTTATGTTGCATCTAGTTTCAAAAATATTGATAAGGTGAGGAACGTTAGTAAGCAGTTAAAAAGTAGGGGATATATACATACATATGATTGGACTCAAATTGAAAAAGCATCAACACTTGAAGACCTAGAGCTGATTGGTCAAAAAGAAAAAGATGCTGTGGCGGAAGCTGATTTTATCGTTGTAATATTACCAGCTGGAAAGGGAAGTCACATTGAATTGGGGATAGCACTAGGACTTAATAAAAGAGTTATTCTATATTCACCCAACAATGAAATCAATAATGTTACTACCACAAGCACTTTTTATCATTTATTTGAAGTAGAAAAGTTCATCGGTTCGATAGATGAATTGGTTGAGTTTTTGACATCAGATGAATTTAGGTTCTCAGTTAAATCAGAGCGAATCAAGAGTAATTCTTAAGTTAATTTACAGGGGGAGGGGAGGGTGGAGTATGGATCATTTATATCTGTCATTAAAGAAAGCTGGTTTGATATTTAAGGATAATAGTGAGCATGGAGAAGTTGATTTTATTCTTCTTGAAACCTCGGAAGACGGAACGACAAATTCAGTAGATGTGATTACTTTCGAAACTCTTTTCGGTGATGTAAAAACAAACCCAACTTATGAAGCTCTGTCAGGATCACATACCTTTAAGATGAAGGATAAGCAATATACCATGACAGCCACTGAAATGGGTTATCAAAAGTATTTCGATCAATGGTTGGCTCAAGGGCTAATTAATTAACGAATTACGTAGCAGCGCATCTTAAATAACCTCGGAGCGAAAATGGAAGATCAAGAGGATGGTACTTCAATTTCAATTAATCTATGTTGAATTATTCATCTAGCAAGAGACCTGGGGGTGCTATGTTGTCCGAAATTGTGATTTATGAGTATGACAAACGATGGTCAAAAACATTTATGTTATTGAAACAAGTGATTGAAATAAATCTAACCTGTTTGATAATAAAGGTTGAGCACGTTGGAAGCACTGCTGTAAAAGGTCTTGGAGCGAAACCCATTTTGGACATCGATATAGTGATAAAAAGTTATGATGTACTCCCTCCCGTTATTCAAGGTCTTGAAAAGATAGGATACTTTCACCAAAAAGAATGGAGTTTTGAAGGAAGAGAAGCTTTTGGTAGAAAAGATACGTTAACTCCGTGGGATGGAAACAGTACAAGTTGGATGGAGCATCATCTATATGTGTGCAACCAAGATAGTAATGAGCTGGCAAGGCACATAGCTTTTAGGGACTATCTCCGGAGCGATCCAGGAGCAGTAGCTGAGTATGACAGAATTAAAAGAAACTTAGCTAATAGGGCGACAGACAGAGCTGATTATACAATTGGTAAAACTGATTTTATAACAAAAATCTTAGGAAGAGCAATTGGTAAATAACTTTCTTGTTATTCTAGTAAATCAGAGCGTATTTGTAATGAGATAGGCATTTTCTTTAAAATAAATGATTGAGTTTTTTTAATTATTTTAAAATAATAGGAACCAAGCTTTAAGATTTGAGTGAATTGAAAATCTAAAAAGGTGGAATGAAGATGAAAGGATTATTAATTACGATATTTACTTTTATAATAGTTTGGGTGTTATTCGGGATATTTTTTAATGATTTTGAAGAAGATGTTTTATTTCTTACAATAGTAGGGATTATTACTGGTTATAACATAGGTAAAAGACAGGATTATTAAGGTAGATAACGAAAATTTTATTCATTTAAATCGGAGCATTTGCTTAAAAAAAGTAAGCGCTCCTTGTAGTTTAAGGGCAGGTTAGTAAAAAATGATACTTACATATAAATAGCCAATTGTTGAGGAACAGAGTGTAGAAGAATAGTGATAAAAATGAAATTCAGATCGTGTATAGACATTCAATAGTGACAAATTATATTTGTAGGGTGATAAGTCGATGATAGGAATAAGTATAGCAACGAAGTGGGAATATGAAGCGACATTGGAATATTTCGGCATAAAAGATAATGAACGTTTCGGTTATCCTTATGGCGAGTATTTCATAAGAACAATTAATGATACTGAACTTGTTTTTTATAGTACCGGTGTAAGAAAAGTAAATGGTGTTGGTGGTAATCAGTATATGATTTCTAAATTTAATTTAACTAAAGTAATCGTTGCTGGAACATGTGCAGGAATAGATGATAAGTTCAGTAATTTGGATATTTTTGTACCCGATGAAGCCGTTCAATATGATTGCACAGTAAAAGAAATCGAGCCTCTTATTAAACAATCCTTCATAGTCGATATTGATCTATCAAAATATGGAAATGATTTTTATACCGGAACAATTGGCACCGCTGATAAAGCAGTAGTTATGTGGAAGGACTATTTAGAACTTAAAGAAAACGAAATAACAATAGCCGATACAGAAGCGGGTGCAATTGCTTATATCTGTAAGAAGAATGATGTTGAATGTATTATTATAAAAGGAATATCTGATTTTCCAACAGATGAAAGAAACTCTGATAAATTCGAATCAAACATTGAACAAATTAATGTTTATTTAGAAAACACCCCCAAAGTTATGAACAAAATATTTGGCGAATATTTAAAAAGATTTATTTAAATAAATTTGAAGGTTAATAGAAAGATTATTGCTACCCCAATGGCATTTGGTTGCATCTATTGTTCTATTTCTAAATGAAATTAGAGCAATTTCAAGCAATTTTTATGAGGATTGAAAGAAGAAGAATTAAAATAAAGATGCCTTTTCCTTTAGAATGTTGGGAAATATGATTGTCATAGTACAGTCTTCAATTATCGAGCACAAATTCCAGGTTGAAAAATCTGAATAATTTAAAGAAGACGATTATTTATATTACAATCGTCTTCTTTCGTTTAAACTCTTCAAAGCGAACAAAAGATTCGGAATGTATGTGGTCCAATTTAGTGATTGCGTTTTAATCTGTTATACCTCACCAGTAATGGCTACTGTATGGTACCCTCTAGATTCAGGTCCTTCCCAAAGTCTTATTTTAACAAAATTCATTTGTGTCATTAATGAAATAAGTTCATTTTCAATCATATTCTTCACAGCGTCCCAGGTCTCTCCGCGTTTTCCGTCGCAAAGGGTGATTGAAACGGTTCCGTTTGGCTTAAGAACTCTATATATTTCCGCCATTGCTTCAGGCAAGTTTTCCCAAAAGTAAGCGGAATGGATACTAAATACTTTAGAAAATTGTTTATCTTTAAAAGGTAATTTATGAACATTTCCAAGGACCACCTGAGCTCTTTCTTTTCTTATTGCCATTTGGTTTCGGATCGATGAAGAATGGAGAAGAGTCTTAGATAAGTCCAAGCCGATAACTTTGTGAACGGAAGGTTGGTTTAATAAGAGTTTCATAGCATATCCTGCACCACATCCAATCTCCAATATGTCTTCGTCTTCTTGGAGATTTAATAATTCAATGGTCCAATTTGTTTCTGGTTTGTGCTGATGTATCATTTTTTCACCAATGTACCAGCCTAGCAATCCTTTTGGTTGTTGGTATTGATGATTAATGATGCTCGAAATCCGTTTTAATAAGAACATTGGGCACCTTCTTTCTTTTTATACTTTGATCTCCAATAAAAGCATAAGTTGATTAGACTAATTAAACAATCTAATATAAATTATAGTTACTATTAGTTATTTTTATGGATGAGGTGTGACATTGGAAATCAATCAGCTAAAAGCATTTGAACTTGTCGTTCGGTTGGGGTCTTTTAGTAAAGCATCTAGATATTTAAATGTATCGCAACCAACGATTAGCTTACGAGTAAAAGAGCTGGAAAAAAGTATAGGTGGATCTCTGTTTTATCGAGTAGGAAAGCATATGGAACTTACAGACCTAGGGCAGGGCTTTCTTCCTTATGCGAGTCAAGCATTAGAGGTGTTAATGGAAGGGGTAGAAAGAGCTCATTCTATCAAAGAAGGAAGACGTGGAGAAGTAAAAATAGGGACGATACCTACATTTACTTCAGGACTATTTACTTCAGCAATTTCTGAAATGCATGGAAATTACCCAGAAATAGATTTGGTAATTCATACGGGTCATAATCAGCAGATTATTGAAATGCTCTATGATGGATTTATCAAAATGGGATTGATTACTTATCCTTTTTTTAACAGTGATTTAAAGAAGCTTCTTTTGATGAAGGAACCACTTATATTAGTGGCTCATAAGGGCCATACATTAAGTGAATTGAAAGCTAGGACCTATACAATAGAAGAGGTTTTTGCAAATAGCAGTCCTTATATTCTCACTGATTGGAGTGAAGAAAGTAAACATTGGCAAAGAAGTTATATGACATTTGGCATGGATACTCTTGAACTCCCTCCAACTACAGCTCTTGACTTTGTTCGTATTGGAAAAGGTGTAGCTCTACTGACTAAATCATTAGCTCAAGACTTATTAAAAGTAGGTACACTAACTAGACTTTGGCCAGTAAATTTTCCAGAACTATATAGAAGGGTTGCACTAGTGAGTTTGGAAAACGAATCTTCTCTAGCTCCAGGAGCACAGACTTTTTTGCACACATTAAAAAATAATATAGAAAACGATGATTCCTCTTTTTGATGATTAGCACCCTAGACGAGATTTTAAGGTGTATCTGTGAAGTCAAACCTCTCTTCCTAGTACTCGGAGCTTATCTGTAATAAGATAGGCTCCTTTTAATGTGAAATAAAAGATTGAGTTGTTTTCAATAATTTTAAATAATTCGAACTGAAGATATAGACTGTTTAATGGAAGAATCAGTTTCGAGATAATCTTTTTATTAAATGTATTTTAGAAGTATGTGTCTAGAAATAAGGTAATTAAGTGTCCCCTTTTTATTAATGCAAAAACATGAATTTATTCAGAGGTTTATTCTTGACCTAGAGTTAACTCTAGGGAATATACTGCATGTAAATCGATCACACATTTATGAAATGACATTGATTGCTTTTTGTTCACCACTAACTAAAAAAAAGGAGATGTTCTCTATGATTTTGAAGGAAACGTATACGCTATCGAAAGGAATTGAGATTCCTAAATTAGGTCTTGGAACATGGATGATTGAAAATGACGATGTCACACAGGCAGTGGTAGATGCTGTGGAAATTGGCTATCGCCATATTGATACAGCCCAGGCTTATGCTAATGAAAGTGGCGTAGGAGAAGGAATTAGAGCTTGTGGTGTAAACAGAGAGGAATTGTTTATCACTACAAAACTTGCTGCAGAAATAAAATCATATGAAGAAGCCGTTTCAGCGATTGATCAATCTTTGGAGACGATGGGACTGGACTATATTGATATGATGATCATCCACAGTCCACAACCATGGAAGGAATTCGGCGGCGAAGACCGTTACTTCAAAGGAAACCTTGAAGCATGGAAGGCTCTTGAGGAAGCCTATCAGGCAGGGAAACTCCGCGCCATCGGTTTATCGAACTTCCAAAAAGAAGACCTTGATAACATTCTGAGTGCTTGTACCGTCAAACCGATGGTCAATCAGATCCTGGCTCATATAAGCAATACACCGTTTGAATTGATTCAATATACGCAAGAACAAAACATTCTCGTGGAAGCTTATTCACCGATCGCTCACGGAGAATTGTTGAAAAATGATAAAGTTGTAGAACTCGCAGAGAAATACAATGTATCCGTTCCTCAACTAAGCATTCGCTATATCCTACAACTCGGACTCCTGCCTTTGCCTAAAACGGCGAACCCAAAACATATGAAGAATAATGCGGATATGGATTTCGAGATTTCTGATGAGGATATGAAAATATTGAAGAATTTCGAAACGATCAAAGATTACGGCGAGGCAAGTGTCATGCCTGTATTCGGAGGGAAGTTGGACTAGTCTGGTACTAAAAAATAGAAATAATCACTGAACAGTGAAAAGAGGCCGTTGGCCTCTTTTTTCTTTAT
>CAVUAW010000035.1:0-12414 GCA_963739655.1 uncultured Bacillaceae bacterium | reverse complement strand
CCCTTCGAACTGACGAGTTCTGAAATAAACATCGCCTTCAGACTCATAAGCGAAGCCTTTCTTAATAAGAGCGTTTATAAATGCAATGATTTCTTCCATGTTGTCCGTTACTCTTGGGTGCTCATCGGCTTTATTTACACCAAGAGCACCGGTATCTTCATGATAAGCCCGTATAAAACGTTCCGCTACATCAGGAACTTCTTCCCCTAGTTCTTGAGCCGCTCGAATTAATTTATCATCAACATCCGTGAAATTTGATACATACCGTACATCGTATCCACGGTATTCTAAATAACGGCGAACGACATCAAACACAATCGCAGGACGAGCATTCCCAATATGAATGTAGTTGTAAACAGTTGGACCACACACATACATTCTAACCTTACCCTCTTCTATGGGTTGAAATGATTCTTTCTTCTGAGTCAATGTGTTATATAACTTAATCGCCATTAATTCCACTCCTCTTTCTTAACGTTCGAACTTCCTCTGTTAATTTAAGTAATTCCTGTTCCATTTGTTTGAATTTATCCGCGACCGGATCTGGCATTTTGTGATGATCTAGATTATGAGGGACTTTAACACCATTTTGAATCACGACTCGACCTGGTATACCGACGACAGTAGAATTTACCGGTACGTCCTGCAAGACTACAGAACCTGCGCCCACCTTTGAATTCTCTCCTATCGTAATCGAACCTAAAACCTTCGCACCAGTTGCGACAAGAGTATTGTCCTCAAGAGTAGGATGACGCTTACCCTTTTCTTTTCCAGTACCTCCAAGGGTGACACCTTGAAAGAGAGTAACGTTATTACCAATCTCACATGTCTCTCCTATGACTACCCCCATGCCATGATCAATAAAGCAACGCTGACCAATCGTAGCCCCAGGATGAATTTCTATCCCTGTAAAAAACCGGCTAATTTGCGAAACAGCTCTTGCAAGAAAGAAAAATTTCTTCTTCCAGAACCAATGAGCAACTCGATGTGACCAGATGGCATGAAGACCTGCATAGGTTAAAATCACTTCAAAATAACTTCTTGCAGCTGGATCTTGATCAAAGACAACATCGATATCATGCTTCAACGTTTTCCACATCCGTTTCACCCCTCCCTACTTATACTCCCTAACAACCTGACTCTATGTTCAAAAATATTTACTGAACAAAGTTTAATCCAACTAATAAAAATAAGCGTCTCTGTGTGATGATGCCCATCACACAGAGACGCTTATTGCGTGGTTCCACTCTGCTTCGAACATCCTAGTGAAGCAAGGATGTTCCTTTCACCGATAACGGGGCGCCGCTTTTACATAATAACCATAATGGTTTTCTGCAAAAGACTCAGAGGTGCATTTCAATAAGCGAATTCTTAAGCCGCTTTCAGCCAAGGCAGCTCTCTCTATAAAGAATTAGACTCATTTACTTTTCCTCATCAACGATTGTATTTAATGTATGATTTCTAGGCTTTGTTCATGTTAAGAACTTGATTCAAACGAGCATTAACAGCTTCTCTTCCAAGTAACGCAATGGCCTGTGGAAGTTCTGGTCCATGTGTTTCACCAGTCGTTGCAACGCGGATTGGCATGAATAGTTTTTTTCCTTTGTGACCAGTTGCTTTTTGAGTGGCTTTGATTGCTCCCTTAATGGCAGCTGGCTCGAACTCATCTATCTCATTAAGCTGATCAAGAAAACCCTGCATCACTTCAGGAATCTGTTCTTCATTCAGCACCGTCATTGCTTCTTCATTATACTGAATTTCCTGCTTAAAGAACAACTCAGTAAGCTCAACAATTTCTCGACCGTAATGAAGTTGCTCTTGATAAAGTGCGATAAGCTCCTTGGCCCATTCTTTTTGGTCAGAAGTCATTTCAAGTGGGAATCTCCCAGCTTCAATAAGGTGTGGAAGAGTAAGCTCAACGACACGTTCAATACTAGCCTGTTTAATATATTGATTATTCATCCAATACAACTTCTGTGAATCAAAAACTGCAGGAGACGTTGATAAGCGACTTGGGTCAAAAATTTCAATCAGCTGATCTTTTGTAAACAGCTCTTCTTCACCCTTAGGTGACCAACCAAGCAGCGTAACAAAATTAAATAATGCTTCAGGAAGGAACCCTAAGTCATGGTACTGCTCAATGTACTGTACGATCGATTTGTCTCGCTTACTAAGCTTTTTCTTCTGATCATTAACAATTAAAGTCATATGACCAAACTTAGGTGGCTCCCAACCAAACGCCTCATAAATCATCAGCTGCTTCGGTGTATTCGAAATATGATCATCTCCACGGAGAACATGAGAAATTTTCATATGGTGATCATCGAGTGCCACTGCATAGTTATAAGTTGGAATGCCGTTCTTCTTCACAATAACGAAATCGCCAATTCCATTTGATTCAAACGATACGCGTTCTTTTACAACGTCATCAAAAGCGTACTCTTTGTCTCGGGGAACAGCAAAGCGAATGCTTGGTTCTCTTCCTTCACTTTCCAATTTCTCTCGCTGATCTTCCGTTAGGTGGCGACACTTCCCTGAGTAACGAGGCATTTCACCGCGTGCGCGCTGGGCCTCACGTTCTGCCTCAAGCTCGTCCTCTGTACAATAGCACTTGTAAACAAGGTTTTTTTCAAGAAGTTCCTTCGTATGCTCTGTGTAAATAGGGAGTCGCTCCATTTGTGTATATGGACCGTACTCTCCCTCCTTGTCGATACTTTCATCCCAATCCATTCCGAGCCACTTTAAATAGTCAAGCTGGTTTTCTACTCCACCTTCTACATTACGTGATTGGTCTGTATCTTCAATACGAATGATGAATTTACCATTCTGGCTCCTAGCAAATAAATAGTTAAATAAAGCCGTTCTCGCATTCCCAATATGTAAATAACCTGTCGGGCTTGGGGCATAACGTACCCTTACTTCGTTTTCCATCATATCCACCACCATTAATTTTTATCTTCAACTGTCTTATTATTCTACCATTAGAGTCAAATTATCGGTCAAGCATTTTGTAATAAGGCAACAACCTCTGCGGCAATCCCTTCACCTCTGCCTGTAAAACCAAGTTGCTCAGACGTCGTCGCTTTGACATTCACCTGACTGAGATCAGCTTCTAAAAGTCCTGCAATCACTTCACGCATAGCTGAAATATGTGGTGCCATTTTGGGAAGTTGCGCAATAATTGTACAATCGATATTTCCAAGAACGTAGCCTTTTTCTTTCACAATTTGAAACACATGTCGAAGCAGTTCTTTAGAGTCAGCATCTTTAAACGCTTCATCCGTATCAGGGAAATGCTTTCCAATGTCGCCTTCACCGATAGCACCTAAGCATGCATCCGCTACGGCGTGAAGAAGCACATCAGCATCAGAGTGGCCTAATAGCCCTTTGCTAAAAGGAATCGTTACTCCCCCTATAATACAAGGTCGCTCTTCGACTAACTTGTGAACATCAAAACCATGACCAATTCGCACTAAACTCCACTCTCCTTTTTCTCTCTTAAAATCGCTCTAGCAAAAATTAAATCTTCAGGTGTGGTTAACTTCACATTCCAATAATCACCTTGAATCACGTGTACGGTACGTCCCTTCATCTCTACAAGACTAGCATCATCAGTACCGATCACTTCGTTTTCTTCAGCCCACTGATGAATTTCTTTAATAACCGACAGACGAAAAGCCTGCGGAGTCTGCACAGCCCACAAGCTTGACCGATCAATGGTTTTCTGAACCTTCAAATCTTCTACTTGCTTCACTGTATCCTTAACAGGAACCGCTACGATTGCACCATCATAATATGCTGCGGCTTGGGCGGCTTCTCTTGCCACTTGGTGTGTAAAAAACGGACGTGCGCCATCATGAATTAAGACAATTTTATCACCATCTAGCGCCTTGAGACCTTCATACACACTTTGTTGGCGTTCCTGACCTCCAGTTACGACACGAGTTACTTTCGTAAGTGCGTGTTCTTCAATGAGAATACGAAACGCTTCATGCTCTTTCTCATTTACAGCAAGCACAATCTCCTCGCACTGTGGGTCACTTTGAAAAACCGATATCGTATGAACGATAATCGGTTTTCCTTCAAGCATAATAAATTGTTTATTTTTTCCTGCATTCATCCGTTTTCCCTGACCGGCAGCAGGAATGACCACTGAATACTTCAAAGCTAGAACCCCCGTCGCCTATCGCTTAAAGTGCTTTTTCCAGAAGCTTGGGCTTCGCAAATATCATCCGCCCTGCTGAAGTTTGTAACACACTTGTTACAAGCACATCGATTGTCTTCCCAATATAGTTTCTACCTTCTTCTACAACGATCATTGTACCATCATCAAGATAAGCAACACCCTGATTATATTCTTTACCATCTTTAATTACTTGAACGTTAAGTTCTTCCCCTGGAAGGACAACTGGTTTTACAGCATTCGCTAAATCGTTAATATTCAGTACTTGAACCTTCTGAAGCTCGCATACCTTGTTCAAGTTAAAATCATTTGTGACGACCATTCCGTTTACAAGTTTGGCAAGTTTCACAAGCTTGCTGTCTACTTCCTGAATTTCTTCAAAGTCACCTTCATAGATTTCAACATTTACTTCCAATTCTTTTTGGATTTTGTTTAGAATGTCTAACCCACGTCGACCACGATTTCGTTTTAATACATCTGATGAATCAGCAATATGTTGCAATTCTTCCAGAACAAATTGTGGAATAACGAGTGTGCCTTCTAGAAAACCAGTCTGACAAATGTCAGCGATTCTACCATCAATGATGACACTCGTATCAAGAATCTTAAGTTTAGAAGAACCAGAATCGATCTCATCTTCATCGGAATCTTTCTTTTTATCTTTGCCTTTGTTATTACTAAAAAGGTTAATCAGTTCATCACGTTTTTTAAACCCAACCTGAAAACCGAAATACCCAAAAAGTATGGAAATAAAGATTGGCAGAACATTACTAACGACCGGGAGATTAATTTCAGCCAGAGATACGTTTATTAAAAATGCAACTATAAGTCCAATAATCAGTCCAATTGACCCAAATAGCACGTCTCCAACCGGTGCCTTAACAACTTTTTCTTCAACGAGACGAATAAAATCAACAATATAATCTGTAATCCAAAAAGTTGCTAGAAAGAATAGCACCGCTCCTATGACAGCACCTGCATAAGAGTTGCTAAAAACCGTTGGAAGATCCCCCATATTGAGTAATTGTATTAAATCTGGTAAATATACTAAGCCCAGCGCTCCGCCTAAAATGATAAAAAATAACTGTACGATCCACTTTATCATTGACGTTTTCACCTCCTTTTATCATTATAAACAAATTCTCAAAATTGAAACGTAAAACCTTGAAGTTTGCGAAATTTATAGTATGATTATAGGTTAGCTTTTATGACTATAAATTAATTATAGATTAGCACAGCCCCTATGGATTGTCTATTTCACAGCCCTATATGTGGCGGTCTACGAACAATTGTTCTTGTATCCGTTTTAATCCATCTTTAATTTTTTTGGCGCGTATTGCTCCTATTCCATCTACATGATCAAGCTCCTCAATGGATGCCTTTGAAATGGCATTGAGGTTATCGAAACTGTCAACAAGATTTTCAATAATATTAGAAGGCAACCGTGGGATCTTATGTAGAATACGGTATCCCCTTGGCGTTACATTTTCATTCTGGTCTTGATAGCCAAGTATTCTCATAATCGCATTATCCTCAAGCAGATCATCGCTCGTTAGCTTCTTTAGTCGTTTCATGACGTCAGCCGGTGATTCGTCCACTTCTTTCACATAATCTCCAATCAGCCATTTCGCTTCTGCTTCAAGATTGGAAACAAGTTCCTCCATCTGCATGCTAATCAGTCGTCCCTCTGTACCAAGTTCATTAATATAGTTTAAAATCTCTTTCTTAATACGAAGCACCATTTCAATCCGATGAATTACCTGAGCTACCTCTTGAAGTGTAACAAGTTCTTCAAACTCAAGGGCACCAAGATCTGTTATCCCCTGATCTAATACAGATTTATATTTTTCAAGTGTCTGCATGGCTTGATTTGCTTTCGTAAGGATTACGCCGATTTCTTTCAAAGAATAACGAATGTTACCTTGATAAAGCGTAATTACATTTCGTCTCTGAGAAATAGATATCACTAGATTACCTGTTTGCTTGGCAACCCGCTCTGCCGTGCGATGGCGTATCCCTGTCTCCGTTGAAGGAATCGAAGTTTCTGGAATGAGCTGCGTATTAGCATAAAGGATTCTTGAAGCATCTTTATTTAAAATAATGGCGCCATCCATTTTTGCAAGTTCGTATAAATAAGCAGGCGTAAACCTGCATTCAATAGA
This sequence comes from uncultured Bacillaceae bacterium, assembly GCA_963739655.1. Classification (GTDB taxonomy): domain Bacteria; phylum Bacillota; class Bacilli; order Bacillales; family Guptibacillaceae; genus Guptibacillus. The sequence goes on along the minus strand of CAVUAW010000035.1, from coordinate 6,069 downwards.
GAATCCGCCATCTACAAGATCCTGAACTTTCCCGTCGAAACCAACAACAATAAGGCCTCCAGTTTTTGCTCTAAGAATATTATCTATGCCATGTCTTAGTTGTGTGCCTGGAGCTACAATTTTAAGTATTTCATTTATTATTTCCTGCTGCTTATCAATCTCCATTCCCTACCCTCCTAGTGCTTCGTTTAATGCTTCATCTACAGTTTGGACACCAATCACTTGAATCCCTTCTGGGAAAGTCCATCCACCGATATTTTTCTTTGGAATAATAGCCCGTTCAAAACCAAGCTTAGCCGCTTCAATAACTCGTTGTTCGATTCGTGAAACTCGTCTAATTTCACCAGTGAGTCCGATCTCACCGACTACAATATCAGATGGCCGAGTGGGCTTATCTCTAAAGCTCGAAGCAATCGCAACCGCAATTGCAAGGTCGATTGCTGGTTCATCGAGTCTTACCCCACCCGCTACATTCAAATAAGCATCCTGATTCTGAAGCAGAAGACCCACTCGCTTTTCAAGAACTGCCATTAATAGGGATACTCGGTTGTGATCAATACCCGTTGCTGTTCTTCGAGGATTCCCAAAGCTTGTTGGAGAAATAAGAGCCTGAATCTCAACGAGGACCGTACGCGTTCCTTCCATCGATGCAACTACAGTAGAACCTGCTGCACCAGATGATCGCTCTTCTAAAAAGATTTCCGAGGGATTAAGTACCTCTTCAAGCCCTTCTTCCTTCATCTCGAACACACCAATTTCATTAGTGGAACCAAAACGGTTCTTCACACCCCGAAGAATTCGGAAAGTATGATGCCGCTCTCCTTCAAAGTAAAGTACTGCATCAACCATATGTTCAAGCAGTCGAGGGCCAGCAATCGAGCCTTCTTTTGTCACATGTCCTACAATGAATATGGCGATTCCTCTTGTCTTAGCTATTCTCATGAGTTGTGACGTACATTCACGTACTTGAGAGACGCTTCCTGGAGCTGAAGTTACTTCAGATCTAAAAATGGTCTGAATCGAATCAATTATCACAAGTTGGGGATTTATTTCTTCAATTGCACTACTAATATACTCAAGATCTGTCTCTGCTAACACAAATAATTTTTCTGCATCTACACCCAACCGGTCAGCTCGAATTTTGGTTTGCTTGACCGATTCCTCACCAGAGATGTATAAAACCGGATGATCTTGATCTGCTAGTTTGGAAGATGTTTGAAGTAAAAGCGTTGATTTACCAATACCCGGGTCTCCCCCAACAAGTACAAGTGAACCAGGAACAACTCCTCCCCCAAGTACGCGATCAAGCTCCGTAATTTGGGTGAAAATCCTTGGTTCCATTTCCTTTTGTATACTTCGAATCGATGTTGGCTTACTCGTTGATCCCTCGTTTGAAGTGACAAAACGTCTTCGATCGTTATCTGATGGGACAAACTCTTCCACCATTGTATTCCACTGATGACACCCCGGACATTTTCCCATCCATTTGGGAGATTCGTAGCCGCAGTCCTGACACATGAATTTTGTCTTTTTCTTCGCCATCTATATTCCCCACTTTCAAATTTCCCGTACAAAATCAAAATCCTTTTGACTATTTTATCATAACTTATAAGTTCTTATGAACTCATAAGTATCGCTAAATTGATATAAATCACTTTTCGTTACCTGAGTCATTATTTTAGTACTTTTATACCCTTTCCCTTAAATAGATGAATCCATTCTTCGAATATAAGAAAACCGGAAGACAAATTGCCTTCCGGTTCGTTCCCTCTAAGATGAAGTTGCTTCAGATAGAGTTTCAACAACAAAATCGTCGTCTCTATAATCAATCTTTACTCGCTGACCTTTCTCAATGGTGCCTCGTAACAGTTCTTCAGAAAGACGATCTTCCACGTGACGTTGGAGTGCTCTTCGAAGTGGGCGAGCTCCATAATCAGGGTCGTAGCCCTCCTCCGAGATTTTTTCGAGTGCGGACTCTGTTAGTTCAAAATCAATGCCATGATCAGATAACCTTGTTTTTAGGTTCTTTGCCATTAAAACAATGATTTCTTTCAAATGCTTCTTCTCAAGAGAGTGGAACACAATCGTCTCGTCAATTCGATTTAGGAATTCTGGACGGAAAGTCTTTTTCAAATCTTCCATCACTTTATCCTTCATATCTCGATATTCCTGGCCTTCTGTGCCTGTCGTAAAGCCGACGTATTTATTACGTTTAAGTGTGCTTGCGCCAACGTTTGAAGTCATAATTACTACCGTATTACGGAAATCAACTACGCGCCCTTTAGAATCTGTCAATCGACCATCTTCTAGTACTTGAAGGAGAATGTTAAACACATCAGGGTGCGCTTTCTCAATCTCATCTAACAAGATTACTGAGTACGGCTTACGGCGAACTTTCTCAGTCAACTGACCGCCTTCCTCGTAACCGACATATCCCGGAGGTGAACCTACAAGACGAGAGGTTGAGTGTTTCTCCATGTACTCAGACATATCAATACGAATAACTGAATCTTCTTCTCCGAAAAGTGTCTCTGCCACAGCACGAGCAAGTTCGGTTTTACCTACACCTGTAGGTCCTAGGAAAATAAAGGATCCAATTGGTCGCTTAGGATCTTTCAGTCCTGCACGGGCACGACGTACTGCTTTAGAAATAGATATAACAGCTTCTTCTTGGCCGATCAATCGGTTATGAAGAATTTCTTCCATTTTCAAGAGGCGTTCCGTCTCCTGTTCTTCTAACTTAGAAACTGGAATACCAGTCCAGTTTGCTACAACGATCGCTATATCTTCAGGAGTAACTTCCTGATTTTCTTTCCCTTGCTTCTCTTTCCATTCTTTCTTCGTTTGCTCAAGCTGTTCTCTTAAGCGTTGTTCAGAATCACGAAGGGAAGCTGCTTTTTCAAATTCCTGACTTTGAACCGCCGCATCTTTTTCTTTACGCACTTCTTCTAACTTTTTATCAAGCTCTTTCAAGTTCGGTGGTGCAGTATAAGAACGAAGACGAACTTTCGAAGCAGCTTCATCAATTAAGTCAATTGCTTTGTCAGGTAGGAAACGATCGGAAATATATCGATCAGATAGTTTAACAGCTGCCTCAATTGCATCATCAGTAATTGTAACGCGGTGATGTGCTTCATAGCGATCACGAAGACCTTTAAGGATTAATGCGGATTCATCGCTAGTGGGCTCATTAACCTGAATGGGCTGAAAGCGGCGTTCTAACGCTGCATCCTTCTCGATATACTTACGGTACTCATCAAGGGTCGTAGCACCGATACACTGAAGCTCACCACGGGCAAGGGCTGGTTTAAGAATGTTTGAAGCATCAATTGCTCCTTCCGCACCACCAGCACCGATTAGCGTATGAAGCTCATCAATAAATAGAATGATATTACCAGCTTGACGAATTTCGTCCATTACTTTCTTCAAGCGGTCTTCAAATTCTCCACGGTATTTTGTCCCTGCAACAACCGTTCCCATATCAAGCGTCATAACACGCTTATCGCGTAGTGTTTCTGGAACCTCGTTGTTAATAATTTGCTGTGCAAGTCCTTCGGCAATTGCTGTTTTACCTACCCCCGGCTCTCCTATTAGAACCGGATTGTTTTTCGTACGACGACTGAGGACCTCAATCACACGTTCAATTTCTTTACTTCTACCAATAACAGGATCGAGACCATTGTCTCGTGCAATGACAGTTAAATCTCTAGCAAGACTATCCAGGGTCGGAGTATTGGCACTCGCCCCGCCAGCCTGATGGCTAGAAGAAGAGCTTTCATTGCTTCCTAAAAGCTGTAGCACTTGCTGACGTGCTTTATTTAAGCTTACACCAAGGTTATTAAGGACACGAGCAGCTACGCCTTCTCCTTCACGGATTAAACCAAGCAGAATGTGCTCTGTACCAACATAAGAATGACTTAGTTTACGAGCTTCATCCATCGATAACTCAATAACTTTCTTTGCGCGTGGTGTATAGTGAATAGATTGAACCGAATCCTGTCCGCGTCCAATAAGTTTCTCAACTTCTTTCTGAATCTTTTCAGAGCCAAGTCCTAGAGCTGTTAGGGCTTTCGCCGCAATTCCTTCACCCTCTCGAATCAAGCCAAGAAGAATATGCTCAGTTCCTACGTTGTTATGGCCGAGGCGAATCGCCTCTTCTTGTGCTAAAGCAAGTACTTTCTGGGCACGTTCCGTAAATCGTCCAAACATCATTGTTCATCACCCTCCGATTTCTTCGATAGTTGATATTCAAGTTCAAGTCGTTCTCTAATTAAAGTAGCACGTTTAATGTCCCGTTCTGTCGGGGTTAAGCTTGCTCCAGCATATTGCTGTAAAAAGCCCGGCTGCGTTAAGATAAGCAATTCATTTAGAATCGATTTCGATAGTCCCTTCACTAGTCCCATGTCAATTCCTATACGTACATCAGACAAACATTTAGCTGCTTCTTTGGATTGAATGATCCTGCTATTCTGAAGAACTCCGAGTGCGCGATAAATGCGATCTTCCAACTCGATCCTCGAGTTATCAAGTAGAGCCCGTCTTGCAGATCGTTCTTTTTCAATAACCTGCATCACAACGCCTTGAAGGTCTTCAATGATGTCATCCTCTGTTTTACCCAGGGTAATTTGATTCGATATTTGAAAAATATTACCCAGTGCTTCGCTTCCTTCCCCATAACTTCCTCGCACCACAAGACCGAGCTGATTGATAGCTGGGATTATGTGATTCAGTTGCTGGGTTAAGACTAATGCAGGCAAATGAAGCATAACAGAAGCTCGCATCCCAGTCCCTACGTTGGTCGGGCAACTTGTTAAGTAACCCCGTCTTTCATCAAATGCATAATCTACCTTACTCTCTATCCAATTATCTAGAGAGTTGGCGAGCGAAAGTGCTCTCTTAAGTTCGAAACCAGCTACAAGACATTGAATGCGAAAATGGTCTTCTTCGTTAATCATAATACTGACCGTTTCATTCTCACTTAAAAGAACTGCTCCGTTCTTCGAATGCTCAATAAGGTTTGGACTGATGAGATGCTTCTCTACAAGTACCCGCTTCTCAGTAGGTTTTAAATGATCCATTTCAATCAATTCAAGTTGGCCGACTTGTTCATCAGGTACATCGTTAAATTGGTCTCTAACTTCCTGAATCACTTCTAAATTTTGCTCTTGATTTGAGATTATAGGAAAAACATAATTTTTTAAATTACGAGCAAATCGAACACGGCTACTCATGACAATATCAGAATCAGGTCCTTCATCCTTCATCCATGGACTGACAGCTTCACTAATAAAATGCTGAAGTGACATTAGTCTCCCCCTTCCCTAGAGCTCTGTTCTTCAAGGGAACGAATCAAATCTCTTGTTTCAGCAGCTTTTTCAAATTCCTCGTGCTGAATATATTCTTTCATCTTGCTTCTAAGGTTTAGTACTTTACGTTCAATTTCAATAGCGGCTCCAGCTCTTTTTGGAATTTTTCCTGCATGAGCAGTATTGCCACCATGAACTTTTTTAAGTATTGGATCCAGTTTGTCTGAGAAGGTTTTATAACACTCAGAACACCCAAATCGCCCAATTTTAGTGAATTGTTGATACGTTAAGCCGCATTTTGGACAATGAACCTGTTCTTGTTTATAGAATGACTGAGCAGGACTATCACCAATTGGCGTCTCAAAATTAAGTAATCCCGATAATAAGTTATGGATAGAAAAATGGTTAGTGCCTGGCTCAGCCTCACCTTTTTCTTTTGCGCACTTTTCACAGATGTGAAATTCCGTTTTTTCTCCGTTCACAATCTTGGTGAAATGAAGCGTAGCAGGGCGCTCACCACATTCCTGACATGTCATAGGGCTACCCTCCTCTTCTACCCGTAAAGTGTGAATTATTATTTTTATTTATATTTTAATGCTGTGAGCATCGCGCGCAACATATTGGCACGAAGGTGATCTCTTAGCGGTAACTCAATTGTAATCACTGTACGATCTAATACACTTAACATTAACTTCGCTTCTCGCTCCGAAATTACCTCTTCTTCAAGCAAACGAAGAATAATATTTTCTGAAACTACCTGTGG
>CAVUAW010000034.1:0-84924 GCA_963739655.1 uncultured Bacillaceae bacterium | reverse complement strand
TCTCAGTGAAAACATAAGCGGCTAATCCATAGATGGAATCATTAGCTCTTCTAACAGCTTCTTCTTCGGTCTTGAATGTCGTTATTGGAGCAATTGGACCAAATGTTTCATCTTTCATACATAACATGTCATCATTTACATTTGAGATAACAGTAGGCTCATAGAATAAGCCACCTCGTTCCTTTCCACCGTGTACAATAAGTGCACCTTTACTTACTGCATCCTCAACATGTTTTTGTACTTTTTCTACTGCATTTTCATCGATTAAAGGTCCGATATCAACTCCATCTTCAAGACCATTACCGACTTTTAGATCTTTCACTTTTTCTACTAATTTTTCTGTAAACGAGTCAACAATCGATTCATGTACATAGATTCGATTCGAACATACACAGGTTTGCCCAGCATTACGAAATTTAGAGGCAATAACCCCATCTACCGCTTTTTCTAGATCGGTATCAGCCATTACAATGACCGGTGCATGTCCACCAAGCTCTAGAGATACTTTCTTGACTGTTTCTGAAGAACCTTTCATTAATAGTTTGCCAACTTCGGTCGATCCAGTAAACGTGAGCTTTCTAACGCGGTCGTCTTCCAACCATGCTTCCCCAATTGATTTCGCATCACCAGTTACAGTATTGATGACCCCTTTCGGAATACCAGCTTGTTCAGCAAGAGCTGCCATTTTCAAAGCCGTTAATGGTGTTTGCTCTGCAGGTTTTATCACTACCGTACAACCTGCTGCTAATGCTGGGGCGACTTTTCGAGTAATCATTGCTGCCGGGAAGTTCCATGGTGTAATGACAGCTACAACTCCTACAGGCTGCTTATGAACGAACAATCTTTTGCTCCTTTGTGTTGCAGGGATTTGCTCGCCGTATATACGTTTCCCTTCTTCCGCGTACCAGGAGATAAATCCATTTGCATATTGAATTTCACCAAGTGCTTCCTTTAAAGGTTTGCCTTGCTCGAGGGTCATAGTATGAGCAAGGTCTTCTTTGTTTTCATTGATGAGCTCAAACCATTTTCGGATAAGTTCGCTTCTCTCGTAAGCGGAGTATTGCGACCATTCTTTAAAGGCGGTATGAGCTGCATCTACAGCACATTCGGCTTCCTTTTTCCCTCCGTTTGAAATGGTTGCGATGACCTCAGTCGTAGCAGGATTAGTCACATCTATTGTATTTAAATTTTCATTAACTTCTTGACCGTTAATAATCATATTGTAGTGGTGCATGTTCATCCTCCCTGTCCTTTTAAGAAATTCGTTTTTCTTTCTCGCTTTCTATGTCCTTCGTAAAGATTTCATCATTCTCACCAGTGAAGAACTTCTTACCATAAATCAATAGACAGAGAACTATTCCAACAACAAATGCCCAACCGGCCCCTTTTGTTGCTAGAACCGCTCCTATAACTCCAGCTATCCCTAGGTCCCTGTGACTACGAGATTCTAAAATACCTACGCGAACGCTTACATATCCTTGAATCAAAAGAGTTAATGCAAGAGCAATTCCGAGAATGGGTTGTACTAAACTTACAATTGGCAGTAAAATAAGTCCGGTATTTGTGCCCCAACGGAAGGAACCAGAGCCACCGAATAATGAGTTCATGGCTTTCTTACCTTCTTTAAATCGCTCAATGACAACAACTTGCATAGCTGCCCAAAGCGGACCGGACATTGTCACATCAGGACCTAAAATACTCATAATCGTGTTCCGTCCACCAAATACCAAGTGTGCTCGATTTGGATTGTAATCAATTTTCTCATCGCGACGAACATCATCTGCTTCATCAATCAACGCTTTGCTTTGTAGAACATCACCAAATAACACGATATAAGCTGCAAGGACAGTTGGCAGAGCCGTTAAAAATAACTTCGCTGGCGGGAATCCTAATCCAAATACCGTATACTCACTCCAAAGAGTAGCGAAATCAGGATTAATGATTCCCCACTCAATCGTTGGCCAAGGTGCTTCTCCAAACAATGGTGCGATAATCACGGCTAAAATAATAATTGGAAAAATCCCGAGCTTTCCAATCAGACCCCACAGAGCACTTGTCTTTTTTAACTGATTAAAATGCTGTGAGAAAATAACATAAAATGCAATACCAACCGCGATCGAAATTGTCCACGGGAAGCTTTCGAAGCGTCCTCCAACTTCGAAAACTGAAATAACAGCAGCAAAGCCAGCTCCCAGAATGACTCCTGATTTAATAGCAGGTGGCACGAAGGACACCACTTTGCTCGCTAGACCAGTTGACCCTAAGAGTATGGATAATAACCCGAGTGTTAACTGAAAGGCGACTAGTGCATGCACCCGTTCAGGTCCTTCCGGAAAAGCCGATACATATGCCATAATTAACGGAATAGCTGGTGTAATCCAACCAGGAACAACTGGATCCCCAAGTAAGTGGTGGGTGAGATAGAAAATGCCATTTAAGAGAACAACGGCTAATGCCACTTCAAATGGCATCCCTAATAGCTCAATCATCAATGGAATAGCAGCTAAATCTACTGCACACATCATTAATCCCTGAACATAATCAGGCCATTCAAATTTGTAGTGAATAAATGGTAGCCTTAATTTAAATGGTCCCATTGGAATGTAGGGAGATTCCTCACCATGCTTTCGATTTTTCCACATTTTATGAACCCCTTTTCTTGTTCGAATATGTTTAGTTCCGATAAAAGAAAATGATAGTCTTTAACTGCTTTAAAACATATATTTAACTCTCATCTATTTGAATTGTTTTAACCTGACATGATCAACACTGGTCATCAGCGACTAATAAGCCGTTTGGTAAATTTGTTCAATGTCCTTTTTGCTTAATTGACGTGGGTTATTGTTTAGTAAGCGCTCTATTTTGCTAGCATCCTCTGCCATTTCAGATAGAGCTGATTCTGGAATATCGAATGAACGTAATCCATTAGGAATATTCACAGCTTCACATAAACGCTTCATAGCACCCACAGCTTTATCTGACGCTTCTGTATTAGATAATAATTGAACATTTTCACCAAGAGCTGTTGCAATATCCCTGAAGCGTTCCATGCAAGCAATCTTATTCCATTCCATCACATATGGAAGTAGGAGAGCATTACTCACACCGTGTGGAATATGGTAGCGTCCACCTAAAGGATAAGCGAGTGCATGTACTGCTCCAACCCCTGCGTTGCCGAATGCCATCCCAGCCATTAAGCTTGCAGTTGCCATATTCTCCCTTGCTTCTAAATTCCTTGGATTGGCGTAGGCTTTTGGGAGGTTGCTGGAGATCATTCGAATCGCGTAAATCGCTAACGCATCTGTTATAGGCGAAGCATGAACAGAAATATACGCTTCAATTGCATGAACTAGTGCGTCTACACCACTTGCTGCCGTTACTGAAGGGGGCATTGTTAGCGTCATTTCTGGAGCCACAATGGCCACATCAGGTAAGAGGTAATCGCTTACAATTCCTTTTTTAAGCTGCGCTTCTGAATCCGAAAGAATAGATATGTTTGTGACTTCTGACCCTGTTCCTGCCGTTGTAGGGAAAGCAATAATTGCTGCTCCTTTTTGCGGCACTAGATCGGTACCCACGAGTTCAGTTAATTCTCCTTTAAAGGTAGCAAATGCGGAGACGCTTTTCGCAATGTCGATCGCACTCCCGCCACCAATAGCGATTAGTCCATCATGTCTACCTTCATTGAATACTTTTGTGCAATCTTCGACAATCGAGAGCTCTGGATCAGGTTTCACCCCTGTAAACACTTCGAAAGTAAGCCCTTTCAAAAGTGGTGTGATCTGCTTAACAACTCCGACCTCTTGTAAAATTTCATCCGTCACTATGAGAGGATTTTGTACACCTAGTCGCTTCATTTCTTCTGGAAGAACCTCAATAGCGCCTTTTCCTGTAATTAATTTGTTTGCAATCTTAAATGTTGAAACAGCCATATTTTATTTCCCCTTTCATTCCTTTGCTTAATTATTACGCAAGTCCTGTGCCAACTTATTGAAAGACAGGATAAAAAGGAGTTGAGACATTGATTATGAGAGATCTTTGTCAAAAAGTAGTCAAAATTGATTACTATTCTAATCGAAAACAGGAGATTTGATTAATAATATAATCAAATCTCCCATTTCTTCATTTTCTGTACAATCGTTGATTGACTTACTTCAAGCACTTCTGCTGCTTTTCTTGTTGTCTTAAATTCTCTTAGTGCTTTAGTAATCATTTGCCGTTCAAGTCGTTCGACTGCTTCTTTTAGTGGAAGTATTTTTTCCTTATCAAGAGAATCATGTTTATTTCTAGATTCAACTAACTCCTCAGGGAGATCTTCAAGTTGAATTCGTTCAGATGGAGTAATGACTACTAAGCGCTCAATCAAATTTTTTAACTCTCGAATATTACCTGGCCACTCATACTCATGGAGAGTATCTAGAGCTTCTATGCTGAACTTTCTGCAAGTGTCGTACTCTTTATTAAACCCTTCTAAAAAGTGTTGTGATAAATGGATAATTTCCTCTCTACGTTCACGTAAAGGAGGAATCTCAATAGGAACCACATTTAAACGATAAAATAAATCTTCTCGGAACTCACCTTTTTCAATAAGACTCTTAATATTTTTATGTGAAGCTGCGATAATCCGCACGTTAATATGTTTAAGCTTCGAAGAACCGATTGGAATAAACGCCTGGTCCTCGATTACTTTAAGAAGCTTCACTTGTACTTCTAACGGGAGATCTCCAATTTCGTCTAGAAATAACGTTCCATGATCCGCTACTTCCAATAACCCTTTCTTCCCTTTTGTTAGTGCTCCCGTAAAAGCGCCTGGTTCATAGCCGAACAATTCAGCTTCTATTAAACTAGAGGGAAAGGCTCCGCAATTAAGCTCTAGAAAGCTTCCTTTTGAGCGATTTGAATGCTCATGAATGTACTTCGCAATCATCGTTTTACCTACACCCGTTTCACCTTGCAGGAGAACCTTTGCATCAGTTTTCGCAACTCGATCGATCACCGTGAATAATTTCTTCATCGTATCACTTGAGTAAATTGATGACTGGTTTGCTTGATGTGAAAATGCTTCATTGGAACTTTTCCGAAGGTTTTTCAGTTCCTGAAGTTCATCAATTTGAAGCTTTAATTTTAAAAGCTCAGTAATATCGCGCACACTATTCACAACATATAAGATTTCACGATGCTCATTGTATATAGGGGTTCCGGACACAATGATTTTCCTTCCATTATGTATCGTTTGCATTAACGTAATTGGCCTCTTTTCTTTCAGGACCTGAATCGAAGCCGATTTAGAAATATATCCTGCTTTGATTAGATCCTCCATATGATAGCCAATTAGTTGCTCCGCTTTTAAGTCCGTCATACGTTCATAAGATTTATTAACTTTAACTGTATTTCCATACCCATCTGTTATAAAAACCCCATCATAGAGAGAATTAATAATATCTGTGAAGACCGGACTTTCTAGAAGCGCACTATATTCATTCTTTTTGATCTCCTGCGTGTGTAGAAGTGGCTGTTGAGAGGTAAAGTTTTTGAGAATTTCTCCGATTGTTTTACCGAGATGACCCTCTGATAAAACTTCACCTATCACACCTAAAGTTAGTTTGCCGACAAGCTCATTCTGATGATTTACAACATCTATCGATTCTTCCTCAGTACTATAAAACAACTCTAATGCCCTCTCTATCTCATCTGATGTCCTTAGTTTCATTCAAAATGACCTCCTATCCATACCTAAAATAATCTACCCTCTATCATACACTAAAGATTATTCTAAGAGGGGGGTCAGGTGCGTGCCTGACCCCCTCTTTCATTTCATTCGCTCAAACCCTTTGTAGCGTAGGATTTAGTCGAGATTAAAAGAGTGGAATATAGTGAAGAAGTGTCCGCCTTTGGCGGACACTTCTTTGGGTTTTGTCTTTTGGAGGGGTCTGACCCCGTTCTTAATAAGATCCAACGCAAAGGGGTAACATACTTGTAAGTAGACCTATTAAGGAGGAACTTACGATGTTAATGAAGCTTGTAACGATCGCAGCCTATGTGTATTTGATTATATCTTCTCTCTTTATTGCGAATGACATGTCCGGAGCGAATGATGATGTGTATATCGCTCCTGCTGGATTCACTTTTGTGATCTGGGGATTAATCTATTTGTTACTACTGATTTCTCTTATACGACAATTTACTGCGGATGAACGGGATCAGGTGTTGTATACGAAAATATCGTACATGTTTTCTCTCAGCATGCTTCTGTCCGGTACTTCGGTTCTAGTTGGAGGCACAGGAGCACTCTTCTTAATCGCTGGATCATTGATTACGCTCTCCGTACTTTATGCGATGATCACACGAAACCCAGATCGGTCTTCTTTCTTTAGCATCCCTTTTTCTTTCTATCTCGCCTGGACATCGATTGCGACCATCGTTGATGCGTTTATTGTCGCAAGAGAGAATGGCGTTGATTTGATCTTCGGATTGAATGAACTCGCATGGACGATTATCATGCTTATAATTGGTGCAGGATTAGCGGTGTATTTCAGCCTTTATAATGATGACCTCATCTATCCGATTGTGTTTCTATGGGGCTATTTCGGGATATTCGTGAACGGTGAAAAGCCTGTACAGCTCACCTATACATTGAACATATTGATTATTGGACTTGGCGTGTTCGTAATTTGGAAAGTGTATCGCGAAGTTCGTGGGCGGAGGATGAGAACGGAGACGGTGTGATGGGATGGGTGGGGATGGGGGTCAGGTGCGAGCCTGACCCCCTCCTTCATTAAACTAGCGCAAACCCTTTACTGATAAGGCTTCGAAGCAGATCATATCGTTAATTAACGGAAAAAAGTGTCCCTTTGTGAGGGACACTTTTGCTGCTTTTGTCTTTTTGTGGGGTCTGACCCCCCCTTACACATTCTCCTGCTTCAACGTATCCACGATATTGTTCTTCTCTAATTTCTTAATCGAGTAGAACATGGCGGATCCGACGATGAGGAAGATGGCTATCATCACAAAGAGCAGGCTCATCCAAGGAAGAGCGAACCCATAGACGAATGTACTTCTAAAGGAAAGATACATCAAGAACATAATCGCTATGCTAATTGGAATGCCGTAGAGGATCGCTTTCATTCCATAAAAGATGCTTTCGTAATTCATCATCTTATTGAACCCTTTTGGCGTCATGCCAACAGACTTCAGCATTGCGAATTCTCGCTTTCGTAGAGATATGCTTGTCGAAATCGTATTGAAAATATTGGCGATGGAGATAAGAGAGATCAGGGCGATGAATCCATACGTAAACACTGAAATGAACAGAATCATCTGCTGGTCTCGCTGTCTACTTTGGACAACATTATAGACATTCAGATTCGTTCCTTCTTCACCTTCAATCGCTTCTTGTGTTGCCATTGGATCGGAGCTGTTCAGGTAGAGGTAAGTTTGCACGTCTTCTTGGAGGTCTTTATCGATCAACTGATTCACCGTTTCCTCAGAAACTATGACGTCAACTCCACCGGCGCTCGCCGTACTCACTCCCATTGGCACCTCATCCGTTAACGCCCCAACCTCGACTTTGTTCAGGAACGTTTCTTCTTCTGTTTCATAGTTCATTTTATAAAGGTCGATGCTTTCCCCAGTTTCGGTGTTAATCGACTTGCTTTCCTTAAATTGACCTGTCTCTTGATCCATATAAGAGATGGTCTCAATGACGATGCCAGTTGGGTTCTCCGAATCCTCGAACTTCTCTGCATCAACGCCTACTTTTTTCGCATAGGCCTGAAAACTTTGCTCATCCAATGCATGTAAAACGATATAATTTTGATACCTGCCGTTTTCATCCTTCTGCACCATATCTTCCAGGCCTTCCGGAATATCAGCTTGATCGACATAAGAGCTTAGATTCAGTTCTTTGATCATCGTGGAGTTTGTCACATTCTTAAGCCTTGTATAAGGCTCAAGATCCTGTTCATCCGCACCGCTTCCCCATACTTGAATATCAAAATTAATGTTTTGCTGGGAGAGCTCAACCGATTTTTCTAAGTTCGACGTAAAATAGGAAACAGATAGGAACAGGATAATGCTAATCACAAGTGAAAAAACGGTCACCTGATACCTTCTTTTATTACGCTTTAAATTCTTCAGGCCGATTTCAGCTTCAATCCCAAATAACTTTCGAATCAACTTCGATGTTTTCACTTGTTTGCCAGATAGCTTAATATCCTGGGTTTGGCGGATCGCATCGATCGCGGAAATCCTTGATGCTTTTCGAGCTGGCAAATAGGATGAAACAAAGATCGTGATGATTGAAATTCCGCAGGCGATAAGAATGGATAGCGGTGTCACGACCACTTGAAGCTTCTCAGTAGTCCCAAGAGCCCCATCGAGAAATTCGTTAATGAACATAAAAGTAGCCGCGATCCCAGCAAATCCAGCAAGAATGCCGAGCGGAATACTGATCAAGCCAATGATTGCTCCTTCAAAAAAGACCGATCTTTGCTTTTGACGCTTCGTTGCTCCAACACTCGCCAGCATCCCTAAATGCCTCGACCGCTCTGAAACGCTTATCGCAAAAGCGTTGTAAATCAACGCAACCGAACCGATAATGATGACGCCCATAATAATGCCTGTTAATAGAAGCATTGTGGTTAATAGATTATTGTTGTCCGTCACGCCATAGAAGCGAAGAAGTTCATCATTGAACGTGACCTTTTCAATATTATTTTGTTTTGCAAGCGTTTTTGCATGCTTATAAAGAGAGCGATTCACGTCATTTAAAATAACAACTGCATTAACGGTATCCTTGCTATTCATGAGGTTTTGGTCGACATAGCTAATCGCTGTATACCCCGGAGCCCACGCCGGTTCCCATGTGGGACGTTTGATCTTCCCGACAATCGTATACGTGCTTGTCGCCTCGTTTTCTAATGACTCACTCGCACCTTCTATATCATTTTGAAATGGATCGTTTTGAGAAAAAGGACGTTCGACACCTTCCATCTGGCGCTCACCAATGTCTAGTGTGATTTGCTCGCCAATCTCGTTTTTTAAGCTTGAATTCGCCGCAACATCTTCTGACAACACAATCTCATTGTCTTCCTGAGGCAAGCGCCCCTCGCTTAACTCGATCGGAAAATTTTTAAATCCCTGCTCATTGTATTCTTTAATAAACATATAAGGCTTGCTTTCATTTTTCGCTTCATCTAATTTGGCATAGCCTACATCGTTGGCGAGAACCAGTTTTTTTGTCGACTTCATCATTTTCAATTGCTTCGATTTGATCGGAATCGACGTTCTCATACTGAACATGCCACTCTCCATCTGTCGCGATCGATTGGCGTTGGAAGAGATCCATGAACGAAACTCCAAGCGTCGCGACCGCCATCACCATCGCTACGGAAATAATCACCCCAATGATCGTAACCAGCGTTCGTCTTTTATTTTCCTTCAAATGCCTGACGGTCAGCTTGTTCACGATGTTCATGGACGAATCACCTCGTCTTTGGCAATCCTCCCATCTTCAATCGAAATGACGCGATCCGCTTGTAAGGCAATACGCTCATCATGCGTGATGACAATCAGCGTTTGATTATACGTTTTATTAAACATTTTCAGCAGCTCCATAATTTCACTGCTATTTTGACTATCCAAATTTCCGGTTGGTTCGTCTGCGAGCATGATCGAAGGGTTACTAATGAGCGCTCTCCCAATGGACACACGCTGCTGCTGTCCTCCTGATAACTGGTTCGGCAAATGCCCAAGCCGATTTTGTAAGCCTAGTGTGCCGACGATATTCTCAAGCTGTTTCTGATCGACCTTATGTTCATCCAACAGCATCGGAAGGGTAATGTTCTCTTCCACAGTTAAGATTGGAATCAAATTATAGAATTGATAAATCAAACCGATTTGCCTTCTTCTAAAAATGGCAAGCTGCGTTTCATCAAGTTGATAAATGTTTGTATTATCGACGAGAACGTTACCGCTCGTCGGTCGATCCACGCCACCGAGTAGGTGAAGCAAGGTTGATTTCCCCGAACCAGAAGGGCCGATAATAACGACAAATTCTCCTTTTTTAACCGAAAACGAAACGTCGTCAAGTGCCTTAACAGCTGTTTCCCCTTTGCCATACACTTTAGACAGATTCTCTATTTGTAAAATATCCATTGCAGATTCCCCCATAGCTTTAATGTATCTTCAGTTTATCTGCCTAAAATGACTTTAAAGTGACTCTTAGGTGACAGTTTAGTCACCTGGCCATTCATACCACTTGCTTATAAAATTTAATTTTGAATTCGGTACCCTCATCCTTTTCACTCGTTACTTCAATATCGCCATTCTGGCTAGTAACAATGCTGTACGCCATGGCAAGACCGATCCCTACACTATCGTCTCCGGCATTCTTCCCTCTATAAAATCGCTTAAAAATATAAGGGAGATCTTCTTTCGGGATGCCATTTCCGTTGTCTGCGATCGTCATTTCGGTATACAGTGGATTTTCGGAATACGAGAGTGAAATCGTTCCACCCTCCTGGGTATGCTCCACGCAGTTTTTTAATATATTGAGAAGTGCTTCAGACGTCCAGTTGAAATCTCCGACGAATGTGATCATGTCATCGCCAGTTATTTGGAGGTTTTGTTGTTTAATATCAACCGGGATGAGAATGGAATCTACTGCTTTTTGAATAACCTGATGAGCAGAAATGCT
Source organism: uncultured Bacillaceae bacterium (assembly GCA_963739655.1). Taxonomy (GTDB): domain Bacteria; phylum Bacillota; class Bacilli; order Bacillales; family Guptibacillaceae; genus Guptibacillus. Next base: position 74,228 of record CAVUAW010000034.1, on the reverse strand, counting down.
TTCTTTTTTAAAAGCAACCGTCCCGGCATCGATTTTGGATAGTTTCAACAAAGAAGAGACAAGCCATTCGATTCTTTCTAATTGCACGCGAATGTTATTTGTGAATTCCACCCGCTTCATCTCATCTAAGTTCGGATCACTGACTAAATCAACCATCACGAGCATCGAAGTTAGCGGGGTTTTCAACTGATGGGAAATGTCTGAAATAGCATTGGTTAGCTTCACTTTGTCTTCCTGTAAAAGCGATCTCTGCTCTGAAAGCATCATCGTGACTTTATAAATGTCATTCTTTAAAATACTGAGCTCACCCTCATGATTATTTCTGACATCTAACGCATAGTCCCCACTACTAATTTGTCGCAAATAACCGGAAAGTCGCTCGATTTCGCGGTACCGCCACCTTGTAAAAAAGAAAAAGCAACTAACAAGGACGATCGACGTGATCAGAGTGAAGAGCGCCACCTGAAAAGAGAGGGCAAATGCAGCGAGTCCAGTTGAAAGAAGCATGATTCCGGATAGAACGAGGAGAAGAAGTTGGATTTCTCGATTGCGCAACAACTCAATCACCAACCTTATAGCCGAAACCCCGGACAGTTTTAATAATTTTCGGGCTTTGCGCCTGGTCCTCTAGCTTTTCTCGAAGGCGCTTGATGTAGACTGTTAACGTATTATCATTCACAAAATCACCAGCCACATCCCAGATCCGTTCCAATAGCTGTCTTCTGGTTAAAACCTGTCCAATATGATTGGCAAAAATCAGAAATAGCCTGTACTCCAGAGCTGTTAGCAGCACTTCTTCACCTTTTTTGTATACCTTACCTTCTAACGTATTGATACGAATATCTTCAATCATGATGATGCTAGTGGATTGTGACGGTTGCTTATTGTAACGACGCAAAACCGATTTAATTCTTGAAAGCAGCTCACGAATTCGAAACGGCTTTGTGATATAATCATCCGCTCCCATATCAAGACCCATGACCACATTCACCTCATCATCAAATGCTGTAAGAAAAATGACCGGTTTATCACTCCGCGTTTTAACAAATTCGCAAAGATCGTACCCACTTCCATCTGGTAAGGATAAATCAAATAAACATAACTCGATTTCATGCAATTGTTCAGTGAGCACGGCCCTCGCCGATTCAGCGTTATAGCAAACGATGGTCTCATACCCATCGTTTTGCAGCGAATAGTCAAGACCAGAAGCAATCGTCTTATCATCTTCCACCATTAATAGTTTCAACTGAAACACCCTAACCTTAGTTTATTCTCCACCGTCGCACATTTACATTCATCATATTTTATCTAGGGGGTTCCGTCAAAAGCAATCGATTTTTTTTGGGGGGTCAGGTGCGTACCTGACCCCCTCCTACATTCAACCCGCTCAAACCCTTTACTGATAAGGCTTCGAAGCAGTTAACAGCGTTAATAAACCAAAGAAAGTGTCCCTCACACAGGGACACTTTCTTTGGTTTTGTCTTTTGGTGGGGTCAGGCGCGAGCCTGACCCCACCTCTCGTTTTACTTATCCAACTGATTCTCCACTACTTCACTAATGGCTTCTCTTCCGCCAAGTAGGATGTATGAGCTAGGATGATTGTTCTGGATTAGTTCAATTGTTTCGTCAGGAATTTTGTCTTTTTTAACAAGATACATTGGGGCGTGGTTTTGTGCGGCGGCTACGGAACCTGTAAGGGCATCTGGATAATTCATACCGCTAGCCATATAGACGGTTTTATAATCAGAATATAACCCGTTCACAATGACTGCTGCAGTTGCATACCTATTTATTCCGGCGTACCTGGTTGGGTTCGGTGTTTTGTTGAATACACCATTTGAAATAACGTCCGGTCCTCCAACAACAATCGTTTTGTTAATACCGTTTAAAGCTTTATTTGTTACAGCTGGAAGTTCATTTTTCCTCGTTAACAAGATCGGATAGCCATGTTCAGAAGCATAAGGTGCGATGGACAGTGCGTCAGGGAAATCCATTCCATAGGCGATGACCGCTTGATTATATGGGCGAAGCCTATCGGCAATTTTCGCTGCAGTTTCAAAGCGATCGTCCCCGCTAATACGCTCTACTTGCAGCCCCATTTTATTTAGTTGATCTCTTACAGTACCGGGGACTACATCTGTTCCACCAAGAATGATGGCTTTTGATGCCCCTAACCTCTTGATTTCGGTAACCACCTCTGATGAAAGGTTGGTTTTACTCGCCAACAGAATCGGAGCTTTCAACTTATAAGCTAAAGGAGCTCCTGCAAGGGCGTCTGGAAAATTATATCCTCTTACGATGACAACAGTTTCAGCCGTTTCGTAGGTATGTTGGCTAACTTTTGCTGCAGTACCGAACCTATCATTTCCTTCGAGTCTTAAGATCGTATCGAAAAGAGTATCAACGGTTACTGATGGCCCATTGATTGATTTGTTTCCCCCTGGATCCCCTGCTTCGACCTTAAAGGTATATGATGTTTTTGGAGAAAGGTTTTCTACTTTTGTGCTTTGCACATTTCCGCTCAAAGTCTGAATCAATTGATTCCCTTGATAAATAAAATAATGAGCAATTCCTGACTCATCAGACGCTTTAGGCCAGGTTAACTTCAGAGATTCTTTTTCCACTTCTGTTGCTTTAATTGTCGCGTTTTCTGGCCAGACCGGCGCCTTATTATCTTTAGCATCACCGAGGTTAATGGATACGTCCATTTTATCACCGCTATAATCCATTACTTCCATTGACAACTTTGTATTAATCCCGTTGTATAGCCTGCTGTTAGGAGTGGTGTCATTATTAAAAAATCTCTCGTATCCTTTTCGATAGTAGTGATTATAATCAAAATAGGTTCTCCAAAAGTCTAGATCACTTCCATATTTTTCACTTGCCTCTTCAAGGTCAACAAGCTTATGGCTTTCATCATCATTTTGTTCCCATTGCTGATCTTCATCAATATGCCACATGGCGACACCGCCGGAGAGAGTTCTGTTTGCTAGTCCTCTGTCGTAACCTGCATATTGGCGATTTTCAATCAAAAAATATTCTGATGGATCGGCAGTGTTGATCTGAAAAACGTTGTAACCCCCATCCTTAACCGAATTTAAGGTTACTTTTTTTGAAGAGGAAACCATTTCAGGGACGACAAAATCAAGCTTTATTTTAGACCATGCATCAAAATGTGTTGGTGTTTGTCCCGCATATTCTCCATCACGGAAAGCCCAAGACCCCGAAGCCATTACGCTATGAACGCCGATACCAAGGGATGAATTATCACGATCATATAAGTCAGGTAAACCGAGATCGTGACCGAGTTCATGAGCAATAATGCCAATCGTAGCCATATGATTTCCGTGCATTTCACCAAACTGTGTGTAACCTCCGTTGTGATAAATGCTTCCAACCGTAACCCCATCTAACGTTGGAGCTTCTGAAAATAAGCCAAACTTATGGCCCCAGACTCTTGGTGAAGGATCATTGTAGCTTCCTTCTCCCCCCGCGACAATTGTTACAACGTGCAGTTCATCCACACTTATGTAACCGTCATTGTTCTTATCGTATTGTTTATAATTCACCACCGCATCTGATGCTTTTAAAGCGTTTGCGACAATTTCTCTGTATAGTTCACTTTCATTGTATCTGTTTACCGGATCTGGATGATTATAATCTAATTTTACTGAGACAACACCGTTATCTAAACCACTTGTTTCTTCTGCTGGAGTAAAATGAAACTTCCCTTCAGAATTCTCAGCATAAAAGGAGTTCAACGAGTTTCCCGCTGTGCTAAACACTTTATTGCTCCAATCAGTTTCAGAGAATTTAACTTTCGTATCATTAAAACTTACGAGTAGCACAAGAAGATTCTGGTCAAGAGAGCTAGCTGATTTAAGATTACCTGCAATCTGATTCGGATTTAGGCTATTCAAATTTCCCTTAGAAGGTATGCTGTCCATATCTTCGCTCATAGCTGCATTTTTCGGAATGGAACTAATCCCAACTTTTGAAGAGGTTGTCCTTAATTTAGAGCCATCTACTTTGGCATAGTACCAGTAGTGATCCTCACCCTCTAAAATGACATTTCCACTTTCTGTTTCAACCCAGTGGCGAAATTCATCCCCTACAGCTTTGGAACGAAATGTTGTACCATTCGGCTGCTCAAGTATTCGAAATTCATCATTTGCTGGAGCAGCAAGTGCAACATTGTTCATGATAAAGAACAAACAAGTAGTAAAAATCAATGTAGCAAGAACACGGACCGTTTTCATAACGTCTCCTCCTTAGCTATTCAATGACTTTATTAGTTACGATGTTAGCACGAAGGGAATAAATGGAATAGCTTTTTCGTCATACAAAAACTGTGCGAGACCTTTAAAACACGACAGCAATCGTTCTAAGGGGGTCAGGTTCGTACCTGACCCCCTCCTTCATTAAACCCGCTCAAACCCTTTACTGATAAGGCTTCGAAGCAGATCATATCGTTAATTAACTGAAAAAAGTGTCCCTTTGTGAGGGACACTTTTTAGGCTTTTGTCTTTTGGTGGGGTCAGGCTCGCGCCTGACCCCCTAATTGCTTATTGAGCACCTTCTTCAACTTCCGCTCTTTCCGCTCCTCGTACATGACTGATTTCTTCATCTTCTTCATTCGCATTTTCCCAATCACAAATCGAACAGATGGGTTTTCCTTCACCAACTTATCATATTGAGGTTTTTCCACAAGCTCCGCAAACCAGCTAAATGCCATGAGGGCAGCGATGTTCGCTTCAATCCGCTGCTCATCTGGAGGCTCTCCCCAATAAATGAATTCAACTACAAGTCCTAACAGCTCAACAATCGCTTCCATCTTCAAGCCCCCTTATCTCTAGTTCAATTGTACAATATTTACCATACTTTCATATAGTTAACTACGATTAGAGGCGTTCAAATGTTTCAAAACAGAGTAGAGATCACAAAAAATCGCGGAAGTGTCCGCATTTAGGAGACATTTCGGCGATTTTGAGGGCGATTTGTCTTTGTGAGGGGTCAGGCGCGAGCCTGACCCCTCTTATAATCCTCTTCCCACACTCGCTGAGGAACGAGGCTACCACCTGTTGCCCAGACGAGGTGCGTGCCGGGTCCACATTTTCCATCTACTGCTGTCATGACTGGACCGCTCATCCCTGCGAGGGCAGACGGTTCAAGCTTGATGCTTTCTTTATCGAAGAGCCAACGCAGCATCTGATACAGTCGCTCGTCTGAGACCGTGTATACGCCATCGATGATTGGTTTGATGACCCGTCCGACAAAACCTGACGGGCGCCCGACTGCAAGACCGTCTGCTGCCGTCACATTGTCGATCCCGAAGTCTTGAACCGATATCTTCTCGTGCAAATCTGTCATTAATCCGAGAAGCATGGACGGAGAATGCGTTGGTTCTGCAAAATAACAGTGTACATGATCCCCGAACACGTGATGCAGGCCAAAGGCGATACCGCCAGGTCCGCCGCCTACTCCGCACGGAAGGTAAACGTTCAGCGGGTTTTCTTCATCTACTGTGACGTTCATATGATCCAGCTGTTTTTTTAATCGAAGCGCCGCAACGGCATATCCTAGAAAAAGATCCTGCGAATTCTCATCATCAATAAAATGACACGTCAGCTTTTTCTCACATTCCTTTCGTCCTTCTTCCACTGCTATGCTGTAATCGGCTTGATGTTCAACGACGTTGACTCCTTTTTCGCGAAGAAGGTCTTTCTTCCATTGCTTCGCATCGCTCGACATATGTACCGTCACCTTGAAGCCAAGTTTTGCTGACATGATGCCGATGCTCAATCCCAGGTTACCGGTTGAGCCGACTGTGATTGAAAAGGCTGAGAAAAACTCGGTGAACTTTTTATCAGCTAAGACGGAGTAGTCGTCATTTTTTGTTAAGAGAGCATGGCCGATCGCGAGCTTTTCGGCATGTTTGATGACTTCATAAATGCCGCCGCGTGCTTTAATGCTTCCCGCGATGGGAAGCCTATCGTCACGTTTTAGGAGAAGGCGTCCTGGGATGAGTGTGTTCCATTCCTTTTCAAGCTTCTTCTTCATCGAATTAATTTCGGTTACATGCGATTCTATGATGCCGTTCGTTTCTGGGAAAACTTTTTGGAAATAGGGTGCGAATCGGTTCAGTCGTGCTTCAGCTTCCAAAATATCTGCCTTCGAAAGCGTATTGTGTCCCTCTAATCCTTCCCGCGGATTTTTCCAGAGAACTTCCTCCGTGTTCATTACTTTTCTAATAAGAGGCTCGCTTTTCGTCCATTCCTCAAGTGATTTCCCTGCTATGTTCATACTTCCCTCTCCCTTCCAAATTTAGCGAAAGCTGATGAGCTATAGAATACTTCCTTTTTTCGTTTCATTAACCTTCTACCATTCATTTCAATGCTTCATTCCTAGTTCCTTTCCCTGAATGTTGTTGCGCCACTCTATCACTCCAGCCATAAACGGAGTAAATTCATTCAAAAAGGTGTAGAGAACGGTCAAGTTCTCTACACCTTTTTGATCTATTTCTTAACCCCAATACTCTTTTAATCTGTAAAATTGTTGAAGAACCGCTTCGCTGATCGCCTCAGGTCCACCTAATAATTTTGCCGATGTAACGTTGCCGTATACTGCGTTGGCTGTTTCATACGTAATGTCATCTTTTTTCACTAACAAAAGAGGTGCTCCATCCCTTGAAGCAAGCATCGTCCCTGAGAGGGCATCTGCAAAATCAAACCCCGTGGCGAGGTACACGGTTTCTGCGTTCGGGTAAAACTCTTCTTTAACAGCAGCAGCTGTCGCAAACCGATTTTCACCAAAGATTCGGTGAGCGGATGGTAGATCTTGATAAACATCTTTCGAGATAACTTGTTCCCCACCGACGACGATTGTATCCTGTATGGATTCAAGTGCTTTCGTTGTAGCAAGTGGTATTTCGTCGCTTTCTACTAATAAAATCGGATAGCCTTTCTCTGAAGCATAAGGCGCAATCGATAAAGCATCAGGGAAGTTGCGGCCATAGGCGATGATCGCCTGTTCAGGATTTCCACCTAATCGCTCGGCGATTTTAGCAGCCGTTTCGTAACGGTTCTCACCACTGATTCTTTCGGTGCGTAATCCTAGTGATTGGATTGCTTCCTCCGTCGAAGAGTCGATTGCATTTACACCACCAAGAATAATGGCTTTCTTCGCTTTAAGTCGTTTGATTTCCTCCATCGTTTCTTCCGGCAGTTCATCTGTTTCTACGAGAAGAATTGGGGCATGCAGCTTTCTTGCAAGTGGGGCCCCAGCAAGTGCATCGGGGAACTCACGGCCTCTTGCAATCACAACTGTTTCTGCTTCTGTGAAAGCTTTCTTACTTATAAGAGCTGATGTGTCAAATCGATTTGCACCAGCGATTCGTTCCGTATTATCAACATTTGTCTTCACTGTAATCGATGGGCCATCCATTGATTTGTTCTGGAAAAAGTCCGATGCTTCAATTTTAAACGTATATTCTGTATCCTCAGTTAATCCACCAATTTTCGTTTTGGATTCAAGAAGATCGAAGTCAGATATATTTACTCCGTTCTTAAAAATTGAATATCCAGAAATCCCATAGCGGTCTTTTGCATCTGACCAATCCAGGGTTACACTTGTGTCAGTTTTTCCTACGACTTTAATCTGAGTATTTTCAGGCCAAACAGGAGGCGTGTGATCATCCGTTGGTACCGTTACGGAAACCTTCATATGATCTTTGCTGTTACTCAGAACCTTTATGGCAACGCCAGAGTCTTCGCCTGTATCGTTATTACTTGAAGGAGTCGTGTTGGAATTAAACTGATTAAAACCATCACCAGTGTAATAATGGCTGTAATCAGAATACTTTTTTTCATCAAGCTGACTAAATCCTAATTTACCTTCATTTGCTTCTTCAAGATCCATCCCCTTATGATTCTCATCAACGTTGACTTCATTGCCGTACATTTTATTTTCTATAATATGCCATATCGCAATGCCTGACGAATTTGTTTTCTCCTCTAAACCTCTGTCAAACCCTTTGTATTGACGATTTTCGAGCAGAAAGTACTCACCATTTTTCGTTAAATCAATTTTAAGGACAGAAAAATCATCCTGGCTAAAATTCGCTACATCATAATCTCCATTCTCAGTCACAACCTTTGGCTTCACGAAGCCAAGAGCAATCTTAGACCAAGGATCTAAATGAGTTGGAAATTCTCCTGAATATTCTCCTTTAACCGTAGCCCATGATCCTGATCCCATAAGGCTATGTATCCCAACTCCTAAAGAAGATCTATCTTTATCATACAAATCTGGAAGCCCTAGATCATGTCCCATTTCGTGTGCAATGATGCCAACTGTGGCCATGTGCAATAAGTGACTCTCCCCAAACATGGTATAACTACCCCGGCTAATATAATCCCCAACGATAACACCATCAAGCTCTGGAGGGTCAATCTTGTAGATGGATGACTTATGCCCCCAGACAGAATGTTTCGTATTTGCAAAACCGTAACTTGCTTCATAACCAGCTACGATTGTGACAATATGCAGTTCATCTGCCGAAATACTCCCATTTTTATTTCGATCATATTTTGCAAAATTCACTTTTCCGTTAGCTGCTTTCAATGCATCGCTTACGATTTGTTGAGTTCCTTTACTGATATCTTCTTGTAACATAGGTTCTGGGTGATTTTCATTCAGTGATACCCTCACGATTCCATCATTTTGAGTGCCGCTCGATTCCTCTGCAGCAACAAAATGAAGCTTCCCCTCTGATACCTCATCATAATAGTTGTATAATGTACTACCACTTTTACCGAAGAAACGGTTTGACCAATCGGCATCTGAATACTTGACCGCTTCGTTTTTAAATCCGACTAACAGAACAAGAACGTCACTTTCTTCTGTTGTACTTAACGTCTGAACCATGTCACCCGAATCATTAGGCTGCAGTGGATCTACTTCCGGTTCTGGCTTAATTTTAGATACTTGCTCTAGCGTTGCTGCATTCGCTGGCTTTTCATCGATGATGTATTTGGCATTGGTCGGTTTAATCGATTGCCCATCTATGTATGCATAATACCAGTAATTGTCCTCCCCCTGTCGGATGACATCTCCCTCAGTGGTCAACCACCAGTGTAAGTTTTCGTTTCCATTTAATTCAGCCGTAAACGTTTCCCCCGTCGGCTGCTTCAATACCTCTTCTGCACCTCTTGCCGGCATCGCTTCTACCTGAGTTGCAAATCCAAACACTAGCAACAGCAGGCAAAGCATCAGTCCATACGTATAATTTTTCATTTTCTCCCCCCAGGCGTTTTTTTAATAGTTCAACTTTTCAACACGTTACAAGCCTAGCATAAATAATGAAAAAAATGGTAGTTTAATTACAGAAACATTACAAACGTTTCATATGAACTTTATATAATCAAAAGCTATTTCCATAGAGTCGAGTAATTCTCGTTAATACAAAAAAGATGCAGGGGCGTTGAACGCCCTGCATCTTTTCATTTCGCTTTTTCTATTTTAAAGAAAGTTTTGCTAGGTCATTCTCTACGCTAACGACATCTGGACCACCGAGCAGGACGAATCGTTCTGTCTGTAGATCCTGGATCTTATTTGCAGTAGCTGTAGGAAGCTGGTCTCCTTTTGCTAGCAATAATGGCGCATCGTTCTTAGCTGCAAGAACTGCACCTGTTAAGGCATCCGCAAAATTCAAGCCTGTCGCGACGTAACCTGTGTGTGCCTTGTCATCAAAATGATCGATGATAGCTTCCGCGGTTTTGTAGCGATCGTCTCCGGCCAGACGTTTGTGACCAGGTAGTTGATTGTAGACATTGTTTTGAACGACATCATCGCCACCGACTACGATGGTTTCTTTTGTTCCTTTTAACGCTTCTTTCGTAAAGGGAGATAGCTCATCCTTACGAGTTAGTAGGATCGGCATCCCTTCCTTTGCAGCATATGGTGCGACTGCGAGAGCATCCGGGAAATTGTAACCGTAAGCGACAACCGCTTTGTTACTTGGGGAATCGAGCTTTTCAGCAATTAGTTGCGCTGTTTCAAAACGATCTTCTCCACCAATTCGCTCTGTTTCTAGTTTCATATCGTTTAGCTTCTGCTCCACTGCAGGATAGACTGCATTGTCACTACCAAGAATGACAACTTTCTTCGCGCCAAGTCGCTTGATTTCTTTAGCTGTTTCTTCTGTCAGTTTTTTATCATCAGTCAGAAGGATTGGTGCATCAAGCTGATAAGCAAGTGGCGCACCCGCTAATGCGTCAGGGAACTCATATCCTCTGCTGAGCACGACCGTTTCAGCACCATCTGGCCAGCCGTCTTTTGAAATTTCAATGGCTGTTTCATAGCGATTTTCGCCTGAGAGGCGTTCGGTTAGAGGAATCAAACTGCCTGACGCCATATAACCTTTCGTCCCATCTTCTAGTTCTACGTGATAACGTACCCAGTGATCGTAAGGAATCCCACCCTGGTTCTTTGTAGTATCGATATAAAATTCACTACTCAATACGGTAGCGGTTTGAGATTGTTTGATCGTTTTACCGTCTTTAGCGCTCGGTTCTGCTTTTAATAGTTTACCAGCGACAGTCGAAACTTTATCGCCTTCTTTTAAAAGTGTTCTCGAACGTGTTAGCTTTTCATCCACTGTGTAGTGAAGCTTATTAAATTCGATCGGATCGTCTTGATCATTTTCATATGTGAAGTCATCTCTTTCAAATTTGATCGCCTCGAGGTTCACATCGAAAAAGTTGTGATCTTCAATTGATTTAAATACTTCATCCTGATACGTATCTAAATTGCGAGTGCCATCCTCTGCATCACGGAAATAAGGACTATTCATTGGAACAGTACCGTTATAAGCCATCACTGCAAAATACCAGTTTTCTAGAATATCGCGATCGTTTGAATTAATTGTCGGGATAATTCCTCGATCACCATAGCTCCACTTTTCATTAAGTATGTCTAACCCAGCATTAATGTTGTATTGAATGTCAGCTCCAAGTCTTTCAGGATCATAACAATTTTTCGTTTCATCTTCATCACACACGTTACTTGTGACCTGCATTAATCCGATACCACCATCCTGAGTGTTGATGATTGGTTTCGTTTGAGCATCATCTGACCATTGCTTCCAGCCGTTCTCTTGAAAAGCCACTGCCTTTGCGATTTCTGGTGGAATGTTATGCTGAAGCGCACTCTCCGTTAACATACGGTTGATGTCATTGTATGTCACTTTCTCTTTTCCTTCAGCGCCGGCAAAAGACGGCATGACAAGCGTTAAAATCATTACTGTGACTAGTAAACTACTAATTTTTCTTACCATAATTTCCCCCTTAGAAAATTTCCTACTTTTATCTCCTCTACCATTCTAGCACCGACTGGGTGTAATTCCAATTTTTATCATAAATTTGGTAAATTTATCATCGTGGGGGGTCAGGCACGTGCCTGACCCCCTCTCCTACTTTATAAGTAAAAAACACTGATACTAATAGACTTTTAAAGAGTTTTGCCCCTTCTATATACAGCAAAAGTGTCCGTCGGAGACGGACACTTTTGTTGGTTTTGTCTTTTAGTGGGGTCTGACCCCTTTACTGCGCTCTCTTCGCACCTAAATAACGCGGTGCCCAGTAGCTCGATGTGAGGTCACTGATCGTTACGCCCGATGATGATCCGGCGTGGATGAATTTATTATTGCCGATGTAGATGCCGCCATGGGAGGCACCTGGCTTGTATGTTTCGAAGTAGACGATGTCACCGACAGATGGTGCGCTTACCGGTGTTGTCACGTTCCACATTTGCGCCATTGTTCTTGGGAGTGAAACGCCCTGCTTGTTAAACACATAGACGAGGAAACCGCTGCAGTCGAAGCCTTGTGTCGGGGTATTACCACCCCAAACGTACGGTACACCTATGTATACAGACGCATCAGCGATCAAGTCCATCACGCTGAAGCTTGAATTTGAACTTCCACTACCGCTATCCCCATTGTTATTTCCTTCATAACCAGTGGATTGCTTGAGCTTTTCCCATGTTGAAGGGCCCACGACACCGTCAACGGTTAGCTTGTTACGAGATTGGAATGATCTAACGGCTTGTTCTGTTCCATTTCCAAAGTCCCCATCAAGTGGTCCGCTATACAGGCCGATTGCTTTCAGCTTCGATTGAAGTTCTGTCACGAGTGATCCTGTGGAACCTTTCTTTAGTAGGTCGCCGTGATCTTCACCAGTTGAAGGGGAGGTCACTACCTTTTCTGTTGAGCCGTCAAGCGCATCCATTGTTTCTTTCGTTGCAGTCCCTGTTACCTGCAGTTTCTTTGCTTTCTGGAAGTCCTTGACCGCTTTCTCAGTAACAGGGCCGAAATAGCCTGTCGCCTCAACGTGGAATGTTCCTGCTTTTTTCAGCTTATTCTGGAGGTCTGTCACAGCACTTCCATTCGATCCCACTTTAAGCACTGTCGTCGTCTGGTTGCTTCTCGTTTTCAACGCATCGATCGTCTTGTCATCCGCTACACCTGTCGTCGGTAGTCCTACGATACTTTGAAACTCTTTTACTGCTTTTTGCGTGATGCTACCAAAAATACCATCCACGTTATACCCGTAATACCCACGATCCTTCAGCATTTGCTGAAGATTGGTGACGGAGCTGCCTCTTGAACCGATCGTGAGGCCGCTAACTGAAGGCTTTGCTGCTTCATCACTCTTTGATAGAGCCGCTATCGTCTGACTATCCGCTACACCCGTTTGAGATAGTCCCGCTGCTTTTTGGAAATCCTGTACGGCCTTCTTTGTGATCTGTCCAAAAATGCCATCAACATGATATGTATAATAGCCTTTTGCTTTTAGCTTCGTTTGAAGATCGGTTACAGCGCTCCCACGCATTCCAACTGAAATATCTGATGACGATGAAGGTGAGTTTTTCGATTCGGACTGAGTTGAACTCGCTGTTTCCAGTGCGTTGATGGTCGCACCATCCGCTTTTCCGGTTACAGAAAGACCTTTTTCTCGTTGAAAATCCTGTACGGCTTTCTTAGTGATCTGACCATAAATTCCGTCCACATTGTAGGAATAATACCCTTTTGCTTTCAGCTCCGCTTGTAGATCTGTTACCTGTTGTCCACGTGAACCTACCTGGAGAACGGATGAAGATGAAGCTGCTGATGATGATTTACTTACCGAACTCGCCCCTAACTTCTGAAGGGTTTCCGTCGTTGCGACGCCAGTTACGTTCAGTCCAACTGCCTGTTGGAATTCACTGACTGCATCTTTAGTAATTGGACCGTAGTACCCTGTTGAGGTGTGGTATGTAAAATACCCTTTCGCCTTCAGTACATCCTGTAGCTCTTTCACATCCTGATTGTTCATGCCTAGCTTAAGCTCTTGATCTCCAAACGCTGCTTCTGCACCATCAGGTTGAACAAACATCACTCCAGCCACAAACGCAGAACCAGTTATTGCTTTCTTGACCAATGAAGGTTGCATCCAGATCCTCCTCATTCCAATTAAGTTGCTGTCACAATATCGACACTCTGCCTATTCTATCGGCTATAATTCAACAAAGTTTAAGTGATATCCTGTTATTTTTTCACAAAAATAAGAGATACAGGTCAAATTCCCTGTATCTCCTACTTTTTTTCTACCTAAGATCTACTTATATAACAAATTTTTCACTTTATCGCTAATAGCCGCCGGTCCACCTAATAAGTTAATTTCCGTGACACCAGAAATCACCTCAGACGTTTCTTTCGGTAGCTCATCCTGCTTTACTAACAGCATCGGTGCACCATCTTTTGCCGCAAGAACTGAGCCAGCTAATGCATCAGCAAACCCATAGCCGGTCGCCATATACGATTTTGTCGCATTTGGATAAAACGTCTTTTTCACTCGGGCAGCCGTTTCAAAACGGTTGTCTCCTGCAATCCGCTCTGGTGAAGGAAGATCACGATACACGTTGTTTGTGATCACCTGGTCACCACCGATGACAAGCGTGTCGGCAATGTTCTTCAGTGCAAGAGCCGTTTCAGCAGGGATCTTATCTTTTTCAACTAAAAGAATCGGATAGCCATGCTGCGAAGCATACGGTGCAATTGCGAGCGCATCTGGAAAATTACGTCCATAGGCGACAATCGCAAGCTCCGGGTTTCCGCCCATTCGCTTCGCAATTTTCGCTGATGTCTCATAGCGATTCTCTCCACTAATTCGCTCAGTCTTGACTCCGAGAGATTTAATCGCCTGTTCCGTCGAAGATGAAATAGCATTGACTCCACCAAGAATAATCGCTTTCTTCGCGTTCAGACGATCCATTTCTTTCGCTGTTTCTTCTGGGAGCTCATTCGTCTTCGCCAGAAGAATCGGCGCCTTCAGCTGATACGCTAGCGGTGCGCCAGATAGCGCGTCAGGGAAATCGAAACCTCTTGCAATCACAACCGTTTCTGCTTCTTCGTATGTTTCTCTACTCACCTTTGCCGCTGTTTCAAATCGATTGAGCCCTTCGATGCGACCGATCGTTTTCCCCGCCGTTTTCACGTTGAGTGACGGACCATCTTTTGTCGCATAGCCCTTCTTATCGATCGCTTCTACTTTAAATGAATACTCCTTGTTTGTCGCGAGTCCCTGAACAGCTAGCTTTCTCGTAGAAGCTTCTACTTCCTTCAAGATACTACCATTCTTGTAAACAAGGTAGGACGCAACGCCAGAAACGTCAGTCGCTTCAGGCCAGCTGACTGTAATCGTGTCATTTTTGATCGCGGAAGCTGTTAGCTTCGCATCTTTTGGCCAAACTGGCGGCTGTTGATCGTCGCCTTTTGGCACTTTAACTGAAACAGTCATCGCATTACTATTTGCATCCAATACGGTAACCGTAACACCTGAACTAGAACCGTTATATACCCTACTGTTCGGAGAAGTTGAGCTATTAAACTGAGCATAGCCATTCCTACTAAAATAATGGTCGTAATAAAGGTATGGATTCTCCTCTTGATCAAGTTCGGGATAGCCAAGTCTGCTTTCATTCGCTTCTTCAATATCAACCGCTTTGTGTGATTCATTGTTGTTGTACTGTTTATTCTTTAGCTGTTGCTCATCAATATGCCAGATCGCGATTCCTGGAGCCGCAATTTCGTCCGCTAAACCGATATCGAACCCGTTAAACTGACGATTTTCAATTAGAAAGTATTCAGATTCATCTGTTGTGTTTAATTTCAAGACGGAATAGCGATCCGATTCAAAATTAGTCACCTCATACGCTCCGTTATTTTGAACCTCAATAGGGCGAGTGAATCCTAGCACCATCTTGGACCATGGATCAAGGTGCGTCGGGTATGAGCCTTCATATTGATTATTATGCGTTGTCCAGGATCCGCTTGCCATCAGGCTATGAATGCCTGCACCTTCAGAAGATCCATCCGTGTCATATAAATCTGGCAATCCAAGATCGTGGCCCATTTCATGGGCGATGATGCCGACGGTCGCCATATGTCCACCGTGTTTCTCTCCAAACATCGTATAGCCGCCACCTGTTTTGTAGGAACCAACCTTCACACCATCAAGTATGGGTGCTTCGCTTTCGAACAAGCTAGATCTATGACCCCAGACGACTTTCCCAGTATCTCCATAGCTCGCTTCCCCGCCAGCTATGATCGTCACGATATGTAATTCTTCAGAAGAAAGATAGCCATCTTTGTTTTGATCAAACTGAGCATAATTCACTTTTCCGTTGGACGCTTGTAGCGCATCTTTTAGAATTTGCGAGTAGGTACTATCTGGATTGTAGGCACTCTCAGGACGAGGATGAGAAGAATTGAGTGAAACCTTCACAATCCCATCATTAGCTGTACCGCTCGATTCCGTAGCCCCTTTGAATCCAAGTTTCCCCTGTGACACTTCATCGTAATAATGGTTTAGCGTACTCCCTCCTTCGCCAAAAAAACGATTGCGCCAGTCGGCATCTGAATAGGTTAATGGGGAATCGTTGTATTCAACTAATAACACAAGCGTTTCCTCCCGATCGGTCGTGCTCAACAGATCAACTTGATCGTCCGGATTAGGGATGTCTTTTTGTTTCGCGATCGTGCCTTCTGGCGGCTGAAGTTTCCTTGCCTCTGCAAGCTCTGCCGCTTCAGAAGGTTTTTTATCGATGGCATACCTAGCATTCGTTAACTCTAGATTCTGGCCAACAATGCGTGCGTAATACCAGTATTGGTCTTTTCCCATTTTGATAATAGATTGATCTTCAGTCGTCCACCAGTGAAGATTTTCATTGCCCTCGAGAGCTGCATTGAACGTTTCGCCTGTTGGCTGAGCTAATTCCTGCGTCTCACTGAGCGCTGGCATCGCGTTCGCCTCGCCTGCGACGATCATCGTCATCAACACGCTACATAAAATTATTCCAAGCCAGTATGCACTTTTTTTCATCATTTTCCCCCCATAGTTGTTCCAGTGCTCCCTTAATTCTTATATCTTACAAGTCTATCATCATCGAGTTAAAATTTGCCATTATTCTTCATTTTTTAGTGAATGATTGCATACAAAAAGGGACTAGCTTACTAGCTAATCCCTTTGCAAATTCATTCTATTTTACACCGACAAGCTGCTTTTCGATTGAAGGACTTACCGCTTTTGGTCCACCGAGAATTGTAAAATGATAGATACCAAGTTTGGTTTTTGCCTCCATAACCGCATCCTGCATTTGATCTGGATGGACAAGAAGGAAACTATTATCTCTCTTAGCTGCAAGAACACTACCGGTCAGCGCATCCGCAAATTCAAGACCCGTTGAAACAAAAGCTTTGTGAGAAGGGTTTAATTCCATCGCAATGATCGTGGCTGTCTCATAGCGATCCTTGCCTCCATAGCGCTTTGCTTTCGGGAGCTTTTCGAAAAGGTTTTGCGAAATCACTTCGGTCCCGCCTACAGCAATGCTCTCTGGATACTGCTTCAGGATATTGGCCGAAGCCTTCGGAAGCTCATCTTTCTTCGCTAACAAGATGGGATACGTATTTTCAGCTGCATAAGACGCTATAGCAAGTGCATCTGGGAATTTCGTGCCGTTCGCTATAACAGCTTTATCGGAAGGAGGAAGACTCGCTGCGATTTCTGCTGCCGTCTCATAGCGATCTTCTCCCCATAGTCGTTCGACCGCTATGCCCATATTCGTTAGTTCTTCTTCGATAGCAGGAGATAGCGCCTGTTTCCCTCCAAGAAGGATGACGAATTCAGGATCAAGTCGCTCAATTTCTTCTTTCACGATCTGATCAAGGGAATTCGTATGTGTTAAAAGAATAGGTGAATTCAGATCATACGCAAGCGGCGCACCTGCAAGTGCGTCAGGAAAATCATCTCCCCGGGCAAGGATGACTGCCTGAGAAAAATCCCATCCGGTCTGTGATATTTTCACGGCTGTTTCATAGCGATTCTCACCAGCGATCCGCGTCGAATTCGTCGGCAAATCGAGCTTTATTTGTTTCCAAAATTCATCCGCGATCGCCATGTATCCTGCCGGCGAAGGATGAACATTTTTAGGATTAGGTAAATAGGTAGGGTAATCGGTTGAAATCGCTTCGTATGTCGGAACGTAGTGACTGAAAGAATCGGTTGCGATCTGTTTAATAATGCTATTGACCGCGGCTGTAAGCTCGATCAGTGGACGCTGTTGGTCTTCAGGAAAAGCGTAAAATCCATTGTAATAGCCCGTCAAATAGATCTCAGCGGAAGGATTGACGCCGCGGATGATCTTCATGATCGTACCGTAATTTTTCCCGAGCTCAGTGAGTATTTTCTTCACTTCTTCTGGATCTTTCAGTCGTTCTGGATTTGTGCTAAGCACGCCAAGAAAATCGTTCGCTCCGATTGTGATCGTGAGCATATCTTTCGAAGCAATTTTTACCTGCATATCAGGCTCCATTAGTTTTTTCAATAAATCTTCAGATGTTGCTCCGGGCACGGCGTAGGGTTTCTCATAACTTCCTAACAGGTCTACTCGCTGCAGATCTTGAGCTATGTAGTCTGAAAAACTTAACCCCAGGTTATTGTTAAAATCGATTCCAGCCGTAAGTGAATCTCCGAGCGCCGCATAATGGACAGCATTCTTTTCTTCATCTACATCAGCGATTGCCAAAGTCTGAGTTGGTACGAGCATTGTGATCACGAGAAGTAATAGCAACAGTGGACTGATCTTTCGTTTCCCCGCTATCTTCAACCAGATCCCTCCCCAAAATTCATTCGTTATAACGAATGACTAACTATACTATTAGCTATCCTTTCCTCAATCCCTGCTAGTTAATAAAATTAAAAGATGTTTTCGTAGGGTTGCTATAAAAGTAGTGGTTGATTTCCGCTCCAGGATGCTCGCTTTCCGCGGGGCGGGCGCTGAGCCTCCTCGGCGCGCAAGAACATCGCGCCTGCGGGGTCTCACCTGTCCCGCTAGTCCCGCAGGAGTCGAGCACCTTCCGCTCCAATCAACTGTGATATGGGGTTCTCTATAGAAAAATCTTTGAAAAACAAACTTCATAGTTGATTGGAGCGGAGATCACCTACCTACTCTTGTCGAAACATGTTTACGAAAAGAGCTTTTAGAAAAGATCCAAAATAAAAAAGCGCGGATAGCCTCCGCGCTTTCAGATTTTCTATATTATTTTTTTAATTGATCAACTACATCGTTACTTACAGCATCTTCCCCGCCAAGAACTTGGAAGTCGTAAGCTTCGATTTCGTCGATTGCATCTGCTGTTTCTTCTGGAAGCATATTCGGTTTCACTAGAACCATCGCTGCATTTCTCTTAGCTGCAAGGACAGAACCTGAAAGAGCATCAGCGAAGTTCATGCCTGTTGAAACGTAGACACGAGAAGAAGGATTGAGGTTCTTCGCAATGTCAGCTGCAGTGCCGAAGCGGTTCTCACCAGCATAGCGGCTAGTCGCTCCAAGAAGATCATCCAAATCCGTGTTAACGGCCAGGTCTCCACCAACAACGATCGATTCGTTCACGCCGATCAATGCATTGTTTGTTTCTTGTGGGATTTCGTCTGCTTCCGTTAATAAGATTGGGTAGCCCATTCTTGCCGCGTAAGGTGCAATGGCAAGTGCATCAGGGAAGTTTCGTCCGTTTGCGATGATGGCTTTATCTGGTGATCCTCCAAGTAGTGCCGCAATATTAGATGCTGTATCGTATCGGTTTTCACCAGATACGCGGTCAACATCAAGCTTCATGCCTTCAAGTTGGAATTCAACATAGCTGCTTACAGCACTTGTGCCACCAAGGATATAACACTTTTTCAGCGCCAAGACGCTTAATTTCTTCTTTTACTAACGGATTCAATGATTCCGTCTGAGTTAGCAAGATCGGTGCATCGTATTTGTAAGCAAGTGGTGCGCCAGCAAGGGCATCAGGGAAAGAATCGCCACGAGCGATCACGACCGTATCCGCTGATTTCCATCCTTCTTGAGAGATTTTCACGGATGTTTCATAGCGGTTCTCACCTTGAATGCGCTCAGCATCTGCTTCGACAATACGTGCTTCATCAGATTGCTTCACAGTTCCAATTTCATCAAGGTATTCGGTGAACACTTCAAAGTCAACAAAGTTAAGCTGATTGATACGTCCGTCATCGGCCGCTTTGCCCATTGCTTCATATCCGTCTCCGCCTTCTGCGATATAAGCGTTCGTTGCAACCGTATACGTCGCTTTTGGATCGATATCAACATAGCCTTTATCTGTTTTCACATTCACATCAAGGATGCGATGACCAACAGGTAGGTCTTTATCAAACGAATACTTTAGCCCAGAAACTTGCGCGAATCGTCCTTCTACAGTTTCGATCCCGCTCACTCCGTGCTCAAGGGACGAAATAATTTCTTCACCTGTCAAATCAAGCGTTACTAGGTTGTTACCGAACGGCATCGTTGTGAGGACTTCACCTAATGTAATCGGTCCTTTATCGATGGATTCACGAATGCCGCCACCGTTTGTAATTGCAATCGTTGCATCTGTGAACTGCTGGGCTTTATACAACATGCCGTCTGTAATGAGGTTTCCAAGATTCGTTTCACTTGTACGTACGGATTCGCGTTTCCCGTCTAGATAAACATCAGATTCGCCGACAACTTTCTTCTCGATTTCTTCAAGTGGTTTTTTGAGATCATCATAGAGAGTCCTTTGCTTCTGGATCAGCCTCGTAGCCGCCATCTTCCACTTTTTTGTCGCTAAGATCAAGCAATTGATCGTCCCAATCTGTAAGAACGCCGTCAGCATTGAACGTTACGTCTAGATCACCTAAGTATTTGCTGTATTCATTAGCTTGTACAACCAGGGTTGGTTCTTCGTTCTCATTCACAACAACTGCATCTTCAAGCTTCGTGTGACTATGTCCACCAACCACAACATCGATGCCATCTACCGTTTCTGCAAGCTTCACTTCTACGCTTTTCCCAAGGTGAGTAAGGGCTACAATTTTGTTCACGCCTTTATCTTCAAACATCTTTACCATTTTCTTCAGCTTGTTCTTGATGGTTTAAGAAAGAGATGGTTTCACCCGGGCTTGATAATTCATCAGTCGATTCGATTGTTAGGCCGAACACACCTACTTCTTCTCCGTTGACATCAAGAATGACAGCTGGATAAATTGTTCCGTCGTCGCCTGTCATCGCGATTTCATCTTTATAAAGCGGGCTGAGATCAGCGTTTTTACTATAATCAATATTCGCACTTACGATTGGGAATTTCGTTTGTTTAACGAATTCAGAGAACGTCTTAGGGCCTTCATCGAATTCATGGTTACCTGGAACCATGGCATCGTATTTCATCATGTTCATGAATTGTACGTCAGCAAGACCTTTGTACTTATTGAAAAACAGCGTTCCTGAGAATACATCTCCTGCATCTAAAAGAATCGTATTATCATGAGAGGCCCGAATTTCTTCAACTGCTGTCAGTCTTCTAGGTGCATTATCAAGATGCGCATGCGTGTCGTTCGTATGCATGATTGTAAGATCGAAGTCGCCAGCTGCAGCTTCTGCAGGAGTAGATGGTGCTGCTGCAGCAATCCCCATTGCTAGTGCAGCCGTTGATAGAACGCCGAAAAGAGGTTTTTTCATATTCATTTACGTAATCCCTTCCCTTTCAAATACTCAATTTTTTTGTCGGAAATAATCCCCGGTTTTCATTATATACTAGATTACTAGGTTAACGGGCCTACTTGTCACAATATTAACAATTAACAAACAATACGATAGACCTAGCTTCATAGAAAAGGGAAGGCGGAACAATTCCGCCATTCCGTTCATCTATGATCAGTACTACTTCGCTTTCAGTTCATTCACGACCTGATCACTGATAGCCTCTGTTCCACCAAGAACATGGAAATTGTGAATATCGTTTTCTTCGATAGCATCTGAAATTTCGTCAGGTATTTCTTCTGGCTTCACGAGTAAGATCGCTGCATTTTCTTTCGCAGCAAGTACAGAACCTGCAAGAGCATCAGCGAATTTCAAGCCAGTAGCTACGATTGCTGTATCTGCATCAGGTGTTAAAACTGTTGCAATGGCAGCTGATGTTGCATAACGGTCTTCTCCGCTGTAGCGGATCCCGTTCGATAGACTTTCAACGATCTCTTCATGAATGACATCTTTCCCGCCAACAACGATTTGCTCTTCCGTTGCTTTTAAGATTTTTTTCGATACGGCCGGTAATTGATCGTCATCCGTCAAAACGATCGGATAACCATTCTGCGCTGCATAAGATGCAACAGATAGTGCATCCGGGAAGTTACGAGCATTTGCTAGGATCGCTTTGTCAGGTGAACCACCTAGTTTAGCCGCAATGTTAACAGCTGTTTCATAACGGTCCTCACCACCAACACGCTCTACCTTAAGGCCAAGACTTTTCAAAGAATATTCAACATATGTTGAAATTGCTTCAGGTCCGCCCAGGATGATCGCTTTTTTCGCTCCTAGACGCTCAATTTCTTTCTTCACAGAAGAATCGACCTTGTATTTTTCTGTTAGTAGAATTGGTGCATCGTATTTGTATGCAAGCGGAGCACCTGCAAGTGCATCAGGGAACATATCGCCTCTTGCTAGTACAATTGTATCCGCGCTTTCCCATCCCTTTTTCGAGATTTCGAGTGCTGTTTCATAACGATTTTCGCCTGCAGTGCGGTCGACTTTATTATCCATTTGAATCTTTACGAGTACTGGATCATGGTCGCTTGCACGTCCATCTTCTTCACTAAAGTCAGCATTGATGTTGATACTATCAACCATCGTACGCTTCGTTAGATTGTTCGATACGAGAATGTGATCGAGTACTTGAGAGTTTCCTTGATAGACGTAAGAATAACGCTGCTCAGATGGTAGCTTCTTCATCATATCTGTTAGAACGTCGCCTTCAAGTGTTGTGAGCGGTGCAGAGAATTCAAAGTCATTCAAGTCACCAAGAACCACGACTTTTGCATCGTCCATACTTGAAACGACATCGTCCACGAAACCATTGACGATCGCAGCTTGCTTGACGCGCTGAACTTCACTGCCTAATACGACAGGATGTTCTGCACCAAACAATGCACCATCTCCGCCTTTTGAGTTGAAGTGATTCGCCACCACAACGACTTTTTCACCGTTAAATTCAAACTCTGCAGCAAGTGGTTTACGAGAGTCTTCCCACGCTTCGTTCGTCGGGTCGATCCGTCCCGGGTTAAGCGTTAGACCATTTTCATCTACTTCAACGGAAGATGTCGCATCACCCGCTGGTTTTTCTGAAAAATCAACGCGCTCTGGGTTGTAGATGAACCCTACGCGGATGTTACCGCCAGGCTGTCCGCCGTCTGTTTTGTCTGCTGGAGCAATGTCAGCAAACTTGTAAGTTGGTCCGCCTGCTTCTTCGATTGCTTTAATGATTGTTTGATAGGATTCACTTGCATCAGTTGTACCGTCATCTGTCGGGCCATTGTTGTCTTGAACTTCGATCAGCCCAATAATGTCCGGTGTTTTCATGTTCTTTACGATTGAGTCAGCAATTTTTGCTGTTTTGCTTTCGCCAACACCCTCGTAATAGTTTTCGATATTGTAAGATGCTACTGTTAAGTCCCCTGCTTCAGACTCCATTTTTGTTACTTCACGAACGGTATCTCCTTCAATAACGGAAGGGAACGTACCAGTTGGACGAATTTTGAAATTGCTATAGTCGTAGCTGACGATTCCATTAACTGAACCATCTAGTTTGTCACCTGTTGTCACATCGATATCGATGCCGTCGACGTCGATTAGCAAACGTTCAGGGTTGTAATCTTCAGGTGAGATTAAAAGTCCACCAGCACGCGTGAAACGCTGATCTGCACTCGTATTCACGTATACAGGAAGCTCATCGTATTTGATTGGACCTGAAATCGTTGCATCTGGGATTTCAATCAACATACCTTCAAGACTCTCGTAAAAGTCGAGTCCATCTGTTTCTGGATCGAACGATGTCATCTTGTCGTCTTCAACGATTTCCGTTGGAGGTGTGCGATCGTCTCCAATTACGATTGCATCTGGTAGCTTGTTTCCAGAGGAAGCTACTGTTACGTTTGATGCTGAAATTTCAGTTGTTAGAAGGTCTTTTGCGTCGCTATAACCTTCTTCTCTATACTCTTTTACCTGACCATCTACTTCTACTTTGTCGCCTACTTCAACGCCAGCGCCTTTTTTATAGACGTAGATTCCTTCTGAAGTTGCGATATCGTCGTCAGGATTTTCCTCTTGCATGTAAAAGGCGTTTGAGCCGTCTTTTGCTGTGACGATCCCTTCGACTTTTGTAACAGCCATTCCTTCATATGGAGAAGTATGATCAGCTGCTTGGATATCATGGATGCTGATCCCATCGGCTGATTTAAGTACGCTGTACTCAAATGTAGCGACTTCGCTTGTTTTACCGTCTTTTACTGCTACGGCTTTAATCGTTGTGTTTTCAGTTAATTCGATTGGAGCTGTGTACTCTGTGCTTGCTGCAGTTGGCTCGCTGCCATCCGTTGTGTAATGAACCGTTGCGCCATCTTCAGCTGTTGCGAGCGTGATTTTTGTACCTTTTATAACAGAACCAGCCTGAGGACTAGCTGTGACAGAGAAAGCTTTTTCGATCACGTCTGCTGAACTGCGTGGAACGAGTTTGTATTCATCGAAGTTGTAGTCGATAACGCCTTTAAGAATTTCGTATGTTTCTCCTACTTCAAGTAAAGATTTATCGTTTGGCTTGATGACAAACTCACCTGATCCATCTTCAGCAGTGAAGTTCCCATTGCTGTCTACTGAGTTAACAGTAACATTAGTAAACTGAGTGAATTCACCTTCGTGCTGTTCACCGTTTTCTGCTGAAAGATCTGTGGATACGAGTGATTGAGGAGACGGGATGCCTTTGTCTTTCGTTGTGACAGCAACGTCTGAAGAGCTTGTCATAATTTGCTGCATGCCATGATAGTCAGACATTGATCCTTCAACAGTTACTTCATCACCCGGCTGAGCTGTGATGCCAGCTGCGCGAACGATGATTCCTGCTGTATCATCTTGAATAAATAGATTTGTTTGACCACCAGCTTCAAATGCAGCTGTGGCAGTTCCTTTTACTTTCACTTTTGTACCGTTATCTACTTGTCTAGCATCCTTGATTGTTGATAGTTCGAGTGGCTCTGGGTCCGGGTCTGGTGTTGTGCCGTCAGAAAGGTGTGTACCGAGGTATTTCGTTGTGTCTTTCGGATAACTAGTCCATTCAGTGGTCTCAAATGCATTTGAGGCATCTGAATCACCTGTTTTAACTGATTCTTTTCGGACAAGGGTTACGTCTGGAGCAAAACTTGTATCATTTCCAATTTGTCCAATCGAGTCAATAACAGTATCGTTTTTCTTTAAAGTTAGAACATCATTACCGTTGAAATTAATAACGGAATTGTTGGTTAAGTCGGTCTGAGCTAGAATTTCCTCATTTGCACTAGAGTTTGCTAGAACAAAGACTTCTCCATTCTCTAATGTTCCTTCTAACACCACTGACGCACTTGGGTCAGTTTTTCCATTGAAATAAGCTTCTAAAGAGTAGTTTGATAGATCGATTGAGTCTCCTGTTCCATTATAAAGCTCGATCGCTTTATTACTGGATGATCCTTCAATATACTCTGAAATAATAAGGTCCTGAATTGCTTCATCAGCAGCCGAAGCATACTGAGATACAGGAACCGCAAAAAAACTAAGGACCATTGAGAAAATTAGCGCCAGGCTAATTAAACGACCTGTTGACCTTCGTTTCAAATTCCATTCCCCCCGGGTATGTAGTCGAATTTTGGTGACACTGCCACCAATTGTCAGTATACAACAACTTTAGGCCCACATGTGTAAAAATCGCGTAAATTGTCTAATTATTGTTTGCGCTTACAATACGGACGGGGTCAGACCCCCCTCAAAGACAAAACACTTATTTTTACTAGGTTTTGTCCACGTGTGGAGGACACTTGAAGATGTCGTTTTTAGGCTCATTTATGATTTTTCTTTTGTAAACGAATGGTAAAATTACTATATAAAAATAGATACATATTTTGTTAATACCTTTCTGTTCGAAAAATGAATAGATCAAAAGACCTGCACACTCGATTATTATACACAAAGAAAAAAACCACATGATCGATGGCTCGATCATGTGGTTCCGAGGCAGGTTTATCTTCTTTTATCTTTCACCTTTCCCTGATGGGTTGGAAACCATCATGCTCTAGAGGGGAGATGATCTTGAAGATCCTTGAGGGAACAAAACGCGGAATCGTTCGTGGTAGATTCGTCATTTCATGTTTGGTAGATTTAGGATTTCGAGAAATAAGGAATGAAAATTTCTATTTACGCTTCATAGCTGCTGGCATGTCTAATAGATCAATGAATGATTCAAGACCAGTATAAGGGAGTATACCGTTTTCGATCAGACAGTTTGTTCCCTGTCCAAACCGTGAGTCATGATTAGGTAATGCAAATACTTTTCTTGCCTGCTTCTGTGCAAAGTGAGCCGTCGTCATTGCACCACTTTTCACTTCAGCTTCCATGATCACGACATGACTTGACCATGCACTGATTAGCCCATTTCGCTGAATTAATTGCTTCGGTGTGGGTGCTGTGCCAGGTGGATATTGGGAGAGGACAGCGCCCTTATCAACAATTGCTTCGTAGAGCGAGCGGTGCTCTTTCGGATAGCAATCATCAACCCCGGTCGCAACAAAGGCTATCGGTCGCCCACAATTTGCGAGGCAGGCGATGTGAGCATATCGATCGATTCCTTTCGCGAGACCGCTAATGACAGGAATGTTCAGGTCAGAGAGCGCAGAGGATAACTCTTCGGCAGCACGCCTGGCGTGATTGGAACAAGAACGCGAACCAACAATAGCAACAGACGGTAAATAAGATTTAATATGACCTTTGTAATACAAAAGGACAGGTGATTCAGGAACATTGCTTGCATAGTACGGATAAAGTGGGTCATCCCGGGGTAATAGCCAGATCTCCTTTTGCTGAACTAGTTCAAGAATTCGCTTTGGTTTCTCAAGTGAATGCGCGGCTAGTATCGCTTCACGCGCACGTCTTGAAACCCCTTTCACTTTTAGCTCAGAAGGAGAGGCATCATAGACTCGTTCAGGTGTTCCAAATGTAGCCAACAATTTCTTTTGTGTTACAGGGCCAACATAAGGAATTGAACTAAGCCAGATCCAATGCTCCATTCATTCACTTCTCTTTCATGATTAATTTGTCAGTCGTTTGGGTTTACCTCACTTACTCTGGAAGATTGGAAAGCAAATAGATTTTTCTCCCGTTTGGTTGGGGCAATTGCTTAACAAGATCAGGCGGTTCAGATGGATCATTATTTTCGACATATCGCTGATAAGCTTCCCTTACTGGTTTCTGAAAAAGAGATAGTATGTAGTCGGGATAGACGTGGGGATCCTTTTTGTATGAAAAATAAGCGCGATAACTGCTCCAATAATAGTCCTCTGGCTTGGTGACCATTCGGGCTTTAACTGGATTAAGGTGAATGTATTTGCTTACATCGATTTCATACATCATCGAATCGAGCAGCTCAGCTGTGTAGCGGCCTTGAAAAACGTGTCCTGTATACTCATATTTGTCGTTGAAGTATCTGGCATAGTTGGAGTTGATCACTTTCATGATTTCACCAGGGGGATGATCGAAGGTTTCGATGGAGAGATGCACATGGTTAGTCATGAGACAGTATGCGTGTAGGTGAAACGGGAATGCTTGCCGTGCTTGTTCTAAATAGGATAAGTACTTCAGTCTGTCGATTCTTTCTTCAAACAGTGCCGCTTTTCGATTGCCCCTGCAGATAATATGATACTTTGCGCCAGGGAACCAGTGGCGTTTTTTTCGAGCCATTCGAATTGCTCCTTCGGTAAGGAAAATGGGGAATTTCTACCATATCGGGGGTGATAAATGTAGTATATCATGTTTCAAGAATTTGGGAATAGTTAATTTGTTAATTATTCAGAAATATTTTATTGGGGGGTCAGGTGCGTACCTGACCCCCTCCCTTCACTCATCGCCCGCTCCCTTTGCTACATATAGGTTTACTGCTATTTAGCGTCGTTTTCGTACTAAAAAAGTGTCCGCCGGAGGCGGACACTTTTGGCTGTTTTGTCTTTTAGGGGGGTCAGAGAGGGGCAAGCTCACAGACCCCTTCTACTACCGCCTACTTCAACCCCTCTACCACTTCATCACTCACGGCATTTGTTCCACCGAGGATTGTAAATGTGTCTGCTTTGAGTTTGTCTAGTGCATCCTTCGTTTCTGTTGGCATTTCATCTGGCTTTACTAGGAGCATGGCTGCGTCCTGTTTTGCAGCCAGGACTGATCCTGTTAGTGCGTCAGCGAAATCCATTCCTGTTGCGATGAAAACCTTCTTAGCTGGGTTAAGCTCAGTAGCGATGGAAGCTGCTGTTCCGAAACGATTGTCACCTGCATAGCGTTTAGCATTAGGTAAATCACCAAATACTTTTTTGCTGATGACTGCTTCTCCACCTGCAACAATGGCTCCATCCACGCTACGAAGTGCTTTCTCTGTTGCTTTTGGAATCTCATCTTTCTTCGCGAAGAGAATTGGATATCCGTTTTCTGCTGCGTATGAGGCTGCAGAAAGGGCATCTGGGAAGTTCAATCCACTCGCTACGATCGCTTGATCAGGATCGCCTCCAAGACTTGCTTGAATATTAGCAGCCGTTTCATAGCGATCGTCTCCATATATTCGTTTCACTTTCAGATCAAGTCCTTCTAACTGATACGTGATAAACTTCGGTATCGCTTCTGTTCCACCGAGAATAATCGCTTTTGTCGCACCAAGTCGCTTGATTTCATTTTTCACTGATTTCTCAAGCCCTTTTGCACGCGTCAATAGAATCGGCGCATCTACTTTATAAGCGAGTGGCGCTCCTGCTAGTGCATCCGCAAAGTTGTCGCCTCTTGCAATCACAACGGTATCTGCTTGATCCCAACCTTCTTTAGAGATTTCAACAGCCGTCGCGTAACGATCATCTCCGAATAAGCGCACTGGCTCTTTCGATTCGACCTCGCCATTATTAGACGTTACTTTCCACGTGTACTTCTTCGTATTCTTCGCGATGGCCCCGCCATCATTTTTAAAGATCTCAGATTTATTTTCTTCAGATGGTTCGATTGTAACCGGAATTTCATTTTCACCATTTGTAAGCTTCACTTCATGCGTGAACGTCATATCGTCGTTCACTTTTACTTTCTCTCCGTTGATCGTTAGGTTACCTTCCTTGATCGCATTTCCTTTAAACGTGACCGTATCACCTTCAACGACTGCGCCATTTTCAGGAGAGTTCACAACAACCGGCATATCGATCCAACGGAAAATTTCGTCCTGTACGACCATTTTATTACTGCCCTGGTTTGTCACAGTCACTTTCAAGTCTGTACCTTCTGCTCCGTAACCATAGAAGCTGACGTCATCATCAGACTTGTCGTTACGCGTATGATCGGCAAGACCTTCTTGATCCCATGACTCCCCTTTCGCGTACTTATACGTTAAAGTCGTTCCTTCAGGAAATGACTTCTTCAGTTCCCAATCTGGGGACACAGCACCGTTTCGAGACATTTCCCACGCGCTCGTGCTCCAGCCATTTTGGTCACCAGGCATCGTGACTTTTGCACTCAATGGCGTAGCGTCCGGGGCATGTACCTTAAACGTCACATCGACCATCACAATATCAGGTGTGATCGAAACTTCATTCGATGCAGTCTGGTTTCCAGCCTGATCGTATGCCACTACTCTGTATTTATACGTTTTCCCGTTCTCAACTGCGAAATCCGTATAGCTAACAGCATCTACTTCTTCTAAAAGTTCAACCGTTTCGCCATTCCGTTCTATCGCCAGAAGATAAGGATTATCCGCTCCTTCAAGCGTCCAGTTCAACGTCACCTGTCCAGATTCTTTCAGTGGCTCCGTTAATTTAACCGCCGCTGCAGGAGCTTTTGTATCATCCTGATTTTGTGAGAGTGTCACTTCTTCTGTATTCGTTGTTTTCCAAGTGGCGCCACGATCCGTTGAGAATGCAAGACGATACGAGTAAGTCCCTTTCTCAATCGGACGGAATTCAGCTTTGAACACATTAAAGGCATCTTTCTCTTCTCCCTGTCCAGTGTACGTTGCTATCATGTCAGTCCACTCGCCATCTCCTCGCTTCACCTGAAGCTTGCCGATCAGTCCTTCTGCAAGTCCAGACTCAGTTGCGCCTTCAATCTTAACCGCTGCTTCGATGTTGAATGATTTCGAGAGATCAAGCACCTGATCATCGATCGCTGTAACAGGGGTGATCTCATACTTACCCTCTTTCCATTCAATATGAGGGATCGCAGCTTTTTCTGTTTCCGTTTTCAATGATTCATTGCCTTCCTGATCGATTGCCGTTACCGCAAAGAAGTATGCTTGACCATTCGTTAAGCTATCCACTGTGAACGAGGTTTGATCGGTTACAGTGACCTCTTCGTACATCGCTCCCTGAAGTGAAGATTTATAGACTTTGTACTGCGCTGCATCTCCAGTCCAGGAAAGGGTCGCACTCCCTTCGCCTGCGCTTGCCTTAAGCTCACTGACTTTGTTCGGAAGCTCAAAATTCTGACCATCGTCAGCGATCAGCATACGCCCTGTCATAGCAGGAATCGTGACACTCAACTTCTCATCCTTCACTGCTACTTTGTATTCCTTCGCAAGTCCATCCGTAAAAGCAATGTTGTTTTTCACAACATCTTTGACATCGAGCTCAAGCGTTTGTGCTTTATTGCCACGGTTGACCGCAATAACAGCTGCACCGTCTTTACTTGTACGAGCAAATGCATAAACATCGCCTTCAGCATGCAGTGTCGTTAACTCTCCATATGCTAGAAGGTCTGCATTCGCGGCTCTTACTGCACCAGCCGTTTGATAGTGTTTCAATAAACCAGCATTTTCGTGCCCCCATGGGTAGGTACGACGATCATCTGGATCCTTAGAACCTGTCACACCCGCTTCATCGCCATAATAAATCGTTGGCGCACCGGGATATCCCATTTGAAGGACAGCTGCAAGCTTAAGACGCTGCACCCCGAGTTCATGATCGTAATTCGGATCAAATTCTGCCCGTTCATACGTATCCGTTCCACCACCAAGCTGGTAAATAGCGCGCGGCGTATCATGTGAGCCCATCAGGTTCATCAATGCATGAAAAGCTTCCTCAGGATAATCTTCCTGAACAGCCATCAGCTTCTCATCAGCACTTGCTGCATTTCCGTTCTTCAAGAAGTCGAGAACTGCACCTTCAAAACGATAGTTCATGACGGAATCATATTGATCCCCAAGGAAGTACTTCGAAGCATCGTCCCAGATTTCTCCGAGGATAAGTGGCTCTTCCCCTTCTTTCAACGTTGCACCGTCACCGGCCATTTCTTTTGATTTCAATTCTTTGCGGAATTCACGCCAAAATTCCATATCTACTTCGTTCGCGACGTCCAACCGCCAGCCGGAAGCGCCGTTCGTTAACCACGATTTCGAAGCGGAGTCTTTGTCATACATAATATAATCGGCGAACTTTTTGTTATTTAATTCACTTTCGTAGTCGACTGCATCACCGTTGATACTTTTGATTTCAGGAAGCGAGTCATATCCCCACCAGCCTTGATAATCATAGTGTTCGTTCCCGTTTTCACCAACTACTTTTTCATTTTTGATATTGAACCAGTTGTGAAAGCCATACTCGTCGTTGAACGTCTGGCCTTCTTTCTCTAGCTGTTTCCGCGCTTCTGTCTTAGCCTCTTCTTCACTAAGACCTTTCTCATTCATCAAATCGTAAATGCGTGACCAATATTCATATGCCCCTACCACATCATATTTGCCGTATCGATCAAAATAGATCGAATCGTCCCCAACATGGTTGAACACCCCATCCATGATCAGGTGCATATCACGCTTTTCAAGCTCATCTGTGAAGGCTTTAAATTCATCAGGTGTGCCGAACATCGGATCGATCGACTTCCAATCTGTTGCATCATATTTATGATTTGATGCGGCCTTGGCGATCGGGTTTAAGTAGAGCGTATTTACTCCGAGAGACTGGATATAATCCAACTTCTCTTGAATCCCTTTAATGTCTCCACCAAAGAAATCATTGCTCCAAATTTCATCTCCATCGTAATCTGTGCTATCCGCAAGTCTCGGGTTATCGGGCAGCTCTTCCCAATCCTGATGCTCGATTGGTTCGGGACCTCTAGCGGTTTTCTTCGCATCATCGTTATCTGGATTCCCATTGTTAAAACGGTCCGGGAAAATTTGATACACAACAGCTTCTTTCATCCAGTCCGGAGTTTTGTAGCCTGGATCAAAAACAGTTAACTGATACAGTTCAGCATTCGCATCGACAGCCTTCCCTGCCGCACCCTGCTTCGTATCTTCTCCATACTCTGCTTTAGCGGAACCGTCGCGTACAATAAACTTGTATCCGTAGAGACCTTTTGCATCAGGTGTCACAGCAACTTCCCAGTAGTCTTTGCCATCAGTCGTTGCTGCCTTCTCCATCGGTACTAGTTTGCTTGTTCCTGTATTTTGATTCTTCAAGTAGAGATCCGCTCTTGTTAAGTCATCTTTCTTCGATGAAAGACGAAACGTTACAGTTTGTCCTGCTTGAATCGCACCGAATGGCGATCGATAGGCTTCTTTCCATGAATCATGGTAAAGACCGGCTTTATTTACAGCTCCATCAGAACCTTTTGCACTGTAATCCGTGCTAACTTCCTTTGTTTCCGCATTGAAAAAGAACGTTACATCCGCTTTTTCAAGCACATTCAGCTTTGCATTTTCTGCAGGATAGTCCTCTCCCCATGCATCGCCAAGAACAATTTTATATTCATAGTTTCCTTTAGGAACACTTGTAGCAAGTGTATACACGTTATCAAAATTATCGTCCGTTAACATGGCAGTCGATTGATCAGGACTCCATTCTGCACCTGCATCGATAGCAGGCTGTATGGAACCAACTAGTCTCGGCTGTTTTTCATCAGGAATTGGTGAATAGGATGTAGAGTTTGCGACAGCATGTGTTCCGTCATGATAGTAGAACGTGACTTTCGTAGATTCAGAGAGTGTTAGCTTAAGATTGTTAGCCCCATCGCCATAGCTCTCCCCCCATGACTGATTAATTGCCACTTTGTACTCGTAAGATCCTTTTGGGAGTTCCGCTGTTACTTCATAAAATCCATTTCCCATTGCTTCCATGATCGTTTCTTCTGCTGAAGGGTCCCATTCTTTCGCAGCACCCATTTCATCCTGCAGGTCGCCTACAAGCGTGACGATTCGTTCATCGGTTGGTTCCCCGATCAAAAATGTGCTATTATCGTTTCCATTTGGATTTAAAGGATCTTTCATCCATTCATCCCCTACGATAAATTTGTACTCATGCTGCCCGTCCGACAAATCATTCACAGTCAACGTCCAGACATCATTTTCCCCTTTTTGAAGCGGAAGTGCTCCATCCTGCCAGTTCGTAAAATCACCAGCAACTAGAACCGAATCTTCGCTTCCGTCTCCCTCATAAACAAACGTTGCGCTCGATCCTTCAATGACAGGACTTTGCTCTGCAGCTTGCACTGCAGGAATAGCTCCAGCGATTAATTGCATCACAAGTATGATTACCAGCGACAAGGAAAGTCTTCTTCGCGTACCCCTTTTCATCCTTTTCCCCCTTAAAATAATGAATATGCGAAATCGTTTGCACAAACTCGTAAAAAGAAAGAAACCGTTTGCATATGTAAAATAAGAAAAGCGCAAGCGCTCGTTGTTCACGCTCCCGACAAGCATCTGGAACCTTAGTTCGAGCTTGCGGTAACATGTGGCGCTTTTTGCCACAATTAGACTTGACTTAAGACCTCGAGGGGGTAGGCGCTGGAGCTAGACATGAAAAGCGCAAGCGCTCGGTTAGTCCCGACAAGCACTGGAACCTTTCATTCGGAACATGTTCTTTATGTTCTGATTGAAAGGTGAAGTGTCTCGAGGGACTGAGCGCTGGAGCTAGACTTCACTGAGTTTTATAGTTTCTTATCTTTTAAAAAAATAAGCGATTCTTTTCCGAGAATGAGCAAACGCTTTCACACCTTATTTTGCCACAGAATTTGGAAGGAATCAACTTATTTTCGTTGAATTATTCTACTTTTCATACAATTCAATCGGCAGTCCATCTGGATCTGCGAAAAAAGTAAATCGCTTGTTCGTCAATTCATCAATCCTGATTGCTTCAATGGATTGAACACCCATGTTGATGAGCTGCTGAACAGCCGCATCCAGATCGATTACTTCAAAAGCAATGTGCCTTAATCCTCTTGCTTCAGGATAGCTCGGTCTTTCAGGAGCTTCTGGAAACGAGAACAGCTCAATTCTGGTGTGCTCACCTACTGCAAGGTCAAGTTTGTAGGAATCTCGTTCTTCTCGATACGTTTCTTCTATGATATTCAGCCCCAGTGTTTCAACATAAAACGCTTTTGAACGTTCATAGTCTGAACAGATAATCGCGACATGGTGCACTTTTGTAAACATTTCCTTCACCTCATCATCAACGATAATTGGGATTTCTCTATTCGTCAATGAGAAAACCCGGCAATATGCCGGGTTACAAAAACATCACAATAACGATTCTGCTCCATCCACATACATCTCCGTTCCGGTAACGTGACTGGATGCATCAGAAGCGAGGAAATAGACGACATCTGCAACTTGATCAGGACTTCCTGATTTTTGCTCCAAAGGGTGATTTCCTTCAGGATACTCAACAGGAATTTCGATCTTCTCTACACTCTTCTTCTTATCTGTGTTTTGACCAATATTCGTTTCAATGGCTCCAGGACAAATGGCATTGACTCGAATATGATACTGTGCAAGTTCAAGCGCAGCCATTTTCATGAATGCCACCTGACCAGCCTTTGAAGTACTGTAGGCTGACATACCAAAATTTGAGAATGTACGATTTCCGTTAATGGAACTTGTAATAATCATACTCCCGCCGTTTTCCTTCATATAAGGGATCGTGTGTTTGACCATGAGAAACGTACTCTTCAAATTTGTATGAATCGTTTCATCCCATTCCTCTGCTTTCATTTCCTCGATCGGATTTAACGTTCCATTGATTCCAGCATTATTGAACAGGATATCAATTCTCCCCCACTCTTGTGCCACTGTTTTCAATGCATATGTAACTCGTTCTTCGTTCGATACATCAACATCAAGGGCGAGTGCTTCCCCACCTTCCTTGATAATCTCTTCTTTCACCTGTTCTGCACGACTTTCTTTCAAATCAAGTAAACAAACCCGAATGCCTTCTTTCGCGAACCGTTTGGCCGCAGCTTCTCCTATCCCTGATCCACCACCAGTAATCACTGCCACTTTTTCCATCGTAAAGCCCTCCTTTCTCCATCCTATACCCACTCCTCCCTATATTTAGACTACTCTTCCAGCAAAAAAAGACCCTCTTCAAGGTCTTTCTTACTGATCTTCTGTTTCATCATTCGGCTGCTTCTCATTATGATCCATGTCACCTTCATCCATATTTCCATCCTCGTCTTTATCGCCTTCTTCAGACCCATCTTTATTCATCGTGTCATCATCTTCCTGGTCTATTGTTCCATCATCTTCATTAACGTTCTCTTCATCACCGGTTTTATCTTCTTGCATTTCTGGATCTTCTACTGGTCCTTCCTCTTCGTCAGCATCCGAACAGCCAGTTATCAGACCAAACACAAGTAAGATTGAGAACAATGACTTCAACCACTTTTTCATACTAATTCCTCCCAGTAAGTTATAGTGGTATTCTTGCCACCGTTCATCCAAATATTCTTTTTTCTACACCGAGTATTTAAAAAGTTAACTTAAATGACAAAAAAAGCCAGAATAAAATGTTATTTTTTACAAATTCCAACACCATTTTTAGGTTTATTGAACTATGATAAAAGCATCAATTTTAGTACATGTTATTTTTTCAGGTGAAACATCCTCCAGTAAATGGCAACCGTTTTGAAAGAAATAGGACGCAAAGTAACCAGATCTAAGGAAACGTGAGATGCACGGTTCTATGATGGCTGTACTACCTGGAATATTACAAGGAGGAGTGGTATGGGTATACATACTGAAGAAATGCTTGATCAGGAGTGGGTTGAACTAATCAAAGAGGCAAAGGAGCTTGGACTTGGTATTAAAGAAATAAAGGCTTTTCTTTTAGAAGCAAGTAAATAAGCAACTGAACAAAAGCGGCAGTATAAATTGTCGCTTTTGTTCTATTTACGGAACAAAAGCATACTGCTATAATAAAGAACAACAGTGAATTTTGTCGAAGCATCGGAGGGATCAGCATGATAGGTGAAGAAGTTAAAAAATATCGTTTACGCAAAGGACTGTCGCTTTCTGAGTTGGCAGAAAGAGCCAATGTAGCAAAATCATATTTAAGTTCAATCGAGCGAAATATTCAATCAAACCCCTCCATTCAATTTCTAGATAAAATCTCCAATGTACTCGATGTTTCCGTAGAAGTTCTGCTTCAGGGGGATGATCCAATTCATCAGAATGAGCTGGACTCTGAGTGGAAAAGACTTGTAAAAGAGGCGATGGATTCAGGAGTTAGTAAAGAGCAGTTCAAAGAATTTTTGGAGTTTAATAAATGGCGTGCCAATCAAGGACCAGACCGTTAAGTGAGACGACAAGAGCCAGCGGTTTTGAAGCCTCTTATTTACTGCTAATAAATGAAAGAATCATGACCCAGTAGACATGGAAACCTAATAGAACGGTATAAATAAGCGAAGCAATGCTTAAAAGAATCCGTATTAAAACGGATTTCAATCGTTTGTATTGAAGTAATAAACAAAGCAAGAATGAAGACAGAACGATTTTATATAATAAGAAAGCAAAAGGATGAAGTTCATAGATAAACTTCATGAGAGGATTCACTTCTCCTATCCATCCATTCTGAAGCCCCCAGAATGTCACAAATCCATCGAGAAGGTTGCAGCTACTCAAATAGAGGATAAGAAACTGGACAGTAGGTTGTAACTTCATTCCAACTGAGAAGATATTTGCTGATTTTTTATAATCTCACTTAATTCTGTGTAAAGCTTTTCCTCATCCTGCAAGAGTCCCCTTATATCCTGTTCGTTCCCCTCAAGTGAATTAATTTTGTGCAAAATAAAAGATAACGCACACCTTCCTTTGTACTCATCATTAATGTAAAGTTTGCAGATCTCATCGTCTACAGCAATAACTTTGATTCTTTTTCCAAGAATGTAGGAGACATATGTCTTTTCACCTAATTTAATCAACACGATTCCTCCTTACTTTTTTGAGGAATTATCAAGAAATTTCCTTACTTCCTCCTTTGATAGGCCGATTTTCTTAGCAGTCGAAATAAGAGTAACCCATTCCTGATCCAATTTTTCGCCAGTACACGCTCTCATTCTCATCCCCCTCTTATCTTTCTCCAATAACCGACATTAATAAAGAACATTTTGTTCTTTATTTAGAATGATACATCTAATATAGTCTTATTTTGGAAATTTAAAAAGAGTGAAAATTCTTTATTTATGCTTATTTATTTGCAATAAGCACCTATTTACTTATAATTTCTCCTGAATCCTTAACTTTTCACTTATTTCTCTCGTTCTACTAGTAAAGGATGCCATAAAACCATGACATTTGTTCTGTTTACAGAACAATGCGTTCTTGATAAAATTAACATAATAAATAAAGATGAAGTCGAGGTAAAGGGATGATAGGGGAAAAAATAAAACTTTATCGAAATCGAATGGGATTTTCCTTAACCGAATTAGCTAAACGAGCCGGTGTAGCCAAGTCATATTTAAGCTCAATCGAGCGAAACCAACAGGCGAATCCGTCCATTCAGTTTCTTGAGAAAGTAGCCAATGAACTTAAGGTACCGATGGAGGTTTTCATTCTTGAGGAAGATCATGAGGAACCTGCTCTTGATACGGAGTGGAAAGAATTGATTGAGGAAGCCATGCGTTCCGGTATTACAAAGGATGATTTTGCAGATTATCTAGAATTTAAGAAATGGCAATTGAAAAATAGTAAGGATGAGTGAAGCAGCCAACCATTGAACTGCTTCATTTTTTAATCCCATCTCATGATTCTTCTAACAGAGAATGAATGTTATCGACCGCTAATAGGGAAGTTGAACAATCGGGCTTAAGCATGCGATAAAAAAACTCCCGCCCATAAAGAGCAGGAGATTACGTCTTATTCAGCTGAGTCCTTGGAGTTTTCGTTTGTAGCCGGCTCTTCCGTATTGCTTCCATTGTTCATCGAGTTGTTGCCGTTCTCTGTGTCATTTCCACCGCCATTGTTACTACATGCCGTAATCAGCATAACAGCTACTAACGAAGTTGCAATTTTGAGCATGAATTTCTTGTTATTCATTTCCAAAATTCCTCCCTGAACTCAATAAGT
Source organism: uncultured Bacillaceae bacterium (assembly GCA_963739655.1). Classification (GTDB taxonomy): domain Bacteria; phylum Bacillota; class Bacilli; order Bacillales; family Guptibacillaceae; genus Guptibacillus. The sequence continues at coordinate 36,232 of CAVUAW010000034.1, read as the reverse complement.
TTTACCGCTACGTAACGGTTGAGTAAATCATAACAGGTGAAAAAGGTAATTTGTTGAAATTTACATAGTCTCCATTTGGGTTTTACAATGCCTCTAATCGATTAACAAAACGTCAATAATGGAGTAGATGCACAGTAATGATTTTCGCACTATCGTTCAACATGATAAAATCCCCAACTCCTAGCGCAAAAGCATTGCGCGACGAGATGGGGATTATTAAGCTTGTCCTATTTCAGTGCAAACATGATCTCAGCTTCTGCGGCTACTTCGCCGTCAACTGTTGCTGTTGCTTTACCTTTGCCAATAGGGCCTTTGATGCGGATGATTTCGACTTCAAGACGAAGCTGGTCACCTGGCTTAACTTGCTTCTTAAAGCGGCACTTATCAATGCCCGTAAAGAAGGCGAGTTTGCCCTGGTTTGCTTCTTTCTTTAACATAGCAACGGCACCAACTTGAGCCAGTGCTTCCACAATAAGAACGCCTGGCATTACCGGGTAGTCCGGAAAATGTCCGTTAAAAAACTCTTCATTTGCCGTAACGTTCTTTATACCGATCGCTCTTACTTCTTCCTCAACTTCAAGAATACGATCAACAAGCAGGAAAGGGTAGCGATGTGGGATAATCTTCTTGATGTCCTGACTATCTAACATGTATCATTCTCCTCTCTGTTACTCTTCTTTCTTCACAATATCAGTGATCTTATCCCAGGTGCTTTTCTTAAACACATCACCAGGGCTTCCATCACCGATTACACCGTAGCCAATCATAGATCCCGCCACAAGAGATGCTACGAGTAATAGGGCAACGAGAAGAAGGCGCAGCCAAATCGGGATTAACCGAATTTTTGGCTTACGCTGAATTTCTTCCGTCGTGTTATTCGTTTGTTCGACCTCTTGTTTAGAATTTTCCTTCTGTAGAGAGGCCTGGTTCACCTTTTCATGGTTGTTCGCCATTATGATTACACCCTTACGAATAGTTTCCGATACGAATTTAGATTAGTTTCTTCTTTGCGATCTTGTCGATATGCTCAAGCATAAGGCCTGTCCCTTTTGCAACGCAACTCATCGGTTCTTCTGCAACAAGTACAGGAACCATCAACTCTTCTGCAAATAGCTGATCGATGCCGTGTAGCAACGCACCGCCACCTGTCATGATGACACCGCGATCAATAATGTCTGCTGAGAGCTCAGGAGGAGTTCGCTCGAGCACGCTCTTCGCTGCCATGACCATGTGAGTGATCGGCTCTTGAAGCGCCTGTTGAATTTCGTCAGATTTCACTGTAATCGTGCGCGGAAGCCCAGAAACCATATCACGTCCTCTGATATCAAGTTCCTCTTTCCGACCGCCTGGAAATACCGTTGCGACGTTGATTTTAATTTGCTCTGCCGTACGTTCTCCGATTAGAAGCTTATAGGTTTTCTTGATGTAGTCCAGGATTTCATAATCGAACTTGTCCCCTGCCATCTTAATGGAAGAGGCGGTGACAATATCGCCCATTGAAAGCACCGCGATATCCGTCGTTCCACCGCCAATATCCACAACCATATTACCGCTCGGCTGAAAAATATCCATGCCTGCGCCAATCGCTGCAACCTTTGGTTCTTCTTCAAGAAAAATTTGTTTCCCGCCACTTTTCTCCGCCGCTTCTTTGATTGCTTTCTTCTCAACTGAAGTAATGTTGGTCGGTGTGCAAATCAAAATACGTGGCTTAGAGAGAAAGCTTTTCACATTGATCTTGTTTAAAAAATGTCTTAGCATCACTTCTGTAATATCGAAGTCTGCAATAACGCCATCCTTTAAAGGACGCGTTGCAACGATGTTTCCAGGAGTCCGGCCAACCATTTGTCTTGCTTCTTCACCAACGGCAAGTGCTCTACCAGTACCAGTGTCAAGCGCTACTACTGATGGTTCATCAAGAACAATGCCTCGGCCTTTCACATAAATCAGCACATTCGCTGTACCTAAATCGATCCCTATATCACGTGAAAACATGACTTATCCTCCCTGTATTCTATAACTCATCTATTGTCTCAGTCTTAGTATGTTTAAACTACTTATCCATTAGTATATTGTATCACAAATAAAGAAACAGGAAGAAAATATTTAGAAAAAATTGTCGTTTTCAGGCGTATTATTTGACCGCTTCTTCTTTTTCGGTGTCCTTTCTATATTTTATTCTCGTCGCTTCGCCGCCGCGGAGATGGCGTATCGATTTATGATACTCGAGTATCCCCTTCACCTCATTGGCGAGGTCCGGATTAATTTCGGGAAGCCGTTCGGTCAAATCCTTATGAACGGTACTTTTTGATACTCCAAATTCTTTGGCGATCACCCTCACCGTTTTCTTAGTCTCCACGATGTAATTTCCAATCTTGATGGTTCGCTCTTTGATGTAATCGTGCACACCACTCGCCTCCCTAAATTGGATGTGAGAGATGCGAAATGAGACTGATAAAGTGATCATGCTACGAAGCTCTAGTCATCAGGCGCCCTACATGATGTCAGGAGTAATGCATGCAAGAATACTTCGAAGCGTTACCACAACTTCTCACCTCTGCCCCTCATTTACTAAGTTTTGTAACATTTTATTAAGGCAAAGGTGGTTATATACCAAAAAGTCAAGAGGGACAAGGGATTTTATTTAAATTTTCTTTCAAATCGGTCATATTGCTCTGGTTGTATGCGGCTTCAAATAAAAAAAGAACCTCTAGTTCAGCCATCGAAACTAGAGATTCTTTGCATTTTTTCTTATGGCTCTTTTCGTAAACATTGTTCCTATAGCAAGTTAATTTCCGCTCCAGGATGCTCGCTTTCCGCGGGGCGGGCGGTGAGCATCCTTCCGCTCCAATCACAAAGTGTTGTTTTTTTAAATCATTTCAAAAGCAACAATCTTTTAGAAAAGAGCCTTTCTTATATGACGCTATCGTCTTTCCATACCTCTCCATCTTTAAATGTGAGCTGTTCAGGATACCTGAGATCCATAATTTCATCCTGAAGCTTCTGTGATGGTGGTTTCGTACTTAATGACACGATTACATTTGTTAAGATGGCTGAAGATAGCACCAAATATCCCCGCTCCGGTATCGATGATGCCAAGAATCGTAAATCCTCCGTATTTTGCAAGGAAAATATACGTTAACGTTACAAGTAACCCAACGATCATCCCAGCAATGACACCAGGGGCATTTGCCCGTTTCCACCAGACTCCCAGGATAAGTGCTGGGAAGAACGTTCCTGACGCAAGCGCGAATGCCCAGGCGACGATTTGCGTAATCACTCCCGGAGGATTTAGTGCAACAATTCCTGCCACGATCGTCGCGATCAGTATGGACCATCGTGCAACAGACATACGCTTTCTCTCAGTTGCTTTTGGATTAATGATTCGATAATAAATATCGTGGGAGAAGGAAGAAGAAATGGCGATGAGAAGCCCCCCGGCCGTTGAAAGTGCTGCCGCCATCGCACCGGCTGCAACGAGCCCAATAACGAAGATACCAAGATCGGCGATTTCCGGTGTCGCCATCACAACAATGTCGTTACTGATCGCAATTTCTTTCCATTGCAGAATGCCATCGCCGCTCGTATCTGCCAATGTAAGAAGACCTGTATTGATCCATTTTTCTGTCCAGACAGGCAATGAATCAATTGGACTTCCTGCAACCTGCTTCATCAAAATAAACCTCGAGAATGCTGCGTAGGCAGGAGCTGATAAATAGAGAAGTCCAATAAAAAGAAGGGCCCATGCGCCACTCCACCTCGCCGCTTTCATCGTTGATACTGTATAAAAACGAACAATCACGTGAGGCAGACCTGCTGTTCCTGCCATTAAGCTGAACATCAACGCCATGAACTGCCACTTCGATGATGATTCGAACGGGGCAAAGTATTCCGAAATGCCGAGCTCTCGATCAAGTTCACCAAGTTCAGAAACGACATTACCATAACTTAGCCAGGGAATAGGATTGTTTGTAATTTGAAGAGACATGAAGATAACTGGAATCAAATAAGCAAGAATGAGAATGATATACTGAGCCACTTGTGTCCACGTGATGCCTTTCATGCCCCCAAATGTCGCATATATCGCAATAATGACGACACCGATCATGACACCAACCTTGGCGTCCACTTCGAAGAGCCGCCCGATAACAACACCCGATCCAGCAAGCTGTCCGATCGAATAAGTGAAGCTAATAATAATGGTCGCGATCGCCGCGATGATAAGGGCTGTTTTACTCTGAAAACGATCACCAATGAATTCTGGCACTGTGTAACGCCCATACTTTCGTAGTTGCGGTGCAAGGAGAAAGGTTAATAGTAAATAACCACCTGTCCAGCCCATAATATAAGCTAGTCCATCATAACCAAGCACCATCACCGTTCCAGCTAGACCGATGAATGAAGCTGCACTCATCCAATCCGCTCCTATAGCCATTCCATTGTAAATGGCTGGAACACCTCGTCCTGCTACAAAGAACTCTGATGTCTGGCGCGCGCGATTATACACGGCAATTCCAATATAGAGACCGAACGACGCAACAATAAGCAAAAGCGATACTAGAAATTGTGTATCCATCCCTTATCTCCCCCTTATGATTGTAAGGTCCGCCCTTTTGATGCTTTTCTCTTTCTCTCTACTAAATCATATTTCTGATCTATCCGATCTGATATGTAAGCGTTAACAAATAATAAAATAATGAAGACAATAATCGACCCCTGCGCCCCCATGAAATAGTGAAGAGGAAAGCCGTTGAACGTGTATTGAGCCAGCTTCTCTGCAAACATGACCATTCCGAATGAAGTAATAAACCATATGACAAGAAGAACTGCGATTAAACGAACTCTTGCACGGAAGTAGGCATCCGCTATGTTTTTATCAATTTTCCTCATTCATTACCCTCCACTACTTTATTTTAAATTAAAAATAAGCTCCACCGTTTCAACAAAACCAAGAGGCACTCGAGCAATTTCCACTATAAAATAAACGCCCATTATACCGATAGGAATGAATAAATATTTTCCCTTCCCCTTCTTAATGCTGATAACCACGCATACTATTGCTACGACTAACAAGACATATAAAATATGCCATCCTCCTCTCTAAATAATCTGAATTTTCTAAAATACATCTTTCATTATCTTTCTAACGATATTGGAAGTCAATGCGCCTAATTCACCAATATATGTATGATGAACAACGTCTTTTGAACTATTCCCTCATACTCTCTATATTTTTCTTTCATAGATCGCTTCTTAATTATTACGAGACTTAAGGAAAGCTCAAGTGGCAGATTATCGTCCTATTTCCCGGGAAAGGTCGAAACCTGTCAGGAAGTTGCGCACTCTCTCTTATCAAACTTTTTCCAATAAACAAACGAAAAAACCCCGATTTCTCGGGGTTTTCATCATTGTGAATCCTTAGTATCTGATTTCTGTTGATCCGAATTCTGCTCATTGTTTTTTTGCTCGTCGGATTTTTCCTCGTCTGCATTCTTTGCATCATCTTCGGCGTCTTTCTCAGCATCCATTTCGGATTCAGTACCGTTGTCGTTTTCTTCTACATCAGTACCTTCTGAGGCAGATGGGTTTGTTACTTCATTACCAGCTTCAGCCTGTTGTACTTCAACTGCTGAAGTCGGTTGGTTAAACACATCAAGTGGGTTGACTGGCGCTCCATCTTTACGAACTTCAAAGTGGACATGTACGCCAGCATCTGTATCAAACGTGTTCGTTCCTGCAGTACCAAGCTTATCTCCCTGTTCTACTTTATCGCCTTCTGCTACATCAAGTGCTTCAAGAGATTCATAGACAGTTACAACACCATCGGCATGTTCTAAATGAATTACATTTCCAAGTAGCTGATCATCAGTTGCTTTAATAACCTTACCACTCATTGCTGCTTTCACATCAAAACTAGTTCCATCTTCTTTAGCATAGTCGATTCCTGCGTTTTGGTAGTAGGTATTATTATAGAAAACAAGAGCTGCTTGTTGTTCTTCAGTGCTAGCTGATGTGTCATAGAATTGTTTCTGCACAAATACACCACTATCTTCGGATGCAGGTACTTTAAAGACTTCTGAATCACCAAGGACTGGAACAGACTCGTCATTAGCGTCAAAGGCACTTCTTTCTTCATCAATTCCACTTAACTCTTTTGGTCCCGCATTATCTTGTCCACCTTGCATCCAAAGAACAGCTGCAAGAACAATTGCTGCAAAACCAAGATATACTGCCGGATAGATCCAGCGTTTTCGTGCTAGCTTCTGCCATTTAGAAGCGCTTTTTTCAACAGGATGAGATCGTTGTTTTTCATCTCCCATTTGTTCATCACCTCAGCAACATTGTGGTCAGGTTACGAGATTTATATACACGTTCCTAAAAAAAGTTCTATTTATTTTTCGACAAAGGTGATTATTTTATACACACGGACGATCATCCTCTTTACTTTTTACTAATAAATGTAAGTGTTTCTTGTTTACTTTTTGTTATATATTTGTAAGAATGATTACTTGAGCATTAGGGTATATAACCATTAAGTGCATGAACAACAAACTAGATTTTGATGCTTTGAAAATGATAACTAAAGGGGATCACTCATTCATGAATTATGTTATAACTTCCACACTGCCTGAGCAATACGGAGGCAGAACAAAGTCCCTTCTGGATCGTACTAAGAAACTAGTTGAACAAGCTGATATGAACTACACGATTATTACGACCAATTACAACCCATATTACGGTGATATATATGAGCAATATTACAGCCAGAATAAAGTTCCTCGTTCTGTCCAAATGATCAATATCTATGATTATTTATCCGGCCGTTCTTATACTGGTAGCAAAGTCGAGCATCCGCTCGAAGAAGAAGGACTTGTCTATCGTGAAATAAAGAAGAACAAACTCTATCGTTATTTTGAAAACGGTGAATATGTTTTATACAAAAATTACGATACCGAAGACGGATCGTTAAAGTTCATCGACTTTATGGACCCTTACAATCGAAAACGAGCATGCAGAAAAGAATTTAATAGCCTTGGGAAATGTCATCGGAAAATCAATTACAAACAGGGAACTACAAATAAGTTGGAAGAAATCTTATACGATGACTTTGGCACGGCATATGTTAACCGAACTTTTGATGGAACAACAAATAATAACTTGGTCCGTATGCACCTGTTCACTGATAACGGTATACTAGAATTTAAGACGGAGAAGGATTTTTTCCGCTATTGCTTCGAGCTTATGATTGAAGACAATTCCACGATTATTAATGATGCACGCCTTCTTGATAAACCGATGTGTGAAATGAAAGGAAACGACCTGACAAAGATCGCAATTCTTCACAATACACATTTAAACAGTGAGGATCTTAACGATATTAAATCTTCCTATCAATATATTATTGAACACGACGAAGATGTCGATCATATCGTGGCTTTGACACATGAACAAAAGAAAGATCTTTCCCATCATATTTTCAACAATGAAAAGATTAGTATCATCCCGCACTCCATCGCACCATCAGCGAAGAAAAATGAGAAGCGCGGCAATAAATTTGTTTTCATTGGTCGACTTTCAGATGTGAAACAACCCGATCACCTGATTGAAGCTTATCAATTGGCACGAGAAGAACTCACATCATTCACTCTTGATATTTATGGTGAAGGTCCTGAAAAAGAAAAGCTTCAAGAATTAATCAAGGCGTATCAGCTTGAGGATCGCGTGTTCTTAAAAGGATTAACGGATGACCCAGAAGGAGTATTCGCATCCGCAAAAGCCTCATTCTTACCAAGTAAGTATGAAGGATTTGGGCTCGTCATTATGGAAAGTCTGAATAACGGCTGCCCGGTCGTAGCTTATGATATTAAGTATGGTCCAAGAGACTTAGTTAAGGACAAAATAAATGGTCTGATGGTCAAGAAAAATGACATTCAAGCACTTTCTGAAGCGATGGTACAGATGAAAGATACCACGTTCGATAATGTGGTCGTTGATAAAGAATTCCGCGAGAATGCTTTCGTGAAAAACTGGACCTCACTGCTTGGAAAACAGACTAAAAAGTTCAAACTTCCTTTCTTCAATTAGTTCACCATTAGAAAAGGCCGCAATTTTTTGCGGCCTTTTTGTTTATTTTTGTGCTGTTAACTTATTTACATAGCTTCCAATTTCGCTAATTGCGACACCCTTATAGTAGTATTTCACGATATCAGAGTACTCTTTCCCTTCTTCCGCCATTCCATTTGCTCCATACTGACTCATGCCAACGCCATGCCCGTATCCTTTTGTCGTTACCGTAATACTGTCGCCTGTTCGCTTCCAACTGAAGTCTGAAGATCGGAGACCTAACAGATCTCTTATTTCTCTTCCTGAATACGTTTTTCCATCAACCGATGCTTCGGCCACTCTTTTGCCTTCTGTAAGTGTTTTGATCGTTCCAATCGATCCATCACTTGGAAGTGATACACCTAACTTCTTTTCGAACTCCCCAACAGTGAAAGAGACCTTATCTTCATATTTTGGGGAATCTACGTCCCATGGACTTGCAACACTTCGTAAGTAGGGGGCTGCATTTTCCCAGTAGTCCTCTGAGTTTTCGGTATACCCGTTACTCGTGGAAAAAAAGGAAGCATAGATTGGATTACCATCATACGTTAAGATTTGACCAGCAGTGGTATTAACTGCTTCTTTAATCTTTGCGTATTTCTTCTCGAAATCCTTTCCCCATGTTTTCCTCAACTGATCTTTATCTTTGTACACCTGATCCTGAATCGTGTCTGTTACGACCGCATCAGATGGAAGATCTCCAGGTGGATTTGTCAGTTTTGCAACGACAAATGTGCGTGCTGTTAAAGCCTGTGCCTTTAATGCCTCAATATTGAACTCAGAAGGCATTTCAGCCGCTACTACACCCGTTACATACTCTTCAATAGGAATATCCATCGTCTTTGACTTTTGAGAGCGATAAACGGGTACTGATACAGCTTCCTCTTTCGCCTCTTTCTCCTTCACCTTATTCCCTTCACTAACAGGTGCCGGCTCAGTGTAAGTCGTTCCGTAGGGTAATACGAGAATAGATGGTAGAAGGATTATAATTGCTGCAAATAGAACTAGTGCTACAAAAATCCGCTTCATTCGCATGCCTCCTTCTAGATTGCTTACCCCTATCATCGTATGGATGTGGACAACCATTTAGAACAGAAATGAGAGCAAATGAAGATGATTTTTACCAGATATATCTAATTACGATCGATCCTGTTCGAGTGTTTTAGTCAACAAAAAAGAGGAGGCACTCGGCCTCCTCTTTCGGAATTCTAGATTATGCAAATTTAGGTTTCATGTTCACAGCTTGCTCATTTGAAGTTTCAGCAGCTGGTTTTGTATTCTCATCAACTGTGACGCGTTCTACGTCAGCTCCAAGGCTTGCAAGCTTATCAGAGAAGTTCACATAACCACGATCAAGGTGCTTAAGCTCATCAACACGAGTGTAGCCATCAGCTACAAGTCCTGCGAGGATAAGAGCAGCTCCAGCGCGCAAGTCTGTAGCTGATACTTCTGCACCCTGAAGTGTAGAAGGTCCTTCAATAATTGCCGCGCGGCCTTCGATCTTAATGTTACCGTTCATGCGACGGAATTCTTCCACATGCATGAAGCGATTTTCAAAAACAGTCTCTGTAATGACACTTGTACCCTTAGCTTGAAGCAACAGCGCCATCATCTGGGATTGCATATCCGTTGGGAATCCAGGGTGAGGCATTGTTTTCAAGTCAACTGGTTTAAGCGTTTCAGGTCCAATAATACGAAGTCCAAGACCTTCTTCAATAATTTCTACGCCCATTTCTTCCATCTTCGCAATAAGTGGACGAAGGTGTTCAGATACAGCATTCTCAATCAAAACATTACCGCCAGTAATCGCAGCAGCTACCATAAAGGTTCCAGCTTCAATACGGTCTGGAATGACAGCATGCTCTGCGCCAACAAGCTTCTCAACGCCTTCAATTCGAATTGTACCAGTTCCAGCACCGCGTACTTTTGCGCCCATCGCATTCAGGTAGTTCGCAAGACAAACGATCTCTGGCTCTTGAGCGACGTTCTCCATTACTGTCGTACCTTCTGCAAGTACTGCAGCCATCATAATGTTCTCAGTTGCTCCTACACTTGGGAAATCAAGATAAATCTTAGCTCCTTGAAGTCTTCCTTTAATAGCAGCTTCAATAAATCCGTTTCCGATTGTTACATCTGCACCCATCGCTTCAAATCCTTTAAGGTGCTGATCAATCGGTCTTGATCCAATCGCACAGCCACCAGGAAGTGCGATGCGAGCATGGCCCACCCGGGCCAAAAGTGGTCCCATAACAAGGAACGAAGCCCGCATTTTGCGTACCGCTTCAAATGGTGCCTCTGTTTTCAATGGTTTTGTTGCATCTACTTTTATCGTATTACCATCTATTTGAGTCTCTACATTCAGATAACTTAATACTTCACTAATCGTGTGTACATCTGAAAGGGCAGGCACATCATTTAACGTGCTCGTGCCTTCACCTGCTAAAATAGATGCTGTGATGACGGGCAAGACTGCATTCTTAGCTCCTTCTACCTTCACAGAGCCAGACAATCTTCTGCCACCTCGGACGATGATTTTTTCCAACGTATTCCCCTCCGCGTCCTATTTGTATATTAATATTCAGTCGTGATTATTGGTGTGCCAATTGTAGCGGTTATTCCACCGCCTATTCCTGTGTTGCGTAACGCTATTTGTATGTTCATGTTCTGGTTGTTCGTTACAAGATCTGCTTTCCACTCTTTATGGTATGCGGAAAGAGATACAAACGTCTCTTCATTGACTTCTTCGACTTTTGAAGCGGAGAAAGCTCCTAACAGCTTGTCTGCTTCATTGTACAAAACAATGTTCATTGTATCATTTTTCATACCCTCAAAACAAGTGAAAACTTGGGCTTTTTCCGTGACTAATTGTGACTTTTGCGACTTAAATTGTTCGTACGTTGTTCGCCATTCCTTCTGAGAAAATCCTGAAACTTCCATGTGATAAATAAGATAAGAGCTCATGCGATGGTTTTCCGGATAAGAAACGAGCGTCAACGTTTCAGTAGTTCCCGATTCAGAATCCATTCTTGTCCCACTTACTTTTACATTTACGCCATTCTTTTCCAGATCGCCCCAACGAAAACCGGGCGCCCTCTTTTCAAGTTCTGACGTAATACTTTTGTACCCTAATGACTTTGGGATGAAACGCACTTTTTCTCGAGTGTAAAGTGACCACCTGTCAATTGAGTAATCGTGGGTCAATAAGACTTTCGCCATTTCGGCCGCTTTTACTTCCGTTTCATCTTGAATTGAGACTGATGTACCATTCGAAAAACTTCCCAGAAGCAAAATAGATAGCACTCCGATTATAAGCTTCATCTTAACCCTCTCCCCGTTCAGGTCTTCTTATCTTTCAGTGTGACCACAGGGAGGGAGGGCATACATGGAAGTTGTAGTCAGATCCCGACAAATTCCGTATGAAGTCTCTAAATCATGAAGCTTTGCGCTTTTTGGAAGACATGCTGTACCCAGTAAACAGAGCTGTAACACTACCCAGCCTTTGTCGAGACGAGCGCAACTGTTTTTCTATTTTAGAAAAAATACTGTAATCGGATAGACCAGTTGTAATAATCAAGGAAGAAGCTGCTTGCGAGGGAACCAATGCTTAGGGTCAGCAGGATCATGAGGACTTTTGCCTGTGGACTATTCGGATTTTTAAAGAAAATATCGATCCGAACGGTTTGTAACGCCCACCAGGTAATCAATAAGAATACCAGGCTTATGACAATCGAAAAGATCGATTGTTGCGCCAGAGCTTCTGTCATCTTTTCTACCCCCCATCTGCAAATGCCACCATTCGACAAACGTACTATTTTCTATCTAATAGCCTATTATAAAAGAATTGTTTCATTATAGATATCCTACTTTACCCCTATCTATCGCTCAAATTCCGTGTAAAATAAGTCATTTTCGACATATTATGTAAAATACTTTTACATAATAAAGAAACAGCAGTTTCACCTGCTGTTTTAAGGGTTGAAAATTTCTAGAAACTGAAAATGATCGTGAATAAAGCTTAGCGCGATCGACGGAAAAACTCCAAGTAATACAGTTCCTGCAGCTGTTATAGCAAGAACGGCCGTTACACCATTCGGTATCGGGACAGGTTTTCGATCTGACGATGGCCTGAAATACATTTGAACGAAGAGACCAAAATAATAAATGTAAGAAAGCACAGTACCGCCGAGCATCGCCACCGCTAATAAAGATCGCTTTGGTTCTGTGCTGAGGGCGCTCATGAAAATTTCAAACTTCCCAATAAACCCTGCTGTGAGTGGAATTCCTGCTAGCGATAGAAGATAAATGGTCATGGCGATGGTGAGGTATGGTGAACGCTTGAAAAGCCCAGCAAAAGAGGCAACAGTTACATCGTTGTTCTTATTCTCATTAGCCATCACGTGTATAACCGCAAACGCGCCAAGGTTCATTAGTAAGTAAGCGACGAGATAGAACCAGACGGCATCAAACACTAACTCAGATAGCGCAGCTAATGGCACAAGAAGGTATCCTGCATGCGCGATACTTGAATATGCAAAGAGGCGTTTCGCATTCAACTGCCTGAGCGCTATGACATTTCCGATTAGAATCGTCAGAACAGCCACGATGACAAGATAGGGTCTGACCGAAACGAGCAACGTTTCATAGCTAACGCCATCTGGTGTTATGACTTTGCCCGTCCCTGGTGCGAACACAAATGGAACCATCAAAATGCGAAGCATGATCGCAAACCCGGCTATCTTGGAAACCACGCTTAAAAATGCTGTAATCGGCGTTTCTGCCCCCTGATAAACATCAGGAGCCCACATGTGAAATGGCGCAGCCGTTATTTTAAAAGCGAGCCCAATAAAAATCATTAGAAAAGCAAAAACAACGAGGAAGCGATTATCAGCTACGACGGCACTATTCATTAACCCTTGAATCTCATAGATGTTCGTCTCCCCCGAAAGGCCGTATAAATAACTCATACCGAACAAGGTGATAGCCGTGGCGATGCCTCCATTTACAACGTACTTAAAGGAAGCTTCATTCGCTAATCGATTTGTTTTCCTGATTCCGACAAGCACATAAGATGAAAGACTCAACAATTCGAGTCCTACAAAGAGCGTGATCAAATCGGCACTTGAAGCCATCATCATGCCACCAAGTAATGCCGTTAAAAGTAGATAGTTGTACTCACCTCTCGTATTAGAAAGATCCTCCGCCGGTAAACCGAGTAAGAGAACAAAGCCAGTTCCAATTAGCATAAGAAGTTTAAACGCCTTTGCAAACGAATCAAGTCGAAACGTCTCATTTAAAATGGAAACCACACCATCATCAAACTGAAGCGTAAGAGAAACGATGGCTGTCGCGATTCCTGCCAGTGCAAGCCATACAAGAATCGATCGGTCCCTCTTCTTGTCTAAAAATAAATCAATAAGAGAAAGTACCACGGCAGTCAGGAGTATGATGAATTCTGGCATCATGCTACTCCATTCATATTGCAGCAATGTATGGATATCCATTCGGTTAACCCCCGATCCCGAGTGTACGCGCGATTTGAAGTGTATTGGACAACACAGCAGGATACACGCCGATCCAGATGATGAGACTGAGAAGAATAGCGGAAGGCACAAGTTCAACAGCTGTTAAGTCCTTTTGTTGATCAAATCGTGGCCGCCTTTCGCCAAAGGTGATCGCAAGCACGGCTCTGAGTATATAAACCGCTGTTAAGATTAGACCAATCACCCCTACGCTCCCTATGATCGGCATTGATTCAAACAATCCAAGAAATGCAAGGAACTCACTGATAAAACCGCTCATTCCCGGCAACCCAAGTGACGCAAGACCTGCCGCAAGCAGGAATCCTGCAAATAATGGGGTTTGGCTTGCTATCCCACCGAGCTCTTCAAGCCTTGTCGTATGGAAGCGATCAATGACTACACCAACAAGGAGGAAGAGAAGGGCTGCAATCAATCCATGAGAAATCGTCTGGAAAATAGCTCCCTGAATTCCTGCCGTATTTAAGGAAGCAATCCCAAGAAGAACGATCCCCATATGCGAGATAGAAGAATAAGCAAGAACCGCTCGAAGCTCAGTTTGAACGAGCGCAATAAAGGCGCCATAGAGAAGATTGATGACTCCCAAAATCGCTATAACAATCGCAATTTCTTTCAATTGCGGTGAAAAAAAGCCTGCCCCAAATCGAATGAGCCCGTATGCTCCTATCTTCAATAGTACTCCCGCATGAATCATGACTACCGCAATCGGCGCTTCCACATGAACGCGGACCATCCACGTATGAAGGGGGACGATTGGCAGCTTGATCCCAAAGGCAAGCAGCAGGAGAACAAATAACCACATTCTTGTTCCGCCAGTCAGAAACTCAAGCGAATCCGTATCCTGAAGTAGCACGGTTAACTCGCTAATATTCGTTGTCCTCATTTCTACGAATAAAACGATAATCACAATCAAAAGGAGGATTGAACCAATACCGTTGTAGACAAGGAATGAGAAAGCTGCTTTTTCCCTGTCAACTCCTCCCCATTTACCTACAAGCAAAAACATCGATACGAGCGTGATTTCAAAAAACATGAAAAATAGAAACAAGTTTTCGCTGGCAAACACACCGAGAACGCCAAGCTCAAGAATTAAAAACAAAATATAGAAACCTTTCACACTCTCTTGAATACGCATGGCAGCAAGTGAAGCAAGGAAAGTAATCAGTGAGGCAAGAAGCAAAAATAGAATAGATAAACCTGTTACCCCAAGGTCATACGTAATAGGATAAGGTTCATTCGGACTGATTGAAGTCATGAGCTCAAACCACTGATGAGATTCGCCGAACTGCACTTCTAAACCATTCCGATCAAATAAAGAGAATAAAATAATCGTCAGCGCCAAGGGAAGCGACGTGCCAAGAACACCAATCATTTTGATGGAACGATGTTCTGCTGGCATGGTGCTTAATAAGATGACGCCAGCTAATGGGGAGAGGATCAGGATCGTTAGCAAATGCGAAGCCATTAGAAATACCCCCCTATGACAGCAATTAGCAGAAGAACAAAAACGAGTCCAGAGATAGCAACTGTTCCATAGGTTTGAACTTGACCTGACTGAAGCTTCACGCCTTCTTTACCAATTCGCTCCACCAAACTTGTTATGGCTTTGCCTCCGCCTTCGATAATAAACTGATCGAAATACATCCAAAAATAAGCGATGACGCGCGTTCCTTTTACAACTGTTGCTTGATAAAATTCATCAACGAAATAGTTGCGGAAGAGAAGGTGATGCAAACCGACTGATACTTCTTCTTTCGGAACCTCTTTCTTTACATACATCAGCCAGGCAAGCCCAATGCCTGCTAGAGAAAGAAGGCTTGCGATGATTGGTATCCATATCGGCGCGTCATGATGAACCATCACGACCGGATACGGCGTGGTTTCAAGCCAGTCACCTAAAAAGGTGCCGAACCAGTTCGTTTGGATATACCCTCCTATCACAGCAAGAGTGCCGAGCACCATCATCGGAATAAGCATCACACGAGGTGATTCTTTCGCTTCGTGTGAACTCTTACCTGAGAAGACAACGAAATAAAGTCGAAACATATAAAACGCAGTCAAAAAGGCTGTTAGTAGAGCGAGTGTAAATAAGATGTAGCGACCATCAGCATAAGTGGCTGCTAGAATTTCATCTTTGCTAAAGAAGCCTGCAAGAAGAGGAAATCCTGAGATTGATAGACAGCCAATTAAAAATAAGGCAGCGGTTTTTGGAAGTTTCTTTCTGAGACCACCCATTCTGTAAATGTTTTGTTCATGTACCGCATGGATGACACTTCCTGCCGCGAGGAAAAGAAGCGCCTTAAAGAAAGCATGCGTCGTGAGGTGGAAGACACCCGCCGTATATCCTGCTGCACCAAGAGCAAGCATCATATACCCGAGCTGACTAATTGTCGAGTAGGCAAGTATCCGTTTAATATCCTTCTGTACGAGAGCGATCGTCGCTGCAAAGATCGCTGTAAATCCGCCAGTTATCGCTACCGTCGTCATGGCAACTTCAGATGCAGCGAATAGCGGATACATCACTGCGACTAAATAGACACCTGCCGCTACCATTGTGGCCGCGTGAATCAGGGCCGAGACGGGCGTCGGTCCTTCCATTGCATCGGGAAGCCACGTGTGCAGGGGGAACTGCCCGGATTTTCCGACTGCGCCAACGAAAATGAGAATAGCGGTTAGCGTCACAACTGAAGATTGAATCTCCCCCGCCTGAGCAGCTTTAAAAATCTCGTCCAGTTCAAAGCTTCCCGTTTGCCAGAACAGAAGAAAAATGGCGACGAGAAGGCCAATATCTCCTATCCGCGTCACGATAAACGCCTTTTTGGCAGCCGCCTTCGCTTCAGGCTTATAGAAATAGAAACCAACGAGAAGGAAAGAGCAGACACCAACAAGTTCCCAAAAAATGTACAGTTGAAGGAGATTTGGCGATAGGACAAGAGCCGTCATCGCGAAGGTAAAGAGACCTAGGTAACTAAAGAACGTTGCATAACGCTCATCATTCGCCATATACCCGATCGAATACATATGTACGAGAAAGCTGACAAGCGTCACAATAACGAGCATAAGGGCATTGAGCGGATTCACTTCGAGACCGACAGTAACCATCACTGTATCGATCGAAAGCCAATTCGCTTCGAGCAAATCGTTTCCCTGAGCCAAATGGCTGAATAGGACGATTAGTGAACAAAGGAATGCAGCACCTGTTAACAGTGTGCCGACCATTCCAGCTTTTTTGTAAACAATAGGCCGAGTGAACAAAATGATGAGAAACGATAGAAGCGGCAATATCGGTATGAGCCAGACATAGTCCACTTTTATGCCCCCTTCGCTACTTTTTGAGTGTGTTCATTTCATCAACATTGACGGTTGCTTTGTTCCGATAGAGCGCAATTAGAATAGCAAGCCCAACAGCCGCTTCCGCTGCAGCAACGGTTATGGTAAAAAGCGAAAATACCTGCCCACGAATGGATGCACCAACGCCATATTTCGCGAAGGCCACAAGGTTTAGATTTACGGCATTTAACATTAATTCAATTGAGATCAACACGATCACAGCGTTTCTTTTTGTTAACGCTCCGTACAATCCCATACAAAATAGCAGGAGAGCCGTCACTAGAAAAGCCGATAGTGGAATCGAGCTCATGATTGCTCACCTTCCTTTTCCTCTTTCTCCTCTTTCCTTGCAAGAATGACCGCGCCTACAAGAGCAACGAGAAGAACGACTGAAACAAGCTCAAATGGAATAACGTAATCCGTGAATAGCATGATCCCGATTTGCTCGGTGTTTTTCTCATGTAACCCTTCTGCCTGCGGTCCAAGTGATAGGGTGCGAATTCCCTTAAACATGATTAGAAAGAAGGCCGCAATAACTGTCAGCACGATTCCCTTTTTTGCCCATCCGATTTTCGGCTCTTCTTCTGAATGTCTCGTCAGCATAATGCCGAAGAGCATAATGATCGTGATGGCACCGGAATAGATCAAGATTTGAACGACGGCAACGAATTCAGCTGATAACATGATGTAAAGTCCCGCTATCCCCAAAAACGTTAATACAAGGGCCATGACCATATGAATGACTTTCGTTAGATTCAGCATGAGTAGACCACCTGATATTGTCACAAGAAAAAGGAAAAGAAAGACGATGAGTTCGCCGGTCATACTTTGTTTTCCTTTCTGAGGTTTGTATCATTTTCATCTAGCCATTCTAAGTTCTTAAAGAGCTCATCACGACTGTATTCCGCGAGCTCAAAGTTATTCGTCATAATGATGGCTTCCGTCGGACAAACTTCTGTGCAAAGATCGCACAAAATACAAATCTCGAAATTGATGTCATATGTCTCGATGATCTTTCCTTTTTTATTCGGATCAGGATGCTTTTTGCCTGTCAGGCTTATGCAGTCCGTCGGGCAAATGGCCACACACTGGTTGCATACGATGCATTTTTCTGGATAGAATTTCTGAATGCCCCGAAAGCGATCGGGCAACGCGAGAGGTTGGTCAGGGTACGCATACGTTACTTTTTCTTTGGTCAGGTTTTTGAGGGTGTAAGCAAGGCCTTTTGCAAGTCCACGCATGATGTGCTTCCTCCCTTATCTAGAATGAACGAACGATTTCAATGACGATGGTCGTTAGAAAAATATTCAGAAGAGCAAGCGGCAAAAGCAATTTCCATCCAAATGACATGAGCTGATCTGCTCGAAGCCGAGGGAACGTCGCACGGATCCAGATCATGACGAAAACAATCGCAATGAATTTAAGGGCGAACCAGACCGCGCCAGGTATGAATGTTAAATATGGGATCGCCTGCCAACCTCCGAGAAAAAGAATGGTTGTTAAAGAAGCCATGGCGAATAAATAGACGTACTCTGAAAGCATAAAGAAGGCCCAGCGGAAGCCAGAATATTCAACATGATAACCTGCAACGAGCTCAGATTCTGCCTCCGGTAAATCAAAAGGGGTTCGATTCAATTCAGCGACTGAGGCGATGATAAATATAAAGAAAGCGAGCGGCTGCTTGAATAGAAAGGCAACGGATTCCTGCTCGGCAATGATGTCATTTAAATTAAGTGAGCCAGTCAGAAGCACAATGCCGATCACACTCATAACGAGCGGTATTTCATAAGAAATCATCTGCGCTGCCGAGCGCATGCTTCCTAGCAGTGCGTACTTGTTATTCGATGCCCACCCACCAGCGAGGATACCAATCGTCGAAATACCCGATATCGCGATATAATAGAGCAAACCAACGCCAATGTTTGCGAATGATACTTGCTCGGTTAAGGGTAAGTGCTGCAATGACGATAAAGGCAGGAGCGAACGCTACGATCGGCGCGATGATAAACAATGGACGGTCGGCATCTCTTGGAATTGTATCTTCTTTCAATAATAGCTTGAGTACATCCGCAACGGTTTGCAGTAACCCAAACCTTCCCCCTACCCGGTTCGGACCATGTCGCAGCTGCATAAATCCGAGCACTTTACGTTCTGCCAGAATGGCATACGTGACAAATCCAAGGACAACCATCAGCATGGCAGCACCTACAAGGAAAAAACTGAGCGTTTGCCAGTAACCTGGAGTGGAACCAAGCATGTTGTTGAATCATTACCCATCCACCTCCCCTAGCACGATATCGATGCCTCCAAGGATGGCGATCAGATTTGAGATATTCTCCCCCTCTAGAAGCTCTGGAAGAATCTGCAGATTGTAAAATGACGGACGGCGGAATTTGAGCCGATACGGCTCTTTCTTTCCTTTCGATGCAATGTAGCAGCCAATTTCCCCGCGTGGCGATTCGATTCTTACGTACGTCTCACCTGCAGGTGGCTTGATGATTCTCGGCACTTTTGCCATGAATGGACCTGACGAAATCTGATCGACCGCCTGTTCAACGATCTTCAAAGCTTCTTCAATCTCTGCCATGCGACAGTTATAACGAGCGAGAGCATCGCCTTCCGAGAAAACAGGAACGTCAAAGTCAAAGCGATCATAAAGCGAATAAGGTTCATTTATCCGAAGATCCCATTTCACACCTGTACAGCGAAGATTAGCACCGCTTAACGAGTATGAGAGTGCTTTCTGCTTGGAGTATGTACCGACCCCTTTGATTCTCGCCATGAAAATCTCATTTCCAGTCACAAGATCATGATACCCGGCAAGCTGTTCTCTCATATACGGCACGAACTCACGGACTTTATCAAGCCAGCCTTCAGGGGCATCCCATTTGACCCCACCTACTCGCATGTAGTTAAACGTCAGTCTTCCACCTGATAGTTCGGTGAGAAGGTTGATGATCACTTCACGTTCTCTAAAAGCGTAGAGAAACGGGCTCATTGCACCGATGTCCAGAAGATACGTACCGAACCAGACGAGGTGACTCGCAACCCTCCCAAGCTCCATCGCGATGACACGAAGGTAATCCGCCCTCTCTGGAATTTCCATATCCATCATCGTTTCAACGGCATGACAGAGGATGTAGTTGTTTGTCATCGCTGCGAGATAATCCATTCTGTCTGTATAAGGAATGATCTGCGTATACTGAAGGTTTTCAGCGATTTTTTCAGTACCTCTGTGCAAATAGCCGATGACTGGCTTCGCTTCTACAATGACCTCGCCATCGATTTTAAGAACGATGCGAAACACGCCATGTGTACTGGGGTGTTGCGGCCCAACATTCAAAAGCATTTCCTCAGTACGAATCATCGCTACACCTCCACATCGTAAGGTTCATAGTCTTTTCTAAGCGGATGCCCTACCCAGTCATCCGGCATCATGATTCTTGTTAAATTCGGGTGCCCTTTGAAGATGATTCCGAGCAAATCATAGCTCTCTCGCTCTGGCCAGTTTGCTCCTTGCCAGACCGAAGTCAGTGAATCAATTTCAGGAACTTCTCGATCAAGCTTCACTTTCAAGGCAACGCTCTGGCTATTTCGATAGGAATAAAGATGATTGTAAATTTCCATATGGCTTTCAAAATCGGTTCCGTGCGTTTCTGAAAGGTAATCAAACGCCAGCAGCTCATTGTACTTTAAAAACTGTGCGAGCCGCAGATACGATTCCCTTTTTGCAACAAGGGTCGGGACATCTTTGGCAAGACGATTGATATACGCATCTTCAAGCAGATCATCACCAAGGTTTTCTCGAATGATCTGAAGATAGCGATCAAGGACAGGCTGGTTCGGTGATGGTTTCTCTTCCTGTACAGGCTCATTCTCTTCAACAGGCTTTCTTGCTTTCGCTTTAGCAGCCGCTGCAGCCTTTGCTTTGCGCAATTGCGATCGCCTTCGCTTTCTCGTCTTCTCCGTCTTCCCCCTTTTCAGCTTTTTTCTTTAATGCTGCGGCTTTTGCTTTAGCAGCTGCGGCGGCTTTTGCTTTGTCATCCGAAATGCCAGAACCCTCTGTCTCTTTCTGCTTCTTAAGTGCTGCCGCTTTCGCCTTTGCTGCAGCGACTGCCTTCTTTTTCGCTAATGCTATATCTTCTTCCGTCTCTTTGCTTTCGGATTGATTTTGCGCCATTTCTTTTTGCTTTCTGAGTGCAGCAGCTTTCGCTTTCGCTGCGGCGACCGCTTTCTTTTTTGCTAAATCCTGATCGTCTTGATCAGACGACTCACCTGTCGATCGCTCTTGTTCCATCTCCTTCTTCTTTCTAAGTGCAGCGGCTTTCGCCTTTGCTGCGGCAACTGCTTTTTTCTTTTCTAGCTCAAGATCGTTAGCAGGCGGCTCGACTGCTTCTCGCTCTTTTCGTAATTCAGCGGCTTTTCGTTTCGCTTCTTCTACAGCTTTCCGCTTTGCTTCTGCAAGCTCTTCAGGTGATTTGCCATCGTTCATCGATTGGTCACCCGCTTTCCAGTTCGAGCTTCATAGCGGATTTTTTCCTGTAATTTATTGATTCCATAAATAAGGGCTGCTGGATTTGGTGGGCAGCCGGGAATATACACATCAACAGGAACGATTTGATCGACTCCTTTTACGACCGCATAGGAGTTGATATAAGGTCCTCCAGCGGTGGCACATGACCCCATCGCGATGACCCATTTAGGTTCTGGCATTTGATCATAAAGCCGTTTCAATACGGGAGCCATTTTTTTCGTGACAGTGCCCGATACGATCATGACGTCAGACTGCCGCGGGGATGTTCGGAAAAAGGTACCAAACCGGTCGAGATCATAATGCGATGCCCCTGAACCCATCATTTCTATCGCACAGCACGCAAGTCCAAACGTTAATGGCCATAGAGAATTACTCCTGGCCCATGCTTTAACATTCTCAAGCGTTGCCAGAAATACGTTCTGCTTCATTTCTTCATACTCTTCTGGTGTAATGTTTTCTAAGTTTAGATCCATTTCAACACCTTCTTCTTCCATGCGTATAGTAAGCCGATGAAAAGCATGACAATAAAAATCATCATTTCAATAAACGCAAAGAAACCGAGTTTCTGATAGGCCACAGCCCACGGGTATAAGAAAACGGTTTCGACATCGAAAATAACAAAAAGTAATCCGAATAAATAATATCGGACGTTATACTGAATCCAGCTTTGATGGAACGGCTCGATGCCGCTTTCGTAAGTTGTTTGTTTTTCTACGGATGGCTTTGAAGGACGGAGGAATCTTCCAGCTGTCAATGCGACGGCAGGAAGCAAAAGTCCAAGAAGTAGGAACATGATGACAAAGAGGTAACTATTTTGATACACGTTAAGCGATTCACCCATGAAGGTCACTCCTCTCATCGTGCTGTTAAATAGGTTAGTCTTGTATACTAATTCAACATCTCTACCCTTATTCTTGCTTTTCTCCAAAAGTTTTTTTAAAATTTCGAACAGAGGTGATCGTATGCCAGATAAAAGAAGTAGAACATTGACTGAAAAACTTTGGGCGAGAAACAAATATACCGTGATGGCAAAAGGCTACGAGTACTACAAGAAAATTGGTGGAGCATTAAAAAACGCTAACTCCAATGAAGAACTGTTTGCTGTCTATGAACAAATCCAAGAAACGTTAAATCTTCCTTATACTAAAAAAGGTATGCGGACAACACTGGAGCATATGTGGGGATATTTTAAAAAACAGGCAACAAGTGAAGAGAAAGAAGTTTTTTTCACGAAATTGAATCACCTTATGAGCTCTTCGCCTCCTTTTTCCAACAAAGATATCGAGCCTATCCGCCATCATCTTTTGACGTTACTTGATCCTTATCCTTCTGACTATTTAATGAACAGTACGTTAGTTCAACCTCATCTCATTTGGAACGAGGTTGATTATAAAAAACGGAAGCATGTCGTTTCGAGAAATGATTACCTCCCTTCTAGCTCTGAGGAGAATTAAAGGAATGACAGAAGGTTTGTTGAATTTCTAGTAATCTAGAATGCACCTTAAGGATGTAGAGGAGACAAGCGTGAAGCCAGTACTATCGTATTTTCATCAGAATCAATTGAACTGTTAGCGGTAGACTATCAATTAGAAAAGGTGAGAAAAAGAATGACGATCTATATCGGACTATTAAGAGGGATTAACGTTGGTGGAAAAAACAAAATTAAAATGGCTGAGTTAAGGGAAGCTCTTGAACAAGAACGCTTCAAGAATGTTAAAACGTATATCCAAAGCGGGAATGTGGTGTTTGAATCGGATCAAAAGGAGGATGTTTTATGTAAGGAAATGGAAGGTGTGATCAAAAAGCACTTTGGTTTGACTGTACCTGTCATATTAAGAACCGCTGAAGAATGGGAAGGTATTCGGGGGAACTGCCCATTTTCCGCAGAACAAATTTCAAAGGCACACGCAACTGCAGTTGGCGAAAGTCTGTATGTGGCCATTCTTTCCACACCTCTATCCAATGAGGATGAAGAAAAGGTGAGCGCTTTTGCTTCCGAAAAGGAAGAGTGTGAGATGAAGGGTCGGGAGATTTATCTTCTGTTCCATGAGAGCATTCGCAATTCCAGGCTGGCTAATAAAATATCTTCACTTGATTCTAAAGCGACTGTTCGCAATTGGAAAACGGTTAACAAACTTTCTGAGATGGTGACATTGATGAATTCAAAATAAAGCCACTAAAAAACACCAGAGGATTTCTCCCCTGGTGTTTTCCATTTATTTACCTGCCAAATCAAGACGGTTGATCGCACGCTTGAGCGCTAGCTCAGCACGTTTGAAGTCAACATTATCTTGCTTCGCTTGATTCAAGCGTTGTTCTGCTCGTTCCTTTGCTGCACGTGCGCGTTCCACGTCAATCGCAGAAGGAAGTTCAGCAGACTCAGCAAGAATGGTTACCTGCTTTGGTCTTACTTCAACAAACCCACCGCTAACGGCCAGTACATGCGTATCCGCTCCATTTTTGAAACGAACTGCATTGATTGTAAGAGGGGCAACAAGTGGAATGTGTCCAGGTAAAATTCCGAGCTCACCGCTCGTTCCTTTTACGCTGACCATTTCAGCTTCCCCTTCGTATACCGGGCCGTCAGGGGTGACTACACTGATTTCCAATGTATTCATCGTACCCCTCCCTGGGTGTGGTGATCGTAATTAGAAAACTTAAGCTTATCGCTCAACAAGCAAAAGCGGGAGCAGAGGACTTAATTAGTCTCTGCCCTACTTTTGTTTAAGCCATTTGCTTTGCTTTCTCTACTACTTCTTCAATTGTTCCAACAAGACGGAATGCGTCCTCTGGAATATCGTCGTGTTTGCCATCAAGAATTTCTTTGAATCCTTTGATGGTTTCTTTAACTGGTACGTATGAACCTTTTTGTCCAGTAAACTGTTCAGCTACGTGGAAGTTCTGAGAAAGGAAGAACTGAATGCGGCGTGCGCGTGAAACAGTTAGCTTATCTTCATCAGAAAGTTCGTCCATACCAAGGATCGCGATGATATCTTGAAGCTCTTTGTAGCGCTGAAGTGTTTGTTGCACTTCACGCGCGATGTTGTAGTGCTCTTCACCGACGATTTCTGGAGAAAGCGCACGAGAAGTTGAAGCAAGTGGGTCTACCGCAGGGTAGATACCTTGCTCAGATAGTTTACGTTCAAGGTTTGTCGTTGCATCAAGGTGAGCAAACGTTGTAGCCGGAGCCGGGTCAGTGTAGTCATCGGCTGGTACGTAGATTGCCTGAATTGAAGTAACAGAACCTTTGTTAGTAGAAGTGATACGTTCTTGAAGCTGACCCATCTCCGTAGCAAGAGTAGGCTGGTAACCTACTGCAGATGGCATACGTCCAAGCAATGCCGATACCTCAGAACCAGCTTGAGTAAAGCGGTAGATGTTATCGATAAAGAGAAGAACGTCCTGCCCTTGCTCATCACGGAAGTATTCAGCCATCGTTAGACCAGATAGGGCTACACGCATACGTGCGCCTGGTGGTTCGTTCATTTGACCGAAAACCATAGCCGTTTTCTTAATAACGCCAGAATCAGTCATCTCGTAGTAAAGGTCGTTACCTTCACGCGTACGTTCACCAACACCAGCGAATACAGATATACCGCCGTGTTCCTGTGCGATGTTATTGATCAATTCCTGGATTAGTACCGTTTTACCTACACCGGCACCACCGAAGAGACCGATCTTACCACCTTTAACGTATGGTGCAAGAAGATCTACTACTTTGATTCCTGTTTCAAGAATATCAGTCGTTGTTGCTAGTTCATCAAATACTGGCGCTAGACGATGAATCGGATCGCGGCGTACTTCGCCGAGCTCTTCATTAAGGTCAATTTTCTCACCAAGTACGTTAAATACACGTCCTAACGTAATATCCCCAACTGGAACGGAGATCGGCGCACCTGTATCGAGAGCATCAACTCCACGTACAAGACCGTCTGTTGAACCCATTGCTACGGTACGAACAGAGTTATCGCCTAGGTGAAGCGCGACTTCAAGCGTCAATTCGATGCTCTCTTCGGCACCAGTTTGAGCGATATAGTTAACTTTAAGGGCGTTGTAGATTTCAGGGAGCTTGCCGCTCTCAAACTTAACGTCTACAACCGGACCCATAACCTGGGTAATGTATCCCTTGTTCATCCTGTTCCCTCCTAACTTGCTTTAAGCTGCTTTTGAAAGTAACGTCTTTCAAATAGCATTTATGGTTTATCGTAGTATTGTCCAGCTACAGTGGCCAGGCCCTCGAGTCGCTTCACCTTTTCGATTGAACACATAAGGCGTGTTCATTCGAAAAGCCTCCAGCGCTTGTCGGGCCTAAATGGCCACTTCCGCTATTCTAACGCCGCTGCCCCAGATCACGATCTCAGTAAGTTCCTGAGTAATCGAAGCTTGACGAGCACGGTTGTATGAAAGTGTAAGGTCGCCAATGAGATCGTCCGCATTGTCTGTCGCACTTCTCATCGCTGTCATACGGGATGCGTGCTCTGCTGCTTTCGCGTCGAGAAGCGCTCCGTAAATCAAGCTTTCAGCATATTGAGGAAGAAGAACTTCAAGAATCTCTTCTTCAGAAGGCTCGTACTCATAGCTAGCGAGTGATTTGCCTCCACCTGTCTCAATATTCGTTAACGGAAGAAGTTTCTTCTCCGTAAGATCCTGCTGAATGGCACTTACATAGTGGTTGTAATAAAGATACAGCTCATCGAAAGCTCCATCTTCAAACATACCGACCGTTCTAGATGCAATCTCTTTAATGTCTGCGAAGGAAGGCTGATCAGCAAGGCCGACAATGCTTTCAACGACAGGCATTCCGCGCTTTTTAAAGAAGGATAGTCCTACTTTACCAGCAACGATGACTGCGTACTCATCAGTAGAGTTGTGACGCTCATTAATTGTACGGTAGACATGACGTAGTACCGAGCTGTTGTATGCCCCAGCAAGTCCACGGTCTGACGTGATGACCACGTAGCCCGTCTTCTTTACTTCACGGCTTTCTAACATCGGATGACGTACGCCACTTGATCCATTAGCGATGCTTGCTACAACTTCTTGAATTTTCTCCATGTATGGAACGAATGACTTGGCATTCATTTCTGCACGGTTCAATTTCGCAGCGGAAACCATCTGCATTGCTTTTGTAATCTGCTTTGTTTTCTTAGTCGACGTAATTCTCGACTTAATATCGCGTAAAGATGCCATTCATTTCACCACCTTTTAAGCTGGCCGCGGCGTTTCCACCGCATCCCTCTTATTCAGATACTGCGAAGCTCTTCTTGAATTCTTCGATTGCACCGTTGAATTCTTTCTCATCTGGAAGAGCTTTTGTTTCACGAATTGTATTGAAAATTTCTTTCTTATTATGATCGATCCATGTCATCATTTCAGATTCAAAGCGCTGAATATCAGCTACAGGGATATCATCAAGGAATCCACGAGTTAGTGCATAAAGAATTGCAACCTGCTTTTCAACTGCAAGTGGCTTGTTTAGTCCTTGTTTAAGAACTTCAACCGTACGAGCACCACGGTTCAGCTTCGCTTGTGTTGCTTTATCAAGGTCAGATCCGAACTGAGCGAATGCTTCTAGCTCACGATATGATGCAAGGTCAAGACGTAGTGTACCCGCAACTTTCTTCATCGCTTTAATCTGAGCGGAACCACCTACACGGGATACGGAAAGACCGGCGTTAACCGCTGGACGTACACCCGAGAAGAAGAGATCAGATTGAAGGAAGATCTGTCCATCTGTGATGGAGATAACGTTTGTTGGGATATAAGCTGATACATCACCAGCTTGTGTTTCGATAAACGGAAGGGCAGTTAGTGAACCTGCACCTTTTGCATCACTAAGCTTCGCTGCACGCTCAAGAAGGCGTGAGTGAAGATAGAATACATCCCCTGGATATGCTTCACGACCTGGAGGACGACGAAGTAGTAGGGAAAGTTCACGGTATGCAGAAGCCTGCTTTGTTAAGTCATCATATACAACAAGAACGTGCTTGCCGTTATACATGAATTCTTCACCCATCGTTACACCAGCATATGGTGCAAGGAATAGAAGTGGAGATGGCTGAGATGCACCAGCTGTTACAACGATTGTGTAATCAAGGGCACCCTGCTTACGAAGCGTTTCAACAACGCCACGTACCGTAGATTCTTTCTGACCAATCGCAACGTAGATACAAATCATATCTTCGTCTTTTTGGTTCAAAATTGTATCGATCGCAATCGATGTCTTACCAGTCTGACGGTCACCGATGATTAACTCACGCTGTCCGCGTCCGATTGGAATAAGAGAGTCGATCGCTTTGATTCCTGTTTGAAGTGGCTCATGTACTGATTTACGATCCATAACCCCTGGAGCTGGGCTTTCGATCGGACGAGTTTTTGTTGTACCGAGTGGACCCTGTCCATCAACAGGTTGTCCAAGCGGGTTAACAACGCGGCCAAGAAGCTCTTCACCGACTGGAACTTCCATGATGCGTCCAGTACGACGTACTTCATCGCCTTCACGAATTTCAGTGTATGGTCCAAGGATAATAATACCTACGTTGCTCTCCTCTAGGTTCTGAGCCATACCCATAACACCGTTTGAAAATTCAACAAGTTCTCCTGCCATCACGTTATCGAGACCGTGGGCACGAGCAATACCATCACCAATCTGGATAACGGTACCAACATCATCAACTTTAATATCAGTTTGATAATTTGCGATTTGCTGCTTGATCAGCGCACTGATTTCTTCAGCATTGATGCTCATGCATATTCACCCCTATCTTCTAGCTCTTCGCTGAAACTAATTCTCGTTCCATGCGTTTAAGTTTACCGCTGATACTTCCATCAAAAATGCGATTGCCGATTCGTACTTTAATCCCACCGATCAAAGTAGGATCGATCACATTCTCGATTCGAAGCGTTGTTTTGCCTACTCGTTTTGCAAAAACTGCAGAGACTTTCATCTGCTCCTCTTCCGTCAGAGGCTTCACAGAATATACTTTCGCTGCGGCTGTTTGATTCAGTTCGTTAGCAAGTCTTTCAAATTGGCTGACAAGATCATATACGATCACGACACGCTTTCGCTCAATCAATGTAAGAAGCAAGTTCATGACAGGAGCTGAAAGAGAAGATCCAAAACTGGTTTGGATAATGCCCTTCTTCTCGGCTGTCGTGAATTTCGGATGCTCAAACACGTTCATTAAATCTGGTGTTTGATGAAATACATCTTTCACAACGACTAGCTCATTCTTGATTTGCTCGACGTTATCGTTCTCACGAGCGATGTCAAAAAGAGCACCGGCGTAACGTTTTGCGATTACTTCAAGATTTCTACTCATTTCTGATCGCCTGCCTGATCAAGATACTCATCGATCAGCTGCTTTTGAGCACGCTCATCAAGTTCCTTTTCGACAACTTTTGAAGCGATCATGACTGATAATGATGCAACCTGCTCGCGTAGAGATGTTACTGCGTTTTCACGCTCACGCTTGATTTCAGCTGTAGCAGCTTCCTTCAAACGCTCAGATTCGAGACGAGCTGCTTCGATCATTTCCTGACCTTTTTGATCAGCCATTTGTTTCTGGTTCTCAAGCATAGCTTTCGCTTCCTGACGAACACGCTTCATTTCATCGCGCTGTTCGTTCAAGAATGCTTCAGCTTCTTTACGATTTCTTTCAGCCGCGTCAATTTCGTTAGCAATGTGCTGCTCACGCTCTTTCATTATGCCCATGAGTGGGCCCCATGCGAACTTCTTTAGTAATGCAAGAAGTACAATAAATGCGAAAAGCTGATACGCAATATCACCTGTGTTGACTTCTAGTCCTAGCACCAAACTATTGAACACCGTGTTCACTCCCTTCAGAGGTCATACAAAACGAATGGCGAAGGTTTCATTTCGAAACTTTCTCCGCCATCATGAAACGTTCTTAAATCACTATAGAGTTCTTAAATTATTGACCCAATACGATGAAGGCAATAACGACACCGATGATCGGCAATGCCTCAACTAGTGCGATACCGATGAACATTGTTGTTTGAAGTGTACCGCGAAGTTCTGGTTGACGAGCGATACCCTCTACTGTACGTCCTACGATAAGACCGTTACCAATACCGGCACCTACTGCCGCTAAACCTACTGCAATTGCAGCTGCGATTAAACCCATGCTAAACTTCCTCCTTATAATTCATAAAATAGTTTTTTATATAATGAAATCTCATTAATACCGTTGTTTAATGGTCGTCTGCCACTTTGTGTGCCATGTAAACCATTGTGAGCATCGTGAAGATAAACGCCTGAATTGTTCCGACAAAGATACTGAACCCTTGCCATGCGAGCATAGGAAGAAAGGCTCCAAGCGCTCCGCCAAATCCACTAACACCAAGACCAGCAAGAAGGCCAAGCAGGATTTCACCAGCGTAAATGTTTCCGTAAAGACGTAGACCAAGCGTTAATGTATTGGAGAATTCCTCAATTAACTTAAATGGGAATAAGAATTTAAGCGGGCTAACAAACCCTTTTCCATATTCCTTAGGCCCTTTCATTTTCACACCATAATAGTGTGTAAGAACCACGACCATCGTTGCTAGAGTTAGCGTGATCGTCGGATCTGCAGTTGGAGACTTCCACCATAATTCTTCATTGAACGACATGGCGAATGGAAGACCAAGCATGTTTGATACAAAGATGTACATGAGTAGCGTCATCCCTAGAAATAAGAAGCGCCCCCCGGTTTTCCAGTCCATCGTACTTCCAATAAGTCCTTTTACAAAGTCCATCACCCACTCAATGAAGTTCTGCAATCCCGTAGGACGCATCGCTAATGTGCGAGTTGCTACAACAGCAAGGATAAATACAATAGCAGAAGCAATTGTAATCATGAGTACATTGGAAAGATTGAAACTAAGTCCCAGGAACTCACGTATAGGTGCATGATGTTCCAACAGCTTTTCACCTCTCTTCCTACTTAAAGCGTATTTTAGATATTGAATCTATGAGAATGATAATGTAGGTGATCATTAACCCAATTACCACACCTAGCAAATTGAAGTGTTCCGGATATCTTGTTGCAATCGCAACGGCTAGTCCAGCAACGGCTAGTCTCGTTAGAAAACCGAGTGACTTTGCCTTTTTACCTTCTGCAGCAGCTTCACCAAGACGATTAATCTTACGGAACATGTTGAATAGGTTGTAAATGCTGAAAATAGTGCCAAGAATTAACCCGAGGAATAATGCTTTATATGAGGTAATTCCCCAACCCATTACGAAAATGGCGAGCAAGTACAGGGTAAATTGCATGTAGCGGCGGAAATTTTGAGTATATTCTGTCATTTAATCTTCCCCTGTAAACTTATGTAGAAGACGAACCAGTCCATAGATCCCTCCGCCCAGACCGAGCAAAAGGCCAATGATAAGAAAAAGTGGAAAGGTGTCGAATAGGCTGTCTATCCATTTACCTAGAAAAACCCCGGTTAGGATTGATCCCACAAGATAAGATAGGATAGTTGTATAGATTGCCATCGCCTTCAAATCAAGCGCCCCTTTGCTAATAAGGTGAGTGATTGAAAAGGGTGTTTTGAGCAAATGAAAACCTTATCACTATACCCTTTGTAAGTCTACAATAGGGTGTACTTGATGTCAATGCGTTTGGGGGAAATGGTGTGATTGAATTCACAAATAGATTTTTTTAATAAAAACCCAGCAACATCAAGGATAATAGCGCTTTCAAGAGCTGAGTTGTTATAATCAGATCATTCAGGGAATGATTCCCTGTTTTTCTTAGCGGATTTTGTCACGTTTTTTTCACATTTACCATCTTTTGATGTTTCTATTACCTTTATTTACCTGGAATTTTGCGCACTAAAAAACCTCCTCCATAAAAATGGAAGAGGTTTTGGAACATTATTTTGTTCCATATAGTCTGTCACCGGCATCACCAAGACCTGGGACAATGTATCCTTTTTCATTCAATTTCTCATCAAGCCCTGCGATGTAAATATCGACATCAGGATGCGCTTCGTTAAGAAGCTCAACGCCTTCAGGTGCTGCGATAAGACACATCATCTTAATGTTCTTTGCTCCGCGTTTCTTAAGGGAGTTGATTGCTTCAACAGCAGATCCACCCGTTGCAAGCATCGGATCGATCACGATGAATTCACGCTCTTCAATATCAGCGGGAAGCTTCACGTAGTATTCAACCGGCAGAAGTGTTTCAGGGTCACGGTAAAGGCCAACGTGTCCCACTTTTGCTGCTGGAATCAGCTTCAAAATACCGTCAGTCATTCCAAGACCTGCTCTTAGGATTGGGACGAGTCCAAGCTTCTTACCAGAAAGAACTTTTGATTTCGCCTCTGTTACTGGTGTTTTCACCATCACTTCTTCGGTCGGAAGCTCTCTTGTAATTTCATAAGCCATTAACGCTGCCACTTCATCGACAAGTTCACGGAACTCCTTTGTTCCTGTTTTCTCATCGCGGATGTATGTAAGCTTATGCTGAATCAATGGATGATCGAACACGTATACTTTACCCATCGTATGCACTCCCTTTTTCATTTGATTTCGTTCATAAATCTTCTTCGCAATTTTACAGAAAAATACGCTTCGGTTCAAGGTATTATAAGATGATAAAATATTCACAATTATACTTTCCGCTTAAAAGCTTCCGTAAGGCCTATAAAAAAGCCGGAAGTTAGTGCTTCTTCCGGCTTTAAAATCTATTCATAGACGTTGTTTCTATAGAGGGGAGTGATTTCCACTCCAGGATGCTCGCTTTCCGCGGGGCGGGCGGTGAGCCTCCTTCCGTTCCAATCTGCCAAATGTGGCTTTTCACACAAAAATCTCTTTATCTTTCAAAATCAACATTCTACTTTAAAAAATTATTTAATACGTAAGTTCCTCATACATTGGAAACTTGTCAGTTAGCGCTTGAACGCGTTCTTCAGCTTTTTTAAGAACTTCTTCGTTATCAAGCGCTTCAGTACGTCGCCGATGATGCTTGCGATTTCTACCATTTCTGATTCACCAAAGCCACGAGATGTGACAGCAGCTGTACCAATACGAAGGCCGCTCGTTACAAATGGACTTTGAGGGTCAAATGGAATCGTGTTTTTATTCGTCGTAATGCCGATATCATCAAGTGCTTTCTCCGCAACTTTTCCTGTAATATCAAGGCTTTGCAGATCAAGCAGAACGAGGTGATTATCCGTTCCGTTCGAAACGAGATTGATTCCTTCTTTTTCTAATGCTGATGCAAGCTTCTTCGCATTCGAAACGACTTTCTCTGAGTATGCTTTAAAATCAGGAGAAAGTGCTTCACCAAACGCGACAGCTTTCGCAGCGATTACGTGCATTAGTGGACCACCTTGAATACCTGGGAAGATCGATTTGTCGATTTTCTTTGCGTATTCTTCTTTGCATAGAATCATGCCTCCACGAGGACCACGAAGCGTTTTATGTGTTGTTGTCGTAACGAAATCAGCATATGGTACAGGGTTAGGATGATGGCCAGTCGCGACAAGACCAGCGATGTGAGCCATATCCACCATTAGATAGGCATCCACTTCGTCTGCAATCTCACGGAATCGCTTGAAATCAATCTCGCGCGGATAAGCACTTGCGCCAGCTACAATTAATTTCGGACGATGTGTTTTTGCTTTTTCAAGAACATCTTCATAATCAATCCGCTGAGACTCTTTATCCACGCCATATTCGACGAAGTTATATTGTACTCCACTAAAGTTAACGGGACTACCGTGTGTGAGATGTCCACCGTGAGAAAGGTTCATACCGAGTACAGTATCTCCCTGCTCAAGAATCGTGAAATAAACAGCCATGTTCGCCTGTGCACCTGAGTGAGGCTGAACGTTCACATGCTCCGCACCGAATAGTTGCTTCGCACGGTCTCTTGCAATATTTTCAGCGACATCGACATATTCACAGCCACCATAATAACGGCGGCCAGGATAGCCTTCCGCATACTTGTTTGTTAGTACAGACCCTTGAGCCTCCATAACGGCTTCTGATACAAAGTTCTCTGATGCGATAAGTTCAATCTTGCTGCGCTGTCTGCCAAGCTCGTCTTTCATTGCCTGTAAAAGTTCTTGATCCTGCTTTGCTAGGTTTTGCATTGATATCCCCTTTCCATCCCACACAAATTTCCATTCGGTCACACGAACGGGAGTGATTCAATCTCGTTTGCATTGTACCATAGAAGTTCGAATCCGTATATTAGATAAACGAACTAAATTAATGTTCGGTTTTAAGACTAAAAGCAATGCTCATTTTTACCCGGATAGGATGCGCGTTCGCCACCGATTAATTTCGGTCTGGACCGCACCATCGTGATGTGTGCTTCACCTATAGATGTATGTCTACCTCTTACCGGCACTGCGACATGTCTGATGTGCATCCCAATAAACGTATCTCCAATGTCGATACCAGCATCGGCTGAAATAAACTCCACAAGGACAGGGTCGCTCAGTTGCGAAAAGGCGTGTGTCGCCATTGATCCACCAGCTCTCACCGTCGGAACAGCAGCTACGATGTCATAGCCTCTCGCATAAGCTGTTTCCCGTTCGACCACGAGCGCTCGATTTAAATGCTCACAGCACTGAAAAGCAAGCTGTACACCCGTTTCCTGTTGAAAGGCGTGAACACTTTCATAGATCGCTTCCGCTGCCGATACCGTACCAGCTGTTCCAATTCGCTGTCCGATCACTTCACTCGAGCTCATTCCGATTACAAGGAGGTTGCGCTCTGTAAGTCGTGCATCTTTCTGAAGATCTTCTAGAGCTTCAAGCGTATGCCTGGTGATTTGACGTGCTGTTTGTTCCTCCACAGGTAACACCCCCTTATGCTTATGCTTTCGCTTCGTATTCCGTAATTTTACCGACTCTTCTTGCATGACGGCCAGCTTCATATTCTGTCTCGAGCCACACCTTAGCAATCTCTTTCGCAAGTCCCGGTCCGATGACCCGCTCGCCCATCGCAAGAATATTGGAATCATTGTGCAGTCGCGTCGCTTTCGCACTGAAAAGATCGTGCACGAGCGCACAGCGAATACCGTTCACTTTATTCGCGGCAATGGACATCCCTATCCCAGTTCCGCAGATTAATATCCCTCTGTCAGCTTCGCCGGAAGCTACCTTTTCTGCAACAGGAATGGCATAATCAGGGTAATCGACCGAATCCGTGCAATCACAGCCGAGATCGATCACTTCCATTCCAAGCTCTTTAATGACATTCATAATATCCTCTTTAATCATGACACCTGCATGATCCGCTCCAATCGCAACTTTCATCTCTATCCCTCCAGGCCGTTTTCTCTATTGATCCGTTCAATCATTCGTTCGACAGCTGCTTCGATCTCACTATAGGTTGCCCGATATTGCTCGATTGTTCCACCGAATGGGTCGGAAATATCCACCGATGGTAATTGTTGCTCAAGCGTTTGCAATTCTTCAAGATCTTTCTTCATCTCAGCTTCAAACTGTTCGCGCTTTTGCTGCTCCTCTTCACCTTCGGAGCCTGGCATTTCATGCAAGAAAACAGCACGCTTCGTTTCAATTTCTGCCGCTTTTTCCTGATATTCATCGTACTTTTGCTGATTCTCTATTGAGGCGAATTCTTTTAAAGTATAAACCTTCTCAGCAAGTTCTGGAAAATCACGAAGCACGAGTGCTTTGTGGCTACTTGTCATGGTAAGGAGGATATCTCCCCATTCTGCAAGGTGACGATCAAGCATCTGTGCAGTATGTGAAAAAGGTACATTTTTCTCCTCTAAAAGGAGTTCGACCTGACGACTTGCAGGTGCACCATTAGCAGCAAAAACACCGGCTGATTTCGCTTCTATATTCTTGCTTCTATTTTTCAAAACCACTTCCGCCATTGGACTGCGGCATGTGTTCCCCGTGCATATAAATACAACTCTCAACATGTCCACTTCCCTTCTCTCTTTATTATGAGAGAAGAAAGGGGATAAATCCACCCTCTATCACGTAAGAATAATTGTGAAAAAATATGAAATTTCGAAACCTTTTTGTCATCTGCACGTAATACTTGTTAGATGCAAATTGAGGGGGGAAAGCACATGTCACAAAGAAAAATCGCCGTACTTTCAGGCTCCATCGTACTCTTTCTTCTATTAGGGGTTGTACTCGTAACAAGCTGGTACACAGTCGACGAGTCAGAACAGGCAGTGATCATGACGTTCGGGAAGGTAGATGAGGAGATAAGTGATGCGGGACTTCATTTCAAACTACCATGGCCGATTCAACAAGTTGATGTCTTGCCGAGGGAAACGTTCAGTCTAACGTTCGGCTATGACGAAGAAGATGGCAAAATCGTTGACTATCCCGAGGAAACTAAAATGGTAACCGGGGATGAAAATATCGTTCTCGCTGACCTGGTCGTTCAATGGCGAATAACAAATCCAAAGCAATACCTGTATTATTCAGATGAGCCGAAAGAAATTCTATATAACGCCACATCCTCTTCATTAAGAGGAGTCATCGGAAGCTCAGAGATCGATGAGGCTCTTACGTCAGGTAAGGCTGAAATCGAAGGAAATGTCCGTGATATCCTGACAAATCTAATCGATCGATACGAAATCGGGATCTCCATTCTTGATGTGAAGCTTCAGGACGTTGAACTACCAAACGATGAAGTACGTAAAGCATTTACGAA
Organism: uncultured Bacillaceae bacterium; assembly: GCA_963739655.1. Classification (GTDB taxonomy): domain Bacteria; phylum Bacillota; class Bacilli; order Bacillales; family Guptibacillaceae; genus Guptibacillus. Next base: position 66 of record CAVUAW010000034.1, on the reverse strand, counting down.
TGTCGTTGATGCACGTGAACAGAAAGAAACAACCATTTATGGCGCTAAGAAATACAAAAACCAGGA
>CAVUAW010000033.1:0-23559 GCA_963739655.1 uncultured Bacillaceae bacterium | reverse complement strand
AATAGTTACAATAAATGTACGAAATACGAAATCGAAGTAATAGAAGTCTTAAAGCATTTAATCGATTGAAATATAAAATAGGAGTGAAGCCAATGACTGCTCTTACAACGATACTCACTATTTTCTTTGCTGTTTTTGTCATTGTGGTAGCTGTTCCGCTTTTCATGTTCCTTCGTTTTTGGGCGCGAGATGAGAAACAGGAAGAGCATTCTGTTCTAAGAAATTATCCTTTGCTTGGAAGAATAAGGTACATGACTGAAAAGGTTGGTCCAGAATTAAGACAGTATTTATTTAACAATGATAATGAAGGAAAGCCTTTTTCAAGGAGGGAATTCCAAAGTACGTACTTGTCTGCAAAGTATAAACAGCGGATGGTTGGATTTGGATCTGAAAGAGAGTTTGATAAACCGGGATTCTACATAAATAATACGATGTTTCCAACTCAGCGTGAAGAACTACGGATTGATAATGAAAGAAAGGTCCATACAAAAACATATCATATTGATAAAGATAACTTGCTCAAACGGAAAGAACATTACGAGAACAAAGTTGTGGATCCTTATTTGCTTAAGGATGAAGACGCTGTCGTGATCGGTGCTCATACATGTAGACAGCCTTTTAAAGTAAAAGGACTGATAGGGCAGTCGGCGATGAGTTATGGCTCGCTCGGTGAGAAAGCGATTACCGCGCTTTCGAAAGGACTCGGTTTAGCGGGTGGTAGTTGGATGAATACGGGTGAAGGAGGATTATCAGACCATCATTTAAAAGGTGACGTAGACATTATTAACCAAATTGGGCCAGGCTTATTTGGTGTCCGAACGAAAGACGGGGAATTTTCGTGGGAAGAATTTAAACGAAAAAGTGAAATCGATCAAGTGAAGGCATTCGAACTTAAGTTAGCCCAAGGTGCTAAAACACGTGGAGGTCATGTCGACGCTGCGAAAGTGACGCCTGAAATTGCAAAAATTAGAAACGTTGAACCGTGGAAATCGGTCGATAGTCCAAATCGCTTTTATCAATTTAAAACATTACCTGAGATGTTTGATTTCATTGAAAAGCTCCGTGAAGTTGGAGGAAAGCCTGTTGGGATTAAGATTGTCGTTGGAAACCTTGATGATGTAGAGCAATTAGCTGCATACATCGCGGAAAGTGGAAAGGGACCTGATTTTATTACCGTTGATGGCGGAGAAGGGGGAACGGGTGCCTCGTTTCAGGAGCTAGCTGATGCAGCGGGACTTCCGATCAACTCTGCCCTTCCCTTTTTAGTAAAGATGCTTGAAAAGTACGAGGTACGGGATCGGGTAAAAATTTTCGCTTCTGGAAAGCTCTTAACTCCTGATAAAATTGCAATGGCATTAGCGATGGGAGCAGATCTTGTTAATATTGCTCGTGGCATGATGTTTTCGGTTGGGTGTATTCAAGCGGAAGTCTGTCATACGAACCAATGTCCTGTCGGAGTAGCTACCACAGATCCGAAAAAGCAAAAAGCATTAATCGTTGAAGAAAAGTTTTATCGAACATGTAACTATGTGATTTCCTTAAGAGAAGGCTTGTTTAATTTAGCGGCAGCAGTTGGGATTGATTCCCCTACAAAATTCCAACAACACCATGTGGTTTACCGTGACGCTGAAGGACGAGTTGAACCTTTGCCGAATCTCTTGGTGAATGAGAAGATCTGATCATGAAAAGAGAGGGCGTTTCTTAAAAGAGTGAAACCATTTCCGAATATAGTAGGAAGTGGTTTTTTTAGAGCTTAGTAAAAAGTTAAAGAGAAACGAATTTGTTTGGAGAGAACGACCCTTCTGGTTATAATAGAACGAGGTTTGGTTTTAAGGAGGAAAAGCATGAAGCAATACAAAAAAACGCCGCAAGATGATCCCCGCTACCGTGTTGCGAATCGGGAAGCACTCATCGGCGTTGGCCTGGTTATTATCAATTTTATACTATGGTACGGTTTTGCCTACGGATTTGGATCGAAACCAGTGGATGAATATCACTATGTCTGGGGATTGCCGGCATGGTTTTTCTACAGCTGTATCCTCGGAACGATTATGATCATCGCCCTTGTTATTTTGGCGGTTGTCTTCTTGTTTAAAGAAGTACCGTTTGATGAGGAGGATGAGAAATGAATTGGGAAGTTGTTATTCCGCTGCTTATTTTTCTAGTCATCATCTTTATTATCGGGTTTTATGCATCGACACATTTGAAGTCAACTTCTAACTTTCTGCAGGAATACTTCCTCGGAAGCCGTCAGCTAGGTGGATTTATTCTTGCGATGACGATGATTTCTACATACGGAAGTGCAAGTAGTTTTATCGGAGGTCCTGGTGTGGCATATACGATGGGACTTGGCTGGGTACTGTTATCAATGACGCAGCTTGCGACAGGTTATTTTGTGTTATCTGTTTTGGGGAAAAAATTCGCGATTATGGCACGGAAAATTCGTGCTGTGACGTTGATTGATTTCTTGAAGGAGCGTTATCAGAGCAAAAGCGTGGTTATCTTATCAGCGTTAAGCATTATTATTTTCTTGTTTTCTGCTATGGCCGCACAATGGGTCGGGGGAGCAAGATTAATTGAATCCCTCACAGGATTACCATACACAGGTGCGCTGTTTATTTTTGCTGTATCGGTCCTTGTGTATGTCATTATCGGAGGATTCCGAGCAGTTGCGATTACGGATACTGTTCAGGGTATCGTGATGTTAGTCGGGACGCTCGTTATTCTAATTGGAACGATCATTGCAGGGGGAGGAATGGGAAATATCGTCTCCACATTAGCGGCTGAAAATCCAAATCTCATTTCACCGTTTGGCGCTGATCGATCACTCACACCGCTCTATGTATCATCATTCTGGATTCTGGTTGGTGTTGGGGTTGTCGGATTGCCCCAGGTAGCCGTTCGAGCAATGTCATATAAAAGCTCGAAAGGCATGCATCGAGCACTGATTATTGGAACGGTAGTCGTTGGATTCATTATGCTTGGGATGCATTTAACGGGTGTCTTCGGACGAGCGGTATTACCTGGAATTGAAGTGGGTGATACGGTAATGCCGAAGCTTGCGATGGACGTTCTCCCAGCATGGCTTGCTGGAATCGTGCTCGCTGCTCCGATGGCAGCGATTATGTCGACGGTTGATTCTCTCTTATTGCTTGTGAGTTCCGCTGTTGTGAAAGACGTTTATTTGAATTACGTGAAACCTGATGCAAGCGATCAGACGATCAAGCGGTTTAGCGTTGGGGTGACAGCCGTAATCGGCATACTTGTTTTTGCAATGGCGATCAATCCACCTGACCTTTTGATTTGGCTCAATCTCTTTTCATTCGGAGGATTAGAAGCTGCATTTATCTGGCCTGTTGTGATGGGACTTTATTGGAAGAGAGGCAATGCGAGTGGTGCAATGGCTTCGATTCTTGTTGGAGTAGGCAGCTATATTGGATTTAACACGTTTATGCCGAACGCGTTTGGGATGCATACGGTTGTGCTTCCGGTGTTGCTGTCTTTAGTGAGTTATGTGAGTGTGAGTTTGATGACGGAAAAGCGGCATATCGTTGCTCAGGAGGAAATTATTCAGAAGCTCTGGCAAGTTTGAGGTTGTTGTCATTTCCCATTTAGATTAGACAAACTAGAACGGTGAAGAAAGAGTCTGCTGAAACTAATCAGCAGACTCTTTCTACGATACGATCTATTAAAACTTTAAAGATCTTTTAAGTCTATAAAGCTTTTTCTCTGCTTTTTCTAGTGCACGTCTAGAACCGAAAAAGAATTGAAACATACTAATGACCTCCTGCTCATTTAGATAGTGTAATTCTTAGTCCAAGTATAAGCTAGAGAAGAGTAAAAAGCAATCGTTTGGTATACCAAATAGATAAAAAAGATTAATAATATTAGATTTAACACGCGTAATAAGCATTATGGTATACCAAATAGGCGGAAACCAAAGTTATTAAGTAATAAGCTATAATACGAGAATACGCTTTTTTCAAAACAATATCGGTATACCAAACAAGGTATACCAAAATACTCGCTTTTCAATAAGCATTAAGTTAAAATGTAAGTTAATTCAGAAAATAAGGCGGCGGATGCTATGATCAAGTATCTACTCGGAAGTTCTATTGTTCTATATATTGCATCAGTAATTTTTCCTAGTGTAAATTTAGCTCTTCCGATATCGATTATAAGCCTGGCGATTGTGGTTTTTACGTTTTTTATCGTTCCTCGCTTTGTGAAGGTCATCGGGGGGCTTTTTCTAGCGATTGGTCTATTTCTACTTATCACGAATGACGCAGGGTGGAAAGATTATTTGCATTCTTTTGGTCCCATGCTTAATTTGTTAACTCTATTTGCGATGATTCCCATCTTGGCTATACCAATCAAACTAGGGGACTACGCAAATGGTATTCAGGATTTGATTCGGAGACGTGTTCATACATCTGGTCAGCTCTATATGATGACTTCAGGGCTATCCTATTTTTTTAGTATTTTCATGAATTTAGCTACTCTGCCTATGACTTATTATTCAATACGTCCTGCAGCAACTCTTTTTTCATTACAAGATCGAGAACGGTTTATGAGTAGAGCGATAACACATGGTTTTGCAATGCCGTTAATGTGGGCTCCTGTCACACCAATTGTTGGTATTGTCATTGAGATGACAGGGGTGAAGTGGGCTTCTATGCTTCCATACTTACTACCGTTAAGCGTTGCGGGCTTATTACTAGATTGGTATTTAGGGAAGAGAGTCTCGAAGAAATATTTGGCTAATCAAAGTGAACAGAAGGCAATGGATGAAACGGCTGCTACAAGTGAAGAGGTTGTCAGGCCGCAAAAGCAACGCAGACTCTTTCACATTTTACTCGCTATTCTTATATTTAACCTAGCAATATCCCTCTTTGACTTTTTCTTTTCATTTTCATTTATTATTCTTGTTGCATTGTTAGTCATCCCATTCGCACTAGCCTGGTCTCTTCTTATAGGAAAGGGTAGAAGCTTTGGAAAAGGATTAGAGGAGCATTTTCAAACACATTTGTTAAAAATGAGAGAACAGTTTTTTATCTTTTTAACGGCTGGTTTTTTTATATCAACCATCACGTTCTCGCAAACGGACCACTTGTTGAATGAGTGGATTCTTGGTCTCACGCAGTTAATTGGAATTCATGTGTTTATCGTCCTTTTACCCCTTCTTCCTTTGGCTCTTGCATTTACAGGCTTGCATCCGGCAGTTGGACTAGTTCTATTAGCTGAGGCTCTGGATCCTCAGAGTCTAGGAATCTCTTCTCACATTTTGACCGTTTCAATGCTTGCTGGTGCTGTGTCAGCCTTTCTCATGGGGCCTTACAATGCTACGATTGGATTAATGTCGAGTATTGTTAATACGAGTTCTTTCAAAGTCTCTAATTGGAATGGCGCTTTCACGTTCTTTTTCTTAACTATCAGTATGGTATATCTAGTGCTGTTACAGCTGCTTACGTAAGAATTTGAACAAAAAGAAACCTTGCTGGAATTCCAGCAAGGTTTCTTTTTAGATGAAATGGTCTATACAGCTGCTTCTTCAGACTTAATTAGCTTTGAGAATTTGGAGTCATTACTGTTACCAGATGCTTTAACCAGTTCATCCAATTCTTCTCGTGCATCTTCGATTGAGTCAAATTTCTCGAAAAATTTAACGCGGATATAATTTACATACTCCTTACCTTCATAGTTTTCATAAAGCTTAATTTTTGCAGAGTCATTGACAATTTCTGCAATTGTGTACTTGGCTTTCAAATTATCAAAGAAATAAAAGTGATATGTCTCAATAGGCTTAAGTCCTTCACCGTCCACAACTGTTTGAAAAGTGTCTTTGTTTGTTAACACCACATATTTTCCCATATTAACCATCCTCCTTAAAATTACAAACGTAAAACAAAAAAGGTTTATTGTATACCAAAAGCTTTCAGTCTTAGTTTAATGTAAGACAGCTATTTTGGCAATATAAAATTCTGAATTTTTAATCAAGTAATGTTGAAAGCGCTTTAAACATTGTCTTAATATGTAACAAACAAAAATAAATTGAGGGTTTACATAGCGAAATTTGGAAGTTATACTTTAGTTAAATTTCAGAAAATTGTAACAAAAATCACGAAAAGGGGGTTTTGGTATGCCAAAGATTCGTTTACATGTCGATGGCGAACTGATTGTGCAAGATGTTAAGGATCATGCAAATTTAGTTGTCCTAGCAGGTATTAAGGTGTTTCCTAAGCTTAAGTACGGTTGTGGGATGGGAAAATGTACAAAGTGTACGTGTAAGGTCATTAATGGAGGTGAGGACCTAGATCCACCTAATTGGAAAGAGCAGAAGATGCTTGGTGAAAATCTTGATGAGGGGTATCGTTTAACCTGTCAATTAACTGTGAAAAATGACCTTGAAATTTCACAAGAAAACATCATGTTGAAGAAAAAGGCAAAGAAGGATATTCAGAAAGTGAATAATCCATAATTTTGCATTATTTTGGTATACAATGTACCAAAATATGGAAAGAAGGTGAATTGGTGAACTCGTATGTGCTAACAAATATGACATGGGAAGAAGTAGAGGCAGCCCTCCATACTGTTAAATTAGCCATCATTCCGATAGGTGCGCACGAGCAGCATGGGCCACATATGACAGAAAGCTGTGACGCTGTCCTTGCGACAGAAATGGCAAATTTATTAGGTGAAAGAATGTATCCATATGTTTTGGTGACACCAACCGTGAACATGGGCGTATCGGAGCATCATCTCAATTTTCCTGGGACGATCTCGTTGAAGCCAGATACCCTTATAGCCATTTTACGTGATATGGTTCGTTCATTAAACCATCATGGTATAAAAAAATTTCTTTTTTTAAATGCTCATGGTGGAAACCAATCAACACTTAATGTAGCTAGTTCGTTACTATCCTCTGAGTTTGGAGTGGAGATTTATTATGCCAAGACAACAGCATCAGCGAAGAAATCTACTTCCGCTCATATCCATTCTCCAATCTTTGGACATAGCTGTGAAAGAGAAGTATCTGAGGCACTTTACTTAGCACCAACACTTATCCGAATGGATAAGCTTGCAAAAGGAGCACTTCGAGAGGAAGGTCGTTATAAGCACCTTCGGCCTGGAAAAGTAATACAAGGTTTTTATTTCTACGAGGAAATGACGGAAAATGGTTGTATTGGAGATGCCAGACAAGCGACCTTTGAGATTGGTCAACAAATCGTTCATGAGGCATTGGACAATTTAACGAATGAACTACAATTTATTCTGGACGTTAACCCTGAGTCTGCTTATTGAATAAAGTAGATTACGGCTGTCAATGTATTGAAATGCAAGACGATAAGAAAGGGTGATTATAGTTGGAATTAACTGCTGCTCATTGGCTGTATGCTCTCGTTACCGTCCTTGTCATTGTCACTATGCTGTTTCGTCGGGGGGTTGTCCTTCCTACGATAGTAGGAACTTTTCTAGTCGCTTGGATTTATAAAGGTTCTTTCGTTGGAGGATTCCAGGCGATCTTTAATGCAAACCTTATTGCTGCAAAAGAACTTTTTAGTATTTTTCTTATTATTACAATCATGGTCGCGCTCTTAAATTCTCTCAAAGAAATAGGGGCAGACGAGAAAATGATTGTGCCGATACAAAAGATGATGAAAAATGGCCATATTGCCTATTTTCTGCTCATTGGTGTCACGTACGTCATCTCTCTCTTTTTCTGGCCAACACCTGCTGTCCCATTAATCTGTGCACTTCTTGTTCCCGCAGCAGTACGAGCTGGATTGCCAGTTATGGGAGCGGCAGTAACTATTGCGATTGCAGGTCAAGGGATGGCTCTTTCCTCCGATTATATTATGCAGATCGCACCGATGCTCAGTGCCACTGCAGCAGGTATTGAAACGGTTCAAGTCGCTGATAAAGCATTTGTACTGTCATTGATTACAGGTGGGGTAGCGATCAGTGTTGCTTACTTAAGTATCAGAAAATCAATAACGAAGCCAAACAGTACTGAATCTCGTTCTGCTTTTGAGACCTATACTACAGCTGCGGCAGCAGCGGAAGTTTCAGCAGCAGTTGAAGAAGACACGTTGTTACAAAGACGTGAGCAGTGGGGGAAAATCTTCGCTGTAGTTGTACCCTTATCTCTTCTAGCTGTTATGATCTTCATGTTCTCAACCAAAGTGGGAAGTTCATCAGGAGGGTTTGAAGGAGGAGACGGGGCAGCATTCATTGGTGGTGTTGCAGCAATCCTATTGATTCTCGCTTCCGTTGCCTTTCGACGAATTCACTCGCTTGATCGAATTAGTGATCACATTACTGACGGATTCGTTTTCGCTTTTCGGGCAATGGGACCTGTTATCCCTATTGCTGGTTTCTTCTTCCTCGGAGGTGGCGATTTCTCAGGATCCATTCTATCTTTAGGGGAAGATGCTACTGCGCCTGCATTCCTATTTGACCTCGTTCAATCAGCACAATCGGCTATACCAGAGAATGCTTTCCTTTCTGGATTTGGGATTTTGATTATAGGGATTGTCACTGGTCTTGATGGATCAGGTTTTTCTGGACTCCCACTTGTCGGTTCTCTCTCAGGTGCAATGTCAACAACGACTGGGATGGATGCGGGGACTCTGGCTGCGATAGGTCAAATGGGTTCGATCTGGACTGGTGGTGGAACTTTAATTGCTTGGTCATCACTTGTAGCGATTGCAGGGTTTTGCGGTGTTTCTGTGTTGGACCTTGCAAGAAAGAACTTTGTTCCGGTGGTATCGGGACTTTTCGTAGCAACTCTTTTCGCAGTCTTGTTTATGTAGGTTAGTAAATAAAAAATAAAAAATTCAGAAAACTACCTTTACAAACAATGAAGTGTAAGTTACTATTTAGTTAATGGTATACCAAAAACAAACATTGAGAATTATTCACCTTTGCTATATCTACTAAGGTCGCCGGTTTAAGCTGGATGATAGAGAGATATAGTTAAATTTTCGGATGTTTTTGGTATACAAAATACAATATACGATTTAGTGGTCTACTATTTTAAGGAGGAGATTTGAATGGCTAAGCTTTTATCGAAGGATGAATTTCGTAAGGAACTTGAGGATGCGATCAGGGGGAATCATAGCCAGAAAGCACCTTTTACGATTGCATGGGCAGAAGGAAAGTTAGAGCGAAAGCATTTCGCAAGATGGGCTGAAAACCACTACCACTATGTTGGACCTTTCGCTAACTATCTCTCCTATATCTATCACAACACTCCTGATTTGCCAGAATACGAGAGCGCTAAAGACTTCACACTACAGAATATGTATGAAGAAGAGATTGCTGCAGATCGCCATACTGACTTGCTGATCCGATTTGCTGAAGCCTGTGGAACTACAAGAGACGCTGTTCAGGATCCAACTAATATTGCGGCCACGACACAGGGGCTACAGAGCTGGTGTTATGCGGTTGCTGCGAGAGAAAACTTCGTAGTGGCTACTGCGGCACTTGTAGTGGGACTTGAATCACAGGTTCCTGATATTTACCGCAAACAAACACCAATTCTTCGTGATAAATATGGCTTCACAGATGAGGAAATTGAATTTTTTGACCTTCACATTGTGTCGGATGAAATTCATGGTGAGCGTGGCTACAAGATTGTTCTTGACCATGCGAATACACCAGAGCTGCAAGAGCGTTGCCTAGAAATTGTAAGAGTTGGAGCGAAGATGCGTCGTATGTACATGGATGGCCTTTGGAGAGAGTATCTAGAGAAAGACCTCGGCACACTTGTACAAGCTTAACCTATTTACTTAGAAAACCCTTTTGAAAAATTCATAATGTGGCAGTTTCCTTGATAGGAGACTGCCACTTCGTTCATAATAGGTCAATTTGTATTCCACGAAAGGATGGTTATATTGATTACAGCTCAAGCGGAAACGTATAAAAATTTCATTGGCGGTAAGTGGATTGAATCATCAAGTTCAAAAACGTTCAAAAGTATTAATCCTGCAAATACTGACGAAGTCGTTGGTGTTTTCCAGGCTTCAACTGAAGAGGATGTTAAGGAAGCGATGGATGCGGCTAGCAAAGCGTTCTCAGGTTGGGCAGCGACTCCGCCTTCAAAAATAGCAGCGATTTTAAATAAAGCAGCCAGCATTCTTGAAGAAAAGGTTGACCAGCTTGCCGATGAATTAACCCGAGAAGAAGGGAAGGCGATTGGAGGCGCCAGGAAAGAGGTGCTGCGGTCTGCTCAAACGCTTCGCTACTATGCTGTTGAAGGGCAAAGTTTCACAGGTGAGACGTTTCCGAATGACGATCCTAACATGAAAGTCTCGACTGAAAGAGAGCCGTTAGGTGTGATCTCAGTCATTACCCCATGGAATTTCCCTATCTCCATACCCGCACGTAAAATCGCTCCTGCTTTAATAACTGGAAATACTGTAGTGTTTAAACCTTCATCTGAAACACCCCTTATTGCATACAGACTTGTGGAAGCGCTCCAGGAAGCAGGGTTACCAGAAGGTGTAGTCAATTTTGTGACTGGAAGCTCTAGAGAAATTGGAGACAGTCTCGTCAATCATCCTGTTGTAAAAGCGGTAACTTTCACAGGTTCTACTGGGGCAGGAGAACATATCCATAAGCAAGTCTCGCTTACAACAAGAACCCAAATGGAGCTTGGTGGTAAGAACCCGATCATAGTACTGGATGATGCAGATATAGATGAGGCAGTGAATTTGACTGTTAATGGCGGATACACCTTATCCGGTCAAGCATGTACTGGAACAAGTCGAGTGATCGTGATGAAAAACGTGGCAGAGAAATATATTGCTGCTTTAACGGAAAAAGCGAAATCTCTTAAAGTTGGGACCGGTTTTGAAGAAGGAGTTGTCATCGGGCCGCTTGCGAATGAGAAACAGCTGACGAACGTTCTTAAATATGTAGAGACAGGAAAAGCTGAGGGAGCAAATCTAGTTTACGGTGGGAAGCAACTGACAGAAGGGCAGTTTGGAAAAGGTTACTATGTTGAGCCTTCTATTTTTACAGATGTGACGCCTTCTATGACTATTGCACAAGAAGAAATTTTTGGACCAGTGATAGCAGTCATCGCTGTTGAAAGCTATGAAGAAGCAATCTCAGTTGCAAATGGTGTTGAGTATGGTCTTTCAGCTTCGATCGTAACGAACAATTTGAAACTCGCTCATAGATTCACAAAGGAGATTCAGGCTGGGACCGTGAAAGTGAACCGCACGACAACCGGGAATCTGATCAATGCACCTTTTGGTGGCATCAAGAAATCAAGTACTTCGACATTCCGTGAGTCGGGAAGAGCGGGACTTGAGTTCTTTACACAAATTAAAACAGTCTATGTTGGATTTTAGTAATCGAGGAGGGAATCACAATAATGAAAAGCGTTTTGAAATTAGAATTGGAAGAAGCAAAATTAATTATAGAAGAAGCTAAGAAAAAATCTACTGAAATTAATGTACTGGAAACAATTGCAGTTGTGGATGAAGGTGGCAACCTTATTGCACTAGAGAGAATGAATGGTGCACGGATTACAGGTGCAGAAATATCGATTGCTAAAGCTTATACTGCCGCTGGTCATAAGCGGTCGACCCACCTGTTCAATAAGGAACCTAATGGCCCTGTGCTACCAGGAAATGAAGCCTTTGGTATTCAACATATGCTACCGGGAAAATTCGCTGTTTTTGTTGGTGGATTCCCAATCGTAGTGGATGGTGAAGTCATTGGTGGGATCGGAGTAAGTGGTGGAAATGGTGAGCAGGATACCGCGGTAGGAACAGCGGCACTACAAGCGCTACAAAATCATCTAACAGAGCACGACGTCATAACAGACGCTGATATTAAGAAGTAACAGACAGCGGTTAAAAATAGGGAAGGAGGGGTTGCTCTTGAAGCCATATACAGATTTAGCTATTGGTTTCGCAAGAACAGGTGTTACAGGATATGGAGGAGGCCCTTCGACCATTCCGTTAATTGAGTATGAGGCTGTCAAAAAGTATCACTGGATGACAGAAGAGGAATTTGGTCAGACGTTAGCACTTGCTAATACATTGCCAGGACCAATCGCCACGAAGATGGCTGCCTATATAGGTTTCAAGGTGAAAGGTAATTTCGGGGCGGTTATTGCCATTCTTGCTCACATAGTCCCTTCTTTACTTGGTATGATCTTCATGCTAGGTGCGCTATATAAATTCCGTTCCTCACCTATTGTAAGTGGCATGGTGGAAGGGGTAACGCCAATCATTGGAGTTATGCTTCTTGAGATGGCCTATAAATTCGCGGACAAAGCAAGGAAAGGCTTTGGCTTTCCAATCATGCTGACACTTGTGGGTATATCCTTTGTTGTATTGGAACTTCTTAATATCCATCCTGGTATTCTTATAGGTGTCTTTCTTGGATCAGCATTTCTTCTTGCCACTCTTCAGAGTAAAACGCCTCACTCACACACTGAACACAAAGTTCAAAGAAAGGAAAAAAGCGTATGATTTATTGGGATATCTTCTGGGCTTTTTTCATATCTAACCTACTTGGTTATGGGGGAGGTCCTTCCACCATCCCACTCGTACAGAATGAAGTTGTTAATCGGTACGAATGGATGTCTCTGAGGGAATTCGGTGACCTATTAGCCATCGCCAATGTACTTCCTGGGCCAATAGCAACAAAAATGGCAGGATTTATCGGTTATGAAATGGGCGGGGTGCTGGGGGGACTTATTGCCCTAGCAGCAACTATTCTACCGTCGGCGATTGCAGTCATCATCCTGTTTAAATTCGTTACCATTTTCAAGAATTCAAAGCAAGTCAGCTTAATGACGAAGTCTGTCCAACCTGTCATAGCAGTCTTGTTAGGTGTGTTAGCCTATCAGTTCTTTCTAACTGCATTTGAACGAAGTGGTCTCCTAAATCTCCTTATTATTGTTTTGCTGGGCCTTCTTTTTATGAAGAAATTCAAGATGCATCCTGCTCTTGTTATTTTAATAGCGTTGTTTTATGGAGGACTATTTCTTTCTCACCCTTAATGGGTCAACATTTACCCACATGATAGAAGTTGCATTTTATTATGATAAATTACTTTTGAGACGATCAAGGACAACCCTGGTCGTCTTTTGTTATACTTTAAGAAGGATTAACTTCATTAAAGGATTGGCTCTGTTAATGAATAGTATTAGTTAACCTAGCCAAAGGATTAAAGTGAGAAAAAGATGTAAAACTTAATCAATTCACCTTTAAAGATGACATACTCAAATATTCTGATAAAATAGAAGTATTACAATTTGAACGTAGCCCAACGAAACGATCTTTGAAATGTAGTGATGAGAAGGTGAATTTAATATGAAATGGGAAGAAGTCGAGCTTTTATCGATTCGAGAACGTGCGTATCGCCATTTAAAGGACCTAATATTAGAAGGGGAGTACAAGCCAGGTGATCGGCTTATTGAAAGAGAACTTGCGAATGATTTAAACATTAGTCGAACACCAATTCGTGAAGCCCTGTTTCGACTTGAATCTCAGGGGTTTGTGAAAACAATTCCTCGGAAGGGTGTAGTCGTTTCCAACATATCAGAAGACGAAGTCATCGAGGTATTTACAATTCTTTCTTCGCTTGAGGTTCTTGCTGCCAAGCTTGCCGCGCAAAGAATGGATGACGTCACCAAAAAAGAAATTGATCAAAAAGTCAAAGAGCTTGAAGTAATGGTAGACAAAGATGAAGAGCATATTGATACAGAGCATATTGAGATGAATCTTTTACTCTACAAAGCTTCAAAAAGTCACAAATTGTATGATATCCTCTCTGGACTGACTGATTATATTCAGATGTCTGCCAATATGGGGTATGAAACTCCAGGTAGGAAAAAGGAATCCCTTCAGGAGCATATTCAGATAATGAAGGCATTAAGTAATCAGGAAGCAGAACTTGTGGAATACTTAACTAAGATTCATATTGAGAACTCAAAGAAAGCATATATTAATTTTGTAACCAAACAGAAAGAAAAAAAGAAATCATAAGTAAGGCTTAGCCCCCTCTAGGAGCTAAGCCTTTCGTCGTTTTATACACCTATTATGATTGGTGATGTCAGGTTGTTTAAAACTTTACAAATACTCATGGCTACGATGTAACCAGATTTTGGATTATCAGATGAAGGAGTGTTCTGGAGCGTCATGTTCAATTCGCCAAAATGCCCTTTTGCAATCACTTGATGGGTATTATGTTTGATTGCGGGATCAACCATTACCTTAACTGTTGTTTCATCAAACCCGATCCCTGCTAGACTGAGTGCGGCGGAAACGTTTGTGCTTTCTGGGAACAATTTCGCTGATTGTCTCGCAGGTCCTTCGAAGATCAGAGCGGCTTCAGTCAGATGATTAAGATCTACTATTTCCTCAGCAATTGTTCCTCTCCATGCTTCGGGAGGTTTACTCGTTACCAGTGTTACTTCATCCAGGGCATACAGAGAAGACGCGGCAATTCGATCAAGTCCGCCAATTGCTGCCGATGGCATAACAAGCTTACGACCTGAATTCATAGCTGCTTCTTTAACCTGTTCTAAAAGGTCGTTGTCAGCGAAAGCTCCGATAGAAACTGGAATGAAATGACTTCCTAAATTCAACGATTTAACTGCATACTGATAGACCGCGTCATGGCCAGCACATTCAATAACAACATCGAGCCCATTACGAAAGAAAGTATCTTCATCATCCGTTAGGATCTCTTTTTGAATAGTGTGATGGCGGTGTTTATCTACATCCCTCAGGAGAATCGAAGCAATTGTGACATTTGGCACCATTCCCCTTTCTACATAACGGAGCACATCTTTTCCTATAGATCCAAAACCTATTAAACCTACTTTAAGCATTCTTTCCACTCCCATCTAAGAATCAAAGTATTTATGGTATACCATTTAGTATATAAAAGGTTAGTGTATCAAGCAATGGTTATATAAATTCCTTATCAAAACGAGAAAAAATTGTTTTTTTCATTGTCAGAAAATTAAAAATGTGGTACATTGTATACCAACAAGGTGATTAGGGGAGGAGAATAAAATTGGCTAAAATTAACTTTTCAACTAGTGGGAAAATATTTGAGGTACCTGATAATTCCAATATTCTTAGAATGTCGCTAAGATATGATGGTGATTTACCGAATAGATGTGGTGGCGGCATTTGTGGGACCTGTGTTTGCAAAATTGAAGACGGTGAAAATTTAGTAGATAAAGTCAAGATTCAAGAAAAGAGGAAGCTAGGAAAAGAATGGTTAGAAAAGGGCTATCGATTAGGGTGTCAAACGTTTGTGACCAAGGGTGAGGTAACCGTTTCGTGGGATGAGGAGGTTACCTCTCAGGTGAAGAAGCGTAAGCCTGACAAGCTAAGTAAGGTAGAATCGACAGTTAACTGATGGTAGTAATCATTCGGTTTTGTACTCAAAAATGAAAAGGAGTGGGGAGAATGTGGACTTGCAAACGCCACGTGAAAGATGCACTGAACTTAATGGACGTTCCTCATATTCACAAAGCACCTTCAGGAGTAACCTGTTCATTCTGCCATCGAAACGCTAGTCTGAATTTGTATTATGCCCATGAACCTACTAAATTCAAAGTCAGACTACCGAAGATTTCATATCAGGATGAAAGTCAATACTTATCGGATCTCTCCTCCTGAAATGGTAGAAGACAAATTGAATAGGATAGAGAAGAAGTTAGAAGAGCTGGGGTTAAGCTTACCTACACCTCCAAAGTCCTCAGGTAACTATCTTTCTGCATGTCGTGTAGGAAACCTTCTATATATAAGTGGTATTACTTGCAAATGGAATGGTGAAGTCAAATTTTGTGGTCAGGTAGGCAGTTCACTATCTCTTAATGAAGGTTATGAAGCTGCACAAATTACGACGCTGAACCATTTATCGATTATTAAAAATATGCTAGGAAGCTTTGAGGCGATTGAACAAGTAGTAAAAGCAACTGGCTATATCAATTGTGCCCCGGGCTTTCCAGATATTCCACATGTGATGAACGGTGCATCTGATTTATTAGTTAAGCTTTTTGAGGAAAGAGGAAGGCATGCGAGGTGTGCGGTTGGGGTGAGTTCTCTTCCAGGCAATGCTGCTGTTGAAACAGATCTTATCCTTTCGATCAAATGACAACTATACCATCAGAAAGAGGGAATCGGTTTGCAGAATGAAGAGTTTGATATCACGATTATTGGCGGCGGACCAGTAGGATTGTTTACTGCATTCTATGCGGGTATGAGACAAATGAAAGTGAAAGTAATTGAAAGTATGCCTCAGTTAGGTGGTCAGCTTTCAACTCTTTATCCAGAAAAATACATTTATGATGTTGCAGGCTTTCCAAAAGTCAGAGCACAAGAGCTTGTAGACAAGCTTGAAGAACAGGCTATGCAGTTCAATCCTTCTATAGTTCTTGGACAGTCAGTTGAGATGGTCGAACGTCTGCCGAATGAATCATTCCTCTTAACAACGAAAACAGGTGATTCTCATCTGACGAAAACGATTATTATTACAGCGGGGGTAGGCGCATTTCAGCCACGAAGGTTGAAAATGGCTAACACCGAATTGTATGAGAACAAATCACTTCATTACTTTATTAATGAATTAGACAGTTTTTCTAATAAAAATGTTGTGGTTTGTGGGGGCGGAGATTCAGCGGTTGACTGGGCGAATATGCTTGAGCCTGTCGCAGGTAGCGTGTCACTCGTGCATAGAAGAGACAAGTTCCGTGCACATGAACATAGTGTAGAAAAATTGATGAATTCACAAGTGAAGGTCATGACTCCGTACAATATTAAAGAGTTAATCGGAACAGGTGATCAAATCAGTCAAGTCACCCTCGAGAATACGTCTGATAATGCAATCCAAACTCTCAATGTGGATGCTGTTCTTGTTAACTATGGATTCTCCTCTTCACTTGGTCCAATTAAGGAATGGGAGCTCGCAATTGATAAGAACTCTATTGTGGTTAATTCCAAAATGGAAACCAGCATACCTGGAATTTATGCAGCTGGTGACATCGCTACCTATGAAGGAAAGGTGAAATTGATTGCAACAGGTTTTGGCGAAGCACCTATTGCTGTAAGTAATGCGAAAACATACGTTGATCCGACTGCCCGTGTCCAGCCGATGCATAGCACTAGTATTATGTCAGGTAAGGATAAAGAACCTCTTAAGGTCTAAGAAATCTGCATTATGATGGATTACATTAAATAAGCAGAAGAGGGTGTGTCCTATGTGTCAAAGCAGAAATGGTGAGAAGAAACCATGCGTTCGCTGCACTGCTTGTAAAGCAATTACAAAGAAGAGGGAAGATGAGAGGAAAGAATCTTGGTTAGTAAAGAAAGCGAACATTAGCAGTCATTAGTACGAAAAAGAAAATTATACTTAAGCAGAAACAATCACAACATATTAAGTCGGAGAAGGTGAAAACAGTTGGCTAAGTACACAATTGTTGACCAGGAAACCTGTATCGCTTGCGGTTCATGTGGGGCAGTATCACCAGAAGTATTCGATTACAATGAAGAAGGAACGGCTTACGTAGTCCTTGATGATAATACTGGGAGCGATGAAATCCCTGAAGAACTTATCGAAGATGTTGAAGATGCTCAGGAAGGATGTCCTACTGAGTCGATCAAAGTAGGAAATACACCGTTTTAGTAGAGCCTGTTTAGATAGTGCCTGTCACCACCCGGTATATGGAAGTATCTGTCGAAGTTTGATTGGTGGTTTAGGTGAATAATGTATGAGAAAGGGACCTTCCACACTTGTTGTGGAAGGTCCCTTTCTCAACTTACTTGTTTATATCTATAGAAGAAATTAGTAGTAAATGAGAAGTACAGATAGGCACAAGGTCTATCCTTAAACATCTGTGTCTATGATAGAATAATACCTATCAGCTGCAAAGCAGGGTGGGCGGCGGTACCCCGTTAATGAAAGGGGGTGCTGCCTATAATGATGAGCACATATGAGGCGCTTGTATTGATGATTAGTTTTGCTTCTCTCGTGGTCACAATTATTACTGTTTCCAGTAATAAAAAGAAGTAACCCACCCTGCCCCGGCCAAGGTTTAAGGTGAGTTACTTTTTCTTTTGCCTTCTGAGCCGCCGCTCTTCTCGTGCGGAGCAGCTGTATGGACGCTGGTGCGATTGCACCGGCGTTCTTTTTATACCCTATGTCTTCTAAGTTTATTATATGCAATGAAGTGGATTGTGGCAAGAGGGGGCAATTCGGGTGGTGACAGGCACCACCCGCTTTTTCGGCTATTTTGTCGAACGAATGCTAGAGGATTTGAGACAGGATCTGGAATAAATAGACGAAATATATATAATATTCACTTAATAATCTACATTGTGTACAATGCTCGATCGATCTGGCTTTGCTATAGTGAATAAAAACGATGAAAAGGGTGAAGAGTATGGGGATTAATCGAAGTCGTTTACAGAATCACCTTGAAGACCTCGCGAAGATTGGAAAAATCGGTGAAACGGGTGTTTGCCGCCTTGCTCATTCGAA
Organism: uncultured Bacillaceae bacterium; assembly: GCA_963739655.1. Taxonomy (GTDB): domain Bacteria; phylum Bacillota; class Bacilli; order Bacillales; family Guptibacillaceae; genus Guptibacillus. The sequence continues at coordinate 5,037 of CAVUAW010000033.1, read as the reverse complement.
GGAAGACCGGGAAGCCGTTGAGGTTGTGAAGGGATGGATGGAAGATGCTGGCCTTCACGCTAAGATCGATGGCTTCGGTAACTTAATAGGAAGGATAGAAGGAACTGAGAAAAACAAGCCTATCCTCATGCTCGGTTCTCACATCGATTCTCAGCCATATGGCGGCCGTTTTGATGGCACAGCTGGTGCACTTGGAGCGATCGAAGTTGTACATACGATGAAGGAAAATGGCATTATACCGAAGCGGACAATCGAAGTGATTTGTTTCTCAGATGAAGAGGGTTCGCGATTTAATAAAGGTGTTTTTGGTGTTCGAGCACTAGCAGGTCTTCTTGAAGATGGCGAGCTAGAGAGAAAAGATAAGACTGGCATGACGCGAAAAGAAGCGCTTAAAGAATTTGGTGTCGAGCCTGATCTCTCGCAAAGTCCCGTTTACAAGAAAGGAGATATTGAAGCTTTTCTTGAGCTTCATATCGAACAGGGGCCCGTGCTTGAATCAAAAAATAAACCTGTAGGTATTGTCTCTGGAATTTCTGGGCCAATCTGGCTTACTGTCACACTTGAAGGTTTCGCTGGTCATGCAGGATCTGTCCCAATGCCGTTACGAAAAGATGCCATGGTCGGCGCGAGTGAAATCATTTCAAAGTTTGACCGACTCATTAAAGCAGAGGGAAAAGAGACGACGGTCGGAACGGTAGGTAGCGTACAGGTATTTCCGAACTCGAGGAACATCATCCCTGAAAAAGTAGAATTTACGATTGATCTCAGAGACATCGATTTGGATCATCGCACGATGCTTGAGAAAAAGCTCTACACCATCATCGAAGAAGCGGCATCTAACTACAATTTAACTCATACCATCAGCGAAGATACGAGAAGTGAACCCCGTTACTGTGCGGATTGGATCAAAGATATCATGAAAACGGAAGATGAGGCACTCGGATTCGAGTCACCTGTTTTAATGAGTGGCCCGTTCCACGATGCCCTTTTTATGTCGTATATCAGTGACTATGGCATGATTTTCGTTCGATGTGAGAAAGGTATCAGTCACAATCCACTTGAGTTTGCAGAAATGGATGATATCGAGAAAGGCGTTCAACTGCTTTATCAGACAGCATTGCAAATTTCGCAGAAGTGAAAAGGATGTAAGGATGTCCGAGTGGGAATGATTTTTTCAATGGAGTAGTTTATAACAGTTGATAAGACGTTTTCGATGTGTTCATCATATCACCCGTAACACAATCGAAAAGCGTGTATATGCCAGAAGAGTATCGAAGTATTGGATAAAGGCGGTGTGCTGGAAACGGCACACCACCTTTTTTAGTTTGGTTAGAGTATTAATGATGAATCAGTTTTTCGAAAATCGCGATCGGTTGCTTGATTTCTGGAGGGATGACCTTAGAACGCCCACTCCTAGTGTCATAATTCACCTGAATAACCTCTGCCTCTACAAGTACCTCGTTCCCTTTTGCAATCGTATGCTCGAGCTGAAAGCTGGTTTCTCCAATTTTCGTAATCCGACAATATACATCAAGCACATCATCTAGTTTCGCAGGCTTTATAAACTCGATCGTCATTTTCCTTACAACAGGATCAAATGGATGATTTTCAGCTAATAGCTGTAAGTGATCACCAAGAACATGTCGGAAATATTCTGTTGTGGCAATATCGATGTAGGTGGAATAGTGAGCGTTAAAAACAATTTTCTGGCCGTCGATTTCAGAGTAACGAACGCGGATAGGGTGAGAAAAACGGTAGTTTTGGAGCATTATTCACCTCATTATTCTTTTTTTAACATATTAACACAAAATTCAGTTTTTATAAGAGCGTAAATACGAAATTTCCCGGGTAATGTCTTATAGGAGAAGAGGATTATCGCGGTTATTCGGGGAAAGTGTAGAGAAGAAGATTACAAGCAAAGAGGTGGAGATTTAATGAGGTCAAAGGTCTATATTACGCGAAAATTGCCAGACAAAATTGTTGGTCGTATGAAGGAGAAATATGAAGTGCGGATGTGGCATAAAGACGATGAACCGGTCCCACGTGACGTGCTGGAAGAAGAAATAAAACAGGTTGATGGGCTATTTTGCTTATTAACCGAGCAAATCGATTCTTCCCTACTTGAAAACGCGCATCGTCTTAAAGTCGTTGCGAACATGGCAGTAGGCTATAACAATATTGATGTAGAAGCAGCAAAAAGTAGAGCAATCACCGTTACAAATACACCGGGAGTTCTTACAGAAACAACGGCAGACTTGACCTTTGCGCTATTAATGGCGGCGGCCCGTCGAATTCCGGAATCCTCCGATTACTTGCGGGATGGAAAGTGGGAAACCTGGTCACCGATGCAGTTAACAGGTCAGGACATTCACGGTGCTACATTAGGAATTGTTGGAATGGGAAGGATTGGAGAAGCTGTTGCGAAGAGGGCATCAGGGTTCAATATGAATGTTATGTATCATAATCGCTCACGTAAAAATGAAGCAGAGGGAAGGTTAGGACTTCGGTATGCTGAGAAGCTCGATGATCTATTGAAGGAAGCTGACTTTGTATGCGTTCTAACACCATACACTTCTGAAACGAAAAATTTAATTGGACGAGAGCAGCTCTCTCTGATGAAAGAAAGCGCGATCCTACTCAATACGGCAAGGGGTGGCATTGTAAACGAAGACGCCCTATACGACGCACTGAAGAACAAGAAAATCTGGGCAGCAGGATTAGATGTGTTTGAGGAAGAACCGGTGTCTCTTGATCATCCGCTCCTAAGCTTACCGAATCTAGTTACACTCCCACACATTGGCAGTGCAAGCATCAGAACAAGAATGAAAATGGCTGAAGTCGCTGCGGAGAATCTTATGAAAGTGTTAGATGGGGAGGAAGCGCCTAATAAGGTGTAGAAGATAAATCGGGAAGTGCCAGGCACTACTCAGTATTTGTCGAACGATAACAAAAAATGAGTCAGGTTGAGGAGATGAGATCCCCAACCTGACTCAGTCTGTGATAAATGCTTATTTTGTATCAATCATCTGTTCGAAGTCTTTCAATGTGTGAAAAGGTCGAACAGAGTTCCTGTGAAGCTCCATTAAGTTATCGCCAGGTTTTACATTTCCGCTTCTTACGGTAAATGCCATTTGGAAGTTAAGCTCTTTTAGAGCCTGGATGGAAGTGTCGTTATAAGCTCCATATGGATAAGCGAATGTGGTCGTTCCACCGATTAAATCGATGCTCTTTTGGATATCTTTCTTAATATCATTTTTAGATTTCGTTACAAGATAAGCACGACCGGTTTTGTTATCTGTGGAATGGTAATCATGAGTGTGACTAGCATATTCAAATACATCGCTTCCTGCTTTGACTTCATCCCAGCTTAAAAACTGAGTCGTTTCAGTACTGAAAGGAACTGTCTTATCTGTCTCACGAGAGGTTACAAGAAATTCAACAGCGGTAAAATTGTACTTTTTCAAAACAGGATAAGCATTAATATAATTATTTTTGTGACCATCGTCAAAGGTAAGGAGAACACTGTTTTCAGGGACATGTTTTACGCCTTTTACAAAAGCCTCAAATTCTTTGAGGGTAACCGTGTTATAGTCTTTCTCATTCAAATGATTCATCTGCTTTTTAAAATCGTCAAGCAGAACAATCATATTGTTCAACTTACCTGACGTGTAATAATGATAATCTCGTAATTCTTGTTCCTTCAGAATATGATGATATGTCAGGACAGGAACTTCCTTTGCGTAAGCAGGAATTTTCAATCCGATCTTAATAAGTGGCGTATCAGGTACAGCTTTAAGTCCACCTAGTACATAGGCGTCATAGTTTTGGGTATTGAGATAATGTTGGACCGCTTTATCTTGATTGCTTCCTTTAGGATGTAATAGAAACACGTTAGCATTCAGCCTCTGAGCAAGTCCACCTGCTGTAACGGCATCAGGATAATCTTCAACCTCAGACTTTGAAGAGATTCCTCTTACAAATAAAATGTTTTTGTTGTCATGTTTACTGTTTTTTATAAGCGCCAAATTGGTTTCAAAGCGATTTTCTCCAGAAATTCTTTCTACTTTAATATCTCGCTGCTTTAATTCCTTTTCTAATTTGGTGCTTACAACAGCCGGTCCACCTACAATGGTTATTTCTTTAATCGTTTCAGGTATTTCTGAAGGTATCGTGTTATTAGTAGTTAAATAGATAGGTGTTTTGTTAATGGCAGCTGGACTTGAAGCTGACAAAGCATCAGCGACTGTTATGCCGTTTACAAGATAGGCATGTTCACTTTCACTTAGTCCCGCGGCTTTATTGATTTGAACAGCTGTTTCAAAGCGATCTTTTCCTTCGAGACGTTCTACGTCAAGATTAGCATCTTGTAACTGATCGACTACTTTTTCAGAAATAGCGCTGATGCCACCTAAAACATAAACCTTTGTTGCTTGTAAACGTGCTAGTTCATCTAGCACGTTTTGATCTAATTTAGAAGGATAAGAGAGTAAGATAGGAGCATCCTTCACACCTGATAAACCTGCAGCAGAAAGTGCATCTGCTGGTTTGTCGGCACGAGCCAGGATAATCGCTTTTTCCTCGTTATCTAGCCCATCTGGCCAGCCTTCGTTAGCTATTTCAATGGCTGTTTGAAGACGGGTTTCGCCTGCAAGTCGCTCTATGTCGAGTGAAGCGGCATTCGCATGGTTCCCTGATAGAATAAATAGATTGATAAATAGTAGTAGTACAACTCCAAAATAATGTTTCTTCTGCAAAATAATCAAATCCCCCTGAATGAAAGTAGTGCCTGTCACCACCCGAACGGTGTCGAACGAACGTTCTTTTTCTCTTTTGTCTTTATCCCAGGTTAAGAAGTTCTTTAAATTCACTAATCGATTGATATGGTCTTACTGAATTACGGTGAATTTGCAGCATGTCATCACCTGGTTTTGCATAGCCTGCTTGTACTGTGAACGCCATTTCTATTCCAGCGGCATCAATCGCTTCCAGCGTTTCCTCGTCATAAGCGCCATATGGGTATGCGAGTGCATTGGTTTG
>CAVUAW010000032.1:0-8592 GCA_963739655.1 uncultured Bacillaceae bacterium | reverse complement strand
GATGACATTTCTTTTCAAAAAAAGCAACGCAACGATTAGCTAAAATACCGTCGAATCGTTTCCTTCATTCCCTCTTTATTCTCTGCAAACTGACGATGACGATGGCCGTTTCCTCCTGAAGGATGTGGAAATCCGTTTACGATTGAGTTAGCTGAAATCAAGTTGTTTTCAGCTAGATGCATCAGTACTTTCGTTACATTGACACCTAAAGGAACGATCAATGGATCGTTTAACTTCTCTAACTCGATCGGTAGATGGTTCAAGGCATATCGATGCAGTACTTCCGTTTTTAATATGTTTGGGGTTGAACCACTGAAGTTCTTTCCTTTATAGAATACTGGATAAGGCAGAACAGAAGTAGTTTGGACGAGATGACTGGCGGGACCAAACAGCTCACTTGTAGAGTCCAGGTTTAAGTATGTATGTAGTTCCAATTCATCTAACATCGTAATCAAGTTTTTCCTCATCGGACCTTCGAAACTGGAATGGTTCTTCACCTTTTGTAAAACCTCTTCATCTCCAATTTCTTCATGATTGTTATTCCAAACCGTTTCAAATGATTTTTTCATCTGATGAAGTCCAGGAGTAATTCCGACAATCACGATTTTCGCATGTTCATTCACATGTTCGAACGGAGCATAATACATTTCCAAGTTCTTTTTCTCGTCTCGTTCAAGTAAGAAAGTTTCGTTCATTAGCTCTTCCTGATCAACAGGATCTGTTAGGGAGTGAATCGATTCTTTGAAGCTTGCAAATTTTGAATAGCTAGCGATGGCCATGGTAAACCCTCCAATATGTATTTCCATTTATACGATGCTTTCAAATCCACACTTACAACCTTCACTTTACCAGAATACTTCTAACAAATCCGTATGAGATGGAACCTGCCAACCACCTATCATCTAAAACAAGACACATAAAAAACAGTACCTCTCCCCGTATGCTTTTGCACGTGAGGTGAGAGGTACTGGTTATGTTCTCTATTGCTCAATCTATTAAATTTCCATGTCCCAACGCTCTTGTTGGGTTTTCTTCAACTGCTCTTCTGTCTCCTTAGGATGAACGGTTCGGAATTTATGATGGTCCGCTGGTATGATCTCAATCATTTTGTCGATCATGTCTTGAGGATCAAACAGGTCATTCAATGCAGCATCCTGCTTCTCCATCTCTTCTTTTGGTGTAAAGTTCTTCTCTTCATCGTACCATTTCCATTTTTCTTCTGCGCTTCGTTTGTTAAAGCCAGTATCATAGGCGCCAGGGTTAATGGTTGCCACTTGCACGCCGAATTCTTTCAGCTCGCCTTGCATCGTTTGGGCAATGCCTTCAAGCGCATGCTTTGTCGCGGTATAAGGTCCGACGAACGGAGTTGCTGAAATACCTGCCATCGAGCTCATGAAGACAATCTTCCCGCTGCGTTTTTTCACAAATTCCTGTGCCGCTATTTGTGCTGTTTCAAGAGTGGCAAACACATTGACTTCGAATAAAGCGCGGAAACGGTCCATCGGCACTTCACTAAGCGGGCCACCTTCATTAAGGGCAGCATTCGCGACAAACACATCAAAATCATACTTCCTAATCTGCTCGCGATCCCGCTCGTTCGTAATATCGAGTTTGAATACTTCTATATCCAAATCATGCTCACGTGCTTCCCGAAGCAAATCGGTTTTTTGTGACGTTAATTCCGTCGTTGCAATGATCTTATGTCCTTTTTTGGCAAGACCAAGAGAGGCTCCTCTCGCAAGTCCACTTCCAGCTCCTGTGATAAAAATCGTTTTGCTCATTTGCTCTTCCTCCGATCCGTATTATCGTATATGTCAGTTTGTTCCCACTCGAATCGGATTTCAAACGCAGAACGAAGGAATGCCAGTTAAACCCGGAAAAGCGCCTCCCTTTCCCGTCTGTCTCGCATTTAACATCCAGTGAACGGTCATTCCTACTCACGATGTATAAGAGATTCACACTTTATTGGCCAAATTCCAGATATATTGTCCAAACTCCATTTTTATTGGCCAAAATCAAAATATATTGGCCAAATCCTCATTTTATTAGCTAACTAGAATCATTCTAACAAACGACGTATAGCCACGCCTCCCCGTCTGCCCCAGGATACCCTGCCCCTCTAATAATGCTTATACTTCTTCATCACCATGACGCCTGCAATAAATAACAAAAGGGATAAGGTCGTCGTGCTACCGATGACGATCCAGGTGGATTGGCTCCATTGTTGTTCGACTAAAACCTTCGTCGCTTCTCCCCGTACGTTTCCAGGGCTCCATTCCATGAATTTCGGAAGTAGTGACGTCAGCAGGCTGATCAGCGCAAGGAAGAGAAGACTGACGCCGGCGATCCCGCTATTATGCCGGATGATTGTTCCGACAAAAATGGTAACGGAGACGACAAAGAGCACCCAGAAGCAGTAAATGACTAGGCTACTCACCATGAGCTTCCAGTCTACGGGAGTAAATAATAAATTCGTATAATACCATGTGAGGCAGTAGCTTAAGATGAGTGATAGGAGCAAGAGGGCAAGCTGGGCCACAGTCTTACTGCCTACGTATTGCCACTCGTTGACGGGTCTTACCATGACGAGCGTAATGGAACCGTTTTGTCGTTCCTGAGCGATGACATTCATGGTTGCGAGAACGAAGAGAAGGGTCCCAATCGTGCCATATTGAGACAGGGCGCCGCTCAATACTTCTTCCCCACTAGGTGTAGGGATCGTGATACTTGCTCCTTCTGGTAGGTTACCGGCCATATCGAGAATTTGCGGCATATAGTAACTTGTCAGTGGTTGCGAGATGCCGATGATCATCAGAACGACCGGGAGCCAGATCCATTTGCCATTCCGCATCAGCTCGGTGATTTCCTTGCTTAGTAGCGTTAGAAAGCGATTCATTGTCTCACAACCTTCATATAGGCATCTTCTAATGAGTCCTGCATGATTTCAAAGTGTGTCACTGATAGATTCCGGTCGATGAGCTCCTGTAATAGCTCGTTTGGGTGTACATGTTCAGGAAGACTTACTTTCACTGTATTAAGGTCGATGTATTCATAAGCATCGATGATCTCAAGCTGTTCGATGATTCCGTTCATCGGTTCTTCGGTTTGTAATTTGATTGGCAGTAGGTCAAATTCTTTACGTAAGGAAGGCAATGACCCTTTCCACTTTAGACAGCCATCTTGCAGGATCAGAACTTCATCGCAGATTTGCTCGGCATCGTGTAAGATATGGGTCGAAAATAGAACTGTCATCTCTTGTTTCAGTTCTTCGATCAGGTGTAAGAAATCTCGTCTTCCTTTTGGATCCAGCGCTGATACCGGTTCGTCTAAAATGAGAAGCTTCGGTTTGTGAAGCAAAGCCTGCGCTAAGCCGAGCCGTTGTTTCATTCCGCCGGAGAAGCCTCCGATTCTTTTATTCATCGCCTCTTCTAAGCTGACAAATGTTAACGTCTCCTGTACACGATCATGAAGCTGTTCCTTTGGAATGGATGATAGCTTACCTGCGAAGTAAAGAAATTCTTTTGCTGTCATCCAATTAAAAAAGGATGGATGCTGAGGTAAGAAGCCAATCAATGGCCGGTAGTCTTTCTCTTCATATCCACTAAATTGGATGGATCCCGAGTCAGGTGTGAGGATGCGTGCTAACATTTGCAACGTCGTCGTTTTACCCGCTCCATTTGGACCTAACAATGCGATACAGCTTCCCTCATGTATGCTAAATGAGAGATTCGAGACAGCTCTTTTTTCTTTAAACCGTTTCGATAGATTGTCGATTTTAACAAGCATGATTTTCCCCCGCCCTAACTGTTTTTACGACCGATCACAAAGTAAAGGATGGCGCCAAAGAGATTCACAAAAAGAATCAGAACAATCCACATCCATTTTGGCCCGTTTGTTTCCTTTTGCTTGATACAACTGACAAGCGCTGAAATGGTTAAGATCGCCTGCAAGATCAACAATGGCGCAACTAAAGGCCAGTTTATGTCGTTCAAGATTTCCATTTTTTCACCTCTTCCCCTTTAGCCTTCGTTTATATGGCCATACGACGAACAACAAGTAAAATAACGTCGGCATCGGTAATTGAATCAATCCCCAGATCCCCCATAGCCACGGGTAACTGCCTTTTTTCTTCGCATCTACAAAGAGAAGCATGCTCTGGGTGAGTAACAAGAGAATAAGAATCGGAACAAAGACATAGAGCTCAAGGTTTGTCATGGGTGACCATTCCTTTCTTATTCACTTTCTTATAGGTGTAATAGACACCAAAAGGAACGATCAGGCTTGCCACAATCTGGATGATCAGAAAGAAGGTCGGAGCTTGGAAGAGACTAACGGTGACTGCCGTTAAAATCACGATCGCTGTTAACAGGAAGAGCGCACTTTCGAGATAAAATGCTTTTTTCTTTTTTTGTCGAAACACCACAAGTTGCTCCTCCATATCAATCTGTGAAAGTGATTCTTTTCCAAGATCATCGATATGCTGCCAATCCTGTTTGAGGTGTTTCACGATCTTTTTATCTTCCTTCACGGCGTATCCAACTCCTTTCGTAACTTCTGTATCCCCGTGTGCACCCTGGATTTCACGGTTCCTGAACGAATCCCAAGCATTTTTCCAATTTCATCGTACGAATAGCCATAATAGTGACGTAACAAGATCGGAACTCTCAAGGTGGAGTCTAACGTATTAAAATCTGTGAAAAGATCGCTCCAGTTCATTCCTTTTGTACTGGATTCCCACAAAAGCTTTCGCGACAGGGAATGCTTCTCTTCCTCCACCCATTTCTTCTCTCGTTTTTGTTTCCGAAGCACATCAATGTAAAGCCTTGAAGCAATCGATATCATCCAGGTTGAGAATTTCCCTTCCCCTTTATAAGTAGAAAGCTTCAAATAACACTTCATCATGGTCTCCTGAGCAAGATCGACGCTCGTCTCTTCATTTAAGGTTAGTTTTAGTAGATATTTATAGAGAAAAGCATAATAGCACTGAAAAAGCTGAGTGAACGCATCATCGTCTCCAGCTTGTGCCTGCTGAATTAATTGAATCTCCTCCTCGCGTTCCATACAACCCTCTCCTTTGCCTGCACCTATATGACGCTGACCTTATCGAAATCGTTCATTATTTTTTATTATTCTAGCCTTATGGATACCTTCCCCACAAACTATACATAAAAAAGCTAGCTCCCGTCTTTCGGAAGTTAGCTTTGCATCATGGGAAACGCTATTTCTGGGCCAAAGGGACAGGTACATCGTCCCAACACTGATTTAAAAAAACAAAGAGTATCGAAATATAAATCTATGGGTGGGACAATTAACCTGTCCCTCTGCATTCCTTAGAAGATCCTGAATTTGCAGTGCTGTACGCTGCAAAGCAATGATAAATTCCCTTAAATACGTTGTAAACTGATCTTTATATGCTAGAAAGGCATCTGTCTTCATCCGGTCAGCTACTTCTTCTATGAATATAGGAAATATTATCAGAGGTATTCAGAGTTATTTGTTATCATGTACTTTCAAAGATTGAATCAACTGTAACGGGGGACCAAAAAGAATCGAACGAAGAATGTGCCCATCTGTGGAATGATACGAGAGACGCTCAAATTAAACAGTATATGGTGTGCCCTGGTAACGAAAAATCTTCTTCTTATAATCGTCGATCATCTTCGCCTTCCTGTGCTCTTGACTAGCAAGCAAGTATCCCCACTTTATAAGCTAATCCAAATCTTGCTGTAGCGCATCCATTGAATAACCTTCAAACTCCACAAAACCTTGAAGATATTTATGCACTCCCTCAGGAAACAAGAACTCACGGATCCGCTCATGCTCTGAATGTAAAAGTAGCGTAGAATTGGTCGATAGCTGCATGATATCACCTCTTAAACTCATCCGTTTTCTCAACTGTAAATAACAAAGCGAACATATAAAACCCTGCTCATAATTTACCATAAAATACCTACCGTTTATTATACTAGATTTCTTATGTATTAGGCAGCCTTGTACCATTACCTATGAAATTACCGCAAAAAAAATGTTGAAATATAATCTGCATTCCATATGCAAAAAGCCGATTAGGGTATCAATGGTTCCCTAATCAGCTTAAAGATCTGAATTATTCTATTTACCTTACCGTTTCATTAGCTATTTCAATAAAGTTACTATACTTACTATCAATCGTCGGGGACATTTTTTCAATTACTTCACTTAATTGTTCCTTGCTTTTCGAATCCTTATTTTTAGTTAAACGATACAATTCGTTATAAATGATATATTTGGCTAACTCGTCGTCAAGATCATCTTCTAATTCATAGAGTGTTCTAGCCACAGCAGTATCCACTTCTAAATTATCCTTAGAACAAAATTTATTATAAAGGATTTCCGTTATTTCTCGTAACTCTTTCACATACTCTTTATGCTCCATTATAAAACAGCCCCTTCCATCTTTTTATCGTCATGAAAAATCTTCAATTGAATAGATGAGAATCTTTCCATGAATTGGGCTACTACTAATAAACAACTTGGGCAAGGATATCGATCTGTATATAAGTATATTTCCCTATTTAAACAATTATTATATCTGTTTTCTTCGAAAAAATACTCTAGAAGTTTTGCCTCGGTATCAATATATCTCTCTAAAAATGTTTCTGTTCCTCTAATTGGCACTTCAATTGTCTTAAATTCTCTAGACTTTCTAAGAAATACATGATTAGATGCAAAAGGCGAGTTTTGGAGAATACCGTTAAGTGGGTAGTCATCCTCTCGATTATCAATGGCACTGTGAGAATAACGGTATTGAAATTCATCACTTTTCCATGAGATAATTCCAACATTTCCTCGTTCATAAATCTTTCGTTCTTTTGATGATAGTTCACTTCGTTCCAGTACTCGCTTGATATCCAAACGGTACTTTAATGACTCTATCTTTAGAAAAATACCAATATCCTCTTTTAAGAAGTGCTTAATACTGACATTTTTTTCTCTTATCAATTGGTCTCTAAAGGTGATAAATTCTTCTCTAGATATTATTCTTTTATCAATAAAAGACATCTACATCCTCCCTAATCAAATAAACAATTATGTAATTATCATTCTGCAGCAAAAGACCTATTCCTTCAGCAATGTTTAATACATGGGATAAAATTTAAAACCCCGCTCCAACTGAATGGACCGGGGCACAAAACTATACATTCACTACTTTCATTACATCAAATCGTAGATGCTTTCCTTTCACCCATAAAAGGATGCAGCTTATCGCTTTCGAAAAGCAATATGGGCCAAAGGGACAGGTACATCGTCCCAACACTGATTAAAAAAAACAAAGAGTATCGAAATATAAATCTATGGGTGGGACAATTAACCTGTCCCTCTGCCCCTCTAAAAGCTTATGGACTAACTCTTCGTAATCCTCATAAGGTGGTACTACGAATAAATCCGCCATAAAATTAGGCTTTAGAAATACACCACCAACAATATTTCATCCATCGTGATTAAATATCCGCAGTCAAAAATGGATACGATTTCTTTCAGTGCCTCCGAGGACCTTCTAAAGAAGTAGTCTGCATACTTGTGTCCATAATAAATGGCATAATAGTTAAGGTATTCTTTGGGTTCTTGATAAACTAAATAATCTCAATCTATCTCCTAAGTCAATAAATTCATTCAAAGGTTGACCTTGTTCACTCATCTCTTTCTCACTCTTCTTCTACTAAACGAACCCTACTAAAAAGGATGTTGGCTTTTTATGAAATTAACTTTAAACCAATAGCAGCACCTAAAACCATCCCGATAAACACGATCCTTTTCCAGATCTTTTGATTCACCATATAAGTACATTCCTAATATTGCTCCCCCGGATGCTCCAATACCAGTCCAGATGGCATAAGCAGTCCCCATCGCTAGAGTGTTCATCGCATAAGCAAGAAAAAGAAAACTTGCACCAAAACTAAGAATTAACTTGACTAAAGATTGCCAATCCCTGTCCTTATGCAGCTTATTTATCATAACAACACCTAGCATTTCAAATAATCCTGCGAATATTAAAGCTCCCCAAGCCATTAAGATTGCTCTCCTTCCTGGGCTTTGTCTGTTGTAACTAATTTCAATCCAATTACACCTGCCAATAAAATGACGATCAATAAAAGTTTCCCAACCTTAAATGGTTCACCAAAAAATAGGATATCTGAAAAAACAGTTCCGGCTGTACCCAATCCTACAAAAACGGCATACACCGTTCCTACTGGAAATTTTCGCCCGGCGATAATCATTAAGTAGAAGCTTATTATGATAGAGATGACCGTTCCACCCCAGGTCCAAAAGTCATTTGCGTGGTTTAAACCAATCACCCACAATACTTCAAAAAAAGCAGCAATAAATACTTTAATCCAATTTGTATCCAATTATTAGCACCTCCGATTTGTTCTTAAAAAAAAAGAAAAAAGCCCGAGAGAAAACTGTTAAACAGTATCTCCCAGGCTTTTATCCTTCCGTGTCACAGTTAAAAACTGTGGTTTTCTCTCGGACCAGACCAACGAAACAAGTTACGGAACCCTAGAAAACAATAGATCTTATTCAATTGAATCCAACTTAACACTAATTATC
>CAVUAW010000031.1:0-8736 GCA_963739655.1 uncultured Bacillaceae bacterium | reverse complement strand
ATTCGAATACTTCTTCTCAAGCTCAGTCAACGTGAGCTCATGTAGTTCGGTTAGGTTTTTCCTGTTGTCAGGTGAGTTGAGTAGCTTGCGAATTAGGTAGGTTCGACGATCGATTATGCCTTTACGGAGCTGAATGCCCATGAACACAACCTCCTTCCTTTACTATCACGTTCGATTCTAGGATAACCTTTTTTGACGCTCTTGCGTGTTAAGAGTTTGTGAAGAATTATACATGTGAAGATAACGTCAAAATTACGGGTTTCAATTGAACCGAATTCCCCATTCTAACTTATATTCATGGAAAGTCAACCAAGCAAAAAAGCGGAGTGCAACCCCACCCCTCCATCTACACTGAATGGTCTTCAGCAATAAAAGAACTAACGCAGATTAATCGTTCGGTTGTTGAATCTACCTCAGACCACTTCACCATGTGAATTTTTTTATTATATCTGGATACGTTAAAAAGTATGAAACAACGAAAATCGAGGTGGATTCACTTATGATATCAAAACGGCATCTAGCATTTAATCTAACGATGATCCTCATTCCGTGGCTATCGTTATTATTTGTAGGTAAGCGTAATATCAAACGTTATTCTTTTGCGAGTGTGATTATAGGTCTGTTTGAAATCATCAATCATATTTATGGACACCAACGGAAGTGGTGGAAGTTTTATGGAAAGTCAAAATCATTTATTCGAGATGAACTTATTTTTGATATCGGTCCATACGTGCCCCTATCGATCTGGATCCTTAAATTCTCGTATGGAAACTTCAAAAAGTTTGTGTTGATCAATGCTTTTGCGAATGGGGTCTTTGCGTTTCTCTTCATCCCTTTTCTTAAAAAAATAAAAATCGTTCGTTTAACTCGGATCAACTATTTTCAATTCTTTATCTACATCCACTATAAAGCGTATCTCTTGTATGCTGTACAGTATTTGTTTCAAAAGTTACGCGATAAGCGAAAGGAAACGACTCAAACTGATGTGGTGCAATAGTTCAGTAGAAAGAATCGCTCCCCCAATCATAAAAAAACAGAGCAGAAGCAACCGTCTCAAACGGAATCTTCTGCTCTTTGTGATCAAAAACGTTCAGCATCTTCAGCTACCTCGCATAAACATGCTGGCCAATCCTCTTAATAACGTCTCTTGTAAAAATCCACTTGTCCGTGACACCGCTCGGATTGTAGTAATACGTCGCGCCACCTGATGGATCCCATCCAAGATAAGCATCCTTCGCCGCACGATAAGCAGATGAATTCGGCGTGAGCCAGTACTGCCCATCATTTAACGCTGTGAACGCATTTTGTTGAAAAATCACCCCGTATGTACTTTGTGGGAATGATGGGGATTGCACTCGGTTCATAATGACCGCCGCCACGGCAACCTTCCCTTCATACGACTCACCACGCGATTCCCCGTGAACAACGTGCGCGACCATCTCAAGATTGCTCAGCATGTTCAGCGTATTCGTTCCCGCAACGCCATCTGCGCTGAGACCGAAGTCTGCCTGAAAATCTCGTACGGCTTCTTTCGTGATCGATCCATAATAGCCCGTTGGTGTCGTATGGAAATAATCAAGCTTTTCTAGGATCGACTGCATGTGCTCGACTTCTGTTCCCCTTGACCCTGTGCCCATCATAGCAGCGGCACTGTCTTCAAAAACGAATAAATAAAAGCATGATGCAAGAGCCAGGGAACCTAGTACGTGTAGTAATTTCATTAGCAAACTCCTCTCGATTGATATAGCCCCCATTATAATACAGGGAACTGAGGAAAGATATGGAACGGAATGCCCTTCCTCAACTGGTTCAATTCGCATCGATCATCTCGTTTTATCCAGATTCAGGAACAAGGAGAGGTCAATCTACCTAATAGAGAGAAGCCATCAGAAACTCCGCACGCCATCCTGATAGACGTTGTCTCGCTTCCAGACGAACAAATCTCTAATCCACTCATCCTCCATAAAAAAAGCATTCATTCGACAAAAAAATCCTATAGCGCATCCCAACATTTCCCTATATAATCCTCTTAGCGCAATGAATCGGAAGGGTGATGAAGGAGCAGGGGACATGCTCGGTAGCGGATGTGAAAATTAGAATGATAGGGGAAAAACGAAAACAATGAAAAAAGCATTCGGCATTTTATCTACAGTAATCCTAGCGGGTAGCTTGATCGGCGGCCCTGCTGCTTCTGCCTCAACAGATACAAAGGATGCGCTAATTCAGCGAGCGCAAAATGTATCGATGAATGGATTTAACGACTATGGATTTATTGATGAAGTTGAACCAAACAATAGTTTCGCCCAGGCGAATGTGATTGAAAACTATGACACTGCCATTGGGACATTAACAGACAAAGATAAAGACTACTATAAAATTGTGATCAAAGCGGATCACGAGGTTTCTTTTTCCTTTGATGCTGGTACGGCTGAGGAGAATTCCTCGTTACAGCTTCATGTCGATCTCTACAATAGCTCACAGAAGAAAATCACACCTGATTATGAGGACGATGAGTACGGTTACGCTGCTTTCGTTGAAACGCTTAAGCCAGGAACTTACTATATGGCCGTCTCGGATCTTGCGAATAAAAACAATGGCATTGAATATTATTTTTCAGCCTACGTCTACACAGGTGACCCAGAAATCACGCGTATCGCAGGCGAAGATCGCTACGACACAGCAGTTCAAATTGCGAAAGAAGGCTTTGAAAAAGGCAATACGCCTGAAGTCGTTCTTGCAACAGGCTTAGATTTCCCTGACGCCCTTGCAGGCGCGCCACTTGCTTATCAGATGAACGCACCGATTCTATTAACGAAAACAAAGTCCATTCCTGATTCGGTAAAAGAGGCACTGAAATACTTCGGCGTCGAACACGTAACGATCCTCGGTGGACCAACCGCTGTAACGAAAGACGTTGAAACGGAACTGAAGAAAATGAGAATCACGTACAGCCGGATTTATGGAGAAAACCGCTATGACACGGCCGCGAAAATCGCGGGTGAACTCGATCCTTACTTCAGTGACACGGCATTCGTCACATACGGTGGAAACTTCCCGGATGCGCTATCCGTAGCGTCGATCGCCGCAATCCAGGGAAGCCCGATTCTACTAACCAAAACAAAAGAGCTTCCAGCTGAAACAGCAAAAGCGTTGAAGAATTACAATGACACGTATGCCATCGGTGGAACGGCGGTCATCAGCAGCGATGTGTTCAAGAAACTTCCACATCCAAAGCGTATCGCAGGCGATAACCGCTACGATACATCCGTGCAGGTTATCAAGCAGCTAGATATGCCAGCAGACTTCGTCACACTTGCAACAGGTCAAGGATTTGCGGACGCACTAACCGGTTCCGTGCTCGCTGCGAACCGTTACGAGCCAATAGTCCTAACACAGAAAAATGGCCTGCCAACCCCAGTCGCGAACCTCTTCCAGGACAAAGAAACGATGTTTTACACCATCCTAGGTGGGAAGGATGCCGTTGGGGATGGGGTAGAGGACGATATTAAGATGTTGTTTGAATAATTCATCGAGAAGGGATCAGACACTCGTCTGATTCTTTTTTCTACTAAAAAATGTCTTCCTAAGAAACGAAGGAGGAAGAGAAAGAACCTATTAGATACTCTCTTAATGGAATTTACATATAATTTACAACTGTGTTATGGGTTTATAGGCAATGTGGTGTTATACTCCTCTGATAGTTTACAAGAAAACGGAGGATTTCAAATGAGCGGAAAAGAAAAAGGTAACCCGATGTGGGGAGAGCTGCAGGAATTCGTAAAGCAGGTTGAAAGAGAACAGAACCAAACAGGAGATGCAAAACCATATATTGATCAAATCAAAACGATCATAGCTAGGAACATGTTAAATACCTCAAATATCGAAACAGATTGATGGAAAATGACATCCTTATTGAAGACTTAGCATGTGATACGTTTGAATTATGTAACTCTTAGAAGAATATGTTACTAAGTTGCCTTTTTGGAGAGAGTCAATGTATAGCTTTTTCTCCAACCTCGAATCACCACCACTTAAAATTACAATTACCCCAAATCGTTATCCCGTAAAAATTTTTACCTTGCTCCTGTTAGAAAAACTGATACGATATTCTACTTGTTTCAGTAATATTTTACATAGAACCTGCATATAAGGAAAAATATTCTTATACAAGAATATTTTTCTTGAATTCGCTTCCATAATTAACCTTAGTTGTATATAATTAATTCGGGATAATATTACTATAGGGGGATTAGTTATGAAGGGGACCTGGTTAACACCAGAAGAGATTGCCTGGAGAAAAAAAAGAAATAAAACGATAGGGTATGCATTTATTCCAGTCTTCGCGATTCTTGTCGGAGCTGTCATTAGCTTTATAGCAGGATAAACGAGGAAAAGACCCATCTGGTGGGATCAGATAGGTCTTTTTTTATATTCTAAAACTGATGCAAATCTATTTATCCAAACAAAAAATGTTAACTCATTACACTCATAGCAATCTTAGCCCACCCAAATACTGCGATCCAGAGAGGAATACTTAATGAAACGGCCCAGATAAAACCTTTCGCAAAGTTGCCTTCTTCCTGGTAGTACATGTCCTCATCTCCCTCAAACAAGTTATCAATCAGTTGATTCAAGTTGGGTTTCTTCTATTATAATTGAAAGCGCTTACGAACGCTGTCGTTTCTTGAAAAAATATTTTCAATTCAACTGTTAGATTTTGGCTGTCTATTTCAGTTTTACCCGAATAAAGCACTTTTTACTCATACATATAATTATCGCTTTACATCTAAAGAAGCTGACCGTCAAACCCACTGGTGAATTAACGAATTTTTTACACAAAATAGGATTTAACTAGACTAGATAGTGGGTATAGGGATTAAAACGAAGTAAAGGACGGATTAAACAATGAACAGTTATCTTGGCGACAAATTACCAATGGGGGAACTTCAAAAGTTTGTTAAGAGAGTAGAAGAAGAAAAGTCAGCCTACTGGGGAAGCGAAGCCATACATAGACCAAATCAAAGATATTCTCTTAAGTCATGGTGATGTGCACTCAACTGAAATCAAATAAAATAAAGAGCCATGCTCTGATCGAGAGCATGGCTCAAGCTATTAACTTAGTTCCAGATGTTCTCTCAATTTCTGCGTGATACTCTGTCTTTTCTTCATCAGAAACAATGTAATACCAGAGACTGTCGATCATTTCACCATGGCCTTGAATTTCAAAAGTCGTCATGTTGTTACGAGCTCCGCGGTAATTTTTGAAAATATCATTCATTTCTTCAAATGTCATATTCGTTTTCACGTTACTACCGACTGCTTTTAATAGATCATCGATTTTATTAATACTTCCAACGCTTGCACCTTCATCAATAATGGACTTAATGATTTCGCGCTGACGATCATTCCGACCAAGATCACCCTTTGGATCCTGATAGCGCATCCGTGAAAATGCTAAAGCTTCTTCTGCATTCAAATCAATTTCACCTTTAGCAAATGAATACCCTTCGTAATCAAAAGCAAATGGATTATTAACAGTTACACCATTTAAGGCACCTACTACATCTTCGAACGCTTCCATATTCACTTTAAAATAGTAATCGATCGGAACATCCAGGAAATTCTCTACCGTATCCATCGTCATTTCGATTCCACCATACGCATAAGAGTGGTTGATTTTTTCAACCGTTCCATGTCCGATAATCTCAGTGCGTGTGTCACGTGGGATGTTAAACATGTACATGGAGTCATTATGAGGGTTCAATGTAATCATGATCATCGTATCCGAACGCCCCCGGTCATTTTTACGCTCATCGACGCCCATAAGAAGAATGGAGATCGGATCTTTTTCTTCCATATTCACTTTTTCAGTACGCTTGTCTGACGTTTCTCTGCTAATCGGCTCATGCATGTCACTTGCGGTGTCCTTTACTGAATCATAGAGATAATAGGCATATCCCCCACCAGCAAGAATGACTACACCAGCAATGACACCTAAAATAATTAAGAATTTTTTCATTCGCTCATTCCATCTTTCCGTAGAATAATAGACTTACTGTATTCGTGTGAAATCCTAACCCTTATTATAAGTCGAACTATTTCGTAAAGTAAATACCTTCCAGAGGATAGTTGTGATAGATTAATATATTAAAGTCATTAAAGATTTCAGTTGATTTAGACGATATTATAATAGAAAGAAGTTACAAGTAAGAAAGAAAAGTATGCTAATCTAGAAGAATAATGAATTGCTGGTAAAGGAAAGGGGAAGGAAATAATGATTGATATCCATTCACATATTCTACCTGGAATCGATGATGGAGCCAAAAACATAGAGGATAGTCTTGCGATGGCAAGACAGGCGTTCAATCAAGGAATTACGAAGATTGTCGCAACACCACATAATAAAAATGGCACTTTCGACAATGGAAGAGAATCGATTCTTCAAGATGTAAAACGATCTCAACAAAGAACTTCAGCTAGAAGGAATTGATCTTGAAATTCTTACCGGGACAGGAAAATCGTATTTATGGAGAACTAGTCGATGATCTAGAAGGCAACGACTTATTAACGGTAAACGAGAATGGCGTCTACATGTTAATTGAGTTTCCCTCAAGTCACTTACCACGCTACGCCAATAAGCTCATGTTTGATCTTCAAGTAAAAGGAATCGTTCCGATTATCGTGCATCCTGAGCGTAACCGAGAAATTATGGAGAATCCTGAACGCCTTTATAATCTTGTAAAAGAAGGAGCGCTAAGTCAGCTAACTGGGACAAGCGTCACGGGGAAGATGGGCAAGAAGATTCAAAAGTTCTCATTGGATTTAATTCAACACAATTTGTCTCATTTCGTAGCATCAGATGCTCATAATACAACTTCCAGACCGTTTGATCTGCTAGAAGCATTTGAAACGGTTGAAAAAGAGTTTGGTATTTCGACAAGGTACATGCTACAGGAAAATGCAGAGGACATGATCTTAGGAAGAATGGTAGCGAAAGAAATACCGCAACAAGTTCGTAAGAAGAAAATACTAGGTTTGTTCTAAATGCATGAGTAAGAGGTCACTATTTATACTGTGACCTCTTTACAAATTGTTTACATAAAAGTTTTCGTCAAAATATTGTATAAAAAGCGACGCATGTAAGCACTTTCTTCTACAATATTCGACAATAAAAACTAGTATATTCGTACTACGACAAAATTCATGTGGGTATTCATGAAAAAAAAGGCTAAATTTTACTTAATTTCTGTGTTATAGTGAAATCTGTATTGAAATTAGTTACGTATTAAAAATAATTATGATTGCGTTGGAGGCATTTATGGAAGAAACAATTAGTTTAAAGGAAATTTTCGCGGTTCTTAAAAAACGTCTAACTCTTATTCTATTAATTACGCTTCTTGCAACAGCAACGAGCGGAGTTGTCTCATATTTCCTACTTACCCCAATTTACCAAACTTCAACCCAGATTCTTGTGAATCAAAAAGCAGATTCTGAAAATGCGTTTGATTATAACCAGGTAAAAACAAATGTTGAACTCATTAATACATATAGTGTCATCATTAAAAGTCCGAAAATTCTTGATGAAGTTGGAAAAGATCTAAACCTTGATCTATCAACGAGTGCATTGAAATGAAAAAATCGCTGTTAGCAATGCACAAAACTCTCAAGTTGTTTCGATTGATGTGAAAGATCCTGATCCAGCACTAGCTGTAAAGATTGCAAATACAACAGCAGAAGTATTTGAAAAAGAAATTAGTAACATTATGAATGTCGATAACGTAAGTGTGCTTTCAGAAGCAAACTTTGAAGGAACGCCAAGTCCAGTTAATCCAAAACCTGTTTTAAACATGGCGATTGCGCTTGTTGTTGGGTTAATGGTTGGTGTCGGTCTTGCCTTCTTACTTGAATACCTTGATAACACGATTAAAGATGAAAATGACATTGAAAAGCTACTTGGATTGCCTGTACTTGGAACAATTGCAGTGATTGAAGATAAAGAAGTAGGTTCATCGAAAGGCCATACGAAAAAGTCAGTAAGGGGTGAAACGGTTGAGTCGTAAAAATCGAAAGTCTGTACACGTTGATAAAGAAAGAAGTCTCTTAACACACCAAAATCCGAAATCACCCATTGCTGAGCAATACCGTACGATTCAGAACGAATATTCAATTTGCCTCAGTTGAAGAAGAGATTCGTACGATTATGGTTACTTCTTCTGGACCGATGGAAGGTAAGTCTACAACAATCGCTAACCTTGGAGTGGTTCTTGCTCAACAGGGAAAAAGCGTTTTAATTGTGGATGCCGATTTACGTAAGCCAACCGTTCATTATACGTTCAGAACAATGAATACAAGAGGGATCACCAATATCCTCACCCGTCAGGCTGAGTTGGTAGAGGTGACGCAGGAAACAGAAGTACCGAATCTTAATGTGTTAACAAGTGGTCCAGTTCCACCGAATCCATCAGAACTTCTTGGTTCTAAAGGGATGGATAACCTTATCGAAGAAGCGCTTCGACATTATGATGTCATACTATTCGACTGCCCTCCGATTCTTGCGGTGGCCGATTCGCAGATTGTTGCGAATAAGGTGCAGGGGACTGTGCTGGTTGTTAGTAGTGGGACTACGGATAAGGAAGCTGCGGTTAAGGCGAAAGAGCGGTTGGAGAGTGTTAATAGTAAGTTGCTTGGGGTTGTACTTAATAGGAAGAAAATGAAAGATGGTAGTTACTACTATTA
>CAVUAW010000030.1:0-14026 GCA_963739655.1 uncultured Bacillaceae bacterium | reverse complement strand
TTCGATTACATGAACGTTACTCTGCCGCTTCCTCATCCTTCTTTTCCACCGTTTCATACAGAGGATTTTCCTTGTCAGCAGGCTCAGGATATTCAATCGATGGTGCCTGATCTTGGAGATCTGTCAAAGAAGGAATGTAGAAAGTAGACACATTTGCTGTGTAGACTAGCTCATTCTTACCCTCCCCATCATCAAGCGATACCGCTTCGTTTTTCCCAGTAAACGACAACCCGCTGATCATCGCCATACGCGGCAAACGCTCAATTGATTTCAAGAAGGAACGTAGTGAGGGGTAGTTATCTGAAATCATTGCCATGCTAACATTGACGGACTGAATGCCTTCTGGCAATCCAGGCAAAGCCTCCCCTCCTTCTGTTTGAGCTTCTTTCGTTGTTTCTTCAGATGACTCTTCCGGAACATCACTTTCTTTTCCAGTTTGATCAGCTTTATCTTCGCTGCTTATTTCCGCATATTGCTCAGGATTTAGGACCTCATCCACAAAATCGAGCTGTTGGATACTACTTTTGGATACCAATTCAGCTTGATTTAGATCGAGGATAAACTGATCGACCAACGGTTTCACGGGAACCTTCTGCTGCAATGCGTTCGTATCGTAGGTCTCGTCCTGCTTGCTATTCTTTTTCTCTTCAAGCACACTGATCAATTGCTCATTTTGACTTACTTGAGATTCTAACCGTTCCACCTCTTGCTTCTGAGGAAGGACGGAGAACATATAGAAGAGCACGATTCCAAGAAGCGGGAGAAGAAGGCCTACTGCAGTAAGCAAATTACGCGTTCGATTATCCATCAGTGCCCTCCTCTACTTCTTCCGTTCTTAAATTGGATTTATCAATGACAATTTCATATTCTGTCACATAACGAGGGAGAATACGGCCATCTTCTTCATTCGTTTCTTCGGTCAGCTCAGCTGTTGTTATAGTAAGAACACTTGCCGTTTGAACATGTTCCGAAGCATTCAATTCATTCAAATACTGAGAGACTTCTTTCATCTGATCAAACTGAACCGTTAACGTGACGGTCTCACTGCCATCGAATTCATAATTCATGAAGTACCCTCGCTCCGGAAGACGCGCCACAAGGTCATCGAGTAATTCCACAGTAGAAAACTGAACGCCATCGAGCCACTCTACATACTCCTGTAGCGTTTGCCCAGAAGAAGCCGCTTCGGAATCATTCGCCTGCATAACGGTGACGAGCTCCGTCGTTTTCTCAAATCGATCAGTTAAATCCTCGTGCTCTGCTTTCAACTGGAAAGAATTAAAAAGCATCCAGCTAAACACAAGCAAAAGAACAGTTCCTGCTGAGATCGGGATTAATACAAATGAAAAAGAGCGCTTCTGTTTATTTGGAAGCAGGTTAATATCAATTAACATTCTTCCACCCCTTCAATGCCAGTCCGTAAGCGCCATAGAATGGTAGTGGCAGTATGTTCCCATCTTCATCTCGAATGGTCTGCTCATCGGCATGTTGTACCGCTGCTCCAATGGTAGTTTCTAATCGATTTTTAAGGAGAGAAATCTCAGGAAAATCACCCGATAGAAAAACGTGTTGAATCGTTTGACCACTCTTATTCATCGAATAGTGATAGAAGTTAATCACACGCTCAATTTCTGTTACACTTTCATCAATCGCCTCTAACAGTTGCTCACGCTCACCAATCCACTTCATTTCACTTGCTGATCGCGATGTTTGTGCGACTTCCCAATTGGAGTGGGCAGTATCCATTATTACTTGACGAATAAATGCTGGTTTATGCTGGTAGAAGACACTTACATTGACGGCCTGTATACCACAATGAATCAAAAGAGATGGTTTTTGAGAATCGATTTGATTAGTATGGTCGTACAACCGATAGAGGGAAAGAGCTGTCACATCGGCTGCTTCTGGATGCAAAGAAACCGCTTCAAGCAGAGACGAAAAGGCCATGACGATATCTTCCGGTGCGGCGAAAAGTAAAATTTCCTTATGTTCATCCGTTTCACCGATCAGTTCATAATCAAATACGGCATCTTTAAAAGGCAGCATGATGCTCGCACCGATTTCAAGGTAAAGATACCCTTTGATGTCGTCGTTTGAAATGGAGAGCGGTACTTTCTCATTGCGAAGCACAAGATACGTATCAGGCACAAGGAACACGACGCGCTTTCCTTTAATGCCCCATTCCTCCACACACTCTTCTAAAATAACAAAAAGCGTATCTCGCTCAATCACTTTTCCATCCTTGATGATTCCTTCAGGAAGAAAACGTTCGCGGTAAGAGCGAATGCCCATCGTTGCATGAGTGAGCTCAACCATGCGGATCACGTGATCATGCAGGATCAAACTAATTTGCTTTGTTTTCGGTTTGAAGCTAAAAAAGCCCATCGTCTATTCCCTCCATCATGAAAGAAAACTAAAGTACCAATTTAAGAGTTGCTCACCATAAAAATATGTAACGATTGCTCCTATCGCTATGGATGGCCCAAATGGAATTTGCTGCTTCCGCTTCACCTTACCTGTCAGCAATGCGGTTACCCCAATAATTGTTCCAAATAAGGTGGAAAAGAAAAAAACAAGCAGCAATTCTTGAACCCCAAACACAAGTCCAAGCACCGCAAACAGCTTAATATCGCCTCCGCCCATTCCACCTTTACTTACAATAGCGATCAGTAATAATAAGAAGAAGCCCAAAGCTGCTCCGATAAAAGGGCTATACCAGGGATCCATCGGGACAATGATTCTAGCCACAATAAAATACGCTGCGAAAAACAGAAGAACCCGATCAGGAATGAGCATGTACGTGAGATCCGAAACGAAGATAATAACGAGAAGCGAAATCAAGCCGTAAGCAAGGACCAATTCCTTTGACCATCCCACCAAAAACGGTGCGATCGTAAAAAGAAGTGCCGTAACAAATTCTACACTTGCGTAAATAGGAGAAATCCGAGAGGAGCACCCTTTGCATTTGCCCCGCTGAAATAAATAAGAAAAAACCGGAACTAGCTCAAGCGCCGACAGCTCGCGCTCACAAGTCGGACAGGATGAGCGGGGGGCCACAATCGATCGTTTGACCGGGACCCGAAGTCCTACCACATTATAAAAAGACCCGAGTGCAAGCCCAACTAGAAATAAATAACTATGTAATATGACCCCCATAAGTTCCATCCTTTTTCGAAATAGTTTTAGTAGATTACGTGAAGCGGTATGTAGTAGGAAGAAAACCCTCCGGGGAGGGTTTTCTGTTATTTATTAATTAATGTTACTGGTTGCTAACTCTTCTAAGTATACATCATCTCTTGTAAGCTTGCATTTACATCTTCAGCATTAACATACTTCAGTGAACCATTGTACTGTAGAGCGTAATCAGTATAACTAGTATCTGTATTACTAACTTTTGAACTGTTTTATCATATCACCTGCATTTCCTGGAGATATCTAGGTATCCTTCTAAAGATCCTTTATCGATTAAATCACGTCATTGTCAAATGTCTTAGTACCAGTCACCATCCTGAGCAATAGCCATTCTTGCCGCACTTGCCATTTGTTCAGCATTCGCAATATGTGCATCTTTCTTTGAGTTGTCAATCAAACTACCAATCGCCGGAATCGCAATCGCTGCAATAATCCCTAAAATCACGATAACCACGAGCAATTCAATCAACGTTAAACCTTTCTCATTCTTCAAATAACGTTTAAACATTCGTTTTCCCCCTTGATTTCTTTTTTCTTTTCTAAGTATGAAAATCTATGATGTCAATTACTCTTTAAAACTATGAGCTACCCCACGTTGTTGTAGATTTCAAACATTGGCACGATGATGGAAAGAACGATGACGCCAACGATGCTGGCGAGGAAGACGATCATTAATGGCTCGATCATCGCTTTTAGTCGGTCGGTGGCATTTTCGACTTCATCTTCATAGAAGTCCGCAACCTTTGCGAGCATCGCGTCGAGTGAACCCGTTTCCTCTCCAATCGCAATCATCTGCGTGACGAGCGGCGGGAAGATCCAGTGCGCCTTCATCGGCTCTGTTAATCGTTTCCCCTGTTCAAGCGATGTTCTTGATTCACGCAGTACTCTTACCACCACCTCGTTTCCTACAACTTTTTCCACAATCGCAAGCGACTGCAGAATGGGGACCGAACTTGAGAAAAGTGAGCTTAGCGTACGCGTCATTCGCGCAAGCGTCGCTTTTTGTAAAATTTTCCCGAAAATCGGCATTTTCAGTATAGCATAGTCGAAATAATACTTACTATAACTTTTTTGTCTAATTATAGAAATCAATCCGACTATTGACACAATTACCAAAATGATGAGCCACCAATACACTTGAACAACGTCACTTGCACTCATAACAAACTGTGTAATTGCCGGTAAATCACCTCCTAAATCTTCTAGCATATCAGCAAACGTTGGCACAACAGATGCCAATAAGAAAATGACGACACCGATCGCAACGATACCGACGATCACTGGATACGTCATTGCAGAAATGACTTTTTGTCTCGTTTTATGCTGTTTCTCAAAATACTCTCCAAGGCGATCAAGCGCTTCATCCATGCCTCCACTCACTTCACCGGCATACACCATATTTGTAAACATCGGCGGAAAGACTTTTGGATGCTTCGCGGCTGCTTCTGAAAATGGGTTTCCTGTTCGAAGCTCTTCTTCGATCGTTTTCAACGCTCGGCTAAGGGCCTTGCTTTCGGTTTGTTCAGAAAGGATAGCGGTCGCGTCTACAATCGATATCCCAGCACGTAGTAGCGTTGCGAATTGCCTAAGGTAAACAACAAAATCACGCAGCTTAACAGGGTTACCGATTGAGATATCCTTCGCGAGAACGGAAGCTTCCACTTCCTGAATTTCCATGACCGCGATCCCTTTTTCACGAAGCGCGAGGATGACATCTCGCTTCGAGTCACCGGGCAAGCTCCCCTTTTTCACTCTTCCTTTTGTTGTTTTACCAACATACTGGAATTGACTCATTGCTTACTCCCCCTGTAAATAAGGCTCTGCTGCTTCTCGTAAAATCGCACTCTCACTTAACAACTGTTTGATCGAGCTCTCAAGTGCCACCATTCCAGCTGCTCGATTTGTTTGAAGGACGTTCGGAATTTGATAGACTTTGCTATCACGAATCAAATTTGCTACAGCCGCATTGTTCACGAGCACTTCAAACGCCGGCCGCCTTGCTTTCCGGTCTTGGGTCGGAAACAGTCGCTGAGATAAAATCCCCACAAGAACCGATGCAAGCTGAACCCGAATTTGCGTTTGCTGATTCGGGGGAAAGACATCGATGATTCGGTCGATTGTGGCGGAAGCGTTGCTCGTGTGAAGTGTTCCAAGTACAAGATGACCGGTTTCCGCAGCTGTCACAGCGGTTTGAATCGTCTCGAGATCGCGAAGCTCACCGACAAGTATGATATCGGGATCCTGCCGCAATGCCGCACGAAGACCATGTCCGAAGTTCCTCGTATCGGATCCTACCTCACGCTGATCAATGACGCAGCTCCGATGGCGATGTAAATATTCGATCGGATCTTCAAGCGTAATAATATGTTTTTGCACGGTGTGGTTCAAATAGTTGATCGTTGATGCGAGCGTCGTTGATTTGCCTGACCCTGTTGGACCCGTCACAAGAATAAGCCCCTGTGGTTTTAAGGCAAGTTTTTTCATAATCTCTGGAATGTGCAGTGCTTCCATAGAAGGGATGTCGGTTGGGACAACCCTGATGGCAAGACTAATACATGAACGTTGATGGTATGCATTCATTCTGAACCGGGAAACACCTGGCATACTATAAGAAAAATCAAGGTCCCCTCTTTCCATAAAAGCACCCCACATTCCATCAGGAATGAGGTGTTTCGCCATCTGTTCCGTTACGTCTGGCACAAGCGGTTCATTTCCATAACGCTTTAGATCGCCGTTCACCCGAACGATCGGTGGTACACCTACAGTTAGATGCAAATCAGAGGCACCGAGCTGAAAAGCTGCTTTTAATAGCTTGTCTAATTGTTCTTTCATCTTCTCACCTACTCATTAAAAGCGACACGAAGCACTTCTTCCGTCGTTGTTAGGCCATGCTTTACTTTTAATAATCCATCATCGATTAGAAAAATCGTACCTTTCTTAATCGCGTATTGCCGAATCACTGACATGGATTCGTTATTCATGATTTTCTTTCGAATAGCATCATCCATCACAAGAACTTCTTGGAGTGCAATTCTCCCCTTATATCCCGTCATATTACAGTTACCGCACCCTTTACCACGCGTCACTTCTGAAATGGAGATACCTCGTTTCTTGAAAATCTCTTTTTCTCGCTCAGTAGCTGCTTCCTTTGCGCCGCAATCTCGACAAACACGCCGAACGAGTCGCTGTGAAACAATTCCTGATAGGGAAGCTGCAACTAGGAAAGACTCTACGCCCATATCGATTAATCTCGCAATTGATGCGATCGAATCGTTCGTGTGGAGCGTGCTAAGCACAAGGTGACCGGTAAGAGAAGCTCGGACTGCAATTTCCGCTGTTTCCGTGTCCCGAATTTCTCCGACCATCACGATATCTGGATCCTGCCTTAAGATCGATCGAAGTCCTTTTGCAAAAGTCAGACCAACATTGCTGTTCACCTGTACTTGGTTGATCCCTTCTAGACGATATTCCACAGGATCTTCAACCGTAATAATATTCGTTTCTTCTTCATTCAGGTGGTTAAGTGTCGCATACAGTGTCGAAGATTTCCCTGACCCTGTTGGCCCAGTAATAAGGATGATGCCATTCGGCTGCTCGACCATCTTTCGAAATCTGCGATCGTTGATGGGATGAAGATTAAGCTTACTTAACTGATTCAACGTACTACTCATATCGAGCACCCGCAACACAATTTTCTCCCCATATACAGTAGGTAAAGTGGAAACCCGCAGGTCGATTGGATTGAGGTTGAGATTCAGTTTAATTCGTCCATCCTGCGGGACACGACTTTCCGTTATATTGAGATTTGCCATGATTTTCACACGTGCGGTTAATACTTTTTGCATATGCTTCGGGAGACTTCGCTCCGTTCGAAGTTGTCCATCGACCCTGTAGCGAATTTGTAGCTTCGTCTCTTGAGGATCAAAATGAATGTCACTCGCTCGATTTTGAACCGCAAATTGAATAATCTGGTTCACGAGCCTCACGACTGGAGATTGTTCATCCGTAATTTGTTCTTCTTCAAGTTCTTTACGTTCTCCAGGCAAGTCACTTAACAATTCATCCATAGAGTCATCAATTTCATAATACTTGCTAATGGCTCTCGCAATATCATCTTTCGTCGCGATCGTTCTTTCGATAAGAAATCCTGTTGAGAGTCTAAGATCATCGATTGCAAAGAAATCCATTGGATCCGACATGGCGACATATAGACGGTCATTCTCTATCTTGAGCGGGATGAGATGATATTTCTTTACGATTTCTTTCGGTACAAGGTCGATCACATGGTTTTCAACAGGATAGTTATACAAGCTCACGTGTGGAATACCAAGTTGAAACTCCAGAACTTCGATCAACTGCTGCTCCGTAATTGTCCCCTTTTGAATTAAAGCATCCCCAAGTTTCAGGTTGTTCGGCTTTTGAGACAGCGTTTCTTCTAGCTGTTCTGTTGTTATCGCTTCTGATTCAATTAGGAGGTCACCGAGTCGTTTCTTCGTTTGCTTCATTCCCCCTCCTCCTTTTGATATTCTAAGCCCTTGATCACTTCATCGTCGTTCTCTTTCCCAACCTCTTTCTTATCAGATGTCTCGTCAGTACGATCAACATCACCTGTTGAATTGCCGTTTTCATCTACTGATCCATTTTTCTCTTGGCTTCCTTCTGCATCTTTATCCTTATCAGAACTGTCTTCGCCTGTATTGGAGTCTTCTGTTCCCGAAGCTGGCGGTTCCGGATACGCTTTTTTCTCAACACGATGAATCGGTGAATAGAAGTCTTCAAATAGTTCTTCTTTATTAATCACGCGATCATCTTGATCCAACGTTTCGCGATAAGTTGTGATTAGATACCCTGGCTTCCCTTCCTGGATGATCGTCTTTTCGTTACCACTAAGTGCGTCCGAATATTGAATAATCGTGTCAGGATCAAGCTTTTTTTTCACCACGTTCGGTTTATATGTCAATGGGAAAGGAGGGCCATATAGTGTTACAAGCAGATGATCCTTCTCCCAATTCAATTCAAGATTATAAGATGATTGGTTAGGATTATAAAAACTAAAATCGTGATTCGTCATATTAATAGAGGCATTGCGTCCTGGTTCGCCATAAACAGGAAGGTCCAGGGTGGTATGACGTTCTCTTAGCTCAAAATTCGTGTGAAGCAGAATTTCCATCATGGCTGACGAAATGATATTCAAGCTAGCTGTCGCCTCAGTCACACTCGCCTCTTTTAGCAATTCTTGAAGTGAAAATGTTTGCTCTGGCTCAATCGTGACATTTTTAATCGTAGCCGCTAGATTAGGAACGAGAATGAGCTCCGAATCACCCTTCACCTTACTCTGAGCAATCTCCTCTACCTCATCAGCCGTGGCATAGTAATTTCCTAAATCTAGCGAAATCTTATCGTTTTCAAAAGTAGACGCATAGCCAGTCAGCACTTCTGAAAGCAAAGGAAGACTGTAGAGATCAGGGTCCACTCCCAATTCCCCTATAAGTTTTGACAACAATTCTGTATTGACTGTGACGAGAAGTGGTACTTCATCTGAATCTGTAGTAGCCATCGCTTCAACAGTTTCAGCTGTTTGAAAAGTCCAAAGTTCTCCAGGTAAGGTGATGTTCTCCGAATCGTGCTGTAAGGAGAGACGCTGAGATGATTTCCAAGCTTCTATTTCTTTATCAAGCTTTTCTTTTGCTTCAGCAGGGTACAGACCCGCTACGGAAACACTTCCGACTAGCGAATTTTCAGGTAATGTATCCTCTCCGAAGACAGTTTGATAGGATGACGTGCCAAGGATCGAAAAAGTAGAAATAAAAATAGTAGAGACTACAACAAGTCCAGCTGTTTTCATCAACCCTCTTCGAGCAAGATCGCTCATTTTTACGCACCTCTATTCTGATACATGCATGGACATTTCAACGACAACACCTACACTGGTGTTCTGGGCTTTCACGATTTGCTCTCGACTCAACACGCTTCCTTCTTCAAAAAGAAGTGCGCCATCTGAACTATAGATGTTTTTCGTCAATGTTTTACCCTCTAGTATTTCAATCTGTTTTTCTTTGAAGTCATCACTTTCTTGTTTGACTGGTTGAGCATAGTTTGAAAGCTGTTCCGATTCAGTGACTCGAGCTTCTACTGCTTCACGATTTACTTGAACCGGTTCTTCTAAGTCCTGTTTTTCATAACCAGCGACGAACGCTTCTGGTCTTTTGACGACGTGATCGAACGCATCAACTGATACAATGAGAAGGTCTTTTCCGAGCGTAATCACATACTCAGTCGAAAGGAAGTGCTCTGACTCATTATTCTTAAACTGAAGACCGAGAATACGACCTGTATTGTCATCGAGAAAAAACTCATTCACTTCCCCGTGGAACTGACCGCCTCTATCAATAATTTTTGTTCCAATAATGCTGATTTTCTTCTTCACTAGCTCATTCGCGATCGGAATCTCAGAAAGGTCAAAAATCGCTTTCTCTTCTTCGATCATCACCGCATACTCCCCAACACCAATGACTTTACGAAATGGCACTGCTTTAACACTTACATCCCAGTCCGGGTGATCGACCGTTAAGAAATCAATCGTTTTGTCTGCTGAATTGATAACCAATGATTTAACCTGTCCTATTTCTGAACCGCTTTGAATGCTAATAATTGGAAGACCTACTACCTGACTACTTTTTTTCATTTGTCATCACACACCTATTTCATCATATTGTTCTTAACCATTAACTGAAAATAACCAATCTCTTCTTGTAGCATTGGATATTTACAGCGGAATGCCATCTTATCAAGTAACTTTTGTACTCTTGTCCATTCCGTCGCTTCGATTAAATGATCTCTGTACTCTGCAGCTATCGAGAAGTACATGACATCATCGAGGCTACTTGAGAGGAGCTGCTCTGTGATGTGCTCATACTCACGAATGAGCCCGTTCGCTTTATAACTTTGCGCCTGATCATGTAACAAAGTTAGCATCTGAGTGGCTACCTGTTTGCTCTCATTCACAACGTCCCCAACTTCTTCATCCGGCTCCACGGTTTCTTCTGAACCGTCTTCAATTACGATCTCATCGATCTCTGCCCGGTCTTTCGTCGTATTGACCTGATCTTTTTCATGACGATCAACGTCTTGTTCCTTTTCGATCTCTTCTTCAAAACCATCTTCGAACGATAGTGCTTCATCATCCACTAACGCGAATTCTTTTTGTTCATTCGCCTCTTCTGTAGAAGCAGACTCCACTTCTTCCAGTTCAGCTTCACGGATAAAGTCATCAAAAAAGCCGTCCAAGTCATCCTCGTCTTTGTCTTCCTCTTCCTCGTAACCTGTTGCAATTCGAGCAGAAAAATCGATTTCTTCTATTTCATCAAGTTCACTAAATTCAATTTCTTCTGAAGAATTTTCGGTATTTTCCTCATGTTCTGCTATGAATCGATCAACTTCCTCAATCGTTTCTTCGACTTCATCTAACAATAGCTGTGGACTGACCGAACTAGCTAATTCCGATTCTTCATTCTCAAACTCATCTATTTCTTCAAGCTTTAGAAACAGATCATTCTCGATTTCTAGTTCATCAGAATGCTTACTCACTTCAATGGTAGGGTTTATACGTTCATCACTTTCTAGTTTCATGTCCCTCTTTATAGTATTATCGTCATTTTCCGCCGCAACTTTAATAGATTCCATCTGAAATGAAGAATTTTCTTCTATCATTTTATCTTCTTCCAAATCGATCGCTGCACTAGTCTCAGCCCTCACAGAAACGAACAAGAAATTCGCCTTCTTCCAAAAACCATACATCGCCACAAACGTACAAAGAAGAACGAGTATGATCGCTAGAGGGAGAGGATAAATTTCCTTTACTAGCAAAAGCAACAAGCTTAATACTGCCGCCATCCCAGCAACCCATAGTTTCTGCAAAGCTGATAGTCCCATCGGGATAAGAGTTAGAATAAGCACCAATAAACCTCCACCGATCAAAGCTAATACATATTGCATTAGCTTCACACCTCCTCTATAAAAATATTGTCAATATTTCAATATAAAAAGATATTTATGTAGTTTATTGTATAATAGCATTAAGAAATTGGAAACAACACTATTATTTTACAGTGTCTTTTTAGGAAAAGGGGGAGAGTAGTGCTTAGCAATGAAAAAGGATTTACTCTTGTTGAAATTCTTGTCTCACTTACTCTATTAACTACAATCGTTTTAACCGCTTCTTACTTTTTCACGCAATCAAATACAATATCGTCCTATAACAATCAAAAACTTGTCGCTGTTAACCTTGCTCGTTCAACACTTGAAAGAATTCAATTAGACCCCACCTCTTACATATCAAACGGAATAGTTGGTAGCCCGTATTCTTATCAATCCTGTCAAAATAGCGGTCGACCATCCTGTCAAAATTACCAGGTCCTGATCAATAATCATGAATACGTTGTGAATGTCGCTCTTTTTCAGGATCAACATGAAAAAGAGTTAAAATTAGTTGACGTACAGGTGGATGTTTCTTTATCTTCTACCGATAAATCTATTAAAAGCACAGTTGAGGGGTATATTGCGAATGATTCGATACTTCCATAACAATCGGGGGATTACCTTACCAGAAGTTCTCATCACACTCGTCTTGCTTTCAATCGTATCAATCGCGATTTATTCTTTTCTATTTAATGGACTTCACTCGTATGAGAAAGTTCGAACGGAAACGGCTTTTCGCGATGAAGCTGATATTGTGATGACCTCTTTTATTAATAGTCTTTATCCAGTGAAGGAAGCTGAGATAACAAAAAGAGAGTTCAAGCCTGCAGAGGAAATCTATCTTGTTACAATCAATCAGACTACGACGATTGGCTTTAAAAATGGAATGGCCCTTCTAAACGGTCAGGTATTAAACGGACCTGATTATGATTTAACAGGATCTAAAATCACTGAACCTTCCAAAGGCCAATTTGAGATCACCATTCAAATTACGAAACCCGATGTCGAATTCGCCAAACCTTTAACACTGGAGAGTCGAATTGGGCTATTGACGGAGGCGACAAATGGACAATAATAAAATTTGTAATGAGCGTGGCTCAAGTCTCGTACTCGTCTTACTTGTTACGCTCATTTTCACCGTACTTGGACTGTCCCTTCTCAGTGCCACAGTAAATGGAACCAAACGAACTGAACTCCGAGAAGATGATGTACAAGCAACGTATATAGCTGAAAAAGGCGTGGATGAAATCGTTCAGTCGATCCAGACAGACCTTCGAAACGAACTCGGCACGTCAGGTATGACGATTGCCAGTTTCAATAGACTGATTGACTCAACGATCAACGCTCATAAGTCCGCCACTTCAATCACCCATCAAACAGGCATCTCCGTTGCAAAGGTAGTAAATTTCAGTACAGCTACTAACGTTTTAAGACGCGTGATCGAAGTAGAAAGCACAGGAACCGTTAATGGTGAAACCGAAACGATTCGAAAAACATTGGAAATCGGACCGAATTCTGTCCCAGATGTTCTACGGTATGCGCTCGGTACATATACACTCTGTGAGAAAAAGCCAGGCTGTGATGTGAAAGGAGAAGGAAATCTCTTCCTTCATGGAGGTGTAGCAATTCAAGGAGATATGAAAGTAGATGGTGACTTAATCACTACAGATCAAGGGTATGCGAAATACGGAAATCATGACTATTGGATTGACACTTATTTACCAACGATTAAAAGCATTTCAGATCCATCCAACAAAGCCAAAATCGTATTAGGTGGTCAAATTATCAATTTTACAAATGAACCACCTTATAAAAGTCATATCGATCGTATGAACTTCAATGCCAATCATTACAATGTCGTAACCCCTGAACAAGCATTTGAAGGTAATGATTATCCGATTATTGAAAAGCGAGAGCCGATTCGAGATCCGGTTAATATTGGAGATAGTGAGAGTTTATATAAATATACTCTTGAAGATAGTGTCATAAATGGAGAACCAATCACGCAAAAAGATTTTTCCAATAGAGGTTCTACTTTAACATTGGAAAACTCAAACTTTGTTAACGAAAACGTCTATCCCTACTACAAAAGTTATTTTTTGTTTTGGTACACAAATAAATATTTCTCTAATATTGAGTTTAAGGGAAACAACCACTTTAAAAGATTTAGTACTGAAGGAAATCTACATTTAACTGGAAACACTAACTCGTTCAGTACTACCTCTTCAAAAAATGGAGTATACGTTGGTGGAGATCTAACAATCGGCAACACTTCTACTTCTTCCAATAACACCAATGACTATGAGAAATTAGAAGTCAGCGGTCCTTTCTACGTAGGTAATGATTTAAAGATTAGTGGGGCAAACGTTAAATTTAATGCCTTGATGTATGTTAAAGGCGATGTAACGATCGAGTATTCTGTTTTGAAAGGATTAAGTGAAAATGGTTCAAACGGTTCCCTCATCGTTTTTGCAGAAGGAGATATTCATATTAGTAATAACTCGCTCTATGAAGATACACCAAGTTATATTCGAGGCTATTTTTATTCTGGTGGTGAATTTGAAATGTTTGGAGTAGGTTCGAATGTGAACATCGATGGTGGTATTTCAGCGCGTAAAATCGTGTTGAATGCTATTAAAGGAAAATCAAAATCATCTGATCCATATAGCAGCGAGTATAAAAAGTATGGTTCAGGTTATTTCCAACAAAAGAGTTATCAAACAAATAAACCATCTCGTTTACAAATCACTTACAATCCTACGATCATTAAGACCTATTCAGACCTCAAGACGGAAGAACCAATTATTAAGAATATTGCTGAGCCTGTTCCGATCGAGCAATCCAAAAATTAAACTGA
>CAVUAW010000029.1:0-45959 GCA_963739655.1 uncultured Bacillaceae bacterium | reverse complement strand
AACATCGCTACATCGATTTTCTCTCCAGGAGTTTGATCATCAAGAATTTTTACCTGTTTCAAGGAGTTGAACAGTACACTTAAGCATCCACGGATTACCGAGGGCTCGTCGGCCAATCATTAAGCCACCAACACCAGTGGTAGCTAACATTCTATTCGCATCCTGTGGCGTTTCGACACCACCGTTCCCAATAACAGGGGTCGATACCAATTCCCTCACTGGCCGAATGATATCCCAATCCGCTTCAACCTCATACATCTGTACACGGGTACCTCCGTGAAGAGCAACACCTTTCCCACCTGCAGCTTCAAAAGCTAGATTACAAACACCCGCCATTAGCGCAGGCACTACAGGATTCTTTAAGGTAAAATCTCTTATCTTTCACATACTTTTACCTTGGTTTTAATTCTTCTCTTTAGGAAAGAGCTCATCAAAAGATACCTTGAGCTGCTTCGCTACTAATTGCATGAAATCATTCGCAGGCTTTCGATTTCCTCGCTCTATTTCTCCAAGTACAGAAACCGAGACACCCAGCTCTTTAGCAAGCTGTTCCTGAGTATAACCTTTCAATTTTCGAAAAGCGCGAATACGTCTCCCGTAGATTTCTGCTTCCATAGACGTACACCTTCTTTATTTTCTATATGTTCATAATAGGAATCAATTTTTTTATTAGTAGTCGGTATGGTTATATCGGAACTTAGTTCGTGAAGAGGAATAATTACGAATCCTCTTTGAAGAAGACGAGGGTGGGGAATCACAAGACCCTCTGCCACAATATTTTCATGATTAAATAACAATATGTCAAGATCTATTGTTCTTGGTCCCCAACGAATATCTCTTTCTCTGCCAAGAGACTGTTCAATTCCTTGAAGAATTTCAAGAAGCTGAAAGGCATTCATTTCAGTTTCTAATAATGCCACCATGTTAAGGAAAGCAGATTGTTCTGTTACACCTACAGGTGCCGTTTCATATAGGGAAGACGCATCAGCGATTTGGACCCCAGGATATTCTTGAATTCTCAATAAAGAAGTTTTGATATAACTCTCTCGATCGCCAATATTAGAACCAATTCCCACATACACTTTATTCATTTCGTTCCCTCTTCATCTCGATCGCTACTGAATCATAATGACCATCAATAGGCGGGTCGGGTTTAATCACTTTAACAGTACAAGCTTCGACAATGTCGAAAGCATCAAACATCTTTTTAGTAATTTCCTCAGCAACTGTTTCGACTAACTTTCTAGGTTCGCCCTCTACAATCTCCCTGATGGTGTTATATGCATCAGCGTAGTTCACCGTATAAGTTAAATCATCAGATTTACTTGCTTTAGAAAGATCCGCTTCAAGAGTAAGATCTACATAAAACCGTTGCCCTAGCTTATTTTCTTCAGGGAAGACCCCGTGATAGCCATAGAATTTCATTTCGTTCAAATAAATCTTATCCATTCACTTCACACTCCCGGTTAGTCATTCAATTTTGGTTTAAGTATCGCATCCATCATTCTAGCCATTCGTACGATTGGCTTCACATCATGCACACGGATGATCTGGCATCCTCTTTCTATACCGAGGCATACCGTTGCACCTGTCCCTTCAACTCGATCATTCGGTGGAGTTTTTAACGTTTTGGCTACAATAGATTTACGGGATGTTCCTAATAAAACAGGATACCCAAGAGAAGAAAATTCATTTAACCTTCTCATAACCTCAAGATTCTGTTCATGGGTTTTTGCAAATCCGATACCTGGGTCAAGGATAATGTTCTGATCCAACACACCCGCTTCACGGACGATATTGATGCTCTCTTCAATATCAATTTTCATATCAGCCATGATATCACCGTAGTCTGTATCGTACCGGTTGTGCATTAATACAATTGGTACTGCATGCTCTGCAGCTACTCTGCCCATTTCAGGGTCAGCCTTCGCTCCCCAAACGTCATTAATTATATCAGCACCAGCTAGTATAGCTTGATGAGCAACCTCCGCTTTGTAGGTATCAATTGAGATTGGAACGTTCACCACGTTTCGAATCGCTTTTATAATCGGGATAACACGATTCAGCTCTTCTTCAAGCGGTACAGGCACTGCACCAGGACGGGTGGATTCACCACCAACATCGATTAAGTCTGCTCCATCCTCTACAAGTTGCATAGCATGAGCTACTGCCTGATTTATCGTGTTGTATTCCCCACCATCCGAAAAAGAATCTGGGGTTGCATTCAAGATTCCCATAATCCACGATTTTTGATTCCAATCGATGATCTGGTCACGCCATTCCATTACTCCCGGATGAGTCAATTTTTTATCGACTACTGTTGTCAAAAGGCTCACTCCTTTTCCTATATACATTCTTAGTTAGCATTCAGTTCGACTATAAAGCGAAACCCGATGTTGTTCATATTGAAGGATGAGCCTTTCCGTAATTGAACCTTTGAGTCCTGGATATTCCACATGTTCAACATGATGCAATGGAACAATCTCTTGAATTGAATTCGTAACAAAAACCTCATCGGCATCAAGTAAATCCTTTTTCACGAAGCTTCCTTCCATGACGGAAATACCAAGATTCTTAGCAGCGTTCATAATGTACTGTCTTGTAATACCATTTAGAATTCCTGTGCTCAATGAAGGAGTAAAGATTTCACCATTCTTAACCCAAAATAAATTCGAGACTATTCCTTCTGCTAGAAAACCTTCCTGGGAGAGAAAAATCCCCTCTACAGAAGGATCATTTCCAACTTCGCGTTTGGCCAAAATATTATTTAAATAATGATGTGATTTAAGTCGAATTGGTCCTTCAGGCGAATTTCTCCTAAGCTTAAGGATCATCCCTTGCTTTTCTTTTCGAACGGGTTGGCCAATCGGCTTCACGTATATAATGGTTGTTGGTGCAAGATATGGATCTGTCCGAAGTCCAATCTCCCCCATACCTGCTGATATATTTAAGCGAACATAAGCGTCTCCGATGTCATTCGCCTTAATGGTGCGCCTCACTTCTTGTAATAACTCGACTTCGTTATAAGGTAAGGATATCTGCAGCGATTCGAAGCGATTCACATAATCGGTTGAAATGATCAGTAAATAAAAAGGGATGCCCTTTATAAGTGCGAAAAGTTTCAAAGACACCAACACCGTAAAGATAACCGTGATCGTATGGAGAGATAACTGCTTCTTTTTCTTCCACTACTTTACCATTAATATTTATATACATTGTTCTTTTCGATGCGTATCAATAAAATTCTTTAACAGGTGCTTACCTGTGCCAGTCATAATGGACTCAGGGTGAAATTGAACTCCTTCTACGGCAAGCTCTTTATGGCGTATCGCCATGATCTCTCCATCTTCTGTCCACGCACTTACTTCAAAACAATCAGGTAAGGTTTCTCTCTTCACAATCAAAGAATGGTATCTCGTTGCAGTAAAAGGATTTTGAATATCATGAAATAGTGTTTGTCCATCATGATGCATTTCAGAAGTTTTCCCATGCATAAGCCGGTCCGCTTTAACGACATCTCCACCAAACACCTGAGCAATAGATTGATGACCAAGGCAAACGCCAAAAATAGGAATAGTACCAGCGAAATGCTGAATCACTTCCATACTTATTCCCGCTTCATTCGGACTGCATGGTCCCGGGGATACCATGATATACGATGGGTCTAGTTCTTGGATTTCATTAATCGTGATTTCATCATTGCGTTTCACAACAAGTTCTTCTCCCATTTCTCCAAGATACTGCACAAGGTTATACGTAAATGAATCGTAGTTATCAATCATTAAAATCATTCTATTTCCTCCTCTAAGCTAATCTCTGCTAGTCTCTTCACTTAACTCTTTCGCTTTCCATAGTGCCCTTGCTTTCTTTAACGACTCTTTGTATTCCGCTTGCGGATCAGAGTCAATGACAATTCCAGCACCAGCTTGTACATGTGCGATCTGATCTTTAATAACCATTGTTCGGATAGCGATATTTAATTCCATATCATCGTTAAAACCAATCCAACCAATAGAACCAGTGTAAATGCCACGGCGTACAGGCTCAAGTTCTTCGATGATTTCCATCGTTCTTATTTTAGGAGCGCCTGTTATGGTACCTCCAGGGAATGTAGCCTTAATCGCATCAAATGAAGTGGATTCAGGTGAAGAAGTGCCTCTTACATTTGAAACAATATGCTGAACATGGGAGTATTTTTCAATCACCATAAACTCATCCACTTCAACAGTCCCATATTCACAAACACGTCCAAGATCGTTTCGCTCTAAATCAACCAGCATCACATGTTCAGCACGTTCTTTTTCATTCTCAATGAGTGTACGAGCAAGTCGCTCATCTTCTGTATCGTTCTTACCACGTGACCTAGTACCTGCAATAGGCCTTGTGCTTAGTTCATTGCCTTTTTTCTTAATTAAAAGCTCCGGAGAGGCACTAACAATATCAAACCAATCTGTATGGATGAGTGACATGTATGGGGAAGGGTTAATCGTCCTAAGCGTCTCATAAATTGAAATAGGATCAGTATGGAGTGTTCTTGATTCTCTGAGTGAGAGGTTTACCTGAAAAACATCTCCAGCTGAAATATACTCCTGCACTTTGCGCACCGCATCCCCAAAAGTCTCCTGTGTCATTGAGAACTGCTGACCCTTTTCTTTAGAACAAGAAACAGACCTAGACGGTAAAACAGCACTTGCCTTCATCCATTCCTGTTTATATATTTTAAGACGTTCCTCACCTTGTTTTTCCTGACCAACCTCAACTTGAGCAATAAACCAGAGCGTTTCTGTTGTATGATCATATACACCAATATCCTCATACACGATGAAAGAGAGTTCAGGAAGCCCTAGATCATCTGAAGCTAAATGAGGTAAGTTTTCGATTTGACGTGAGATATCATAGCTCAAAAACCCCATCGCTCCACCTTGAAAGTCAGGTAAACGATTATCCGAAACCGTCACGTTTCGTTGCATCCATTGCTCCATCAAATCAAGTAAATTGCCTTCTAACGTTTCGGCTTCCTTTGCTTCTTCCTTGATTGTAAGGCATGTTCCTCGCCCAGAAAGATGTGCGATAGGCTTAATACCAAACATACTATACCGACCGCCCCGTGTACTATCTAATAAAATATGCTCATGGCGTCCTTCGATAAAATTTTTGTATCGCGAAAACCACTCATCCGCACATATTTCGAGGGTTTCATAAATTGGAATACGCGCAATTTTCTCTAGCTGTTCTGGCAAACTCTTCACACCCTATCATAAGCTAAGCATACGCTTCCGCTCTGTTTATGCCTCTATTCTACATGAAGTCTTTCATTGCTTCATCCTTTTTATATTCCCCAAACTGTTTGCTTCACCCAATTAGAAAAACTTACCTTTTCCTCAACGATATACATTCCATTCAGTTTCTCTAATAAGAAAAGCAGCCCTTGTGGAGGACTGCTTTTAATCTTACTCATCATCAAATTGAAAAAGCGGTGTACTGAGGTAACGTTCTCCATTACTTGGGATAACGGCAAGAACTTTCTTTCCTTTACCAAGCTTCTTTGCTACTTCAAGCGCTGCATAGATTGCTGCACCTGATGAAATACCGCCTAGAATACCTTCTTCTTTTGCAGCTTTTCTAGCCCACTCAAAGGCTTGGTCGTTTTGAACCTGAATGACTTCATCATAGAGATCAGTATTCAGTACTGCCGGCACAAACCCAGCTCCGATCCCTTGAATTTTATGGGGGCCAGGCTTACCTCCAGATAAAATAGGAGAATCGGTTGGCTCTACAGCGTATAGCTTGATTGATGGAAAATGCTGTTTCAATACTTCTCCAGCACCGGTAATTGTACCACCAGTCCCGATACCTGCTACAAACCCATCAAGCTGATCCATTTGGTCTACAATTTCTTTACCAGTTGTACGACGATGAACTTCAGGGTTGGCTTCATTTTGGAATTGCTGTGGCATGAAATAACCATGTTCCTTCGCTAATTCTTCAGCTTTACGAATAGCTCCTCCCATTCCTTCAGAACCAGGGGTGAGAACAAGCTTTGCACCATAGGCCTTTAATAAGTTACGTCGTTCAACGCTCATCGTATCAGGCATCACAAGAACTGCCTGATATCCTTTGGCAGCTGCAACCATTGCGAGGCCAATACCAGTGTTACCACTTGTTGGCTCAACAAACGTATCACCAGCTTTCAATTCACCTTTCTCTTCAGCGGCTTCGATCATTGCGAGAGCAATACGATCTTTAACGCTACTTCCTGGGTTCATAAATTCTAGCTTTAAATAAACCTCTGCGTGGTTATCATCTGTGATGCGATTCAGTTTAACAATTGGTGTTTGACCGATTAGATCCGTAATTGAATTTGCTACTCTCATCATCACGCCTCCTCAAACCCGAGTGTTTTTATAGGGATTATCTATCT
Organism: uncultured Bacillaceae bacterium; assembly: GCA_963739655.1. Lineage (GTDB taxonomy): Bacteria > Bacillota > Bacilli > Bacillales > Guptibacillaceae > Guptibacillus. The sequence goes on along the minus strand of CAVUAW010000029.1, from coordinate 39,538 downwards.
TAAAGAATATCACCACAGTGTGGAAGTGTCAATTTCAAGCTTTTATACTTTGCTTTCCGCATATAATTCTTCTAGCTCTTCTTTTGAGAAATGATAATGTGCATTGCAAAAATGACAAGCCGTTTCTGCTTCACCATCTTCTTCAATCATACTGCTGATTTCCTCTTTACCTAGTCCCATAATACCATTTGAGAAGCGTTCCTTTGAACAACTACATTCAAATTGAACAGGCATTTTATCAAGGACTTTAATATTTTCTTCTCCAAGAAGTTCATGCAAAATTTCTTCAGGAGTCTTTCCTGCTTCAATGAGCTTAGAAATTGGAGGAATCGATTCAATACGTTTCTCTATAAATCGAATCGTCTCTTCTTCTGCTCCTGGGAGCAATTGAATCATGAAACCTCCAGCGGCAAGAATCGTATTATCGGGATTCACAAGTACACCAACTCCAACAGCCGAAGGAATCTGTTCTGAAGTCACGAGATAATACGTAAAATCTTCTCCTAATTCTCCAGAAACAATAGGAACTTGCCCGGTGAACTTCTCACGCATACCGATATCTTTTACAACAGATAAGAAACCATCACGTCCTACTGCACGAGCTACGTCAAGCTTTCCATTATCATTCAAGTCAAAATGTACGTGAGGATTACTCACGTACCCTCGGGTTTCGCCCTGTGCATTTGCATCCACAATAATGGCTCCAATCGGGCCACCACCTTCGATTTTCACCGTTATCTTTTCTTCACCTTTAAGTCCAGATGCCATCATCGTTGAAGCCGTCATCGCGCGTCCAAGTGCAGCAGATGCTGTTGGCCAAGTTGTGTGGCGTCGCTGTGCTTCTCCAATCATTTCAGTAGTTGATATAGCATAAGCTCTCACATTCCCATCGAATGCAAGTGCTTTAATTAAATAGTCATTCATTTTAATGTAGCTCCTTTCACTAGTGGGCAATTGCCCATTCCACGATACATCATTTCATCAAGAACTTCCATTCAGACAAACTGAAGGGTCTACATGATCAATTTTCCTTGATGATGTTTTCGTATTTTACTACTTTACCCTTTATAAAGAGAAACTTTCCTATCCAATTGGAATATTACCAACTTCAAAAGCATTACTTAATGTTGATTTATAAGAAGAGCCATTTCAATGAACAGATAATAAATGAAAAACGCATCCCTTTATCGGTATGCGTTTAACTCTTCCTTGTTTTTATTATAGATCAAATGAAGACCTTTCAACGTCAAGAATGGATCTACAACATCAATAAGCTCACATTCTTCCGCAATCAATGACGCAAGTCCTCCGGTGGCAATAACGGTTGGCTGTTGAGAAGAATGTTTCTTCATGCGCGATACAATGCCTTCTACTTGTCCAACATAACCATACAATGTACCACTCTGCATCGCACTCACGGTATTCTTACCCACGATATGATTAGGCTTTGCGATTTCAATCCGCGGCAGTTTGGCTGCATGCATATAGAGTGCCTCTGTTGAAATGTTAATCCCAGGAGCAATTGCTCCTCCAACATATTGTTTCTGCTCGTCAATATAACAGTACGTAGTTGCTGTTCCGAAATCAACGATAATAAGCGGGGCTCCATAAAGATGGATTCCTGCTACTGCGTTAACAATTCGATCCGCACCCACTTCTTTAGGATTATCATACTTTATATTTAACCCTGTCTTAATTCCAGGACCTATCACTAACGGTTTATGATGAAAATACTTCTGGCACATACGTTCAAGAGCGAACATAATCGGAGGCACAACGGATGAAATGATAATACCTTCTACATCGTCAAAAGAGAGATCTTCATGCGAGAAAAGACCCTTAATAACCATTGCATATTCATCTTCCGTCTGCTTTCGACTCGTTCCCATTCGCCAGTGATGCGTCAATTCTTCACCTTCATATACACCAAGAACAATATTCGTATTCCCTACATCAAGTACAAGTATCATATTATCACCTTATTTAAAAATTTAACTTCACATAATCTCTCTATAGTTATACCACAAATCGTTTATAAAAACGAAGAGCATTTTTGAAAACGCTTGCTTAATAAATGGCTATGTTAGCTTATATTGTTGATTTCTCGATTTTTGGCTCATTCGAGTGAAACCTTCGTGTCACTCGCCTTTCAGCTCTGCTGAAAGGTCGCCCTGTGATGACCAATTCGTCTGAGCAAATGAATTTGCTCGAAGCGAATGGTCATCACAGGGCGTAAATGAGCCAAAAATCAACACTGTTCATTAACATAGCCTAATAAATAAAAACTTTCTAATTAGTTCGTAGAATTCACCGCAAAAAAAAGCGAGATGTCAAATAGACGACATCTCGCTTTTATACGTTATTCTTTATCGCTTTGCTCTTCAGTTGATTCAGGCTTATCTTCCTTTTTGGAGATATTCACTTTTACATCTTCAGAGTTACCACTTGCATGGTGACCTTCAGGAAGTTTTCCATCTTCAACAAGAGAACGAATTTGTTCAGCATCAAGTGTTTCGATATCCTTAAGCGTTTCAGCGACAAGATTTAACTTATCCTGATTTTCAAGAAGAATTTCACGACAGCGCTCATAAGCTGACTTGATGATTTTCTGAACTTCGAGATCAATTTCATTTGCAAATGAATCACTATAGTTCTGTTCATTTTGGATATCACGTCCAAGGAAGACGTTTCCTCCCTGAGCTGAACCAAACTGCATAGGACCAAGTTTTTCACTCATACCATATTCCGTTACCATACTACGTGCAATGGATGTAGCGCGTTGGAAATCATTGCTTGCTCCCGTACTTGCTTCACCGAAAGTAATTTCCTCTGCAACACGACCACCAAGTAGACCGATGATTTTATCAATCAACTCTGGCTTCGTCATTAAGTAACGATCTTCTTTCGGAAGCGTTACGGCATAACCACCAGCCTGTCCACGCGGAACAATTGTAACTTTATGAACAATATCGGCATTATCTAGCTGTGTACCGATAATTGTGTGACCCGCTTCGTGATAAGCAACGATGTTTTTCTCTTTTTGAGAAATAACACGGCTCTTCTTAGCAGGACCAGCAATAACACGGTCTGTCGCTTCATCAATATCATTCATATCAACCTTTTTCTTGTTATGACGAGCAGCTACTAGAGCAGCTTCGTTCAACAAGTTTTCAAGATCAGCACCAGAGAATCCTGGTGTACGCATCGCGATTGTTTTCAAATCAACTTCATCGCTAAGCGGTTTGTTGCGTGCGTGTACTTGAAGTACCGCTTCACGGCCGTTCACATCAGGGCGGTTGACCGGAATTTGACGGTCAAAACGTCCGGGACGAAGAAGTGCCGGGTCAAGAATGTCAGGACGGTTTGTCGCTGCAACGATGATGATTCCTTCGTTTGCACTAAAGCCATCCATTTCAACGAGAAGTTGGTTAAGCGTCTGTTCACGCTCATCGTGACCGCCACCAAGACCTGCACCACGTTGACGACCAACTGCATCAATCTCATCAATAAAGATAATACAAGGTGCGTTCTTCTTCGCATTTTCGAATAGGTCACGTACACGAGATGCACCGACACCAACGAACATTTCTACGAAATCAGAACCTGAAATCGAGAAGAACGGAACGCCCGCTTCACCAGCAACTGCTCGTGCCAGCAACGTTTTACCTGTACCTGGAGGTCCTACTAATAGAACACCTTTTGGAATACGGGCACCAACTGCAGCAAACTTACGAGGATCCTTCAAGAATTCAACGACCTCAACAAGCTCTTGCTTCTCTTCGTCAGCACCAGCAACGTCTTTAAATGTAACTTTCTTTTTCTCTTCGCTGTATAACTTCGCTTTACTCTTACCAAAGTTCATCACACGGCCACCGCCGCCTTGAGCCTGGTTAAGAAGGAAGAAGAACAGAATGAAGATAATTACGAAAGGAATGATACTTGTTAGAAATGTCACCCAACCGCTTTGCTCAGGGGCTTTTTCTACAGTAACTTTTGCGCTTTCAGAGTTGATAATGTTCTCTACAGCATTCTCTGAGTCAGGTACATTCGTCACGAATGTGTTAGCATCTTCGCTGTCTTCACCGCCACCAGCCAACTTACCAGTAACAGTGTAAACCCCACGCTCAGGTTGTAACGTTAACTCTTGAATCTCACCATTATTCAATTTGGACTGAAATTCGCCGTAATCAAGGACATTCGTGTCATTGCTTGTTCCGTTAAAGAAACTGACAACACCTACTACGACGAGGAATATTAATAAATAAAATATTGTATTTCGGAAGATACGATTCATTCCTTACCTCCTCCCACGAACAGGAAACCATAGATTATCTTACCATACTGGCACAACTAACTACAACAAATTAACCTTGATAAATCTCGGGTTTGAGGATCCCGATAAACGGAAGATTACGATACCTCTCAGCGAAATCGAGACCGTATCCAACAACAAACTCATCAGGAACAATAAATCCTGCCACATCTGGCTTAAGATCAACTTTTCTTCCTGTTGGTTTGTCTAAGAGCGTTACAATCTTTATTGACTTTGCTTTACGGTATTTTAGAAGGTCGATCAGATAGCTTAGCGTCAACCCGCTATCAATGATATCTTCGAGAATAAGAACGTCTCGTCCTTCTACAGAAGTGTCAAGGTCTTTAATGATCTTCACTTCTCCAGAGGAAACGGTTGAATTGCCATAACTTGAAACGTCCATAAAGTCCATCTCAAGATGACACGTCATACGCTTTGTTAAGTCACCCATGAAAGGCATCGCACCTTTAAGGACGCCAATCACAAGCGGAAAGCGATCCTCATATTCATCCGAAAGACGTTTCCCTAACTCACGGCACTTCTCTTGAATCTGTTCTTCACTAATTAACGTTTCTTGAATTTCATTTAGCATCAGTGGTATTGCCCTCCCAACCTATGTAAGTGTTTTTTTCTCATAGTGCAACTGCACGAGCTTATTCTTTTTTGCAGACAGTGTTGCCTTTTCAGAACGAGTTACTCCAACGACCCAAATGATGTTGCCTACTGCATCTTCCAGAATCGGCCACACATCACGTTCTGAACGGTCTATTTTACGGTCGATAAAAATATCCTTTACCTTTTTCGTTCCTATCATGCCTTTTGGCTGAATTCGATCACCAGGACTTCTTGAACGTACCACCGCTGGAAGCATCCCATCCTCAATAATTAAATCATTCTCGGAGAGCTGTTGTGGAATTTCATCGATCTGAACGGCCGTAATCGTCCCGAGCGGCGTTTCCACAGAACCCCATAAAGGCAGATGATACTTATACGGTTCTGGTTGCAAAAAGGTTTCAAAAGAAAAATAACAGGTGGTATAAGATTTTACCGCCCTCAGTTCCAGGGGTAGATTAAGGGAAGCAGAAGGGTGCTCAGAATCAAGCATTAACCGCAAATCCTCAATATGTATAGAAGAAAAAGGAGCATTGCCTGTATAAAGATAATTTAATATTAGATGAATCACTCTTCTTTGTAAAGGAATAGGGAGGGTTTGATACGACTTGTTATCTATCTTCACAAATTTGTCATTTTGCTCGATGATGACTTTTTCTAAATGTGCCTTCGCGAGATCCATTAAATATTGCTCATCACTTTGCAATCGTTCGCTATAAATCTGGTATCTTATATGAACATTCGGATTCTCTTCTTTGAGAAATGGCAAAACATTTCTTCGAAAACGATTTCTCATGTAACGGTCACTAGCATTAGATGGATCCACTCGAAAAAGGAGGTTGTGTTCCTTACAGTAATCGAGTAGATGCTCTTTCGTTACACATAAAAACGGCCTTATAATCACACCGGTTGAAAATGATCGCTTCACAGGTATACCAGTAAGACCTGAGCCGGTGCTTCCATGAACTTGTCTCATTAACATCGTCTCAATCTGATCATCACCATGATGAGCAAGAGCGAGTGTAGTTGCGCCGACCTTGTTCATGACTTGTTCAAAAAAACGGTAACGACACTCTCTTGCTGCTACTTGTGTTGTTAACTGATGTTGTTCTTTGTACCCTATAACATCGACAGTAGAAGACTCAAATAGAATATCTTCACGCTCACAATACTGTTTCACGAACTCTAAATCTTCAGCAGATTCGGTACCTCGAAGGCCATGGTCGATATGCGCTGCCACAATAGTTAACTTTAAATGGGTCGATACATGTAATAGGTAATGAAGTAACGCCATAGAATCTGGCCCTCCTGATACACCGATTACAACCGTATCTCCATGGTGTAATAAGTCATGTTTCTGGATAAAATGATCGACATCCTGAAGCAACATCTGTCTTCCTTTCGCTTCCTGCTCTTCCAAAACAGTTTTCATTTAGTACTATTAACCTAACTACATAATGTTCAAACCATTCTTTCGTTAAAAGATATGGCCAACTAAGTATAAAGTATAGAAGAATAGAATAAAAGCAAACAGAAGTACGGTTTCAACCCAACTGAAACGCTTTTGCTTCTTTGGCTTCGTGCGCTTACTTCTGGTGGCCACTCTGGAATTGACTGGGACAGCCGTTTTTTTCCTACTCTTCACACCTTGAAGAATGGAAAAGAGTTCCTGTCTCATCTCTGAAGCATGTTGATATTTACCGGAGAGTGCTTTTTTTAGAATTGGTTTATAGCCTCTAAGTAAAGGGTTACTCTCAATCTTGTTCATCAAAAATAATTCTGACTCTTTCTTTGGGCGCTCAAATCGCTGTGGATAGGCTGCGTTAATCATGATCATTGCCACGGAAAACAAATCATAAGAAGGTTCAGCAACTCTTGTTCCAAGCCCCCAATACCCCCTATCGAAAAACTCCGTAAACTCTTTAACTGACCTTCCTATAGCTGTTGTACCGCCAACATCCAGCCAGCGCATTGTAGGAGGCGAGCCCTCAACAAGGAGATTATCAGGTTTCAAATCACCGAATACCCATCCTTCACGATGCAGCGCTGATAAATCTCTGAGCAATTGAAGCATTAAAATGCCCAGCCACTCGTAGCCTCTTCTTTCTATGAAAGTAAAAAGCGGTTCTCCATTAATGTATTCCATCACATAAAAAGGATAACGCCTGCCATTCAACTCCCAATCATCAATTTCATAGAAAAACGGCCCAAGAATTGTTCCCTGGACCATCGAAAGCTGTTTTAGAACATTCACTTCAGAAGTAATGGACATACTATCAGTACCCAACTTAATAGCAACACGCCCCTTTGTAGAGTCTGCCAGGTAGACTGTTCCAAGCGCGCCGCTACCAAGTTTTTTCATGATTAGATAGCTTTGATGATTCCATTTCCCTCTGATTCTTGTTCCACGAGGAACATTAGCTGCCTGATTCTTCGAAGTAGCCGCCATCTTCTAGCAGTCCTCTCTTTGAACGTTTTTTCTGATAGGCTTCAATCGCTTCTTTTAAAGCAGGACCGGTCGGTGTAATCCCTCCAGAAGTAAGCTTCGGAAAAATCGTATGGATGTCTTTCATTAACGGCGTCCAATCCATCAGCTGTTCTACTTGCTTTCGTTTCCCGGGAAATGCATATAGTGCATATTCATTTTGGCCAATCCTTGAATGAAGACTAATGGAAAGATCGAGAAGGGCATCTTCTACCGTTGGAAGTTTATGCTGCATGCTCGCACTTGTATCAATCATAATTAATACTTCGAGATCCATCGTTTCCCCCAGTTCATCAACCACTTCCACCACCTGCCCCCGTTTATCAGGCGGTAAATCTTCTATCTCTTTCTCACTACCGAGAATAGATTGTAATTCTTTATGAATAAATCCTTGTATTGTCTGGGTCATCGCTTTGCGCGTTACCATCTGAACCGTATGCGACAATTGGCGTGCATAAACGAGCTGGTGGATGCCCCCACCTGATAATGCGATATTCTCAATCTCCTTTAGCCCACTGTCCGTCCGTTCATTTTCTTCAAGTACTCCGATGACATTCACTGTCATCCCGTGCTCTCGTGCAAGAGCCGCCATTGCAACCGGATCTTCCCCCTGATTCGAACATCCGTCTGTAATTAATAGAATCTGTCTAAGCGTTCCCTTCTTCATCTCGACTCCTCCTTTTATGCTGTTACAAGCATCACCCGCAGGAGGAGAGTTTATACATCGTTACGTCTATCTTACTGTGCCTTTTTCTTTCTAAAAGAAGGCGCAGAATAGATTGGTATTGTTGACCACTTCGGTATATTCCGCTTGATCCTGGCTACAACAATGGTCATATCATCATCAATTCTGCCATATTCTGTTCGAATCACCTCTTCCATAATAAGATCGGCAATTTCCTGCGGCTTATCTGTTGAAAGTTCCCTTATTTTACGCTTCATCCAGAATTCTGGATTTTCGATGTTTTGCACACCTTCATAGATGCCATCGCTCATCATAATCAAAAGATCTCCGGCTTTCAATTGTTCACTTACTACTTCAACATCGAATTCTGGAATGATCCCCATAGGGAGGTTTTCAGACTCTACCATCATTACCCGATCGCCACGCTTGATGAAGCTAGGAATGGATCCGATTTTCAGGAACTTTGCCGTAGCATCCTGTAAATCTATCATAGCAAGATCTAGCGTTGAGAAAATTTCATCCGTGTTACGAAGTGATAGAACAGAGTTAACTGACTTAATCGCCACTGTTTCGTCAATTCCTGAATGAAGAATTTTCTGCAGAAGTTGAATCGTTTCCGTACTTTCCTGGTGTGCTCTCTCTCCGTTACCCATTCCATCACTGATCGCAATAGCATATTTGCCAGCACCAAGTTCAATCGTTGAATGACAATCTCCAGAAATCCATGCCCCGCCTTTTGCAGCATTTGCTACTCCAGTCTCAATAACAAAATCTCTTGCCGAGCCGAAATAAATATGACACGTTCCATTCTCGAGCTCTGCGCATACTTCTTTTTTGACTACGATATTTTCTTTCAAAATATCAGACAACATAGGGGCAATAACCTTTTCACCCTCCCCTCTTCCACCACAGGCAGGTATTTTCATTTCGATATCAACATTTCCTTCATCAAGGCTATATATTTCTACCTGACCTATTTCAAGACCCATGCTTTGAATAGCATCTATAATCTGTTCTTCCTGAAGATGAAGATTATCACGTTCTTTCTGAATCTCTTTAGCAAAATCCCCCATTACGTGTGAGACACCACGTAGTTGATCTGCTACAATTTTTCTGCTTTCCCGAACCTGCTTCTTTAACATCCGGTTTGCGTGATAGTGACTCATCTCCTTTCCGATAATATCAATGACTTTATTCGCCTTAATACAATGTTTATCGAAATCTCTTTTTAAGGTGTGATTTTTCAATTCAGTAGTTTGTTCAAGTTCTTGCATGATGCCAGTCATGTACTCATAAGTTGTATCAAAGTTTTTCGCCCAACACGTTTCTTTCTTAAAACAGTTCTGACACGTTTTTTCTGTTACATGACTTAGAAAATAATCGACCTCCCTTTCTGATTGATCTTCCGGCTGAAGGTCAGCATCTGTAAAGCTACTTGATAGGGCTTGAAACAAACTTGAGAATTGTTCAACTCGATTCGCTGTCACATCACGTACTTTTCTAAGATACTGTTGCTGCTCATTGGCATGCTCTACCGTTCCTGGAATATATTTTGACAACTGAGATGTTACTTTTGAAGGCGTACAGAAAAACAGTAGTACAGCTATGGCAGACTCTATCAGATTAGGATACAGGAATTCAGGACCGCTCCCGTAGAGCGCAATTAATAAGGTGCCGATTAATAGACCCATACCAACACCTATTTTTCTACCATCCTTCAATAACCCTCCAAGTAATCCTGAAAACGCAAGCATACTCATCTGATAGAGACTGGCAACATTCGCAAGTGCCAAGATTAAACCTGTGACAACTCCAACCGTCGAACCAATCGCGGCTCCACCTACATAGGCAAAGATAAGAACGAGGTAACGAGAGAGAATGTTTTCGATAGAGAAACCATAAACAACCCACCCAATCGTTCCGGTTAGCATGGTTGCAAGAAGAATAATAAAACTAATGATTTCTTCATTTTTTAGAGCCTGTGTTCGCTTTTTCATTGAGAGTACGGGTATGCTCTGAATAAAGATGATTGTTAAGATCATTCCTAGTGCGCCTTCTACTATTGCCAGTATCCAGTTTGTATTGGCAAGCGAGCGTTCTGTTATTAAACTCAGGATCAACCTCCCAACCATACTTGTGGCAAAAACAAGTATAGGTAGTGTCTTGACTAGTGAAAGGGAAGACAGCTTAATAAATCGATTGATAATAAGAAAAACAAGAATGCCGCACATAATGAATGCTGTGTTTTGAAGATTAGAAGTTGATACAGCCCCAGCAAGCAACGAAACGATGATCATAGGTGCTCGGTCTCTCTTCAAAAAGAAGACTGCTCCAAAGAATGGTAGTGCAAAAGGAGTAACCTGAGTCAGAATAACAGCCCGTCCGAGTAAAAAACCAATAACAAATAACAAAAGACCACGTTGAAATAAAATGATTTCCAACCGTGTTTTTACTCCTAGTGCCCACTTCCCCATCTTGGATTTCGACCTCTCCATTACTAGTTCGCTTTGCATTCCCCCACCTGCTTTCCTTCGTTCTATTTTTATCACCGATCTGCATTAAGCAGTTTGTAATATCCATTAAAACACAAGCGAAATTCGCTTTTTGTCAAAAAAAGAACAAGCGAATGATAAACTTCTCGACTTCTTGCCGTGAAGCTTGTCAATCACTTGTAGACACAGGAAGAAACCTGTAAACAGCTGGAAGGTCCTACATGACTAAACCGTAGTTAAAAACACTTGATAATCTAGGCCGCATCTATCTTTTTAAAACCGAAAGACACTGGGAATAAAAAGGTCGAAATGTTAAAGATAAAATAGAAAAGAAATCATTAAAAACAGGTATATTCACCAAATAACCTTTTGCTCGAAGCGATTGGTCACCACAAGGCACAAAAAAACTTCCTGTACTTGTAACGTACAGGAAGTTTTTATCAAACTATGTATTTATAAGACATTTAATGAATTGTCATTTAAAAGAAGATGATACTATTTTAATAGAAATGGTGACCCGTACGGGATTCGAACCCGTGATACCGCCGTGAAAGGGCGGTGTCTTAACCACTTGACCAACGGGCCAAAACATAAAAATGGTAGCGGCGGAGGGGATCGAACCCCCGACCTCACGGGTATGAACCGTACGCTCTAGCCAGCTGAGCTACACCGCCATTTTGCTGTTGCTTTCATAAGCACAAGATATATAATACATTGCAGGAAAGTTTGTGTCAACTTCTTTTTTTATACTATAAATTTTAGAATTCATTCTTATATCCTAATTAGAGGATTTGAAAAAATTACAATTCATACAAATTTAACAAAAGAATAAAAAGAACAAAGCAGGCATGCTTACACATGCCTGCTTTGTTCTATTAAATATAATTTAGTAGACAACAAGCCCTAGCCGCGACGTGCGCCGCGACCACCTCGTTTTGACTCTGTTTGTTTCTTCAAAGTTGAAAGGCGGTCTTCACTGTCCTTAAGGAACTTACTCATTTTGTCCTCAAATGTTTCTACCTGTGGGCGTCCACCTCCGCGAGGCTTGCCTTTGTAACCACCGCCGCCTGGTCTTCCACCGCCACCTTGAGGACGGCCTCCACCCTGCGGGCGACCTTGAGGACGGCCCTGAGGACGCTCAGAAGCAGGTCGATCTTTTGCTTTCTTAATGGATAATCCAATCTTACCGTCGTTTTCAACCTGGATGACCTTTACTTCAACCTGATCGCCAACTTTTAGAAAATCATTAATGTCCTTAACATAGTTGTCTGCAACTTCACTGATGTGAACGAGACCTGTTTTGCCATCTGGCAGTTCAACAAACGCGCCAAAATTCGTAATACCTGTTACCTTTCCCTGTAACTTGCTGCCTACTTCGATTGCCATGTAAAAAAAGCTCCTCCTTAAAATCTTTAAAAGATCAGTCGTACGTTAATTATACCCCTTCAAAAAACAACGTGTCAATTTGAGGAAGAAGGTAGCTTAAATATTGTCTCACCCGGTTTTGACATAAAGTAGTCTCTTCTTGCCAGTTCACCGATATAATCGAGATTATTAAGTTTCTCAATTTCTTCTGTTAAATACTTTTCCTGCTTTTTTAATTTCGTTAATTCTTTTTCAGCCTGTTCCTGCTGTACATTCTTTTCTTCGATCGTTGCTGCCTGTGAAGTGAATACGGAGATAAATAGAATAGCTATGGCCAAAGCAGCTACCGCGAATGCAGTAAGACGTCGAACGAGACCTCTCCTCCTGCGTTCTTTAACTTTGTCCTGTAGCTGTTTCTCTTGATGATAATCCGAATGAACTTCCGTCACTTTAGGCTTGTGCTTATTCGCAGTAACCAAGCTTTTCCCTCCTCACTTTCTTAATTTAGTGAACCAATGGTATATGTAGTTCTTTATTTTATCGGCAAATCCTGCTACTTTTATTAGGGCATTTCGAATCGATCGGGGTATTAGTTTCCATATTAAAAAAAAGATCCATTTTAACGGTACCCAAAAAAGCTTAATGATAAACCAAAAAATGGTTGTCCCGATACTCACTACCATCATACATAAGCTTAATAGAACTTTCAATATGAACCGCACTGGTCTATACACGATATGAATGAAAAGGGTGCGTACAAAATGAATGAGTCCCGTGATTATTATAATAATTCGTTCAAGAACGCTACGGTATAGCGGTTGTAGGAGTGCCCGATATGCTGCATAGCCGCATAATAAGGCTAAAAAGACATATAATCGAAGTTCTCCTTCATTAACAACATACAATACATAGAAAATGAGCAGTCCTTGTAGTAGCCAAAAAACCACATCATTAGCGTATAACCACATACTTTTCTTTTTACTAGGATGAAGAAAACGGCTATAGGTATCCATGGCTATACCAAGCCACACCCCCATAGCCACCATGGCAACCATCGTATAGAATTGCACTGTTAGCGTCATTTGAACAACTTGCTAAAGAATCCTTTAGCTTTTTCCCCTTCGTGATGATCAAGATAACTGAGATCAAATATTTTTCCTTCAATCGATACCCGGCCCTGCTCGACATTTAAATTCTTCATTTTCAAATGTTGTCCCCTTATGGCGAGAAAGCCCATGGCTGTTTCAAGAAGAAACTCCTCATTATCAAAGCTATCTACGTGCTTCACACCGGTAATTTCAAGAGATTTACGTGATTTCATCACCAGGTCATGTTCAGGTGTGTTCGCTGACTTATCATAATTTCCATACTCATAGTAATTATCCATCGCTCTCCTCCTCTTCTCGATACATTTCTATGAGGGGCAAGCTGCATTTAGAACAAGCTATGAGTACCACCTTTTTTCAGGCTATGTTAACTTTATTGTTGATTTCTCGGTTTTTGTCTCATTCTAAGATGATTTCATTTACGAAATGAAACAAAGCTAAATACATTCAAAAAAAAAGACCCCCTGGGTCTTTTTTTACTCACCTGCTGCTTCTTCTTTAACAATCGTAAACATGTTTCCCGCTTCTTCTTTCTTTGTTGTTTCTTTTATTTCATCTACACGTGCAGTTACTTTCTTATGACCAAAGGAAATCACTAGCTCATCGCCAGGTTTTACGTTGGTACCTGCTTTCGCTTTGTTACCATTGACTGCAATGCGTCCTTTGTCGCAAATTTCCTTCGCAATTGAACGACGTTTAATTAATCTTGATACTTTAAGAAATTTATCTAATCTCATTTTCTCTTTCGCTCCTTACTTAATTCCTTTTCGTTTCGCTTCGTCCCAGTATTGATCAAGTTCCTCAAGTGATAAATTCTCTATTTGAAGGCCATTTTCCTTTACACGTTTTTCAATATGTTGAAAACGCGCAATAAACTTATGATTTGTTCTATGGATAGCAACTTCAGGATCAATTTTATAAAAGCGTGCTAAATTGACTAAAGCAAACAACAAGTCGCCTAATTCATCTTCCCGATCATCGAAAGACTTTTCCTTTACGGCCTCGTTGAATTCAGACAGTTCCTCCTGAACCTTGCCCCATATCGGTGTTGCCTCATCCCAATCAAATCCTACCTTAGCTGCAGCTTTCTGTAATTCATTCGCTCGGAGCAACCCAGGAAGCCCTTTAGGTAGCCGATCAAATTGTGAAGGCGCCGATTCCTTCTCTTCCGCTTTTACTCGATTCCATAGTCCGGTAACTTCCTCTGCAGATTGAACTTGCTCATTTCCAAATACGTGTGGATGTCTACGAATTAATTTATCACTAAGTTTCTGTATGATATCACTTATAGAGAACATACCTTCATCTTCACCAATTTGAGCATGCAGCATGACTTGCAGCAAGACATCTCCTAGCTCATCAGCAAGATGATCCTCATCCTGTTCATCAATTGCTTCCAACACTTCATAACTTTCTTCAATAAGGTACTTCTTAAGGGAATGATGCGTCTGTTGGATATCCCAAGGACAACCGCCTGGTCCGCGCAAAGTTGCTACAACCTGGCGTAGCCATTCAAAATCCTGATACAGAAGTTTTTCATCTTTAACAGGAGGAACATAAACTGCGGTCAAATTGTTCACTTCCATTGATCGATCTAGCTCAAATAGTGGTACGCTCACTATTTTTTCCTCACGACTGCCTGCAGCCTGAACTACTGTCACCCTGTAATCATCGGGAAGAATCTCCATTAAATTCAATTTGACATTTGAAGCCGTAAATTGGTCGTATACTTGTACAAAAATGAGATGGTTGCGGACTTGTACTTCCGACCTTGTAAAACGTGTTGCATCAAGAATCTGACACCCTTCAATCGGGTCGATTCTGACGGCAGTAAAGAGCGCATCAAGGAAGCTTTGCCCTCCAGCTACAACTACTTCCACACCATGCTGTCCTTGTTCTTCTAATAACAATTGTACAGTTGACTCAGCCATCATTGGGTGTCCTGGTACAGCATACACAAGTGAACCCTTTTGAGCCTCTTCAAAAAGTCGATCTACAATTGCTCGGTACGTATTCTCAAAGGAATCGTTTTCTTCATAAGTTGTGTCAAACCCTGTCATCGAGATTCCATCCTCAATTAGTTCCCTTAATACAGGGTGATCAATCGTTCTTGTAAAAATTCTCTCTGCAGACTTAAGCGTTTGATAGCTACCTAGCGAAAGCTGTGATAAATCTCCCGCTCCAGTGCCTACAATTGTAATGGTTTCCATGGCTCAGGCCCCTTTCCATAATCTATTTTGAAATCGCGTGATTTTCTCACCTTTAGGGAACTGCATAAGCTCTTTATCTGTAAATACACGTAGCAAGGTGAGAGAAAGACAATAAATAATGACTCCCACGACTGCACCCGCTAGTGAAGATAGACTAGCAAGGCTTCTTGATATAGCTGAGGGTACGAAGAAGTGAACCAAGATGACAGCTGCACTCATAACCCCTACTGCACCCACTGCACGGCCAATATAAAAGGAGTACTGTCCAAGCCCCACTCTTTTATGAACAGCTCTTCCTGAGAGAACAGCCACTGTAGCAAATCCTACTACCGTAGCAATTGCAGCACCGTTAATTCCGATCAAAGGAATAAGCACCATATTCAATAAACCTTTTAGTAAAAGTCCAATTCCAACATAACGCGCAGCGCTTCTGGCTCGACCAATGCCCTGGAGAATTCCTGATGCGGTCATTCCTATCGAGCTGAAGAAAATTGCACCAGCTAGAAGGCTTAGTGTAGATGAGAGCGCATCATCTTTAAATAACATAATATTTGTTTCTTTCATAATAATCGAAAGTCCTGCAGAAGCAGCAAGCCCAATCACAAAACTTATTTTAAGGGAAAGTCCAGCTTTGTCACGAATCAATGTTTCGTTCTTTGCAGCCACTGCTTTTGAAATCACGGGTACGATCGATAAAGATAATGATGTGGCAAGAACGGTACCGACCTGCATCAGTGGTTGACCTCGGTCAAAAACACCTTTTGTTTCACGAGCAACGATAGAAGAAAATCCATATTCAGTTAAGCCCGGTACGATCGTTAAGGCATCCATTAACTGAAATAGAACCATAACGAGCGCACTCACACATATAAGCGTTCCCTCAGTTAACAACCTTCGGGCAATACCCCAAAAACGAAACACATCAGTGTGAATGGATGCTGTCCGGGATGTCTTTTGCCTCATCCGAAGCACGAAGAGGAGAACAAGTGCAGCGATGCCACCCAACACTGATCCAAATGCAGCTCCTGTACCTGTGGCATAAGCATCATATCCATTTAGAACCAGTCCAATTGATATGGCAAGAATGGCAACCACGCGAACAGTTTGTTCAGTTACCTGAGACCATGCAGTCGGCACAACATTCTCATGCCCTTGAAAATAACCTCTAATGGAAGCAATGCCAGGCATGATGAGGAATGAATACGCGGTTGCGCGAAGGGGGATAATCAATCCTGTATCACTCATTAAATTTGCTAGAACCGGTGCACCTGCATAAAGGAGTGTAAAACCTGTTAAACCAAGCGCGATAAGCACATAAAAACTGTACCGTGAAAGTTCCTCAGCTTCTTCATCATTGTTTAGAGCTATTTGTTCTGAGACTAGTCTTGAGATAACTACCGGAAAGCCATATGTAGCAAGAATGATAGCAATCGAGTAAAATGGATAAATTTGTTGATATACATAAAATCCAATATCGCCTGTAATATTTTGATAAGGAATTCGATAGCCAACGCTTAAAATTTTCATAAAAAGAGCTACTGCGGTAAGCAGGAGCGCGCCGTGCCAGAATCCTGTTTGATTTTTATCTTTTTTCATATGCACCTGCCATGTTTCACTACCTGATTATGTACGAATTATATCATATGAGAGCAGATGGGAAACTTTTCAAACACCCTGAATGCAGAAAAAATGGAGGCAGATGCCTCCATTCCCTTTTTACTTATTGTTCCATTTGTCTTGCTAGAAAACCTGCTGCTGTTTCAGATAGCTTCTGCTCTAGTTCGGTCACCTTTTCAGCTTCTTTTGCAAGTAAGATAACCGTTCCGATTGGATCGCCATTTGCTATTATTGGAGCAATCACGTGTCCAGTTTCAACAGGAACTCCTTCAATTAGCTCGGACTTGACTTCATTTAAGAGACATTTTCGTTCATTCATTGCTTTTTCAACAGAATCACCAATGCTCTTATTCAGATAATCTTTTTTCGCTCCTCCTGCAGCCGTAATGTAAACATCACGATCAGAAATGAGTGCAATATGTCCGGAATGTTCAGCAAGTGATTCTGCATATTCTTTCGCAAAATCTCCTAGCTCACTAATAGGAGAGTATTTTTTTAGAATAACCTCTCCTTCTCGATCAACAAAAATCTCGAGAGGGTCTCCTTCTCTAATCCTAAGTGTTCTGCGAATCTCTTTCGGGATGACAACACGACCTAAATCATCAATACGACGAACGATACCTGTTGCTTTCATCTAAGTTGCCTCGCTTTCTGGAAGTTGTAGGTGATTGCTCCAATCACTGTTTCAATTGTTTAATCTACAATATCTTTCCATTAGTATCTTTTCGAGGTATGAGTTCTATTCACTATTTTGTCAAATTTGTCGTGTTTACCCAAAATAATCTTTAGTTCGCATTCATTGGCTGTTTCACTGCTTGCTTTACTTTTTTTAATACCTTCTCAACAAGTTGAAGATGTGCCTTTGTTTCAAGACCCCTTCCTTTAATAACAACCTTCACTTTATTACCGTCTGCACCAAGGGACAACTTATTGCCAAATTCATTAGCTACATCAAAAATGGTTTCGCCGCCAATCGCTTCTCGAGCCGATTCATGAAATAGTAGCTGAATGTCTTTCTTGCTTCGTCCCACTTTTTCGACCTTCACTTCTTTTGCAAGCTCTTTCATTCGCGAGACCTGGAACAGATAATCAACTTCTTCAGGAAAATCCCCAAACCGATCCATCATCTCATCTTGTAAGTCCATAATATCCTTGAGACCATCGATAGAACGGAAACGTTTGTACATATCTATTTTTTGTTTCTCATCGTTGATGTACGTACCAGGAATGTAAGCATCGACCTCGAGATCAATTTCAACACCAAATGGCTTTTCCTTCGGAGTATCGCCTTTTCGCTCCTCAATCGCATCTTTTAGCATTTGAGAATAAAGGTCGAAGCCAACAGAATCAATAAATCCGTGTTGTTCAGCACCTAGTAAATTACCTGCACCCCTTATGGAAAGATCTCGCATTGCGATTTTAAAACCTGAACCAAGCTCAGTAAATTCCTTGATTGCTTGAAGACGCTTTTCTGCTACTTCAGTTAATACTTTGTCACGCTGATACGTGATGTACGCATATGCCACTCGATTAGAGCGTCCAACTCTTCCCCTAAGCTGATAAAGTTGCGATAGCCCCATTTTATCGCCATCATACACGAGGAGTGTGTTCACATTCGGTATATCAACGCCTGTTTCAATAATCGTCGTACTAACAAGAACGTCGTAGTTTCCATCAAGAAAATCAATCATGACCGATTCAAGCTCAGTTTCACTCATTTGTCCATGGGCGTAGGTAACACGAGCCTCCGGAACGAGCGTCCGAATTTGATCTGTCATATAATCAATCGATTCTACTCGATTATAGAGAAAATAGACCTGTCCGCCACGTGCAAGCTCTCTTTCGATTGCTTCCCTTACCAGTGTGCCGCTATACTCCACGACATACGTTTGAACAGGGAAACGGTTCTCAGGTGGCGTTTCGATAACAGATAGGTCACGTACACCGAGCATGGACATGTGAAGAGTACGTGGGATTGGCGTTGCGGTAAGTGTAAGAACGTCCACATTCGCTTTTAACTTTTTGATTTTCTCTTTATGCGTGACACCAAAACGCTGTTCTTCATCCACAATCAGCAAACCAAGCTGATTGTAGGTGACGTCCTTTGAGAGAAGTCTGTGCGTTCCGATCACGATATCCACTGTTCCATTCTTTAGCCCTTTTAGAGTATCATTCTGCTCTTTTCGTGAGCGGAATCGACTTAGCAGCCCAATATTAATAGGATGATCGGCAAAGCGCTCCTGAATCGTTGCAAAATGCTGTTGCGCAAGAATGGTCGTAGGTACAAGGAATGCTACCTGTCTTCCATCCATAATGGCCTTGAAGGCTGCACGAATGCTGACTTCTGTCTTCCCATATCCAACATCTCCACAAAGGAGACGATCCATCGGACGAGACTTTTCCATATCTTCTTTAATTTCCTGAATAGCACGAAGCTGATCATCTGTTTCTTGATAAGGGAAAGCTGCCTCAAATTCTCTCTGCTCTTCCGTATCCTTCTCAAAGCTGTGTCCAACACTCGCTTCACGCTCAGCGTATAACTTGATTAAGTCATCCGCAATGTCTTCAACTGATGATTGTACTTTGCGTTTGACCTTCTTCCATTCCGTACCACCAAGCTTATAAAGCTTCGGCTCTTTGCCTTCAGAACCAACATACTTCATCACCTGATCAATCTGTTCAACCGGGACATATAAGTTATCGTTACCAGCGTAACTCACATACAAATAATCTTTATGAATTCCGCTGACTTCCAGAGTACGTATACCAAGATACTTACCAATCCCATGATTAACATGAACGATGTAATCGCCAACCTTTAATTCCGAATAGCTCTTAATTCGCTCAGCGTTCGACATTTTTTGTGAGCGGCGGGGCTTTTTCGATTGCTTCGTAAACACTTCGGCTTCAGTTAGAACAGCAAGCTTCTGCATCGGTAGCTCGAATCCACCGTTAAGACTTCCAATAAGAATCTGAGGCTGCTGATGTGAAATCGGCGTATCATGTTCGACCATCATCGCATTTATATCGTAATCCTCCAGCACACGTTCAAGTCGTTTGCGACGTTCCTCTGTAGCAGCAAGGAAAACAATGGCGATACCACTCTTCTTCCAACGATCCAATTCACTACTTAACACTTTCATTTGACCATGGAAGTTCTGCATTGCTTTACTTGATACATTTACGATATTTTGTGGATTAGTATAAGGCACGTGTCGTAGAAAAATAGATAAATAAAGGGTAGAGTGAACAGGTTTTGAGAATAACGTATCGTAAGATCTCGATAGGGAAACAGATGATACAATCTCTCCTTGATTCAGAAGAGCTGTTTGCCATTCTGCTTCTTCTTTATCCAGATCCGATGACATTTCTTGTATACGGCTTACTTCATCAAAGACAACAAGCCCATCTTCTGGCAAATAATCTAGCAAACTTGCAGGTTGATCATAATAAAAGTCCATGTACTTGATAAGACCCTGAAAGTTCTGTTTTGACTTCAATTGGTCAATTTCATACGTTATATTTTCGTGCATTGCTTCTTTAACTTTTTGATCTTTTACTTTTTTTAATGAATTCTGAAGTTCACTTTGGAGTTGTGCAGCTCCCTTTTCATAGTGCTCAGGAAACAATACAACCTCATCAGCTGGACCAATCGTAATTCGCTCCGTTTTGTTTGCAGATCGCTGAGATTCAATATCGAAGAATCGAATGGAATCAACCTCTGTATCAAACAGTTCAATTCGAATAGGACTGCTTTCAGTTAACGGGTAGATATCGATAATCCCACCACGCACGCTGAATTCACCAGGTGAAGAAACCATTGGTACACGCTCATATCCCATTGCCACAAATATGGCTAACGTTTGATCCAGGGGTATGTCATCTCCTACAGTGAATGAAATCTGGCTTTTTTCCCAAATCTCTTTTGGAGGTAGATACCTTCTGACACCTGAAATGGGTGCGATAACAATACCATCATTATGTTTCATCCAATAATTTAATGCTTCCATGCGTTGACCTCTTAACTCAGGGCTTGCAATGGCGATTTCAGACGAAATGAGTTCATTAACCGGGTACAAGTAAACCTCATCTTGAGGTACAAGTTCACACATATCTTCGTATAGTTTTTGAGCCTGATATAAATTGTGAGTAATGATTAACTGTGGGCGCTTCGTTTCATGGTAAAGGGAAGCCATAAGAAGCATCCTCGCAGATCCAGACAATCCTGCAATCAGCTGTTCTTTAAGCCCCTCTTTCACCCCTGAAAAGACCGACTGAAATTCATCGCCTTTACTGAAATATTCTCTTAAGCCTAACATCTTTAGCTATTTCTCCCCTCTCACTAAGAAAAGCGCAAGCGCCCGTTTAGTCCTAACAAGCGCTTCATCTTCTAATCAGAATATATTCTGATTAGAAGATGAAGCGCCTTAACGGACTGGGAGCAGGAGCTAGACTTCACTGAATTGTATACTTTCTTCTTTTCTATCATCTACTGCCAAGCCTATTTTTCCGTTGACTTTGATAACGCAAAAATGCCTTGGTTCAACTCCCAAAGCGACTTACTGAATAAATGTATCAAGCTCATGAAAAGATGGTGTACGCTCCATTGCTTCATGACAGTCTTCACAAATAGCTTTCACTTCTATCGTACCATCTTGTTGATAGTGAATCATCGATTGCCTTTCCTCTTCAGTAAGCTGCTGAAACCCAAGGTCTTCAGCTGAAAAATTCTTTTGATTCAGCTTACCTAATCTGGACCCACAATGACGACATACGTAATGAATATCCATTCAAAATCCTCCCTGTCTTTATCTTTTACTAGTATGGACGGGAGAATTGAAGGATATTCAGGCGTTAAATTGATTCATTACTTCCGGGAAAGAGTTCGTAGTCCATGCTTCACATGCTTTTACAGTTCGCTCAATCGCATCTTGAATCGGTTCAGCTTCTTCTTTTGAGAAAGGTTTTAAGACATAATCGATAACAGATTGTCGCGCGGAACGATCAATACCGATTCGAACTCTCTTGAATTCCTGTGTATGGATGTGTGTGATGATTGACTTCATGCCATTATGTCCACCAGCACTCCCTTTTTGACGGAGTCTTACTTTACCAGTTGGAAGATCAAGATCATCGTAGATCACTAGTAAATCCTCTACATCAATATTAAAGTATTCCATCAGTGGTCGTACTGATTCACCTGATAGGTTCATGAATGTTTGTGGCTTCAATAAATAAACCGCTTCGCCATTTACCATCCCTTTGCCATAAATACCTTGAAACTTCTTTTGGTCTAACGAAATCCCCAACTCTTTTGATAGCTGATCAACTGCCATAAACCCTACATTATGTCTTGTATTTTCAAATTTCTTCCCCGGGTTACCGAGGCCTACAATTAATTTCAACGGATGACGTCCTACCTTTCATTACTTTTCTTCTATCGTATCAAAAAAAAGGACACTTATTCACCTGTTGGCCCTTAATCTTGAAAAAAGACGTAACCCGTTCGGTTACGTCTTTGTTGTTTATTCTGTTTTTTCTGTTTCCTCATCATTTTCTTCTTGATCAGCAGGTGGCTCTTCTGCCACTTCATCAGCTTCTTCTTCGTCCTCAGCAGGTTCTTCTGTTGGAGGTACGATTGAAGCAATCGGCTCTTCTGCATCTAGAAGAATTTCGTATTTATCACCTTTTGGAAGATCGCCAGCTTGCACAGCGTCACCAATGTTTAGTTCTGAGATATCGATATCAATGCTGTCAGGGAAATCATTCGGCTTCGCCTTCACAAGAATTTCGTGAAGCATCTGCTGAACAACACCGCCTTCTTTGCTTCCTGCAGCTTCGCCAGTCAAGTGAACTGGAACTTCTGCTTCTACTTCCTTGTTAAGATCAACGGAATAGAAGTCGACGTGGAGGACATGATTTTTGATTGGATCAACCTGCATGTCATAAACCATAACAGGATATGTCCCCTGTCCTTCGAAGTTCAACTCAATTACACCATTTTTTCCGACTTGACGGTATACTTTAATGAATTCTAGAGCGTCAACCTGTACCGGAGCGCTTTTACGATCCTTACCGTATAAGACGGCCGGAAGACCTTCTTCCGTTTCACGCAATGTTCTAAGTTCACTTCTTTTTGTCGTATTACGATCTAATGCTTTCAATGTTGCTGCCATTTGAAATCACCTTCCTGATTAGGTTTTACTCTTCTATATGGATACCCATAATCAGAAGACAATAAACGTGTTTTTTTAATCAAATAGTTTGCTGACAGAAAGTTGCTCGTGAACACGGATAATTGCTTCTCCTAAAAGTGGAGCGACTGACAACTGAGTAATCTTATCGATTCGCTTATCTTCAGGCAACGGAATTGTATTTGTAATCGCAAGTTCTTTAATTTTTGAATTGTCAATGCGCTCAATTGCTGGACCAGATAATACTGGGTGTGTACAGCATGCAAAAACTTCTTTAGCCCCGTTTTCAATAAGTGCATTAGCAGCAAGGGTAATCGTACCGGCCGTATCAATAATATCATCGATAATAATAGCTGTTTTACCTTCAATGTTACCAACGATATTCATGACTTCTGCCACATTCGGTCGTGGACGACGCTTATCAATGATCGCAATCGGTGCCTTAAGACGCTCTGCAAGCTTACGCGCACGCGTCACCCCACCATGGTCAGGTGATACGACTACAATGTCATCAAGGTGCTTTTCTTCAAAGTGTTTAGCAAGTGTCGGTACCCCCATTAGCTGGTCAACAGGAATGTCGAAGAATCCTTGAATCTGGGAAGCATGGAGGTCAAGCGTAATGAGACGAGTTACTCCAGCCACCTCAAGTAGATTCGCCATTAACTTCGCTGTAATCGGCTCACGAGATCTTGCTTTACGATCTTGTCGGGCATATCCATAGTAAGGAAGTACGATATTAATGGTTTTTGCCGAAGCACGCTTTAAAGCATCAACCATGATCAGAAGCTCCATGATATTTTCATTTACAGGTGCACATGTAGACTGAATCACGTATACGTCACATCCGCGGATACTTTCCTCAATGTTGATTTGAATTTCACCATCACTAAAGCGAACCACAGAACATTTACCCATCGGGACACCAATATGTTCTACAATCTCTTCTGCAAGATCAGGATTCGAATTTAAACTAAACACTTTCAAATTTGGATCTAAATAATTAGCCATTGGCCGGTACCCCTCCATTATTAAATCGAAAATTAATTGTTTTTCGTTTTCGAAGCGTAGTCTTCTTTGTTCGTCTGACGAGAGCGAGCAATAGACAGTGCTTGATCGGGAACATCGTCTGTAATCGTTGAACCAGCAGCAACAGTTGCCCCTTTGCCGACAGTTACAGGTGCAATCAAATTCACATTACAACCGATAAACGCACCATCTTCAACCTTCGTTAGGTACTTTTTCTTGCCATCATAGTTCACCGTAATTGAACCGCAGCCTAGATTTACATCTTTGCCGATTTCCGCATCGCCAACATAACTTAAGTGTGAAGCCTTACTGCCATGACCCATAACAGCTTTTTTCACTTCAACAAAGTTTCCAATCTTCACTTCATCACCAATTTGTGACGCTGGTCTAACGTGAGCAAACGGACCTATATTCACAGCATTTCCTACTTCGCTGTCATGAATTACAGATTGTTTTACAACGCTCATGTTGCCAACTTTACTATCTTTGATTTCAGTATTAGGACCGATTCTAGCTTCTTCACCAATGATGGTTTTACCATGAATTGTTGTTCCTGGGTAAACAACTGTATCCTGGCCAATGGTAGCTTCTGGAGAGATATAAGTTTGTTCAGGGTCAATCAAAGTTACACCGTTACGCATATGTTTCTCATTAATTCTCTTTTTCATTGCACTCTCAGCACGCGATAGCGCAACGCGATCATTCACACCCATCGTTTCATCAAAATCTTCCGTTTGGTAAGCAGCAACAACCTCCCCCTGCTTCTGAAGAATTTCCACCACATCCGGAAGGTAATACTCACCTTGAGAATTTTCATTCTTAACGAGTTGCAGTGTTTCAAAAAGGGTTTTGTTATCAAAACAGTATGTACCAGTGTTAATCTCCATAACTTGCTGCTCTGAATCGTTTGCGTCTTTCTGTTCTACAATTCGCTGAACACTTCCGTTTTGACCGCGAATAATTCGACCATAGCCAAACGGATTGTCTGCTTTAGCAGTAAGAATTGTTGCTTTTGCTCCCTGTTCTTCGTGATAAGACAAAAGCGAATCCATCGTTTCTTTCGTAATTAAAGGGGTATCACCACATACAACAAGTGTTACGCCATCCTTATCACCTAGGGCATCCTGAGTCTGCATGACAGCATGCGCCGTGCCAAGCTGCTCTTCTTGAAGTACATAATTCACACGAGATCCGAGCTGATCGCGAACCTTCTCAGCTCCGTGCCCGACTACTGTCACGATGTCCTCTAGCTGAAGACTATCTAGCTGATCAACAACGTGCTCAACCATAGGCTTTCCACAAACGGGATGCAGAACTTTATAAAGTTTTGATTTCATCCTTGTTCCTTGACCTGCTGCTAACACAACTGCAAATCTATTCATGTATATGGTTCCTCCATTGTATCCTATTTTTCCACTTTGACTATATCTCAAAAACCCCTTATTTTCAAGGTGATTCCCTAAATCATACGCCTGATAAAAGCTGGGAAAGAACAGTTCCGTGATGATTCACGTACATTTCAAGGAGATCTCATCACATAAAAAAGCCTGGTCAATTGACCAGGCTTTTACAATCAGGACGCCCCAGCTTCTTCATAAGCTGCTTCCATTTCACCAACACGATGGTATTCAGCTAAGACAGCTGTTTGAATTTTTTCCCTTGTATTCGAGGAAATTGGATGAGCGATATCGCGAAACTCTCCATCTGGAGTTCTTTTGCTTGGCATCGCTACAAACATGCCGTTATTTCCATCAATAACCCGGATGTCATGAACAACGAATTCATGATCCATTGTGATGGAAGCGATTGCGCGCATGCGTCCTTCCGTATTCACACGACGTAGGCGAACATCTGTAATTTCCAACTTGAGTGCACCACCTTTTTCCATTAATTAGAGCATATATGCACTATTCAACTTATAGTCAATAATTCCTTCTTCTTAATATAAAAAATCTTATAAAAATTTAGCTTTTTGCTCATACAAGGTAGCTTCGACAGAAAAAGAATAATTTAAACCTATAAAAGGAAGCTTCCAACCGATGGGGATTTTGCTTATTCTACTTTGATGAGTAGTCAAACAATGGGACCAAAAAATGTGGGATAAATCATAAAAAAACGCACTCCATTTTGGAGTGCGTCTGACTATGTTAACCAACGAGCGCAATGACTTCAATTTCGATAAGAGCGTCTTTCGGAAGACGCGCTACTTCTACACAGGATCTAGCTGGTTTATGAGCATCGAAGTATTCACCATAAATTTCATTAATGGCGCTAAATTGATTCATGTCTTTTATATAGACAGTCGTTTTCACAACACCTTCTAAAGAAGATCCAGCCGCTTCTAGAACAGCTTTAACATTAGAGAAGACCTGATGTGTCTGTTCTTCGATCGACCCATCGACTAGCGTTCCATCTGCTCTGAGAGGAATTTGCCCAGAGCTGTAGAAGATGTTGTTTACGATCATTCCTTGTGAATATGGTCCAATTGCTGCTGGCGCTGATTTTGTATAAACAGATTTCATTCGTTCTCCACTCCTTCAGTTAATCGAGTAAGAAACTTTTTATAATTCCCAGGAGCAACCTGGATTGTTCGTTCCTTCATATCGACTCCGCCAAGATTCATCATAGAGACATATTCTTCAACCAGACGTTCTTCGCCTTCGCCTTCTGCCTCGACGAGAACGCCGATCCCAGCGACGTCAGCCTGAAATTCTTCAAGAAGATTAACCATCCCTTGAATCGTTCCACCAGCCTTCATAAAGTCATCAACGATCAACACATTCGCTCCTGGTTTTAAACTTCTTCTTGCAAGAGCCATTGTTTGAATCCGTTTTGAAGAGCCTGATACATAATTAATACTAACTGTTGAACCTTCTGTTACTTTGCTATCACGTCTAACGATGACAACTGGTACATTTAGATGACTTGCTGCTGCGTATGCTAGCGGGATTCCTTTTGTAGCTACCGTCATGACGACATCAATCTTGCGGTCGGCAAAGACGGATGCGAATAAACGCCCGACCTGGTTCATAATTTCAGGGTTACCTAAGATATCCGTTAAATATAAATAACCACCTGGAAGAAGGCGATCGGGGCTTTCAAGAAAATCGCACAATTCCCCAACAACACGGTCTGCTTCTTCATCGCTAATAAGAGGCATATATCTGACACCGCCCGCTGCACCTGGAACGGTTAATAATGACCCAACACCCTGCTGTTCAAAGTTTTCCTTGATGATGACCAAATCCTCACTAATGGATGATTTAGCCGCACCATATCTTTCCGAAAAATAAGTTAATGAAACCAACCGATGTGGATGCTCTAATAAATACCTGGTCATGTCTACCAGACGAGAACTCCGTTTCATCTTCATAGAAGAACCTCCAAAAAATCCGAATAATTAATCATAATATATCACTAATGTACGGATTTATTCAAGGGTTCTTCTCACCTAATAAGCGAACAGCATAAACTTGACCACAAAATCCACGTAAACCATTATAAATTCGTTGCATTCTCGATTCATGCCTTGTAAGACCGAAAACGGTTGGTCCGCTTCCACTCATCAATACACCATCTGCACCAAGGCTTTCCATTTTCTCTTTTATCTGTCGGACTTCTGGATGAAGTTTCAAAGTAACATCTTCTAACACATTGCCAAGACGGTGACATATGGCTTCGTAGTCCTTCTCTTCAATCGCTTGCATCATGCCTCTAACATCCGGATGCTTCATTTCTGCTGTACGGAGCCGTCGATAGACATCCGCAGTCGATACACCAATTGACGGCTTTGCAAGAATAACCCAGCATGGTGGCGGGGCATCCATCGGCTGAATAATTTCTCCACGCCCTTTTGCAAGTGCAGTTCCGCCATACACACAGAAGGCAACATCCGAACCGATTTCTGAACCAATCTTAGCAAGTTCATCATTACTAAGACCTATTTCCCAGAGATCATTAAGTCCTCGCAATGCTGCTGCTGCATCGCTACTACCTCCAGCAAGACCTGCTGCCACCGGAATTTGTTTGTCGATTTTAATAGAAATACCTTGATTAATATTAAATCTTTTCTTTAAAAGAGCTGCTGATTGATAGGCTAGATTTCGCTGATCATCGGGTACGAAGCCGCTTGTTGATTCAATCACGATCTCATTCCTTCTGAGTTCAGTTAGCTCAAGACGATCAGCGAGATCAACATTTGTCATGATCATCTCTACCTCATGATAGCCATCAGGTCTTTTATGTAGCACATCAAGTGCTAGATTAATTTTCGCTGGTGCTTTCACACTCAATTTTTTTTTCATCTCGTTCACCTACATTTTCAATCTACCGTTCGACATTTTTACTTACTGTGAATTATTGTAACACAACCAACCGAAAAGAAAGAAACTGATTAGAAAGGAAAAGCTGCTCGAGAGATCCTGTACCTCTAAACACAAAAAAGAACCCCGGATTATACCGGAGTTCCCTCGTCACAGTGTTCAGTGTTTTTGTTGGTTTCCAAGCTGTTCTTCAGCTAATTGAATTGCACGCTTCACGATGTTACCTGCATCGCGAGCCTTTATTCCTCCCCAACCTTCTTTCTGAACCGTATCATAAAAGCCAAGCTCTTTCGCAATCTCTTCTTTCAACTGATCGGACATTATTCCTCTGCGTCTTGCCATGCGAATCAAGCTCCTTTCCATCCTGTGACACACTTAGTGTGAGGATCGAAAGCATTCGCTATACTGCCAATATGTATCCAGTAGAGGATAAAAATGATGATTTTCTCAAGAAAGCAAAAAAAGCAGTTAGACCATTCGCCTTAACCGCTTACTGCTGCTTGTTCTTCATTAAATGTAATTTGTACTGTATCTGTTAGAACGTCTGTGTAGCTGTACGAAACACGTTCAAATGCGTTTGTGTCTTGATCCAGCTTAACTATGAACACTGCCGGGTAGGTTTCTTCAAGGATGCCTGAACGTTGAATTGTCTTCCTGCGACCTCCGTTTGCCTTTAAGGTCAACCGTTTGCCAACCTGAGATTGTAACGTCTGTTTGATCTCAATAATCGTTTTTGCCATCGGAACCTCCACCTCACTTAGACAAATTATAACATCTTTTGCACCATCTTGTCAAATAAAACTTAAATTATAACAACGAAGCAAAAACAATGTCAATTGTTATTTACCTAAGATGTGCAATTTTATTGTTTCTTAATTTGTCGAAAAATATGTATTTGCCTTGAAATATACTTTTTAATAGCTTTTCTCAACAAGCAAATCCATACTAAGTAACTGCATTTTTATATTGTTTTTATATGTGGTTGTTTTCGCAGAAATTGTTGATTTCTCGATTATTAGCTCATTCGAGTTAGAGGTCGCCGTTCATTAACATAGCCTATATAAAAATATGAGAACGGATGGAATGACCATCCGTTCGTTTATTCCGAGTAATTTTCATCTTCTTTCATAGGCATACCTGTGCGGAGTATCCCCTTTGTTTCAACTCCCCCTAAACCATCCTCCCCTGTTAACGTGTTTCGCAATGCATCCCAGACGTTCACATGGTCCGTAAAAGAGGTTAAAGCTATTTTAGATACAATAAAAACTGGATCAAGCATATGGATATTAATACGTGATGGGGAACTTGCGAAATTAGCACCAGCCCGAATTAACGATTCGAAATGTGATTGGCATGCTCCAGCAAAAATAACGAGGTGATCAAGATTAGGAAATACGCTTCTGACTTCTTTTACAGCACGCACAAAGTAGCGTGAATTTCGATAGGATTGGAGATCCTTCTTCTCACCCTTATGCTTGCTATATGCATCGTGGCCAGTGATGACAAGAATATCAGGTCTCACATTGTTAACAAGCTTAATGATATTCTCTGGAATTTCACTTTCCTTCATGTAAAGCCCGTAAACAGGTACTCCAAGACGCTTATACATCTCAAGACATTTGCTTAAATATAATGGATCTCCATCAATGTGTAGAATTTTTCCTGGAAGTTCAAAAAAGCTCGTTTCTTTCTTAAAATGACTTGTGGCCGTATATTCCCGCTTCATTCTTAATAATTGATAATCTTGACGAAACAATCGAAAAGAATAATCCTCTTTTTCTTTGGATTGCTCGCGCCTCATTTTGTGTTCGCTCGAGTCAATTAATACTAGATCGTCAAACGGTGCGTCAGCAATAAGTCGCATATCCTCACCAACCAGCTCTGCTGATTGACTTGATTCATTCATCCTAGTTACTCGAAAAATTAAATCACAGCCATACGAACGCCTGGCAACGATATCTCCTTCTTTCATGTTCATCCACTTCCCCTCGCGCCACTTGACATCTGTCTTAGTTCGATTACTCCTTTTTCTACTATATGAGCACTTTAAAAAAAGATGAATTTCCACTGAAAGGACTGAAGACATCTTTTAATGTGTGTTCAAAAAGGATAATGAAAGTGGTTGAGGATGTTAAATAACCTTGCTTAACGCCCTGCAAGAGTGTTCCCTTATACAAAGAAGTACATGTTAGTGGTGGAATTGAAAGCAAGTAGCCATTCCATCGGATTCTGAACATCCACTCTTAAAATAATTGAGCTTCACAGTATAGAAAGCTAAACTCTTTGAATTGGCTAATCGAACACCATTTTTGGTCGTAAAAAAAACACCTTATTAAGGTGTTTTAGTTTTCTTCTTTTCTTTTGTAGAAAGCATTGCTCAATGCAGCAAACTCTTCCATGGAAAGTGTTTCTCCACGACGAGTTCCGTCAATTCCTGTCTCATTCAATATTTCTTCTATCATTGGTTTCTTTTCTTTACCAAGAAGATTATTCTGCAAATTATTTAAAAGCGTCTTCCGCCGTTGTCCGAAACTCGCACGGATCACTTCAAAGAAAAAGGATTCACTTAAAAGATCAACAGGAGGCTCCTGACGCAATTCTAGATGTAGCACTGCAGAGTCGACATTCGGTTTAGGAACAAAGACCGTTTTAGGGACGGTCAACGCTGTTTTAGCGACAGCATGGTACTGTACTGCAAGTGATAATGAACCATACTCCTTCGAACCAGGTTTTGCAGCAATTCGTTCTGCTACTTCTTTCTGAATCATCACGACAATGCCGCGAACAGGTAACTTTTCTTCTAACAATTTCATCAAAATCGGAGTCGTGACGTAGTAAGGAAGGTTTGCAACGACCATAAGGTCCTGACCTTCTTCAAATTCCTCTTGTATCACTTGGTGAACATCCGCTTCAAGAACATCACTATGTCGAACAGTTACGTGCGGATATGGAGAAAGAGTATCATCTAAAATAGGCAGGAGACGCTGATCAATTTCGAATGCCACAACTTTCTTAGATCTCTTTGCAAGTTTCTCAGTCAGCGCTCCTATCCCCGGGCCAATTTCTATTGCACCGGACTCAGGTGTTAATCCTGCCTGATCTACAATCTTTGTCAGGACATTCGAATCGATCAAAAAATTTTGACCAAGACTTTTCTTAAATGTAAAACCATATTTCGCTAAGATTTCTTTTGTTCTTACCGGTGTTGATATTTCTTTACTCATTCCTCTTCCTCCTGTAACACTTCTTCCAATGCGCGGTTAAACTCGTCTCTTGAAATTTGAAACATCTGCAACCTTTTATAGAGCTGCTTTCCATTCATATATCCCATTTGTAATTGTTCACCTAGAGCTTTTCTTCTCGCTTTTGATCGATCTCCAACAACAAGTCCAGCAGCAATGAGGTCTTCCCATTCAATTAAAACATCTGGTGCTTCAATCTCTTCTCTGACTGTAAGAATAGCTTCACGAATATCATTGATAGATGCATGCTCAATACCAACTTTTTTGCCATTCGCTGATATAGCATGTTTTTTATTTAGGAAAGCGTGCTTACATGACGGCAGTCGATTGCTTATAATTTGTCTAATTCGTGTGCCAGGATAATCAGGATCAGTAAAGACGATGACTCCTCTTCTCTTCCAGGCAAGTTCAATCCGCTTGAGTGTTTCCTCACTAATCTCAGATCCGTTTGTTTCTAGCGTATCTGCATCAAGCGCACGTTTAACAGCAAGCGTATCATTCTTGCCTTCTACGATGATGATTTCTTTAATTTTCACTTTGTTTCCTCCGTAGTACAAAACCATTTCTTATCTATTCCCATTTTAAGGCACTAATTGCTATAGTTTCTCTCACAAAATACTTCTTTATCATACAAAAACACAGAGAGAGAATCATCCCACTCTGTGTTATTAGCATATCATATCTTTAACGTTAATCCAGAATCGTAATTTGTACAGATTTGTTTCCCCAAGCATATGCAGAAGACTTGGAAGAGAAGAACACATCAATTTTGTTTCCCTTAATTGCTCCACCAGTATCAGCAGCAATGGCTGTGCCATAACCTTCTACATAGACTTTTGACCCTAAAGGAATAACACTCGGATCTACAGCAATAATCTTTGCATTAGGATTCGATTTTAAGTTAAAACCTGTAGAAGTAATTCCAGAGCAACCAGCACAGTTCGCTGTATATGCTGTAGTTGCAACCTTCAGCACTCGTCCACCACTAGAAGATTTGCTCTCAGAGGCAGAACTAGATTTGCTAGGAGACGACTTCTTCACCTTTTCGCTCGATTTAGAACGATTAGAAGATTTACTAGTAGTTTTCATAGCAGTTTGTGTAATAACCTGGGTTCCAACAGCAACAATGCGATCACTGCTTTCCTTCACAACCTCTGTTTTCTTTAACTCACGAGATACTTCTTTGCCATTTTCAAGAACGACATCGTAGTGCTTCTCCTGTTTGCCTGCTTCACCGGACTTTACTACTTTTTCTTTTCCTTTTTGCATCGAACTATCCTGCTGCTTAACCGTCGCATAATCGATCGATTCTTCAACTACATCGGTGACCTTTTCCACTCGAATCACGTTGATTTTTGAGTTCGCCTTTACGTCCTCATCCTTTTTAGGTTCTACGCGATCAAGCTCTCCAAGTTGTATGTTTTGCTGTTCTAAAAAGCCAGCGACCGTAGTCGAAGTTGTCCAAACCTTTTTTTGTTTCCCACCATCATTAACCGCAACTTGAAATCCTTCGTCCACGGCAATACTCATATCCTCTTTCAATTTATCGTCCATCGAAACGGATAATTTATCGTGATTACTAAGCTCAACATTTTGATCTTGAAGCAATCCGCTTACAGTATCTCTCGTCGTCCAAACCTTTCTATCTTCCCCATTGATTGTCAATGTCACCTGAAAAGCAGGCTTCCATTCAATCACATCACCAGCATTCAATTGTGCTGATAAATCATGACTTACATAATCATGATCTCCAGGATCGACGCCTTCATCTTTCAATAACTCCGAAACTGTATCTGCATGTGTATCTACAGGCTTCTCTTTCCCATCAAGGACAAGCGTTACAGAAGCTTTCGTAGTTTCAAACACGATAAAGCCGGAAACCAAACCCAGTACAATTACGCTTAACAAAACCATGAAGACATTTTTTCCACTCTTTAAACGAGTGAAAAAGTTTTCCATGTTCGATCTCATTGTCATAGATTCCTCCTTAAACCGACTGTGTTTCCTAAAGAAAAGCCTCTCAAGCCCTGTCTACAAGATTGATAGGATCAAAACCAATTCTTGTAGAATTTTGATAGGGAAAAATAAGAAAAAGCAATAGTATGATTTCTTTTCAACTACAACGGTCTTTTGATCAGCGACTAATTCCAAATAGTTTCATCGCATTATCAGTTGTTTTTTTTGCTAATTCCTCGTAATCCATTTCTTTCAAATCCGCAATTTGTTCAGCGACAAGCTTTACGTATGAAGGCTCATTTCGCTTTCCGCGGTTTGGATGTGGCGCTAGAAACGGACAGTCTGTTTCAATTAGCAAGCGGTCAACCGGTACTTCTTTTGCTACTTCTTTTGGCAGTTTGGCATTCTTAAATGTCACTGGTCCTCCAAGAGAAATGTAGAAATTCATATCAAGACACTCATTT
Source organism: uncultured Bacillaceae bacterium (assembly GCA_963739655.1). Classification (GTDB taxonomy): domain Bacteria; phylum Bacillota; class Bacilli; order Bacillales; family Guptibacillaceae; genus Guptibacillus. The sequence continues at coordinate 5,450 of CAVUAW010000029.1, read as the reverse complement.
GCCTCTTCTACAGTTCCTGCGAAACAGTGCATAATGCCGCCAACTTCTGCAGCATTTTCTTCTTTTAGTAAATCAATAACATCTCGTGTCGCTTCACGATTATGTATGATGATTGGTAATTTCACTTTCTTCGCAAGTTGAATTTGTTTGCGAAATACGTCTTTTTGTATGTCATGAGGTGACTTATCCCAGTGATAATCAAGTCCCATTTCACCGATTGCGACAACCTTCGGATGACCTGCAAGTTCTTCAATCCACTCGAGATCTTCCTCTTTCATATCAATCGCATCAACGGGATGCCAACCTACAGCAGCGTATAGGAAGTCATATTCTTCTACAAGAGCCATTGCTTGTTCAATTGTTTCACGATCGAAACCGACGACAACCATCTTTGTTACTCCTGCTGATTGGGCACGCTCAATTACTTCTTTTTGATCTTCGGAAAATTGTTCAACATTCAAATGCGTATGTGTGTCGAATAACATGTCAAAACTCCTTCTCCGGTCTAGTACGATGCTAGTGTACCAAACGTCCTAGTTTTTTACTAAGTCTAAACAGTTTCATTTTAATTACAATTTGTTTACAACATCCATCAAATAAGTTAGAATATTCTGTATATTAAGGTTTATTCTCGTTTGTTTTATTATTATTTTTTCAATTAAAAAGGAAATTTACTCCCATCAAGAGAAATTCCTAACAGGAATAATTTGTGAAATACAAAGTAAAAAAGGCTCAGTCTTTTTAAGACCGAGCCTCAAGTTAAATTATTTAATTTGCGTTCCGTTTGGCAAGCTTTCTGCAATTGTCGACAATTTCAAATCACCGTCGTGTTCACCTGCTAAAATCATACCTTCAGATAACTCTCCTCTGAGCTTGACTGGCTTAAGATTGGATACACAGACAACTTTTTTGCCGATGAGTTCCTCTGGTTTATAATGTTTTGCTATTCCAGAAACAACCTGTCTTGTTTCATATCCGAGATCCAATTTCAATTTCAATAGCTTATTGGCTTTTTTTACAGGCTCGACTTCGAGTACTTGAGCAACCCTTAAGTCAACCTTTGTAAAGTCATCAATTGTAATTTCTTCTAATTCTGGTTTCTCGATCGGTGGCGCTTCTTTCACAACATTGCCACCCATCTGATCAACAATATACGCAACTTCATCTTCACGATCTAATCGTGGAAAAAGAGGAGCTTCTTTTTGAACCTTTGTTCCACCGAAACCTTTCTGGAAACCTAATGAATCCCAGCTGGTTCTCTTACCTTCTTCAACACCAAGTTGTGACCAAATCTTCTTAGGGGTCTGGGTTAAGAATGGCTGGAGAAGGATAGCAACTTGCCTTAGCGATTCAGCGAGGTGAACCATCACCGCACCAAGTTGTCCTTTGTTCGCCTCATCTTTGGCAAGGATCCATGGTTCCGTCTCGTCGATGTACTTGTTCGTCCGGCTAATGAGCTGCCAGATTGAAGCAAGTGCTACAGAAAACTCCATATTCTCAAGCGAATGTTCTACTTTTGTAATCGTAGAATGAACCATTTCTGTAAGGTTATCATCAAATTCGGTTACAGAGCCATTATAGACAGGCACTTCTCCATCGAAATACTTATCAATCATGGCAACTGTACGATTTAAGAGGTTACCAAGGTCATTAGCGAGATCATGATTGATTCTTTCCACAAAACTCTCTGGTGTAAATACGCCATCTGAACCAAATGGTACTTCTCGTAATAAATAATAACGCAGGGCATCTAATCCATACCGTTCAATCAACGTAACAGGATCGACAACGTTCCCCTTGGATTTAGACATCTTACCATCTTTCATAAGCAACCAGCCATGAGCAAAGACTTTCTTTGGCAAAGGCAAATCAAGCGACATTAACATAATTGGCCAATAGATTGTATGGAATCGCACAATTTCTTTACCAACGAGATGAACATCTGCAGGCCAGAATTTATTATAGAGCTCATCATTTTCTGTACCATACCCTAGGGAGGTGATGTAATTGGACAAAGCATCGATCCAGACATAAATAACGTGTTTTGGATCGCCAGGAACTTTTACACCCCAGTCAAAAGACGTTCTTGAAACAGCAAGATCTTCAAGACCAGGCTTAATGAAATTATTGACCATTTCGTTCTTCCGAGATTCGGGCTGGATAAATTCTGGATTATCTTCATAGAACTTTAAGAGACGATCTGAGTATTTACCCATTTTAAAGAAGTAAGATTCTTCTTTTACTTTTTCAACTTCTCTTCCACAGTCCGGACATTTTCCATCAACTAACTGACGTTCAGTAAAGAAGGATTCACACTGTGTACAGTACCACCCTTCATACTGGTCAAGGTAGATGTCGCCTTTTTCATACATCTTCTGGAAAATCGTTTCGACAATTTCTTCATGGCGTTTCTCAGTCGTGCGGATAAAATCATCATAACTAATGTCTAATTTATCCCATAGTTCTTTAATCCCAGCCACGATATCATCAACATACTTTTGAGGTGTAACGCCTTGTTCCTGAGCTTTCTTTTGAATTTTTTGTCCATGCTCATCAGTACCTGTTAAGTATTGAACATCAAAGCCTCTTAGTCGTTTGTAACGAGCCATAGCATCTCCGGCTACTGTTGTGTAGGCATGACCAATGTGCAGTTTGCCGCTTGGATAGTAAATTGGTGTCGTAATATAAAAAGTCTTGTCACCCATGTTGCTTCCTCCTTGATTAAAACAGTTGTAAAAAAGCTCCCGCCCATGTAGGACGAGAGCACTAGCAACTCTCAGCTACAACCCACGATCATATTTATCATCGCTGTGTGCACTATATATGTTGATTCAAGTACAGTTCTTCTTCATCAAAATATACCTAATTTAAGGAAAGATTGCAAGGAAGTCACTTTTAATTAACATGACCTACACATATTTACAATTATTGTCGAAGGATTTACAAGAAAATTGTCGAATTATCATTTAAGATGTTAGGGTTTTCAAAACCTATGATGCTTCGAATTCCGTGAGAAATCCTATTGTATAGGAAATATTTACCCTTCTTAAAAGGATTGACGCTTATGGGAAACACTGGTATTATATAGAACATAAATAGAGAAATTTGTCGAATCCTGACGGAATTAATAAAAAAATGGGAATAGGGGAGTATAAAACATGAAATCTACTGGTATTGTACGTAAAGTTGACGAGCTTGGCCGTGTTGTTATTCCGATCGAATTGCGCCGTACACTTGGTATTGCAGAAAAAGACGCTCTTGAAATCTACGTTGACGACGAGCGCATTATCCTAAAGAAGTATAAACCAAACATGACTTGCCAGGTGACTGGTGAAGTATCCGATGACAATCTTGCAATCGGTAATGGTAAACTTATTCTTAGTCGTGAAGGTGCAGAGCAGGTATTGGAAGAAATCCAAAAAGCTCTATCAAAATAATGTTCTATAAGTAAAAGCTCCTGCCATTGATGGCAGGAGCTTTTTTTGTGAATCTTATTTGCTTCAAAGCTGCTTTACATTTTCCTACAAGCATCATTCGACATGATACGCTTGGTAGACATCTCTCTTCGGTAATTCACGATCGATCGAAACCTGTTTGATAGCTTCCTTACTTTTCATTCCTTCATTAATATAATGTTCTACATGTGCCTTTAATGATAAGGACTCCCACCATTGCTCTTCATCAATCTTTTCTTCCGTTCCACCTTCTACAATGACACAAAACTCACCGCGGATCTCGGCTTGTTCACACCATTCCAATACTTCTTCTGCTTGACCTCTAATAAACTCTTCATACTTTTTCGTTAACTCTCTTGCTATAATAATTTTTCTGTTTCCAAGTACTTCGATAATGGCTTTAATCATTTCTTTTAATCGATGAGGTGCCTCATAGAAAAGAATGGGGGATGGAATATTTTTGAGCTGCATTAATTCATTCTTCCGCTCTTTCTTCTGTCTCGAAAGAAAACCATAATAATAAAAATGCTGAGTTGGTAGGCCAGAAGCGATCAGAGAAGTGATTGCAGCATTAGCTCCTGGTAATGGAATGACTGGAATGTTCTCATGAACACATGCTGAAACAAGCTCATAACCCGGGTCTGAAATAGCTGGCATACCTGCATCGCTGATGAGGGCTACATTCATTCCTTCGCGTAAGCGCTCAAGAAGCTTGTAACCACTCGACTCCTTATTGTGTTCGTGATAACTTGTTAATCTTGTTTCTATACCGAAGTGATTGGTTAACTTTTTGGACTGTCTTGTATCTTCTGCTGCAATAAGTTCTACATCTTTCAACGTTTGGACCGCACGATAGGTCATGTCGCTTAAATTTCCAATTGGTGTTGGTACAAGATAAAGTTTACCGGTCTCGCTTTCCTTGTAGCTCTGCTGACTCCACATGCTTTTGCCTCTCTCCATTAATAATCTTTTCTTTCTGAACCCTAGATAATTGTTTGATGCGGTATTCTTCTTGCATAGCTTCACGTTTAGTCATAAAATCAGCCTGATATACGAGAGATAATGGTGTTCTTCCCCTCGTATATTTCGCCCCTTTACCACATTCATGCTGCGCTATTCGATGTGGCAGATCGGTTGTATATCCTGTGTAATAACTGCCATCTCGACACTCTAAAATATAAACAATATGTTCAGAGTTTTTCATAAACCTCTCTCATTTCATCTGTATATGTATTCGTTTCTTGATAGACAATGAATGGGGGAAGCACTTTAAGATCAGGTTTTCCATCTTTTATGCCCTCTATTAATAACGTATTCGCTTCTTTCCCAGTCTTAGGATAAACAAGCTGCATTCTTTTCGGCTCAATGCGATATTTTCTCATCAGTGTCATAATATCCAATAACCTTTCAGGTCGATGAACAAGAGATACTTTTCCTCCTTGCTTTGTAAGACCGCTACATGAGCGAATGACATCTTCAAGCGTACACATAACCTCGTGCCGAGCAATCGTTAGGTGTTCATTGAGATTACGTTGCTCATTTCGTTTACTTTTAAAATAGGGTGGGTTACATGTAACAGCATCATAAGATTCGCGTTTGATTTCTGACGGTAGGTTACGAATATCAGCATGATGTAACGTAAGTTGGTCGTTAAGATTGTTTAAATCCACACTTCTTGTCCCCATATTATAAAGCCTATTTTGAATTTCTACACCTTCAATCGATACCTGGCTTTTTCTAGACAATAATAACGGGATAATACCATTCCCTGTACAGAGATCTATGATCTTACCTCTTTTAATCGGAACCCAGGCAAAATTCGCAAGTAAAACAGCGTCTAGTGAAAAAGAAAACACCGTGGGGCTTTGAATAATTTGTAATTCATTTTCAATGATGTAATCGATACGTTCATCATCGTTAAGTTGCATGATGGCGATCTCCAATCTACCTTTTTCTATGTTATTTCTTAATCACTTAGTCAATTGTCCTTGATAT
>CAVUAW010000028.1:0-19111 GCA_963739655.1 uncultured Bacillaceae bacterium | reverse complement strand
TTAGACGATTAAATACAGGAACTGGTTGCTCCAGATCCTCATAGATAGGCATGTTTCTTAAATCTGATTGTTTGGCGGGTTTAATCCATGGCATCTTCTATCATCCTTTCAATTTTTCATAACTGATCATAACAAATTTTTCATTTCAATCACAAAAGCTCAATTGCATTGAAAGCGCAATTGAGCTTTTGTGTTCTAGAATTTTTCTTTATTCATCCGACGATATTTTCCAATCATTGCATAAAAGACTGGTACGAAAACAAGCGTTAATAAAGTGGAAGTGGTCAGTCCGCCTATTACCGTTATCGCAAGTCCCTTTGAGATCAGGCCTGATGCTGAATTTGAAAGCGCGAGAGGAATGAGGGCAAAAATTGTTGCAAGAGCCGTCATAATGATTGGACGCAATCTCACTTTCGCAGCTTCAACTAAAGCCTCCGTCAGTTCTAATCCATTCATTCGGTTCGTTTCAACTCGATCGAGCAACACTACTGCGTTCGTGACAACAATACCGATTAACATGAGCATTCCAATCATTGCACTCATGGAGAGCGTTTGACCTGCAATCAGTAGCCCAGCTAATGATCCGATTGGTACAAAAATCAATGAGGATAGAATCACAATCGGTGTAATAATCCCTCTAAATGTTAGACTTAAGACAAAAAATACGAGTAGGATCGCTGCAATCATCGCAAGTCCAAGGTCGGCGAAGCCATCAGTAATCATTTCTTGACCACCGCCAACGTCCATTTCAACACCTTCTGGTAATGAAAGCACACTAAGGTCTTCTTCTACAGATTGTGAAATTTGTGCTGTATCATCTGACTTTATATCAGCTGAAATGGCAGCAGACGTTCTACCATCATCATGATAAAGTGTTACTGGTGCAGTCGTTTCTTTAATCGAGGCGACATCTGATAATGATTTTATTCCATCTGCAGTTGGAATCTGAAGCTCTTCCAACGCCTGCTTCGATGTCACTTCTTCATCATAAGACAGTGACATTTCCCACTCCTGGTCATCGATTTCAATTGTCCCTCCATCAAGTGGCTGCAAACGACTGTTTACAAGTTGCATGACCTGGAATGGGCTAACATTCGCGTCTTCACCTTCTTCAGTCAGCGACATCGTCCACTTCGGTTGAACTTCTTCGAGGTTGTTCGAAACGTTTGTTAACTCACTGTCCTGTGATAGGAGTTCCTCGACCTGAGTAGCTGCTTCTGTTAACTTCTCCTGGTCGTCTCCATACAAACTAACATCGATCGTGTTTCCGCTCGGAGGACCTTCCTGTTGTACTTCTGTTGCTTTAACCGTTCCGTCTTCATAAGCTTCTTCTACAATGTTCTGTACATCCTTTTCATACGACTCCATTGTACTTTGAAGATCTTCACTGTTCGATAGCTTTATAAAGACAGTCGTTTCATTATCCATTGACTGTCCTCCTCCACCACCTGGGATTGGACTGCTGGATATTCCGATTGATACCTGGCTGTAGTCGATCTCTTCTTTTCCATTCAAATAATTTTCTATTTTATTCGCAACTTCATTTGTATCTTCAAGCTGAGTTGTAGGCGGTAGTGAGACATCAAGCTCGAAGGAATCACTTTCCCCAGCCGGTAAGAAAGACACGCCAAGTGCTGGAATCATCGCAAGAGAACCTGCTAGTAATACAACAGATGTCACGATAACTAGCGCTTTTTTCTTTAGTGCTCCTCTTATAAAACGTTCATATAAATGGCTTAATCTTGATTCCTTCTCGTGATGCTTCACTTTCTTAAAGAACGCACTCCCGAGAACTGGAATCAACATCAGTGCGACGAGGAGTGAAATCGAGATCGAGAAGACGACGGCCAGACTAAATGGTCTGAAGAATTCACCAAGTATTCCTCCAACAAATGCAAGTGGCAAGAAGACAACGAGTGTCGCAATTGTAGAAGAAGCGATCGCTCCCAATACTTCTTTTGTAGCATAGTAGGTTAATGCTTTGTTGGACAACTCCTCTTTATTCTCTTGACGCCACCTATATATATTTTCAATAACAACAATGCTATCATCTACAATTCGTCCGACAGCAACGGCTAGCCCACCTAGCGTCATAATATTCAACGTATATCCGAACTGATCGAGCAGGCCAATTGTTCCTAGAATAGAAATAGGAAGAGAAATAATCGCAATAATGGTTGCCCGAATATTTCGTAAGAACAGCAGAATGACAATGACCGTGAATAGTGCACCAAACCCACCTTCTTTAAGAAGGGAAGAAATTGATTTTTCTACTTCTTCACCTTGATCAAGAATAGTGAAGAATGCCACATCATCTGTGTTATATTCGCCAAGCACTTCTTTCACTCGGTCTACAACGTCCTTCGTATTTTCATCCTGACTTTTTGTTACCTGAATTAAGAAGCTTTCCTGTCCATTAAACCGAGAGATTTCATTCTTCTCTTTTGCTTCCGTTACTTCAGCAAAATCTTCAAGTACAATCTCCTTACTTTCTTGAGGTTTTTGCGCTACGCTTTGTGGTGCATTTTGCTGTGCGCCTTGTGATGACTGATTGCTTTCCATATTAAATTTTGTGTTTTTAAGTTTATTTAGAGAATCAATGGAGCCTTGAAGCTTTACTGGGATCGTCGCTTCTTCTTCTTCGACAGATCCAAGTGGTAAGCTATACTCCTTCTCCTTTAACTTATCTTTAATATCATTTAATGTCAGGCCGTACTCACTTGCCTTCTCTTCATCCACTTTAATAGAGAGCGTCGTTTCTTTCGTACCGCTCAAGCTGACGTTATTAACTCCTTCTAGCCCCTCAAGTTCTGGTACGATAACATCTTCTAATTTTTTTTGAAGTTCATCTGCATCTTCGGATGAAAGGGCAGCTTCGTATACAGGTCTCGCCCCTGCTGACATACTAATCACTTCAACCTCAGCTTTCTCTGGGAGGTCCGCTTTGGAAACAATATCTTCAAGCTCTCGTTTCGTTTCCTCTATATCTGTACCAAACGGATAAACGAGAGAGATCATACTGGCATTTTCAGAAGACGTACTCGTTAAATCATCATACTTCGTACTATTTTCCAGCAGATTTTCAATAGGTGTAGTGACTTCTTCCTCTACTGCTTCTGTAGAAGCTCCAGGGTAAACCCCCTTAATAATTAGCGCCGGAAAGGTAACATCTGGGTACGTCTCAACTTTAATTTGATTGGTGGAAATAATTCCCGCAGCAAGAACAAGAATAGTTAATAATAATACGCCAATCGAATTTTTTAAGCTAAATCTAGTAAGAAATTTCATTTCATTCACTCCTTTCTTTATCTGACCTCAGTATATAAAGGAAAAATGAACGCACTGTGAACAAAACAAATTAATTTTTCTTTAGTATTCCCAATATGATAGACTGCCCTCCGATTAGAAAAAGCGCAAAGAAACGTTTACGTTTCATTGCGCTTCCTTCGTTTAGGCAGAATAACGGTTATCGTCGTCCCATGTCCGACCTTGCTCTTAAGCGAAATACTCCCCTGATGAAGGTGAACAATCCGTTGAACGATCGCAAGACCAAGTCCACTTCCACCATTACTCGATCTCGCTTTATCGGCTTTATAAAAACGATCAAATATATGCTCCTGATCTTCTTCTGTAATACCGCAGCCGGTATCACTCACTTCAATGACAACTTCTCCTGCTTTCTCCTTCATATGAAGAGATAATACTCCATTCGATTCAGTATACCGAATACTATTTGATATTAAATTTATCCAAACCTGGCTGAGTTGATCATAATCTGCTTCAATTTGAAGCGGCATTAATTCAAGGTCAACCTCAAGGTTTTTTTCGGACCACATCCCTTCAAGAGATACAATGACTTCCCTGAGCTGTTCATCAAGTGAATAGATTCTAAGTTGAAATGAAGGATTATCCGCATCAAGTGTGGCCATTTTTAAAAGGTTTTCACTTAATTTTGATAAACGCTGTGTCTCTTTTTGAATAATTTCAAGGTATTTTTTTCTCTCCACGTCATCTAACAAGCCTTCCTGTAATACTCTAGCATATCCACCGATCGAAGTTAGTGGGGATTGAATTTCATGAGACACATTTGCTACGAACTCTTGACGCATTTCTTCCAGATGAGATAAATCATGTGCCATATAATCAAAACTTCTGGATAGGTCACCGATCTCATCCATGCGCTTACTATTGATTCGAACAGAGAAATCTCCTAACGCCACTTTTTTTGTTGCTTCTGTCAGCCGTAGGATGGGACGAACAACATATCTCATTAACACAGCAAAAATAGACCCACCGATCAGCAAGACAAGTAATAACGTCGTTAGCATGACTCGTTTGATCGTATTCTCTTCTAAAGAAAGGTCTGGCCGTATAAATAACGCATAGCGACTCCCTTGATCCTCAAAGGGTAAACCGATATTCACTTTTGATGGAGGAGAGGCTGACTTTATATCCGCTCGAATCACACCACCGTTAAGGACCTTTTCTATTTGCTCTTTTTCAAGTCCCCAAAGGTGCTTATCATCTTTTGGAGAGACGGCTTCACCAGATTCATCGAAAAGAATTAGTTTATAATTAAATGTCGGCGTGCTCTCTACAAACTCAGCAGGGTCTGTATAGTTCGATTTCTCGTATGATGAAATTGTTTGACGCCCAACCTCAGTAATGTCTTTCTGCAGTCGGTCTCGTATTGTATCAAGATAAAATACATTCATAATAATAAATGAAAGAATAAGACTAACCATCACGACCCCAATGTAAATTAACACACTCCTCAAGTAGATTGATCGTCTCATGTCGTTTCCTCTAATCGATAACCAAGTCCACGCATCGTTTTAATTTCAAAAGGGATTTCCTTTGCGGCAAAACGTTCTCTCAGACGCTTTATATGCACATCTACCGTTCGTTCATCTCCGTAAAAATCATAACCCCATACCGATTCAATCAATTGATTTCTAGTAAAAATTTGACCAGGTGCACTCGATAACTTATATAGAAGTTCAAATTCTTTTTTGGGAAGTGTAAGCTGTTCATCTTCTAAAGAGACTGTATACGAACTAGCATCCATTTCAAAGTTACTAATTTTTATTTTAAGAGAAGAATGAACCTGATACCTTCTTAGTAGTGCTTTAACCCTCATCACTAATTCGATAGGATCAAATGGCTTCACAACGTAATCATCTGTACCAAGTTTGAATCCTTTCACTTTATCTTCTGCCTGTCCTCTTGCTGATACCATTAGAACTGGAATATCGTAGTATTCCCTAATCTCTTCACACAACTGCCAACCATCCACATTTGGCATCATAACATCGATGACCGCAAGATCGATGTTGTTATTCTCAAGTATATGAATGGCTTCTTGACCATCGAATGCCTTCTTAATGAGGAAACCTTCTTTCTTTATGTATAGTGCGATAAGCTCTAGTATATTGATGTCATCATCTGCAATAAGAATGGTAATCATACTTGACCTCCTCCTTCTTTATCTGTCTTTCAGTTTATACCTCGAACATGAACGCATGATGAACACATTAATGCATTAATTAGAGTCGTTTCTTTATCAAGAAGGTAGAATGTAGTCGAAGCAGACGTAGAATGTTTCGAGGTGTTTACCGTTGCAACTAATTCAGGACATTTTTGTTAATATAATGATCATGCTTGCTCTGCTTTTCATTTATTATCACTTCTTACACTAAAAGAAAAGGATGGGTGATCGGTATCTTCCTGATGATCTTTAGCATTCAAGAATCGAGGGAAGTTCATACCCTGAAACGATCGCTGCTTCTGAAGAAGCAGACCAGGCTCTGAATAAGGCGAAGGGAACATGGCGTATTCGTGTATGTTCAAACACGCCATCAGTAAAAGGAAAGGAAGGAGCTGATAGAAGAAAATTAGTTCTTTCTAATCTCATTCGATAATAACGCCCCAAGAGCGCCACTATACTGACCTTTTTCAGGGAATATGGTCTGAATGCCAAAGAGCTCATTAAACTGCTGCAAAAGTTTTTTAAACCCTGAATTCGATTGAAAAGTAGAACCAATTAAAACGAGGGTTTTGCTTTGTATACTTCTAGCAAAAGGAATGGCTATCATTAAAATCGCTTCTGCTATCATTCCAACTAAACAAGCTAGAATATCTTCTTCTCTTACTTCTCTCCTTTTAATCTGCTCCAAAAAGCCAAAGTTACTTGCTGTCAGATTTCCATCAATAGGAGATTCTTCTCCATCATAGATATCTTTTACCTTTAGGTCTATACCATCTCGCATCCCCTTCTCAGCAAGCCCCACTATTGTTTCAAAATCATGATGACCTGTTAAAAGATAGGCAAGTCCCAAGAGCGTGCCACCCCCAATACCGCTACCTCCTAGTCGTTCAGAAGAAGTTTCATTTATCGAATGAATTGACGTTCCAGTACCTACATTGACAACCAAAAAACTTTCTTGTGGTTGAATGTTGTTACTTTTCAATATTTCACGAATTCCGAGTGCTGTAGCCTGAAATTCATCAATCTTTTCTACTCTGTTGTCAACGAGCTGAGAGACTGCTATTTGCTTTCCTCCAGTCACCATCAAAGTGGCTACAGGATGGAAATCCCTAATCCACGTTGCCAGATCTTCTAGCTTACTCGTTAAAAAGGTTTGAAATTGATACTCCCCCGAGATTTTATGAACCGTCTTAACTAGAGTACCACCTGCATCAATTCCAATTACTTCTGTCATATCGCACCTGCTTTCTTAGCCTCGTTAACTATATTCTATCCATATCGTAGGTAACTGAACTCTAAGAGTGATTCCATAGTCATAAAGATCATAAATAATCAAATGATACCCTAACCATTGAAATCCCCTGTTGCTACATCGCAACAGGGGATTTCAATTAGCTCGTTTCAACTCAAAAAGGAAACTTAGGCAAATGGATTACCACTTTCGTTCCCTCACCAGGTTGACTCTCAATCTTAAGTCGCCCTTGATGTTCACTAATAATTTTATTACTCACAGTCATGCCGAGCCCAATCCCTTTTTCTTTATTCGTATAGAAAGGAACGCCAATTCGCTCGAGTCGTTCCTCTTCAATGCCGATGCCGTTATCATGAATGACAATACATACTTCATTCTTCTGTTCTTCAAGAATGACGTTAATTTGTCCATCCTGTTCGATTGCTTCGACTGCATTCTTGAGTATATTAATAAACACCTGCTTCATCTGATTTCTCTGGCAGCGAATAACGATTGTTTTGAGTTGGCTATTAATATTAATTCTTATATTTTTTGAAGATGCCTGGGGAGTCAGAACTGAAATCGCATTCTTCACTAGCTTTAGCAAACTAACTTCTGAGACATCTCCTGCTTCCGGCTTTGCTAATGAAATAAAACCATCTACAACTTCTTCTATTTTAGTAAGCTCTTCTTTAATAATTTTATGATACGAATGTTCACTTTCATCTTCATCTCTAGCAAGCAAGTTTACGAAGCCTTTAATAGAAGTGAGAGGATTACGAATTTCATGAGCAAAACCTGCTGCCACATCTCCAAGAATGGCTAACTTTTCATTATTCTCACGATACTGTTCTAATTTGATCTTTTCGGTTATGTCTCTTGAAATGAAAACAAAGTGATTGACTTCACTATCATCATCTACAACCGCCATGCCTTTTGCTTCTAGCGTAATCACCTGACCAGAAGCATGGAGTTTACGATAAATTGTGGTTACAGGTTCTTTTGCATCTGTTAATTTCTGAATTGCCTTTTGGCATGTATCATTATCTTCTGAATGGATAAATGTCAGAATATCTTTTCCTACTACTTCCTCTTGTTCATAACCTAATAGTGACTTGTAAGATGGGGACGCGTAGACAACGATGCCTTCTTGATTCATCATACAAATTAAATCGTTACTATGCTCTAAAATGACCCTATGCTTACTTTCACTTAAAAGCAATTTTGTCTCAGCAATATGCCGCTCAGTTACATCTCTTGAGACGACAACATAATTTGTGTCATTGTCATTTGAAATACATGTTCCTTGCGATTCAATGTACCGATAGGTGCCATCTTTTTTTTGCAATCGATATTGAATGGTGAGAGGCATTCTATCTTTAATCAGTTTAGAAAATTCTTTTTCAACAAATTCTCTATCTTCTTTATGAACATATTTAATCGAGCTCTGACCAATTTCGTTCTGAAGCCCATCCTTTGAAAAATCCCTATAAGATGGTGATACATATAGCAAGTTTCCCCTGCGGTCCAGCAAACTGACAATTTCATTCATATTCTCAGTGATTAACTGATGGTGCTGGAGAGTTTCTTTTACATACGCATTCTCTTGAGTTACTTCTCTAATTATTGCAGTCGTTTGTCCCAGGGAATTCTCAACTGGAATAGCAGTAATTTCTAGTGAAAGGATGCTTCCATCCTTCTTTATCCACTTTTGATTCAATACTCCCGGGTTAATGCCATTAATAGACGCCCGTATTCTCTCTGAAACGACGCTATGGTCCTTTGGATGAATGATTTCCCAAATTGACTTCCCTTCAATCTCACTAAGTTCCTCATAGCCAAGCAGTTTAAGAGCAGAAGGGTTAAAGTATACCCACTTACTATCCTTTTGAACGACAACGGATGTTGTAGAGTCTTCAAAGAACTTCACTACATCCGTTAGTGTATCCCTCATATCCTTTTTATAGTTGTCAGGAGGAGGGCTTGAGCTTATAAAAGTTGTTGGAGTATGTTTGTAAGTCATAGCTTCTCCTTTTGTGATTTGATCATGAAGCACCTGGGTTTTCAGAGGGATATCTGGACTTAGAAATATCTTCTTGATACACATCAAAATTCCTGCTTGTATCCACATAATTCAAGAAAAAACCTCTCTTTTATGAGAGGTTTCAAAATGCAATTTATGATGAGAAAACTTTATTCCCTTTAATCCACGTTTCAAGAACATTGATCTCTTTCAATGCTTCAGACGCTACTTCTTCCGGATGTTCCGATAATAAGACAAAATCAGCTATATACCCTTTGGCTAACTGCCCTTTCGATTCTTCTTGAAACTCAAGTTTCGCTCCAGTTTCTGTATAAGCACGGAAAATCTCTGCAACTGAAAGTCGTTCTTCTGGAATCCACCCTCCCTTCGGATTGCCTTCTTCATCCTGTCGATTCACAGCGGCATAAATATGAAGTAGCGGGGAGAGAGGACCGATCGGACAATCAGAACTTCCTGTAAACGGAATACCCCTATCACTTACTGATTTCCAGGGGTTGCAAAATCTTTCTTGCTCAACTCCTACCCAACTTGCAGTCTGATCATATTCATTCATCATAAAACCAGGCTGTATTTCTAAATATGGCTTCACCTTCGTTAGCCTTTCTAATAAATCAGGCGCTAGTATTTGCGCATGAATGATTCGATGGCGCATTTTCTCAGCACCAACTTTTTCAATTGCATTAAGAGCTTGTTCAACTGTTTGATCTCCGATGGCGTGCATCGTTACCTGCATGTTATGATCATCTGCCAATCGAACCATTTCATTAAGCTGTTCCTGAGTATAAATTAAGGCTCCACTTGTATTTGGTTGATCATGATAAGGTTTTCGCAGAGCAGCTGTATGAAGTCGTTGTGTGCCATCAAGAAATATCTTGAAAGCTCCCATTCGAACTCGATCAGTTCCATCACCAGTTCGATACTCGTTGTGATCGATATACTCTTTCATATGATCACTATTATAAACATAATGGTGAAGGTGAACCTGAACTGGAAGTTGTCCTTCTTCTTCAAGTTTCCGATAGCTATTCCAAACCCTTTCAAACGAACCTGTATAATTTAAATCATCTGTGTGAATAGACGAAATACCGTGTTGAAGTAAATGAGGAATGGCATCTTTTATCGCTTCATATACCTCGTCTTCTGTCTTTTGTCGAAAATGAAATTTGATATAGTGAACGGCCGTGTCTTTAAATCTTCCAGTCCAATTTCCTTCGCTATCTTTCTCAATGAACCGATCATGATCTCGAGCAAATTCTTTTTCCTTTTTCAATATTTTAAGTGCCTCTTCATTGACGATACACTCATGCCCATCATCATGAAGAAGAAACATTGGTTTTCGATATTCCAACTCTTCAAGGTCCTTTGCTGTTAACAGATGGTCGATGTCTTCTAACTGACTATCTATTAGCCCTCTTCCAATTACCCATTCGTGTTCTTCCATTAGTTCTTCCTCAAACTCGTTGGAGATAATTTCCTTCATTTCCTTCCACGTTCTCACTTTCCTTAAGTCCAATTCTTTCTTCATTAGACCGTATCTGAGAAGATGCAAATGTGTATCAATAAACGATGGTGCAAGCGTTCTCCCTTTCCCATCCACAACTTCTTTAAGATTCCCATCATACTTCCCACTGTTGATTTCACTTATTTTCCCATTCTCTTCAATCAAATGACCAATAGCTATTGTCTTTTGACCAGGCTGATAGATTTTCACATTGTCGATAACTTTCACGATCAAGATCCTCCTCAAACTAGAGATTTTCATTATTTGGTTACCCTATGCATCTGTTTTTAAGCATAAAAAAGAAGATAACATTCATTATCTTCTTTTTTCTTCTTTGATCACTCTTGCTCTTTGAACCATTTCCGTCCGAAGTCGACCATACAGCGTTGATCGATTAGTTTGCAAACTCCGCGCCCGATTCTCATTGTCCTGTAATCTTCAGTTTTCTCAAACGAATAGCCAATCTTCTCGAAACAATCTGCATCATAATCAAGCTCATGATATGTCCTCCAAACTCGTTCCCCACTTTCGATAAGAGCTGCCGATTTTTTCACACGAGACTTTTGAGCTGCATGTTCCGCATAATGGAGAGAGGTATTACTCTCATGATCCACTCCAATCATGAGGATTTTCCCTTCTAGCTTATAAATTTTAGCAAGTGGTGAATCTGGACCAAATCCAGCGGCTAAGGGCTGATTCTCGATAACATAAGAGCTATGCTTCCCCCAGGCAGCAAAGGAATACATTGGATGATCGCTTCTTTCAACTCCAGGAAAACGTCTGAAAAGCTCTGCTACAGCACCCATCCCCCTTGTGGGTGTTGTCTCCTTACAAAAAGGAGGCATCGTTTCACGAATGATCGGCCACCAAGATTCTGGAACTGGCGGGTGCACCCAATCTGCTGGGTCTGAATTACTAGCTGATTGAGCTGGCATGACAATCGTTCCATCTTCTCCCACAGAAAGCATTAACGCACGAATGACAGCTTCTGCTCCACCACAAACCCACCCTAGTGAACTTAAGGAGGAATGAACGATTAACGTCATTCCCTCTTTCACTCCTAATTCTCTAAAATCTTTTACAAGGCTATCGATCGTTTGTGGCATGCATACCGCTTCAACGGCTTTCTTTTCAGTCATTTTTCTTCCTCCAGTAACGAGTCGTATAATTGTTCTCGTCTTATATTAAGTTGTTCTATCTCTTTCAAAAGTTTTTGTAGCTCTTCATGATCGTTTACTTGCTCAAGTTTTTCTTCCACTTGAAAAAGACTCGATTCTACCTCATCTACCTGTTCTTCCACCGAAACTGCTCTATTTTCATTAGTATTTAAGCTTTCTTTTCGAGGCTCTTTTTCTACGACCTTAGATAAGCTTTGTTCTTGCATTGATTCCTTGTGTTTTACCTTCGCTTGACTGTATGAGTGAAGGTAGCGATGCAGTTTACCATCTTCTAGCCAATACGTAGTCGGAAAACATTTATTTAGAAGATAGCGATCGTGTGAGACACAAATAATCGTTCCTGGAAATCTCTCTAGTGCATCTTCTAATACTTCTCTTGAATCTATATCAAGATGGTTTGTCGGTTCATCCAGAACAAGTAAATTAACATCCTTACTCATAAGTTGTGCAAGGCGGAGCCGCATTTTCTCCCCACCACTTAGAGATGATACTTTTGCAAACACCCCATAGCCATAGAATAAGAATCTCGCAAGCTCTTGTCTTGCATCGCCTTCAGAAACTTTTGCTGTTTCACGATATACATCAAGTACTCGTTCATCACCTCGATCTTCAAGAACATGTTGCGAAAGATATCCTATCTTTACACTTCCACCTCGAACAACTTTCCCTTGATCGGGTTGAATGTTGCCAAGTAGAACTTTCAATAGTGTTGTTTTTCCACTTCCATTTCTCCCTACGATTGCTACTCTCTCTTTGTATCGAATATGCCACTCTACCTCTGATAGACACTGGTTTCCCGCATAACCAGCTGATACACCTTCAAACGTGACTACATCTTTTCCACTTCTTTCATTCATATCAAATTCAAGACCCATTTTTCTTCGTTCAAGCAACGGACGCTTAATCTTGTTCATCCGCTCAAGTGCTCGTTCCATATTCCTAGCTCGTTTATGCAAAGCTGCATTCGGCGGATTGGCTTGATTTGCCCACTCCTTGAGACGTTTGATCGCTTCCTTCATTTTCTTAATTTTCTTTTGCTGCTCTTGAAATGCCGCAAATTCCGCAAGAAGCATCTCTTCTTTTTGTTTAACAAATTCACTATAAGATCCATGATAGACCGTTAGCTCCCCATCTTCTAGGTCCATTATTTTTGTGACGACTTCATCAAGGAAATACCGATCATGTGAGATGATTAAAACCGTCCCACGATAGTGATTTAAAAAGACTTCGAGCCATTCTACCGCTTCAACGTCCAGATGATTTGTTGGTTCATCAAGTAAGAGCATCTCTGGCTCTTGTAGGAGTAGTAACCCAAGCGTCACTTTTGTTTTTTCACCGCCACTCAACTGATCAAATGAAGCAGAAAGTAAAGCCTGAATCCCAAGACCATTCGCCACATTTTGGATTCCAGACTCTATTTCATATCCACCCTTTCTCGTAAACTCATCAAGTAGTTGACCGTATTCCTTCAGTAAACGGTCGCTTTCATCTCCATTAGCCATTCGAGACTCGAGATGATGCATCCGCTCAGCCATTTCTTCAAGATGTTTAAAAGCTAACTTCAAAACGCTCTTTGCTGAATAACCTGGATATTCTGGCACCTGTGCAAGATAGCCAATTTTCGTCCCTTTTTTATAATGAATGGTACCCGTATCTACATTTTCGATCCCAGCTAGTAATTGAAATAGAGTTGTTTTCCCACTTCCATTTCTCCCTACGATTCCAACGCGCTCTTGCTCATTAATTTCAAATGTAATCTCTTCAAAGATATTATTTCCACCTAACATTTTACTAATTGATTGTGCCGAACATACCATCATTTGAATCCCACCTCTTTAGTTTAAAAATCATTATACTAACTCTGTTTATGCCTACATGATTTTCACTTAAATGAACTAAGCTGAACTTTTATCAAATAAAAAAGCCACAGATAAGGAGAGACCTCACCTGTGGCTAATTCTGGCATTGTTTTATAAATTAAGATTTTAGATCAACTAAAGATTCTTAATCTATACAAAAAGAGAACGGCACAAATGGCCGCTCTCTAATCCTGTAAATTAAATATTCCGCCTGAAGCAGGGTAAGAGAGCCTTACGCTTTGTTTCGTATGAAGTTGCTGAATTTGGACAGACTCGTCCCTTGATCAGCTTCTTCATGAAAAATCGCACGGCAAATTGATACATAATCCATGAACTCCGTACGAACAAAAGCGTTTGACATCTCTTCCTCACCTCCTCAATTTAATAATTCTATTTTATCTGAATGGTCTGATAAAATCAACCCTCAGCAACACGTAATCCAATAACTGAAATGACGATACACGTAATTAAGAATAATTGCATGCGGTTTTTGGGTTCCTTAAACCAGTACATGCCAATTAAGACACTCCCCGCTGAGCCAATTCCCGTCCAAATTGCATAAGCCGTTCCGACGGGAAGAACTTTAAGTGCTAACGAGAGCATAAAGAAACTTAATCCTCCAAACAAAATTGTAAAAATGGAAGGCTTCAGCTTTGTAAATCCTTCAGATAATTTCAAACTAATGACGCCTCCAACTTCACCAAGACCAGCAATTAACAAGACGATCCATGCCATTTTGAATACCCCCTATACCTCTTCCGCGTTTAGCTTCAATCCTATAATAGAAGAAATGAGGAGCAATATAAAAAACACTTTTATTAGACTGATCGATTCATTCATAAACATCATACCGATCACTGCAGTACCAGCTGCTCCAAGTCCGGTAAAAATTGCATATGCTGTTCCAACTGGTAAATACTTTAATGCTTTTGCAAAAAAGTAGAAACTTGTCGCTATTCCGCCGATTGTTAATGCACTAATGACAGGATGACTAAAACCATCAGAATACTTTAATCCAATCGCCCATAGAATCTCCATCAGTCCACCAATCACAAGAAACAACCATGCCATATGGCTTCCCCTCCATCCTAACTGTGCACCCCGCTTAGGAACAGGGCCCACGAATTCTCCAATCGCTTTTTGTGTTCATCTGGTGAATAATAGAATACTTGCTCGAATACTCCATCCAACAAGCATAAATAAGCATCAAAAACACGTTCCCAATCCTCTATATGATCCATATGAACTAGAATGGATCGGATAACAGTTCTCATGACTTCTTCTGTCGTTTCAAACATCTGATAAATCTCATTTTTCATTGGTTCTGGTGGGAAGAGCATCATCCGCTTAAAAATCAGCCCTTTCTCATCATGACGCAGATACTCCGTATTTTTGAGAAGAAGATGATAAAGTTGATCTTCAGGTATTGCGTCTTTTAATTCCAACGCTGTCTTTTCAAAGAATGCATTATAATCCACCGTTACTTTATGAATAACACCTAGAAATAGGTCTTCTTTATTTTTGAAATGAGCATAGAGCGAAGGCTTTTTAATTCCTACCCCTAATGCGATATCCGAAAGAGAGGTTCCTTCAAAACCTTTACGGGCAAATAACGATAGTGCCACCTCTTTAATCCTATCCTGAGTCGATTCCTCTTTCATAAACCAGCCACCTACCAATCGTTAGGTTACGAATTTTAAAAAAAGCAGGCCACTGCCTACCGTTCGTTAGTTATTATACCAATTATTTAATTATGATGCAATCTTGTAAAAAAAAGCAGCCACTAGGAGAATATCAAAGTGGCTGCATCTAAGGGAATAAGGGTTTTCAAATAGTTAGACGAACTACCTCGTCTTAAGGTTTCAAAAATCACATTTTTTTGACAAGCCTATGTGTTAACGCAAATTATTGATTTCTCGATTTTTGACTCAATAACATAGCATAAAACAAAAAAAGGACCGGCAAATGCCGGTCTTCCTGGTAACGGAATATTTGAAAGGGGGTCTTGAAATCATCTTATCAAACGATTATTGGGGTGAACAGGTACAAGAATCCCGGGCCAAACGGTTGATTTGCGTTTTTTTCATCCCTTCTATTTCTTTTATCCCATGACAAAAAGGGTGTTTTTTACTTACACTCCCAAAAACATGACTTTTGAATCACCAAAAATCTTTCAAAATGAGGTATCTTAAATTCTCTTGAACAAATAATTTGAGCGAAAATTGCTTTATATTTCAATTCACCAACAACCCACTGATAGTTATTTCCCTTCCTCACAATTTGTGTCAAAATATAATTAGTAATTGTGATTGAAAGCAGGTGGAATAAGAATGTATTGTCCACATTGTGGAAAAAAACGGGATGAAAACGACCAATTTTGTTTCTCATGTGGAAAAGAGTTAGTAACCCACAAACAAAGTCTCTCTATTCTCTGGCGTTGGATGCCCGTGATGATTTTCTTTCTAATCGGCATCTGTTTAGCCGGATACTATATATATGAAGAATCAGTAACAAAAGCGGCGATCCGTTCATTCGAACAGGGAGAAGAGTTAGCTGAAAAAGGTGAATTAAAAGCAGCCAAGCTGAAATTTGAAGAAGCTCAACAAAAACGAACTCGTTTTCCAGCAGCACAAGAGAATGAAGAGATGATTATAAATGCAATGAAAGTAAAGAAGACACTCACCAAAGCTGAAAAAGAACGTCAAAAAGATCACTATAGTCAGGCATTAAATTTGGTCAATCATGCAGAAGAAAACGCCTCCGCTTACAACGGAACTCTTTCTACTCAATTGAAAGAAGAAACCGCTTCTTCAAGAACAACTGTCATGATTGCTGAATTGAAATATGATATGAAAGGAAAAGACTCCATCGACGAATTAAAGCCAGTGTTGAACAGGGCTGAAACATTACAAGTTGATGAAGCACAGGAAATTGCAACACAAATTCGAAATCAAATTGTCGACTTTTCTATAAATGAGGCAAATGAATATTTAGAGGATAATCATTTCACAGAAGCTCTTCGCTCTGTAGAGAAAGGTCTCCAGATAAACGAAAAAAATGAGAAGTTATCAAACCTCAAAAGTGTGATTGAGAATAGGAGAAGCGCTTTTGAAGAAGAGCAACAAAAACGAATTGAACACGCAATGGTTGCAGCGGCCAAAGAAGAAGAGATGAATCGAACCAGCGCAATTGACCTTACTGACTTAAAAACCGAAGTAACGGATTATAACGAATTGAAAGTGACTGGAAAAGTTAAGAGTAAAGCCACGGTTCCCGTGAATTCGATCGGAGCATCATACACCGTTTATGATGGGGATGGGAAAAAATTTGATAAAGGCGAAGTATACATCAACCCTGACAAACTTTACCCGGATGATACAGGGAAATTCGATTTTATGATTTATGATGTTGGTGAAGATGTGAAGGATCTCGATCAATTCACAGTAGAAATTGATCACTTCACATGGTACTTGGACTAGCAGAAAGAAAGGAGTTATCTAAGTGGATGTCTAATCAATCTGCTTTATTACTATCCCTGGCTTGCTCCCTCTTCATGATCATTGGGGGCGGAACAGGATTTTATTTTTTACACGATTATTATAACGGAACGAAAGTTGAGGCTACATCTTCTTTAGGAGAAAAATCAACGTCTCCCTCAAATACGAATGATTCCACTGAATTAAAAGCTGTTATTCACGAAACTCAAAAAAGCGTGGTACAGATTGAAACCTTTCTTAAAGACGGAACCTCTTCAGGTTCTGGATTTCTTTACAATACAAGCGGTGATGTAATCACTAATGCTCACGTTGTTGAAGGAGCAGAGAGAATCATCGTTAAAACGTCAGATGCTAAACAATTCGAGGCCCAACTTATCGGTATGGGTGATACAACAGACATTGCTGTGATTCGAGTTCCTGGTTTAAAAGATATAGATCCATTACCAGTTACGGAAAAACGGGTGGCAGAAGTCGGTGACGACATTATCGCACTCGGAAGTCCACTAGGTCTCCAAAACACGGTTACGACTGGGATTATTAGTGGCCTTGATAGAGAATTTATTCTTGAGCCATATCGTTATGAGCATATTTATCAAATATCGGCTCCCATAACAAATGGAAACAGCGGTGGGCCGTTGATCGACGGAAGGACAGGCGAAGCCATCGCCATCAATTCAGCAGGAACAGATTCAGGCGCGATCGGGTTTAGTATTCCATTACCAAATGTCATTGATCAGATTGAAAGTTGGTCTGATCAACCTATAGAAGTTACTGTTGATGATGAAAATAAAGAAAAGATTACTACCCCTCAGGGATTGACTGAAGAAGATTTTAAAGACAATGCATCCTATCTTGTCGGTTACTTTTATGAGAGTCTCTCAACACAGGACTATGTGACTGCCTTTTCACTTCTCGGTAGCCGGTGGCAAAGTGAGATGGCATATGAAGATTTTAGAAGCGGGTATATTCAAACCCTTAACGTGGACGTCTCCAACATGACAGGAAGCGTCAATAAAACAAACGATGAGGTTAAGGTCACTGCTACGATTAAAGCAGAGGAGCGTACAGAAGACAAAAAGAAAACGACCTCCCTCTATAATGTGACCTACCAGGTTGGGTATGAGAACGACCAATTGAAAATTCTTAGTGGTAAAGCCGAAAAATTAAAGTAAGCTTTAGCTATTTTGTTCACTCATTCGGCTCTTCACAATTTAGGCAAAAAAGCTGGAGGATAATCCTCCAGCTTTTTTGATTGATAGATCCCCTCACTCCGTTCCTGGCGGGAAAAACCCTTTTTGGGATATATAAATCGCTTCCTCTGAAAATACTTCTTCTAATCGTTTCTTGATTTTTAAATAAGACTTGCGATTGTACCAATCACTAAGTCCGTTCTTTTCAAAAAGGTTACGAATGCCGAGCTGCTCTGTCCGCTTACCGCCGCTGCCATCTCCCATAAAAAAATCATCAAGCGTAATGCGATTTGTCACTTCGGAAAGCTTGCTCGGAAATTTTTCTGAGCAAGGAAGCAACGGGGCTATTGCAGCCTGGACTGGTATTCCCTCCTCATGTAATTCTCCTAGAGCTTTTAATCGCCCCGCAATTGGCGGTGCAGATGGCGCAAATATTTCCTTGATAGATTCTAAATCTGTTTCAATCGTCATGCTAACCATTACCTTGTTACCTAGTTCTTTAAGAAGATCGATGTCTCTTGTTACAAGTGGAGAACGTGTTTGAAGAAATAGAAAGTCTGGTTGTTCTTCCACCATCGCTTCAAGTAGCCCTCTTGTTAACTTCGTTTTATATTCAATGGGTTGGTAGGGGTCCGTTGAAGATGACATGAATATGGAAACTTCTCCCTTTTTACGAGCTTTAGGTATTTCTTTCTTCACGAGGTCAACTGCATTTTCTTTAATATCTACCCATTCTCCCCAATCTTCTTCCCGAAAGAGAGCGATAGGCATCCTTCTGACATAACAATACGAACACCCAAATGCGCAACCAGCATAAGGGTTAAGGGTATGACTGTAACCGTGTAGAAAACCGCTTCCTTTAGTTAGAATCGAGCGAGACGTTCGCGTTTGAACAGAAGGTTTCATAATAACCCCCTCCTTCTTTAACATACATTCCCCATTAGGAAATAGGCAATGTTAGCTTTTATTGTTGTTTTCTCGATTTCGTTTCACCTCTAAACTCTACTTAAAAATTAACACCATTCCTTAACAGAGCGGAATAAAAAGAGAAACGGCCGCACAAGGTAAGAAGAGAAAGGTGGTCAACATCTATGTTGCGTTTTTTATGCATAATGCTTTTAAG
>CAVUAW010000027.1:0-46880 GCA_963739655.1 uncultured Bacillaceae bacterium | reverse complement strand
ATTTTTCGGATTGTAGGAATTACTTGTGAAGCTTTTTAGCTAGTTAATATTACGTATCTATTTGAGAACGGCCTACTTAATCAAACGGTTGATTAAGTAGGTTGTTTTTTTATTAGTAATAAAAATGTGTCTCCTGTTAACAAATACGGTGTGTGAGTCAAAATCGTTTTGGCTGTCCCAGTTCGATTCTCGGAATTTGACCTTCATGAACGGCATTAATTCAAAATAGACTATCAGTAAGACTCTTTGAGTAATGGGGGGATTGCATGGCGATCCATACGGTAGTGGTAGGAGATAATTTATGGCGAATTTCAATGGCTTACGGGGTTCCGATTGGGACTTTGAAGGCTGTGAACGGTCTCATCTCGGATCGACTTGTTCCTGGATTGAATCTATATATCCCGGATCAGGAACTGCCTGAAAGGTACTATCAAATTAGGCCAGGGGATACGTATTGGAAGCTGTCACAACAATTTAGGACCTCAGTACAAGCCATTATAGCAGCGAACCCAACGGTCAATCCGAACGCTATTCCAGTCGGCATGAGAATCCGTATACCTACAATGGAGAAGTATGCGATGCAAACTCTTGTCTTTTTTGATGCGATCGTGGGTTCACCTTATCTGGAAACACTGACCGACCTGGCAGGTTCGATCACGTATTTAGCGATCTTTACTTATTCGTTCACACCTGAAGGGAAACTCATTACGATCGATGATGATCTCATTTTACAAAATGCGAAGGCATTGAACATCAAGCCATTACTCGTGATCAGTAATTACGAAGGGCGGATGTTTAGTCCTGCTTTAGCTGATACTGTTCTTCAAAATGCGGAAAGAAGAGCAGTTCTGGTTCAAAATCTCGTTACAAAAGTGATCGAAAAGGGATATGCAGGAGTCAGTATTGATTTTGAGTTTGTTCCAGCTGAGAGGCGGAATGATTTTACTGCTTTTTTAACAGAGTTAAAGAAGGGTCTTGGTAACCGGATCCTCCAACTCAATGCGCATGCAAAAAGTAGCGACATGCCAACGAATCGATTGGTGGGATTTCTTGATTACAAAGCAACTGGTGAGGTCGCAGACATTGTTTCTATTATGACCATCGACTACGGATATGCAATTGGACCACCTGATCCGATCGCACCTGTTTGGTGGGTCGAACAGATTTTGATGTATGCAACAGGTCGAATCAACCGGCGCAAGATCATGATGGCGATGAGTCTGTATGGGTATGATTGGGCGTTGCCAAAGGTGACAGATGCCGAAATGCTTCCTGTTCAAAACGCTCAGAACCGCGCGATCAGTGGGTGGATTCCCATTCATTATAATCAGGTTGCACAGGCACCGAACTATAGCTATAACGTTATGAATTCGGAGCATATCGTATGGTTTGAGGATATTCAAAGCATCACGGCGAAATACAAACAAATGCAAGCCTATGATTTGTTGGGAGCGACTTACTGGCGATTGCGTTTTCCATTTCCGCAGAACTGGGCTTATGTAGAGAAGAATATGCTCGTACTAAAATAAGAGTACGAATTAAGGAGGAGGTTCAACCTCTCTTGTTTTTTGAATAATGGGATAATAAAGTAATGAGTTAGAGAGTACGAATTTAACTTGGCTTGTTGGACATGTGGGAATCACACGTTAGGTTATACTCGTAAAACAAGATAATCTCCTGATTTCATTTGAACCACATCTGCTTTCATGGCTTTAGCAATATCTACTGTTAAAACTTCCGCCTCTTTTTGATCTTTTGCCCATAATAAAAGTGGTTTTCCACCTAATACTTTTTCTTTATCCGTCGTTACAAATGCTAAAATCTCGTAGTTTGGTCTTTGTGTTGATTCACGCCCCATCTTACTCACTCCCTGTTAAATTTGTTTTCATTACTGCATGGCTTTTCTTTGCACTTTCGAGCAATGGAGTGTTTTTAACAGTTTCAATTAATTTGTTGATGTCATTTACTATAGGCACCAATGTGATCACAATGCGTCCCTTTTCATAGTCTTTTCTTGTAAAGTGATACCTCTTTACTCCTATAGACCTCGTAGATTCAAATAATATCGCCTGTCTTTGCCCATAATTATCAAGGGTTATTCGGAAATGATCCTCACGAGGATAAATGACAACAGCAAGGCCCTCCTTTTCAAACAATTTCCGCGCGTTTTCAGTTCCAAGTTGGTTTGATACATAAATATTATCTACGAAGAGTTCAGAACCTTTTATTTCGACCTTACCTTCCTTAACATCTGCAATATCGCCAACTGTTTTGCCTTTTGAAAAGCGTTTTAAGATATAAAACATAATGAATCCCGCCACCGCACCGCACACAATATTGATCCATATTGACTTGTTATCTACTAATTGAATCGTAAGTGCTGTTACAAATGAGACGATTAAAGCAAAGTAATTTCGAGCTTCAAATGTTTTAGCTATACCATCAATATAAGCATCCCCTCTATATGCATATTCAGTATTTTCAAGGTCTTTTAAACTATCTCTTTCTGTTCTTCTAACATCTCTAAATTGCTGGATAGCGAGAGTTAGGAAGGTTACGGCAACAAAGTTTTTCGTCATTAAAGCAGGAATAGCAACAGCTCCCAATGCTGCCGCAACAAAGCTGGTTATAAGATGTGTAAGATAACCATTGGGATAACTTGGATATTGCCGATAATCTTCTTTG
Organism: uncultured Bacillaceae bacterium; assembly: GCA_963739655.1. GTDB lineage: Bacteria > Bacillota > Bacilli > Bacillales > Guptibacillaceae > Guptibacillus. The sequence continues at coordinate 44,195 of CAVUAW010000027.1, read as the reverse complement.
ATGGTTAATACACGTGCCAACGTTCCAACTATAATTGCAGTAAGAATTAATACAATTTGTTCCGTTGAAATGCCATCGTTCAAAGTGCTCACTCCTTTAACAAACCATTATTGCCTTTTTGTTAGAGGATATTCACGGTGCCTGTCACCACCCGCTTTTGGTCACTTCTTGTCGAAAGATGACTTGAGTGTTATGAATGGGTTGAATAGCTGTTTATTGATAGAATCATTTAATATTCTTTCCGAATGATCGCTACGTTTTTCTTATGACTCTCTCGTGTGAAATCAGAAGGGAACGGCATCATTTTCTCAAGGTTGTTTATTTCTTCTTCATCCGATTCTTGAACAGCTTGAGTCAATCGATCTAAGTACTGTTGCGAGTGATCGATTCTTTCGCGCATTTCATTCTGGGATACTGTCGCCTTGCCATGGCCGGGCACCAGAACGTTTACATCATATGAGGAAAGTATCTTCTCCGCTTTTTGTAGTGTTTGCTGGTAGTTTATCGCGCTATCATTAATAAATGGAAGTTCGAAGTCAGAGAGGTAGTCTCCAGCAATCCATACGCCATGTGGTTCGATGAGCGTAAATAATCCGTCATGTGTGTGACCAGGGGAAAGATAGAAGATGACTGTCACATCGCCGATTTGACATTGCTGGCCATCCTCTTTAATGACGATATCGACCTCTGGAAATGTAATCGGATAAGGTCTTTCAATATAATTCGAACGATCGAAGTCTATTGCTAGGTTTACCTTCTTGTCTTTGGCAGGGTGTTGTTTTAACCCGATACTACCGATGACTTTCGCGTTTGGGAAAGCTTCATAACCAATAATGTGATCAAAATCTCCGTGTGTAAACAAAAGGTAGATTTCTTTGTTGTGTCCTATTGTATGTACATGCTGCTGAATTTCTTCAATTTCGTGGGGAAGCCAATTAGGATCGGTCACAAGAACAAAATCATTGCCCTCGAAAACGGTGCACGTTGTTTGTTGAAGGGCACTTTGGAATACTGTGAGTGAGTCTTTTTGAAATTGAATCATTGATCTTCTCCTTTTATCCATCCGTATGTATAGCGGGTGCTGTATTTTTTCTTGAAACAACACGTTCAGAAGCTAACGTGGAACCCTAGATTACTAGTTTTATTATGTCATAGATTTATGTAGAAAACGGCTAGTTGTAAAAGAGGATGGTAATCCTTCAGGTAATTATTTTGTGCAAGTTAGTCCATTGTAAGGTTCATGTCAGCCCTATTAATATTTTGTAAAGATTAGCCATTCCCTCTCCACACAGAGATTCTCATCCTTATAATGGAGGTATCAACACAAACCAAAACAGGATGTGAGCTCATGCAGAAAACGAATCAAGGTCGAAATGAAATTTATTTTCTAAGTGCGATTACCTGTTTATTTATATTACTTGTTCAAGTGTCCGGTATGTTTAGCTTCGGTGAGGGGCAGTTATTAACTGACATCACGCCACTTACATACCAGATCAGTCAATTTGGCATCGCGATGTTTGCGGTGATCATTGGATTATACTTGTTTAATCAACAGAGAATGAATGGCAAAGATAAGCGTTTCGATTTCTCAAGGTTCTTTAAATTGGCGCTGCTTTTCATTGTTTGGAGCTTTTTCTATCTTGCTTTGACGAAAGTTATGGCGGGTGAAGAGATGTTTACCGGATGGGAATCAGGGATTGTCGATGTTGCGATGGGAGATTCTTTCTATCATCTGTATTTCGTATCGGCAGTTCTTCAGTTCCTTCTGATTTCTCCAGTTCTTAAGCTCATTCGTTCAAAAACGGGCTGGTCACTGCTTCTAGTAATTGCGGGAATTGTAAACTATACCTTCTTATACGTTTATTCACCTGGAACGAGTGCAATTAGCACCATTCTTGAACAGCAGGGGTCCCTTACGAATTGGATTTTCTTCTTTGTCTTTGGAGGTTTTCTAGCACATCACTGGGAGAACGTTCAAAGCATGGCGAAGAAACTCAACTGGTTTGGATTTGTGACATTGATCGGTTTAATCGGGCTTACAGCAATTAGTTACCAGGGCAGTGGACTAATGGCGCAGAGTGGCTGGATGATGGTTGCGATCCCGCTTATGACGATTTCACTACTAGCGATCTATGAATCCGTGAAGAAAGTGATTCTGCTTGATCTGTTCCTTGCTGCAATTGGCAAAAGCGCAGGGGGCATCTATCTTGTGTATCCTTTAGTGGTTTTCGTTTATTCGAACGTGCTTCCGGAATCGATGTTCGGTGGTGAGTATTTCGTGCTTGTGTTCTCACTCGTACTTGGAACCTCAGTATTTGCTAGCCGAGTGATGGAGATGTTTCCAGTGAGGTATGAGGGAAAGAGATTTCGCGTGAGCGAGTCTTACGTGATGAATCGTAACGAGCTAAGCGTGAATTAGTGCCTGTTGAATTAGTGCCTGGCACCACCCGATAATTGTCATCATATGTCGAACAGGCTGACGAATGATTTCGTCAGCCTGTTTTTTGGTTTTTTACCGTGTGAAGTTTGGTGTGATGACCGTGCGGTGGTCGTAAACTCGTTTGGCTTTGCCTTCAGATCGAGGGATTGATTTGGGTGCCATCAAGCAGACTTCCACTGATATAAGCGCTTTCATTTTTAGGGTTGTTCCAATTCGGTCGATGAGCTCTTTAGCAGTTGGATGCATGAAATTCTGTTCAGGCAACGTCTCATAGAATTCTTCACAAACTTCAACGTGTAAGGTCACGTGATCGAGATGCCCTTTTTTCTGTAAGTGAATTTGATAATGTGGAACAAGTTCTTCTAGATTGCAAATGTATCGTTCGACCTCAGAAGGAAAGACGTTGACGCCGCGGATAATGAGCATGTCATCGATACGGCCTTTTACCCGACTCATCCTTGTGGTTGTTCGCCCGCAGAGACACTTTTCTCTTGTGATGGATGCGATGTCGCCTGTGCGGTAGCGAATGGTTGGAAGTGCTTCTTTTGTTAGGCTTGTGAAAACAAGTTCACCGTATTGTCCGTCATCGACTGGTTCGAGTGTATCGGGATTGATGACTTCGACTAGAAAATGGTCGTCAGCGATATGAAGGCCATCCTGACATTCCACGCATTCCATCGCGATGCCGGGTCCCATTACTTCACTCAATCCATAAATGTCGGTTGCCTTTAGTTGGAACATCTTCTCGATTTGGAATCTCATTTCTTCCGACCATGGCTCAGCTCCTAGGATTGCGTGCTCTAACGAGGTAGAAGCAGGGTCGATTCCGTTCTGGATCATCGTTTCTCCAATGTTCAGAAGATAAGAAGGAGTAGCGCAAATGATTCTCGGCTTAAAGTCCTGAATGAGTGTGATTTGATTCGCTGTGTTGCCACCTGAAATGGGGACTGTCGCACACCCAAGTTGTTCAGAACCCGCATGAAGACCGAGTCCTCCTGTAAAAAGGCCATATCCGTAGGCGTTATGAAGGATATCTCCCTTACGTCCCCCGGCCATGGAAATCGATCTTGCAACGATGTCTCCCCAATTCTGAATGTCGTTCCTTGTGTAAGCGACAACGGTAGGTTTGCCACTCGTTCCAGATGAAGCATGGATACGGATGACATCTTCCATAGGGCAAGCGAGCATGTTGAAAGGATAGTTTTCTCTTAAGTGATGTTTCTTTGTGAAAGGAAGCTGTCGCAGGTCGTCGAGTGACTGAATATCATCAGGGGTTATATGTACGTCTTTAAAAGCCTCGTGATAGAAAGGGACATTGTGAAAAGCGCGTGATACCGTGCGTTTTAAACCTTCTAATTGAAATGCACGCATCTGGGGGATACTCCAAGTTTCTCGTTCTGAATAAATTGCCATACCACTGCCTCCTTGTATGATACAAATTAAACGACTGAGAGAATAAGTGTCATATTAAAGGTACCTTTTTATGGAAGAGCGGTCAATGTTATTTTGAAAATTGCGTCTTTGGTTGTGGTGCCTGGCACCACCCGGTTTATGGGTGATTTTGTCGAATAAGTTCCTTATGAACTAAGGTTTCGATATTGGGCATTTTGAATAGAGGAATGGGAAGGTTTATAGCGAACTTTGTAAGTGTTACACCATAACAAAACTCATATTAAGGGAGAGGGTTAACCGTGTCGTTTATCGAAGTGAACGAAACACCGCTCTATTATGAAGATTATGGTCCAAAGGATGCACCAGCTTTAGTTTTTAGTCATTCGTTATTTTTTAATTCTGATATGTTTCAACATCAAGTGGAGTATTTCTCAAAAGATTACAGGGTCATTTGCTATGATCACCGTGGGCAGGGAAGAAGCGGGAGATCTTCTTTAGAGAATCTCGATATGGATACGCTTACAAATGATGCTGCTGCTTTGATTGAAGAACTTGGAATTAAGAAGTGTCATTTTATCGGGAATTCCATGGGAGGTTTTATTGCGCTAAGACTTGCGGCAAGGCGTCCTGATCTGCTCAGCTCATGTGTCGTACTCGGTAGTTCGGCAGAAGCAGAATATAAGAGGGAAGAGTTCCAACCACTTGTGTCTCAGCTTCAGGTAAATGGTGGGGAAGACGTGATTGATACGCTTATGTACATTATGTTTGGAGATGTATCACTTGCGACTTTCGAGTTTGAGAAAGAAAGGAACTACTGGCGTGATTATATGAAGAAGCTTGAGCCTTCGATCGGGGATGCGGCCCATCAGGTCATTCATCGTAAAAGTGTTCTAGAAGAATTGGACGGTGTGAAGGTGCCGGTGCTTGCCGTTGCTGGAGAGCAGGATCACGCTTATTCGATCAAGCTATCAGAGAATATTGCGAAACAGGTAGAGAATGGACGTTGTGAAGTGGTAGGCAAAGCCGGTCACTCGGTGGCACTAGAAAAGTCTGCTGAAGTGAACAAGGTATTGGAGAAGCACTTTACGAGAATCAAAGCGCATCAGCAAAGAGTCGAAAAGGGAAAGGTTTTATAGCTTTTATACTTAGAGTGACTTCTTAAATATTATATGATTCTCGATATGCGAGTCGTTTGCCTTGGTGATTCCAAAAAATACAGTTAATTAAACGTTTGATTAACCAAGTCTATTCCATGTAGAGCCTCAGATTTATGTGAGGCTCTATTTTTTTATGAACGAAAAAGAGGAATAATATAACGTGTAAGTAATTCAGAGTTCTATTATGAATAATTTGGAATTTCTAGTTGCAAAATAAATAAGTATTAAGACGACTTTTCAGGAGGTTAGGGTAGATGTGGAAAACATTGAATAAGCCGTGGAGTTGGATCATGGCAGGTATTTTGTTACTCACTTTTTCTACAAGAGCAAGAAAAGTTTCGCGGAAGGTCATCGTTAAAGGGGCAGAAGCAGTGATGGAACTGACGGATGAAATAAAGGAAACAGCTTCTAAAATGAACAATGGTCAATGGCGAAACGGAAAATCCAGTGAAGAAGAAAGAAATGGAGAAGTATCCGGGTTACATCGGGTATGGAGCGAGCAAAGGATTAAGTGAAAGAGCAAGCAAAACCACAAATGTGCGCAGAGTGAATCCTACTCGGTTTCAGAACGCGAAGAACGTCATGAACGATGAAATGATGCCCTACCAAATGGCTGAGATCGCAGAAGAATTCGATCTCTTTGACGATTAATCGGGTGGTTCGGGTGGTGACAGGCACTTGTCGAATTGACGAACATAACGAAAGAGCCCTCCTTTGTAGAAAAAGAGGGCTCTTTCTTCTTGTTTAGACTACCTCAACCGCAACGGCTCTCAACGGCGATCCATCCAACCCTTCTAACTTCAGCGGTAGCGCAATAATTAGCGGGTTCTCGAAATCAATCTTCTCGAAGTTGCAGAAGTTCTCCCCGATGATTCCGTTCGTTGAGGTGATGGCTTCGTGAACTGGGAAGGCTGAGCCATCAGGTGGATCAACGTTCAGTGCATCGATGAAGAAGGTCGTGACCCCCTTCTCGAGTAAGTCGTTAATAATCTCGACTGAGAGGTAGGGATGCTTGAAGTAGGTATCGGTTCCGATGTGTTTCGACCAGCCTGTATGGAAGAGGGCGATTGTTCCTGGCACGATGCTGTCAATTTGATCGGAAACATCGTCCATCGTAATTTGTTCACCGGGCTCTTTTCCAGTGACGTCGATGACGAGTCCTGGTGCCATGAATTTGGTCAAGCTCGATTGGTCGATGCGATCTCCTTCTTTTTGGAAGTGAAAGGGGGCGTCGACGTGGGTACCGGTATGAGTGCCGATATTTAGCTGAGTGACCTGATAGCCATCCTTCTCGAGCTCGGCTGCAGGATAAATGTCCGGTTTCGGATCACCAGGATAGACGGGTGTCTGATTGTTGACCGGGATTGAAAGGTCGATGATTTGCTTGAAATTCACTTGTAGTCCTCCTTAGCTGTATACGTCAGTTCTTCGCTCTTCTAGCATGGAGAAAAACGATTGTTTTAATTCATTGCGTCTTGTAGAATCTGCAATTGCTGTAATGAGTTCATACGGTTTTTCTGCGGTTACGATCGCCTGTCCATCTGGTCCAAAAATCGATGACTTGCCAAAAAAGTTCAGTTGTTCAGATTGACCGGTATGGTTGCAGGTGACGACATAGATGGTGTTATCGATGGCGCGTGAAACACTGAACTGAAGGAATGGTCCATCATAGGGTGCTTCCCATGCAGAAGGAACGAGCAAAATCTCTGCTCCTTCTAGTGTAAGCGTTCTGGCAAGCTCAGGAAAGGCGAGATGTGATTGTTACTGGTTCTTATAGTGAAGTGGGGTTGAAAAGGCAGAAGCGACGGCTAATAAATGGAATACAGAGAGATATGGAGATGTAGTCGATATTGGGGCGCAACTAAGGGCTCAATCAGAAGATGAGGAATACATGAAGGACGTGAAAGAAAAGATTAAAGCGCAGGCACCTTTATTGGATGAAGATAGGTGCGGAAGAAAGTAGTGAACCGGCTACTACATTCACATATGATGGGGGAACGAAGTACTTTTTAAATCGAAATAATAGTCTCAAAACATTCACTTTGCGAAGTGTTGGCGACAATGTAGAGGTTTGGGTAGCGAATGATCTTTCTTTTCCTGAAGGAGATTCAAGACCTGCTCATGTTGTAACACAGGATCAGGTAGATACGCTTAGAGATGAGTTTGATGATAACATTTATCCGACTGATACCGACTTTTTTGGTCAGCCGGATGAACATACAGGAGCTAATGCGTTACTTCCTTCTTTGGTAGGATTACCGGAAGACTATTATGAGTCTGACGAAGGCAAGAATATTATGCTGGTTGATAATATTCAAGATGAAAATTATGAAGACCCCTCGTATCCTTTCTTTGTAGCAGGATTCTATCAGCCTAGCTATGAAACGTATTTTGATCGTAACATCATAACTATTGATACAAACAACTGGGAAGAGCGTCTTGAAAGTACATTCGTCGGAACAGTGGCTCACGAATACCAGCATCTCATTCACGATGATAATGATAGCGATGAAGAAACATGGATCAATGAAGGAATGTCTGATTTTGCTGAGTATCTCTGTGGATATGGCCATCCGATGGGTCACGTCAACTATTTCTTAGACCATCCTGAGAACTCCCTTGTGAGCTGGGATGAGTACTATAGCTCTGAAACAGGTCCGGAAACACTTGCTGACTATGGACAGGCTTATCTGTTGCAGCTCTATCTCAGTCAGCAATTTGGAAAAGAATTCATCCAGGATCTAGCGAAAGATGAAGCGAATGGAATTGAAAGCTTAAACGGTATGCTAGATAAGTATAAAACTGGATTAGATTTCCCTGAGCTATTTAGAAACTTTAGTACAGCTCTCGCCATTGACAGCCCTAAACCAGGTGGAGGCATCTACAACTTCGAGGACATCGATTTGAAAGTGAACTTCGAGGCAGCTTTAGAGAATGCAAAAGACGGTGTACCTGCATGGGGTGGGGATTACAAAGTGATTGATTTAGAGGATAAAATTCGTTCGATTGAATTTGATGGAATCGACTTCATGCCTACACCATGGAAAGTTGTTCAAGATCCACTTGGTTCTGGCGATCAAGTGTTATGGGGAAATCAAGGGGATGAAGCTGATAACGCTGTAGTCATCGAAGCTGATCTTGACTGGAGTGGATCAAGCAACGCTTCAATTTGATAACTTTATTGATATTGAAGAGCAGTGGGACTTTGGTGTTGTTCAAGTCTCAACAGATGGTGGAGAGAGCTGGACGAGTCTAGCGAATGAAAATACTCGTTCGGATGTTGTAGATGAAGGTTGCCTGTCACCACCCGGTTTAGCGCGAATAGTGTCGAAAAGCAGTCTCTTTCTAGTGAAAAGAGACTGCTTTTTGTGTGCTCTTAATAAACGAAAAGTTAATCAAACGTTTGTTTAACGCTTCGTTTTATTGAGTCTCCCTTCTTATTCCTGTAAAATACCTAATCAGACAAACAACGAAAAGGTGTACGTAATGAAATCAATCATAGTAATCGGTTCTGGCATACTCGGTGCATCGACTGCTTACCATTTGGCGAAGCAAGGTGCGGATGTGATGCTGATCGATCGGAAAGATGCAGGTCAGGCGACGGAAGCTGCGGCAGGAATAGTGTGTCCGTGGCTGACAAATCGTCGTGGTGGTGCATTTTATCGTCTGGTCGAAGCGGGTGCGCGGTATTATCCGGAACTAATCGAAGAATTGAAGAAGGATGGAGAGGCGGAGACAGGATACTCTCGCGTTGGCGCGATCAATATTTACTCAGGTGAAACGAAGTTAGAGAGGAAGCTTGCCCTTGCGATGGAACGGCGTAAGGATACACCCGAGATGGGTGAGGTTTCACGTCTATCACCTAGTGAGACGAACGCACTATTTCCGCCGTTAGCTGATCATTATGCTGCTGTTCATGTGAGTGGGGCTGCGCGAGTGAATGGTGCTGCTCTGCGAAATGCTCTGGTTCGGGGAGCTGAAAAGCATGGCACGAAGGTAATCCATGGTGATGCGTCGCTTCTTTTTCAAGGTTCGGAAGTGAAGGGGGCAATCGTGAATGGAGAACAATACCATTCAGACCAGGTGATTGTGACCGGGGGATCCTGGGCCCAGGAGTTACTGGAGCCGCTCGGCATGACATTTCTCGTTTCTCCTCAAAAAGCGCAAATTGTGCATCTTAATTTGCCTGGGACGGATACCGGAAAATGGCCGATTGTGATGCCGCCTTTTATTCAATACTTCCTTCCGTTTGAGTCAGGACGGATCGTTGTTGGTGCAACGCAGGAAGACCAGGCTGGTTTTGATCTCCGTGTGACCATGGGTGGTGTAAATCATATTATTGAACGCGCTCTCAAGGTCGCACCAGGTTTAGAAAATAGCACGTATAAAGAGACCAAAGTAGGGTTCAGGCCATTTACACCAGGGAATCTCCCGATAGCGGGAGCGGTTCCTCGTGTGAACGGGCTGCTTGTAGCGAATGGACTTGGGGCTTCTGGATTAACGAGTGGACCATTTCTCGGGGCGGAGCTTGCGCGGTTCGTGCTTGGCGAGCGGAATGAGCTTGATTTAGGGGAGTATGATCCTGGGTGTGCGTTCCGTCGATAAAGAGCTCAGATAACGGAGTAAGAGGATTGATATATTAAGAAGATGAATCTAATGAAGTGCTGTTTATGCTGTTGCAGCACTTTGTTGGTTCTTTTTTTTATCGATTCCTTTCGAAACAGGTTAAAGATACAGACAACAATTTGAATAAAAGACACAAAAATTAAAATATTTAGTCAAAAAGCTTTGCATGTGATGTCACATCCTATATAATGGGGAAATCTCTGCAGTATGAGAGGATTCTCTCACTTAAATATTTGTATGGAGCGTGAATCATTCTATTGAAATTATGTAGCATGGAGCATCCACCATTTTAGGTAATATTCCAGAAGAATTCCCTACACATTTTCCATTAATAGAAGAAAAATTAGTTTGTCTTTCTTCATCTGTATGAAAATCGAAAGGAGTTTTCTCAACGATGACAACTGATTACCTACACTACCCCTACGCCTCTCAGCGAATGACAACGGTTGCAAACAAAGGAATGGTGGCGACCTCCCAACCATTAGCGGCTCAGGCCGGTTTAGATATTTTGAAAAAAGGAGGGAACGCCATCGATGCGGCGATTGCAACGGCGGCTGTCCTGACTGTTGTTGAGCCGACATCAAATGGAATCGGCGGCGATGCGTTTGCTCTCGTTTGGACAAAAGGGGAGTTGCACGGATTGAATGGAAGTGGCCCGTCTCCAAAGGCGATCTCGATTGATTCATTGAAAGAACGTGGTTATAATGAAATCCCGAAATACGGCTGGATTCCTGTCACTGTTCCCGGTGTACCGGCTTCATGGGCGGCATTATCCAGCCGATTTGGTAAACTATCGTTAAAGGTTACACTGGAACCTGCGATTCGCTATGCGGAAGAAGGTTTTCCGGTTTCGCCGACACTAAGTAAGTTCTGGAAAAATGCGTATACTCAATTTCAATGAAGTATTGAATGAGAATGAGTTTAAGCACTGGTTTGAAACGTTTGCTCCTGACGGTCGAGCGCCAGAAGTGGGGGAAGTGTGGAAGTCCAAAGGACATGCGGAGACATTAAGAGAGATCGGTGAAACGAATGCGTCGTCCTTTTATAAGGGCGCTATCGCTGATAAAATTGCCTCATTTTCAAAAGAGTACAATGGTTATTTGACGAAAGAGGACTTGGCTTCTTTTAAACCTGAATGGGTGGATCCGATTTCCGTTCATTATCGAGGATATGATGTATGGGAAATTCCGCCGAATGGACAGGGACTTATCGCGCTTTCTGCGTTAAATATTTTAAAAGGTTATGAATTTGACCATAAAGATTCGGTTGATACCTATCATCAGCAAATCGAGGCGATGAAGCTTGCGTTTGCTGATGGACAGAAATACATTACCGACCAGAATCAAATGTCCGTGGCAGTCGATGATTTATTATCACCGGAATATGGCGAAAGCCGGCGTCAGTTAATTGGGGAAGAGGCGCTTGTTCCATCAGCAGGAAAGCCTCCAAAAGGTGGAACGGTCTATCTAGCAACAGCCGATGACGAGGGGAATATGGTTTCTTTTATACAGAGTAACTATATGGGGTTTGGCTCGGGACTCGTTGTACCAGGGACAGGGATTGCTTTGCAAAACAGAGGGCATAATTTTTCCATGGATCCCGAGCATGACAATGCGCTCGAAGGTGGAAAAAGGACCTATCATACGATCATTCCTGGTTTTCTTAGTAAAAATGGTGACGCGATTGGTCCGTTTGGCGTGATGGGTGGATTCATGCAGCCACAGGGCCACTTGCAAGTGATAACGAACCTGATCGATTTTAACTTAAATCCTCAAGCAGCACTCGATGCCCCGAGGTGGCAATGGGTAGAAGGAAAGAAAGTATGGGTGGAATCCACTTTCCCTCCTTATCTTGCAGAAGTTCTTAGTCGAAAGGGTCACGACATTGAAGTTCAGTTGGAAAAAGGTGCGTTTGGACGAGGTCAAATCATATGGCGTGATCAGCAGTCTGGCACCTTGTTTGGAGGTACGGAATCGAGGACAGATGGGACGATTGCTGCGTATTAAGAGTCGCGCCGGGACTATCTGAAAGGTGGTGGATCATGCAACAGTGGCATATTTTTCTCGCCTTTTTCAGGGTGGGAATGCTCGGATATGGAGGCGGACCGTCTTCAATCCCTCTTGTACATAAAGAAGTCGTCGAGAAATACAAATGGATGGACGACGATGAATTTGCTGATATCCTAGCGTTAGGGAACTCACTTCCAGGACCGATCGCGACGAAAATGGCCGGGTATATCGGTCACCGGGTTGCGGGGGTGGCTGGTATGTTGAATGCCGTGCTTGCAACGATTGTACCGACGATCACGATCATGATTTTTCTCTTAACGTTTCTGTCAACATTTCGAGAGAAGGCCTGGGTGCAGGGCATGACGCAGGCGGTTGTTCCGGTCGTCGGCGTGATGTTAGCCGTATTAACGTACGATTTCTTTCGAAAGGCACAGGGCAATCTAGGCTGGGTGTTGACGATCGTGTTGACGGTAGCTTCGTATTTATTTATTGAAATAGCGGGCGTTCATCCAGGTATTATCATTGGGTGCTTGTTGCTATATGCTTTGATAAAACCGACACGTACGGATGAGAAGCAAGACGATGCTGGATCGAGAAAGGAGCGTTCCTCATGATCTATTGGGATATATTCGTTGCTTTTTTCATACCCGGTATCGTCGGCTATGGCGGAGGACCGGCTTCGATCCCCCTTGTTGAAAATGAAGTCGTGGGTCGCTTTAGTTGGATGAGTGTGAATGAATTTAGTGAAATGCTTGCTATGGCGAATGCCCTACCTGGCCCGATTGCAACAAAAATGGCGGGGTATATCGGGTTTCAACAAGGTGGCGTACTGGGAGCATTTGTTGGGGTATTTGCAACGGTAGCCCCTTCGCTCATCTTGATGATTGTGCTACTGAGTATCCTTAATCGGTTTAAAAACTCGCCAAAGGTTAAGAAGATGACAGCGCTGATTCGTCCAACGATCGCGATTCTCCTTGGACTGATGGCGTTTCAGTTTTTTGCGAGTTCGTATGAAGGAGCCGGGTTACTCCAGACGATCTTTCTCATCGCTGCGAGTTTCATCTTAATGGAACGAATGAACGTGCACCCTGCTTTTGTGATCGTTGGTTCGCTGGTGTATGGCGCGGTTTTTCTCGGGTAGCGCTCAGCGTTCGAGCGGTGCCTGTCACCGCCCGAAGTGGCTCGATTGATGTCGAATGAAACTTAGGGGCACCTTTCTGCTTAGAAGAAAGGTGCTCTTCGCTTGTGCATTTGCCATTTATGAAAAGTAGGAGTAAAATATGAGTATACTCATAAATGAGCTAAGTCATAATTGTGAGAGGAGGTTGAAGCATTGAGCGGTTTACGTGAGCAGAAAAAACTCGCGACAAGAAAGAAGATTATGGCCACAGCAAAAGAGCTCTTCCTTGAGAAAGGCTATGAGGCTACGTCAACAGAGCTTGTGGCGAGGGGAGCTGGTATCGGTTCAGGCACGCTATTTAATTATTTCCCTTCAAAAGCAGAGCTACTTGTAGAAGTGATGCGAGAAGAGTTTTCCGGTGAGCAAGGAAGGTCGAGAACCGTTTAAGGTGCTGGACACGGCAGAAGCAACGGTTAGGCAATATCTTACGAAGCGTTTGGAAGGCTTCAGTTTGCTAGAGAAGAAATTGTTTCGAGAATTGATCGTAGCGTCAGTGAATGCTTTTCAAAGTAGACCTGAATTCATGAGGAGTTTGATGCAGCTTGATTTCATGTTTATTGATGAATTGATCGAACTACTCACCGAAGTGAAGAGACTACGAAAGCTTCCGGAAAGTTTTGAGGTAGAAATCGCAGCTGAGGTCATTTATAGTTCGGTCATGTTTGAAACACTCGTTTATCTTTATCAAGAGGAGAGAAACCTTGAAGACGTATTGAAGCATACAGCTAGGAAGCTAACATTTATTTTAAGGTGAGGTGAATCGTAATGGACGTTTGTATCGTTGGTGGAGGTATTGCAGGTTTGACCCTTGCTTATAGCTTAAGTGAGAGGGGCGATCGTGTCACGATCGTCGAGAAATCTCCGTCGATCAGAACGGAAGGCTATATGATCGATTTTTTTGGAGCGGGCTATGATGTAGCTGAAAAATTTGGGATGCTTGATGAGTTACGTGATATTCACTATCCAATTGACTCGCTTACTTATTTGAAAGGAAATGGTACGGAGAAATACAGGATATCTTATCGTGCTCTTCGAGAATTATTAAACCAGCGACATTTCAATTTCATGCGTGGTGACCTTGAAAAAGTTCTTTTTGAGAAGGTTCGGGACCAGGTCACGTTTCTGTTTGATGTCTCTCCTTCAAAAATCACGGAAGATGCTGAAAAGGCGTATGTTACGCTTTCCGATGGTACTGAGCTCACCTGTGATTTAGTTGTGGGTGCAGATGGCATGCGTTCAACCGTGCGCTCTCTCACTTTCAAGGAAGAAAAACAGCCGATTCGCTATATGGGATATTACACCGCCGCTTATATTATTGAAGACCCATCATTTCTTGAGAAAATCGATAAGAATTTTTATACGTATTCGGAGCCAGATCGTCAGGTTTCTGTTTATCCGATTCGAGGAAATAAAGCGGCGACGTTTTTCTTATACCGCTATCCAGAACAACAGGGTCATGTTCAGAAGGAAAAAGCGCTCGAGCAATTGAATGAACACTTCGGGCATATGAGTTGGATTGTTCCAGAATTGCTTGAGGCAGGAAAAGATGCAGAGGATTTTTATTTCGATGAGGTGTCTCAGGTAGAACTGCCCGAGTGGCGGAAGGGGCGCATCACGTTTGTTGGAGATTCGTGTCAGTGCATTTCATTACTTGCAGGTCAGGGAGCTTCAATGGCGATGGCTGGTGCTTACACGTTGGCGAAATCACTTGAAGAACATCCTGATGATTTGCAAGCTGCGCTGGGGGAGTATGAACGATCACTTCATCCAGAAATCGATAAGCTACAGAAGTCGGCAAGAAAGTTTGCAAGCTTCTTCCTACCCCCGTCTTGGTGGGGCATTTATGTTAGAGACTGGCTGACGAGGGCATCCGTCTTGCCTGTCGTAAGGAAGCTAGTGAACTTTAGTACGGTCAGGTTGCCGAAATAGTTCGACCGGTGCCTGTCACCACCCGAACTAAATCGAATGATGTCGAATGGATAGTCCTTTCCTCTTAGGAGAAAAGGGCTGTTTTTTTGTGTTTATAAAAGGGTGGAATGGTATTGTTCTAAAGCTATTCCCTCTCTCATTTGAAGGTTCAACACGCCTAGACCAAAAGGATTATTTTGTCAGAAAATATTGAATTTGTATCCAGGCTGATCTAAAATGTCAGATAAATCAATAAATTGTATACAATCTTTGGACACAATAGGTGATTTTAGATGACAACTAAAAAACGAAGTGAAGAATTGGCATATGAAAAAGTGAAGCGTGCCATTATGTTGCGAAAGCTTTTACCGGGACAGCGAGTGACGGAGGAATGGGTCAGTCAGGAGATCGACATGAGCCGGACCCCGATTCGAGCAGCTTTTAAGAAAATGGGGAATGAAGGGTTGTTGGAGATTATTCCGCATCGAGGTGCATTTGTGTATAACCCCTCGGATAAGGAGTTAGCTGATGTGTTTAATTTGAGAGTTGTACTTGAGACCTATGCAGCTAGGCTAACTGTACAAACAGTTACACCGAAAAACATTCGTGAAATGGAGCAGCTGTTAGATCAAGAGAAACAGGCATATGAGGCGAAAGATTTTGAAGGTTTTATGCGTGTGAACGGTCTGATTCACTCCTTTCCTGCCCAGCTATCTGGTAATAAATTTTTGCTTCAACAGGTGGAAACGCTTAATCAATGGTCGGATTGTTATCTCATTTTGAAAGATGAATTTTATACTGTTCCGATTGAAGAAGTAAAGTCGATTCCTGAGCATCAATGTATACTGAATGCTTTTCGGGATGGAGATGTTGATGAAATGGCGGATGCGATTGAAGCGCACCTGCTTTCAACATTGAGCGATCTAACCGGGAAACGATCGGTTTTCAATTAATTTAAAGGAGTGAATGACCATGACAAAAAGTGCCTCGATTAAAACGAGCTTGCCAGGACCTGTTGCTAGTCAATTGTTAGAACGTCGCGAAAATATTGTGCCTAACGCTGTAAGCTGTGGGATTCCGACCTTCGCCAAGGAAGCATCTGGTGCAAGAGTGACAGATGTTGACGGGAATACGTTCATCGATTTTGCTGGTGCGATCGGTACGATCAACGTTGGACATTGCCATCCACGAGTGAAGGAAGCATTGCATGATCAAGTCGATCAATACATTCACACAGGGTTCAATGTGATGATGTATGAGCCATATATTGAATTAGCTGAAAAGCTAGCAGCGTTAGCGCCAGGGGATCATCAGAAGAAAGTGCTGCTACAGAATAGCGGTGCTGAAGCAGTAGAAAATGCGGTGAAAATTGCGAGGAAATACACCGGGCGCCAGGCGATTGTCACGTTTCAGAACGCGTTTCACGGGCGGACGTTAATGACGATGTCGATGACGAGTAAAGTGAAGCCGTATAAATTTGGATTTGGTCCGTTTGCTCCTGAAGTGTACAAGGCACCGTTTCCATATGCTTACCGGAAGCCTGAGCAGATGAGTGAAGGGGAGTATACGAACTTCATGATTCAACAGTTTAACGATTTTCTGCTAAAAGAAGTGGCGCCAGAAACGATCGCCGCAGTCGTGATGGAACCTGTTCAAGGCGAGGGCGGTTTTATTGTTCCGGATAAATCGTTTGTTCAGGCAGTAAAGTCAATTTGTGAACAGCATGGCATTCTGTTTGTAGCGGATGAGATTCAGACTGGATTTGCGCGAACGGGCCGTTATTTTGCAACCGAGCACTTTGATATTGTGCCTGATATTGTGACTGTTTCGAAGTCGTTAGGTGCCGGAACGCCGATTAGTGGGGTGATTGGTCGGAGAGAAGTCATGGATGCGGCTGATCTGGGGGAGCTTGGTGGAACGTATAGCGGAAGCCCGCTCGGATGCCGCGCCGCACTGGCTGTACTCGATGTGATCGAAGACGAAGGGCTCAATCAGAGGGCACTTCAAATAGGGGAGAAAGTAAGGGAACGGTTCACTTATTTAGCGAAGGAGTTTCCTTTTATCGGAGACGTTCGTGGACTAGGTGCCATGAATGCGATTGAGATCGTTGGTGAGGAAAAAGCGCCTGATAAAGATCTAACGAAAAAAATTCTAGCAGAAGCCCAGCACAGAGGGTTACTTTTACTGGGAGCAGGCGTGTATGGGAACGTGATTCGATTTCTAATGCCGCTCGTGATTACGGACGATGAATTAGAAGAAGGATTGTTTATCATCGAAGAGGCCATGCGCAAAGTTTCAGCTAATTCGTTGCATAAAGGAGTTTTGTAATGGATGGGGAAAAGAAGAAGCTCAAGAAGGTACTGTCGAAGTTTGATCTCCTATTTCTCGCACTCGGCGCCATGCTCGGCTGGGGCTGGGTTGTCCTATCCGGAACGTGGCTAACGTCTGCTGGATCATACGGAGCGGTTCTTGCTTTTGCAATCGGCGGTTTTCTCGTCATCTGTGTTGGGCTAAACTATGCTGAACTCGCCTCCGCGATGCCGCGTGTAGGTGGTGAGCATGAGTATGTTCACCGCGCACTAGGAGAGAATGCGTCGTTTATTGCATCCTGGGCGATTACACTAGGATATGTATCAGTAGCAACGTTCGAAGCGGTAGCGCTCCCTACGGTTATCGACTATTTGCTACCAGACTATCAAGCTGGCTATCTTTGGACGATTGCAGGCTGGGATGTTCATCTCAACTGGGTCTTGATCGGATCTGCTGGTGCTGTGATCATCACGCTCATTAATTATATCGGTCTGAAGCAGGCGGCTGTGTTGCAAACGGTTTTTACCCTGGTGATTGTGGCAGCCGGATTGTTATTGATTTTCGGAGCGGGGATGAACGGAGAACCAGCGCATTTAACACCACACTTCATTGGCGGAATGGGCGGTATTATGACGGTCCTCGTCATGGTTCCGTTTCTGTTCGTAGGATTTGATGTTATTCCTCAGGTTGCAGAAGAGGCGAATCTTCCTCATGCTCAAATCGGAAAATTTCTTGTCATCTCTGTTATCGGAGCGATCATCTTCTACATAGCGATCGCGATTGGCGTGTCACTCGGTATGAGCCAGGAGCAATTAGGTTCAACGGAATTGGCGACGGCTGATGCGATGGGGAATTTATTTGGCTCAGCGCTTTTTGCGAAACTATTAATTCTTGGAGGAGTTGCGGGAATTATTACTAGCTGGAATTCGTTTGTGATTGGTGGTAGTCGCGTACTATATGCGATGGCTGAATCTGGTATGCTACCCGCCTGGTTTGGACGACTGCATCCGAAATTCCACACACCATCGAATTCTATTCTTTTTATTGGCATTCTATCGATGTTAGCTCCACTGCTCGGAAGATCGGCTCTTGTATGGATTGTTGATGCGGGCGGGCTCGGCATCGTAGTAGCTTATTTCCTTGTAGCCTGGTCATTTATTAAGCTCAGAAAGACGGAGCCAGAGATGAAGCGACCGTTCCGGGCAGCTAAATCGCCGGTTTATGGTTATCTGGCACTCATCATGAGCTTTGGATTTATCGCACTTTACTTACCAGGAATGCCTGCCGCACTCATCTGGCCATATGAATGGATCATGATCGCTGGCTGGTTCCTCATCGGATTGTACTTCTTTATGAGAATGAGGAAGGGTGTTTATAAAGAAAGTGGGGTTGGGATGTAGAGTGCGTGGTGCCTGGCACCACCCGAATGAACTCACATCATGTCGAAAACTCCCTGGCCGATTGGCTGGGGAGTTTGTTCTGCTATTCGACTGGAATTAGCTTCACTGGGCCGAGGGTTTCGATCATGTCGCCATCGGATGTGAAGAAGATGAAATCTCCGGTTCCGATCATGCTATCTCCTAGTATGGTGTTGACAGTTGGCATGCCGCTTGAGTCGTAGACGAAGAAGTTTGTGCCTTCACCGATATTCGTTACTTGATAACGTCCTTCAGGCACATCGCTTCCAACGATATATTGTCCTGCTTTGAGTTGGATGGGTTCTTCGCCTTTTCTTATAATCGTATCTTCGAGCTTATCAATCTCTTTTTTCTTGGATGTGATGGTGTCGTCTAGTTTACTGACTTCTCCTTTTTTTGCTTTCAACTCATCTTCCAGCTTGTTGATCACTTTTTTATTCGTTTCCTGGTCTTTCTTTAGCGTTTCGATGTCTGCTAAGATTGTCTCTTTATCATCGATCAGTTTTATCACTTCATCAGCTTCTTCTTTTAGTGCATCTAGTTTTTCTGCTTCACTCGTAAGCTGTTCCTCGGTTTTACTAATCTCATTATGAATCGATAGAAGCTTTTCACCCTCGTCTTTCGCCTCTTCTTCAGCCGAAGTGATGTCTGCTTTTATTTTCTTAAGGTCTTCTGTGTAGTTCTTTTCAAGATCTGCGTTTCCGATCAACACTCCGATTAAGACACTCACAAGTATCGTTGCGATGGCTCCTACGATGGAGAGGGTAAGGATCAGTCCTTTTTTCATCACGCACTCCTCCGAACATGTCTTAGTAAGCTACCATCTTATGTATATTGCGAAGATAGGTCGTTTATCACATAAAATGGTCAGAGTGTCTTTTTGTTAGACATGCTATACTATGAAAAAAATCGTTTTATTAGAATGGTAGGAAAGGATGAATTCTGGTGATATTCCGAATCAAAGTCAGTCTGATGGATATGAAATCGAAAATCTGGCGGCGTCTTGAGGTAGACAGTTCGATCACGCTTCAAGATCTGCACGAATACATACAAATCGCATTCGATTGGTCGAACGCTCATAGTCATCAATTTATCGTAAATCATCGAGACCTGTTTACTTTAGGTGATGAAGAGATTGGAATGATCTTCGGGCCGAAGGGTGCAGATAATCCCACCTCGAGTAGTGAACTCCAGAATGAAAGCGAAGTAAAGCTGTCTGACGTATTAGATGAAGAACAGTTTTCATTGACGTATGTCTATGATTTGGAAGAAAACTGGCGGCATGAGGTTCTTTTAGAAAAAGTTCTAAGTGAGGAAGAACATGTCAGATTATCCACGCTGTTTAATGGTCGTTAAGGCAGCGCCTGAGGAAGGAAAACGAGCTCAATACGAAGAGGGTCCCAAGCTAGCTTCAGGTGAGATGAAGCGTATTAACGAGAGGTTTGCCAGATTTAGTAGTAGTAATGCGGAGAATTTTGCTCTTTCAGAAGATCCGTGGCAAGAGCTTTTTGAACAAACCTTAGCGTACAAAAAACTGAAGCCATGGAACTGGATTCATAGCAGTCAAATGTTCATTGTAGAAATTCCGGAAACAGGGGAGCTTGCTTATTGTTCGGTGCTTGGGATGAGCGGACAGGAATTTGGGCTTGGCGTTCATGTTGGCAATGATGGCTTAGCTTATTCGATTATGGAGAAAGAAGGATATGACGATATTCAAACGATTCTCGAATACCAGACGAGTCTACTGCTTTCGTTTTCTGATCGAAACGAGCTGAAGGCAGCTGATTTAAAATTGATAAAAAATCAGGGGCTCCGTTTCCGTGGTTCGAAAGAATGGCCATTATTCAGAAGCCTGTCACCCAGGTTATTTTTCATGGCAGCTTTCTAACGAGGAGGCGAGGATCTTTAGCGGTCTTTTGAAACAGGCGATTCATGTGGCGGAAGAAGCAAGAGAGGACCCTGGTTATTTGCTAGAAGGATATGATGGCAGATGGAGAGCGCGTTTGCTTGAATCTGGCGAATGGGTCGACGGCGTGATGGAAGCTGTCGTGGAGCCAGAAGAGGAAGAACCATTACGTCTTTCTGAAATCGAAATGAGGCGTGTTCAAAAATATAGACAGGTGAAAATGCGAATCGAATTTGCTTCTTTCTTTGAAGAAGAAGCGATCCAGGAGAGAGCCGGGGAACGACCAATATTTCCGAATGTCGTACTTGCTGTTGAAGATGAAGCCGCTATGATCGTCTCTTATCAGGTATTTGAACGCGTAGATTACGGTCGGCAACTGCAGGAAGCATTGTTTCACATGCTCAGTAATCTGACCTATCTGCCAGCTGAAATCTGTGTGGATTCCGAGAGAGTAGCACTCAAAATCGTTGCCCTCACAAAGAAGTTAGGTATCCGATTGATGCTTGTCGATCGGCTGATGAATGTGGAGGAAGCGCTGAAGAACATCGGGCAATTCGGGCGGTGACAGGCACCACCCGATGTTTGTCAATTTTAGTCGAATAAGACCGCTCTCTTTAAAACCTCCTTGCATTTTTGTATGCGGTTGCAATACAATTAGTTGAAAGGTTATGATGTTTTATTAAACATACCTAACAAGGAGGAGCTCTCTTTATGACAAAAGTGGGAAAAGAACTAAGAAGTCGGTATATTTCTCGAAACAAGAAGTTCGATTACTTACCGGATGCGGATCGGTACCTGTCTGCCACTGTCCCATCAAGTTACAAATTTGCCATCATCGGAAGCGGTAATATTGGTCAAGAGCATATGCGTGTGACGTTGATGGAGGGGAGGGCATCGATTCAAGGCATTTATGATCCGAATCCCAAAAGTATTGATCAAGCTACTGCGTTGTTTTCTTCTCTTTCTCCTGGCTCACCGCTAACCGTTTATTCTACCCTGCAAGAAGCGTGTCACGATCCTGAAGTGGACGCTTTAATTATTTGTACTCCGAACTATACGCATATTGATATCGTAAAAGAAGCGATTACATCAGGCAAGCATATCTTACTTGAAAAGCCGATGGCAACAACTCTTGAAGATGCTTACACTATTTCGAACTTAGCGAAAGACTATGATGGTGTCTTCCAAATAGGCCTTCAGTATCGATATAAAGCGATTTATTCCGAAGCGATCCATGAAGCGCTTGAACGAAAATCACTTGGTGAGATCAAAATGATCAATATGATGGAGCATCGCATGCCTTTTCTAGATAAAGTGGCGCAGTGGAATAAATTCGCAAAGTATTCTGGTGGAACGTTAGTAGAGAAGTGCTGTCATTATTTTGATCTGATGAATCTGTTTGCGCAATCCAAACCAGTTGAAGTGTATGCAAGTGGTGGAATGGATGTGAATTTCACTGAATTTAAATATAACAGTGAGCCGTCTGATATAGTCGATAACGCGATGGTTACGGTGCTTTATGAGAATGGTGTTCGGGCGAGTTTTCAGCTTTGTATGTTCTCACCGATGTTTTATGAAGAACTTGTTCTTTGTGGCAATGAAGGACGACTTAAGACTTCAGAAAATGAAGATTTCCTCGGAACTCACCGTCCGCGGAATCAGTTTGAGATTATGCTTGGTGAAGGAAAGCCTTCGCGAATCACGACGCCATGCTATCCATCCTATATCGAAGAAAGTGGTCATGGAGGTGCGACCTATTATGAACATGAGTATTTTATTGATAACATCGAGAAGAAGCCGACTTCCACTGCGAGAGTGGATGAAGGACTCTGGTCGGTTATTGTTGGAGTTGCGGCTGAGCAGTCGATGAAATCTGGCACTGTTGTTCAGATTGATCAACTTCTTCAGGAAAAAGGCATACATGTCTAGACAATTGCACTACCCATTCAAAGCGAGCGCGTTTTTCGCTATAATGGGTGTATGAAGCGAGTCGTACGTCTTGGGCTCAAGAGGAGAGTTTTATATGTCATCAGATAAAATCAATCATAATAAAGGGGAAGCCCTATACCTTCAAATAAAAGATGTACTGATTAAACGTATTCAAACCGGTGCATGGAAGGCGAATACGCTTATTCCAACTGAGCAGGATTTGATTAAAGAGTTTGATGTAAGTCGGACAACGATCAGACAAGCGATCTCCATCCTGGTACAAAATGGGTTATTAGAGAAAAAGCAGGGTCGCGGTACGATTGTGAAGGCTCAGAACTTGATCGGGAATCTTGGAAAGCTTAAGGGCTTTGCGGAAGAAGTACTGGAGCGCGGGCAAACTCCCCATTCAAAAGTTCTAAGAGCGGAATTTCGTAATGACCTTTATCATGAGAACGACATGCTGAAGGTAACTGAAGAAGAGTCGATTCTTCTAGTAGAGCGGATTCGCTTTGCGGATGAAGTGCCGATTGCGCTTGAGCGTACATGCTGGCCGAAGGAAATTGGTGAAATCTTAATTAAATTCGATCTTAATCAGGCAAGATATTATGAAGTATTAGAGCAGCATCAATTCTATCTTAAAAAAGCGAATGAGCGAATTACCGCGATCAATGCGACAATCAACGAGGCAGATGCGCTTGGAATCCGTCCAGGTGAAGCACTGCTTGAGATGACGCGTCTTAGTCTTGGTATCAATGATCATCCCATCGAGTATACAAAAACGAAGTACCGAAGTGATCAGTACCACTACAACATTGAGCTTGAAAGATAAGGTGGATACGCGTTTCTAACTTCATCCTGCAACGTGCCAGTCGATCGAATTGGCACAAGTTAAATATTTTGAAAATTATTATTTTTTATATTGAAAGCGCTTTAATAATGTGTATAATAAGAAATAAGTTCAATAGATGGTCACTAAATTAAATCAGTACCTCACAGAGGTGCTTTTTTAAAGGAGGTAAAGGTCATTACGTTTTAACCATACGATATGACGTTACTATTTTCTGGAGAATTAAAAATAAGAAGGGGGCATTATTAGTGAAAAAGCAAATGCTAATGCTGTTGATGTTTGTGCTGCTGATTGGGTCTGTACTTGCTGGCTGTGGGAATTCAGATGAGACGGGCGGAGCTGCTTCTGGAGATGCCACAACAATTAATTTTCTTCACTGGCGTGGGGAAGATACGGAAGCGTTTAATGCTATTATTGAAAAGTTTGAAGAGGAGAACCCAGGTATTCATGTTGAAATGAATGCACTTCCTTCTGATTCGTACATTGCGAATGCTTCTGCGACGCTACTATCGGGAAAAGGTGCTGACGTATTTGCTAGTTTCCCTGGTAGTCAGTTCGAAGCTCTTCAAGAATCAGGAGCTTACGTTCCATTAGACGATCAGGATTTTATCGATAATTTTTCTGAGAACATGCTTGGTGCCGGTCAAAAAGATGGCAAGCAGTTAGCGGTACCATATCAACTTGTTTATAACATTCCGGTTTACAACAAGGGGATTTTCGAAGAACTCGGCCTTGAGCCGCCAAAAGATTGGGATGGTTTCCTTGAAGTGAGTCAAAAGCTTAAGGATAATGGCTACGATCCAATTCTATTTGCAGGTGATGTTAGTCCAAGTCAATTTATTAATCCAATGGTGATGAACAATCAACCTTCTGATGAAGCTTTTGCTAAATTGGAAACGGGTGAAGAGAAGCTAACGAATGACTGGTTTGTGAAGACGTTATCTCAAATAAAAGAATTGAACGACAAGGGATACTTCCAGAAAGATCCGCTTGGTACGAAAAAGGAGGGAGCAGCCGCACTTTTTGCTCAGGAAAAAGGAGCGATGCTTGCACTTGGATCCTACATGATGGCAACGGTAGCGCAGCAAAATCCTGAAATTGAGCAAGGATTGCTATCTCCAATTACAGTACCAGAAGATGAAATGAAATACGAGGGGATTCATACTTCAACCTTCATGCTTGGAGTAAACGCAAAGTCTGAGCATCAAGAAGAAGCGATGAAGTTCATCGAATTTCTAACGAAACCTGAGATTGCATCGGAATATGCCAATGCAACAGGACAATTGCTGACTGTCAAAGATGTTGAATATGATTCTCCTGAATTAACCGAAACGGCGGCATGGCTCGATAAGAAAACGTTGTTCCAGCCTCGTTATACCCTCTCAAAAGAACAAGTAAGTAAAGCAATTGAAACAGCGATTCAGGATGTTCTATCGGGAGTAGAACCTGAAGAAGCTGCTAAAAAAGCGCAAGAAGAGGTCGACCGTGCAATCAAATAACAATGTGGAGCGAGTAGGGGGAGCGAATATCGCTTCTCCCTACGTTGCTTCAACGGCTAAGAAGAGGAAAAGAAAGTGGAACTGGGCGCTGTTTTTCTTCGTACTCCCGGGATTCTTAATTTATAGCGTGTTTTTTGCTGGCCCAACCGTTGCCGCGCTTTTTCTTAGCTTTACCGATTGGAATGGTATTGCTCCAACGTTCAACTATGTTGGTTTCTCAAACTATACGAACATGCTGACGGATGATCCGATATTCCTTCAGTCTCTAGGAAATAACTTGAAATTCACGCTTGGTGTGCTGATTTTCCAAACCGTGTTGAGTCTATTTTTTGCCATGCTTCTTGTGAAAAATACGAAAGCAAATATCTTCTATCGTGCCATTTACTTTTTTCCAACGATCGTGGCTTCCGTTTCAGTCGCGTTTGTATGGACATTTATGTACGACCCTAATATTGGTGTTATTAACAACGTCCTTTCAGCAGTCGGTTTGGAAAGCCTGGCAAAATCATGGCTCGGAGATCGGAATATTGCCATCTATAGCCTTGCTTTCGTTCAGTTTTGGGCACATACAGGGCAAATGTTGATCATTTTTGTTGCGGGTCTTCATGCTATTCCAAAAGAGCTATATGAAGCAGCGAGCATTGAAGGGGCAAATAAATGGCAAACATTTAAGAGTATCACATGGCCACTTCTTGCCCCTTCAGCTACAATTGTGGTGGCGTATACAACGATTCAAAGTTTTAAGGCATTCGACCTTGTTATCGCCATGACTGGCGGCGGTCCGTCTTATGCGACTGAAATTCTATCTACTTTCTTATACCATGAAGCGTTCATTAACTTCAGGTTCGGTTATGCGTCTGCTGCAGCGGTAATCTTTATGATCATTATCGCGATTGTAACAGTACTTCAATTTAGAATGTTGAAATCTAATGATGTGAAATTTTAATTAGAAAGGAGGAACTGTTAGTGAAGAAATTACCTCAACAACTTGTGCTGTTTATTTATGCAGCGATTATTATTCTTCCGTTTAGTATGGTTCTGTTTGCCACCTTCAAAACAACGCCTGAACTTTATAAAAATCCACTCGGCATGCCTGATAGCTGGTCGTTTACCAATTACCAGGATCTTTTTTTAAAAGAGTCAATGGTGACGTATTTCATGAATAGTGTGATTGTAACTGGGGTTAGCGTCGTTTGCATTATTTTCTTTGCAAGTTTGATTGCCTATTCGATTATTCGGATGCCTAAGAAAGCAGGACTTGTTCTGTTCGGATTTTTCGTGGTTGGAATGATGGTGCCGACTCAGGTGAACATGATTCCTATTTATTTACTTGTAAATAAACTCGGCATGCTGGATACACTACAGGGAGTTATTTTTGTATCCATTGGTTTTCTGATACCAATCGCTGTCTTTATTCTCACCGGTTTTATGAAGACTCTGCCAGATGGATTGATTGAAGCTGCAAAAATTGATGGAGCAAGTGAATGGCAAATGTATTTGCGCGTTGTGATGCCGCTATCGCTTCCTTCTGTTGCGACGGTTGTGATTTTTGCCTTCGTCATTGTTTGGAACGATCTTCTCTATCCTTTATTGCTGTTGAAATCGAGCGAGGTTAAGACACTACCGATAGCATTGCTTGATTTCCAGGGACAGTATTTAACAAATTACCCGATGATTTTCGCTGGCGTTATTATTGCCTCGATTCCAATGATCGTGGCTTATGTATTCCTACAGCGCTACTTCGTTGCTGGGATGACAGCTGGTTCAGTGAAAGGATAATCGTGCCTGGCACCACCCGATGTTTGTCAATTTAAGTCGAAATTTATATCCATAGAAAAGCGGTTCCCCTCGTGTTAAAGGGGAACCGCTTTTGTTCTTTCTATATATGCTTCAATTAGTTAAGTTGCTTTGCAACGTTGTCATCATCTAGCTCTTCTAGATGCATTAACTTTTGAAGTTTCTTAGAGATGAGTAGTAAGATCACACCAAGAACGATCGCAGCAACGCCAAGATAAGCGAAGATTTCTAGGTAGCCTGCTGATTGTGTTAGTGACGCAATATGTCCAGCAAGATAGTTTGCTGCTGCGTTACTTAGGAACCAGACACCCATTAATAGCGAAGCGATTTTCACTGGTGACATCTTACTTACAAGCGATAGTCCGATTGGTGATAATGAAAGTTCACCAAGGGTATGCAGTAGGTACGTAAATACCATGAATAATAAGCTTGCTTTCATTGTAATATTGCCATCATCACTACCAGTGATTAGGACTGCAGGTACCATGACCATAAATCCAAGTCCGAGAAGAATTAAGCCAAATGCCATTTTAGTTGGGATGGCGAAATCTCCACGTTTTGATTTAGAAAGCTTAAGCCATAATGCAGAAATAACTGGTGCAAGCAATAGAATGAATAGCGGATTTAATGATTGGAAGAAGGATACTGGAACTTCGTATCCAAAGATAGTCCGATCAATGAAATCACGTGTGTAAAGTGTAAATGATGCACCGGCTTGTTCGAAGCCAGCCCAGAATGTAACTGTAAATATAGCAAGGATTAGAATGACAGCTGTACGCTGCTTTTCAACTTTCGTTAATGGTTTCGCTTTTCCTTTGACTGTAGGTGTAACTCGATCGCTAGATGGTGTACGACCAACGTCTCCAAGGTATTTCTTAGCCAGAAGGTTGAACGTAATCTGTCCAATGATCATACCAATCGATGAAGCAAGGAAGGCATATTTAAAGCCAAACGTTTCGATTCCACCTGAAGTTGAGTGGAAAAGATCTGCATATAAGAAACCAGCTACTAATGGAGAAATAAGTGCTCCTAGGTTAATACCCATATAGAAAATAGTAAATGCAGAATCTTTACGTGGATCATTTTTGGTGTAAAGTTCTCCGACTAGTGTCGAAATGTTTGGTTTAAAGAAGCCATTTCCGATAATCAAGAATAGTAATCCGAGGTATAGACCCCATTGTTCTTGAACAGCAAATAGCGTGAAATCACCAAGTGCCATCGTAATTCCGCCGATGGTGATGGCTGTACGTAAACCGATAAATTTATCAGTCAAATATCCACCTATCAGAGGAGTGAAATACACAAGACCTGTATAAATACCGTATAGCTGAAGCGCTGTACTGTTATTCATGCCGAGTCCGCCGCTGATTAACTCAGCTGTTAAATATAGAACTAGAATGGATCTCATTCCATAATAACTGTAACGTTCCCACATTTCAGTGATGAATAATAAATACAAGCCGGGAGGATGTTTTCCTTTACCAGCTCTGGGTGGTTCTGTATTGCTTTGTGTGGTGGTGTCCATACTTTAACCTCCAGTTGTTTTATAACACTCATTATTTTAGCAAATTATTTGTCAATTTAAAGTTATTCTGAAAATGTTTATCTTTTTAAAATGTTTGTAAATTTGTAAAAATTACAGGGAGGTTTCAGGCGGTTTTTTGTCGAAACCAACAATTTCATGTTGAGGAATGTTGAAATACCGCAGTATTTCCAGGGGATTTTTGAAGTGCATTGTTATATAAGAGAAGTATTTGAAAAAACCAATCATTCTAATTATTACATTGAAATTAATAAAAATAGGGAGAACGAACTAGTCGTTCTCCAGGAAATTTCTTCTAGCTTACAAGCTCAATGCTGTATTCATCGAGCCAAGCATTGATCTGGATCAAATAGTCGAGCAGACCTTTTGCCTGATCGGTATTCATTCCTTCAATCTGATTCAATGCGATGGCGCGAACTTTTTCTATATCAATTAGCGAAAGAATTGGGGATTCTGGATTATCTAGAATCTCTAGCATCCACTTTTGAACTCCTTCAAGATAGACAGGATCCTTGTCGCTTGGATATGCGCTTTTCTTACGGTAAAGAACATCGTCCGGAAGCGTTCCTTTTAGTGCACGACGAAGAATTCCTTTCTCGATGTCATCGACGTTCTTATAATCGATCGGAACATTCCAGAGGTATTCGACAATGCGATAGTCGCAGAATGGCACTCGAACTTCAAAACCAGTTTTCATGCTGGCACGGTCTTTTCGATCGAGCATGAATGGCAGGAAGCGTGTAATGAAAAAGTAAGACATCTGGCGCTGCTTCGCTTCGAATTCACTTTCGCCATCAAGGAAGGGGATTTCCTCATAAGCCTCATCAAATCGCTGCTTTTGATATTGTTCGGGCTGAATCATCTCTTTTGCTTCATCAGAGAGAATCGATGAAATGCCTTTCAGGTTCACGAGCCACGGATAAACGTTAGCATCCAGGTATTCTTCCTGGTGGAACCATGGATAGCCTGAGAACACCTCATCAGCAGACTCACCAGAAAGCGCGACGGTCGCGTCTTTTTTCATTTCTGTGAAAAGAAGATAAAGAGAGGTCTCGATTTCACCGACGCCTGGTAAATCTCTGCCTCTCATCGGTTCGAGGAGATTTGAAAGCAGTTGTTCTGCTCCAAACGTCACTGATCGATGGTCCGTGCCGACATGATCAGAAACGCGTTTTACCCATGGTTCATCCATATCATGTCTTAGGAAGTCCTTTTTGAAATGGTCTTCGTTCTGATCAAAATCAATCGAGTACGTTCCCAATGTTTTATTGGATTGCTTAAACTCCTGCGCTGCAAGACTAGTTAGACCGCTTGAATCGAGTCCACCTGAAAGCATCGACACAACCGGCATATCTGAGATTAATTGACGCTGAACAGTATCCGTTAACAGCTCACGAATGGTTTCGGTCGTTTCGTCGATATCATCTGTATGAGGTTTTGATTCTAAGCTCCAATAGCGATGCTCTTCGATCGAATCGGCTGTTGCGATTACATAATGTCCAGGACGAACTTCATCGATTCCTTTGAAAATGGCCTGTCCTGGCGTTCTCATTGGACCCATACCGAAAATTTCTGCGAGTCCTGTACGGTCGACTTGAGGCTGAACAGTTGGGTGGGCGAGAATCGCTTTGAGTTCAGAACCGTAAAGGATTGAATCTCCCTGTTTGGAATAGAAGAGAGGTTTAACACCCAGGTGGTCACGTCCAAGGAATAGCTGTTGCTCATTCTGATCCCAGATCGCAAAAGCGAAAATGCCATTGAACTTCGTGACGCATTCTTCTTTCCATTCCATGTAAGAATGAAGCACAACTTCTGTATCCGAATTGGACGTAAAGTCATGTCCCTTTTGCTCTAGCTCTTGTTTTAATTCACGGTAATTATAGAGTTCCCCGTTATACGTAAGAACAAGTTGTTGATCTGACGAAACCATCGGCTGCTTACCGCCACGTGGATCGATAACGATCAAACGTCGGTGAGCTAGAGCGGCTTGTTCTGAGAGCCAGAATCCTTCTTCGTCTGGCCCGCGATGTGCAATGGAATCTGCCATCCCTTTCAATGTCTTGCGCTCATTCGAAAGATCGCCAGACCAATTAATCCAACCTGTAATACCACACATAACAATTCCTTCTTTCTAATTAGATTACATCAATCACTTTTCAATCCTATTCCTATTATTCGGGGAGGGTCAACATGTGAAAGAGACTGTAAAAAAGGAATAAAATAACATTGTTGGAAAAACAGTAGTTTAATAGTCTTGCCCTTTGTACAATATTTGGAAGAAGTGGTGCCTGGCACCACCCGATTTAGCTCAGGTTTTGTCGAACGAGAGAAGAGGGTGTTACGGCTCTTTGTGGACAAGGTTTTTCTTTAAGTGATAAAATTAATAAAATGTGGATAAGTATGGAAGGAGGGAGGACGAGATGAGACAGTTGTTACTTGTAGTTTTGTTTGGTTTTCTTGTTTTTATTTATCCAGCACAGGAATTGAATCAATATGACTATCATTCTGCAGATAAACCAACAATCTCTGAATTTACTTACCTTCCTGACGTAAAAATGATTCCACATTTGTCTTCTGTGTCGATTAAGAAAAACAAATTCATTGGACCCTTTGTTCTTCCCACCAGTGAGCAAAAGCTCCATCTTAGACCTTTGCATCAAGAGAGAAATCTTACCTTAATAGAGATTTTCCCTGATGCCTTTGGCTTTATTAAGCTATATGCATTTCACTCCAATTATCTCTCACGTAGTAATCTTTAAGACACCAATTAATAAACGTTCGCTAACTATTTTCCTATTAAATAGAACTGTACTATTCTGGTTCAGACTTTTATGTCCGAAATAAAAATAGTTGAGGTGAAGAACGTGGTGAAGAAATCATCATATTGGAAAGATACGTTCGAATGCTACTTGTGGATAGGAGTGATCGTTCTACCATTCTGGGCGGCGATCGTGATTTCAGCTGAACTCTCCGGTCAACATCTTGTGAACACTCTTCTTTTCTATGTTAGATAGCGGCAATCTTTTTTGGTAAAGATCAAGGAGGCAATCTTTTGAGTGATAGTAAACCTTTAGAGCAATTAATTAATGAGACGAAAATTCATAAAAAAACACCGATTCAGGAGAAAGCTAGAAGAGCGGTTATGATTACGTTAGGTGCCATCATTATGGCGGTTGGACTGGAAGTATTTCTTGTCCCAAACCAGGTTATCGACGGCGGAATCGTGGGGATTTCGATCATGCTATCGCATTTAAGCGGCGTGAGTCTGGGTCTTTTCTTATTCATTCTTAACCTTCCATTTATTTACATTGGATACAAGCAGATCGGGAAAACATTTGCTTTCTCCACGCTTTATGGCATTGTGATTCTATCGATCTCGACTTCCCTTCTCCATCCGGTTCCTGCTTTCACGGAGGACATTTTGCTAGCCACGCTATTTGGTGGGGTTGTGCTCGGTATCGGTGTAGGAATGGTGATACGTTTTGGTGGTTCGCTTGATGGAACTGAAATTTTAGCCATTCTTGCGAGTAAAAAACTTCCATTCTCGGTAGGAGAAATCATTATGTTTGCAAACCTGTTCATCCTTGGTAGTGCAGGATTTGTGTTCAGCTTTGATCGTGCGATGTATTCTCTTCTTGCGTACTATGTCGCTTACAAAATGATTGATATTACGATTAAAGGACTGGATGAGTCAAAGTCGGTTTGGATCATTAGCGATAACCATAAAGAATTGGGAGACGCGATTCTCAGTCGATTAGGTCGGGGAGTAACATACTTACATGGTGAAGGAGCTTTTTCTGGCGATGATAAGAAAGTGATTTTCTGCGTTATTACAAGACTAGAAGAAGCGAAGTTGAAAGACATCGTTGCCGATCATGATGATTCAGCGTTCCTTGCCATGGCAGATATAGCTGAGGTCAGAGGCGGACGGTTTAAGAAAAAAGACATTCATTGATCAATACAGATTGAGAGCTACAGGGGGCGACATGCTTTCTGTGGCTCTTTTTACATGCTGAAAAAGGAAGAGATTCATGGTTCAAAAAGTAAAATGAACTAAAATTAGTAAATCACTTTGAAACAGTCAGTACATTACTGGTAAAATAATAGGAATATCAGTTGGGATGAGGTGATAGAATCATGCTTGTAGTTATTGTGAAGCTTTGTATTTCAGCTTGTTTGGGGCTAATGATCGGCATTGAGAGGGAGCTTAAACACAAGCCTCTTGGCTTAAAAACATGTATGGTCATCGCCGTTAGTAGCTGTTTATTAACGATTGTGTCAATCGAATCAGCTGAGACTTTTTCTGAAATGTCCATGAACATTCGAACCGATCCGATGCGACTCGCTGCTCAAGTTGTTTCTGGTATCGGTTTTATCGGGGCAGGCGTGATTTTAAGACGGAATAATGATGCGATATCGGGTTTAACAACTGCGGCTATTATCTGGGGTGCGGCGGGACTCGGAATTGCCGCTGGTGCTGGATTTTATTTCGAAGCCATTGTTGGTGCATTGCTGATTCTGTTCAGTGTTAACATTCTTCCTGCCATTATTAAGAAAATAGGGCCAAGCCAACTGCGCCAGCGTGAAATGCGCGCGAAGATTACTTTGCAAAAAGGCACGGATATCACGGCCTTTATGAACACGATTCAGGGGGCAGATTTCGAAATCAAGCACGTTCGCGTTCGAGATACGAAAGAGAAGAATCATCAAGTTGAACTCAGACTGTTAACGTTTGAATCAAATCACACAACGAGCATCTATCAACAGTTAAGAGATATAGAAGGTGCTACGTTTGTAGAGGTTGAAGGATAGGGATTCGGGTGGTGCCTGTCACCACCCGGTTTAGAGCGAATGGTGTCGGTATATGTCGGAAGGGTGGGAACTATCATTCTTCCGGCTTTTTTTGATTTAAGAGAAAGCTTACCGTACCTTGTCACCTTCTAATGTCTCTCGCAAATGAATAGGATAATACCGTGTGATACTTCTAGTTTAAGACGGTGGAGTTGACGAGAGATGGTAATCGTACTGATTAAATTATGTATTTCTGCTCTTCTCGGATTATTGATCGGTATTGAAAGGGAGTTAAAGCATAAACCTTTAGGGTTAAAAACGTGCATTGTCATTGCTGTAAGCAGTTGTTTGTTAACGATCGTGTCGATTGAATCTGCCCAGACTTACGCGGAACTTTCCGAGAACATTCGAACGGATCCGATGCGATTAGCGGCTCAAATTGTCTCCGGAATCGGTTTCATCGGAGCGGGAGTCATCCTTAGAAGAAACAATGATGCGATCTCAGGTTTAACAACTGCCGCCATTATTTGGGGAGCATCAGGACTTGGTATCGCTGCGGGTGCAGGGTTCTACTATGAAGCTTTCGTAGGAGCAGGATTGATCCTATTTAGCGTCAACATTCTTCCATGGATCATTAAGCGGATCGGTCCAAAAGCACTCAGACAGCGTGAGATGCGCGCGAAGATTACGCTAAAGAAAAACGTGGACGTGACAAACTTTATGAAGGACATTGTGGCGAATGATTTTGAAATTCGTCATGTTCGAGTTCGTGATACGAAAGACAAGAATCCTCAAGTTGAGCTCAGATTAATGACGTTCGAAGAGAACCACATCACAGATATTTACCAGCTGCTTCGAAACGTAGAAGGTGTGAATGAAGTAGAGGTGGAGGGGTGAATTGTGCTTTGGAAATTGAGCTCATTAAAAGGAGATGGTCGATATCTGGTGATGGAAAGGGGGAGCAAGAACGATTGTCATAGATGCTCATCCTTTGATAGTTCGGGCGGTGACAGGCACCGCCCGGTATTTGTCATATGGTGTCAGTTAATTGGGTTTCTATTTTATAGAAAGAACAATTGGTATTTGAGATAATACTATATAATAGTTTACTAAAGATCGGAAGTGTTACAAATATGAAGGGGTTTTTCCGAAGGTTAGTCGGATTAGATAAATGTATGATTTGTAAAAAGAAGCCAACCGTCCTCAATATTACTTGGATGACGAGGGGAATCGGAAACCGGTTTGCTTTAAGTGTGTTACTTATGCTGAGAGAAGGGCATATCGGAAGGCTTAAGGCACTTAAACAAACGTTTGATTAATTGAATAATCAAGTGAGCCGCCATTGATTTAGGCGGCTTTTTTATATTTCAATATTACATCCTTACTATAGATACTCTAAATTCTTCATTTAGTTTTAGTACGCAAATTAAGAAACTAACAATAGAGTCCGTTCTTTTACGTTTTGCAAAAGCTCTTTTATTTTTAGGAATGTTAGTGGTCGTTTTCAATCACTGGCTTCGAAAATGAAAAAAGTGTCTCGTAAGTTTTATTGTAGTTGTTAGACTAGTCTGATTGTAAATTAAAACAAAATCGTAGAACTAACTTTAGAACGTCATTCACTTTTGGGTTCCACTGAAAAGTAACAAATATCGAAATTGTGTTATTTTTATACATTTTATACATGAATAATGTGGAATTATAGAATATTTGGTATATAATTGAATTTGTGGAAATAGGGAAGTTAAAAGGGGGATGCTACATGGGGATTAGCTGCTATGTTCACGAAGACCGTTCTTCTATAGGAACGTGTGTTGGCTGTGGTAAGTTTATTTGTAGTGAATGCAATACTGAAGTACAAAGAAAGAATTACTGTAAGACTTGTATTGGAGAATTGATGGTAGAGAATAAAAGCAAGATCGAAAAACCTGAAGATAGCAAAAACGGTCAGAATCCGATGGTCTTCATGAATGCTGGAGGAGGTTCTTCAAGTTCTGCGGCAAGCTCAAGTGGATCTAATGGAGCGGGAATTCCAGTTTATTCGAAAAGTAAAGTGACAGCGGGTGTTCTCGGTATTCTTCTAGGAGGAATTGGGGTACATAAATTCTATCTTGGAAGATGGGGATGGGGAATTATTTACTTATTGTTCTGTTGGACTTACATACCAGCGGTTATCGGTTTTATTGAAGGTCTAATCTATCTCTTTTCAAATGATGAATCGTTCGCTGTTAAACACGATCGAAATTACTTTAGGCGAGCTGCATAACTTTAGATCACTAGTAAAAGTTTTAGATTATCGAACGTGGCCCTCCGGTTTGGAGTGCCTTTTTTATTTGTCATATTCCAGTGAAATTATGGGTTCAATCGAATTAGATTCATTTGAGTTAATGCACCAAAAAATCCAGTTGTTATTTCCGAAACATATTGTCTATGTTTTATTTATGTAAATTTTTCTTAATAATAAGATAAAAATTTACAATTCCACTTTTTTCTATTATAGCAATCATGTAGTATTAACATTTGTATTCTATCATTTTCCAGGAGGAGCCAATTGTCTACCAAATTAAAACTTTACCAACATTTATCCGTTATAGGATTCATTTTAATTCTACTCGTGGTGTTATTTAATCCATTTATTTTTGGAGAACAAAGTATTCTTAGAATAGGAGATACATTGGATCAAATTGTACCGCTTTATGAATATTATCATCAATTATTATACACTTCCTCTAAATTTCCTTTTTGGTCTTGGGAATCGGGGGTAGGGGCCAATTTTTGGGGATCAAATGCCTATTATATGACAGGGGACCCATTTTTTTATTTGTCCTTGTTGTTTCCTGAAAAATCCTTTGGGATTTATTTTTACATAATGACTTTCTTGAAATTCGTTTTGTCAGGATATTTCTGGTATCTCTTCATGAGAGGGAATCAGACTAAGTATTTTCCTTCCCTTGTGACATCATTGATCTATACATTTAGTGGATGGATGATTTTCTTTAATTTAAGGTATCTATTCTGGGGAAGTATTTATGTGTTCATTCCACTACTTTTATTAGGTATTGATCGTGGACTGTCGAAAAAGAAGTGGTCGTTATTCATCGTCTCAGTGTTCACATTAGCTGTGACGAATTACTATTTTTTCTACATGGCAAGTTTTCTACTCGCGCTTTACTTTCTTTACAAGTATTTTCTGCAAGATCACATTAGTTTCAAAGGTTTCTTTAAACAACTAGGGGCGCTTAGTCTTTCCTACTTAGTCGGGCTCGGCATGGCGTGCTTTATCTTTTTACCTGCAGCTTATGCGGTATTCAGCAATATCCGTATGGGAGGCGGCATACCTGACTTTTTCCAATTTTACAATACGGAAAAGCTTAAGAGAATTTTTCTAGGAATGGTAGATGGGCGCACTTTTGGTATCACGATTTTATCTCTTATTTTGATTCCTCAATTAGTGATCATGAAGTCCACAATTAGAAATAAACTAACTCACTTCTTGCTCATCGTAGTTTCATGTCTATTGATCATGATGCCTTTCGTGTACTCCATGCTGAACGGATTTTCCTATGAGACAGATCGATGGTACTTTATATTAATTGCGTTGTTTCTATATATGACAGGGACAGTATTAGATAAGGTAAAAGATTTTCATGTAGGAAATAGTCTACTAGCGCTGATTCTACTTGTTTTAGTAGGATATCTTTCATTTCAGTATGAACAGGAGATAAGTAAACAAATCATCTTTGGAGCAATCATTCTCATACTCCTCTTACTCTATCGATATATGAAATATGGTCTTATGATCAAATTCCTCCTTCTCATGATCATTAGCAGTAATTTGATCATAAACGGCGTAGATTACCGAGATAAAATGGAATACTCGACTGATGATTTCTTTACAGAAGGAGAATATTTCTCTGATCATACGAAAGAAGCGGTTGATTATATACAAAATCATGATTCAAGTTTCTATCGCGTAACGAAGAATTACACTTCTTTTTCTTCGAATGATCAATTAATCCAGGGATATAAGGGATTGAGTATTTATCACTCGTTGGCGAATCCAGGTTATTTAAAATTACTAGAAGAACATCACGTTCGCATGTTTGGCGCGATGTTTAATCAACCAGTAGGGTTTGATAATCGTTTATCACTTGAGGCGCTTTTTAATACGAAATATTATCTTGTGAAGGAAGACGATAACTTTACTCCTTTTGGATACAGTTTTCTTAAACAAATAGATGACGTCAACATCTATGAGAACAATTATGCCTTGCCGATGGCGGTTGGTTATGACACGTATTTTGCTGAGGATGAAGTTGAATCTTTTGCTGCTCCTCTAAAGGATCAGGCGCTCCTAGTTGGGACAGGGCTTTCGGAAAAGGATGTCAGTGAACTTCCGATCGATTTGCAAAAAGGAAGCCAAGAAGACTTACATTATACGAAAAAGTCAATACCGATTGAAGACATGGAATTTAAAAACATTGATGTTGATCGTGTGGATGATAATGAAGCAAGAATCACTGTCCATGAAGATGGTCAGATTCAAATACCAGTTGATTTGAAAGATAGTGGAGAGTATTTTCTTACGTATACGCAAGAAAGAGACAATAAGCGTATAAGTAATTCCATGGCAGTAACGCTTCAAGACGGATTATGGAAAAAAGCACTTGATCGCAGTCATCGGGTCTACCGTCCACAGGAAGATGTGGCTTTTAGTCTATATTCCCACGATCAATTAGATGACGTTACATTGCGGTTCACAGCAGATAATAGCTATCGACTAAAAGATGTATCGATTTATGTGCTGGATAAAGATTACTACGTCGAGCGTATCAAGGAATTAAAAAAGAACGCTCTAGAAGACGTAGAGTACACCAACAATACAGTAAAAGGCTCGCTTTCTCTCCAAAATGATCAAATGATGCTCTTCTCCATTCCTTATGATGCGGGTTGGAAAGCTCAAGTTGATCAAAAAGATGTGCCTGTCTATTCACTTAGTAATGGCTTTGTAGGGGTACCTGTAAAAAAAGGAACTCATGCAATTGAATTAAATTATGTTTCGCCCTGGTTCTATCAGGGATTAGGTATCTCGATTATCTCTTTGCTCCTCTTTATAGGTTATTTCATACGTGGAAAAATGAGGCGAAACGTTCATGAAGGTCATAGTGAGGTCGTATCTTCAAAGGAAAGTAGGCTGAAAAAGAATGGAACGAAATAGTAATCTGATATCAATTGTTGCACCTGCCTTCAACGAAGGAAATGGACTAGTTCCATACTATGAAGAAATAAAAAAACGACTCGATCAAACGTTCTATTCATTTGAACTTATCTTTGTAAATGATGGAAGCAGTGATCAAACGTTAGAAGTATTGAAGGAGTTAAAAAAGAGCGACGAGCGAATCGGCATTATTAATTTAAGTCGTAATTTCGGTAAGGAAAATGCGGTGAAGGCTGGTTTGGATCATGCCATAGGGGATGCTGTCGTTGT
Organism: uncultured Bacillaceae bacterium; assembly: GCA_963739655.1. Taxonomy (GTDB): domain Bacteria; phylum Bacillota; class Bacilli; order Bacillales; family Guptibacillaceae; genus Guptibacillus. The sequence goes on along the minus strand of CAVUAW010000027.1, from coordinate 5,958 downwards.
CATGGATGCTGACCTTGAACACCCGCCGCATGTCCTCCTTGAAATGCTGGATCAGTTTGGAAAAGGTTACGATGTCGTCTTTACGAGAGCAGTCGATCGGAAGGGACAAAACTATTTACGCAAAAAGCTATCGAGCTCTTTTTATAACGTAATCAACAAAATAGCAGGTGACGGCATCACTTTTCGTACGGGAGATAAGGATTTTATTCTGCTGAGCAGAAAAGCGGTTAATGCCTTGCTTGATCTCAATGAGTACAACCGTTTCTCAAAGGGGCTGTTCAAGTGGATAGGTTTTAACAGTACGGAAGTAACGTTCGAACAAGGAGAGCGATTAGAGGGAGAATCGAAATGGAGTATTAAGAAGCTTGCGCATTATTCCATCGATGCCATTACATCCTTTTCGTTCGTTCCGTTAAGGTTTTCTAGCTACATGGGGATGATCGTTTCATCGCTTTCATTTATTTATATGATTTATATTATTGCCGACACAATTATAATGGCAGCTCCGTGGCTGGGTTTCCTACTCTTGTAACCCTTATTCTATTCCTAAGCGGAGTTATATTGATCTCTTTAGGAATTATGGGTGAGTACCTTGCACGGATCTTTATCGAGGTTAAGAAAAGACCAATCTATCTTATAGAGGAGTACCAACCAAGTGAGGAAGTTTACAATAAAAGAACTTATTCAGAAAGCAAATACTAAATTCATACGTTTTGGAATAGTAGGAGTCATGAACACGATTAATTTCTATTTAATCTATTATATATTGTTGCTTTTAAGCCTTCCATACATGCCGTCCTACATTATCGCATATGGGCTGAGTATGATCGGCTCCTATTTTCTAAACACGTTCTTTGTTTACAAAAGCACTGTGTCGATAAAGAAATTTCTACAGTTTCCTTTAGTGTACGTCGTTCAGTTTTTGATCAATCTGGTAGCGATCTATGTATGCGTGGAGATATTCGGGATAAGAGAAGAACTTGCTCCATTTCTATTCTTACCAATCACAGTCCTTATCACGTTCACATTAACGAAGGTTATTATCGAGCCTAAGGCTACGCAAGTAGATAATTAGGTAATGGAGTGTGGCGCGTCATATCACTAGTGTTCGTGTTTAATTAGGGAAGTTAGAAGCCTGAGTCCTTGAGTTATAGGGACTCAGGCTTTTTGAATTAGAAAGGTCTATAAAATTACTTCTTATCCTAGTAGAGTTGGAATAAATGTTATAATTTGAAAATAAAAAGAGCTAAAACAAGGATAATTGTGGTGTCTTGGCTTTAGAAAACGATTTTTTTCCTAGCGATCTATACTTAAAAGTACTGGAGAGATTACAATGCATACAAATGAAAAGAACATAGTAGTGGATATTGCATTCAATAATTGGGCTTTGAATGACAAAGAAAATCAACGCTGGACAAAAGAGTGGATCGAAAGAAGAATGGAAATATTTATGACCTTCACAGCTAGAAGTTTGGAAAATCAAACAAACCAGAATTTCACTGCCCTTGTCCAATATGATGATCATACGGAGCATCTTGTCAAGAAAGCGATGAGGAAGTACAAACGTCTTCCAACTAATATTAAGATGATTCGTCACAGTGAATTGAAAACGCAGTTTGAAGACCACATTCGAGATGCGAAATATGGCTATTTTGTTCGTTTGGATTCAGATGATCTTTATCATAAGTCATTTATCCAGCAGCTACATGATTTTAATGATAGTGAAAACATCCAGGTATTAATCAATCAAAAAGGCTATGTGTATGACGCTGTTCAAGATCGCCTTGCAACGGTTTCATTCAAATCACCCCCATTTTATACTTTGATTTATAAAACAGAGGATTTCCTAAATGGATACAGATATGAAATGAAGGGGCATCGGTCAATTATTGAAATGCCACATCATATTATAGAGGGCCGAAATTACACAATCATTGTTCATGCGCAAAATACCTCTACTACTTTCAAAGAAAAATACGAGAAAGGTATGATCCATGATCCTGCTGAAATGAGAAGTATTTTAAATGAATTCCTTGGAGAAGGGAGAGATCGATTAAATATAATGGGGAAGTTATTGAATAAGTTGAGTTAAGGGCTATTGATAGTTGGTGTAACTTCAAAATAGATAAAATCCTCACTCCCATATCTGGATGAAGAGGGAAATCGGAAGCCGGTTAGCCGTAAGTGTATAACTTATGCGGATAGAAGGGCTTTTCAGAGGGTTCTGTCGTGTTAAATAAACGTTTGTTTAAGAGAAAAATCGTCTGAATTAGCTTCCGCCGGTCCGGTTCTTCTCCTCTCCCTAGATCAAGGTTAAGTTTTAAGATACTCCTGTTTATCATTCTAAATTAAGTGGAATAGTTACAATAAATGTACGAAATACGAAATCGATAGTAATAGAAGTCTTAAAGCATTTAATCGATTGAAATATAAAATAGGAGTGAAGCCAATGACTGCCCTTACAACGATACTCACTATTTTTTTTGCTGTTTTTGTCATTGTGGTAGCTGTTCCGCTTTTCATTTTCATTCGTATTTGGGTGCGAGATGAGAACCAGGAGGAGCATTCTGTTCTAAGAAATTATCCTTTGCTTGGAAGAATAAGGTACATGACTGAAAAGGTTGGTCCAGAATTAAGACAGTATTTATTTAACAATGATAATGAAGGAAAGCCTTTTTCAAGGAGAGAATTCCAAAGTACGTATTTGTCTGCAAAGTATAAACAGCGGATGGTTGGATTTGGATCTGAGAGAGAGTTTGATAAACCGGGATTCTACATAAATAACACGATGTTTCCGACTCAGCGTGAAGAACTACGGATTGATAATGAAAGAAAGGTCCATACAAAAACATATCATATTGATAAAGATAACTTGCTCAAACGGAAAGAACATTACGAGAACAAAGTTGTGGATCCTTATTTGCTTAAGGATGAAGACGCTGTCGTGATCGGTGCTCATTCATGTAGACAGCCTTTTAAAGTAAAAGGACTGATAGGGCAGTCGGCGATGAGTTATGGCTCGCTCGGTGAGAAAGCGATTACCGCGCTTTCGAAAGGACTCGGTTTAGCGGGTGGTAGTTGGATGAATACGGGTGAAGGAGGATTATCAGACCATCATTTAAAAGGTGACGTAGACATTATTAACCAAATTGGGCCAGGCTTATTTGGTGTCCGAACGAAAGACGGGGAATTTTCGTGGGAAGAATTTAAACGAAAAAGTGAAATCGATCAAGTGAAGGCATTCGAACTTAAGTTAGCCCAAGGTGCTAAAACACGTGGAGGTCATGTCGACGCTGCGAAAGTGACGCCTGAAATTGCAAAAATTAGAAACGTTGAACCGTGGAAATCGGTCGATAGTCCAAATCGCTTTTATCAATTTAAAACATTACCTGAGATGTTTGATTTCATTGAAAAGCTCCGTGAAGTTGGAGGAAAGCCTGTTGGGATTAAGATTGTCGTTGGAAACCTTGATGATGTAGAGCAATTAGCTGCATACATCGCGGAAAGTGGAAAGGGACCTGATTTTATTACCGTTGATGGCGGAGAAGGGGGAACGGGTGCCTCGTTTCAGGAGCTAGCTGATGCAGCGGGACTTCCGATCAACTCTGCCCTTCCCTTTTTAGTAAAGATGCTTGAAAAGTACGAGGTACGGGATCGGGTAAAAATTTTCGCTTCTGGAAAGCTCTTAACTCCTGATAAAATTGCAATGGCATTAGCGATGGGAGCAGATCTTGTTAATATTGCTCGTGGCATGATGTTTTCGGTTGGGTGTATTCAAGCGGAAGTCTGTCATACGAACCAATGTCCTGTCGGAGTAGCTACCACTGATCCGAAAAAGCAAAAAGCATTAATCGTTGAAGAAAAGTTTTATCGAACATGTAACTATGTGATTTCCTTAAGAGAAGGCTTGTTTAATTTAGCGGCAGCAGTTGGGATTGATTCCCCTACAAAATTCCAACAACACCATGTGGTTTACCGTGACGCTGAAGGACGAGTTGAATCTTTGCCGAATCTCTTGGTGAAAAATGAGAAGATCTGATCATGAAAAGAGAGGGCGTTTCTTAAAAGAGTGAAACCATTTCCGAATATAGTAGGAAGTGGTTTTTTTAGAGCTTAAGTAAAAAGTTAAAGAGAAACGAATTTGTTTGGAGAGAACGACCCTTCTGGTTATAATAGAACGAGGTTTGGTTTTAAGGAGGAAAAGCATGAAGCAATACAAAAAAACGCCGCAAGATGATCCCCGCTACCGTGTTGCGAATCGGGAAGCACTCATCGGCGTTGGCCTGGTTATTATCAATTTTATACTATGGTACGGTTTTGCCTACGGATTTGGATCGAAACCAGTGGATGAATATCACTATGTCTGGGGATTGCCGGCATGGTTTTTCTACAGCTGTATCCTCGGAACGATTATGATCATCGCCCTTGTTATTTTGGCGGTTGTCTTCTTGTTTAAAGAAGTACCGTTTGATGAGGAGGATGAGAAATGAATTGGGAAGTTGTTATTCCGCTGCTTATTTTTCTAGTCATCATCTTTATTATCGGGTTTTATGCATCGACACATTTGAAGTCAACTTCTAACTTTCTGCAGGAATACTTCCTCGGAAGCCGTCAGTTAGGTGGATTTATTCTTGCGATGACGATGATTTCTACATACGGAAGTGCAAGTAGTTTTATCGGAGGTCCTGGTGTGGCATATACGATGGGACTTGGCTGGGTACTGTTATCAATGACGCAGCTTGCGACAGGTTATTTTGTGTTATCTGTTTTGGGGAAAAAATTCGCGATTATGGCACGGAAAATTCGTGCTGTGACGTTGATTGATTTCTTGAAGGAGCGTTATCAGAGCAAAAGCGTGGTTATCTTATCAGCGTTAAGCATTATTATTTTCTTGTTTTCTGCTATGGCCGCACAATGGGTCGGGGGAGCAAGATTAATTGAATCCCTCACAGGATTACCATACACAGGTGCGCTGTTTATTTTTGCTGTATCGGTCCTTGTGTATGTCATTATCGGAGGATTCCGAGCAGTTGCGATTACGGATACTGTTCAGGGTATCGTGATGTTAGTCGGGACGCTCGTTATTCTAATTGGAACGATCATTGCAGGTGGAGGAATGGGAAATATCGTCTCCACATTAGCGGCTGAAAATCCAAATCTCATTTCACCGTTTGGCGCTGATCGATCACTCACACCGCTCTATGTATCATCATTCTGGATTCTGGTTGGTGTTGGGGTTGTCGGATTGCCCCAGGTAGCCGTTCGAGCAATGTCATATAAAAGCTCGAAAGGCATGCATCGAGCACTGATTATTGGAACGGTAGTCGTTGGATTCATTATGCTTGGGATGCATTTAACGGGTGTCTTCGGACGAGCGGTATTACCTGGAATTGAAGTGGGTGATACGGTAATGCCGAAGCTTGCGATGGACGTTCTCCCAGCATGGCTTGCTGGAATCGTGCTCGCTGCTCCGATGGCAGCGATTATGTCGACGGTTGATTCTCTCTTATTGCTTGTGAGTTCCGCTGTTGTGAAAGACGTTTATTTGAATTACGTGAAACCTGATGCAAGCGATCAGACGATCAAGCGGTTTAGCGTTGGGGTGACAGCCGTAATCGGCATACTTGTTTTTGCAATGGCGATCAATCCACCTGACCTTTTGATTTGGCTCAATCTCTTTTCATTCGGAGGATTAGAAGCTGCATTTATCTGGCCTGTTGTGATGGGACTTTATTGGAAGAGAGGCAATGCGAGTGGTGCAATGGCTTCGATTCTTGTTGGAGTAGGCAGCTATATTGGATTTAACACGTTTATGCCGAACGCGTTTGGGATGCATACGGTTGTGCTTCCGGTGTTGCTGTCTTTAGTGAGTTATGTGAGTGTGAGTTTGATGACGGAAAAGCGGCATATCGTTGCTCAGGAGGAAATTATTCAGAAGCTCTGGCAAGTTTGAGGTTG
>CAVUAW010000026.1:0-224923 GCA_963739655.1 uncultured Bacillaceae bacterium | reverse complement strand
GCAAACGCTCCGATTTAATTGAACAAAGTAAATAGTACAACAACAAGTGAAAAAATCACTGCTAATATAGCATCGTGCTTAAGAGTTGTTCTAGTCAGTGGCAACCACTTCACCCTACTTAGTAAGCTAGTAAACCTAGCAATCAGAAAAAAGATAATAAAATAGCTGAAAAATTGTCCAATCATTAAACCATTCCTAACATCATTCTATTAGTCCTACCGAACTCATTATCAAAGAAGTATTGCTCTTTTGCACAAACGCTCCGAGATTGTTGAAAACTTATCTCTTATATTCTTCTTTCAAAATACCGTATATATCAACGTCTTCATATTCACTATGAAGCAGTCTATTTTGCTTTAATCTACCTTCCTTTTGTAAACCAGCTTTTTCTAAAACGATAGTTGAAGCTTTGTTTCTGGATATAGCTGAAGCCCAAACTTTGTTTAAGTCCAGTTGATTAAATCCAAATTCAATCATTCTATTAACAGCTTCTGTAGCAAACCCGTTCCCCCAATATTCTCTACCCATCCAATAACCAAGTTCACCCTTATTGTTATTTTTATCAATCCTTATGGTAATCGTCCCTATGATCTCATTTTCCTTTTTGTTTACTATAGTTAGAGGGTATTCAAGTCCCTTTTGAATTTGTTCTGGTTGGATGGCAATCCACTCTTCGGCATGTTCTAATTCGTATGGATGAGGAAGACCAAGAATAGTAGCTAGTTCTTGGTTATTTGCTAGCTCCTTTATTCTGCTTGCATCTTCTTTTTTAAATGGCTGCAGATATAAACGTTCAGTTTCTAACTTTAAAGACATTGTATAGTACCTTCTTTTCTACGACATTTCCCTCTGGGATATTGTTTGTAATTCAATACCAATTATTTCAAAACGAAGACCTTAAGGCAATCCATAATTGCAAGAAAAAGGGAGCTAATCTTTATTAAAGATAAGCTCCGATTTTCTTGAAGACTCAATTTCAAGACATATTGGAATTTATATCTGTTTGTTTTCTTGCTTATTTCATTTGTTCTCATTCATTTTCTAGAACACTCATTACCATAAACTCCAGTATTCGTTACCCATCCTTCTTGAGTCTTTAGAGTCTCTTGAAAATGGGAAAATGGTTAATAACTTTCAATCAAGTTTTGGGCCAATTTAATGGAGTAATTCTTTTAGTTAACAGATAATCAGATGTTGAAATGACTGGTGGAATACATAAAGTAAAGGAAGTGGAAGAATAGTTCAACCACTTCCTTTTTATTTGGTGAGTGATTTTTAATGGAATAACTTTAAACTAGTTTTTTTACAACTTTTGCTGGTACTCCTGCTACAACAGTATTTTCTGGAACATCCTTAGTGACAACTGCTCCTCCTGCTACAACAGCGTTATCCCCAATTGTTACACCAGGTAGTATTGATGCACTCGATCCTATCCATACATTTTCTCCAATGTTGACTGGCAAGGGGTATGTTGTGTTTCTTGTTTCTATGGATAATCCATGATTAAGTGTAGAAATCGTAACATTCATACCTATCAGCGAACCGTTTCCAACACTAATTCCGCCCCTATCTTGGAACGAACACCCTGTATTTAAAAATACGTCTTTTCCAATAGTGATATTTTTCCCAAAGTCAGTATAGAATGGCGGAAAACACATAAAAGATGAGTCAATTTTGTATCCTGTCAATTCACTGAAAATCTCTACAATTTCTTCTTTTGAATGATAGGATGTATTTAGATCCATCGTGATTCTTTGAGCTTCGAAGCTACATTGTGTTAACAGTCCATGGAGCTCCTTATGCTCTCCAGAGATAGGATTTCCCTCTTTGCAATATTCAATAAATTCTTCCATATTCATGCTTGAATTCACCCGCCTTTCTTTCACTACTTTTTAGAATCCCATTACCTGCTTGTATAAATCATTTTTCATGTGTTTATTTCTCTATATCCATTGTTACTTCGATAGTTCCAGGATAATTTTCTAATCGCTCAGTGCCTTCCAAGATTTCGCCTAGCTTCACAAGACCTTGGATAGGTTCATCATCATCCTTATAATAAATCACCAATGCCTTTCCTGGTGTCCAGTAGGAGATATCTCCTTTACTGTAGCTAGAAATAGTTCGCTCTACTTCTAAATCGTTTACTTCTACAAATTTTTCACGATTAAATAAATCATTCATGGTGAAAGTAACGGGTAGAGATTGTATAAATTCTCTAACCGTGGCATTATTTTCTAGTGATGCTTTAAGTGTTTCATCTCCAAACCAAAGAATAAGTGTCTGATTTTCTAACTTCATCTTCTCCCTCCCTATTAGGATGAATGGTGTATCCTCCCATCTCCACGTCAAATCTCATCAACTACTATTTGGAAACGATCTTCACGTACGTCTCTTAAAAACAACTTTTGCTCCATTATCTGCAAGACACAATTCATTTTCTTTCCCAATACCTCTTGTAACACCTGATGCGACTTTGTTTTTTAGATCCTCCATAAAAAAATCCCTGTTTTCAAAGGCTAAAACAGTATTTACTTCGTCCGGTTTAATCCTGACAGTATCAGGCATGACTTCATAGGTTTAAATTGGTTGAGTCGTTGGACGAATAATCATATCACTTACTGCCATTCGTTCAGGTGTATCAATCGCAAACACTACAGCTGACGCAATATCTTCCGGAACTAATCCCCATTCTTTTTGTGCTTGGTGGAGATCTTCTGAGACATTTTGGTCATTAATTGTTTTATATAACTCGGTTGCAACTGCACCTGGTGAGATAATGGTTGATTTAATATTATTTTCTCGTTGTTCTTGTCTTAGACCTTCCATAATCGCACGCACAGCAAATTTTGTTCCGCAATATACGGCCGAATCTGGATATACCACATGACCTGCTACAGAATCGGTTGCGATAATATGCCCTGATTTCTGCTTTGCCATGATAGGTGCTACAGCAGCAATGCCGTTTAAAACACCCATAACATTGATATCAAGCATCTTCTGCCATTCATCACGACGACCTTCTACAATTGGTGCAGTAGGCATAATCCCTGCATTGTTAAAAAGAACATCAATTCTACCATAGGTATCCATACCAAGCTCCACTACCTTATTGACATCTTCATAGTTAGTGACATCTGCTTGCTGTATAAGAATATCTGCCTCCGGGAATTCTTCTTTGATTGCCTTTAAGCGATCCAACCGGCGTGCAGCTATGATTAGTTTGGCATTTTGTTGAGCAAGTAACTTAGTTGTTGCTTCACCAATCCCACTGGATGCACCCATAATAATAATAACTTTATCTTGAATAGTAGACATACTAAACAACACCCTTTTGTATTTTTGTTTGGCTCTTTTCTAAAAGATTGTTGCTTTTGAAATGATTTAAAAAAACGACACTTTGTGATTGGAGCGGAAGGATGCTCGACTCCTGCGGGACTAGCGGGACAGGTGAGACCCCACAGGAGCGGAAATTAACTCGCTATAGCAACAATGTTTACGAAAAGAGCCTTTTGTTTTGAAGAATGAGTTGATTACTCAACACTTACTGGTTTACTCACCCTTTGTTATTTACTATAGTGGTGCGTTGTGGATATATCAAATACCTATATCTAATAACAAGATATGCTTGATGAGCATTTCTAAAGTGGATATACTTAATCCAATACGAGGGGGATTGTAATATGGAATTTAGAGTTTTGCGATATTTTCTTACTGTTGCAAGAGAAGGAAGCATTACGAAGGCTGCTGATTATTTGCATATTACACAGCCAACTCTGTCAAGACAATTAAAAGACCTTGAAAAAGCGTTAGGGAAAAAATTATTTAATCGAAGTAGTCACAATATCATTCTTACGGAGGAAGGACTATTTCTCCGTAAGAGGGCAGAAGAAATTATTGATATGGTCGATAAAACTGAGGCAGAATTAAATTCTATGGAAGAAACAATAGGTGGGGATGTTTATATAGGTGGCGGGGAAACAGACGCTATGAGAATGATTGCACGGGCAGCAAAAGAATTGCAGTTAAGTTATCCAAATATACGATTTCACCTTTACAGCGGAAACGAAGACGATGTGACTGAACGGCTTGACAAGGGATTGCTTGATTTTGGTATTTTAATTCAACCAGCAGATTTATCAAAATACAATTATATTAACATCCCAGCCAAAGATGTTTGGGGCGTTGTTATGAGGAAAGACAGTCCTCTTGCTTTTAAAGATGCCCTTCAAGCAGTGGATTTAGTAAATGTTCCACTAATCTGCTCTCGACAGGCTATGAAAGACACATTTTCTAAAAATGAATTTGCGGACTGGTTTGGTGAAAATTTTGATAAATTAAACGTCGTAACTACATACAATCTTGCATATAATGCTGCCATTATGGTTGAAGAGGGGATTGGTTATGCATTGGTCCTTGATAAAATAGTAAATACATCTATTGATAGTAACCTTTGTTTTAGACCGCTAGAGCCAAGACTTGAATCAGGCTTAAATATTGTTTGGAAAAAGCATCAGGTTTTTTCCTCTGCTGCTGATATGTTTATAAAAAAATTCCAGGAGAAATTTTCAAATTGTTTATCAGATATATAAGAAAAGCTTGCCGCAGACTCGGCTTCTGTTTGATCAGTAATATCATTTTCACAATTAAACAATTTTCGTCGGAGCCAAGAACATTTGCCATCATGCCGGTATTACGGCCAGTGACTTTGTCTTGAAATCAAGTCTTCCAGAAAACTGTCCAAGTCCTCAATAACAATTATTTCATATAGAAACAACTAACTTAATCATTTTTTCATAAAACAGAAGCTTATCCTTTTACGGATAAGCTTCGATTTAACGGAACAATGGAATCAATTCAATATTCTTGAGTTGCCCCGTTACTTTAAGTGTGATGTTTCACAATCTTTCTTATAGTATAAGAAAAGACAACCTTAACTTGAAGAATAGGTAAAGGATGTTTACTTCTTAGATTTAGGTAAAAAATATGTACTACCACCCATTAAAAATCCACCGATTATCGCAAGTAATGTACCGATTATAACCCAATGAGTTAATGAAAGAGTAGATAAATATATTCCTAACAAAAATAGGAGTAAGCCAGCAAAAAATAAATTTCTTACCTTTTTCATTTTTTCTTCTCCCTTCAAAACACTTTTGTTAGAAGTTAAAGTCTATTCCAATTTTGTTTTTTCAAAGTATCTCAAACTGCCCCGTTAGCTGAATAAGCCTCTCTTTATATAATACCATTAAAAGTAAATTGTTCCTTGTTATAATTAAAAGCAACAATCTTTACGAAAAGAGCCTAACAATTTAATCAACTATCCTGCCCTAAGCCTACATAGAGCGCTTACTTTTTATTAAGCAAACGCTCCGAGTTACTTGAAGAAAATCGAGATATTCTTGAGGAAGATGCACAGTTAGGTTTTAACCGTTTCCAAGATTGTATCGACAATATCAAGGACTGGTAATGATCCATCTACGATAAGGTCCGAATTTGGTTTTATTGTTTTTCCCATCTCCAAATAGGCTTCTCTACCGAATTTCAAATAAAAATTTAATTGATCACTGATTTCATAAGAAGTGGTATTCGGTTGATCTCTTAGAAATCTTCTTGCCATAGCTATATCCAGTGGCGTATCAATATAAATAGTTAAATCAATAAAATTCTTCAGTTGATCATTCTTATATGCGAATGGGTAATCGAGTATTATGTACTCAGGAGGCTCTTCTCTTTCTAAAAGTGACTTTAATTCTGCTTTGAGAGGTTCTAAGTTCCACTGGTTATAATCAGGACCATCCTCGACCCATTTAACAAGATCATCTGGTGCTCCTTCAAAATCATATTCATCAAAAAACAACGCTTCAGAACAGTTTATTCTTTTATTTAATTCGTTTGTAACTGTAGTTTTTCCACCACCTGAAACTGAAGCAATTGATATCACTTTTGCTTTAAACACTAGCCAAACTCCTCCTGAGGTTTTTAACCTTTATTACAGAATTGCTCCGAGATTATGGAATAACAAGAAAGTTATTTACCAATTGCTCTTTCTAAGATCTTTGTTATAAATTCAGTTTTACCGATCGTATAATCAGCTCTGTCTTTCGCCATAATAGCTAATTTTCTTTTAATACTGTTATACTCAGCTACTGCTCCTGGATGGTTACGCAGATAGTCCCTAAAAGCTATGTGCCTTGCCAGCTCATTACTATCTTGGTTGCATACGTATAGATGATGCTCCATCCAGTTTGTATTGGTGCCGTCCCAAGGAGTTACCGTATCTTTTCTTCCAAATGCTTCTCTTCCTTCAAAACTCCATTCTTCTTGGTGAAAGTATCCTATCTTTTCAAGACCTTGAATAACGGCAGGGAATACATCATAACTTTTTATCACTATATCGATGTCCAAAATTGGTTTCGCTTCAAGACCTTTTACAGCAGTGCTTCCAACGTGCTCAACCTTTATTATCAATTCAGCTAGAGATATTTCGATCACTTCTTTCAATGACCCAAATGTTTTTGACCATTGTTCGTCATACTCACAAATCACAATTTCCGACAATTTAGCACCCCTTGGTCTCTTGCTCTAGGTGAATAATTAAAATAGATTAATTGAAATTGAAGTCCACTCCTCTTGATCTTCCATTTTCGCTTCGATTTTATTGTGTAAGAATCACGTTACTTGTTATCGAGTTGTTCCGCTAAACCAATTAGGAGACCTTCGATTCCACGAATGTAGCAGAGTCGATACGAGTCCTCGTATTGCACCACTTCACCAACGATCTGAGAACCATACTTAGTCAGCCTGCCAACCATTTCGTCTATGTCTTCCACAGCAAACATAACTCGCAAATAACCTAGAGCGTTTACAGGAGCAGTCCGGTGATCTGATATAGTAGGCGGGGTGAGAAATCGCGAAAGTTCAAGTCGGCTATTCCCATCTGGAGTAACCATCATGGCTATTTCTACGGATTGAGACCCTAATCCGGTTACACGACCAGCCCATTCGCCTTCGACAGTGGTTCGCCCTTCGAGGTTTAAGCCAATCTCTTCGAAGAAAGAGATTGCGTCATCAAGGGATTCAACAACGATGCCGACATTGTCCATTCTTAGTAATTTGTTTTCCACCATAGTTTAAGCCCCTTACGTATAAAAATTTATTACCTGCTCATCTTCATAATCATTCGATTAAAATGAGACAAACTCCTTCCAAACAAAAAACACCTTGTCACAATTCATGATAACAAGGAGAAGTCACGCTATAGGAAATTGCAAATTTAAGTTTTATAGTATGTCATATAACCTCTTATTAACGAACAACATCTCCTTTAAGATGGTTCTCAGCCAGCATAAAAGAGGCCAAATCCTTTTTATGAAAGATTTGGCCACAAATTTACAAGCGTAAGATTACGGATCTGCAGAAAAGAGCACCGTAAAGAAAGGTGCTGGCTTAAAGTTGCTCTCTCAATTCATTTGTCATTTGTTCTACTAATTCAGGTCTCCCATGAAAATGAGCAGGTGTGTTCTGAAACAACACAATTTTCCATTCATCTTCTCTATGCTCTAAAACTAATGTGTGATGGGTATTTAACTCAGGCTTTATATCAGATTCACCAGGCGGAATCATGCCGGCAATGGCTCTTAATATGGCAGACTTATCACCAATATACTTAATCTCGTTAACCTTCGTAACGAAAGGAGCAGTAGGGTGATCCCTGAAAATCGGCGCTAAATGAGTAGCAATTTCTTCTGGTCCTTTTGATAAACTTCCATCAAACCCTATACTCTCACCAGATTCAGTAAATAAACTTGCCATTCCTTGTGCATTCCGTTCGTTCCAAGAGGAAGTCAATTGTTTATATACTCTTTTTATTGTTTCTTCATCCATTCGCACCATTAAACACTCCTTATTAATCATTACTACAATTATTTCACATTATTTATTTTTCTAAACTTTTAACAGAAGACTCGACATCGAGATGTTTCTTAATGGTAGATGAATGGTTCAAGACTGTTTGATACCGAGCTATTCCAGATAAGCTCCGAGATTCTGGAAGAATGGGGTTCAACGTTATGATAACTAATTAAGAAGAAGATTTAATCACTATAAGTTGTACTTCTGAAATTCATTTTTCATAACGCCCATTAAAATTGAATCATGATAGTCCCCATTATAAAATAGATCCTCTCTAATTCGTCCTTCTTGTTTGAACCCTAACTTCTCATACGATTTTATTCCTCTCTCATTAAATGCAAAGACATCTAAACCGATTCTATTTAAATTCAATACATTAAATCCATACTCTAGCAGTAAGGACATTCCTTCAGTCCCAAAACCATTTCCCCAGAATGCACTGTCAAATATAGAAATTCTGACAACAGCTTTTCGGTTTTGATGATCGATATCCAGTATGGCTATATCCCCGATAGGTTGATCAGTTTCCTGCAAACAAAGTATAAGGTCAATCCTCGAACTATCTACCGATATTCTATCAAACCAGTTTTGAACACCTAATCGACTAAAGACTGTTTGTGTACCTGTTAACCTTCTTCCTTCTTCATCCCATAGGGCTTTTGTATAGAATAAATCTAGATCACTATTTTCAATTGGTCTCAAGTAGACTCTCTTTCCTTCTAAAAACTTAATGATTACTTGTTCATGTTTGTCCATGAAAATACCCCTTCCCAAACCACAAAAAATTCTTATTGCATCTAAAATACACCTATTGATAGTAATTTAAAAAGCGTTCACTTTAACATAGAATCGCTCCTGTAATGTGAAGGTTATTGCAAAATGCTATTAAATAGTAGCTCCGAGTTACTTGAATAATTCAGTCTAACGTTTGATGTAAGGCGTGGTTTCTTATATTTACTCTCTCAAAGCATCTCTAAAATCTTCGTCATTCATAAAACGAATGTCTTTCACTTTTCCTTCTTCATTAGTAGAAGCAGTACCCTCAACAGTCATTGTTTCGCTTTGGTCATCTTCTTTATTAGTAGAAGTAACCTTTACTTTGAAGTCATATTCGCCTTCTTTATCTTCATTTTCATCAAGTGTAACTTCTCCAACCTCTAACATATAGTTAGGGTGAGCTGCTAGCAAAAACCTTACTCCCCCACTAAGTTTTACTATGTCGTTCTCATAAAAATCATCAGTCACATAAGGCTTGAATTTTTCTTCTCTAAATTCAGTGAGATTTTCAGCCATATCTTCGTTAGATTCGAACATATTTCCCTGTTCCTCATTAGGTCCAGTAAACATATTTTCCAGCACAGTTTGAATATTTTCTTGAGCCTCTTGTGAATTTTCTGCGCTTTCGCTTTCGTTTTCGCTACCCTCTGAACTGTTCGAACTGTTATCCGTTTCTTCGGAGTTCGCGCAACCTACAGCTAATAGAAGGATTCCTAACATCATAAAAGGTAGAAAGAACTTCTTAATTGTTTTCATGGTTTAACTCCCTCCAATTCTTCAAAGTCATAACACATTAATCCAAAACACCTAGATATATATCCTTAATAACTAACCGACTTATTCCAGATAACTGCCCCTATCCTGAGTAACTGCCTCATATTCTCTTCAATTTTAACATAAATATCCAGTTGGAAAGGCATTCAAATTCACACCAGAAATCACATCTGGTTTGATTTGCAATATTTATTGCAGATTTATGAGTATGTGAATTAGGATGTGAAATCCATTAGAACATTGATACAACGACAAAATCACGCCCATGAATTGGACGTGATTTATAATATAAATTTTTATGTGATTTCGATTGCGCGAACCTCTGAAGTAACTCGTTATGGCTAACTAGCGAGGTTTTTGGTTATCTCTTACCTTATAATCCTATTGAAACATATTTCGTCTCAAGATATGCTTCGATTCCTTCATGACCACCTTCGCGACCAATACCACTCTGCTTCATTCCACCGAACGGTGCTTGGGCCGCAGATGGAACACCATCATTCCAACCGACTATGCCATAATCAAGCCCATTAACTACGTAATTTCCTCTTCGAACGCTCTCACTAAAGACATATGCTGCTAATCCGAATGGTGTTTGGTTTGCGAATTTAATTGCTTCATCATCCGTCTTAACCTTTTGAATCGGTGCAACAGGACCAAACGTTTCCTCATTCATAATTAACATGCCTGGAGTAACGTCTTTCAGAATGGTAGGGCGATAGAAATACGATCCATTTTCTTCATATCCCTCTCCGCCTAGCGCACATTCAGCTCCCTGACTGAGCGCGTTCTGCACGTGCTTCTCTACTTTGTCATACCCATCTTTATCAATCATTGGACCAATGTCTGTACCCTCTTCAAGTCCATTTCCAACCTTTAGCTCTTTCGTCTTGTTCACAAATTTTGATATGAACTCATCGTAGATTTTCTCCTGCACATAGACGCGATTTCCGCAAATGCAAGTCTGTCCACCATTCCTAAACTTCGAAGCAATGACACCATCAACCGCCTTATCGACATCTGCATCATCAAGAACGATGATTGGCGCGTGACCGCCTAGCTCTAGTGAAATGTTTTTTACTGTTTCAGCAGCCTGCTCCATTAGCTTTTTCCCAACTTCAGTTGAACCAGTAAACGTGATCTTACGAACGTGCGGGTTACTCATTAACTCTCCAGCAACTTCTGAAGACTTTCCGGTGACAAGATTTACTACCCCTTTTGGAATACCAGCTTCTTCGCACAATTCTACAAGACGAACTGCGGTTAGCGGTGTTGCGGAAGGCGGCTTAACAACAAACGTACACCCGGCTGCAAGCGCTGGAGCGAGCTTCCTTGCGATCATCGCAGCTGGAAAGTTCCATGGTGTAATGGCTCCAACCACTCCTACTGGTTGTTTGCGAACTTCCATCATTCTTTTTTCTTTATGTGGAGGAATCGTA
This sequence comes from uncultured Bacillaceae bacterium, assembly GCA_963739655.1. GTDB lineage: Bacteria > Bacillota > Bacilli > Bacillales > Guptibacillaceae > Guptibacillus. The sequence continues at coordinate 214,022 of CAVUAW010000026.1, read as the reverse complement.
CGACCGTATACGCGCTTCCCTTCTTCTGCAAACCACTCAACGAATGAAGCTGAATACGCAACTTCTCCTTTGGATTCATGAAGTGGTTTCCCCATTTCTTTCGTCATCAGCTCTGCTAGCTCGTCTTCATGTTCCATCATGAGACTATGGAGTTTCTTTAAGTATGATGACCGCTCATAAGCGGTGAGGCTTGACCACGCACTGAACGCTTGATGCGCGGCGTCAATTGCCTTCTTCGTCTCTGATTTTCCACCGATTGGTACTGTACCAACCAGTTCACTAGTCGCGGGATTTTTCACTTCAAGCTTTTCTAAATTTTGTCCTGTCCACTCACCATTAATATAATGAAACTTTTCCATATGCTAACCCTCCTAGTAGGTTCTCTGGATAACAATTCCTTTTATGATGGCAAATTAAACTTTTGTTCGTTATCTTTTTCTTATTTCATTTTTTAATACTCCAATTCCTTCTACACTGACTTCAACAATATCCCCCTCATTCAGAAATTTGGGTGGCTTAAAGCCTTTGCCCACTCCTGATGGTGTTCCTGTTGCGATAATATCTCCAGGTTCTAAGGTCATCCCCTTTGAAAGTACATGGATCAATTCAGGAATATCAAAAATCAAATCCGAAGTTTTGCCATTCTGTCTGACTTCACCATTAACGTAAGTCTTAAGAGTCAGATCATGAGGATTGGTAACCTCTGAAGCATGAAGAATGGCCGGCCCAATCGGACACGATCCATCAAGGCTTTTTCCTATGAAAAATTGACCGTGCTTTTTTTGAAGGTCCCTTGCCGTAATATCGTTCACGATTGTATACCCGAAAACATAGTCCATTGCTTCTTCACGTGAGATCGCTGTTCCATGCTTACCAATCACGATCGCAAGTTCTCCCTCATAGTCTAGTGCTTCTGCAACATCTTTCGGGAAGGTAAGTACCTGCCCTGGTGCACTTACAGCTGTAGGGGCTTTTGTGAAAATCATAGGATGCTCAGGTACATCCTTCTCACTTCCCATTTCAATCGCATGGTCTCGATAGTTTTTTCCTACACAGAATACATTCTTTGCTGGTCTAGGTATTGGAGCTTCGAAAACAATATCCTGTATCGGAAGATAATACGAATCTGAGATTTCCTTCAGTTCATTTAGCTTCACTTCTGCTTCGGACTGAATTAGCGATAAGAGTGTTTCCAAGCCACCCTCTCTATCTTGATAATATTGAAATAAATCAATGACCACCTTTTCTTCTTCAAGCCAGATCCCAAACCGTTTTTCTTCTTTCCATCTGAATGAAACAAACTTCATCCTTGAATCACTCCATTTCTAGAATATTGAAATCAACCCCTCTCATTATGACAGAAATTCATTACTGATTAATGAAAATTCTGTTAATAACCAATAAATAAAAGACCTGCATTTCTGCAGATCTCTTCTTCATCCTTTACTCTCAGGCTCTTCCTCTTTTTTCTCTGACAACAATTCAGTGAACGCTTCCTTCGGCTCTGTCAATACTTTTTCTTTTAAGTCGAGACCTGAAAGTATTTCAACCATTCCATTCTCTTCTCGACCTACTTCAACTTTTCTTAAATAGAGATTTTTCTCGTCAAGAACAACAACATAGTTTATTGAATCTTTCGAAATGATGCTTTCTTTCGGAATCGAGGGTGCATTCTTGTTCTGATGAAGGGCAGCATCAATCATAACGTGAGTTCCGGACTTCATCTCCGTATCTTCTTCCATTACAACGTTGAAATGATAGTGACTTAGTTCAGATTTTTCATCCACTTCATATGGACGATTTTCAACGATCGTAATGCGCCCCGTCACAGGTTGACCCGGATAAGCTGCCGAATGCACAGTCACTTCTTGATCGACTGAAATGGTCGGATAGTCTAACTCTGAAACTGAACCTTGCACCGTTAATTTGTTGGAAAGGACGGTGACGACAGGTTCTCCATCTTCAGGTGTACGATTAACTTCCGTAACTGTACCATCAATTGTGGAATCAACTGAAAACTCAACATCCTCAGTATCTGCCTCTTCAATTTGACGCTCAAGTTCCTTCACATCAAGTTCAGCAAGCCGCTTCTTGTATTCTGTATCTCTCACTTGTTCTTCAACATCAAGTTGTAATTGAAGCTTTTGCTCATCTTCAAGGTCTGAGTTTGCTTCAATACGTGAGGACTGTGTCCTAAGGTCTCCTAGCTGATCATCCAGAACAGCGACTGAAGTCTCAGCCTTGTTTAACTTAGCATTCAAATCTGATGTGTCAACCTTTTGAACTTCTTCATATTCAAAAAGTCCAGTACCAGAGGAAACTTCGTCGCCTTCACTAACTAACAAAGTTGATATCCCCCCGCGTGAAGCTTGATAATAATAAGATTCCTCTAATTCAGGAACAAGGGCGCCCTCAAAAGTAGCGAGTTCCTGATAAGTTTTACCCTTAACCGTAACTGTCTCAAGTTTCTTTTCCCCCGCAATAACACTTTGAATAAGAAGTGTATTAGCCGTGATGAATAAAAGGAGAAACAGGCCGGCACTTATGCTAATCCAGAGTGACTTACGTTTCACAGATTGACCCTCCAACTTTTTCATTAAAATGCCGTCCTTATGTAAGCGATTAGAGCTACAATCAATAAATCCAATAAAATGGTCCAAGTTAAAATATAACGTGTTGTTAAAGTAGTACTTTGCTTAAGGGCTGCATACTGAACAAACGTCCCCCATGCCAGAAAGATTGATAGACTATAGCTAAAATAAAGCCAAAACGATTGATTCGTTACCAAATCCACGTATACGCCTAGACTATAAGGTGATATGAGCGATGGCTCTTGAAGAAATGGAATAAAAGGCAGCTGAAACAATAGCCCAATAACCAAAATGAACACAACGTAACTATGTATATACGCAAGTCGCTTATATCCCACTTCTTGAAAAAATGGCCAGAACAGCAGAGCTCCAAATAACACAATAACGAAAAAGAGTACGAGTCCGAGAAGACCGTCTGTTATCACTTCACTCAGTACGAACAGCAATCTTTCATCCGAAGCGATCCCTACATATTCAGGCACCTCTCCAGCGTATTTAATATTCAAGAAAGATGTTAATCCAACAACCAAAAACGCAAAAATCCCAAGCAAAACCAAACGCCACCCAGAACCTTTCAACTTATAGGCTGACTTAAGCGGACGAAAATGCGAAAATGGTTTAATGCTTCCCAAAACTAGTCTCATAGAATGCGACATCCATGTTCCTCCTATGTAAAAAACCTCATCTACTATTCATATTTTTACATAAACTCTCGTATTTTGACAGTATCTTTCAAAAAAAAAGAAGAAAAACATATCCGAGCGGATATGTTTTCAATCCTTACATTACATTGTTTCCATCTCGATTCGACTACCACGCCCTGATGGTTCTGAAGGAGATACAATTACCTTTCTCGGCAATCTGGCTCTAAGTTCTGGAACATGGCTGATCACACCAACTGATAAGCTATCATTTTGAAGCTTCTCGAGCGATGTAATGACGGTATCCAATAGAGTTTCATCAAGAGTTCCGAAGCCCTCATCCAAGAAGAAGAACTGAAGAGGGTGCGCACCTCGAAGTTGGATTTGTCCCGAGAGAGCAAGGGCTAGTGCAAGTGAAGTGAGGAACGTTTCTCCACCGGATAGAGTAGATACAGGTCGTCTCACGCCCCCGTTCGCGTCATCCCGAATTAGAAATCCTCCACTCGAGTCGACTTCAATTGCATAGCGCTGAGACGTTAAATCACCAAGCTTCTGTGATGCATCCAAGCTCACCTGTTCGAGCTGCTCAGATGCGATAAATTCTACAAAACTATTTCCCCGGAAAACCGTTTGCAACTTGCCCAATTTTTCTAATTCAGCACTAGCGGTTTTCCGAGACTCTTCTAGCTCTGTATATCGTTCATGTCTCCTCATCACATCCTCGAGCTGATGGCGACATGCAGCGAATTCAGACAGCGCTTCTTCACGAGCTATTTTTGCATCCTCTGCTCCTTGAATCGCTTCCTCCCACTCCTCTTTCGTTAATCTTCTACCAGATAGCTTTGCTCCCAAATCTTGTAGGGTATGCTCCGTTTGATCCCATTCTTTCCGATACGCCTCGACACGTTGCTCCCATTCTTTTCTCTTTTCCATAGGTACTTCGGCTTCTCTAACAAGTTTACGATCAGAGAAGATCGACGCTTCTTCTTCTTTTTTGTAGGTTTCGTGGGATTTTTCTAGCCGCAAACGAACATCATCATTGTAATTCTGAGCTGCAGCTGCCTTCCGTTCTGTCTGCTGATAGCTTTCTTCCGCTTCTTTCAAAAGAGCAGCTGCATTCTTCTCTTCATTTCTTATCCCTTTCAGCTGTTCATTTACTTGATGATAGCCTGCTTCAGCTGTCATATCGCCTACAATACTTCTGTACTCCACTTCCGTCTTTTCGACCTGGTCAGAAAGCTGTTTCTGGGAGCTTGTCAGTTCAGCTTTTCGAACAGAATACTGCTGCACTTTCTCCTGCAATAGAATGAGTCGTTGCTCTTTCTCTTCAATATAAGGAACACTTTTTGAAAGACGATCCCGAACAGCATTCGCCTGTTGGTCCATTTCCTCCATTTTTTTCATTGCAGGTTCGATTTCATGGATAGAAAGTGACAATTCTTCGAGAAGCGATCTCTCGAGCTCTTCAATTTGATTCCCTAGATCCCTTTGCTTTTCTTGCCTATCCTTAAGATACTCCTCTACTTGTTCGAGACGGTAAGCGTATTCCGTTGCTTTTGATCGATTTTCCTGAAGTAATTTACCTTCTTGCTTGATTTTCGCCTCCAGTCCCTTGACGTCCTGTGCTAGAGATTTCATTTCGGTGACTAACTCATCGTTTGATAACTTGCTTGACACTTTTGGCAGATTTCTTTCCTGATCGGCTTTTAAACATTCGTCCTCTTCTGTCATTAAATCAGAAAGTTGTTCCAACTTATATTGAAGCTGCTTCGCGTTTTGGAATTGCTCGTTTAACGTTTCTCGCACCAGTTCATCACGACGAATTTGATCTTGCCATCCTCCAGAATGATCTTCACCTTCTGCTAGTTGAAGGTGTTCTTTGGAACCACAAACTGGACATGATTCACCTTCATTAAGATTCTGTGCCAAACGAATCGCTATGGCATGTGTTCGACTTTCTTCAAGCTTCTGATTCGCATCTACAATCTGATCTTGAAGTTTTACGATTTGTTTTTCAAGTGTAAGCTTATAAGATGACACCTGGTGATAAATTGACAGCACCGCTTGATAATATGTGCTGTAATTCTCCTTTGCCCTGTTCAACTTTTGGGTTGTTTCAACTTGAAATGGACGAAGCCGATCTCGCTCAGCCGCTTGTTTCTTCTCTTCCGCACTTGTTTCTTCAAGCTGCTTGTTCAAGGATTGGAACTTCTGCTTCAAGCTTAGCGCCCTGGACATTCGTTTTCGATCTGTTGGAGCTACCTGCAGCTCCGTAAGCTGCTGATTAAGATCAGTTTGAAGGGAGCGAGCCACTTTTAAATCCTGCTGCGCCTTCTCTGTTTCCGAATTTGCAGAACTTGTTTCTTTTTCTAGAGCTATTCGCTGTTCTTCTAGACTGTTCCACTCACGTCTAAGCTTTGATAACTCTTTTTCAAGCCCCATCCCACGCTCGAGTTCATTTAGCCGCTTTATGAGTAGAGGCTCTTGTTCCTGCTGATTTGAACGTTGTTTCTCATAAGCTTCTAATTTAGCTAGATAAATAGCATTGGCTTCCTTCAATCGGCGCTTCGTCTCTTCGTAACGCTCATGTGCCTTAATCGCTTCTTCTTCAGTCGCTTCAACAGCATCAAGATAAGGTTTCAACTGAGAAGCTGCTGTGGCTTTATTAATCTTCGTTTGAAGTGCTTCTATTTCATCGCTCTTATTTTGAAGTTCATCTTTCTTTTTATTTAACTCAGATATTTGTTTCTTGAGTTCCCAGATTTCTGTCGCTTCTTCCTTTCGCTTCTCAGCTTCCAAAAGACTCTCTCTCGCTGCTTCTGCCGCTCCTTCAGCTTTCTGAAGGGCGGATTTTGCTTCTTTCAGATTTTCTTTAGAAGCTTCTCCTAGTCCGGTTTGCTCAGCAATTACTTCATTCAAAAAATATTTTTGCTCATCTACTCTTGCTCGAAGTCGACGGTTGAATTGGTCTCCATATTTCTCAAGTTGAAATAAACGTTGAAGCATTTGACGTCTTTCAGTCCCTTTCAACGAAAGAAACTCTGCGAATTTTCCTTGAGGTAGCACGACAGCCCGTGTAAAATCATCGATCGTCAATCCAAGAATCTCCTGGATCTTTTGAGAAACATCGCGATCTTTATCCGCCAAAACAGTATTCTCATCGCCGATTTCAACAAGTCGTGAATTGGCAGATCGAATGGAAATGTCACCTGAACGTTTATAACTTCGCTCTACGCGATAACGTAAATTAGCTCCGAGCTCAAAAGTAAATGAAACAGATAGCGTATCTTCTGCGTGATTCATAATCCCTTGCGTATTGTTAGCTGCTCGTTCTACTTTTCCGTAAAGTGCAAGAGTCATCGCATCTAACAGTGATGATTTACCACTTCCTGTAGGTCCGAATATCCCGAAAATACCTCCCTGGCAAAGGGTTTCAAAATCAATTTCCTGCTTTTCTCTAAAGCTATGTAAACCTGATACTGATAGTTTAATAGGTTTCATCTCTTCAATCCTCCCTTCTTATTCATCATCAGACTGTGAAAGCTCAAGAAAGAGCTGAACAAGTTCTTCATCAGGCTCTGCTCCATCTGTCTGCCGTTCGTAAAATCGCTTGAATAGTTCTTCAATCGGCAGACTAGAATAAGATGCTTCATTTTGTTGTTTTTCTTTATTAAAAACAGGTCTAATATGTATAAATCCGTCACGCTGACTTCGTAATCGATGAATTTCTTCGATTGATAGCGTATCATTCAAATGAATTTCAAGATCGATCCAAGCATTCGCGTCTCTTCCTTCTTCAAGCCACGTATAAACTTGATCAATGCCTTTATCAGCAACCCAACGGACAAGAGGTTTACCACTCTGAATGGGGATTTCACTCAGATGAGCGAGTCCATCAGGTTCTACATCGATAATGGTTACCGATTTTGCCTGATTGGCTTCTGAGAAACTATAAGCGAGAGGAGATCCGGAATAACGAGCAAGTGACGACCCTTTCGTAATCGTTTGAGGTCGATGAAGATGTCCAAGCGCCACATATTGTGCTTCTTCTGGTAAAGAATTCGCAGATACCGTATAAGCACCACCTACTTGAATTGGTCTTTCTGAATCACTTTCTCTGCTTCCTGCTACATAAATATGGCTCATGCCAATATGAACAGCATCTTCAGAACCGGCTGCACTTAGATCGCTAAAAAGTTTTTTTACTCGATCGTCATACGCAAGCTGAAGAACACCTTCTTCCTGACTTTCTGTCAAACATTCGTTCAACCTCGACTCGGAGGGGTAAGGAAGCGCTGCAACTGCCAGTTTTTGCCCATTTCTTACCGTTACCTCTATTGCTTCAGTCGTAGGGAACCCAATAATCGTAATCCCATTCATGTGCGCGAGTGGACGTGAGGCAGCGAGACGTTCTGGATTGTCGTGATTCCCTGAAATAATAATCAATGGGCGTTCTCCATTGCTCGTTAAATTCACTGCAGCTTCATAGAAAAGCGTTTCAGCAGCTGCAGGCGGATTCACTGTATCAAACACATCCCCAGCCATTAGAATAGCATCGACCTCTTCTTCATCTGCTATTTTGTTAAGCTCGTTTAGGAACTCCTGTTGTTCTGGAAGACGACTTCTTCCTTCTAATGTTTTCCCTAAGTGCCAATCTGCGGTATGAAGTAACTTCATGATCGTTCCCTCCTTATCTACTTATCTTTATCCTTACAAGAAGACTAGCCGGACTTGAGCCCGGCCAGCAACTTAATCAATCTTCAGAGTTCGTCCACCGTCAAAAAAGTATAGTACTTTTTCTTTGCATGGAATTTCCCAAATCTCTTTGATCGCTTTTTCATATAAATGAAGCTGAGTGGAGTAGCGCCGCTTCATTGTTTCCTTCACCTGTTCTTCTGAAGTAAAGCGATTTTGTATGACGTCCGTTTTATAATCGACAAGAATCAGTTCACCTTTCTCATCACGAAGGATACAATCGATTACTCCCTGCAACACAACTGTTTCTTGTTCTCCTTGAAAGTCCGAATAGATCCATTTTGAGTCTACTCCAAGACTGAACGGCACTTCCTTGTAAATTTCTGATGCACTCCGCATTTTTTCGCCGAGATCAGATTGAATCAATTGACATATTGGCTCGACATCAATTGCTTTCGCTTGTTCTGGAGTTAACAATTCTTTTCCTTCAAGCTCTGCAATTAATTCTCGAATCGACACTTCATCTTGCCATTTTGTGAGATCAAGATGCTGCATAACGATATGCATAGCCGTTCCACGTTCTGCTGGTGTTAACTGCTTGCTCTGCAGAAAGCGAGGTCTCTCTTTCAGAGATTGACTGAAACCTTTCAAAAGCTGATCATCACTTTTTTCATCTTGAAAGATCTCTCGTTGTCTTTTCACTTCAGTTACTGATTGTTTTGACCTCGTTTCAACCGCAGCACGGTGTTTATACGTCCAATTGAGCCTTTCTTCTACTTGTTCTTTATGTTCACTGAATTCCGGGATATGTTCTCTCTTTTGAAGCAATGCCTCATACTCCTGTTGCTGAACAACTTCTTCCGTTTCAATTTCGGCAAAACGACTCGCCTGATGAACCGTCAGCGACCATCTGGAAGGATGATCATGAACCTCTTTATGAAGAGGAACACTTACTTTATCCTGCAAAGTAGATGCGAGGTCCCTGTGCCTGAGTAACGATGGTCCGATCCAACTCAGGTAAGACTTCCCTTTCGAGCGCTCGTAGTCAGAAAGAAGCCAATCTTCACCTGATGCACCTGCCCAGGATAAAACCTCCTTCTCCCAATCATTCACGGTGCCAATTAATACGAGTTTCTCCTTGGCACGAGTTAATGCAACATAGAGCACACGCATTTCTTCAGCAAGCATTTCAAGCTTCATTCGCTTTTGCAGCGTAAAATACGGAAGCGTGGGGTAGCTTATTCGATTTACTGGGTCAATAAACTTCGTGGCAAGACCGAATTCCTTATGCATTAGCATCTGGTTGGACATATCTCTCATATTAAATTGCTTTGCAGCGCCTGCAAGGAAAACGATCGGAAATTCAAGTCCTTTACTTTTATGAATCGTCATCACACGCACAACATCTTCCTGTTCTCCAAGAGCACGCGCTGTACCAAGGTCACTCCCTCTTTCCTTCATCCGTTCAATAAAACGAAGAAAACGGAACAAACCCCGAAATGAAGTCGCTTCATATTGTCTGGCCCGATCATATAGTGCCCTTAAGTTTGCCTGACGTTGAAGACCGGCAGGCATCCCACCCACGAACTCATAATAATGCGTCTCCCGATAGAGCTGCCAGATCAATTCACTTAACGAAGACTGTCTGGCCTGTTCACGCCATCGATTTAAGTTAGTCATAAAGCGAGACAGCTTTTCTGATAACGAATCAGTTTCACTAGTGCAGTAAACTTGAAGAGCAGCGTAATAACTTGACTGTTTGTCATTAATTCGAACAAGAGCAAGTTCTTCTTCTGATAAACCAATAATGGGTGAACGTAAAACCGATGCAAGAGGTATATCTTGATAGGGATTATCGATTACATTCAGAAGACTCATCATGATCGCGACTTCTGTTGCCTCAAAATAGCCGGAAGCAAGATCCGAATAGGAAGGAATTCCTGCCTGCTTCAACTCTTCTAAAATAACCGGTGCCCAACTGGCTGTGGCACGTAATAAGATGACCATATCCCGATATTGAATCGGTCTCATCCTGTCTTCCTTACGATCGTATATCTTTGTTCGTTCCGCTTCACTTTTGCCCATCATGGACTTGATTCTTGAAGCAATTAAACGAGCTTCAAGCTGAACTTTCTCCACATCGTCCTCGTCCTCTGAACCAGAGCTCTGATCGATAACATGCACTTCAGGAATGACGGTTTCAGCAGGAGGATACTCTGCGCCTGGGATCAATTCAGCAGCTTCATCGTACTCAATCTCACCAACACGTTCGTCCATTATTTGTTTGAAGATGAAGTTCGTTCCATTTAAAACTTCTTCACGACTGCGGAAATTTTTTGCAAGGTCAATTCGCTTTGACGGATCATCTGAAGTTCGTCCGAACGATTTGTACTTTGATAAAAAGAGTCCGGGTTCAGCGAGTCGGAAACGATAAATGCTTTGCTTCACATCTCCTACCATAAAACGATTTCCACCCGTTTCAGAACGTCGACTGATGGCATTCAAAATTGTTTCCTGAACAGAGTTCGTATCCTGATACTCATCGATTAGTACTTCAGCAAACTGTGTTTGATACTCACGAGCTGCACTAGAAGGAATTGGATGATCAGGTGTCGATGCATCATCTAATAGAATCGAAAGACAATAATGCTCAAGATCACTATAATCGACGAGACCTTTCTCTTTCTTCAACATGGTATACCGCTCTCTAAATTCATTTACGAGTGAAGAGAGTGTTTTCAAAACAGGAGCAAGCTTCACAACATCCTCAACATAATCATCTGGATCTCGTTCGAATAGATCTTCTTTCAACCCTTGAACTGTTTTCTTTACTCGATCACGCATCGCTTTAACCGAATCGATCATTACTGAATCGTACTGATCACCTTTACATGGTTTTAAGCGACCAAATGTGACATTATCGAATCCTTCTTTTAGAACTTGCCATGATTGAGAAGCAGATTGTAACAGGCCATTGACCATCTCCTGCTCCATCTCAAGCGTTTCAAGATAAGGTTCAGGACCTCCTGGAGCTGAAGAGAGTTCAATCGCTTTATTCTGAACTTCTCTCATACCCTCGAGCTGAAGAATAACATCCTTTGTTAGCTCTTTCACCCAAACTAGCTGATCAAAATCTTTTCCTTCTGCTTCCTCATACACCTTCACGCTTTCGAGCAGCCATTGTTCTGGCCATGGGTGACTAGAAGAGAAATGATAGAGTCTTTCGACCAGCTGTTGAAGATCCACATCACTGCGGTCGCTACTATACCGATCGACAAGATCAAAGAATGCATCATTTTCCTTTTGACTATAGTGTTCTTCAAACAATTCTTCCATCGCTTCTTCACGAAGAAGAGCTGCTTCTGTTTGATCTGCTACACGAAAGGCTGGATCGAGATCAATTTCATAATAATAGCGACGGATGACTTCGGTACAAAACGAATGAAGCGTTGATATCGATGCACGGTTCAGCATGGAGAGCTGTCTTCTTAAATAGAGAGAAGAAGGATCTTCTTTTAATCGGTCTTCTAACGCCTCACCAATACGGTGACGCATTTCGGCTGCAGCAGCATTTGTAAATGTAACGACAAGGATACGGTCTACTTCAGCAGGATCGTTCTCATCTGCTAGCCTTCTAATAATACGCTCCACGAGCACAGCCGTTTTCCCCGAACCTGCCGCAGCTGCTACGAGCACATCCTGATCTCGAGCAGCAATGGCTTCCCATTGTTCATCCGTCCACCTTGACCCTTCTGGTTTACCGATTGGATTCATCATCGTTTCCCTCCTCTCTCATACGTTTTAATATCGTCTCATCATCTTCAACTGAAATTTGTCTATATGCATTATCCTCCATCGCTTGATCAAACTGACAAAATGAGCGGTAAGAACAGAATGTACACGGTACCCGATCTTTCATTTTGTATGGGTCAATATCGATTCGACCATCTGATATATCTGTACCGATCGATTGGATCGTCTTTCTTGTAAATGAACGCAACGCTTGAAAATCATCCGATGAAAGCACTGAAGAATTTTTATAAAAACTTCCATCCTTTTTCAATGCTGCAGGGATGATATCCGATTTTCTTGCTTCAATATCGTGATCCATTAAGCTGACAACATCTTTATCAGCAAGGAGCAGCCCTTTCATCTTGAACTTCTTGAATAGTTCTTGCTGAATTGCAGCCTGTCCGGGCGCAGACAATTGAAGCATCGGGTTATGCACATGGAAATAAAGCATACCCGCAGCGGTAGCGCTTCTACCGAGCCAGAGGTTAGCATTCGTAATGACAACGTCAAGATAAGTGAGCATCTGAAGCGCGAGTCCAAAATAAACTTCTGATAAGTCTAGTGATGTCCCGCTTGACTTATAATCAATAATTCTTAAGAGAAGCTCATCCCCATTTAACGCTTGGTCCACGCGATCTACCCGCCCGATCAGTTGAAGCTTAACACCATTCTTTAGCGTAAACTCAATCGGTGGTAGCTCCTGATTCGGTCCAAAACCAAGCTCAAGACCCGCCGGTTGAAAACCACTTTTCTTTGCCTGTTGACCAAGAACAGATGAGGCACGACCAACTACCTGGGTTAGCTTTCTCATAATATAGTGATAGCGATTCGAACTTAATAGAATTTCATTCTGAAGCCTCGGAGCGATTTGTTCAACAATTTCACCTGATAATTCATAGTATTGATTGGATGAAAGCTTTCCCCAATCCCACTGTCGTTGTTTGATGGTTTCAGCCATCATATTCAGTGCTGCATGAAAGAGCTGCCCAATATCTGGTGCTTCAAGCTTAAACGTAGCTCTTTCCTTCAATCGCAGACCGTGTGAAGCAAACTGCGAGAATGCACAAGATTTATAACGTTCCATTCTAGACACACTTGCTTGTATGTTAGAACCATAGAGTTTCCTGCTTGTCTCATCCGATAATTGTTCTGCCCTATTTCGATAGAAAAGGCTATCGATCAAGCGTAGCTTATCCTGCTCTGAGTCGTTTCCAACGAACCAGTTATAAGCATCCCACCAAATCGGATCGATTGGATATCCCCTAGTCCACTGACGAAGCTGTCCAGTCAGTCTTCCAATCGTTTTGTCTGGGTTCGAAATAAACGATAGTTCTTCTAACGCTTCTTCACCTGGTTCAGCAAACTTCAAGCCGATTTCAAGCTCCGGGAACATTTCTTGTAAACGATTCATAATGATCGAAGGCTGAAGTCCCTTTCCTTCCTCATCCGCTAATGGACAACTTACCCACAGGTAATCGGATGGCGTAGCTAGCGAATGATAGATCAAAAATTCTTCATCTAGAAGACGGCGTTTTAGACCCGGTGCTAATTGAATGCCCTGCTCTTCTAGTTTTTCACGGTCCTGTTCGGTCAATAGACCTTCTTCCTGCATCCTAGCAGGAAGGACACCATCGTTCACTCCGAGTAGGAATCCACACTTCACGTCGGTGAACCTCGTCCGATCAATGCTTCCGATCACGACCTGATCAAGCGATGCTGGTACAAGTCCAAACTTCATATTTTCGATTCCCGCTTCGAGTAATTTCGAGAATTGTTCTACAGAGAGCTTTTGTTCCCCAATAAGTTCAACGGTCTCGTCAAGAAGTGAGATAACAGCATCCCAGACCTGGTCATGTTCTCTAGCTTTTGAAAGCTGTCCATTTTTCTCAGCAATTTCTTTGAAACGGTCTACTTTCTCGGCGGCGTTACTGTTCTCAAGTAGGTAGTAAAGTGCCTCACACATATCACGGACGGTTTGTGCTTTGTTCATTCTTCTCTCGAACTTTTCTAGAGGAGTCGCAATCCAGTCCTTTGTTTCATTCAGTCTTGCTTCCATATCCTCCAACTCGTCTGATGTGATCGCTTCTTTATCTTCAAGCTGACGGTAAATATTAGCCTTCCAGCGTTCACCGGTCTTCCAGCGATACCCTTTGATTCCTTTAGCAATGACGTAGTTCTCGAGCTCATCCATTCGCTCACGAATCGCTTGAACGCTCTCTCCAGTATCATCAGGAAATAACAACTCCGTTTTCACACAGCGAAAAACGGCTTCATAGCGCCAGTTAAACTGAATAATATCCAGACTCGATCGAAGAAGTTCAATCAATGGATGATGGAGCATCGTTCGTTTTTGATCAGAAAATATAGGAATGTCATGATCCCCAAAAATCGTTTCGACGAGCTCATAGTATGTGGCCATATTCCGAACCATGACTGATATATCTCGGAATCGATATCCCTCGTCCCTCACCAGTCTAAGCGTTTCTCTTGCTGCAGCCTCTACTTCCGATCGTATATTGACTGAATGATGCACTTGAATATGGTGAAGTTGACCCGTGTAAAGAATCGGTGGTCGCTCTCCGTAATTCGCTTCTAGATGGGATAGCTCTCTATTTCTGTAACGCTTTTGTGATGAAAAGATAAGCGGTTGCTTCACTTCAACACTTTCCTCATTCGCTAATTCAACTAGGGTTTGATACGTTTTTGCTGGTTCATGAAACAAATCAAGTTCATGAATGAATGAAGGATTCATTTCAGCATCCATCGTGAGCGTGAAGGTAAGATCCGTACCCTTTTTCATTAATGATTGAATAACCAGTAACTCTTGTGGGGTAAAACTATGAAACCCATCCACCCAAATTGTTGCACCCTCTAGGTAGTTTGAGTCATCAATCTTCTCTGCAAGTAAAGCCAAGTAATCTTCCGAATCAAGATAATGGCCAATCATTTTCCTTTGAAAAGCATCATAAATAAGGTGAAGATCATATAGCTTATCCCTTAACAAACTTCGTTCATCTTCGCTATACAAATCATCGGCATAGCTTTTGACATCATCTGGTTCCAGGCAATAACGCTTGAATTCTGTCACCATATCATTTAGTTGTTCAACATATCCCGTTTTCTCTGATGATCGCTGATAAATCCTAAGCTTTTGTTTGTTTTCCTCAATGATATGACGCAGCATCATGCTCGTGCCGACACTTGTTAAATGAGGGCGTGCCATCCCACCTGTTTCCTGAAGAACTTTCCACGCAAGTCTTGTAAAACTAAAGACTTGAGCACGAATCATTCCCTTCAAACCACGATTATGTACCAACTCGTATTCTGATTGAAAAGTCATCTGTTCTGGTACTAAATAAATCATGTCCTGACCGAGTGGCCGATCGGTCAATTCATTCTGAATCTCTGTTAAGCAATGGTCAGTTTTGCCGCTCCCAGACCTGCCGATAATAAATTGAACCGTCATTTCATCTTCCCCCTACTTCCTGAACCCTATATTCTAGCTCTATTATCTCACGTTTTTATTCATTTTGGTAGGCAGGATAAGAAAATACGTTCGCATTAAATGCAACTAAATATTGTCAAAAAAAGCGTTCTCTGGTTTTAGCTCTCAAAGGCAGGGTATAAGGTAATTAATACGTAACTGAGAGGGGTTTTAAGAATGGAAAAAGAATTCGATACGTTTAAATGGGAATTAAACCGAATAACCAGAGATATGACAGAGTTCGTCCACAGTTATGAAAAGCTTGATGATCTTCAAAAACAAAGCGTTGCTGACAATTACCCTTTCAAATCGAACCTTCATGATTTAAAAAACATGCTAGCAACATGGAATGAGACCGTTAATAAAATGTAAGTCTTAGAAGAGCACTTCCACATCAGGAAGTGCTCTTCTTAGTACAAGCCTATGTTAATGAACGGGTATATCCCACTTTGATTGTTAGTTGAAACATATGGCCCTTTAATCCAGTATAAACATGTTTTCCTTATTCGCCTCATACAACTATTAAAGTAGGAATTTGTTGTAAAGGAGGTCAATTATGCATACAAATCGGAAGTATTATGAACCATATGTGAGTCCATTTGATCCTTGCCCACCAATTCGAGTGAAGTCATATTCCACTCCACCTAACCTTTATATGGGCTTTCAACCACCAGGTCTTGAACAATTCTCCGCTCGTGAAGCATTGCACACGGGCACCTTATGGAAAGCCTTCTATGATCCTTATCCACCACCATCTAAACGGGGGGAGTAAAAATGACGCAAAAACAGCTTCCTAAAGCGTATTATGAACTCCTTGAAGAAATCCAAGCTTGTGATTTTGTTCTTGTAGAATTAACGCTATATCTCGATACTCATCCAAATGACAACGAAGCCATCCAGCAATTTAATGAATACGCAAAAATGAGTAGACATCTAAAAAAACGGTATGAGAAAGAGTATGGCCCCCTTCAGCAATATGGAAATAGTTATTCAAACTATCCATGGGACTGGAAGGATGCCCCGTGGCCATGGCAAGTCTAGTTTAGAAAGGGTGAGCAACCATGTGGCTCTATGAAAAAAAACTGCAGTATCCTGTGAAAGTAAGTACATGTAATCCGATGCTAGCCAAGTTCCTAATTGAGCAATATGGAGGCGCAGACGGCGAGTTAGCCGCTGCACTTCGCTACTTAAACCAGCGATACACCATTCCTGATAAAGTAGTTGGGTTATTAACAGATATCGGCACAGAAGAATTCGCCCATCTCGAGATGATAGCAACGATGATCTACAAACTTACAAAAGATGCCACTGCAGATCAAATGAAAGAAGCAGGACTAGGAGCACATTATGCCAATCACGATAGCGCCCTCTTCTACTCCAACGCAGCAGGAGTTCCATGGACAGCAAGCTACATCGCTGCCAAAGGTGATCCAATAGCCGACCTCTACGAAGACATCGCAGCCGAAGAAAAAGCCCGTGCCACCTACCAATGGATCATAGACCTATCCGACGACCCCGACCTCAACGACTCCCTCGCCTTCCTAAGAGAACGCGAAATCATCCACTCCCAACGCTTTAGAGAAGCCGTTGAAATACTCACAGAAGAAAAAGACAAAAAAAGGATATTTTAAATAGAAAAGCGGAAGCGCCCGGTTAGACCCGGCAGGCACTGGAGCCTTTCAAAATGAACACGGTCTTTGTGTTCAGATTGAAAGGCGAAGTGACCGAGGGGCTGGGCGCTGTAGCTGGATCTCACGAAAAGCGGAGACGAGCGTTCAGAAACGGAGATATTGGAACTCTTGAACTGGAACACGCTTTTTGTGTTCCTGTGAAAGAGTGAAATATCGGAGTTTCTGCGAGTCGCAGCTGGATCTCACGAAAAGCGGAAGTGGGCCGTTTAGACTCGGCAGGCACTGGAACCCATCCAAATTGAACACGGTCTTTGTGTTCGAGTTGGAGGGTGAAGTGACCGAGAGTCTGGCCTACTGCAGCTGGATCTGAAAAGCGAAAGTGGCCGTTTAGACTCGACAAGCGCTGGAACCTCCACAAAAGAACACGGTCTTTGTGTTCATTTGTGGAGGTGAAGCGGTCGAGAGTCTGGCCACTGCAGCTGGATCACGAAAAGCGGAGCAGGCCTGCTTAAATCCGCAGGATGTTGGAGCCCATGAGACTGAGACGCATTTTGTCTCATTCGATTGGGCGAAACAGCCGGAGGATTTGGCCTGCGCAGCTGGATCTGAAAAGCGAAAGTGGCCGTTTAGACTCGACAAGCGCTGGAACCTCCACAAAAGAACACGGTCTTTGTGTTCATTTGTGGAGGTGAAGCGATCGAGAGTCTGGCCGCTGCAGCTGGATCTCACGAAAAGCGGAAGCGCCCGTTTAGACCCGGCAGGCACTGGAGCCCTCCAAATTGAACACGCCCTTTGTGTTCGAGTTGGAGGGTGAAGTGACCGAGGGTCTGGGCGCTGCAGCTGGATCATGAAAAGCGGAGACCACAGCTTAGAAACGGAGATATTGGAACTCTATGAATTGAAAACAACGAACTTAAACTCATTATCATACTCAAAAGCCATGCCGCATCATTAACGGCATGGCTTTCATTTCTCCACACTTAAGAGGCATTCGCCTCTCCCGAATGGAATATTCTTTTTATCTAGCGCGATCCTCGGTGCGATGCTTTCTCGGCCGCTGATTCAATTTCAATTCTATGATCTTCCCTGCCCCCCATAAGAGAACGATAGCAAGCAAGATCAGTATCATTTCTAGAGGACGATGAATTAAAGCAAAAACATCATGTCCAATAAATGAAACAATTGAAATCATCACCATTTTACCGAGCAGTACAGCAAGAACAAAACTTCTTGTGCTCATATTGGATAACCCGGCAACTACGTTAATCAACGCAGACGGAGTAAACGGAAAACAAAGCAGAAGAAACACCATTCCAAAACCATGTCGTTCAATCCAATGAAGCGTTTTCTCGATTTTGGCATGCCTCGTCACAACCCGCTTAAATCGCTGCCTCGCAAGTTTTCTGACCACCATAAAAACGATCAAAGCACCAAGAGAAGCACCTAGCCAGGACAACAATGAGCCATACCAGAAGCCATAAGCAGCCGCATTACCTGCCACGAATAGAAAGAGAGGCAATATAGGAATAACTGCTTCAAGCATTGGTAATAGAATGCCTGGTAATGGACCAAGCGCTCGATATTGACTCAGCCATTCTCTTATTGTTTCTTCATTCAGAAAATCTTTGATAATTTCCCATTCCATATGGGATTCAACCTCGTTTCTTGGTGCCTCCATCACAGTGACAGCACAAAATCCTTATTTCTAATTATTAAATCATAAAAGAAAGCGATTAGAAAGAGCCACGCTATTTCATAAGCGCTCGATAAACTTCTGCATCTAGTTCTTCAGCTTTCTTCTTGTTATACGTTTTTTCATATTGAGGCTCAGTTGTGATTTTAGCTCCCCAAAACATCGTTTCCATGACCTGATCGATTTTGACATTTATTTTTGCAAGCTTTAATGATACTCCAGACATCGCTTCTTCTAGGATGGTGGCTTCCCCATGGATCGAATAGACCGTCTCAAGTCCGATGATGGTTAAGACCACGCCTGAATGACGCTGCACATTCTGAACGGTTCTGGAAGTTGAAGTTACTGAAAAACGAAGGTTTCTCTTATCCAAACTTTTCACCCACGATATAGCAGATACATTCGGAGTCTCACTCTCATGATCAATAGTGGAAAGCATGACAAGCTTTTCTCCTTCAAAAAACTCCTCAAGATCATCGGTTAACTCTGTCACTTTATCTCTCTTTCCCAAGCGCCTCATCCTCTCGTTACCTATTCACTACTCTCTCCTAAAACATTACCACGAATACCGCATAATGGAAACGTTTCACAAAATGTTGATTGATTAATGAATTTAGACAAAAAAAACCGTACTCAATGAGTACGGTTAAAAGGGGGAAATCTATTTCAAACTTACTTAGGGGGTTTGATAACAACTATTCCCCGTTCCATAAAATCCAAACTACATTTCATAATTATTTTTTGTTTTTTTTCAATGGACTGTTTAATTCTAGATTCACAGATTGGAAATCAGGTAAATTTGATAATGTAACGGTTACCGGAAGACCCGATTCAAAATGATCACTATCCAAATCAATAACCATACTTCTATCTTCTTCAGAAGCTGTAGTATTGTATATCAGCACCGAATTGTCCTTTTTATCTTTAAATCCTAGTGTAACCGGCTTGTGTAAATCATATAATTTCTTTTCTTCATCTGGAACGTCTTCCATTCGATCGGAATGGCTTTTCTCACTTTCAATGTATAGTTGATTCAACATTTGTTCAGCGTTTTTATCCTTACTATTGTATGTGACGATCAGTTGTTGACCGTTCCCTTCATTTTTTGTACGAACGGAATAAGAAACATCACTATACACTCCAAGTTCTATCCCTTCTCCATCTAGCATCGCTTCCCAATCAGATTTAGTTAGATCGTATTGAATTGTTCCGTCATTTCCATAAACGATACCGTTAAGTTGATATGAGAGTTGATTCTCTAGTTTTGTAAAAGGAGCTAAGACGACATAAGTACTATCACCATCCCGTTGAAGAGGTTGTTGGATGGAATAAGATAACTCTTCGTTCAAGTTCATCATCTGTAGTTCAGAAATAGTATCTGTCGCACCGTCCAAATATAGTTTATTTGCATTTAAACCGGCTTCGAAATGAGTGAATGAAATCTTACCGTCTTTTGTTTCAACAGAGTCATTTAGATTAGCAGTTGCATACACATTCCCGTCATAATCGCTTTTTAACGATAGCTCCTGATTACGCACATCCACTTTCTGGTCATCCTCTTGGACGTATATGTTTTCAAGAATAACGGACTTCGCATCTGAGAAGAGATTAAAATCACCAGGGGAACCAAACCCAATTTCGTTCGGAATTAACACATCTGCACGATAGACTCTATGATTCACTACATTAGGTTTAAACTGATTGCCTTGTGTTATTTCTTGTTGATCAATCAAATAAGAAACATCCTCTTCCCCATCTCCATTAAACTGCATAGAACCAATCGACAGCTTCGGGAGATCTGCAGGGTCATCATCCTCATGCAATGGAAACGAATAAGATAGGTAGACTGCTCCAAAATTCAGCACCATAATATCATGGATCACTAAATCACGTTCAATGGCCAAAAGAGGAATTCGTCGGTCAACATCATTCATTGCACCGATTTCCTTCGCAAGGGTTGCCTGTGGAATGAAGTCAGAGAGAGTTTCTTCCCATTTATCACTAGATTCATAGATTTTGAACGCAGATTCATCTACTGTAAAGTCAGGCTCACTGTTCTGAAGGCCATTAAAAATGATGAAAAACAAAGCAAGAGATAAGAATATTCCGATAATTTTATACAGATTAAGTTTCCTCACAAGTACCCCCTATTTTACTAAGACTCCACTTCTATTCTACCAGTTTCTTTATGCATATAAAAATCCGGATAAAGAAAGACGGTAACACACTGTAACTTTTTCACACAAAAAAACTGATCACTCGTGAGTGATCAGTTTCTTCGATTATTCTCTCGCATCAAGGATGAATTTCAACAGGGATTCTGAATAAAAACATTTCTTCCTTCTCATTCATCACAATCGGAACTTTTACCTCGATTTGATATGCACCAGGCTCTAGTTCGTCTGTAGCGAGTGTCTCTCCCTCAATAATTTCACCTCGAGTAACTTTTTTTTCGATCGAAGGTTCTGGAGATATATAAGGAATAACGATCTCGTCAGTCTTTTGCTTTGTAATCTGGTAATCTAATAGCTCTTCTTCTACAACTTCTATACGAGATTCTTTTTCGCCTTCGTACTTAATTTTAGCAGCCAGGGTAATTGTTCCGTCTTCAGACAATTTGCTATTAACAAGTGCGCCGACAGGAACTTTAGGCTGTGTTTCTGAGCGTGAGACCACATCTCGATGGTTTTCGCTAAGAAGATACTCACTCGTGTTCATTTTCCGATCACTAAATAGTACGTTAGCAGCTCCGACGATGATAAAAACAATAAAGAAGAGAATAATCAATTTGGAACTGTTAATTTTAATCTTTTTCATGAAGACATCCTTCCATCCTTAACTCAGGTGCCACTATTATATCATTTCGCTACACAAGCGAAATAAGAATTTATAACTCAAATGAAAACGTTTGATACACTTAGGTTAATTAAAATGTTGGCAATGTTACTATGAATTAGAAAGGATGTCTTCATGTGACTTTCATAATAGATTTACTATACGGGGTGGGAATTGTATTCCTACTTATTACTGGGTTATATTTGCTTGACCAGTTTCGCAGGAAGTAGTTAAGCTTTTGGACCTGCTTTATATACAACCGATGGTGAGGGATCGATTACGGAAGCATCAAACTCCCGTAGAACCAATCCTACCGGCATATCTTTAATGACTCGAACAAGCTCTTCCTCATCAGGGTTGAAGCCTTTTGTAGATAAATACTCCATTATTTCTCTTGTTGATACGGGTTCTTCAACATTTTTTAAAAAACTTAAAATTTCTTTCTGCATAACGTTTCTCCTTTCAATAACGACAATTGTCTACATTTATTAATACCCTATGCCGCTAAATTATAATCATAAAAATCCCTGCTCTTTCCAACCTTAATAAAATTCGCTAAACTTAAAGGAAGAATCGCATTGATCATCAAAATTTCATCAAGGCGTGCACGAACTATTGTAAACGGCTATGTAAATGAACGGTGCATACAAAGATCAACACTATTTACTAACAGAGCCATTCAAATAGAAAGGGGGGAAATACAACTTGCGTTCATTCTTGTTAGTACTATCACTATGTCTAGTCATTCTTTCGGGTTGTGGAAATAATTCTTCAAGTTCGTCTTCTAATGAATCAAACGGAGGGGAAGAAATGAAGGAAGAAGTAAGCTTTGAAACAGTCCAAATGCAAAATGCTCCAAAAGACATTCAAGCTACAGTACAACAAAAGTGGCTTGAGAAATCTACCTTTACCGTTCCTTCCGGAGATGATCTGTACATTATCATCGCAAGAGGAGAGATGCCTACTGGTGGCTATTCCGTTACCATCGACAGTATCATGAAAGAGAACGATGAATTGGTTGTGTCCTATTATAATACTGATCCAAAAAAAGACGATATGGTCACACAAGCGATTACAAAGCCAATTGCAATATCACGCATTAATCTAACAAATGCACGTGTCCATTTTAAAGAAATTCAAAAAAGCGATTCGAAACAAGGGTAAGCTTATTTGGATAGATAGACTTAACGTGCTTGTCGAGCCTTAACGGGCAATTACGCTTTTCGTTGGGCTAGCTTCATTGCCCAGCCTCTCCATCACTTCACCTCTCAACCTGAACACTAATTGCGTGTTCATTTTGTGAGGCTCCAGTGCTTGTCGAGCCTTAACGGGCAATTACGCTTTTCGTTGGGCTAGCTTCATTGCCCAGCCTCTCCATCACTTCACCTCTCAACCTGAACACTAAATGCGTGTTCATTTTGTGAGGCTCCAGTGCTTGTCGAGCCTTAACGGGCAATTACGCTTTTCGTGAAAGGGATGATTTTGTGATTGTTTATGAGAATAGGGATTCTTTTGTAATGATATCTCAACATGATCACGCTCTTCTATCGGGGCAATTTGCAAGAGAGCTGAAAGAATCATACTGGCCGGATATGCTTGCTTATGAAGATGTTCTTTTGGCGATTAAAGAGCATGATCGTGGTTGGATTCCGCTTGACGAGGTGCCTTTTTGGAATGATCGTAGACAAGCTCCGTATTCCTTTCTGGACTTTCCACTAGCAACAAAGTTAACATTCTATCAAAAAGGGATTGAGGAAATCGGAAGGCAAACATCCTATGGTGCTTATCTTTGCAGCAAACATTACCAATCTTTCTTTAATGGAGCCAATTCTAACCTTGCAAAATCATTTTATAGTGCAGAAGAAAACCGTCAATTAAATCTGCAAAAAACATTTGATATTCCAGAATCTCTTCTTACGTTTCACTTTCAACTCCTTCAATTTTGCGATGATCTTTCTCTTTACGCTTGTTTTCAGGAGCCAGGTGTTTCGAAAGATGATGAAATTTCATGGTATAAAAATGGGTTCCCGCAGTCTTTTTATTTTCTGCAGTATGATGAAAAAGTGATGGCATACTGGCATAACCAGGACAGCATTCGAATGTCTCATCCACTTTTTAATAAAGATAAATCATTTGAAGTACAAATCAAAAGGGTTTCTAAAGAGAATATTTCAACGGAAGGCATCGCCAAAGCTTATCAATCCACCTCATTTGAAACCCGGTCATTCTTCTTTCAAGACTAAATTTCTATATTGGGAACGGTTGATTGTTATTATCTAATAAATTTTTATCGCTGCCTAAAGAAAATACTTCATAAAAAAAAGAACTGCTCTATAGAGTAAGTTCTTTTTTCTTGTCATCTAATGAACTTTTCAACTGACCTATTCTTATTAACTATTAAATCAGCATAGATACAATATAGAAAATAGCTCCGAGACCGGCGATGGAATAATTAAAAAGGCGATTGTTTTCAGACCAATTCGTTTCAGCGTTGAATTTATCAAAGGCAAGCATGCGATAACTCGTCTCGCTTTTCATCCTCAACACATCCTTTATTCGATTATTCTAACTATTTCTTTCTATTATTGTAAGCGCTTTCTTACTTGTTGTAAAGGAATTATCAGTCACAGAAAAAGCGCTGTTCCCAGCGCTATCGACTTGCTATTTCAATAGGTAGCTTTATTGTGACTACTGTTCCATTCCCTTCACTACTTTCAATTGCGAAAGAACCCTGATGATTTTGGATAATTCTTCGACAAATCATTAACCCTAGACCATTTCCCTTTTCCTTTGTTGTGTAGAAAGGTTCACCGAGATGAACGAGCTGATGCTCGGGAATGCCAGTTCCACTGTCTCGAATTTCGATGGTCACTTCATTTTTATGTGTATAAAGGGACAGTATAATTTCCCCTCCTTCAGGCATGGCTTCTATGGCATTTTTAATGACATTAATCAAAACTTGTTTCATTTGATTTTCACTACATGTAATATCCGGTATATCATCTATTACTCTTGTGTAGATTTGAACATTATTTAGAATTGCCTGAGTTTCAATAAGCGTAAGAACGTTCCTTACCAAATCAAAAATATTGGTCTTCTCTTGTTCGACAGCCTGTGGTCTTGCGAGTACCATAAACTCATTCACGATCATATTGATCCGATCAAGCTCTGATAACATGATTTTAATGAATTCCTGATCACTTTCACTACTAAGGCGTGACTTTAAAATCTGGGTAAATCCTTTTAGGGAAGTTAAAGGATTTCGAATTTCATGGGCAACACCTGCAGCTAGCTCTCCAATAACCGATAGCTTATCGGATGTACGCAGCAGTTCTTCAGCCTGCTTTCTATCTGTAATATCCTTACGAATATAAACGTACTGATAGGGGACTTCAATTTCATCAAGAAAAGGAACGACCGTCGTGTCGACCCAGAAATTCTCTCCATCTTTTGTAAGATTATTGATTTCCCCTTTCCATACTGATCCTGACTGTATTTGTTGCCGCATATCATCAAAGAATGAAGGGGGATGATATGCCGAATCAAGAATCATATGATCACTACCAAGCAGCTCTGCTTCACTATATCCAGTAATTTCACAGAACTTGTCGTTCACTGACGTAATTTTCCCTTTTTCATCCGTCACAGAAACAAGAGCACTTTCATCGAGTGCATACTTTAAATCTTTCAGCTGTTTTAATGTGTCCTGTAGCTCTCTTTCTGACTTTTTCTTTTCTGTAATGTCTCTAGATACCACCACGACCATTCTCTCTTCCCGTATTCCATAAGGAATAAGGGTTGCACGATCTTCAAGCGTAATCCAGGAGCCATCGACATGTCTTCTTCTGAATTCCGCTACGGCAGAATGATGATTCGTGTTTTGCAACATATTGACTACGAGACTCTTATCGTCTGGATGGACATCATCATATATCGATCTCCCTGTGTAATACTCTGGAGGAAATCCCAGTGTATTCTGGTGGGAAGGAGAAGCATAAGTAACAATCTCTTTTTCAACATGAACGAGCCTAATGAGTTCAGATGTATGTTCAGCAATTAACCTATACTTTTCCTGACTATCTCTTAAAGCAACAACAGTGGCTCTCTGATCAGAAATATCTCTGACAATGCTGAAAACACCTTCTACCCGATTCTGAATATACATTGGGAGATTGATTAATTCAACATCAAAAGTCTCACATTCTTGGTTTAGGAAAATAGTTTGAAGGTGTGTCACGTGCCCCTGACAAGTCAATCGGAACGACTTACTTGCTCGTTCGCGTTCTGAACGTTCGATAAATTTCGTATAATGCTTACTGAAAATGTCATCCTTATTGTTTTTGGAAAGTCGTTTTCCAAATTCATTTATTTCCGTTATATATCCATTAAGATCAAGTGAATACATCATTCCAGGATAATGGACAAACAGTGATTCATATTTTTGAAAATCTCGATGAAGTTGATGTAGCTTTTCTTTATCGATCAATACATTTTCTGAATGACTCACTACTCTTCACTCCCCAGGACCTGATCTCTTTTCTATATTAACTAGGTTTTCGTTCTTCAGGACGTCAAATCCTGCATATTCTACATAAAATTGCGGAATCCAACAAAAAAAGCCGTTTTACGAACGGCTTTGGCTATGATCAAGAGGATCGACTTCATTTCTCCAGGTTTCTTCGTTGCGGATCGCAAATAGGAGCCAATCTTCATTTCCATCATAATTGGAATCATTCCATTCTCTAAAATGAACAACTGATTGAAAAATCTCTCCTTGAATCGATTCAATCAGCTGATCACGCTTCGGATGCTCTTCTATCCAATCAAACAACTCTTTTGTAAGAATTGCTTTAAGATCAAATTTCATTGGTTTTCCTCCTTTACTTCACCAAACAGGAAGAAAGAATCAAAACAATGTTTTAAAAAGCTCTTTCATTTCGATGGTTTGTCTGCATTAAGGCGTTTAATAACCGGTCTAACTCCTGACTACAACGAATGGTTCTCTCTGATGCAAAGCCATAACGGCCAGCAATATCGAACATCTCTTTCCGTTTTTCCTCAATTGCATCATACATCTCTCATTCCTCCTCATGCCAACACATAACCATTATGCCCAATTCTAGAAGGAATCAAAACGTTTTCGACTAAACTTCCAATGCTATGTCAGAAGTAGCAATAAACAGACAAATTTTTTCGTTGTATCCGGTCAAATTTCTAGGTTAATAGCTCATTCACCATGAAACTGTCTCCCTGGTTGTTCATGCTTATATATTTCTGTTATTCCCCTTTTTGAAAGGTTTAACCCATTTTTTCACTTTTATTTAGTTTTCAATTTTTTTTACCATCACTTCAAAAGAAATGGTACTATTCTCTGTGGTATTGATGAACGTTTGTTGATGCTCAAAACCTTCTCTTTCATATACCTTTTTTGCTCGTTTATTAAAAGATGCCACTGTAAGGCGAATGCCGATTGTTTTGTACTTTTTGTTTGCAAATTCGATGCCTTTTTTCAGGAAAAAACCTCCTTTTCCTTTGCCAGTTTCTTCAGGAGCCATCCCAAGACCGATATCTAATAGATTATCTTCATAAGCGTTAACCTTATATCCAGCGGGAACCTGAGCCGATTTCCCAAAACAAAAATACCCAATCAGCTTTTTTTGTTCATTCATCACATAGTAATATGATCCATTCATGAATTCGGAAATCACGTTTTCCTCTTCACTAAAACTATATAATGAATAAGGCTCTTCATAAGACCACCGCTGGATTACTCTAGCAACATCTAACGTCATCGGTTGAATTTCCATCGATTTATCTTCTCCCGTTCCATTCATCGTTAAACTGAGTTAGAAATGATTCCATAAATTGGTGTCGCTGATTCGCCAGAACTTTTCCCGTTTTCGTATTCATTAAGTCTCTCAAATTCAACAATTTTTCATAGAAATGGTTGATGGCTGTGGATTGCTCATGACGATAAGAATCAGAAGTTAGCTTTTCTCTCGGTTCGATCGCCGGATCATAAATCAAATCACCTTTTGAGCCAGCATAAACAAATGTACGTGCAATACCAATTGCACCTATTGCATCTAAACGGTCTGCGTCTTGCACAACCTGTGCTTCAAGAGTTTTAACTGGAGGTCTGTTTCCCCCTTTAAAGGAAATGGTCGATATAATTTCGATAATATGTTCTCTGTCAGATTCATTCACTTCAGTTAGAAGTTCTTCTACTTCTCTTAATCCATCTGCTTCCGTGGATGCGATTTTATCATCCGCGAGATCATGAACAAGTGCCGCAGCTTCACATATAAAAAGATTGGCGTTTTCTTCTTTCCCAATTGTTCTCGCATGTTGAACAACCCTTTCGATGTGGTACCAATCGTGCCCACTTCCTTCATTCTCTAACTTTTGTTGAACATAGTCACTTACTTGTTTCAGTATGTAATCCATTTGTTTCTACTCCTCTTCTATATTGGTACTGATTATAAACTGAACTTCTAGGAAGACATAGGATATTCTCAGTAATTCTTAGGGAAGATTGATCCCTCCCATAGAAAAAAAGGCCAGCATTTGAGCTGACCTACAGCAATTCTTTAATATCCGCTTTTTTCTTTAGATCGTCCTTCATTTCTTGAACTTTTTTCTGTGTTTTTGTCTCCACTAAATAATCCTTAATTCTGTCTTTCATTTCATCATAAGATGGTGGATTTTCAGCGTCTTTTGAAAACTGATCTTCATAGAATGTTTTCATTTCTTTATCGGTTACCTCAGGTGTACCAATTTTCTCATCAACATACTTGTCCACTACGACAATATCTGCATATTGACTTTCTAACTGATCTAAGGTCATTCCCTGTGATTTAAGCGCATCTTGCAGCTCTTTCTCACCGTCAAACTGACCTTTGATTTGCTCTAGTTCTGTTTCCACTTCTTTATCAGAAGCGGAGAACCCTTCATCCTTTGCTTTCTGAAGTAAAAGCTCCTGACCAATCAAGTTGTCCATTACTTCTTTCTTAATCGATTTAGCTACTTCAGAGTCAGATGGATCCTCGCCACTCATCGTATACCGAAGCTGGGTTTGAACAAGCATAGAATTGTAGTCTTTTCCTTTAATTTCTTCGCCATCCACTGTCGCAACCACTTTATCTTCTTCGACTTTCATTGCTTCTAATTCTTTCTGTGCTTGTTCAGCAGAAGAAGCTTCTTCAGTAGTAGTTGATTCCTCTTTATCATTCTTAGCGTTGCTGTTCGAACAAGCAGCAAGCAGAAGAACAACAACCAGCATCACTAAGCTAACATATTTTTTCATGCAGATGATGAACCCCCTTCAAATATGACGAATCGTCTATGTTGGACTTTTCATTTATTATAACATTCTTAAAAAAGATTGATGGGGAATATGGGATTTTTTTGTTTTTTTACCCTCTTCATTACAGTTCAAATGAACGAATACTGCCTTTTAGGCTTGCTGATTATTAGTACTAAATACATCTTATCAAAAAGAAAAAAACCCCTGATTTCTCAGGGATTAATGTAAATAATGATAACGTTTTTCCAACAGTTCCTGTAAGAAGGACACACAGACACAGACACCCCAATAAATAAGAGCTACAAGAATATACATCGTCATAAAATCAAACTCTCTTCCACCTACTATTTTTGCGTGATGAAGTAATTCAGGTACTGTGATGACCGCTGCAAGTGAAGAAGCTTTTATCAAATCCAGCATCACATTCGATAGAGGTGGAATCGCAATCCGGGTTGCCTGCGGAATCACAACTTCTCTCATGGTAGTCCAATAAGACATTCCAAGTGCAGTAGATGCTTCCCACTGTCCTTTCTCGACAGAAGACAGAGCAGATCGCTGAATTTCAGCAATGTAAGCTGCACTATTCAAACTGAAACCAATCAACGCAGATGTAAGCGCAGAAAATTCGATGCCAACAACCGGAAGTCCAAAATAAAGAATGTAAAGAAAAACGAGTATCGGAGTACCTCTCATAAAAGAAATATATATACGTGCTGGATAGCGAAGCGCTCTCCACTTTGACATTCTACCGAGAGCCAGAAATAGGCCCATAAAAAGTCCGATGATCATCCCTACAAATGAGATTAATAGCGTCAGACCAAGTCCTTGTATGACATAGGGAAACGACTTCAACGCAAGTCCTGCATCAAATAAATATTCCCAGTGTATTTCACCCAATCATGACAACTCCTACTTATTCTTTGATATCAACGTCAGGTTTAACTGACACGTTAGCACCATTGAAAAATTTCTCGGATAGTTCTTTCAGTGTTCCATCTTCTTTCATTTCTTTTAATGTTTCATTCACTTTTGCTTCAAGCTCACCACTGTCTTTTTTCATGACGATCGCCTGATTATTTGGGTAGTATTTAATATCAGGATGAATTGTGATGTTCAATTCTGGGAATGCCGCAAGTGCAAGAGTTTGCAAGTAGTAATCATTAAGAATAATGTCCGTTCGACCAGTCGATACATCGCGTAAGTATTGTTCATTCGTAGCGTTGTCATAGATGACTTCTTCCGCACCATTTTCTCGTGCCACTTTCATATAGATTGTTGTAGAGGCACCAGCAGCTTTCTTTCCATCAAGATCATCTAATGATTTAATGCCAGATAAGTCATCTTTTCTTACGATAGCCGTTCCGTATGAATACTTTACTGGTTCAGAGAAGGCAAACTTTTCTTGTCTTTCATCAGTAATCGTAATATCATTTGCGGCAAGATCGACTTTTCCGGAGTTGATGCTTGTCAGCATACCATCGAAGCCCATTTCTTCAAATTCAACTTCAAGATCAAGACGGTGGGCCATTTCCTTTACAACCTCAACTTCATATCCTGTCACCTGATCGGAGCCTTCCTCATAATAAGACGTTGGATAAAGGGTTCCAGAAGTGGCTACCACTATCTTTCCTTCGTCTTTAATCTCTTCCCAGGCTGTCGGCTCCTTCTCTGATGTTTTATCAGATGCTTCATTTGAATTTTCACTTCCATTCGAACATGCACTTATCACAAAAACAACTAGCCCCATCAACAATACAGGAGCCAGCCGCTTCAAGTAATTCGTCATTTATTTCACTCTCCTTTAATGTAGTAAACAGTAAAAACATATCACTATGTTACAGTTCATTGCAACCATTACAACATATTGTTGCAAATACAAACTATTCTAAGTATTTAATACAGGTTTGGACTTTTTAAATAGGTAACAAAAATAAGAAAACACTCCTGATTTTCAGGAGTGCTTTAACTGCTCATCGATCTTCTCATGAAGATAAGATGTAGCCTGGTCGAGATGCTTAATCGCTTCTGCCGGAAATTTATCACTATCTTTCGCACGTTTGACATGACCATAGAGAACAAGGTCCTGAGAATTCATCACAATATCGAGAACCTCTCTTCCGACCTCGTCTTTCTTTTGATCCATGTGTATCGCTGTTTTGTATTCCCGCACTACTTCGGTTAAAATCTGTAGTCGCTGTAAGTCCATCTTTGCTCATCCTTTTTTTCCAAAAGTCCATTTTAAGCGTACCATGAATGATCACGTTTGAACACTATTCCTGCTTAACAAATCGCAACAAATCACCGTATATAATCTTATCAGAATAGTCCAGTTCATCCTGCACTTGCCCGGAATAGCGACCGCATTTATTGCGATTTGTTTTCGATCCGGTTTCTTTATTAAAGCATGTGTTCTTCGTATAAATTAACTTGTCTGTTACAAAACTTCCATCTCGAAAAATAACGAAATCCTTACGCTTCTTTGAGAATAGACTTGTTCCAAAATTTAGGCTTTGACTTTCTTTTACACCTAACAATTCAAGAATCGTAGGCTTTAAATCAACCTGTCCCCCAACTGTATCTATTACTTTTCCTTTTTCACCAGGAACATGAATAATTAGGGGTACTTTTTGAAGGTCCACATGTTCAACTGGACCGATTTTTTTTCCTAAGTATCCACCAAGTGCATCATCGTACGTCTCTGATAGGCCGTAATGATCGCCATACAGCACAAAGATGGAATCTTTATATAAACCTGCTGCCTTCATTTCTTCAAAAAATCGCTTAATCGCTTCATCCTCATAGCGTACAGTAGCAAAATAGCGATTTACTACTTCTTCCTCTGTATCTGGAATGGATATCATTCGGTCCTCATCCTCTAGCAAATACGGAAAGTGATTGGTAAGTGTTAAAAATTTTGCTGAATAAGGCTCCTTCAATTTTTTAAGGTAAGGAATTGATTGTTCGAAAAACGGAATGTCCTTCAGTCCATAATTAATCGAATTCTCCTCCGTTACGTCAAAGTCTTTTTTTGAATAAAAGCGATCATACCCCAATGTCTCGTACATCTCTGCCCGATTCCAGAACTCTCTGTCGTTTCCATGAAACGATGTCGTTGTATAGCCTTCTGAGTTTAACGCTTCTGGAAGTGACAAAAATTCGTTATCTGGCTTTCTTACAAATACGGACCCACCAGACAATGGATACAAACTGTTATCAATCATAAATTCAGCATCTGAGGTTTTCCCCTGAGCTGTTTGATGGTAGAAATTCGGAAAGAAAAAACTTTCCTCCTTCAATTTATTGAGAAACGGAGTCGCTTCTTCTCCTTCCACCTTCTCATCAAGCATGAAGGCCTGCGTTGATTCTAACGAAATGATGACCAGGTTTTTTCCTTTTGCAATTCCCTCATAAGAAGAAGGTGCAACTGCCTTGCTATCGACATACTTCTGAATTTCAGATATGTCGGTGTCATCCGCAAAAACACTATTAATCGATGTAAATGAATTATATCCAATATCATAAGCATGATAGGTATAAGCACCAAGAGATTTAACAAATAGTTCTCGGTCGTACGATTTTTCAAACAATAATGGGTGCATCATAACGGCAATAATTGCAGTAACAATGAGCATAGATACTCCCGCAATTGCCGTTCTTTTCTTTAGCTTTCTTGACAAGGAAATAGCTTGTAGCTTCTTCCGTTTCATCAACCAGAATAGCACTACTGTATCGAGTAGAAGAAACGGATCATACGCATTAAACAGCTCAATCGTACTCTGACTAAGCCCTCCTACATTCCCAAACTGAAAGAGTACTGGAACGGTAACAAAGTCTATGTAAAAACGATAATAAAGTATGTTGCAATAAAGAAGTGCAGATAAAATAAAATAAACTGCTAGCATTAGGCCTGGTTTTGATTGCTTCCGAAAAAGACCTATACCTAGCAGTAGTACGATTGATCCGATAGAATTAATTAATAAAAATACTTCTTCTCCAACACCCCGTAAAGACAACGTAAACTCGAAGCGATACACAAGGTATGCCTTCAATACAAGCAACCCCACTAACAGAAAGTAGAATCGCCATGTTGTCTTACTTTTTTTCTCTATATCCACTTTTCCTCCACCCCTTATATCTCCCTCACTCAAACAATATTGATTCTTTTTCTATTTACCACTATTACTGCATAACCAAACGGGTATCCATCCATCTCTTCTATAATAACGAACAAGCAAGGAATAAAGTTTCAAAATTAATAAGAAAAGACCAGCGCAATCACTCCAAATGCTATTAAAAAAAGACCAATCATGACACAAGAGATCGTAACGATCCACCATGGAATCGAATCTAATGCCTTCGCTTCAATGAAAAAAAAGATGCTTTCTTTTTTGTTTGAAGGTTCTGAAGCTTTCGCGTGATCCGCTGTTTCAGATTTCATCGCCTCGATGCGATGAAACACATACCGAGGACTTGCTACAATCAATACCCCTGCTAACCAAAAAAACACCGCTATTGTCCAACCCATCATTACCACGCCTTTCCACAAACTCCTGTTTGTTCTGTAGTATGAACGAGTTATCCCAAAAAAACACCTTCTTAACGAAGGTGTTTCAAAGAACGATCCTGTCGGGCTTTGTATAAATATTAAATGATCCACGTCGGATAAATCCTACAGTTGTAATTTCAAGATCCTCCGCTAATTGAAGGGCAAGATCTGTTGGAGCTGATTTTGATAGTAGGATCCCGATCCCCATTTTAGAAAGTTTAAGCACTACTTCCGAAGATATTCTTCCGCTAAACGCAACGCTAAGTTCTGAAGAAGGAATGTGATGACTGAGAGCAAAACCATACAATTTATCAAGTGCATTATGACGACCGATATCTGTTCGTGAAGCGATCATTTCACCGTTCTTGAAAATAGCGGCGTTATGAACACCCCCCGTTGATTTAAACGTCGTTGACTGCTCCTGAAGTGCCCTCATATTAGACATGCATTCTTTAGCCGATAGCGTTGGCGCACGCATAATCGTACGAGCTGTTCTTGAATCACTCTCCAGATAGAAATGTCTACTTTTCCCACAGCAGGAGCTAATAACACGTTTCGTATAGGTTTCGGATGTCAATGAAACGAGAACAGTTGCTTTCACATTGACAACGCCTTGACTTTCATTGAACAGCATCTCTTCGATATCCTGATAAGATCGAATCACACCTTCAGAAGCTAGAAAACCGATGACCATATCTTCTAGATGATCAGGTGTACAAACGATTGTAGCAAACTCCATTTGATTGATACGAATCGTGAGAGGCTTTTCAAGTGCTATGAGATCATCTTTCTCTACGAACTCTCCATCTTGATAATGGATGACGTTACGGTCAGTTGTATGTCGATTTTGTTGTTTCTCCATCATTAACCACCAATAAATGACATTTCGATTTTTTCACGGTTTGCTACACCTTCTTCAGTTCGCTCATCTGAATACCGATCGTGACGTCCATTCCATAAGTCCGTTAACATCCGTTTCATTTCGTCATCAGTTGCACCATTTCGTAATGGGTTACGAAGGCTTGTTCCTTTTGAAGCAAACAAGCATGTATAGAGGGCTCCATCCGCTGAAAGACGAGCTCTTGTACAACTTGAACAGAATGAATCACTAACAGAGGAGATCACACCGATTTCCCCTCCACCATCTAAGAACTGATAGCGACTTGCGACTTCACCATAGTAAGCAGCATCCACGGGTTCAAGTGGATAGACTTCTGAAATTTGATTTACGATATCCTTTTTGCTCATAACGTGATCAAAACTCCACCCATTTGAATTTCCAACGTCCATGTATTCGATGAATCTAACAATATGACCACTATGACGGAAATACTCCGCCATCGGAACGACTTCATGATCATTGATTCCTTTTTGTACAACCATATTGATCTTCACCTGTAAACCTGCTTCAGATGCTGCCTTTATTCCATCAAGAACAGGTTTGATTTTTGTACCTCTTCCATTCATTTTCCCAAACGTTTCATCGTGAATCGCATCGAGGCTTACGTTCACTCTTGTTAAACCAGCTTGTCTTAATTTCAAAGCGCTTTTCTTCAGCAATGAGGCATTCGTCGTAAGCGCTATATCTTCAAGTCCGTCTATATTAGATAACATTCCGATAAGAACATCTAGATCTCTTCTAAGTAGCGGTTCGCCGCCAGTAAGGCGGATTTTCTCCACACCCATGCCGACAAACAAACGCGCAAGTCTCTCAATTTCCTCAAATTGAAGAAGACTTGTTTTTGGTAGAAATTCATAATCCGGACCGAATGTCTCCTCAGGCATACAGTAGCGGCAGCGGAAATTGCACCGATCTGTTACCGATATGCGTAAGTCCCTCAGCGGGCGGTTAAGTTGATCGTATACTAGAGATTGTGTTGACATCTTTCTGCCCCCCCTTTCAAAGACTACTAATACTGCTAATGGTAACGGTTATGAACACTTTTTTCCAGTATTACGTCATTCCGTCTAAATTATCGATTCCTTTTGCTTTAATCTTTCAAGAACCAAAAAGAGTACTGCTTCTGCAGCACTCTCCCCCGCTATTGTTCCATTCCAGGCATTTTTTTAGCTTTTTTAATGACTTCTTCTGGGACGGTAACCTCCGCTATTTCATTGTATTGATCATATGTTGAGTCCAAATCCATTTTCATTGAAATTGTCTCACTCTCCATAGTCATATCACTGTCCATAACCATCTTAAACTGAACAGGAAGATAATTTTCTTTATCGATGGAGTAGGTATACGCCACTTCATTCACTTTCATCTGGTCCATAGATTCTTGCATGACATCATTTTGAGCGCCCATTTCTTCTATTGTCTTATCGATTAATTGCTGGAACTTATCTCCCGATGCCTTCAAGGTCATGACGTACGTATCTTTCTCTTCTGAAAGTGTGAATTCGTCAACATACTCTTTCAGCATTTCCATTTGCTTAACAGGATCAATTTGAGATTCCTGCATTGTAAGCAGCGTCTCCGTCATTTCATCCGGAAACTTCATCCATTGATCACCTTGTTTCGTAAAGAATCCCTCTTCTGTAAAATAAGACTCCATCTGCATGACTTCACCATTTGCTTTCATGTCTATCGTCTGATGAAATGCCATCGGCTCCATCACCATATCAGCTTCAATCTGACTGATCATTTCCATCTCATCATCACCTGAGCCAATTGTTTGTGTCATATCAGCATTCATCTTAAAACTTTTCACATCTTCTTGTGCTGCTATTGAATTCTCAAAGACCTCCTGGGCATTAACCCCTTCATCGACTTTAATTTCTCCGCCGGATTCAGTTGTTTCGCTGCACGCTGAAAGGATCAACATAAGCGCTCCTATAATAGCGATCATTCGAAACTTCATCTCATCACTCCTTCATTAGTTTTCTCTCTACTACTAATACGAGTGAACCCCTATGAGGTTTCAAAAAGACAAAAAACTGGCCATTTACAGCCAGTTCAACTAATTGATTTCGTATACCGATCCGCTACACTACTCGCCCCATAAGAATCCGGTTTAATTCGGGCAATGTATCCAACTGATGTAACCCACCCTACGACTTCTTGAATGATTTTACGTGTTTCACCCTGTGTTCCAACATCAAGATGAATCTCAATTGGCCATGCTTCCAATAAATTAGAAAACCCCTCGTTCTTCAACGACTCCATGAGCTCAAGACTCATTTCTGTTTCTTTGTATATGCGATGCCTGAGCTCATGGATCGGTTTGTGCTTTACCTTGCGATAGAAAATCCTTGCTCCCTTACCCACGCGGTGAATAATGAGGGCGGTTACAAACTGCGTTGCTTTGCGACTCGTCTGTGAATCTGTTCCTATGACGATGCGATATTTCCCTTTAGGATCTTCTTTCGTATAGCTCTCGATTAGTTGCGTAACCTGTTCAACTGTAACTCTTCCAGCAGTAGGACTAATGAAATCCATGAAGGTTCCCTTCTTTCATCAGGATAGTAGTTAGTACTATGTTTATTCACTAGCTGAAAAATATGTACACAGTGAACAGAAAACCTCTAACGCTTGTAGACACTTCGGTCTTCAATCTGGCCATTTAGCTGATGAATAATCAATTCTGATGGTCTATT
Organism: uncultured Bacillaceae bacterium; assembly: GCA_963739655.1. Lineage (GTDB taxonomy): Bacteria > Bacillota > Bacilli > Bacillales > Guptibacillaceae > Guptibacillus. The sequence goes on along the minus strand of CAVUAW010000026.1, from coordinate 177,208 downwards.
CGAATCGCACAATTTTCTTCCGAATTGATAAGCCTCTTCTTTTGTATCAAACGTTCTCGTTGCTTGATCAGCACCTTCTTTCTTTATCTCCCATTTATCTTCGTAACCACTTTGTAGATGATAGATTGTTTTCATTACTATTCCTCCTTCTAATAGAGAATTCCTCCTTCCTGCTTGGTGTAAACAAATTATTCTGTTTTTGAAAACAATAAAATATCAGCAGGTTTTTTGTTTATATAAGACTGCATTATTTTGAAGCCTTCCTTTTTTTTCTGATAAAAGGTTCTGCCTGATATTGGCCGTCTAGCTGACCATTGAATCGATTGAGGATTCTGCCATGAATCATGTGTGATTAATTCTTGTTTAAAATAATAGATGTTTCCACTCGGGTAACATTCACAAATATATCGAACAGTCTGTTTCGTATGCACTAGTCTCTCTCCTTTTCATCATACTGTTAGTATTTACAATTCAAAACAAAAACAACCGCAGTGGAAGTCCACTGCGGAGTAATCGCTATTTACCGTCTTTAAGAAGTATGACGTTTAAGGACGGTTCCCCTTCAACAAAGCCGATAGCGATTGCTGTATAGTTAACTCCTGACTCTATCGGAAGGTTTGGAAGATCGAGAACAGCCTGGTCATTACCAGTCGCTCTCACTTCAAGATTATATGATCCAGGACTTACTGTTTGATAGTCAGAAGCTTGCGTGAAAGCGAGATTTTTGATAAGAATATCTCCATCTTTCACTGCAATGTCAACTGGAGGTGCATCTGGAGAAGCATGAACAGCTCGTAAATTTGCTGTATCTCCCGATCCCTTCTGATCCTCAAGCACAAGCAAAGATAAGTTATCAAGCTTGCCTAGGGCCACTACTGAGTAATTTTTCCCTGCCTGGACAGTTAGTTTCTGTTCTATCACCGGCTTCCCTTTTCCATTGGCTGAAGAAGCAAAAACCTGTACCTTTCTCTCACCAGGTGATAACGGGGCGTAATCAGTTACATCTTTGTATGCTGCTCCTTTGAAAGCTGCTTTTCCATCAACATAAATATCAACTGACGGAGCATCCGGGGATGCATGAATGACTCTGACATTCGCTTCATTGTTCTTTTCGGCAGCACTACTTTGTGTTGGAACAGTGACGAAAAGTAAGGCAATCATCAACACGCTAACGATCCATTTCATTCAATCACGACCTTTCTATTTTTATTGACCTGTCTATTTTTCACCGGGAGCAGTTTATTATGCATTATCATTCATACAAAAAAACAGATCCCTTTTGGATCTGTTACGTGATTATAGCTCACAAGAAGAATTATCTTTCAATAGGAGAATAGTTTATTGATTAAGAAAACTGATAAATACTCTGAACTGCCTCGAAACGCACTATTCTTCGATTGTTACTATAACGCAAACTCTCGAACATACGCTATTGTTACGCATACAGTAATAAAGTAAAACCACTATAAAAGGGGGTTTTGCCTCATCCCCATCTGATAGTATATTGAAGTTATAGCCCTTAAAGGTGGGATAAATGAAAACAGATATAAAGGATGTGATAACTTGCCGGCATTAGTTGGTGCAATTAAAGTAAATACGATGGGAACCAGTTCTGTATTTCACGTCGGTGATGTATTTATCGTATCTCCAACAAGCGCGATTCGTACATTCGCAGGAGCAGGTTCCTTCAATACAGGTGATGGTCTCAATGTTCGTAATTCATACAGTGTAACAAGTGTAAATGATAGCGATGTAGCTGATCAAAATGTAGTTGCGAATATTTAAAAGACGCCTTCAAAAAGGAGGAAAAGGGCAAGAATTTCAAGGAAGCGCTGCTTTGAGCACCGGAGCGTATGGTTTGGATACGTGAGGAGCGGAAAAGCTAGCTGACGCAGAAATTCGCCAGCCATTTTTACCGGACTTTTTGAATTTCCGATAAGGGCATTCACCTAATTTCTCTCTCCCGCATACAGTATCCTAACCATTTTGATACGGGAGTTGATTGTCAATGTATCCAAACGATAATTTCTATGCGATCCTGCAACGGATGCAACAAAGCATTGAACAACAAAACCATCGCATCAAAATGCTTGAAGATATGATTGATGATTTAACGGACGACTACAATAATTTATTGAAAACACCCAAAACCAACATAGAGAAAATTGAATATAAATTTGATCAATTAAAAATAGAAAGGCTTGATGGAACCCTCAATATCGGTCTAACTCCTAACGGAGGGGCCGATATGCTTGAAGATTTCACTGTGAATGGACATAATGGAATGAATCCAAGTTCCATACCGCCAGAAGGCATTCAATCAATCCAACAGAATGTTCAATCCTACATGCAAAATGGAGCACTAAAAGAACTCGGAGAATTAGAGAACAAATACCAGTATCCTCTCGATGACCCTTATCGTCATTTTATCCTCAGTGATATCCAAAAACAGCTTGATCAGCGAATCAATTACTATATCAATCAACAATCAACAAGGTCTCCTGATGCACCAGTGGAACAAATTGTCGAAGATGTCACAACGAAAATCAAACGAGACATCGTAAACGGTATGGAAGCTTTTCTTAAGAATTTACCAGAAAGGACTGATACACCTTGAATTACACTGTCATAAACAAGGGGTTAACAGTAGGCCATATTTCCATTTCTGCAGTCGCAAGCTCTTCAGTTTTACTAGTTGGAGATACCGAATCGATCGCTTGCTCCTCGATTTTTGATACTCCACCAGAATCGCTGATTATTTCTCGTCCTTTTGTACCGCTATCAACATCGTAAAGTAGGGGTAAGATGTATAGTCGATCTTCACTTGTGAATTGGATCTATGTTTCATCCCATGATAGTTCTGCAGTCATTCAAATCGGTGATAGTAATCAAATTACTCCGAAAACAAAAATTTATGCGCTACAGCGCCAACTACCTATTTTCAAAGGCAATGAAGTAGAAGACCTTACGCAATATCCAATTTATTCACAAAGTATCCCTTTACCTCTGTTAACAGAATCGCTTCGGCAAACGACCATACATGAGAATCCAATTATAAAAGTCGGAAGCATTCGGGTTATTGGGTTAGCCGCCTCTTCTGTACTTCATATCGGTTCGACGCGGACAATACAAACAGAATCGAGAGTAAAACACAACCGTGAGTATTTTTATGACCCTTATGAGGATGATGAATAAGTTGAACGTCTGAACTCGATGAACATACAATACGATATAACGACGTAAAGGATGTTCTATCATGCCTTCAATCGTAGGACCAGTTAAAATCAATAGTGCAGGTGGCGTTGTAAACTTCGGGGATAGTTTTAACACGACACCCAAATCTACTTCAAAAACGTACGCTGGCTCAGGGGCTTTTAACACAGGAGACTTTCATGTAGTTAACAATGGATTCAGTATGACTAACTCACTTGATCCGGATGTCGCAGATGAAAACATCACCGCAAATAATTAGGGAGCTGAAGATTCGTGAATTTCTTTGTAAGCCAAAACATCGTTATTCATCAGCTAAGAGTCGAAGGAATTTCGAATTCTTCAGTTCTGCAAATTGGTAGTGCGGGTATAATTAAACCACTATCTAACCTTTACAATACAGGTGCATATACTGAACCTGCCCCTGAAATCGAAACACCTCAAACTGTTGAAGAGTCGACACCTTTTGTTCCGCTTGCACCCCCAACATAAGAAAAGCCGCCTTCACAGGCGGCTTTTCTCAATCAAACGTAATAACGACTCTGCCGTTAATATCTCCATTTTCAAGACTCTCAAAAATTTCATTAATTTCTTCAAGTGGCCTTGTCTCGATTATTGTTTTCACCTTTCCTTCAGCTGCAAACTGCAGTGCTTCCATTAGGTCTTTTCGTGTGCCCACTATCGAGCCTATGACTTTGATCCCATTTAATACTGTATCAAAGATTGGTATTGGCATTTCTTCTGGTGGCAATCCAACTGCAACAACACTGCCTCCACGTCGAACTGCTTGATAGGCTTCACCGAATGCTGGCTTAGAGACTGCTGTACAAACACTTGCATGGGCACCACCGATCTCTCGCTGAATATATTCTGCTGAATTCTCTTCCAATGGATTGACAGTAAGATCAGCACCAAGCTCTTTAGCGAGAATTAGCTTTTCATTATGTGTGTCAACCGCTACAACATGGAGTCCCATCGCTTTAGCGTATTGAACCGCTACATGCCCTAAACCACCTACACCATAAATCGCTACCCACTGACCTGGCTTTGCCTCGGTTACCTTAAGAGCTTTATATGTCGTGACACCAGCACAGAAAATCGGAGCCACCTCTTCAAATGTCAGTTGATCAGGGATTTTCACAGCATAGTCAGCATCAGCTTTACAGTATTGAGCATAGCCACCATCTACGGAATAACCTGCATTTTGTTGTTCCTTACAAAGTGTTTCTCGCCCTGTTAAACAGTATTCGCAGTGACCACATGCGGAATAAAGCCACGGCACACCAACGCGATCTCCTACCTTTAAATGGGTAACACCTTCTCCGACTTCTTCTATAATACCAGCACCTTCATGTCCAGGAATGAGTGGAAGCTTCGGTTTCACTGGCCAATCACCATGTGCCGCGTGCAAATCCGTATGGCAGACGCCACACGCTTTAATCCGAACCAAAATTTCTCCATGACCGATCACAGGCTTGTCTACTTCTTTCACTGACAACCGCTCCTTAAAAGCATGAACGACAGCTGCTTTCACTATAAAAACCTCCATTATTTGATGAATTTTTATTTCCTACTTCATCATAATGGAGGTTTCTTAAACTTGCTGTTACATTTATCACAGCATTTTATTCTGTTGTTTTACCTTGATCCTCTTTCTTATCAGGTGCATTTGCAGCATCTTCCTGTGCAGAAGACTCACTAGTATCAGAATCTTCTACGGGTTCTGATTCACTGGCTGAATCTGAATCATTTTGACTCTCTTCCGCGGAATCACCGCTTTGATCTTGCTCAGTGGAATCGCTCGTTTTCCTCCACTGTTCTCAGTATTACTTTCTTCATTATTTTCTTCCGAAGTTGCTTCACCATTATCTCCTGATGAAGTATCGGAATTACCACTATCTTCGTTACTATTTCCTGGATCTGCACCTGCTTCACTATTACCAGTGCCTTCATCATTTCCAGCATCTTCTGATGGAGTATCGGAGTTACCGCTATCTTCGTTACTATCTCCTGGATCTGCACCTGTTTCACTATTATCGGTGCCTTCATCATTTCCAGCATCTTCTGATGGAGTACCAGAGTTCCCGCTATCTTCGTTACTATCTCCTGGATTCTTATTACCATTATCAGGTTCTTCAGTTTGCTGCTTTTCCTCTGGCTTTTCTGCCGGATCATTTGCAGGATCTTCTGTTGACTGATTACTAGACTCTTCTACTGGATCCGTTTTAGGTTCCTTATTTGCTGGCTCTTTTTTATTTTTTTCTTCTTTTGTTTCAGTCTGGTTTGAATGACTGTCAGTTTGCTTGTTTTCTTTCGTTTCTGTTTTAGCTGCTGGTTGATTAGAAGATTGCTTTTCGTTGTCTTTTTTCTTATTTGTCTGATCTTTTTGTTGCTTAACTGGTTCTTTTTTCTTTGGTTCTGGTATAGCGGATTTTTCCGGTTCTTCGCCTTTAAAGAACAATTCTTTCACAATTTGAGAAGATGGAGTTGCTTTATTGGCACGCAAACCTGACTGTTCATCAATTTTTAGCTCGACAACCGAATCGGGCTTTTTAAATGAAGACGTTTCTTTTCCTTCAGATACTTTACTCATGATGTGATGAAAAAGAAGTTTTGCAATGTCATCATCTTTTTTATGAACGTAAGTTTTTTGGGTTGTTTGATCATATCCGGTCCAAATGGATACCGTATAGTTCGTGGTATAACCAGAGAACCACTCATCAGATGTTCCTTCTCCATTGATGCTATCATCTAAATTTGTTGTGCCAGTTTTGCCAGCGACGTCTAGACCATCTATCGCTGCTTGCATCCCTGTACCTTCATTTACGACTGTACGAAGCATATCCGTTATCATATAAGCCGTTCCTTCACTCATTGCGCGTTCAGATTCAGAAGCAAGCTTCATCTCTTTCCCATTAGGATACACTACTTTTTCGACACTATAAGGCTGATGAAAGTTTCCGCCCGATCCAAATGCAGCATATGCTCCTGACAGTTGAAGAGGTGAAATTCCCTTCTTAAAGCCTCCAATCGCATAAGAAGGATAGGTTTCCTCAATTGAAATCCCCAATTTTTTAGCAAAAGCCTGGGCTTCTTCCCCACCCACTTTCATGAAAGCTTTTATCGCAGGAATATTATAAGACCACTTTAGCGCTTCTCTTATTGAAACACTACCCTGAAACTCATTATTCCAATTGCTGAATGGCTTACCATTGAGCACGAGTTTTTCATCGACTAATTGTTTATTTGTAGACCATTTAAATTTTTCAATTGCTGGTCCATAATCAAGGATTGGTTTAATCGTAGAACCAGGTGATCGCTTTAATTGCGTCGCATAATTAAACCCTTTTTGAACGTCATCTTCACCAGATTGACGGTTCCCACCTATTGCTCTTATCGCTCCTGACTGAGTGTCAATCAATGATACTCCTGTCCTGAATTTCTCATCTGGATAGTTCACTACATCATTCGTTGTTAAGGCATTGTCCACGACTTTCTGCGCCTTCTGGTCCAGGGTTGTGTGAATCTCCAACCCTCCAGAATATAACGCATCTTCTGGAATACCTGCTTTTTCAAGGTCGTTTATCACTTGATCTATGAAAGCATCATTTGTTGTCTGCTGACTTTGTTTTTCAACGATCATATCCTGGACTGCAACGGATTCCGCCTTATCATGTTCTTCTTTTGAAATAAATCCGTGTTTCTCCATTAAATTCAACACGGTAGCACGGCGGTCACTCGCGAGATCAGGATGCTTATAAGGATCATATCCTGAGGGACGTTGTGGTAGACCTGCTAACAGGGCTGCTTCAGCTGTCGATAATTCATCAAGTGACTTATTAAAGTATGTATGGGCTGCCGTTGCAATGCCATATGCACCTTCTCCAAAATAAATTTTGTTTAAATACATCTCTAAAATTTCTTCTTTGGTATAGTTTTTTTCTAACTGGATTGCAAGATAGGCTTCCTGTACTTTTCGCTTTACCGTTTTTTGTGGTTCAAGCATCATATTTTTCACAACTTGCTGGGTTATTGTACTTGCCCCCTCGGCGCCAAATCCATCCTGAATGTTGGCTACAACAGCCCCTCCGATTCGCTTTAAATCAACACCATTATGCTCCCAGTATCTAACGTCCTCTACTGCGATAAAAGCGTTCACAACGTGTTCTGGAATCTCATCAAAGGAGACTACCTTACGATGCTCTTTGCCAACGATATCGGTAATCTTATTCCCATCAGCATCATAAATTGTGGATGATTGCGGTAAACTCAATTCATTTTCTTCAAGTTTAGGTGCTTCGTTAATATAGGCATACGTCTGGTAACCACCGAATGAAAGAATTAATAGCATAAGAAGCGAAATTGTCAAAAGAAGGTTGCGCACAAAATGCTTTTTCTTCTTGCTCTTTTGGTTATGGTGACGATTATGATCATTTATTTTTTTCCCCATTATTATCCCCCTCAAGTCAAATACCATAGTGAAGGATTACCCAGATGTTTCATATTAAAAACATTTATTAAAAAAACGAAACAATTTATTAACAAGGAACATATAGTAATAACGTTTAATAAGGAGGACTGTAAATGGAATCGAATCCGACATTCGCGTTGCTTACATGGGGAAAGAGCTTTCAAAATCGATTGATTACTAGTTCCATTCTCGACCCACAAAAAAACTTTTTGATGGAAAGAACGAAAGAGTGGATAGAAGAAATTGAACAGTGCCTTGACGATCGAACAGTCTACCACAATCCTCACCTTTATGAGAAAGCTAAACAATTATATGAACAGTGGCAAGATGCTAAGGTGGTAAGACAGTCTGTACCAATAGGTGGGCACACACTTCCACCGTTACCTTACGACTACAATGCACTTGAACCGTCTATCGACGAACGCATTATGAGATTGCACCACGATATTCATCATCAGAGTTATGTAGATGGTTTAAACAAAGCAGAACTTGAGTTACAGAAAGCAAGAAAAAACTCAGCCTTTGATTTAATCAAGCACTGGGAACGGGAGCTTGCATTTAATGGTGCTGGGCACTATCTTCACACCCTCTTCTGGGAAATCATGTCTCCTGATGGCGGAACACCAAAGGGAAGTATTTTGAAGGAAATCGAACGAAGTTTTGGAAGTTTCGATCAATTTAAACAGCAATTCACGAATGCTGCAAACAAAGTGGAAGGTTCAGGATGGGCCATTCTCGTTTGGTCCCCTGTTTCAAGAAGACTTGAAATCCTCCAAGCAGAAAAGCATCAAAATTTAAGTCAGTGGGACGTCATTCCTCTATTGGCATTGGATGTATGGGAACACGCTTACTATCTTCAATATGAAAACAAACGAAAAGACTATATTGATCAGTGGTGGAAAGTAGTCAACTGGAGTGAAGTAAACAGACGATTTGAAAAAGCTCGTACGGTTATGTGGAACCCTTTTTAACACAAAACAAAAGCAAAGGCGCATTTGCCTTTGCTTTTGATCTAACGATATGGACCATAACCATATGGGGGACGACCACCGTAATAGCCTTGATACCCATAACCCTGGTATCCACCATAACCTTGATAACCCTGACCTGGATACCCATAGCCACCTCCTGGGCCTCCATAACCTGGAGATCCATATCCGCCTCCATAAATACCTGGTATTAGCAAAGTTCCTAATAATCCTCCTGCAAGGCCACCTGCAAAGCCGCCGATAAAAGGATATGGCCGTTGATGAGCATATTGTCTCATCTCATGGTGCACTCTCGTTTCTGGATAACCACTATGATAAAAGCTCCCTTCTTCGGGAACATAATTGTTCATGTGTCTCCTCCCTTTCCTGCTGGCCATCATGATAGTTGCCTACAGTATAAGGTATGGCGACTTTGGTTTTTGGAAAGGGACATTAGCGGAGAAAACGTAATTCTAAAGAAACTAGAACCGTGGCCAATAGACACTTACCCAGACTACGATAATTCCAGAAGCAAATAAATACAACTCAGGTGTTTGAGAAATATAAATAAAATAGTCAGTGAGACTATGCCCGATAATGATTAAATTCAGTTCAAGAATTAACGTGACACCACCCGCTACTGAGAGACCAAAGCCGACGAGAAATATGAAAAAGCGAATGATCATGTGCGTATGGCGTTTCTACGCTGTTTCATATCTGCCTGTCCCTCCCCATTCGTTTATTACACATCGTATTGAACAAGCATCATAAATATGTCTCCCAATACAAATTACTTTTATTTTTTTTACATACATGCTAAAACAAAAAGGAACAAAGTTTAAGATTGAAAGGAGGAAAATGAATGATTGAAAAAGTTGAACAAGCCGTACAACAAAACTGGGTCCCTTCTTTTCGTTACGAGAAGAACGAGACCACTCCATTTACCCCTTTCACAAAAGAAATGCGTCATGCAAAAGGCGCCATCATTTCAACTGGTGGTTTTTACGTGAAGGGCCAAACACCATTTAATGACAATTTCGGACTCGGTGATCCATCCTATCGCGAAATTCCTGTTTCAACTGAACTTAAGGACCTTGGTATCTCTCACGAACACTATGATCAAACAAATGCGAGACAGGATCCTAACGTCCTCTTCCCTCTTGATGTGATGAAAGAACTTCAAGAAGAAGGACGCATCGGTGAACTTTCAGACACGCATTATAGCTTCATGGGATATATCCCAACAGCTCACCCACTAAAAAACGTAACAGCCAAAGAAGTGGCTCAAAAGCTGCTTAAAGAGAACGTAGATTTTGCATTGTTGGTTCCTTCCTGACCAGTCTGTCAACAGTCGGCCGGTCTGGTCGCACGCGTCCTTGAAGAACACGGCATCCCAACAGTTGCCTTAACACTGTCAAAAGAAATCAGCGAACAAGTCAACGTACCTCGCTCCCTCTACAACCGCTTCCCATTCGGTAGCGCAGTAGGACAACCAGGTAACAAAGATCAACAAAAACAAGTCCTAAACAAAGCCCTAGACACACTAGTCGAAGCAACCGAAGGCGGAAAAATACAAGAATCAGGAATTAAGTTTAAGTAATGAAAAGCGGAAGCCTCCGTTTAGACCCGGCAGGCACTGGAGCCCTCCAACTTGAACACGCTCTTTGTGTTTGAGTTGGAGGGTGAAGTGACCGAGGGTCTGGAGGCTGCAGCTGGATCTGAAAAGCGGAAGCGCCCGTTTAGCCTCGACAAGCGCTGGAGCCCCACAAAAAGAACACGCTCTTTGTGTTCATTTTGTGGGGTGAAGCGATCGAGAGGCTGGGCGCTGCAGCTGGATCTCATGAAAAGCGGAAGTGGGCGTTTAGGTCCGACAAGCGCTGGAAGGATTTCATTTGAACACGTTCTTTGTGTTCGGATGAAATCCTGAAGCGACTCGAGGACCTGCCCACTGCAGCTGGATCTATGAAAAGCGGAGACGAGCGTTTAGAAACGGAGATATTGGAACTCTTGAACTAGAACACGCCCTTTGTGTTCTGGTGAAAGAGTGAAATATCGCAGTTTCTGCGAGTCGCAGCTGGATCTATGAAAAGCGGAAGCCTCCGTTTAGACCCGGCAGGCACTGGAGCCCTCCAACTTGAACACGCTCTTTGTGTTTGAGTTGGAGGGTGAAGTGACCGAGGGTCTGGAAGCTGCAGCTAGATCTGAAAAGCGGAAGTGGCCTGTTTAAATCCGTAGGATGTTGGAGCCCATGAGATTGAAACGCTCTTTGTGTCTCATTTGATTGGGTGAAACAGCCGAAGGATTTGGCCACTGCAGCTAGATCTGAAAAGCGGAAGTCGCCGTTTAGATCCAGCAGGCGCTGGAAGCACTTCAACTTGAACACGCTCTTTGTGTTCGAGTTGAGAGGGTGAAGCGACCGAGGATCTGGCCACTGCAGCTAGATCTGAAAAGCGGAAACCTCCCTCTAGACCCAGCAGGCACTATAACCGTGGAAAAAATCGAATTCGCGGATATAATTCGATTTTCGCGGATATATCTTAATTATCGCGGATAAATTTTTATTTTCGCGGATTTATTAGAAAAATCGCGGAAATCCGCTCATAAATAGCACGTTTTCAGCTGGGTTTGGGTCGCTTCTTCAATTCAAATCATTCATTAAGCTCGTTCCACACAAAAAACCGGCTGAAATCCAGCCGGTTTTTCATTTAATCCCAGCCCTTAAAGGGCTGATTGGTTCAATTACTCATCAATGGGCGATGAAAGAACCCTATCTAAAGGAAGTTCACCTTATTTAGATGTCGTAAACTGTTCTTCCTCTGTTGAACCTTTCAACGCGGTGGTTGAAGAAGTTCCTCCTGTTATAACTTGAGACACTGCATCAAAATATCCTGTTCCTACTTCTCTTTGGTGTCTCGTTGCTGAATATCCATCTGCTTCACTTGCGAATTCAGCCTGTTGTAGTCTTGAATAAGCCGCCATTCCATTATCTTTGTAATCTCTTGCTAGCTCAAACATACTGTGATTTAGCGCATGGAAACCAGCAAGCGTAACAAATTGGAATTTATATCCCATCTTCCCTAGTTCACGCTGAAACTTCGCGATCGTATCGTCATCCAGTTTCTTTTTCCAGTTAAATGATGGCGAACAGTTGTAAGCAAGCAACTTACCAGGAAATCTTTCATGAATCGCATTCGCAAATCGCTGAGCTTCTTCAAGATTAGGCTCAGATGTTTCACACCAAATGAGATCAGCATACGGTGCATAGGCAAGTCCCCGAGCAATCGCTTGATCAATACCTGGTTTCGTATAGAAAAACCCTTCAGGAGTTCGCTCTCCCGTTAGAAATTGCCCATCATACTTATCAACATCGCTTGTAATTAAATTAGCTGCATTCGCATCTGTCCGAGCGATGATCAAGGTAGGTGTACCCATTACATCCGCAGCGAGACGTGCTGAAATCAAATTTTTCACTGCCTGCTGAGTTGGAAGAAGGACTTTACCACCGAGATGCCCACATTTCTTTTCAGAAGATAATTGATCTTCGAAATGAACTGCTGCAGCTCCTGCTTCAATCATTGATTTCATTAACTCAAATACATTCAGTGCTCCTCCGAATCCAGCCTCTGCATCAGCTACGATCGGCACAAACCAGTCTCTTTCATGAATCCCTTCAGAATGTTCAATTTGATCTGCTCGTTGAAGCGCCTGGTTGATCCGCTTCACAACCTGTGGAACACTGTTAACAGGATACAAACTTTGATCGGGATACATTTGTCCTGACATATTCGCATCTGCGGCAACCTGCCAGCCGCTTAAGTATATGGCTTTCAAGCCTGCTTTCACCTGCTGAACGGCTTGGTTACCCGTAAGCGCACCAAGTGCATTCACAAAGTCCTCTTCATTCACAAGTTTCCAGAGACGCTCAGCCCCTCTTTTTGCTAGGGTATACTCTATCTGGATAGAACCTTGAAGTCTGATTACTTCTTCCGGTGAATATGGTCGTTCGATTCCTTTAAAACGATCTTGCTTCCAATTTTCCTGAATGGATGATGCTTTCTGGTTTGTCATTATTATTTCCCCCTGATTATCTTTAAATTTGGATTTTACGTTGGCTACAAAAAAATTAATTAATTTACTAACACGTGAGACATCGAAAACTCATGACGCTTTTTCCAAATCTGGTTTGGTTCAGGCATATAGTGATTCCAAATTGCCCTCATCATGCCAACAAGATTGGCATCAGTGACGCAGGTCCCATCAAAACCTTCCATCGCCTTCAATGTCCCCAGTTCAAACAGTGTTCCTGCATGATCATCTGAATGTTGGCCTTTGTTTTCTATTGAAGCATTAGCAATCACATGGGTATTTCGTTTATGCCCAATGCTAATCACAAACCGTGCAGTATCCTTAATAACTCCATCCTCTTCAAGATCGAGGTGAAGACCTGCACAATGATTTCGCAACTCATAGAGAATTTCTTCTATTTGATAGATGCTGTTATCATCTCGTATAAGTACAGAAGCTTTTATTGTTCCTTCTAATAACTTCATCTCTTTTTCAGCAAAAGAGAACACGCTATTCCAGAACATGGCTTCTTGATAAGACTTTAGCCCCTTCAAACATACATACGGAGCAGATCGGTGTTGCAATAATGAGGTAGTGTTATGAAACACATACAATCCAAAGTCAAAAAGTCCTGCTGACATCGTTTCTCCACCGATATGAACATTTTCTTCTTGGTCGCTCCACTTTCGCGGGGTGATCATGAAGGCTATCGGATAGCTAGATAATACGCCAACATCTTTCTGAATCAATTGTTTTAAAGTGTATTGCGAACTCATTTGATCATCAAAAAGTCTTACCTCATCACTTGTGAAATCAGCAGAGAATTGTCTTGCACCGGCTTTAATAGACGATAAAACCTTCTCTTTATCAATCGCTGAATGACTCACTACTACTCTTCGATCCTGAAGATCTGCTCGAACAGGCTTTATAGTCCAGCTTCCCTCACGAATGTGTTTCGTTTCCGGTAGAAAGCGATTACATTCAATAGAGTTCTTCAACTCCTGTTGTTGGTGAAGTACTATCAAATCTTTTTTAAATCGGCGATGGAGCTTCATGAGAAACTCCATTGCCTCATTTGTTAATAACTCATTTTCTACACTATTCGCACCTTTCGTTTCGATCATAAGCAAGCCCTCCTATTCTAGCCTACCGCTACTATTACAGCGGTGACAGCCAACACAACCCTCTCCTTCACAATGATGACAGCCATCAGTCTTTCTTTCCTTACCGTGGCAATGTGGACATTCAAGCTCTCCATTTCCATAACACGTATAACAATCCATTTTTACTTCCCTCCATCTGTTATAATACAATTTTTATTATTTGATAGTATTATATAACAACATTTCAAAAAGGTTCAACCTTTTTTTGAAAAATTAAAAAAAACTGTGAATATCACAAATCACAGTTTTTTTAAATCGCTATTTTGTATAAATTTAACTAATAATTGCAAAAAACGCGTGCTAGGCACGCGTTTTTACTGTATCAAACAGTTGCTACAGACCAGAGTTCTTTTATTCCACTTGCCCTCTTGATCCCATTAATAGTTCCAAGATGCAGGTTCTCGTGATTCATTAAGAAGAGGAGCAGTTCCCCTATTGTTTCAAGTGTTAGATAAGATCCAATAGAAAATTCAGTTGCTACTGATTCATTAAGTTGACCTTCTAACTCTTGAACCTGCTTGATCTGTTCTAATAGGTACTGTTTCAATTCAGTAAGAGATGGCGGCTCTTCCGTCCATTCATTCGGTCTTGTACCTGCTTTGAATAATCTTGCATAGTTATCTGGGAGAAAGTTCTCCACCTTTGCGAAACGATTAAGAACAAATTCAACTGTTACTAAAACATGTCCAAGGTTCCAGCGAACCGTGTTGGTGAAGCCAGCTGGGAGCATATCAGACTGTACTTCAGTAGTAGCGTCAAGTGACTGGATTGTTCGGTACCGCCAAAAAGTATATTGCTGAATGAGTTGTTTATCTTCCAAGATTAAAACCACCTTTCTATTAGTTATATAGATTCGCTCCCTAATTTATCTTTCCTACATAAGAAAAGTGATTTCGACATATTTGAATAACAGCATTCTTCACCATGGATCTTAGCTTAATGATGGTACTATTTCCTACTACCTATTTATTTTTATACAACAAAAAAACACCCCGGAAGTTAGTTTTAAACTCTAACTTTCGGGGTGCACCACCAACGGAGTGTTTTTTTCTATTCCATCAACTTGATAATTCGATCAATAGACGAACGAAAAGATTCGATATTTACAAATCGCGCCTCTCTGATATATTCCTTGCCATCCACGTATAACAATAGGACCGGAATAGTAAAAACCGAATATTCTCCAGCAGCTTCTGGGACTTCGTGCACGTTGAGCTTTTCACTGTCGATTTGCGGATAGTCTGCTAGAACTGCTTCCACTTGCGGAAGCAGTGCATGACAGACGGAGCAATTCGTGCCATATAAATATAGAAAATAAAGAGGTTTTTGCTCACGATTCTGCCTTGCTACTTCTAACGTAACGTCTTCCATTCGTTTCACCTTCTTGATTGGTTCTAAATGTTATGAAATGTTCATTCGTCTATTTTTTGCGATTACGAACATAAATATGCCATATGCGATTAGTCCGATCGCTACAATCGCAAGTAAAATGGCACCGTATGATTGCTGTGACAGTTCAGAAAGTGCCCCATCAATTCCTCGGGTTTTATCGGGATCTGCTGTAATTGCCGTCTGAATAAGAAATACACCCATCAACCCAAATACAACGCCACGTGCAGCAAAGCCGAATTGTCCTGCTTTTTTACCCCACCATTCTTCTTGATTGTGCATCTCATATTGTTTGAGTTGTTTCATGAATGATTTCTTATACGCTCGAACGGCTTGATATATACCGAATGCGATAAAACAAAGACCAACAAAACCAAGTACCCATTGACCAAAAGGCTGTCCTAATAATTTGGCTGACCATGATTGTTTACTGCTAGAAGAAGAGCCTCCAGCACGCATAATAATTGAAACGGCATTGTACGCAAGGAAAATATGAACAATCCCACTTCCAAAGTAGCCTATTCTTGATGCCATTGCTTTCTTACCCGTTCCTTTGTTATCTGGATCTTTAAAAGCCTGAATAATTTTCCATGCCGCATATCCTATCAGTCCAACAGCAAGCAACCAAAGCAATGCTTCACCAAAAGGCTTTCCAGCGATTGTTACGAAAGCCCCTTTTGAGTCGGTTGTTTTTCCCCCTGATCCGAAAGCTGCTTGAACGGCCAATATACCGATAATGAGATAAACAACCCCTTTTGCCACATAACCCATTCTTGCAAGACCTCTAATCCAAGGTTTAACATCATTTGTTGCCTGCTCTGCTTTTTGCTTTGCCGCAGTACCTGTATCCATGTATAAGTCCCCTTCCCACTATCTAATAATTACACCTTCATTTCTATTCCCAGTTCTACTTACTTTCAACCTCAAAGACTCAAGGAAAAAAATAACATTGATAACACACCAAAAAAATAGCCCCGTAAGCGAATCCAGCATTCGCTTACGGGGCTGCTAATTGAGGAGATAGACTTGTGGGCACAAGCTATCGCGTTTCTTAACTATACTATAGAACACATAATTTTCATATAGTTTTGAATCATTTCTTTTTCGATTCATCGCGTTAAACCACAAATTGGGCATTCATGATCCTCTTATAATAAAATAAACCAGTCGTTTCTTTAGGGGGCGTTGACCGCACAGCTAAATGTCTCGGTTAATTGATATATTGAGGTGTTGGTTTTTTATCGACCGCTCCAAAAATCGAGAATTCACGAATACAAATAAAAACACCATCTTGTGATTTTTGTCACAGTTTTCCACAGCATTTGGCCTTACAATAAAGACAAGAACACAATATATTTTGTTGGAGGGATATAAAATGAGTGCAAAACATGCAAACATACTTGTTGCCGTTGATGGATCTGATTCAGCTGAAGTCGCTTTTTCAAAAGCAGTTGATATAGCTATTCAAGACCAAGCATCCCTACTCATCGCACACGTCATTGATACAAGAAATTTTTCCACTTTTGAACTGTACGATATTGCCACTGAGCGTGCGGAAGACTTTGGCAAACGTCTCTTGAAGGAGTACGAAGAAAAAGCCGCAATGGCTGGACTAACTGATGTTAAAACCGTGATTGAATATGGATCTCCGAAAGCAAAGATTTCTAGAAAAATTGCCCCGCAGCATGATATTGACCTTATTGTTTGCGGAGCAACCGGTATGAACCGAGTTGAAAGACTTCTGATGGGTAGTGTTTCGGAACACATTACGCGCAACGCTGCATGTGACGTTCTCGTTGTAAGAGGCGTAAAAGTACCATTACAGGAGGGGATTAAAAATGAAAGTGGGAGAAAAAATACGTAAACATCGATTGGAAGCAGACATGACCATTCAGGAGCTGGCAGTTAGAGTAAGAATCGGCTCTGGTTTAATGCAACGAATTGAGGAAGGTAGTTATCATCCAGATGGACAAACGCTACTTAAAATATCCACAGCCCTAGATATCCCAGCATCCGAGTTTCTTGAAAGAGAAACCATTGAAGCGCTTGAAAAAGCGGATATGGGCAACTAAATCATATCAGTCTACTATAAGGTGAATCTTCTTTCTGATGTAGGTTCATTTATCTCTCTCTGATGGTTAAAACTACCGGACTATTAGTGGAAAAGCAAAAAGCGCTGGCATTGCCAGCGCTTTTTATTGGGCAGAAACCAACTTTTTCTTATGGACCGGAAGACAAACTTCTACCGTTGTCCCTTCCCCCTCTTTACTAGTTAGATTCATTTTACCATTATGGTTCTCAATAATATTGAAGCTTACCATTAAGCCAAGACCAGTACCATTCTCTTTAAGTGTATAAAATGGCTCTCCAATTCTACTTAGTTGATGCTCAGGAATTCCGATGCCTTGATCTGTAATGGAAACGACAGCTTCATTGGCTTCGTTTTTCATCACTTTTAATGTGATTATTCCTCCAGAAGACATCGCTTCGATGGCATTTTTTAATACGTTAACAAAAACCTGTTTAATTTGGTTTTCTTCGCAAATAATTTCAAATTGATCAAACTCATACTGCGTTCGTATAACAATATTTTTTAATATAGCTTGTGTTTTAAGAAGGGCAACGACATGCCTGAGTAGTGAAATAAGATCACTCTCAGCAAATTCTTTCTCCTGAGGTCTTGCAAGAAGCATAAATTCACTAACGATAAAATTAATTCGATCAATCTCAGATAACATGATTTGCAGAAATTCCCTAGACTTTTCATTCTCAGAAGTACTATAAAGTAAGTTCCCAAACCCTTTCAACGAGGTCAATGGATTACGAATTTCGTGCGCCACACCTGCCGCAAGTTCTCCAACTGCCGTTAGCTTCTCTGAGCGCCTTAACAACTCTTCAGTTTCTTTCATTTCCGTGATGTCTTCGACGATCACGATGACTCCCTGTATCTTTCCATCGATCATATGAGGAATCGATATTAATTTCACCCGCACAGAATGCCCCTGCCTATGAATAATAGCTGATTCACATTTCTGAGGAATACCTTTCTTAGTTTCTTCAAAACAACTTAACGTTCGTTCAAGATAATGTTTCTCTACGATTTGAAAGCTTGTCGTGTTAGCTGCTTCTTTCGAAGTGTAACCACTGATTTTTTCTAATGAGGGATTAATATTTAAGATATGTCCATCCAAATCCAGTAGCATGATACCATCAGGATTATTTTCAACAAGAGAATTATACCTGCGCTCACTTTCCTGTATTTGAGACGCTTGTTTATCAAGTTTTCGATCTCGAATAACACTAATTAAAATAAGCACAGATATAATAAAAATACCTGTTAAGACAACATATTGTAGAATGGCATTGTGAGTGTAGTTCTCTACTGCGAAGTTTGAGTCAACCGATGAAGTTGTCATCGTAAAATAATTGATTGCAGATGTACCTAACCCAAACACAACTGCTCCTGACATTTTCCCCCAGGAGTTGCGTTTTTCATGTGATAAACCATATACCAACCATAAACTACTAATCGATGTGAAAAAAGCGAGAAAAGCAGGTATCACAATCCTCCACCAATCGTCAGGCTGATAACTGACATTTAACAAATAAAAGGAGCACAGTATTTGCAAGATTAGAAGCGAAAACGCTATACACCCACTAGCCACAAAGACATTTTTCACTTTCCATACGGATGAAAGAGTGTGGAAGGATAGAAAGGAACCGCTTACAGGGATAATTAATGAAGTGACCACGAACCATGGCTCATAAAAGGTCTGAGAAGTGTTTGATAGTCCAAGTAGCACAATGTACTGAAGAATCCAAATGCCTGCCCCAAGCGCTAAAGCACTCCCAAAAATCCATAACTTTCTATAAGACTTGGCCATACTTAACGCTTTTTCATGAAAATCAAATGCTGTATAAGTATAGGTCACAACCATCAAAATGGAGATGACAATAAGAAAAAAATGAAATGTATAGGTGAATTCTACCAAGTTTACCCACTCCGTTTATACCTGATTCAATGTAGAACATTCTCAGATGCCACAGTATATTATTTGACAAAACCCCACAAACACCTTCCACATTTTTGAATATACTGTGATTTTTTTGTAAATGGCTCTTTTCTAAAAGATTGTTGCTTTTGAAATGATTTAAAAAACGACACTTTGTGATTGGAGCGGAAGGATGCTCGACTCCTGCGGGACTAGCGGGACAGGTGAGACCCCACAGGAGCGTAAGCGACGAGGAGGCTCACCGCCCGCCCCGCGGAAAGCGAGCATCCTGGAGCGGAAATCAACTCGCTATAGCAACAATGTTTACGAAAAGAGCCTTGTAAATTAAAAAGTACGTGTGATGTAACCTGCTTGAAACAGGCTACAAACAACACTTTCCTAGCCTAAGAATCCTTTCTATCGGGTAAAGAAAGGTTAAGGAGGATGCTAAATGGCACAGATTCTATTTAAAGTACTGAAAGTAAGTCGGCTTGAAAACCACCATATTCCTGATACGTTAGAAGCAGAGGTTGAAGTTGAAATGATCAATCGGAATGATGGAGTACTCCTCAATCAAGGAATCATTCCAGTCCGGTTTAATGAGCATGGTTCATTCCCGTCTATCCCTCATATACAAAGCTTCGTGGAAGACAAAAAGGTTCAGACGAAACTTCTATTCGATATTAGAAGATACGTTAGGAAGCTACGTCCCTACCTGCAACCAGACGACGAATAACTAGGCTTCAAACAAATAGCTATAGATGTTACAGGCAACCTGAATGTTTAGTAGATCAGAAGGCTCATTAAAATCGATCGTGAGAATTTCCTGTATCCGCTGGATGCGATAATTCATCGTATTTACATGAACATGTAATTGCTCAGACGCATTTTTTAAATCTTGACCAGTTGATAAATAGACAAAAAGTGTTTGGAATAACTCTCCTTTACGCCGTTTCTCATAAGCTAACAAAGGAGAAAGGTACTCAAGTGCAAAGTTTGCGAGCTCGTCATCTTTATTATTTAAGAGGAGCCGGAGCGCCCCAATTTCAGCATACCAGGAGGAATATCCTGCAAACGAAAATCGTTTCAAGAATTTAATTGTTTTCTTAGCTTCTTCAAAAGATTGACCAAGAGCAGTCATGCCTCGAACCGGTTTACCAATCCCTATTCGACAAACCTTTTCTTTAGTAATCGTTTCAATCAATTTATAGAAATCTGAAACAAATTGATTAACAGAAAGGATTGACGATTCAACTCCACTTTCACTATCGTTATGGAAAAGCAAAACGAGCTGTCTCCCCCATTCCGTTACAAGAACCTTTTCATAGCCTTGAGTTTTTTGGTCCATTAAATGGCCGATTGCTGAATGAATACATCTTCTGAGCCACTCCTCCTGCTCTCTTTCTAATTCTTGTGGAACATCCAGTACGGCAACCGTAAAGTACCCCTGCATACTCGTTTTCAACCGAGACGCAACATAGCTAAGGTCTGATTCATCTTCTTGACCAGAAAGCAAATTGACAAAGAGTTCACCAGTAAGTCGTTGCTTCTCTTTATGTTCGGCTTCTTTTTTCATTAATTGAAGCCCTGCAACTGTACATGCATGAAATACAGCTGATTG
Organism: uncultured Bacillaceae bacterium; assembly: GCA_963739655.1. Classification (GTDB taxonomy): domain Bacteria; phylum Bacillota; class Bacilli; order Bacillales; family Guptibacillaceae; genus Guptibacillus. The sequence goes on along the minus strand of CAVUAW010000026.1, from coordinate 156,329 downwards.
TTCAAACCTTGTCAGTGGGAAGTGTTCTGATAGGATGGCGAGATAACCGAGAGGAAACAATAATTTCCCAAGCGGAAATAGAACAAAGTCATGCTCTGTTGCCACTACCTTCTGCTCGTTATTCGTATACTTAATCGAGTTTAGATGATGAAGGATTGCGTTTCTCGCTGAAGTGATATTAGCTACACCACATTTGGCGGAAGCTTTAACGGCGCCAAATGGATCAAATACAACAGCTGACTTTCCAATTGATTTGGCGAGATTGTTGCAAATATCCTGAAATGAATCTTCCTCCATCCCAATATCAGATAGTTCCTGATGGGTTTGAACGGATTTCGAAAGGCTTTCGTTTTGGTCAATCACTGTTTTATTAAACTGTTTTAACTTCTCAAGTGAAGCCTCTTTATTCCGATATAAACCAGCATTTTCAAGTGCAATAGCTGCCTGAGATGAGATTGCTTCTACGAGCCGAATATCATTCTCTGAAAATGATTTATCCTTATTAAAACTATCAAGAACAATTACTCCAGTGCAAGATGTCTCCTTCTTAATCGGAATGCAGATTGTACTCATCGGAAGCTCAAGCGCTGATTGATGATAAAGTGTGGCGTTCTTATCACTCATTGTTTTCATCGCTCGTGTCACTTCACGATTCGTCTGAAAGTGAAGAGTTTTTTCTTGTTCAAATGCCTGCCCTGTCATTGATTCACCAGAACGAAGTACTACTTCATTTACTGCCTTTTTGCGAAATCCTGATGAGGCAGCAACGCAAAGTCCCTTCTTATTAGAATCATACAAAAAGAGCACTCCGCCATCTGCCGCTTCGATAGCTGATACCGCTTCTTCAACTACAGACTGAATCACAGCATAAAAGTCCAACGATGAGTTAAAGATTGTCGAAACCTGCATAAGTAGGTGCAGCTGACGTTTACTCAGTTCTGCTTCATTCTCAAGTAGCCCTCTCGCCATTCACTCCACTCCTTGTCTATATCTCTTTTTTAATATCCATCTATTTATCTATTAACTGGCTGTTTTTCTGTGTATTGCTCCAAGTATGCTAATGTAGCTTCTCCGAGAGTCTTTGCTGCAATCAACATCGCTTTCTCATCAATATCAAACATTGGATGATGATGTGGGTAGGTCGAATGATTTTCTTCATTACCAGCCCCTGTCAGGAAAAAGGTTCCCGGTATTTCTTCAAGATAATAAGCCACATCTTCTCCAACCATTAAAGCTTCCGTTTCCACAACAGTTGTGACACCCTCTACTTTTTCTGCTGCTTCCTTTAATAGGCTAGTTTCTTTCTCATGATTTACAACCGGAGGATAGCCACGATCATAAGTAAACGTATAGTCCGCTCCAGTACATTCGCAGGTTCCTTTTATGATTTGTTCCATTAAGGAAACAATTTTTTCACGAACTTCCATATCAAATGTTCTAACCGTACCCTTAAGGGTTGCCTTTTCTGAAATAACGTTAAAAGCTGATCCAGCATGAAACGATCCAATCGATAGTACAGCTGTACTAGCAGGATTAATAAACCGACTCACGATTTGTTGAAGGTTACCAACAAGTTGGCTTGCGATTACAACAGAATCAATGGCTTCATGCGGAATTCCACCATGACCACCTCGACCTTTGATCACGATTTCAAAAGAATCGGCAGCTGCCATGATTCTTCCCGATTTGTAGGCTACCGTACCGGTTGGGAATCCAGACCAGAGATGTGTTCCAAAAAGAACATCGACGCCATCAAGACAGCCATCCTCGATCATCGGCTTAGCACCACCAGGTGTAATTTCCTCCGCAAACTGATGGATAAATACCACCCGGCCATGTAGGTTATCTCGTTGTTCATGTAAAGCCTTTGCTAAATGGAGCAGAGTTGATGTATGCCCATCATGTCCGCAGGCGTGCATCACACCTGAAACCGTTGATTTATAAGGGACATCTTTTTGATCTTCAATTGGTAGAGCATCAAAATCTGCGCGTAAACCGACTGTTTTCCCCGGTCTGGCACCTTCCAGAAAAGCGACTACACCTCTGCCCCCTACTTCTGTTCTAACCTTCATGCCAATTTGCTCATAGAAATCTGCTATTAATTGCGGGGTCCGAACCTCTTTGAATGAAAGCTCAGGATTCCGATGCAAATCCCTTCTCAAGTCAACCATTTCAGGGTACAACTCTTCTAATCTACTAAATAGTGAATTTCTCATAGTAAATCTCCCTCTCTCTATCTCTATTTTGTTGGCCATGTTAGCTTATATTGTTGATTTCTCGATTTTTGGCTCATTCGAGTGAAACATTCTACTTCTCAGAAAGTGTTACGTGTATTTTAACAAAAATTCTGACTTTTATATGCAGATTTTCTAAATCCGTTGTTAAAATTTGAAAAAACCTAAAAAAAGTTACGATCTTCGTAACTTGAATTATTCACATCATCTTTCATGATGTCGAAGAGATTGGACACTGTTTGTTGCAATTCGTTTACCTGTTTTCTAAAATGGATGGAGATTGATTAGGTTCATTAGGAGGAAAAATGATGCGGATTTTATTATTAGGAGCGACAGGAAGAGTTGGAAGTGAGGTTTTAAGGCTCTCTGTGTCAGATCATGATGACGTCACAGTTCTTGTCAGATCCCCTAACAAACTTGAGATCAAAGAAGGCATTACCGTTATAGAAGGGAATGTACTTGACGAGAAAGTATTGAATCAAGCGATTGAAGGGGCTGATGTTGTCGTAAGCGCTCTTGGAACAGACAAAAGCACTGCCCTTTCAGAAAGTACACCACTAATCATCCAAGCGATGAAAAAAAACAATGTGAAACGCATTATCACTGTCGGAACAGCTGGCATTTTAAGAAGCCGAACCGAACCTGCTCTCTTCAGGTATGAGTCATCTGAATCTCGACGTAAAACAACGCGTGCTGCAAAAGAGCATCGAAAAATGTATGAAATGCTCTCAGAAAGTAATCTTGATTGGACGATTGTTTGTCCAACTTATTTGCCTGATGGTCCTGCTAAGGGACAATATCGTATAAACGAAGAAATCCTTCCAGAAGATGGACGTGAAATTTCGGTTGGGGATACAGCGCACTTTGTATATAAAGAGCTTAAAGAAAGGCATCATCTTTATAAACGTGTTGGTATTGCTTATTGAACAATTGACCGTGGTGAGTTTCTTTAATCGTCTCGTCTGCAGGGAGTGTAGCCTCAGTTTTCTCTGTTAGATATATAAATGACCACACAAAAAAACGAGTGTACACTCGTTTTTTTGTGTGGTCATTATTTTTGTTTTAATGCTGCCTCTAAAGCTATGATCATCATGTCCTTAAACGTCGTTTGGCGCTCTTCTGAAGTCGTTTCTTCACCTGTTACAATATGATCGCTAACGGTAAGGACTGTTAACGCATTAACGCCATATTTCGCTGCGATCGTATAAAGTGCTGATGTTTCCATCTCCACACCAAGTACTTGATAGTCTGCAAGTTGTTGGAAAATTTCGGGATTATCACGATAGAACGAGTCACTGGTAAATACATTTCCGACATGAACGCTCATTTCCTTCTCAGTGGCTGCATCATACGCATTTTTAAGTAAATTAAAGTCAGCCGTTGGTGCAAAGTCCATTCCATTAAACTGGAGGCGATTTACACCGGAGTCAGATGTAGCACTCATTGCGATCACGACATCTCTTACCTTTACTTCTTTCTTTAATGCCCCACATGTACCAACGCGAATAAGGTTTTTTACTCCATAGCTTTGAATCAGTTCATTTACATAAATCGAAATGGATGGAACTCCCATACCAGTACCCTGAACAGAAATTCTTTCCCCTTTATATGTACCAGTATACCCAAGCATTCCTCTGACTTCGTTATAGCAGACAACATCTTCTAGAAACGTCTCTGCGATATACTTCGCACGAAGTGGATCCCCTGGCAATAGAATTGTTTCAGCGATATCTCCTTGTTTTGCTCCAATATGTACGCTCATTGAAAGACCTCCTATAGTAAATACGTTCACTATCAAAAGTAGCATAAGATGCTATCACTTACCACAACCAATCACATACAAGTATCTTTTCCTACCTCAAAACACACTATACGAAAACGAATAGCTCAGTTTAAGCCCATTCAAAAAAAGACCGCGGCATCCGCCTCGGTCTTTTCAATCTTCAACTTAATAGTAAGGTGAAATCATCAAGTACACAACAACACCGGTAATACTCACATACAGCCAGAGCGGCATCGTCCATCTTGCAATTTTGCGGTGTTTTGCCACTTGCATGTTAAGTCCTCGTGTAACCGTAATTAACGCAAGAGGTACGATCGCAGCAGCAAGAATGATATGGGTAATCAGAATAAAGAAATAGATCGGGCGAATAATGCCTTCTCCTCCAAATGTTGTTGCTTCTGATAAACCATGATACGTTACGTATGATACGAGAAATAATGCAGTTGTCGTAAAAGCAGCGAAAATAAAGCGCTTATGAAGTTTAATATTCTTTTGTTTAATAAAAATAAGAGCTGCTACAAGAAAAACAAACGTAAAGCTGTTAAATACAGCATTCAGGAGTGGAAGTAGCGTAATATCAAAACCTACATCTCCTCCGTATTCCGGCAAGAAAAATAGGATAACAACCAGCACATTTACCGCTATCGAAAGACCAACTATCCAGGGTGTATAATTTCGTTGTTTCACATCATTCATTAGATTTCTTCTCCTTATCACAATAATCTACCTTCTAAGGATAAGAAAGTTTGACTGTTTGAGCAACCTAAGAGGCACATCTCTCAAGTAAAATTCAAATTTGTGACACGTTTTGTTCACATTAAGGTACCCATTGATCATGAATAATGCCTACTAAATAAGGTTTACCACCATATTCGTTGAAAACGAGTATGAGACTCTTCCAATCCATCCCTTCAAAGTCTTCTGAACCTGGCACAAAAAATTCTACATAGTGACTCTCCGTGAAAGTTTCGTCTACGTTCTGTACTCGATTTGCTTCTTCATGAACTCCATCATACGTCACGAAGTCGGTTTCATCATATTCAGCATCATGTACATAGTGATCAAAATAGTCTTCAAAATTCTGACGTATTGGGTCACCTGTCTCTGGATTTATTCCCCATTCCATTTGCTTCGAATTATCAAAAAGATCTTTAATCAGTGGTGGCATAAACACTTGCGCTCGCTTTTTATCTATTGTTCCATAAGGAGAGAAGAGAACACCTTTCTTCGGATGAATATAGTCCGCGAGTTTTTCCATTTTCTCTTCTTTAATAAGGTTTACTATTTGATATGCCTTATTCATGACACTGCTTTGGACAGACTGGGGACTTTCTGCTTTAACTTTCCCATGATTTTGTGGTTCGCTTTCTTCTGAGACACATGCTGATAATAAACAAAGTAGCAAGAAGCCGATCGCGATATGCCTGATCATTGTGCTCCCCCCTTATTTATTCATGTTTCACTATATTCGCCCTTTCTTACGCCAAACATTCTATTGCCACAGAAAAAACACAAAATAAAATCGTATCTTTTCTTCATTACATACGATTACTGATATTATTATCATGGCATCGCTTACAGGAAAGATTGATTACATTCATTATTTAACTTCCACAGTCATTCTCGATCTCACAATTTGATTTTAACGCGAAAAAGCTATAAAATTTTTACTTGGGAACCCGGTAACATAATTTGTTACGGGATCGACTTAAAATGATTAGTCAATGAGTTGCCTGATCAAGCATTTTTGAAGAAAAGGGAATCTACTGTTCCTTCCAATACGTTCCCTCTGGAACAGCAATAATGAAAAAGTGAGGTCACTAAGATGAATCAACCATCAAAACAGGCTTCTGTTATCGTGATTTTCGGAGCAACAGGAGATCTTGCAAAACGCAAGCTATTTCCATCACTGTACAACCTCTATTGCAAAGGTGTACTTGCAGATGATTTCGCTGTAGTTGGAGTAGCGCGCAGACAGCTTTCTAATGAAGAATTTCGTGCAAATGTTCATGATTCTGTTATTCACACAGCATGCATGGATAAAGACGACAAGCATGAAGAATTCAGTAGCCACTTCTTCTACCAGCCGTTTGATGTAACGAAGAAGGAATCTTACCAGGACTTGAAGGTTTTAACTGAATCACTCGATAAGAAATTTGATATTCCAGGAAACCGCATATTTTATATGGCAATGGCTCCTGAATTCTTCGGTACGATCGCTCTTAACCTAGATTCTGAAGGGTTGATTGAAGGAGATGGATTCAATCGATTAGTGATTGAAAAACCATTCGGACACGATTTTCCTTCTGCACAAAAATTAAACGATGAAATTCGTCAAGTATTCTCAGAGGATGAAATCTACCGAATTGACCACTATCTGGGCAAAGAGATGGTCCAAAATATTGAAGCCATTCGTTTTGCCAATTCACTTTTCGAACCGCTATGGAATAATCGTTACATATCAAATATCCAGATCACATCTAGTGAAACCGTTGGAGTAGAAACCCGCGGTGGGTATTACGAGAAGTCCGGTGCTCTTCGAGATATGGTGCAAAACCATATGCTTCAAATGGTGTCGCTGCTTGCGATGGAACCACCTGGAAGCCTTACTACTGAGGAGATTCGTGGTGAAAAAGTGAAAGTACTTCGCGCACTTCGTGCTGTATCAAAAGATGAAGTGAACGATTACTTCGTACGTGGACAATACGAGCAAGGTGAAGTGAACGGAGAAACTCTTCCTGGCTATCGGGAAGAAGACAATGTTGACGAACAGTCAAACACCGAAACATTTGTTGCTGCGAAGCTTATGATCGATAACTTCCGATGGGCTGGCGTTCCATTCTATATTCGAACTGGGAAACGTCTGACAAATAAATCAACTAAAATTCTCATTGAGTTCAAAGATATGCCTATGAATCTCTATAAGAATGAAAGTGGTAAACTTGGACCCAACATCCTAGTCATCCATATTCAACCTGAAGAAGGAATTACACTGCATTTGAATGCGAAGGATACCGGTGATATGCGTAAAACGACGCCAATCCAACTGAATTTCAACAATAAACAGGAAAACTACATGAACTCTCCTGAAGCTTATGAACGCTTGCTTCATGACGTCATGCGTGGTGATGCAACAAATTTCACACGCTGGGACGAAGTAGCACTCTCATGGCAGTTCATTGATCCAATTTCTGAATCATGGGCAAGTGAGAAAGAGCTTGACTTCCCGAACTATCCTGCTGGATCTATGGGACCAAAAGCAGCGGATCACTTGCTGGAGAAAGATAACCTTCACTGGTGGCCACTACCGAAAGAATAAATATTTACGAAATCAGTTTAACGAATGTAATGAAGAATTAACCTGATGGTTTGAAATTAAAGAAAGAAAGATACGTACTTTACGTATCTTTCTTTCACATATTCATTTAATTTGAAAGGAAGTGCATATCTATGAAAATGTATGATGTAAGCGCACCGATTTTTAAAGGAATGGCCGTGTACAAAAACAAAGAAGAGAAGCAACCAGAGATCAATACTAAAACGAACGGACATGTCACAGAGTCACGCCTTTCGCTTGATGTACATACAGGGACTCACGTAGACGCGCCCCTTCATATGATGAATGATGGCGCAACGTTTGAAACCATTAACATGGAAGACCTTGTTGGTCAGGCAAAAGTCATTGATGTCACGAACGTAAAAGGCGCCATTACTGACAAAGATATTGAATCTGAAGATATTCAAGAAGGAGACTTCATTCTCTTTAAATCACAAAATTCATTCGAAGAAGAATTCAATTTTGACTTTGTTTTTGTAGGCGAAGATGCTGCGCGTTATTTAGCGGAACGTAATATTCGTGGTGTTGGAGTGGATGGTCTCGGTATTGAGCGTAGCCAGCCAGAGCATCCAACTCACCGCTCACTGTTTGAGAAAGACGTCATCATCATGGAAGGCTTGCGTCTAAAAGAAGTTGATGCTGGAGCATACTTTATGGTGGCTGCACCTCTTAAGCTTCAGGGAACGGATGCATCGCCTGCTCGCGTTCTATTGTTTGAAGGATTAAAAGAAAGCTAAGCCAGGGGGTCTCCCCTGGCTTTCTTCATGTCCATAGTTAATGGGCTATAGTTCAAACTTACTTCTATTGGGATGCTTCAAAGAAGATTCGACCTCATAAATGAGACAAAAATCAAAACCGTTTATTAACATCGCCATAAATTAATAAAACCGCTAATCCACTTCCTTTTACAGGAAGCGATTAGCGGTTTCTATTTTACTCTTAGTCTTCAAGCCATTCTGTATGGAACACACCTTCGCGATCAATACGCTGATAAGTATGAGCTCCGAAGTAGTCACGCTGTGCTTGGAGAAGGTTCGCAGGAAGTGTTTCGCTACGATAGCTGTCATAATATGCAATCGCGCTTGCAAGGCCAGGAACAGGGATTCCACGCTGTACAGCAAGAGATACGATATCACGAGCAGCACTCTGATAAGATTCAACGATTTCCTTGAAGTAAGGATCAAGAAGAAGATTTGTAAGGCTTGGCTCACGATCGTAAGCTTCTTTAATGTTTTGAAGGAAGCCTGCACGGATAATACAACCACCGCGGAAGATCATCGCGATTGAACCATAATCAAGATTCCAGTCATACTCATCAGAAGCTGAACGCATTTGAGCAAACCCTTGAGCGTAAGAACAAATCTTACTCAAGTAAAGAGCTTTGCGAATCTTCTCAATCAGTTCATCTTTGTCACCATCGAATGCTGGTACGTTAGGTCCTGCAAGAAGTTTACTCGCTTTTACTCGCTCTTCTTTCATTGCGGAAATAAAGCGTGAGAAAACAGACTCTGTGATGATTGAAAGTGGTACGCCAAGATCAAGAGCACTTTGACTTGTCCATTTTCCTGTACCTTTTTGACCAGCTGTATCAAGAATCACATCCACAAGTGCTTTCCCAGTTTCAGGATCCTTCTTCGTGAAGATATCAGCTGTAATTTCAATTAGGTAGCTATCAAGCTCGCCTTTATTCCACTCTTTGAATACTTCGTGAAGCTCATCGGTAGAAAGACCAAGTACATTTTTCATCATGTAATACGCTTCACCGATCAGCTGCATGTCACCGTACTCAATACCGTTATGCACCATTTTCACATAGTGACCCGCACCGTCTGGACCGATATATGTTGTACAAGGGTCACCATCTACATTTGCAGCAATCGCTTTAAAGATATCTTCCACTTCGCTAAATGCATCTGGTTGACCACCCGGCATGATAGATGGTCCATTAAGTGCGCCTTCTTCCCCACCAGAAACTCCTGTTCCAATAAAGCGTATGCCTTTTTCTTTCAAGTCGTCACTACGTTTCTGAGTGTCTTTAAAGAATGCATTACCACCATCGATGATGATGTCATCTTTATCAAGATGAGGCAGAAGCTGATCAATTGTTGCATCAGTCGGCATACCCGCTTTCACCATAAGAAGAATCTTCCTAGGTGTTTCAAGTGATTGAACGAACTCTTCAATGCTATATGTATCCTTGAAGTTGCGTCCTTCAACTTCAGACATCATGTCTTTCGTTTTCTCTTCAGATCGGTTATAGACTGATACTGAATAGCCACGGCTCTCGATATTCATCGCAAGGTTTTTCCCCATAACGGCTAAACCAATCACACCAATTTGTTGTTTTGACATCGTATTCCCTCCAACTCTTTTTCTAAAATTCATTTGAATACTGCCACTAATCGTAAGTAGACCCACATTCTTTAGTATGTGCACCCACTTTCAAGCTAATCACGTGAACAGTCTGACAGTATGCATTATACGTCTTTCGCGGTTACCGTGCAAAGATTAGAAACTAAAATGCCTTGTCTTTTATCTTAAACTACAGGAAAAGGAGGCAATGTGTTCGACTTCCCTGGTTGAAAGAACCCATTTTCGAATTTCGTTATTGGGAAACATAGTCCATAACGATTATACTAGATGAAGTGAACGATTCAAATAAAGGAGTGACTGAAATTGAACGAAAAACAACTAGCCGGTATAAAGGCAGCCTCCTTCGTCCAGGATGGCATGACTGTCGGGCTTGGTACGGGCAGTACGGTCTACTGGACTATTCTTGAAATAGCCAACATGGTAAAAGCGGGAATGATGATAAAAGGAGTACCAACCTCTAAAAACACAGAAATGCTTGCAAGAGAACACGGCATACCACTTATGTCTTTAGAAGACGTTACATCCATTGATTTAACAATCGATGGGGCCGATGAATTGAATGAGGACCTCACACTCATCAAGGGTGGTGGCGGTGCTTTACTTCGAGAAAAAATCATCGCTTATCACTCTACACACATGATCGTAGTCGCTGACTCTAGTAAGTATGTTCAGGAAATCGGCGAGTTTCCTTTACCTGTTGAAATTGCATCATTTGGTTATACCAAAACGATAGAAACGTTGAAGGAGCTTGGATGTCGGGCAGTTGTCAGAAAAGAAAACGATTCGTTGTTTGTAACAGATAACGGAAATTATATTGTTGATTGCTCATTTGGAAAAATCCACTTCCCTTCTACATTGCATGAGTCAATCAACCATATCCCAGGCGTTGTCGATAATGGACTATTCATCGGTTATGCCCAAAAAGCAATTATCGGTCAAGGAGATAAAATTACTTATATTGAGAAATAGAAAAGCCCGGCTCTGCCGGGCTTTATCGTGCACTATTTAATAATTAAGACTGGACAATGTGACCGTTGGAGGACAGTGTGGCTGACGCTCCCGAGAAACCATTCTCTTAAACCGTTCAAACCCCTGCTCCCCATGATAATTAAATCACGATCATGTTCGTCTGCATATTTCACAATTTCATTTCCAGGATTTCCTTCAAGCACCATCGTTTTTACTTTATGATCGGGAAGCTGTACTTCAAGCTTCTCACTGATCCCTTTAAGCATATCAACGGCTTCTTTTCTTAATTCACTCAGTATACTTGCATAAACAACTGCAGAACTAATTTGAGCCGTTGGATTTAATGCGGTTACGACATCAATTTCAAGTGAGGAATTTTCTTTTGCCATTGCAATTGCTTCATTAAGTGCTTTCACACTTAAATCCGAGCCATCAAAAGCAACCAGGACTTTATTATATTTCTTCATAGTAACATTCTCCTTCCCTGATCTGCTTTCATCCTATCACGATGAAAGGACACAAACTGTGAGATTAATCACGCATAGGCTTTTCCTCAAGGTTCTTTCTATAAAGCAACTGCTGAGTGAGTATTGCGGTAATCGAGCCAAGAATTAACCCATTATTAAGAAGTGAAGCTGTAATTGGCGGAGCATTCTGAAACGCTTCAGGTGGAATAAACATCGTACCAATTCCAACCATAAAAGAAATCCCTATTATAAATGGTTTACCCTCTGATTGGTCCTTTTTAAACTCATTAAAAGCGATCCCCACCATATTTACGAAAACAATGAAGATCACCGCATAACCAACAGGCTCAGGCAGCGCTGCAAAGAAAGCCATAAGTGCTGGAAACAGACTGATGATGATAATGAAACCACTTCCGATAATAAAAGGAAGTCTCCGTTTCAGCCCTGTCGTTAGGATAAAGCCAGCAGCACCCGAAATTGGGACACTCCCCACTGCCGAAAACACGCCTCCAAGGAGCTGATTGATACCAGACACAAAACCAGCCTGTCTGTAACGCCCCATCGGTTTCGTGTTCGAAAGTTTATTCAGGACTTCTTCCACAACGCGAATACTTGCGATCATGTTCGTTAATAAGAGGAGCGTAACAAGTGCAGCCGTAATAATCATTCCTGAATCCCATGTGGGATAACCAAAAGCAAATATATCAGGAAGCTGGATGAATCCTCCTTCAGGGATCGAAACAGGCTTAGCAAGTCCAAGAAGCGCAAAGATCACCCACCCAATGATCAGAATGATTAAGATAGAGTATTGCTGAATCATCGCTGGCATTGAACGTGAGAACCAAATCGAAATAAGGACGAGTAGCAGTGACAAGCCGGCTATTCGCAAATCTACTCCTTCTTTAAGGTAACCAACTCCCATCATTCCATTAAGAAATGATCCACTCAACTGAGCAACAAGAAGAAGAAGATAAATTCCTGTCACAACGGGCGTAAACAATCTTGATAGTCTCTCGACCAACCCGAATGCACTTAATAAGATAAAAATGATCCCACTTGCAATCATTGCTAGTTCAAGCGCCTGTAACGTCTCCATTTTGGACCCGAATAGTGCTGAGCTTAACCCTGCATAAAGGACAAATACGCCCCACCAAAGCCCTGCTGGCCCTTCGTTAATCGGCAAGCGATGCCCGAGCGTAACTTGTAGAATTCCGGCTACTCCCAGAACAAACATCGTTCTCTGGACAAAGCCAGCAGCCATCACAGGATCAAGATTAAATAAGCTTGCAATGGCAACCGGCGCCACAATCGAACCAGCAATCATAAATACTGCCCACTGAAGGGCGGACAACGTATTACGCATAAAAAAGCCTTCTTTCATCTCAACAAATTATGTATCTGTATTTATCTTAACAAACCGGTTACTCGCGGTCATTACGTTTTTTTCCACTGTGAAAAGGTTAAAGGCTCTGCTATAATTTAATATTGGTGATTTGATTTCGATCAAAGTCACGGGTGGGAGAGGGAAACACAAGTAAGAAGGGAATTAAGTGAAAACGAAAATTAACTTTGATTTTCAGGCTCACGACACTTCACTGAAGAAAGAAATTCTTGCAGGCATCACTTCATTTTTTACAATTGTTTATATTGCAGCTGTTAATGCGTCAATCCTTGCTGATGCAGGAATTCCTTTCGAAGCAGGAATGATCGCAACAGTCCTGACGTCAGTGTTCGGCTGTCTGTTAATCGGTTTTTACGCGAATGCACCGATTATCCTCGTACCAGGGATGGGTGTAAACGCATTTTTTACGTATACAATGGTTGAATCAATGGGTCTGAGCTGGGAGGTTGCACTGGCTTCTGTGTTCGTTGCAGGTATTTTATTTGCAATCACAGCTTTCACTCGCCTTTCTGATGTTCTATCAAAAGCAATCCCACGATCGTTAAAGGAAGCCATCACTGTAGGCATCGGCTTGTTTCTAACGTTTATCGGGCTTCAAAAAGGTGGCATCGTTGTTTCCAGTGACTCAACGTTTGTCGAATTGGGGAACTTAGGATCTGCTCACGTGATTGCAACCCTTATCACGCTTGCATTAGCGGCCATTCTCTTTATTCGAAACGTTAAAGGGCATTTCTTGATCAGCATGCTTGTTGGTACTGCGCTTGCTTGGTCTCTTGGATTAATCGAAACAGGACAAGACGAAAGCTTCTCATTCTCATCTTATGGGGCTGTTTTCGGAGCAATGTCGTTCGATGACATAGTAAAGATTCCTTTTTGGATTGCAACCTTTTCGATGGCGATGATCCTCGTATTTGAAAACATGGGCCTTCTTCATGGTCTACTTCCTGATCAATCCAAGTTCAATAAATCCTATAAGGCAAATGCCCTTTCTGCGATTTCATCAGGACTTTTTGGAACGAGTCCAACAGTCTCAACGGTTGAAAGTGCATCTGGAATTTCTGCAGGTGGACGAACAGGTGTAACGTCCATCACAACAGGACTATTATTTTTAACGTCCCTATTTTTCATACCTGTTTTTAAAATCATTCCAGACACAGCCATTGCACCAGTCCTTATCATCATAGGCGGACTTATGATCACATCGATTCAGAACATTTCACTTCAAGACTTCTCAGAAGGATTTCCAGCGTTCTTAATCATCGTGATGATCCCACTCACCTACAGCATTGTCGATGGGATTGCATTCGGCTTTATCGCTTATCCATTCTTGAAAATCGCTTTAGGAAAAGCAAAAGAAGTACCCGTTCCAATGTACATCATAGCAAGTTTATTCTTCGTTAACTTCTTTTTACACAACATCTAAAATTAAAAGCTATGTTAGCTTATATGGTTGATTTCTCGAATTTCATCAAAAGAAACCTCCCGTTCAATCGTGGAGGTTTTTTTACCTATCTAAAAGCTTCACAACCAGAATTTGCATTCATTACAATCGCAAATTCTGGTGACCTTAAGATTGAACCAATCTAAAGGGGTGAGCACTAGTGAGTCAATCCAAAGGACAACGCGAAAGACAATTTCGCAAACGAAAAGAAGCACAAAATCCTCATGGCAAGATTAAATCGTTAGAGCAATTATCGAACGAAACCACAAACAAAACGGAATAGTAAGCATCCTGCTTAAACTTTTCCAATTACGGGTAAACTCCCTTTTAGACTGTATGAAAGGAGTTTAATTCATGAATGAAATAACCGTTTCTGTATCCGGGATGAAGGGTGAAGAATGTATTCAACGGATCGAATCAGCCCTACTCTCATTAAATGGCGTTGAACGTGCTCTAGCCGATTTAAACGAAGAATTAGTAACTGTGGTGTACGACGAAGAAGCAGTAGAAGTATCTGCTATTATGCAAACGATTGAAGAGGCTGGATATCAACCGGTCTGATCGATAAGAGCCTGCATCCTCTCGCAGGCTCTTTCGTTTTACTTCAAAATGATCTAATTTTCAACAAAAAAACATGAGAATTTTCCGACAAAAATTCAATCTTCGCAATTTATGGGTGGTAAGGTATAACTATGCGCTAGCGATAAGTATATGAAAGGGGGATGCTGTACTTGGATCAGTCCAATCTGAACATTGATGAGACCCTTCCTCTTAATCCGGAGCACCATATGGAACCATCCTCAATTGAGCGTGACAAACAGATGTTAGAAAGACTTGAAAACCTCTCTTACGAAAATAAAAGACTCAATATGGTGAACCACCTTGTAGCTGGATTGGCACACGAAATCAAGAATCCACTTACCATCATGAAAGGTTTCCTGCAAATCATTAAACCTGATCTCGATCGACTTCAAAAGAGCGACATCGCTGAATTGCTTTTATCAGAAATCCATCGCACCAATGAATTGATAGAAGAATTTCTAAATGTTGCACGTCCAACAGAACATATCCTCAAAAGAATGAATCTAATCCCATTCCTTAGAAACATTCTCCTACTATTCCAGAGTGAAGCAACTATTCATCGTTGTACACTATCCACCAACTTGAATGAATTTTCTCAACCTCTCGATGTCATGATTGACTCTGGCCAGTTAAAGCAAGTTTTTCTAAATATCATTAAAAACAGCATGGAAGCGATTCAATTTGCCGATCGCGAGAAAGGTTCGATAATCCTATCTGTTTATAAACGTCTTCATACCGTAGATATTCATATTCAGGATAATGGAATCGGAATGGATAATGCGATTATCTCTAAACTTTTCCAACCCTTTTTCACAACGAAGAAAAAAGGAACAGGACTCGGCCTATTCCTTTGCAAACAAATCATTCAAAATCATAGAGGTACGATACAAGTGAGAAGCGCACCATCGATTGGAACAACGTTTGTCATTCAACTCCCCATCGTCTGTGTGAATTAAAATCCAATTTGCTCTTCTTCTACTTTTACTTCTCTTCTCGTTTTGTGTAGTAGGGCATTGACTTCTCCACCAACAAGAAGAATAATACCTGTCAAATAGAACCATAGCATTAAGATGATCACACCACCGAGACTACCATAAGTTGCAGAGTAATTTCCGAAATTGCTTACATAGAAAGAGAAAGCCAGGGAAATAATCTGCCAACCAATTGTAGCTACAACCGCTCCAATCAGCACTTCACGAAATGGAAAATGCTTATTCGGAGCATAACGATAGAGTGTTGCCAGAATACAAGCCATAATGGCTACTGCAATCACCCATCGTAGGATGCGAAACAAGAATTCAGTCGAATCCGGAAGGTTGAGGGCTGACGTCATAACATCAATAAGAATGTCCCCAAAAACAGGCAAAACAAGCGTAACAAGAAAGACAATTACTAATCCAATCGTTAAAACAATCGAAAGAAGGCGAGCTTTAATAAATGACCTTGTTTCTTCTACATCATAGGCAAGATTAAGAGCTCTCATAAGTGCCATCATTCCATTCGATGCAGACCAGAGCGTACCAAGAATACCAATCGTTAATAAACCGCCTTGAGGCTCACTAATAATAGAGAGCACATTATCTTTAAGAATACTCCCTGTCTCTCCAGGTGCATATTTGGTTAAAAAATCAACTGCTTGTCCTTTATCAATTGACAAATATGGAAGAATCGAAAGAACTAAAATAAGTAATGGAAAAATAGAAAGCATGAAGTAGTATGCGAGTTCTGCAGCAAGACTCGTTACTCGATCTGCTCCCATTTCCTTGCCAAGTTTTTTCACAAATGAAATCGCAGCCATAAACTGTATTCCCCCTTCTGCTTTTCTTGAAGTTCTTTCCCTGTATTTCTATTCTGTAATCATATTTTAAACTACAGTGTGCTTTTCTAAAGGCTATTTTCTAAAAGATTGTTGCTTTTGAAATGATTTAAAAAAACGACACTTTGTGATTGGAGCGGAAATCAACCACTACTCTTAAAGCATCAATCTCTACGAAAACAGCCAACTACAAAAAGAGAGCAGATCTTTTGTCTGCTCTCTTTCGCCAACTTATCATCTTGATAGGTGATGCTTAAGGAGTTGTTCCGCTCTCTTCATCATCTAGCGCATTCATATTATCATTTGAATCATCGATTTGATCTGTAAGATTGAGATGGGACTTCAGCTCTTCTTTAGCTGTCGATAACGACGCGTCATCTACCTTAAAGTAATAAGTCGAGCCCGGCTGATAATCGTAACCAGTAAGTTGAAGCTCTTCAATGGAATCTAAATTTGAGATGAACGGATACAACCCGAGTGCTTCTTTAAACGTAAAGCTCATTGTTAGATTCTCACCGATTCGATCAACTACATCACCGTATTTCGGAATAGAAGAAAGTGAACTCACCTTATCGATCGCAGCTTTAATGACTTCCATTTGTCTCTGGCCACGTTTTAAATCAGAATCGGCTTTGCGTGTTCTTGCAAAGGCAAGAGCTTCTTTGCCATTTACCGTTTGCTCACCAACTTCAAGATCAATTTTCCCTTTAGATTCTTTATAAAGTTGATCGGCAATTAACTGGGACTCAACCGTAACATCAATACCACCAAGTTCATCAATAACCGTCTTAAACGCTTCAAAATTCACACGCACAACTTCGTCAATCGGGATACCCAGTAATCCTTCCACCGTATCGATTGTTAAATCAATCCCGCCGAAAGCATGAGCATGAGTGATCTTGTCCATTCCTCTACCTGGAATTTCGACATACGAATCCCTTGGGATGCTTAGGAGCTTCATGGATTTATCATCCTGGTTAAATGTAGCAACCATAATTGAATCACTTCGACCATTCGACGTATCTTGTTCATCGTCCACACCTAATAACAAAACTGAAAAATGATCCTTCCCCATGTTTACCGCGCTATTTCTGAGATCCGATTGATCTCCTCTCCCCGGCTCCATGACAGATTGATCTGATACATTCGAAACTTTATAGTAAAGATATCCTCCATAACCACCAATTCCTACTATAATTAACACTAGAAAGGATAGTATGATCCGAAGCGCACTTCGTTTTTTCTTTGGTTTATAACGACTTCGTCCTTCATTATGTTCTTCTTTCATTTTATATAATCTCCTTCGACTTTAGCATCACTTCGATGACTACATCCATAGACAATTCGTAGTTTATAAGAATTAATGGACGGTCAATCATTCGAAAGAATCAGCCCAAAAAACTTTCTTCTTAATCAGTCCTAGCTATAAATGTACCACTGTTTCTCATCGCTTTCTACTTAAATCTTTTTCCAATCATTTGGGGATACTTTGTAAATCCACGTCATCATATGTAGAATACTTTAAGAGGACATATAGAAAGGACCAAATTTCTTGTATATCAAAACAGGCTCGATTCCATGGATTATCATAGGCAGCTATTTTCTGTTCGGCGCGTTGTGGATTTTGCTTTCAGATACAATCCTTTATAATTTTTCTTCTGATTTCATATCAAATAAACAAATCGGTATATACAAAGGCTGGTTTTTCATTCTATTAACATGTGGATTTCTGTACTTCCTTCTAAAGCATCTTCTTCAAAAAAATCTAGAGATGGAAAAGTTGCTCCTTGAAAGCGAAGAACGATATAGACGGCTTGTAGAATCTTCACCTTATGCCATATGCCTGTTGCAAAACGGTGAAATTAACTATACGAACCAAACCGGACTAGATATGATCGGCATTGAGCACATTGGAGATCTCTACGATAACCATCTGTCACTAGTCGCTAATTCATTAGATACAAATCGAATAAAAGCATTGTTAGCAAATATGAAGGCAACACGAAACATGCGACCACAAACGATTGAATATAAGCTCCTGCGTTCAAACAATGAGGTTATCGATGTCGAATCAACTTTTATCCCGATCACATTTAAAGAAAAGGAAGCCATGATCATCCAAACGAATGACATCACAGAACGAAAGAATGCTGTTAAAGAACTGTGGGAAGCAAAACAAATGATTCAGGCGATTATTAGTGCTTCACCAATCGCTACTCTTACTCTTGATATGGACTCTGTTATCCGTTCATGGAATCCAGCCGCAGAGAAAATATTCGGTTGGCACAGTGAAGAGATAATTGGTAAGAAAAGCCCGATTGTTCCTGAAGGAGAAAGAGATATTACCATTCCAGAAATTATTGAACATGGTCATATTATCAACAAAGAAGTACGAAGAATGCGTAAAGACGGCTCAATCGTCTATACCGCTCTATCAACAGCCCCCATTCAAGATGAAAATGGGAATATCAACGGAATCATGGCCGCATTTATGGACATAACGGATAAAAAGAAAACCGAGGAAGCTTTAGTGAAAACAGAAAAATTATCCGCCGTTGGACAGCTCGCTGCAAGCGTAGCTCATGAAATTCGTAATCCACTTACATCCGTGAAGGGCTTCATTCAGCTTCTAGATAAAGATGAAACTTTTTCTGAAAAGACGCCATTTCTTTCAATCATGTTGTCAGAAATCGATCGCATGGACGCGATTATTAAGGATCTACTCGTTCTGGCAAAACCGCAAGCAGAGCGATTTACTTTTTTCAATGTTAATTCTCTGCTTTTATATGTCACACAAATATTGAGTACACAGGCTTCCCTTTACAACATTTCCTTTATAAAAGATTTCTCTGACAATAATAGAAATATATTCGGAGAAGAAAATCAATTAAAGCAAGTGTTTATTAACCTTATTAAAAATGCCATTGAAGCGATGCCTGCAGGAGGTTGCGTTCGTCTGCAAACTATCAATACTCAACAGGAGATTATTGTTACAATTACGGACGAAGGTGTTGGTATTCCACCACATAAAATCAAAACACTAGGTGAACCTTTCTACACAACAAAAGAAGAAGGGACAGGCCTTGGTCTCTTATCAAGTTTCAAAATCGTTGAAAACCACAAGGGATCTATTCATTTTGATAGCACCGTTGGAGTTGGTACAAAAGTGTCGGTTCGATTTCCTATCCAGGAGGAGAACAACTAAAATGTCTCAAAGGAACGTATGTATTCTGAAGAGGTGTTTTCATACTTTTTTTGTGCTTCTCTCCCTATATATGCTAAAATATCATTCGTCTCTTATTCTCGAATAAGCTTGACCTGAAGGAGGAAGCAACATTGCAAAAAACAAAGAGAAATGATCCCTGTCCATGCGGCAGCGGCAAAAAATATAAAAAATGCTGTATGAAATCCGAAAATGCACAGGATCAATTAGAAGAACAGCTTTATACACAAGAGCTATACACGATTCAAGCCCAGCTCGTGGAATATGCTATGAGTGAACATGACCAGAAGATGGTTTCACTAGCGAATGATTTATTCACCCGTTATGAGATACCGAAAAATCTCGAAGAAGCCTACATGCACGGAATCTTTCCATGGGCGATCTTCCACCAGGCGATCAACAAGTGGAACAAAACCATCGTAAAAGAATATGTTCAACTCTATTCTCATACTTTCTCCACTGAAAAAGTAAAAGAAACTGTCGACAACTGGCGCGACGCTTACATGTCCATTTACACAGTTGAAGAAGTATCAGGACAGACAGCGGTAGTGAAAGAACTGAGCTCAGATCTACCAATCAGTATCCTACTTCACGAAGAAGTGATCGTTTCTAGAGGAGAAAGTCTAGCAGGCATACTCCTTCCTGTCAAAAATGGTGCCATGCCATTTATTGAACTTCTGAAAATTGCACCTGATGCGATGGAAACCGTCCAGCAGAAACTTTCGAACGATCATACAGATGTTCGTGCGATGATGCAGAATGATTTCCCTGAAATTTTGAGTGAAATCGTTAAGCATGGCAACGGCTCAAGTGAGTCAAAAGACTCGATCGAAATGATATGGACTCGTAAAGAAGATGCAGAAGTAGCATCACTGTTCACAGAAAATGCTGATAATGATTTTTCTAAAGAGCAGCTTAACGAAGTTCTTTCTTTCTGGAAGGACTATTCTAACGAAGAGAAACCAGTGGTTCGAAAGGCGTCAATATTTGCAGCATCACTCGAATATTTAGCTTCTAAAGCATATGGCTCTTCAGCCAGTCAAAGTGCCCTGGCTAAAAAGTACGGCACATCACCTTCAAGTATTTCAGCTAAGTACAAAGCCTTTCACGAACGTTTTATTCCAACTCACTAAATCAACAATATAAGCTAACATACCCAAAACAATAAATAAATAATTTTACAAAAGCTGGTTTTAAATCCAGCTTTTTCTTATAAGAATCTTCATTAATCATGTATAATTAACGTCATAAGGGGGAATTTAAATGTCAGTAAAACAAGTCCAGGAAATCGGCTCATTTATACTCGATCATGCTTCAAACATTGCACAGAGTACATATGAACGTCAGCGACAAGATCTCAATGATGCCGATATAAACAACCAACCAAAGCTTTCCATTACGAACACTACCTATCTCATTAAATTGATTGGCAAAAGTCTATTGAATGAAAACCGAAAAACCATCTCAGCAATAGAGGAATTCGGGGAAGAATCAGGAGAACTTGTTCAGGATGAGAATGAGATGATCATCGCTCTTATCGTTACAGTACCACTTATTCGTGAGGCAATCTGGGAAGCGATCGAACCCATCGTGGAAGACTTGAAGATGAAGCCCAAAGACGTCATTAAATTACCTGGGATGATTGATCCTCTTCTCGATCAATTCGTATACAGCTATGGAACTTCTTATATTGCAAGCAATAAACAGCTTATCACGAAGTATGATTCAACACTTGAAGAACTGTCCACACCGATTATTCCGATAATCAATAACTTTGCTATTCTTCCTCTTGTAGGTAATATTGATACGTACAGAGCTACCCTCATCATGGAGAAAACGTTGCAACAAAGTCGGAAGCTACAGCTGAATCACATGATCATCGATTTATCAGGTGTTGTGACGATGGATACCATGGTAGCGAAGCACCTCTTTGACATTACAGAAGCTCTCAGTCTAATGGGCGTTCAGGTCACGCTTACTGGTATTAGTCCTGCTATTTCGATTTCAGCTGTTCAATTAGGGATTGACTTACATAAGCTCACGATTAAATCTAGTCTTCATATGGCACTTGCCGATTACGCCATTCTTTCAAATTCATCGAATTAAGCTTTTGTACGATTTGTTCACAGATCTGTCATTCTTATCAAAAACATCCCACAATCCTCACTTTAGTATGGAAGCCTGCTATACTGTAATCAATCCAGAAAAGCTTTCTTCCAACCCGGAAAGCTCTTCTGGACATCCAACGTAAATTAAAGTAGTGCATCCCTTTCCCTCCCCCGGGAAAACCTCCTTATTTTAGTAGAAAAGGCGCGTCTTAATGACGCGCCTTTTCCTATTTTCGTGTAAAATAAAGTAAACCTTCGTTTTCAGTTGAGGGCTTTATGGCACGGAAAAAGCAAGGAGGATGATTCTATTGATTACACCAGATAAAATCCAAGACAAGCTTGTACCCCTCGGAAACCCTGAACAGGCCGAAAAAATGGAGAAGTACATGAGAAACCAGTTCCCTTTTCTGGGAATTAAAACTCCGGAACGCAGAAAGGCCACTCAGACGCTGATCAAATCAGAAGGATTCCCAGACTTACAAAGCTTAAAAGAGCTTGTATACAATCTCTGGGAGCTTCCAGAAAGAGAATATCAAAATGTGGCACTGGATTTATTAGATCGAATTAAAACCTATCCTGTAGACTATCTAGATCTGATTGAAACACTGATCATAACGAAGTCATGGTGGGATACTGTTGATGGGCTCGCCGTACATAGCGCAGGTACATACTTTAAGCAGCACCCGGATAAACTTATCCCTATCACTGAGAGATGGATCAAAAGTGATAATATGTGGTTAAATCGAAGCGCTCTCTTATTTCAACTCTCATATAAAAGTGAAACAGACTTTGAATTATTAAAACGATACATTCGACTTCATGCAGAATCCAAAGAATTCTTTCTCCAGAAAGCGATTGGATGGGCGTTAAGAGAATATTCGAAAACCTCTCCAGAAGCGGTTCAACGATTTATTCAAGACACCGAACTACCCCCTTTAAGTAAGCGTGAAGGAAGTAAAGTAATCAACAAGTAGTGAACTACTCTCACCTTTATTCTTAACGAAGAGACTACTCGATAAAAAAGCCCCATCCTTGTAAGGATGGGGCTCTGTTTGATTATTATTTACCGATAAATTGTTGTGTCCAGATGTTTCCTTCTTCAACATAGCCAACTCCGATATGAGTAAAGCTACCATTCATAATGTTTTTGCGGTGACCTTCACTATTCATCCAAGCATTTACAACCTCTTCAGGTGTTTGCTGGCCTTTGGCAATGTTCTCACCAGCGGATTGGTAGTCAACACCAAACTGATTCATCATATCAAATGGTGAGCCGTAAGTTGGACTATTGTGTGCAAAGTAGTTATTATCTCTCATATCTTCCGATTTCGCTTGTGCAACTTTACTTAATTCAGTATCAACTTCAAGAGCTGGTAATCCCGCTTTCGCACGCTCTTCATTTGTTAGATTTACAACTTGCTGTTCGAATTCTGATAGACCTGAATCTTGCTTTGTTTCTTCTTTATTTGACTGGGCCTGTTCTGCAGGCTGTGCTTGTTCTGTTGGTGCAGCTTGCTCCGGCTGGGCTTGTGCTTGCTCTTGAGCTTTTTTATCCGTTTGAGGTTGCTCAGCCTTTGTATTTTGTTGTTTGAACTGGTCAAGATTAATAGAGTCTTGAATATTGATGTTATATTGTTTCTCAAATCGATCAATGATCGATTGTAGTTCATCCATATTCTTGACCTGGAACGTATGAGCTTTCACTTCTGCATGGGCGAATTGATTGTCACCTGTATCAGCAGAACTTGTAGATGGATTTGCTGCCAACAGGGCTGCTGCCGCTGTGACACCTAAAATAATTGACTTTTTCAATGTGATTCCTCCCTGAGTGGTGAAATTTCTTACAACACGAGATTATCATAAGAATGCTAGTTTGAAAGAACATAATAACTTCCTGCAACGGAAATCTATACCACACCTTCTAAGAGAGAGCACTCTATCATATATCCAATAACACCTTGCGTATCAGGGTTAGAGACCAAATTTCATCTCCCTACAGATCTGACTGAAATGGTATTAATACCATTTTATAGGATATCCAGGACCATTAACGTTTCATTTCAACTGTTTCAGAACGATAACAAAAGAAAGAAGAGCGTTACACGCTCTTCATCAGTCATTCTATTTTGTTGAACGAACGTCTTTGAATGGATACCAGACAACTTCTGCTTTCCCAACAACCTCATCTAATTCAATCTTTCCAAGACCATTTCGACTGTCCATACTTCTCAATCGATTATCTCCCATAACAAACAATTGATCTTTCGGAACCTCGACTGGCCCAAAATCTTCTGTTAGGTGCATTCCCATTGTCTCTGCATCATCCTTATTACTCGATAAATAAGGTTCAGTTAGTTCTTCGCCGTTCACAAGCAATTTATCTTGCTTCATTTCAATCGTATCTCCAGGTAATCCGATCACCCTTTTGACATAGTGCTTATCTGCTTCAACGTCCTTAATAATGATAATATCTCCTCTAGCCGGTTCTTCTTGAACATAAGATATAAATTTATTAACAAGAAGACGATCTCCATCGTGCAAGGTTGGGTCCATCGAAGCACCCTCTACAATATAAGGAGCGACAACAAACATTTTAAAAATGATGGCCAGAATAATTGCAAATAAAAGAGGAGTTCCCCATTCTTTAAGCCAATTTGATTTTGATTCTGTTTTCATTTTGCCCTCCTCAAATTCAGTGAAACATCTTACTTCTAGTCTAGCATAATTTTCCTATATTCACCCAATTAAGCACCACCGCCATTCAGCCTATTTTGAGCAATAAATTTTATATTATTGTTGTTTTATGAAAAACTTAATTCAGTTCACAAAATGAAGGAGGCCTATCATGAGTCACATAAAATCGTTTGTATTTGATGCATATGGCACACTTTTTGATGTATTCTCAGTTAAAGAAAAATGCGAAGAACTTTTTCCAAGTATGGGCGATCAAATAAGTCAAACCTGGCGTCAGAAACAGCTCGAATATAGTTATTTAAGACAGATGATGGGGAAATACCGCCCTTTTTCAAACATTACCCGGGATGCACTCCGCTATGCTGTTGAAGATGCTGGAGCCAATCTTAGTCATTCAAACGAAGAACTGTTATTAGAAGCTTATAAGAAGCTTAGCGTTTATGATGAAGTGCCTCAAGTCCTAAAGGAGCTAAAGGATGAGGGAATGACTTTAGCAATCTTCTCTAATGGTTCACATGATATGCTAGATCCTCTCGTTGAGCATTCTCCTCTAGCTGAATACCTAGATCACATTATTAGTGCAGACGACATTAAACAGTATAAACCGACTCCTGCTTCCTATACACATGCACTTGACTCACTCGACTTAACAAGAGGAGAAATACTCTTCATGTCTTCAAATGGATGGGATATTTCTGGGGCTAAGAATTTTGGATTTAACACAGCATGGATCAATCGGAATGAAAAACCAGTGGAACAACTTGAACTTGAACCTGATAACATCTATTTCGATTTAAATGGTATTAAGAAATGGCTGTAGCACGTGACAAAACCTGAACAGTTATATGTTCAGGTTTTGTTGTTTTCCTAACAAATCTTGAAGGATTTTCACTAGTAAAAAAGCGCTGCATCTTCGTTCTTCAATAAGAACATTACTTTAGTCCTGCTATTATTCAGAAAACTTCCATTTTTGTACCCATTGACCCTAGGACAACTTAGCCGTATAATCTACACATTGCAACGTTCATTTTCTAAAATCTGATAGAAAGTAGCCAGGTATTCGATCTATGATGAAGGTAAACCATACGATTCAGAAGGAAATCATTCGTTATCAGGAACAGCTACGTTTCTTCCGTATCTCCCTTCAACACCTTCCCGTAAACATGCCATCCGATCATACAACTCGGATCTGGTGCAGAGAAGTTGCGTGGAAACTAGCAGAATCGCACAAGCTTGTCGATAAAGTATTCAAATCCCGAAAACTTCCATATCGAGAACTTTCAAAACAGTTTCTCTTCAAAGTCAGCTCACTTAAACGAAACAGCAAGTATATCCTAGCATTGTTTCTTCTCAAACACGGAGACTATCATTTACTTCAGAATCACCTCACATGTATCTTATAGAATGGCTTTAAGAGCCTGATGTAGGTGAGCATATGTATGAACATTAGTAAAATCAATGCCTAGTTGAACAGCGGTTTGGGCAATTTCTGGACGGATTCCAGTTAAGATGGATTCGACCCCTGAAAGTTCAAGCATCTTTATTAATTGAAAGATTTCATTCGCTACCATCGTATCCATGATTGGCACTCCAGATAAGTCGATAACAAGATACGATAATTGCAATTCAGAACTCCGTTCAATCCCCTTCTTCTGAATAAGAGACGCTCTGTATGTGTCAATTGTACCAATCAAAGGCAAAACCCCAATCGTTTCTGAAATAGGAATGATTGGAACACTTAATTCAGTTATTTTTGTCTGTTGTGCCTCGATCTGTTCTTCATTAAGTTGATTTGTATAAACCGTCACTTTATGGAGTAGAAGATCGAAGGATTTATTCATGTAACTTCCCCATTCAGCAAGACGACTAGCTTCAATCAGTTGATCTTCCTGAGCACTGAATTCGACCATAACATCCCAAAGAATTTGTCTGAGATACGTTAGACTTGCCACAGATTGTTGGAGTGAAAACGTATTACTTGCAAAAATCCCAACGATTCGTCCAGCCCACTCTTGGACATCACGACTATTCGATTCCAAAAAAATCATTTGCTTCACAAAATCGGAGCAAAACGACTTGATCTCCTTTTTTAATTCAGGTACTTGTATGATCGCAGTATCAGTCGCTTCATGTTCATCGACTAAAAGTTGAAGTCGCTTTGTCCATTTCTCACCAATCTCATCAAGACGTTCATGAAAATACTCGACGTACATCATTTCAACTTTTTCCATTGTCATGTCTCTCCCATTACTTATTGATAATTCATTGTTTCCCTAAAGTAAGCCGTTGTACACTCCCTAATTGTGCTTGGCTACAGTTATACTTACTTAAATAGTATCAAAATAATAAAGCGATGCCCATTTTTAACAGGGCATCGCTTTTAATGATCTATTTGCTTCTTGGTTTTCTTTTAAATTTCATAAAGAACTCATACACGACAGGTACGATGATTAATGTAAGAAGCGTCGAACTTGTTAGTCCTCCTATTACCGTTACACCAAGCCCTTTCGAAATGAGTGCTCCTCCTTCTAAACCGAATGCCAGAGGTGCAAGTGCCCCAATTGTTGCAAGTGCCGTCATTAAGATCGGTCGTAGACGAGTGCCTCCTGCTTCAAGAAGTGCTTCTCTAGTCGTAAAGCCAGCTTTCTCTTTATGAATCACTCGATCGACTAATACAATCGCATTGGTGACAACTATACCAATCAACATGAGCATTCCAATGAGAGATGAGATACTTATCGTTTCACCAGCAACTAGAAGGCCAACGAGCCCACCTATAACTGTAAATGGAAGAGAGAATAAGATGGCAAGTGGTGCAAGTCCCCCTCCAAAAGTGATGACAAGTACAAGGTAGACGATTGCAATGGCAGCTAACATTGCAAGTCCAAGCTGTGTAAAGGATTCGTTGATATCTTGAGTAACGCCTCCAAGCGTTACGTCAGATGAATCTGGTAGATCCATTTTATCAATCGCACTCTGAACATCGCTCGATACTTTTCCGACATTATCATCCAATACTTCTGCTGTTACATTCGCATACACTTTGCCGTCACGGCGTGTAATGGTATTCGATGATTCGCCTTCTTCAATTGTTGTTACTTCACTAAGTGGTACATCCATACCAAGTGGTGACGAAATTGTCGTTTCTTCTAAATCAGACTGATCTTTGAAAGACTTTTTATCTACTTCAAGAACAACATTGATTTCTTCACCATCTTTTTCAATTGTTGTAAGAACAGGTGCTTCCCCAGTATTGCGAAGCTCCATTCCGATTTGACCTGCAGTCAAACCACGTTCACTTAGTTTTTCTGGATCTGC
This sequence comes from uncultured Bacillaceae bacterium, assembly GCA_963739655.1. GTDB lineage: Bacteria > Bacillota > Bacilli > Bacillales > Guptibacillaceae > Guptibacillus. The sequence continues at coordinate 128,582 of CAVUAW010000026.1, read as the reverse complement.
TACAATCGTGAATTGATCGTAGGATTCAGAAATACTTGAACTAATGTTCGTAAGGTCGTCCTCTTTTTCAAGAACGGATGTTACATCATCAACCACTGGACCAAGGTCACTCATTGTCTCTTCGTTAACGACAAGTGTGATTTGATTACTTCCTCCAGAAGCCGAAACATCCTGATATCCCCATTCTCCAGTTTCGTTCATTTGTTTTAAATCTTCGAGAACAGATTTACGCTCTTCTTCAAATCCTTCAGTATCTTCATCATAGCTAACGAAGAAAAGGACTTGATTGCTTGCGCCAGGATTCATTGGGTTTTCTCCACCAACTGAATACTGAATTGTTTCAACATCTTTCTTATCAAGAAAATAGTCTTCTGCTTCAAGAGCAAGATCATTGATCTCCTCAGTTGTTTGTCCTGGTTCAGGATTATATGTGGCGACAATCATTTTTTGCTGATCTGATGGCAGGAAGCTTACACCTACGATCGGCGCAAGGAAAAGACTACCAACTAGAAGTAAAATACTCGCTCCAAACGTAATGAACTTATGGTTCAGCGTCCAATTCAATGCTCTCTTGTATCCATTCGCTAGGCGACTGTTTCCATCCTCTTTATGTTCTGGCCCTTTTCCTTTCTTACTAAGCCCTTTCTTAAATAGAGAATGTGCCATAGCTGGAACAATTGTAATCGCTACTAGGAGTGATGCAAGAAGTGCAAACACAATTGTTAAGGCAAAGGGTAAGAAAAGTTCTCCTACTGGTCCCTGTACTAATCCAAGCGGAAGAAATACAGCAATCGTCACGATTGTTGATGACATGATCGGAATGAACATCTCTTTCGTGGCCGCGGTAATAAGTTCTTTCCCTTTCAGATCTTCTCCCTGTATCGCCATTCGTCTATAAATGTTTTCGATAACTACAATTGAATCATCAACGACTCGACCAATAGCTACTGTCATGGCACCTAGCGTCATGATATTTAGAGTAATATCTAGCTGATTAAGGACTAAAAGTGCAATTAACAAGCTAAGTGGAATTGAAATGACTGAAATAATTGTTGAACGGATATTGCGTAAGAAAAGCAGTATGATAAGTACCGCAAAAATAGCTCCAATAATCGCTTTGTTCAGCATTGTACTGACTGAGTCTTCAATCGGTTCACCCTGGTCGAAGATGGTAACGATGCTTACACCCTCATTCGCCTTTTCAAGTGAAGCGATTTGATCTTTTACACCGTTCACAACATCAACTGTATTTGCATCCGCAGTCTTTGTAACTTGAATGCCTATTGATTCTTTACCGTTTGTGCGTGAAATCGACTCTGCTTCCCCTGTTAACTCAATATTCGCCAGTTCCTTAAGCTTCACAGTAGGGATCGAGGGTTGTTCCGCCCCTTCTGTAGCCTGTGTTGAATCAGAAGGCTGCTGTTGGGTGTTTGGCGTCCCCTGTCCTTGAGGTTGCATACCTTGTCCTGCCGCATTCCCACCAGGACTCTGTTGTGATGGAATCACTGGAATTTCTAGGTTCTGTAGATCTTCGAGGGATGAAACATTCCCATCTACTACGACTGCTTTCTGATTATCCTCAAATTCGTATAATCCAAGAGGCATCGTTACAGCGGAACCCTTGATCATATTCTTGACTGTTTCTTCGTCAAGACCATACTCTTCCATCTTATCGTCTTTAAACGAGAACGAAACCTCCTCAACTTCCTGACCTGCAATCGATACGGAAGAAACGCCTTCAACGCCTTCAATCGCTGGTAGTACATCATCTTCTACTCGTTGCGTAAGCTCTGTTAAAGAACGATCTTTTTCAGAAACACTAAGAGACATAACCGGAAACGCGTTAAAGCTCAGGCGAGATACATCTGGATCTTGAACTTCATCCGGTAATTGAAGCGTCTGTAAAGTTTCTCTCACCTCATCCTCAGCATCGTCCATGTTCTTACTAAAGTTATATTCAATTTGCACATTCGAAGCATTTTCGAATGAGGAAGAACTAACCACTTTCACACCTGAAAGGCTTTCTACCTTGTTTTCGATGGGCTCTGATACTTTATCAGAGACTTCCTCCGGGGTTGCACCGGGATATACCGTCGTCACTGACACTAGCGGCGTATTGATATTCGGTATGGTTTCCATCTTCATATTAAAACCAGAATATAAACCTGCGGCTGTAACGATAATCGTCAACAACCAGACCGCAAACTTATTATTTAACGAAAATTGAATCAGCTTTCTCAAGCAACTTCCACTCCTTTTCTCTAACTCTTATGACTGACTGGTCATTACACAATTACTATACTGAAACATCAGTCATAATTCAAGTTAATTATCCTGTTAACATATAATTTACAAATGACTAATTAGTGAGTTAGTCAAAAAACTTCTTTCATGATATAATACATTTGACCAATTGGTCATTATAACCGAGTCAGTCTTACTACTGACGAACAGAGGTGTAACATGAACGAGAAAAAGAAAGTTATCCTTGAAGCGGCTATGCAGCTTTTTGCCAGAAAAGGATTCCATTCAACATCCATACAGGAAATCGCTAATGAAAGTGGAATATCTAAAGGTGCTGTCTACCTTCATTTTCAATCTAAAGACGACGTTCTTTACTCGATCTTTTCTTATTATTACGAGAAATTAAAAAAGAAGATTTCAGAAGCAAAATTAGATTCATTTACTCCAGAAGAGCGTTTAGAGAAACTACTCTATGTTCAGGCACACGAAATTTTGCAGCATAAAGAGTTTATTATTATGCAATTCAGGGAACAAGCTATTTCGATGAACAAAGAAATCGATGAATTAATTATGAAGATTCGATTAGAATCACTTCAAACATTAGCCAACGGTATTAAAGACTTATACGGGGAACGTGTTACTCCCATCCTTCCAGACTGCGTCTTGCTTCTTGACGGCATGTATTCTTCCTACATCAAGCTACTCGTCTTACAAGGTATGGATTTAAATTTGGAACAACTACCAAAATTCATTATGAACCGAATGAATGACGTCGTTGAAGGAATGCTGCGAAACAATGCTGATCCTTTCCTCCCTCTAGAACGAGCACAAACGATCTTTCATGAAACCAATCAATCTGGTGCCTGTGAACAAAAGTCTCCATGGGTCATTCTATCGGATATGAAAAGTACGATTGAGAAAATGAATATTGAAGATTCTCATAAAAAAGAACTACTCGAAACCGTTCAATTCCTTATGAAAGAAGTGAAAGAGCCACATCCACGACGTTTTATCTTTAAAGGAATGCTTCACCAATTTGAAGGGTTCTCTGAACTTGATTTATATACAGTTTCTTTGATAGATGCACTTAACCTGAAACAGTAACTTAAAATAGTGGAGGTGGAAAATGATGAAGGAGCCGCTCCTTACAAAGGAAGAACTAAGACGCATTGTCCGCGAACTTCAATTAAAAGGTATTAACGCACAACTTTGCTACAGAAAAGCATAGACCCCTCCTTCAAACGATCTGAATTTAGGTCGTTTTTTTTATACCTACTAATTCTCATTCATGCGATAAACTAAATGCAGCCTAACTCCTTGTTTATGAAGTTCCATATTAGCCAAACTTTAAGCTTCTTCTATAGAAATAAGATGTTTTCCATCAACCGTACCTTCCTAACTGTTTGTTTGCTCATATGAAGAATTCGTCTTAATTATCTATCCTATATTTACCGGCGGAATTCTGAATGGTGCACTATTCGTAGGAGAAACAGTATTGGAGGATGTCTTATTTAATGAACTAGTCACAAGCTACACTCCACTCATTAAAAAACAAATTAAAAAGCTACACCTCACAAATGAATTCAAAAAATACGAACAGGCTGGACTGATCGCGCTCTGGGAATGTGTTGAGAGTTTCGATGAAACGAAAGGAAGTTTCTCAGCTTACGCATATATGAAAGTGCGTGGGAAACTGATAGATGAATTCCGTAAAGAAATGCGATTATACAGACATCTTGAATTACAAACCCAATGGGAGAAACACGAAGAATCTCACTTCAATCCACTATTCGAAAATGAACTTGAAAGTTATATGAGCTTACTTACAGCGAACCAGAGAAAGTGGGTAGAATATGTCATTGTAGGAGGAATGACGATGAAGGCAGTAGCCAGTGAAGAAGGTGTAACGGTAGAGGCAGTTAAATCGTGGCGAAAAAGCGCCCTGGCGAAATTGAAAGGTGAAATGACTCGTGGGAATGAGATCTTGAGATAGACTTTACTTAGTTTTTTACGGTCTTAAATAAAGCATTTGTTAATGAACGGTATTGATTTTTGGCTCAGTTACGACCTGTGATGCCAAAAATCGAGAATCAACAATATAAGCTAACATAGCCATAAAAAAACACTCCGCAAGACGGAGTGTTTTCTATCGTTATTAGCGGTTGTATTTCTTCTTGAACTTCTCAACACGACCACCAGCATCGTTAAAGCGTTGCTGACCAGTGTAGAATGGGTGAGATTCAGAACTGATATCAACTTTGATTAGTGGATATTCGCTACCGTCTTCCCACTCAATTGTTTCATTAGATCCCATAGTAGAACCAGTTAGAAACTTAAAACCAGTACTTACGTCTAAAAATACAACTTGCTGGTATTTTGGATGGATTCCTTCCTTCATTGCTAGACCTCCTTTATCAATCAAATCATCATTTACATTAAATGAATGGTATAGAAATAAACAGAGGTTTGGACCCGAATTGCTTTGGGCACCAAAACCCGTCCTTTCTAGTATATAATTTTTAATCAATATGTTCAAACATTGTATGAAAGTTTTTGAAGAAATTTAAAGAACGTTATGTATATATAGTTTCATAAGTAGTGCTAAAGACCTTATTCGACAGAAAATACCGAAAATTTAACGACCTATTGAACGATTTTCAAACAAAAGCATTGACGATTGTGTGTCCTATTTGTCATTATTGGATTAAATACAGATGGATGAGGAGGTTGTTGAAATGAACGATGCGATTCATGAGGAGAACAAACTTATTCAACAAATTCGTGATTGTATTAAAGAATTCCAGAAAGATTATCCGCCCATCGTGAAAGAAGCTATTTTTCACTCGATCCAACGACTAACTTCCAAATTGGTCGACGGAGGTGAGACGTTGATAAGACGTCAATAAAAAATCTAACTCCTGACTGCACTGCAAAGTCTCTTTATGCGAGATGCCCTTTTCAGTACCTATCTCAATCATTTCTTCTTGCTTACGTCTAATCCAGTGAAGCAATTCTTCTTTTGCATCCTGTTTTACATATAACAAGGTGCGCCCTCCCTCCATTTCTTAAGTACAAGAACTATTATCCAAATTTTCATATGACTTGTGAAGGGTTTCGTCAAAACTAGACAAAAACACCTTATATCTTTTATGTATGCGTTCGTTACATTATTCGTAGCAGTTCTTAATATAAGTCCTTTCTTTCATAAAAAAATAACAGTTTCAATTAAGAAACTGTTAGAAACTAATTTATTCTAGACGTGAGTACTTTAAGTGAATCTCTCGTTATCGAGAGATAATAATAGAATAATTCTGTTCTTGAACATTCATACAACTGTTTTTGCTGGACCTTATATATCCCTTTTTCGAGTAATCGAACGATCAATTCTTCTTTCGATTGAACTATTATTTCATTATCCATATCTTTCCTCCATCAATCTATTCAACCTGCGTAAGACCATCCTGATAATAATCTAACGAAAGCTTACCGTCAGAATGAAGCTGCGCAAGAAAAACTTCTTCTACCTCTACATGCTTATCTGTAAGAGCATTTTTAAGCCACTCTTCATTTTTCCCTATCTCACTTAATGTTTCATGCAAGATTTCACCATCCATGATGACGGTTTTCGGCTCTTTTTCTTCGGGAAGGTGCAACCATAATTCAGAAGGCTTAACAGCACGATAATCTCTTTTTAGTAAGATACTGAGCTCTCCATCAGCTTCGAGAAGAGCAAATTCAACTTCCTGAGCTGAAAAAACGCTTTTTTTGCGTAACATCTCGAGTAGTTCATCAGATGTAAAACGCTCTTTTCTTAAGTTATCTTCAAGAATTTTCCCATCCTTAATGAACACCCGCGCTTTTCCTTCAACAAAATCTCTTACTTTTTTATTTTTGAGTGATACATAACTTAGTAAGACTGAAACAAGAGTCCAAATCAAGATACTCGTTACACCGTGAAGTAAACTAACTTCTACATCCATCGATAAACTGCCTGCAATATCACCAATAATGATGCCCACGATATATTCAAAGTAAGATAACTTTGATAATTGCTTTTTACCGAGAAATTTTGTGATTGCAAATAATCCTATTAGAATCAAAAGTGACCTGACAATGACTTCGATCCATTCCACCATCGATTTATACCCCTTTAGTAAAGCTTAAAAACCAATAATATTTAACATATTTTAATAGGTTTCCCATTCTTATAAAAAATTATCCCAATCAAGGTGAAAGAATCCCTTTCCATTTTGTAATGAAACGCCAACCATTCCCCCTGAAAATTCTGGGTTTCAAGTAGGTCTTTCAGCTAGGTATATTCTCTATACACATACGACTCAATACGGTAAGATGAGGTATGCAAACGAACTTCTGATGACGTAGAAAGGAAGATACGATGCTTCAGAAAGCAAAAGATCAACTTAAACATTATTTCGGATATGACCACTTCAGAGGTGGTCAAGAGGAAATCATTTCGAGTATACTGACAAACCATAATACACTTGGCATTATGCCAACAGGTGGTGGAAAATCCATCTGTTATCAAATTCCAGCATTACTTTCTGATGGGCTAACCATCGTCATTTCACCGCTTATTTCCTTAATGAAGGATCAGGTGGATGCCCTTGAAAGTTATGGGATTGATGCGGCTTATATTAACAGCTCTCTTACTGAAACTGATATAAAGGAACGTATGCAGGAGGCAGAAACTGGCGAAGTAAAGCTCCTCTATATCGCACCGGAAAGGCTTGAGGCACCAACCTTTCAGCGCTTACTGCAAAACACGACAGTTTCTCTCATCGCAGTCGATGAAGCACATTGCATTTCACAATGGGGGCATGATTTCAGACCAAGCTATATGAAGATCAGCAGCATGCTGAACAACTTTCATGTCCAACCTCCTGTCATTGCTTTAACAGCCACTGCTACTCCAGAAGTAATAGGAGATATTCAACGTATTCTAAATATCCGTTCAGAACAAACCTTTATTTCCGGTTTTGCACGTGAGAATCTGCATTTCTCTGTTGTGAAAGGTGAAAAGAAAAAATCATTCATCGATAACTATATTAGTCAAAATCCTGCTGAATCGGGTATTATCTATACAGCAACCCGAAAGGAAGCTGATCAGCTCTATAGTTCACTAGCGAAACAGGGGATCAAAGCTGGAAAATATCATGCAGGGATGACAGAGCAACAGCGTAAAAAAGCTCAAGAAGAGTTTTTATTCGATAACATTTCTGTCATGGTTGCAACAAATGCTTTCGGGATGGGCATCGATAAATCTAACGTGCGATTCGTCATACACCATAACCTTCCGAAGAATATGGAATCCTACTATCAAGAAGCTGGAAGAGCTGGAAGAGATGGAGAAGAAAGTGACTGCTTCCTCCTCTTCTCCCCAGGTGATATTCACGTACAAAAGTTTCTTATTGATCAAAACCAGTTGGACTCCGCCAGAAAATCAGCTGACCTGGCAAAATTAAAAGCTATGGTAGACTACTGTCATACTGAAAAGTGTCTGCAGGGTACGATCCTTCATTACTTCGGAGATGATCGACCAGACTACAGATGCGGTAAATGTAGCAATTGCATCGATGAACGCGAAGCGGTTGATATTACTCGCGAAGCACAAATGATTTTTTCAACGATTAAGCGTGTGAACGAACGATTTGGAAAAACGATGATCGCTCAAATTCTAAAAGGATCGAAATCAAAGCGCATCAATGAACTTCGACTTAATCAAGTATCAACATTCGGTTTGTTAAAGAGTCATACGCAACAGGAAATTGTCGATATGATCGATTTCCTTACTGCTGAACAGTATATTTTATTAACAGAAAGCAAATATCCGACTCTGGTTCTTCAGGAGAAAACGCTGCCGATTCTGAAAGGACAGGAAACCATCTCGAAAAAAGTGGCAAGGAAGCCTGTGGCCATCGAAGAAAACGATCAGCTTTTCACTCAGCTTCGTACCCTTCGTAAGCAAATCGCAGATCGAGATAATGTTCCTCCATATGTCGTATTTGCAGATAGCACATTGCGTGAAATGAGTGCAAGAGCTCCTTCATCTCGAGAAGAAATGCTGGAAATCAAAGGTGTAGGGGATATGAAGTATGAAAAATACGGAGAGGCATTTCTAGATTTACTCGCTTCTGCTAATGCAAAACCTGAACCTTCAGATGATGCCAGCCATATGGCTTCATTCAAACTTTTTGAAGAAGGAAATGACATCCCTACCATTGCAGCAACTCGTTCTTTAAGCCCCTCTACGATAGAGGGACACCTCTTAAAATCTATTGAAGAAAATCGGATTGAAGATATCAGTCGATTGGTAGATCAGGATATTCAAGAAGCCATTCTAAAACAAGCTTCTTCCATTGGCTATGAAAAATTAAAACCACTGAAAGAGGCTCTTCCTGAGTCGATCACTTACTTTCAATTAAAAGCAACTTTAACGAAACACCGCCAAACAGCTAAAAGGTAAGAACGTATATAAACAGAAAAAAGGATGAGCACTGCTCATCCTTTTTCTGTTTATTCATATCGCAATGAGTCGATTGGATCTAGTCTGGATGCTTTATTCGCAGGTAAAAGTCCGAAAACAATGCCAATCAACATCGAGAACACGACCGCTCCTGCTACCACCTGCCAGGAGATCAACGATGGCCAGTCAGCAAAGAACGAAACGAGATAGGCAGTGCCCGATCCTAGCAATATACCAATTATTCCACCGATTAATGTTAGAATAATCGATTCAACTAGGAACTGAAGAAGAATCTGCTGTCTCGTCGCACCTAACGATTTTCTGATCCCTATTTCTCGCGTTCGTTCAGTCACAGAGACTAGCATAATATTCATCACGCCGATTCCCCCTACGAGGAGCGAAATTCCAGCGATACTACCAATAATGGTGGTCATGATCGTGGTGACCTGTCCAATTCCTTGAGCAATTTCTTCCATATTTATCACTTGATAGGAATCATCCGTATCATGGAGCCTATTCAACAACGTAGTGGCTTTCTCACCAGTTGTACTAATATCATCTGTATTTTGAACTTGGAGCGTCACCTGACTATAATTGCTTGTCCCAAACATGTTTCGCATCGCTGACCAGGGGATATACGTCTCGACAGAACCGAATGCAAAAAGCCCGGTTGGTTTTTCAAGTACACCGATCACTTCTACGGGTTGAACACCAATTCGTATAATTTCACCGACTGGTGATTTCCCTTCAAAAAGCTCTTCCTGCATTGCAGCACTAACAACTGCCACTCTCCTACCCCCAAGGAAATCAGCACTTGTAAACGTACGCCCTTCTACAACCTTTAGCTTATTCACATCTAAATAAGCCTGATTGATGCCGGTGATGGACGTATCTGTTCCCTCTTCTCGAAGACGAACAGTAGAAAATTCTGATGAAGAGGCAACGACGTTGTTCACTTCTTCAATCGTTTCGAGCTCACGGATGTCTTCTTGCGTAAACGGATTGTCTTCCCATTTTCCTTGTTGCATCTCTTCTTCAGACGGCTGATAAAAGACTTCGATCGTATTTCCATCACCAGCAATTTGTGATTTCAACATAGCCTCTCCGCCCTGCCCAATCGCTACGACAACAATGACAGCCGCAACCCCGATGATAATGCCAAGCATCGTAAGAATGGAACGCATTTTATGAGCTTTGACAGACATTAATGCCATCTTTACATTTTCCCAGAGACTCATAGAGGTCGCCTCCCATTCGCAACAGGTTCCTGTCCGAGAAGCCCATCACGTACATAAATGACTCGGTTGGCATAAGATGCTACTTCATGTTCGTGTGTGACGACCACAATAGTTGTTCCTTCTTTGTTCAGTTCAACAAACAAATCCATTATCGCCACACTAGTTGCTGTATCAAGCGCACCAGTTGGCTCATCAGCGAGAATAAGAGAAGGGTCATTGACGAGTGCTCTCGCAATTGCCACCCGCTGTTTTTGCCCCCCTGATAGTTCATTAGGCAAATGACTCATTCGATCCTGCAACCCGACCTTAGTCAAAGCATCTCTCGCACGCTCTTCCCGCTCTTTCTTAGACGCACCCGCATACACCATCGGAAGTTCTACATTCTTCAACGCATTCAATCTAGGTAGGAGTTGAAACTGCTGAAATACAAATCCTATGGATTGATTCCGAACTTTCGCAAGCTCCTGATCTTTATGTTGTGAAACATCTTCCTTATTCAGGTAATACGAGCCAGAAGTCGGGCGATCCAAACAACCAATAATATTCATTAAAGTAGACTTCCCTGAACCAGAAGGTCCCATAATGGCCACAAATTCTCCATCCTGAATAGCTAAAGTAATTCCTCTTAACACGTTAACGGTCTCTTTACCAAGCGAATAGCTTTTTGTAATTTGCTCGAGTTCGATCATTTCACTGTCACATCCATGTTGTCCTTCAGTTTTTCAGGTGGATTGACAACGACTTCATCTTTTTTCTTCAATCCCTTCGTAACTTCGATACGCTTGGCTGTAGACGAACCCGTATCAATCTTACGTTTAAACGCTTTCCCCTCTTCGACGACATATACGAACTGTTCTTCCCCGTCTTGTTGTACAGCTTCGAAAGGTAGTGTAAGAGCTTTGTGAGACTCCGTTTCGATTTCGAGAATCATTTGAAAACCTGGCTTTAATTTCACATCTTTAGGTTTGTTCAGCTTTACTGAAACTGGATATTGTACTGCTGATGCTCCTGTTCCTGCTTCTCCAGAAGGGGCTTCAGGCAAATAGCCAACATCCATTACTTCCGCCTCCCAATTTTCCTCAGGCAGAGCATCCGAAGTAACCGTTACCTTCTGACCTTTCTCAATACTCAATGTGTCGTATTCAGATAGCGTGCCTTCTACAATAAGATTGTCTATGCTTCCTATTCGTAAGATGGGCTTTTCGACCTGTGTTGACTGCGCCACCCCCGGCTCGTTCACCTCAATAACGACGCCATCAACCTCACTTTTGACTTCAAGATCACTAATTCTTTCCTTAAGCCGATCTTGTTGCAGCAATGCTTGACGTAAGTCGAGATTGGCCATACGTTTATCCATTTCCACTTGCTCTAATTCTGCTGCCATCGAGTCATCAGCTTCCTTCTTACCGACGTCGTCAGCAAGGTCACTCTTTTTTTCATTCAAACGTGTTTCCTGCTTGTTAAGTGAGTTAATACGTAAATACAGTGATTCAATGTTAATATCATTTTGTTCTTTTTCCATTTCAAGATCTGCATTTTCATATGTTAACACTGGGTCTCCCTTTTTGACAGAATCCCCTTCTTTCACGAGCACATCCTTCAGCTCTCCATTTGCTGGATCGAGATACTGAAGGCTCTCTTCTTCCAACGTAAGCGTCCCTGGTGTCATGACTGTCGAATTTATTTCTTCACTTTTTACTGACTCGGTCTTAACATTGGCTGTGCTATCCCCGTATGTACGGTAGATATTAACCCCTATGACAATAGCTAGAATCGCGATTACTGCAACTGTGATCCAAATTTTCTTTTTCATCGTTTACATTCCAGTCACAGTGCTTGCCATACCGCCGATTATCGCAAAACCGATCCCAAGTAAGAAGAAGATTAACGTAATGGTCCATGCAAGGACTTTAGACCATCTTGCCGTAATATGAAGACCTATTCCAGTTAAAATCGTTGACCATATACTAAAGATTTCGATGCTATTAAGGAATGCACCGAATCCTCCCTCCGCATCTATCAAGCTTCCGATACTCGTATAGGAAGTGATCGAACCTCCTAAAATAGCTAACAAAACACCATTTACTAGCAATCCTAAAGTAGTAATGAGTGTAATGTGGGTGTTCATGGAGAAAAGTTGTTTAAACGTCACTTCTGAGCTAGTAGCTTTCGTAATTAACCAGAAAATAAAACTAGAGATTAATACCCCAAATGCAGGTGACAGAGCTGCTCCAATCACAGCTGTAATTTTCGCAAAGAGTTTAACGCCCTCGATGTTTTCTTGGTCTATCCCTGGTCCTGTTAGTTGCTCTTCAAAGCCTGGCCCAATGGTCATTAGCCAGCCACCAATCAGAGAAAGCAAGGTCACTACCAATAACGGAATCCAGACCTTAGGATGATGGCGTATCTTCTCAAACTGTTCTCCAGGACTCCAAATCATTCCAACTAATGATGGCTTACCTGTTTGTTCTGTGTGTTCTTCTTGTACTGCTTTTTCATTCATTATGTACACAACCTTTCAAAATTTGACTCCTCTTAATCTACGACGTAACCCAGTGAAAGGTTTCTTCTTTTTGAAAAATAGTAATGATTTTACAAATTTGATCCTGAGTTACCTTTTTTTGATAGGCTCTTTTCGTAAACATTGTTGCTATAAGAGTGGGGGATTTCCGCTCCAATCACAAAGTGTAGTTTTTTTAAATCATTTCAAAAGCAACAATCTTTTAAGAAGAGCCTTTTGATAAGAAAAAACATGAATTAAAGCAAAAAAAGAACCGACTATTTCAAACAGAAATAATCGGCTAACACTTCTATTGATGAATAGCTGCTCTCTTCCAAAATGAATCAAAGAAGAGGAGGCATGCCCTATTGGCCCTGCAACTCATCGCACAACGTTGCGTCTAACTAAAGTGCAAACGCAGCTTCATGATGTAATCGACATCACCAAATTCGAGAGATTCTAGGATCTCTTCTTCTGAGAATCCAGTTACAGTCGCGATCGTCCTGATGTACGGTTTTTTCTCCAATTTCATGCATCGTGCCCTGGCTTTCTGTGTCTGGTAAAGGACTTGCGAGTAGCGATTGTTAAACAATATTCGCTTCACTGTATCTCCTTTCACACCCATAATATTTAAACAAACAACGCTATGGTTGAGTACCATGGGCATGCATTTTTCTATACCCTTCTTAGCGAATTAAGAAACCGTTTATCATGATGAAGTATCATCAGCACGCAAGAATTAAAAAAAGACGCTCAGCTAAGAGCGTCTTCTTCTTGATGCAGCATGGTTTTAATCATCATATGGTATCGGTCAATAATTTGATCTCTTGTTAGAGGAAGAATGCTGACAAAATCTTCAATTACAGCTTTATCTGAACGCAGCCATGCGTGATAATTTCGTTTCACGTGACGTTCTGCATCCTCGAAGCGATGAAAAACAATGTCATCGATTTCTCCACGGCACATCACTTCCCATTCATCTTCTCGACCAGGACGGATGTAAATGATTTTACCATCATGATTCTCATAGAACGAGCCACTTTCACTGTTACGTTCATTCAGTTTATTACGTTCCGGATCTTTCCGCAATGGCTTTAAAGAAAATGAGGGTTCAACGAAAACTGGAAATGTTTCTTCATTTAATTCACATCCGGCTGCTTTAGGATGACCACCTCCACCAAAGCGTGAAGCAAATTCAGATACATCCGCTTCCTCATGTATGGTCCGGAAACCAAGTCGTCTGCTTCCATCATTAATGATCGTAATGAAGTCCAGATGTGGATTGCGCTTATTCAATTCATTACCGAGTTCAGAGTGATACGATTCGGCATGAACAATCCCAACACAATACTCATCAATGAACAATTGAACGAGCTGCCTGTTTTTTTGATGAATGTAACGCTCAATCTTCCGTTCTTCAAGATCAAGGATCATTTCTTCTGATTCATGGAACGAAAAGGAATCTGGTTCTCTTGTTAAACGCCGAACCATTTCTGATTTGAACATCTCTCTTCCCATAATCGAAAATAAATCATTTAAACGCTTGGCATCAACCTCATTCTCCTCTTCCCACTCCCACGTATCATAAAGACGCACAAGTTCGAGGAACTGTTCCAACCCCTCCATCCGTTCAATCTTCTCTTTATCTAAGAGAAACTGATAGAGAAGCGTTGCAGCGCATGTCTTTTTTTCCTTACCAGGATCTACGAAGCCCCATTCATGGTCATTAAAATGCATGGCTGTCGCATGGTGATCGATCATTTGAACATGACTTCCTTCACGATATCGCTGATCCAGAAGTTGTTCGACATGATGATTTACGGATAGGTCTGTAATGAACACTGGATCACCATTGTTCTGCTCTAGAAACGCTTCAACCCTATCATCTAAATTTCGATATGTACAATGAGTGATATCGGCATCTCGGTCAAAAGCTAGCTCTGCAATTAGAGCGCAGGCAGTTCCATCTAAGTCACTGTCAGTAAACAATTTAATCATCAGCTTTCCTCCTATTCTAAGTTAGTATGTACGCCTTCTAAAAATTCATGAATATGCGATTCCACCTAAAAAAGCGAGCCTCCGCCCGCTTTATCCTCACAAATTTTCAATTATACAGACCTTCATCGTCTTCTGTCCAATCAAAATGGTTCTAATAGTCTCACTACAACAAGTAGATGCCCAAATCGATGTAGCGCCTAATGATAACCCTTATGAATTTGATTCTATTCTGAACTGTTCACGAAGGCGAAACTTCTGAATTTTACCACTTGCATTTCTCGGAAGTTCATCTAAGAAAAGATATTTCCTCGGACGTTTGTAATCAGCTAGGTCCGGGCTTTCTTTACAATATCGATCAAGCTCTTCTGATGTCACGTCGTCTGCCTTTTTCACAATAATAGCTGTAACAATCTCTCCCCATTTCTCATCAGGCTGGCCGAGTACAGCGACGTCCAAAACACCTTCGTGGCCATGGATGACATCTTCTACTTCTCTTGGATACACATTTTCACCACCAGAAATAATCATGTCATCTACACGGTCAGAAATATAGAGATAACTTTCTTCATCCATATAACCAAGGTCACCTGAATGATACCAGCCCTTATGCATGGCATCCTTTGATGCATCTGGTCTATTGAAATATCCGATCATCATGCATGGCCCTTTCACAATGATTTCACCAACTTCTCCAGGTGGAAGAACGTCCTCTGGATCTGATGGACCATGTTCATTCGGTCGAACAACCCGTACTTCATGGTTCAGTGCAGCTCTGCCTGCAGATCCTACCTTTGATAGTTGTTCATGCTCATCGAGAAACGTGACAGCCGGACCCATTTCTGTCATTCCATATGCTTGAATTAAATTTATTCCTAGCTTTTCTTTCACAGCGACAACGAGTGAAGGAGCCATCGGTGCAGCACCATATAACCCAACTCGTAAGCTGCTGCGATCATAGAGAGATAGATCTTCCTGAAGAATCATATTCCACATCGTCGGTGCGGCAAACAAAACCGAAATCTTCTCCTTCTGTATAATCTCAAGCACTTTTTTTGGTTCGAAATGATGGATAATCACATTGGTTGAACCAAAATGAACCCTGGGTAGAAAATTACAGTGTAATTCAGCACAGTGGAACATCGGTGCTGCTACAAGGCCCCGATCTGCTTGTTTTAAATGAAGAGAGGCTCCGCACAGAAGACTCTGTTCAAGCATATTACGATGTCGATGCATGACCCCTTTTGGTCTTCCAGTCGTGCCACTTGTATACATAATGGCGTACGTATCTGTCTCGTCTACCTCTATCTGCGGCTCCTGTTCGCTTGATAGCCGGACGTGTTTGCTATAGCTCTCTGCGTATGGAGGAACTTTATCATCGATTGACCAAAATGAAACTTCCGGATAATTTTTATAAACTTCCGAAACAACTGGTTCTAAAGCACGCTCAAACACAAAGATCGTTGGTTTCGCATCTTCTATAATGTAAGCGATCTCTTTTGGTTTCAATCTAAAATTAATTGGGTTCAAAACAGCTCCAATTTTCGCACATGAGAAAAATAAGGTTGCCAGTTCCACCGTATTAAAGAGAAAAGTTGAGACACGATCCCCTTTCTTAATGCCTGCATCAAGCAAAGCATTGGCGAGACGATTCACTTCGTCATTCCACTCATTGTAGGTCCACCTCACATTTCGAGTCGGATCGACAAGAGCTTCTTCTTTTCCGTACTTTTTGACCGTCTGTAGAAATAATGAACCAATCGTTACATACACGTAAACCCCTCCTTATCCAATTAGGCTAGCGTCTGTATAGTTCCATTCTCACACATAAGAATCCTTCTTTTGTCAGAATTTTTAAACATATTGACGCATTTTGAACCCAAACGGACCTTGAGAGACAAAAAAATACCGGCTAACTCCGGTATTTAAATACGTTCTCCTATGTCATCCTGTTTCCATTTATTCATTAATGGAACGGAATGTTTCTTTATGCCCTCAACGAGCAAGCGCGGTTTTTCCTCTGTAAGGAGAGGCTCCATGTATCGTTGATGAAGGAATCCTTCGCTTACCATATGTTCAAGCATCTTATAAAATGGGGCATAATAACTTTTCGTATTCAGAAGTCCAATCGGTTTATTATGGTATTCTAACTGATACCAGGTAAAAATTTCTGTTAATTCTTCAAGGGTACCAATTCCTCCAGGCAGCGCTATGAACGCATCTCCAGATTCATACATCTTTGCTTTACGTTCGTGCATCGTATCAACAATAATCAGTTCAGACAGTTCGATATGTGAGACATTGTCGTAGATTTTGCGTGGAATAATACCTGTTACTGTGCCACCATGTTCTAAAACTGTCCTAGCCAGCGCTCCCATTAAACCGACATTGCCACCACCATAAATGACGTCGATCTTCATTTCTGCAAGAGTTTTCCCAAGTTCCTTAACTGCTTCAAAGTATTCCGTATCAACCGATTCACTTGAACCACAAAAAACAGTTATTCGTTTTATGTCTGGCAACGATTTTACCCCCTTTTTCTATTTTCATTCCTACTAATTTGAAGTTAGTGTTTTTTTCATATTAAGATTGGTGGTTTCAAAACCAAGTCTTTCGTAAAGGCGTATGGCTTTTTTATTATGACCAAACACATGTAAGGCTAGTTTTTGAATGCCTTTTCCCAGAAGAATCTTTTCCAGTTCTTCTATAGCACTTGTACCAAAGCCCTTTCCCTGAAGCTCTTCTTGAACAGTTATTTCATAAATAAAAGCTTCTCTCACTTCCGTCTGAACGTAAACCCATAGACTTCCTACTTTATCATGTGTTGTTTTATCAATTATGGAGTACAGTAAATGATCTTTTGTATGTTGTCCATCAGGAAGAAGTCGGTTGAATTCCTCCTTTGACTTTTCGTAAGCTTCACTTACCTTCCAATTTCCAGCCTTAGCTTTTTCTTCAGCATAGCTATCGATCGAAGAATCCAAAAACTGCTGAAAGTTAAATTCACTCATTGGCTCTAATATGACCACGATACGCCCCCCTCTTCTTTCCATCTACCGCTATCTTACTATTAAATCTGTCTGAAAAATAGAGCAAATCAACCTATGAAAAAATACCGATTCGCATCGGTATTTTTCTTTAACAGTGTGGAGCATATTTTCTGGTATGAATAACTTTACCACAATGATAATTTCTCAATCACGTTAGGCTTTCGAAAGATCATTCAAAACGCTACCTATCTTCTCATTAATGACAAGATCAGCGAGGTCGTCATATCCTGTTTCCTCTTCATTGACAATTATCAGCTTTGCGCCATTTCTCTTCGCTTCAACGGGGAAAACATTCGCAGGAGCCACTTGCAATGAGGAGCCAAGAACAATGAACAGATCTGCTTTTTTTGACTCTATCTTCGCATGATGAATAGCTTTCATCGGGAGCGGCTCTCCGAAGAGAACAACGCCAGGTCGTTTGAAACCTCCACATTTGCAGTTGAGATCATCTGTTAAATAACATTCGTTTGTACCGATTTCACCACACTTATCACAGTAGGCTTCACATAATGACCCATGCATTTCTGCTACGTTTTCACTTCCAGCCTCTTGATGAAACCCGTCCACGTTTTGAGTTAAAATACTAGCTATATCACCATTACGTTCCCATTCTGCTAAATGATAGTATCCAGCGTGAGGGCGTGCTTCCCTTAATTTTTGTATGCGCTGTTTATAGAAACGAACGAATAACTCTCGTTCGTATTGCATCGCTTCTCTACTTGATAATCTCAGAGGATCAACGTCATTCCACATTCCATCAAGCGCAGATCGAAAGTCAGGTAAACCACTTTCAGTACTCATTCCAGCACCTGTTAGGACGACAGTATGCCTGGATTTTTTAAACATTTCTGTAAGCATCTCATCACCAGCTTTCATCTACATGAATACTGTACAATTCACACATTTCAGCTTTTCTAAACCACTTGCACTATATTCTGTTAATTGAGTTTAATCTAATTAACAATCTATTCATAAAAAAAGGCTCTTTTCGTAAACATTGTTGCTATAGCGAGTTCATTTCCGCTCCAGGATGCTCGCTTTCCGCGGGGCGGGCGGTGAGCCTCCTCGTCGTTACGCTCCTGTGGGGTCTCACCTGTCCCGCTAGTCCCGCAGGAGTCGAGCATCCTTCCGCTCCAATCACAAAGTGTCGTTTTTTTAAATCATTTCAAAAGCAACAATCTTTTAGAAAAGAGCCTAAAAAAAGACAATGAGGAAGGGCCTCATTGTCTTTATCTATTACTTCGTTGCTGGTGCAGGATTATCATTTTGATCCATTCCAGCTTTCTTTTCTTTGCGTTTCTCTTTTTTCGGTTTCGGATCTTTCGCAACTAAATATTTCTCTTTCTTAAGCGCCTTATAGAACGAGACGGTCATGAGGATCATGATGATTGAGAACGGTAACGCTGCTAGGATCAAGACATTTTGCAATGCTTGCAATCCGCCTGTATAGAGAAGGACAGCGGCCATTGCAGATTGAATAACTCCCCAAGTTAACTTTACATTTGCACCAGGATTTAACGAACCATATGTTGTCTGCATTCCAAGAACAAATGTGGCAGAGTCAGCAGAGGTGATAAAGAATGTTCCAATTAACGTAATGGCTACAATCGATAGCACAGTACCTAATGGATAGTTCTGTAATGTCCCGAACAGAGACTCTTCAGTTGCAAGAGATGCAATATCAGCAATGCCATTCTGTTGAAGATTGATTCCTGAAATACCAAACGTTGAGAACCAAAGGAAGCCTACGATAGACGGGACTAATAGCACCCCAACAAGGAATTCTCGGATCGTTCTTCCTCGTGATACTCGCGCGATAAAAATACCAACGAACGGTGACCATGAAATCCACCATGCCCAGTAGAAAATGGTCCAGTTGTTAATCCATTCCCTGTTCTCTGGATTTAATGGCGCAATACGGAAGCTCATCGCCATGAAGTTTGTGATATATGAACCGATGGTATCTGTAAACATATTTAGGATGTAAATAGTTGGACCGAGAATAAACATAGCCAGGAAAAGAACTCCTGCTAGTCCAAGGTTTGCATTACTTAAGTACTTAATTCCTTTACCGATTCCAGACCAAGCTGAAATCATAAATAGTACGGTTACGACACCAATGATAATCAGCTGTGTACCAAAACTATTCGGTATGTCTGTTAAATACGACAAACCACCATTGATTTGAACTGCACCAAATCCAAGTGTTGTCGCAACACCAACGATTGTAGCAAAAACAGCAAGTATATCGATAACCTTACCTAGCATTCCGTTTACGCGCTCACCAAAGATCGGATAAAGCGTAGCACTGATCAAGCCAGGACGATCATGTCTGAATTTAAAATATGCTAGAACTAAAGCGACGATCGCATAGATAGCCCATGCGTGAACACCCCAGTGGAAATAAGAATACTGAAGTGCTTCTTTAATCGCAGCCGGTGTCCCTGTTTCAGCGGTTGGCGCATTCACCGCATAGTGCGACATTGGCTCAGCTGTTCCCCAGAACACAAGACCAATCCCCATACCTGCACTAAATAGCATGGCAAACCAGCTTAATCTGGTGAATTCTGGTTTTTCATCAGGCTTACCTAATTTAATTTTTCCATATGGCGTAAAAATGATAAAAATACAAAAAACAACTAATAGTGTAACAAGAATTAGGTAGTACCACCCTAACTTGTTCGAAATAAACGACTGGGCACTAGCTGACATTGATCCTAACGTATCTGGAGAAATCGCTCCCCAGATGACCATAATCAAGCTAATTACCAACGTGCTCCAAAACACGGAGGATACTTTTCCCCTCATACACTCCACCTCAACTTAAAATTATTTTTGTAAGCTAATCCTTAAAAAGTAGTACCTTTTTACCTCTATGTATTTATACCACCATAGAAGATGTCGAAACGCGGAATTTCTAGGACATAGTAACCGCACTAACATTGTAGATGGTAAACCCTGCATTGAATAAGGGTTTTGACGAGTAAAATTCTTTTAAAACTTTATTTTCTCCGCTTTCGATCATTCGATTTTCTCGTTTTTACGATTTTAGTCCCTGGCTGCTTTTTAATCCATTTCAAATAGCGACGGATTTTGTCGTCTTCTTTAAGCTTTTTGATTGAGTCGAGTCTTATGGCAAGTTCCTGATTACTATATAAGGCGTGAATTTGCTTATGACATGCCACGCATAATACGGCTGTTGGTTTGAAAGTACCCCCTTGTTCTTTTGGAATCAAATGGTGAACCGTGCATCTGACATCACTCCTGCCACATAACTCACACACTTCCATGCTTTTCTCCTCCCATTACCTATTGTTTGTATGTTATGAAAGCAGTATGCAAGCTCGCTCACAAAAAATGAAGCCTTCCCATGAGGAAGGCTAGACTCTTAAATACTAAGAATATCTTTGATTTCATCTTCTGATAAACTCGATATCATCGTTTCTCCAGGCTGAATAACCTTTTCAATTAATTCTTTTTTCTTTTGTTGAAGCTCATAAATTTTTTCTTCGATCGTCCCCTGGGTAATAAGTCTCATAACCTGAACGACCTTCTTTTGTCCGATGCGGTGAGCACGGCCAGCAGCTTGCTCTTCAACCGCTGGATTCCACCAGAGGTCGTAGAGAATGACTGTATCTGCCCCGGTTAAGTTCAACCCAGTTCCCCCAGCTTTCAAGGAAATAAGAAAAATTTCTTTTTCGCCACTATTAAAGCGTTCAGTCATTTCCACCCGCTCTTTTGACGGGGTTTGCCCATCTAAATAGAAAACGGAATAGCCGAGATCAGCTAGCTTTTGATGGATAATTTTTAACATACTAGAAAATTGAGAGAAAATCAAAAGTCTTTTTTCATTCTCAATCGATGTCGTAACAATGTCTAAAAGTTGTTCAAGTTTGCCTGATTGCCCTTGATAGTTCTCAACAAAGAGATGAAGGATGGCAACAAAGCTGACGAAGACGTGTCAATCCAGCCAAGATCTTCATACGGTTCTTTTGAAAGCCACCGTCTCCAGAAAGATTCTCTTTTGTCTCCTGTTGAATACGATGCAAATATCCAATATAAAGCTCTTTCTGTTGCTTCGTCAATTCTGATACTTGCACTGTTTCAATTTTATCAGGTAGCTCCTTCAAGACATCTTTTTTCACGCGTCTAAGAATAAATGGTCGGACCATTCTAGAAATACGTTCGTGTGGTAAATTTCGAAACGTCGATTGGTCAGGAAAGAAGCC
This sequence comes from uncultured Bacillaceae bacterium, assembly GCA_963739655.1. Classification (GTDB taxonomy): domain Bacteria; phylum Bacillota; class Bacilli; order Bacillales; family Guptibacillaceae; genus Guptibacillus. The sequence continues at coordinate 106,842 of CAVUAW010000026.1, read as the reverse complement.
AGGCATAATCGAATGGAATAGCGCCCATAATTCATCGAGCGAATTCTCAATCGGCGTGCCACTAAGCGCAAAACGTTTCTTTGCATGCAGCTGCCGAACTGCTTGAGATGTTTTGGTCGCAGGGTTTTTGATAGCCTGTGCTTCATCAAGAATAACCGAATCGAACTGAATGGCTTCATAATGAGCGATGTCCTGTCTTAGCGTTGGGTAAGAAGTAATCCAGACGTCAGGTTGAAGCCCCTGATTTAACAATTCCTTCCGTTCAACTGGCGTACCTGTATTGACTTCGATTTGAAGACCAGGTGCAAATTTTTCAAACTCTTTTTGCCAGTTGTAAATGAGTGAAGCCGGCGCAACAACAAGCGCTAAAGCATCTGGGTTTTCCTTTTTCTCAGATAACAAATAGGCAATGCTTTGCAGCGTCTTTCCAAGTCCCATATCATCGGCAAGAATACCTCCGAGTTGATAGTGAGCTAGCGCTTTTAGCCATTGGAACCCAGTCATCTGGTATGATCTCAGTTCCGCATCTAATCCCTCTGGTAGATCGAACTGAAGATCTTCTGGATGTTTTAATCGAGAAACAAGATCTCGGAAAGCTTTACTATAACGGGAAGCATGTTTGCCCCCACTAATCCTCTCATCCAGTTGCAGTCCACGGTATAGAGGAAGATGAAGCTCTCCTCGGTCGATGTCTTTTTCCTTAATATTCAAGTCCTCTAACAGTTGACTAACATGTTGAAAATCGTCATTCTCGATTGAAACAAAAGCGCCGTTCGAAAGGCGATAGTAACGGTCTTTCTCAACCACTGCTTTTAAAATGTTTGAAATTTCTTCTTCATCTAATCCCTTCATATCAAAGCTCACATCAAGCCAATTACCACTATTATCCATATCAACAGAGGTGACAGGTAGTGAGGACTCATCAAGCAACCAGCCCCGTGCTGATTCGGTGAGAAACACATCCGCAAGGTCATTGAGCTCCGGAATGGTCCAGTAGAGGAAATCAAAAATAAGAGCTTCATCTTCTATATACAGTTCACGCCCATTAAATTTAAGGGATGCCTGTTCGATTAGCGACATAATGGTTTGTTCTTTTTCACTATCGCGAAGAATGATACCTCCATCTTCACTCACGATTCTTGTGTCATCTTTGAAAGGATTAATCACTTGATCGCCATACTCGTACTCTACGTTTACAAGAAGACGCTCTCCTTCTGCATTTACATAGACTCTTGCACGTAAATCTGGATTTTCAATTTTCTCATTTATCTCTTCAGATATCGTAACTTCTCCGAGTTTCCGTAAGCTCGGAACAACTTGAGAAAGAAAAGGCTCAATCTGTGTCTGTGAAATTGAAAGATCACTCTTTTTTGCTGCATTTCGGAAATAGGAGAGATCTTTTAAGAGCGTATGCTGCTTCTTACTCAGTTTAAAGAGTTTTTCATCATGAAATAGCCAACCGTATGTCGGAAAATAGGCAGCAGTTTGAAAACCGTTCAGGTGCAAGACATAGTCGTTCTCCCGCTGTTCGATCTCGAATGTAAATGGTAGCTCTCCTTCATAAAGCGCTGCTTCTTCATGGAGCGTACGATTATATTCAAACCGAATCGTACGCTCTTGCCGAAGGTGTTGCATAAGAAATTCATTCGCTGTTAGCGGAGGTAGAATAAGTTCTCGATTCTCAGTGAAACGACCCCAGTTATCAGGCAGATCCAGATAGACCTTCTCATTTCGCCTAATGGAAAGAAGCGTATCCATGAGAGGCTGGTCAAACTCATTAAAGCGATGTTCATCAGGCTCGTAGCTAAATTTCTTCGTAAACATGTAAGATTCATCTTCAAGGACAGCATCTAGAAATGAACGGATATCTTTGACGACATACAACCGATTGATCCCGACTTTCAGTTCCAGGGTCCATGGGGAATCTCCACGCGATTTACGAAGGGTTGGGTAAGAACTTGCCTTGATCGTAAACTCTACCTTAAGCTCATCAGACCTCATCCTAGGAGTCGAATCGGGTTGGAAATCACTTAATGCTTGAATGAGCTGATTCGTTTCATGGTAACTTCGTGGTGATTGAACGACAGGTGTTGGTTTGTCACTTTCCCTCTCTTCAGGAGGACCTTTCTCACTGATGGCAATGAGGACGGCAGCAAGATGCTTACAAGTGCCATATGTCTCAAATGCCTGACATTCACATGACCCAAACCAATTATCACCAAGTAATTCAATTAACACCCCGTAATCCGAACTGCCGCTAACAGAAGCTCGATAAGACTGGTCGTCTTCATCATATGTAAGCTCAGATACCCGCCCATCTTGATAATAAGTGAGTCCTCTTTGGTAGAAGCTTACTGGAAAACGTTCTTTTATTTCGCTTTTAGTAAACATAGAAAAATGATTCATATCCACATCACTTCAATTCCAATGGTAGTAGTAACCTTCATTATACAATTTTCCACTTCTTCTTCAAAACATTGAACGACCCAAAAACGCATAATAGCATAATTTCTCGCAAATTCAAAATTAGACTTCTAATTTTATCCTATTGGACATGTATTTAGTAGTGAAGCCTTCTACTCAAATCGAACCACATCGTCTTTCACTATTGATCACCTTTGATATCAGGCAAACTGAAAAGGAGAATGCCAGTCATGCTTGAAATTGCGATTGCTCACATTGTTCTTGGATTATCCATCGCTGCCCCACTTGGCCCAATCAATATTGAAATAATGAAGCGAGGCATTCACAAAGGATTCTGGTCATCCCTCTTTGTAGGAGCTGGAGGAATGAGCGCTGATCTATTACTTATGTATTTAATGTATTTCGGAATGTCAGCCTTTATAAAATTGTCTTATGTTCAGATTTCCCTATTAGTCCTAGGAGCAATCATCTTAACACTCTCGGGTATTCAAGGATGCTTATCCACCGTTAGCCTTGAGGAGGAACGAGACAAAGAAAAGTCAGGACTTTTTCACTCATATGCTGCCGGGTTTATGATCGCTGCGTTTAATCCGATGAACCTGCTTTTTTGGCTCGGGATCTATGGATCTGTACTCAGCGTATCTTTGCAGCAGCCTGATAAATGGCAGGCTTTCTTTCTTTCCGCCCTTGTCTTTATCGGGATCGGCTTATGGAATGTGAATCTTTGTATGACAGTACATTTTGGTAAATCTCTTATTAAACCCCGCACACTTCGTGGTATCAGCATAACAGCGAGCCTTGTATTACTCTTCTTTGGATTACGTTTCGGGTATCTTGCAGCAGAGATGCTTTTTGTCGCTTCAAAATAGAAGAAACATTGAATCAATCACAAACCAACAAGGTACCTATATGCTCAAAAAGAGCCTCCTTTAAAAGGAAGCTCTTAATTAAAATACACGTACGCTGCTATTCCTGCCACCGCAAGAACCCCCACAAAGAGATAAATAGCAGAGATTGTCACCGTAGTGCTTTGCGCTTTCTTTCCATACCCAGGATCGCTCTTGCCAGCAACCATCAACGTTCCGATCATAATAATCACGAGAAAAATAACAATAAGGGTTGTTGCAATCGTTATCATTTTTTCCCCTCCCTACTCTTATCATACACCGTCATCATTTCTTAAGAAACCTGCAAAAATGTGAAACATTTGTTATGCTATGTCACATGTGCATTTTTGCACCTATAAAAATAGAGAAAAAGGAGTGTTTCTATGAGGAGAGTTATCTTACTAATGGTGATTGCAGCCCTTTCGATTCTGGCTGCTTGCGGGGGATCAGAAGAGAGCACTGGAGACAAAGAGTCAAAAGGAACAGTAACGTTCGGTTTAAACAACTGGGCTGAAAACATTGCGGTTTCGAATATGTGGAAAGTAATCCTTGAGGACCAAGGATATGACATCGAATTAAAATCAATGGAAAAAGCACCTGTGTGGGCAGGTATTTCTCAGGGTGATTTGGATGTAGCTGCTGAAGTATGGCTGCCATCGACAGACAAACCCCTTTATGAAGAATACAAAAAAGATCTTGAGTTACATGAAACGTGGTATGAAGGAACTGGACTTGGCCTTGTTGTTCCAGCTTATATGGACATTAACAGCATCGATGAGCTAAACGATAAGAAGGACGAGCTTGGTTTAGAACAAATTGTAGGGATTGATCCAGGTGCAAGCTTAATGGAGATGAGTAGAACAGCATTGGACGAATACGACCTTAACTATAAACTTGTCGATAGCTCTGGACCCGCTATGATGAGCGAGCTAAAAAAAGCCTATGAAGAAGAAGAACCAATCGTAGTAACGCTATGGAACCCACACTGGGCTTTTGCTGAGTTTGACTTAAAATACTTAGATGATCCTAAGAAAGTATACGGTGAAGCAGATGATATCTACTTCATGACAAGAACAGATTTCAGTGATGATCATCCTGAGATTGTTGAATGGATGAATAATTGGAAGATGGACGATGACTCTCTAGGTAGCCTGATGGCCACCATTAAAGATGCGGATGACGCTGAATCCGGTGCCAAGCAGTGGGTGGAAGAGAATCAAGAACTAGTATCTGAATGGACGAAATAAGTTTATCCGGTCATCTTCGAATTTTTTATCTAACGTAGAAAAGGAACCCTTTGTATTGAAGGGTTCCTTGTTGTATGTTCAGATTTTATTGTTTAAAAAAGCTCTTTTCTAAAAGATTGTTGCTTTTGAAATGATTTTAAAAAACGACACTTTGTGATTGGAGCGGAAATGAACTAGCTATAGCAACAATGTCTGCGAAAACAGCCTTAAAAAAAGTTGACAACTGAATCTTAAGAGTTTGCTAAATCGTTTTCTGCAATTACTTTTCCAATCGTTTTGCCTGATTCCAATCGAGCATGTGCTTTGCCGATCGTGCTAAACAGATATTGTTCTTCATCTAGCAATGGTTTAAGTATACCATGATCAGTCATGCGAGCCACGCGTGATAGAATGTCTCCATGATGTTCTCTTCCGTCATTAGTTAACATAGGAACTAGCATAAGCACACCATGATACGTTGCGCTTTTCACATAGAGCGGTGTGATATCGTGTTCCCCGTTTCCAACAATACAGGCAACCTGGCCACCGTTACGTACTGCTTGAAATGACTTTTCCATGTTTTCTCCACCGACAGTGTCAAAAACGGCATCGAATCCTTTACCGTCCGTATATTCATTAACATAGTCCTCTACAGAGGTTTCTTTATAATTGATCGCATAGTCGGCACCGAGTTCTTTACCGATCTTCATTTTTTCAGAAGTTGACGCTGTCGTGTATACGATGGCACCTAGAGCTTTGGCAAGCTGAATTGCGATATGTCCAACTCCGCCAGTTGCTCCATGAATTAATACGGTTTGACCTGCCTGAACGTTCATACGGTCTACAAGTGCTTCCCATGCGGTGATTGACACTAGCGGAAGAGCAGCAGCTTCCTTCATAGTAACAGTTGCTGGCTTCTTTGCTACAAGCTTCTGATCAACAACCATACTTTCACAAAGTGCTCCGCTAAGACCTTTCACACCACCAGCACAAGCATAGACTTCATCACCTACAGCGAATGAACTACCCTCGTATGCTTCTTCCACAATGCCAGCTACATCTCCGTGCAACACCGCAGGAAACTCTGGCGCAAAACCTTCAGCCTGACCTGAACGAATTTTCATATCGACTGGATTAACGCTCGTTGCTTTGACATTAATTCTAATTTCTCCCGCTTTTAAGTCGCGAGCTGGTATATCATCCATGCTAAAGTTATTTGGTGAACCAAATTCTCGAATAACCATTGCTTTCATTTTGTTCATCCTTTCCATTACACGCAATTTATAATGATGGTTTCGCCTCATCCTACATCTTCCCTCATATCTTTTCAAACAAACAGGTATTGCATCTCATTTTTATGACAACACTTCTTGATACAGCCGGTCATTATCTTTTCATTACAAAAGATGCTGTCAGGTGACCGGCCGTACCAATGCAAGTCATTGAAAGAGCCTCTCTCATTGATGAGAGAGGCTCGATCACTTTCTATAGAAAAATCTTCTCTTCAATACTTCTTTAAGATCGTCTCCACTTGTTTAACATTAACTAAGATCAACTCACGAGCAGTTTTTGAGACACTTAAGCGTGGACTCTGCCCGGACCAGAGTGACATCAACTCAGGACGTTTTTGTTCTGATGCTTCTTTACGAATCGACTTGGTCAACGAATTTAACGTCGGATATCCAGGATGGTCATTTCTGAACACATCCGTCATACGCGTAATAAATTCATTCTCAATCCCACGTGCAGGCTTTCCACTAAATACAGAAGTCACCACGGTATGATCTTCAGCACTATGGAGGATGGCAGACTTATGCAAAGGATGCGCTCCACTTTCGGAGCATGTTACAAAAGCAGTCCCCATTTGAACACCAGCCGCTCCTAGAACAAGCATCGAGAGGATTCCTCTTCCATCCATTATGCCTCCCGCTGCAATGATCGGAATGTCAACGTGATCAACTGCTTGAGGAATAAGAGAAACCAACCCAATCTGCGAAGAGTGAAATGCACCTGCAAATGTGCCACGATGTCCACCAGCTTCCATCCCCTGCATGACAACGAGATCCATTCCGTTCTCTTCGTTCAACATTGCTTCCTTCACAGTTGTAGCAGTTCCGATCAAGACTACCTCCTTATCTTTAAGAAGATCAACATCCTCTTTAGAAGGTAAGCCAAACGTGAAACTACAAACCGGTACTTTTTCTTCTATTACGATTTGAAGCTTTTCTGTGTATTGCTGTTGAAAAACCGAATAACTTGTACGATCTGCTGATTCCAACTCATTCAATCCAAGCTCTCTTCTATAGCTTTTTAGCTGATCATTCGTTTTATCAATCGTCTCTTTTGACGATTGGTCAAGCTCAGGAATAAATATATTCACTGCAAAAGGCTTTTCCGTCAGTCGCTTCACTTCTTGAATCGCTTCTCTCATCTGCTCCGGTTTCATATAACCAGCACCCAGACTTCCAAGCCCTCCCGCATTTGATACTTCAGCAACTAATTCAGGCGTCGTCACCCCACCTGCCATTCCCGCTTGAATGATTGGATAGTCGATTTCCAATAGAGTCGTAATAGGCGTTTCATTCCACATCATACTCATCCTTTCTTTAAAAATGATAGCTATAGTGAGTCGATCCTCTCGATCACGTTGTTCAAATCTTATATCGAAGGATCGCTTGGTAGCCAGACCTTCCTAATTTCTTTTCATTTGAATCAACAAAGCCAGCTTTAAGATACAATTGCCTTGCAGCTTCATTATCCTCATTGACCCCCAGAACGATTTCATTACATTTCGGAAATCGATCACGAACAAATGGTTGCAACTGATCGATCGAAGCTCGTCCATATCCCATCCCCTGTTCAGTCCGATTAACCAAAAAGGCTCGTAATAACATGGCATGTGGATTAGCGCTATATGAAGTGACATCTCCGCCTTGATCAAGCACAAAAAAACCGACTACTCGTCCATTTCCCATAATAACGACAGGAAGACGATTGCGATCGATCAAGCATTTTTCATAAGCTGGAATCGGCATCGACGTATATTGCAACTGATTTTCTTCGAGACTGAACCCTTTCAACGCCTCGAGATGTTGCTCGTCTGCCTCCGCTAGATAAACTTTCTGGTTCATTGTCGCCATTTAACCAACTCCTTTTTTAGCCAAGAAGTCACAAGAGAGATTTCGAGCGCCTACTTCGGCAAGGTCCGGAGGGGGATGGCGAGACTCCTGCGGGATGAGCATGACAGGTGAGACCCCGGAAGGCGGAGCCTGAGGAGGCTCAGCGCATGCCCCGCGGAAAGCGAGTCATCCCCCGGAGGGCCTTATCTCCAAACAAACATCTCGAAATCAAGTCTTCTATTATCCTAACCTATAACAGAACATTGCAACTTTTTAACAATACCATAACTTTACAAATTAGGTTGGCATTTTAGAGTGCAATTCCATATGAAAAAAGCAGTTCAATTAAGGGTACAAATTGTGTTTTTGTACTCCATAACTGAACTACTTAATGCAGCGCTCTTGCTTACTTTTTCTCACGTCTCGCAAAATCCACAAACCGGAATTTATCAAGGCGGTGACGTGATTCTGTGTATTCGATAAGTGTTGTATCATCCAAATACACATAATTTCGTACGACAACTACATGATCATAATTCTTTAGATCTAAATATTTTCGGTCGTCTTCATCAGCCTCTTCAACGATAATTTCTTTCTTCGCATAACTTACGTTCATACCCATATCGTTCTCGAGAAAATCATATATCGAGTTCTCACAAATGGACTTTGTAAGCTCTGGCACATATTTCACAGGAAAATAATCACGATCTAAAATAATTTTCTCCCCATCGATTTCTCGAGCTCGAACCACATGCCAGACAGATGCATCTTCATTCAATTCGAGTTGCTCTTTCACCCAACTCGTTGGAACCCTCTTTTCTAATTCATGCACAATGGTTCGGGAAGCTTGATTCATATTCTCTGATATTTCTTTGAAGCTAACAAGACCAGATACTGGAAACTCATACCTATTGAGATCGAGTACGACAGAACCTCGAGCTTTAATCTTCTGAATCATGCCGTTCTGAGATAGAAGATTCAATGCTTTACGAATTGTTTCACGGGAAGTCCCGTAAGTCTCAGCGAGTTCATGCTCTGATGGAAGCTTGCTGTTCGGTTTATACGTACCGTTCCTAATACTAGTTGAAAGCTCATGATAAATTTGCTGATATTTGGTTTGCTTCATAGACTCTCACCTTGCCTGTGTTAGATGATATACGATGGATTCATACGGTCGTAAGTTTATTTTCTCAATTGATTCTTCGCTATCACGATAGTTAGAAATAAGAATCTTCGAATCATACCCATTTACGTCCACCTGAGACGGGAGTTCAAACGTTGCCTCTGAACTATAAAAGTTATTTACGACAAGCAGCTTTTCTCCCTCTCCATTTCGTAAATAAACGAATAGTTGAGGATCTTCAGGGAGAAGTAACTCATAGTCTCCATATGTGATCAAATCGATTTCTTTCCTCAATGAAATGAGATTTTGGTAGTGTTCAAATACGGAATTCCTTTCTTTCAGCGTGTCTTCTACATTAATGTCTTGATAATTCTTGGCTACCGGAATCCACGGTTCTCCAGTCGTAAAGCCAGCTTGATCTTTTGAATTCCACTGGACTGGCGTTCTTGCGTTATCTCTTGATTTATGACGTAGAATGTCAAGAACCTCTTCTTCATTATACCCTTTTTCTTCCTTAAGTATAGAAAATATGTTAAGAGATTCCACATCACGATAAGAGGAAATCGCATCGAACTTAGGGTTTGTCATACCTATTTCCTCACCTTGATAAATATAAGGAGTTCCCTGCATCATATGCATCGTAGTGGCAAGCATCTTTGCCGACTCACGTCTATATTCTACATCATTACCATACCGAGAAACGATCCGTGGTTGATCATGGTTACACCAGAATAGCGCATTCCACCCACCGCCTTCGAACATCTCTTTTTGCCAGGTAGATAGAATATTTTTAAGTTTAATAAAATCGAAATCAGCGACTGACCACTTTTCTCCATTCGGATAATCTACCTTTAAATGATGAAAGTTGAACGTCATACTTAGCTCATTCCGCTCAGGATTCGAGTACTTGATACAGTCATCAATCGTTGTAGAAGACATTTCTCCAACAGTCATACTATTGTATTTCATGAACACGTTGCGATTCATTTCGTTCATAAATTCATGTGCACGAGGTCCATCTGTATAGAACTTCCTGCCATCTCCTGGGGCAACAGAACCGTCGTCATTAGGAAAGTTCTGGCTTTTTGAAATGAGGTTGATGACATCGAGACGGAATCCATCGACTCCTTTTTCAAACCAGAATGTCATCATATCGTACACTTCATCACGTACTTTTTCATTCTCCCAGTTTAAATCAGCCTGTGTGACATCAAATAAATGCAGGTAGTACTGGCCTGTCTCTTTGTCAAACTGCCATGCATTTCCACCAAACTTCGACTGCCAATTTGTTGGCTCTTCTCCATCTACTCCGTCTTTCCAAATGTAATAATCTCTGTAAGGGTTATCCTTCGACTTTCGCGATTCTACGAACCACTGATGCTCAGTTGACGTATGGTTCACGACAATGTCCATGATGATTTTAATTCCTCTAGCGTGTGCTTCATCAAGAAGGCGATCAAAATCCTCCATCGTTCCATATTCTTCATAAATGCTGAAATAATCTCGTATATCATACCCATTGTCATTCTGTGGTGAATCATAGATCGGTGTTAACCACACAACATCTACACCAAGATGATTTAAGTAGTCCAATTTTTCAATAATTCCCTGAATATCTCCTGTACCGTTACCAGTTGTATCATTAAAACTCTTTGGATAAATCTGATAAACGACTGATTTTTTCCACCATGGTTGCTGCATCTTATTCAACTCCTAAAATTGTATGCTTAATCAAACAAAAACAAAGGCGATACCATCATTGCCACACTGCGGCTATTTTTCTGATGATATCGCTCGTCTCATTATTCGCTTACTTTTTTAATTTTGCCATACAGGTATGTTAAACCAAATGGTACGACAAGTACAATGCCCATTCCTGTAAAGAAAGCACCCCAATACTCTTTATAGATAGAAAGGAATCCAGGAATACCACCTACACCAATGGATGTCGCTTCTACTCCACTTACAGTAATAACAAGTCCAGCAATCGCAGATCCAATAATCGCTGCGAAGAACGGGAATTTAAAGCGTAAGTTTACACCGAACAATGCTGGTTCCGTAACTCCAAGAAAAGCAGATACTGCTGAGGTTCCAGCAAGACCTTTTGTTTTTTCATTACGAGTAATCAGCATCATGGCAAGTGCAGCTGCACCTTGAGCAATATTCGATAGGGCAAGCATCGGCCATAAGAACGTGCTTCCTGTACTACCGATTAACTGTAGATCAACCGCAAGGAATGTGTGGTGCATTCCTGTAATAACAAGCGGTGCATATAGAGCGCCATATACAAGGCCACCGATCGCAGGTGCGAAGTCAAACAATCCAATAAATCCATCAGTTAACAAATTCGCAACCCAGAACGTAACAGGTCCAATTAATGTAAAAGCAAGGAATCCTGTAACAAGAAGAGCCACCGGTGCCACGATGAGCATTTGAATCGAATCCGGTATCCTTTTATTAAGAAAGGTTTCGATTTTGGCCAGAATATAAGCTGACACAAGAACTGGGAGCACCTGACCCTGGTAGCCGATCTTCTCTATTTCGAGACCGAACAAATTCCATGTCGGAATATCTTCTGCTTGACCATATGTCCACGCATTTAGTAAATCTGGGTGAACCAGTATTAAACCAAGAACAATACCGAGCAACGGACTTCCGCCAAACTGCTTGGCCGCTGACCAACCGATCAACGCTGGAAGAAACACGAAAGCAGTGCTCGCAATCAGGTTAATAATACTCGCAATATCTGCCCACTGTGGGTAGACTTCTACGAGTGGATCACTGAAGAAAATATCAGGTGCTGTGAGAATATTATTAATCCCAAGTAACAAACCTGCCGTTACAATAGCTGGAAGGATTGGAATAAAGATATCTGCTAGCGTTTTCACACCACGCTGTAAGAAGTTCTGCTTGCTTGCTGCTGCATCCTTCACATCTTGTTTGGACGCGCTTTCAATTTCAGCAATCTCTGCAAACATCTTGTACACTTTATCAACCGTTCCCTGACCGATCACAACCTGAAACTGACCATTCGCAGAGAAAGAACCTTTGACAAGCTCATTATCTTCAAGCGCTTTTGTATCTACCTTACTTTCATCATGTAAAACGAGGCGCAAACGGGTAACGCAATGTGTCGCAGTAGAAACATTATCTTTCCCGCCAATTGCTTCAATAATTTGTTCGACTGATTGACGATTTATCGCCATGTTGCCTTCCCCCTTAGAAAGAACTATGATAAGCAATTTGAAAACCTGGCTTAAATGACCAGATTTTCAAATGCTGTCGTATTGCTTAGGCTTTGACTTTAGTTGACATGATTTCTGTTTCAGCGTGCGAAGCACCTGCAGAATATTTTTTATCAACCGTTTCTAGTACATCAGCGTTCGTAATAATAACAGGTGTAATCGTACTAGCAGCTTTTTCTTTAACAAGATCAAGGTCTACAGTAATAAGCGGATCACCGACTTTTACTTTGTCGCCTTCTTTAACGTGACCTTCAAAACCTTCGCCACCCATGCCAACCGTTTCCAGTCCAACGTGAATGAGAAGTTCCAGTCCAGATTCTGATTCAATGCCTACTGCATGCTTCGTGTGGAAGAACTGAATCACTTTACCATTAACAGGTGAAACTACTTTACCGTCAGTCGGTTCGATCGCGACACCATCGCCCATCATTTTCTGAGAGAATGTTGGGTCTGGGACTTCTTCTAGCTCGACAACTTTACCGTTTAATGGAGAAAAGATGATTTCTTCTAAAGGCTTTTCTTTTTTACCGAACAGTTTTTTCAACATATAATCTTCTCCTTTCAACCGCTTACATTTATGTCCTAACTTGTCTATACATGTTTAACTCACATCTGAAGTTTACCTTGTATAGACAAGTTAGTCAACCGCAAAGCTCGCCTTTTCATTAAATACTTCTCGGGGGAAGACTGGCTTTGAGTTAACAGTTGTTGTTTTCCCGTATGAACGGTACCTAAACAATTTCCAAAGTGGTGGTATTTACTCTTTAAGAGGAGCAAAATGGTTTAATCAATAGCGAAAACGTTAACTAAGGTTAGAGAATAGGAGGAATTATCTTGGAAAAAAACGATGTGAAAAAGCAATACTTAAACAGCGATGAAGAAATGCCAAACAACCCAAATTTGCCGCTTCTTTTCTATCAAGGTGGAATACATAAGCGCACTGACACTTGTGCAAATGTATTCGGTGAAAATAATTGGACGAACGCTTGGAAAAACGGAGTGTTTGATTATCATCATTTCCACAGCAATACACACGAAGTTCTCGGAATTGTGAGTGGAACAGCTAGCATCTTGTTTGGAGGAGAGAACGGAATAAAAATCGAGGTTAACAAAGGGGATGTTGTCGTTATACCTGCTGGTGTGGCTCATAAAAAAGAAAGTAGCTCAGAAGATTTCCAGGTAGTCGGAGCTTACCCTAACGGTATGATACCAGACCTTAAAACGGGTAAAGCTGACGAGCGAAAGGAAGCTATTGAAAACATCAAGAACGTTCCTTTCCCAACGACAGATCCTCTTCAAGGTAGATATGGCCCATTGGTTGAGATATGGTCAAGCGGATATGAAAACAAATAAAAAGACGCCAGTTCGGCGTCTTTTTCATGAAGAAGAGTATTCGGATTTCTTAAATCCTGGCACAGTTTTTTCATAAAAATCGAGATTATCTGGATGATGAGCAATGCGCTTATCTGCATGAAGAGAGTCAATCGCTATCATCTCCTCTTTCGTCAGTTCAAAATCAAATAAATCGGCATTTTCTCGAATGCGCTCCTCATGTGATGACTTCACGTTAAGAACAATGTCATGCTGAAGACACCATTTCAGTACCACTTGAGCAGAGGTTTTGCCATACCGCTCCCCAATGTCCATGAGTACCGGATTATTCAATACCTGACCACGCTTTAACGGTGACCATGCTTCAACTTGTATACCTTTGGATCGACAGTAGTCTCGAATTTCACCCTGAATTAATTCGGGATGAAATTCGATTTGGTTTATAACTGGCTTAACAGTTGAGAAGCGTGAAATGGCTTCAAGATGATGGGGTTCAAAATTACTTACACCTATCGCGCATACCTTTCCTTCATGATAGAGCTTTTCTAGCGCTTGCCACGTTTCCGTATATTTCCCCGGCACTGGCCAATGAATCAAGTACAAATCCAAATAATCAGTCCCAAGTCTCTCTAAAGATCGCTCAAACGCCCTCAATGTCGCGTTGTATCCCTGTTCATCATTCCACACTTTGGACGTAATAAACAGATCCTCTCTTCGTACTCCGGATTCCTTGATCGCACGTCCGACAGACTCCTCATTTCCATAATAAGAAGCCGTATCGATCGCTCGATATCCAGCTTGAAGCGCAACCTTAACAGCATGTGTAGTCTCATCACCATCTCCAAGCTTAAACACACCAAACCCAAGGTAAGGCATTTTCACTCCATTCGATAGCGTCACTCGTTCAGCTATCCCCATACTGTTCCGCCTCCTTTTCAGCTCTCTCAATTGCGTCCAAATCAAAAATACTCGTTCTTTAACAATTTATTATCAATAACAGCTTCTCATTCATCACACCAATTTCCTGTATTCATCAATAAAAACAGTTGGTTTTTCTTTAATAATAAAAGAAAACACACCACTCTTCGTATGAAGATAGAGAAATCCATATACCGCAGAAGTAAAGCGATAAGAAATATCAAAAATATCCCGAATCGCAAAATGATCCTTCCCCACACGAATTCCATCCTCATACAAAGTCAAATCATATTCCTCTTCAATCGACTTCTGTCCATCAATATCAATCGTACGCTCCACCTTAACAAACGGCTGAGACAAAATAACCTTCATAAAATCATCCTTTTAATAGAAAAGCGGAAGTGGGCGCTTAGAATCGAAAGATATTGGAACTCTTCAACATGGAACACGCTTTTTGTGTTCCTGATTGAAAGAGTGAAATATCGTAGTTTCTGCGAGCTGCAGCTGGATTCACGAAAAGCGGAAGTGGGCGTTTAGACTCGAAAGGCACTGGAGCCTTTCAAAATGAACACGATCTTTGTGTTCAGATTGAAAGGCGAAGTGACCGAGAGTCTGCCCACTGCAGCTGGATCTCACGAAAAGCGGAAGTGGCCTGCTTAAATCCGTAGGATGTTGGAGCCCATGAGAATGAGACGCTTTTTGTCTCAATCGAATGGGTGAAACAGCCGGAGGATTTGGCCACTGCAGCTAGATCATGAAAAGCGGAAGTGGGCGGTTAGACTCGAAAGGCACTGGAGCCTTTCAAAATGAACACGATCTTTGTGTTCAGATTGAAAGGCGAAGTGACCGAGAGTCTGCCCACTGCAGCTGGATCTCACGAAAAGCGGAAGTGGCCTGCTTAAATCCGTAGGATGTTGGAGCCCATGAGAATGAGACGCTTTTTGTCTCAATCGAATGGGTGAAACAGCCGGAGGATTTGGCCACTGCAGCTAGATCACGAAAAGCGGAAGTGGCCGGTTAGGTCCGACATTCCATCACCCTACTTCACAATCGACTCCGCATATAACGCCTTTCTTAATTCCTCCGCCATTTCCTCTACTGCATCAAACGCTTCTGGTATCGCTTTTGTCATACTTACAAAGCCATGTATCATTCTATCATATCGTTTAATAGTTGCCTTCCCTCCCGCTTCTTGAATTCGAGTGGCATACGCTTCTCCTTCATCGCGAAGAGGATCGTACTGAGCTGTCACAATATGTGCTGGCGGGAGCTGACCAAGATAGGATGAATGAATTGGTGATAAATACGGATGTAATTTATCCGTTGTTTCTTCCACATATTGTTCATGAAACCATTTCATTTCTTTCGATGTTAGAAAGTATCCTTCTCCATTTTCACGATAGGATGGGTATGTTGCAGAGCTGTCTACTGCAGGATAGATAAGAAGCTGGAAAGCAATTGAAGGTCCTCCCATTTCCGCAGCTCTAATCGCTGTTACCGCTGCAAGGTTACCTCCAGCACTGTCACCACCAACCGCAATGCGATTGATTGCTATTCCTAATTCTTCAGAATGGTCATGTACCCATCTTAAAGCAGCATAACAATCATCTGTGGGTACAGGAAACTTATGTTCAGGCGCAAGACGATAATCAACTGAAATCACTACGCATTTTGCGCGGTTAGAAATAATACGGCAAAACGAGTCATGTGTCTCAATATTCCCTAAAACAAAACCACCACCATGATAAAACACAAGCGCTGGTAATTTCTCATCCCCTTTTGCAGAAGCAGGATAATAACATCGTATCGGCACATTCCCTTTTTCAACATACATCGTATGATCCTCTACCCTTGAAACAGCCTCACCTTCACCTGCCATCAGAACGGAACCCGTATCAAATTGCTCGCGTGCCTTGTCTAGAGGTAATTCATAAAGAGGTGGCTTACCCTCCTGGAATTGCAATAGCCTTTGGATTGATTCATACACTGCCAATTTTAAAACCTCCTTTTCCTCTCAATCACTTTCTTCTTTCTACATTTGGTGAGCAAGTTCCTTTATACACACTTAGATAGAAAAAAGAGCAGACCACTAATGGTCCACTCATTTCCTTTTTTCTTTTCAACCAGTACGAAAACCAGTCAAAAAGAATTGTTTATTTACTTTCGATTGCTTCAACGATTCTATTTGCAGCACTTTCACTCGATTGAGGATTTTGACCTGTAATCAAGTTACCGTCTTGAACTGAATAAACTGACCAGTTTTCACCAGATTCAAAGTTCGCACCTTTTTCACGAAGCTTCGTTTCAAGTAAGAATGGCATTTGCTCTACAAGACCCATTTCATGCTCTTCCGAATCTGTAAATGCACTTACTTTCTTACCTTTTACAAGCGGCGTACCATCTTTATACGTTACGTTCACAAGTCCTGCGGGACCGTGACATACGGATCCGATAATCTTATTAGCTTCAGCTTGTTCCTGGAGGATGTGCTGAATGACTTCGCTATCAGGGAAATCAAACATTGTACCATGTCCACCAGGTAGGAAAACGACATCGAAGTTATTTGCGTCTTCTTTTGTTACTTTCGTTGTATTCTTAAGCTGCTGTTGAGCTTCTTCCCACTCTTTTGGATCTTCTTCTGGAATACTATTCGGATCTAGTTCAACTTCGCCACCTTTGACGGAAGTTACTTTAATATCATATCCTTTTTCCTTGAAGATGTTATAAGGGACAGCGAACTCTTCAAGCCATAATCCTGTTTTGTGCTCTGAATCGATTTCTGTATGATTTGTGACAACCATTAATACTTTAGTCAATTGAATTCCTCTCCTTTATCTTCTAAGTACTTGTTAGTCATTATGACCACTTTAGTACAATACCCGATGCACAAAAAAGTATTCATCGAATTTTAATCCAAAAAGGTTTTCTAATATAGCATTCTTGGAATAATAAAAAATAGATAAAAAACATTGAGGAAAATGGCAGTCATCACAATAAGTGTTTTCCTTTTCTTAACTTGTACGATATACATTACGAACCACAACAAGAATAACCCAATTGGGACAAGCGCATAAATACTATCTTCCTCTAACTTAAAAACGCCTATTAATTCCAAAACAGAGTATGGAACGATGATGACACCGAGGATGATATTAATAAGATGAATCCACTTTTTATCAAGTACCTTCAAATAGTAGAACCCCTTTCACAAGTCTTTTACTTATATAACTATCTCGTTCATATTTTCCATTTTCTAAGAGAATGAGTCAATCTTCTTTGGGATATTCAATTAAGGCTTGAGAAATGCATCACCTTCCTCCTCCATTATCTGGTTGATTTCTAATCAAATGGTTGTGAATTCAAGTGTTCTCGACGCATACCATTGATTCTTACCGAATGATTTCAGAGTATAATACAATAATTTGGGGAGGAATAAGTATGATTCAAAAAATGAAAATAGTAGCAGTGCTACTTATTTCAGGTGTTATTTTTGTCGCAACACCCTCTTTTGCGTTTGCCGCTCTCGGAAATTCAACACTTGATGAAGGGGATCAGGGAGCTGACGTCGCAGAGTTACAAGACTATCTCATGACAAAGGGTGTATTTCCTTATCATACATCCACTGGATACTATAAAACTATCACAGAAGGTGCGGTCAAAGATTTTCAGAGAGCAAGAAATCTAAAGGTCGATGGTATCGCAGGTCCCGAAACAAAGCAGGCTATTCAAGTATTACGACGTGGTGATAAAGGTAAGCAGGTTATACATATTCAAAGCCAGCTTGATCAGGCGGGCTATGACAGCAATGTTGATGGAATTTATGGTTCAGGAACTGTAAATACCGTTGAACAATTTCAACGAGATAAAGGATTAACAGCTGACGGTATTGCTGGACCGTCCACTCGAGGTGCATTAAATCAAATCGCTGAGCCGGGTTCTGCAGCAGGTAAAGAAATTACGTTGGAAAGCACAGCGTATACGGCGGATTGTACTGGTTGTTCAGGTGTAACGAATATGGGCATCGATTTAGAAAAGTATCCGGATGCAAAAGTCGTTGCAGTTGATCCAAACGTTATTCCACTTGGGTCAATTGTTGAAGTAGAAGGGTATGGTACTGCTATTGCCGCTGATATCGGTGGCGCTATTGATGGAAATCGTATCGATGTATTCGTTCCTGGACAACAGGATGCACTCAACTGGGGTAGGAAAGATGTTACGGTAAAAGTCATCGAATAACAAAAGGACAGGATTTCCTTCATGGAGATC
Source organism: uncultured Bacillaceae bacterium (assembly GCA_963739655.1). GTDB lineage: Bacteria > Bacillota > Bacilli > Bacillales > Guptibacillaceae > Guptibacillus. The sequence goes on along the minus strand of CAVUAW010000026.1, from coordinate 88,302 downwards.
CTGTCCTTCGTTTTGCTAGCTAGGTGTAGAATGCTTCCCACGCTGCTGAAGCTTAATCAATCGATACGTATGAGTAAAGATGACCTTTAGAACCGCATACGTAGGTATGGCTAGAATGAGTCCCAGGAATCCAGCGAGACTGCTCGCAACAAGTAACAATAAGATGATCGTAAGCGGATGGATATCAAGTCGTCGTCCCATTACGAGTGGTGAGACGAGATTACTTTCAATTTGCTGAATCACGATCACCCCAAGCACAACCCAAAGTGCTGTGAGTGGTGATTGGATCAAACCTACAATGACACCTGGCGCTGTTCCGATAATTGGACCAATGAACGGAACAACGTTTAGGAAAAGGGCGATTAAAGCGAGAATCAACGCATAATCAAGATCGATGATCACATACCAGATGTATACGAATGTGCCGATAAAAACGCTGACGATAAGCTGCCCTTGAATAAACCCACTGAGTGCATCATCCATATCTTCTAGAATTTTAGCTCCTTCTTTCCGGTGTTCACGTGGAACAATTCGAAGCAAGGAAGGCATCAACTTTTTTCCATCTTTTAACATGAAGAACAAAATAAATGGAAGAAGCACAATTCCGATTAAGACATTTGTAACGACATTTAGAATTGAGAAAAGATAATTACCAAAGGATGAGCTAATCTCACCTATCGATCCAGATATCCGGTCTGTTAATCCCTGGATATCAATCATATCACTCTGAAGAATCCTTGCTATGTATGGATTGCTTCCCCAATCATCGAGCGCTGTTTGAAGATCTGAGATGAGCGATGGCGCACCTTTTACAAGACTATTAAATTGTTCTACCAGAACAGGACCAATGCTTAGAACGAGCCCTGTCACTCCACCAGCAAGTGCAAGATAAACAAGTAAAATGCCGAGCGGTCTTGGAATTTTCCATTTTTCAAGAAGGGCAATGACCGGTCTTAGGATATAGTAGAAAACACCAGCTGCAATGATAGGAAATGCTAGCGTGGTGACCAGGATCACGAGTGGACGAAAAAGAAATTCAATTTTACTGCCAACCCATATGACAGTGAAAATGAGAAGTAACCAGATAAAAAAGCGAAACAAGCGTGATTGCTGCATGAAAAGACCTCACTTCCTTTTCTTAAATTTAATAAACCCATAACGGTAAAGACGAATAATGAACTCTACGAACCAAACTGGATATTTTTTCGGAAAAAAATGTCGTTTGTAATACGTATCATAAGCATACTTCAAATCATCCCAGTGCGTACATAATTTGGATTGTTTAAATCGAACAACATCGATCACTCGCACCTCTCCATTTCTTAAGAGCATGACGTTCTGAAGATGTGTATCAGATGGGTTCAATCCTTTTGCTCGCGCACAAGCAAGTGCCTCATCCACTTGCGAGAGATGATTTTTGGTAATCAACACGCCTTTAATCAAGCAATCGTAAAACGTCATCCCATCCAAATATTCCAAAATCAAGTAACCTTCTCCCACTTCGAAGAAACGGGGAAAATAATGGTGATTGTCCAACTCCTTATAAATAGCAGCTTCACATTCTGCTAGATGTAAATAGTCAGGATAGAAGACTTTAAGTGCCTTATCCTCACCCGGAAGTTTATAAACGACTGCACTTCTTCCTTTACCGATTTGTTCAAGATAGTCTGGCTTTCTAATAACGGTAGATCCTTCAATCACGATATAGTTCATTAACTCAGAAATATTTATTAGAATCCCCCTCTTCGAAAGCTAGACTTGAAATAGCCGATACTCTCTCTTTGATTATCTTATACTTATCTCTTCTCGTATAGATTGAGCTCTTCTGTTATGCAATCCTTTCGGTGTAGGCCTCATGATTAAAATAGGTTCTTACGTCTACCAATGCTACGTACCCTCTCGAAAGAAAGTTTCAAATTAGGACGTTCAAAAGGATTCTCCTGTTAATACACTCATTAAACTTTTATAGAAAACGAGGTAATTTAATTGTATAGCAACAGAATGAACTGGACGCCCATCAAAATCGTCCTGTTCAAATGTTTGTCTAAAATCTCCAATGCTCAAACCACGCGCTACCCCATTACACTCAACGGCTACGGGAGTTTTGTAGAAAGGAACCATTCCCTTCTCTACGACGCTCATCAATGTCAAAGCATCATGAACGGGACTTCCCTCGATCCCAGGGACCATTTTTTGATAGAATTCCTCATAATAGTAATCAAGCAGCTTTTTCAATAACGGAGCCTTTCCTCGTGAATCGATATAATTGACCATTCCAGGTGTTACGATCGCTTTCTGAGTAACGTTCAGAGGAAAAAGAAAAAGATGTTTTGCATATTTCATGACGATATTGGCAGCAACAGGATCGGCATAGAAATTCGCTTCAGCACTGGGGGTCACATTGCCGGGAACATTGAATGCTCCCCCCATGATATAAAAGGATCTTATCGATTTCATCGTATCTGGATAGAGAAGGAACAGCGTGGCTAGGGACGTCATTCGACCAACATTAACAATAATCAATTCATTCTCATACTGGTCGATCAAATCAATCACTTCAAAGAAATTCTCTAAAGGGGCTGCTTGATTAGGTGGAGGTTTAATTGGTCCAAGTCCTTCAGGACCATGCACATCGGGGTAGTATATAGGAACTTCCCCTGTCATTGGTTTTTCAGCGCCACCCATAACTGGGATGTCAGTTCTTCCTACTTCCTTCAAAAGAAACCGGACATTTCGGGTTGTTTGCTTTTTGGAAACATTTCCATAACCTGCCACGATTCCGACGACATCAATCGTTTGAGAAAGGTGAGCATAAATTAAAGCGATCGTATCATCAATCCCAACATCACCGAAAAATAGAACCTTTTGTCCCATACTCCACCTCCGCTCAATTTCTTAAATACCATCATATTCCTCAAAGATAGAAATAAGAAGACACCATAAGAAAAAGAGCAGGTTTCTTCCCCTACTCTTTAGGAACAAAAATATTCAATTCATTATGTAGAACTTTTGCTTCAAATGGAAGATGAACCCCTTCATCTCCGTCGATGTTCACCACAAGATTTTGGTTGGATTCTACTTTTAGCTGTGAAGCTGGAAAGTACTCCACCTGTGCATTATTTTGGAGCTTGCCGCTAAAGAGGTCCGGTATGATTTTAAACACTTTCGGGAGAGATAGCTCTCTTAGAATAAAAACATGGAAGTACCCATCATTCACCTCCGCGTGTTTTGCAAATGACTGAATCCCACCAACAGAATTTGTTAATGCAATTAACATTAAAAAAGCCTTCCCACTCCATTCTTTCCCATCATAAGAAATCGTTAACTCAAAAGGGGTTTTGTCTTTCAATGCTCTTGCGCCCTCAATTAAATAAGCAAGCGGACCAAACGTTGACTTTTGGTCGGGGGTGACGTCATAAACTGCTTCAGCAATGGCCCCAACTGCGAGGACATTCATGAAATAGCGATCGTTAATTTGACCAATATCGACCGGTTTCGTGAATTGTTCTTGAAGAACCTGTAGTGCTTTCTTCGGCTGCATCGGTATACCGAGCGCTCTCGCAAAATCGTTCACCGTTCCAAGCGGAATAAATCCAAAATCGGGTCGCTCTGACTTCATCGTAATTCCATTAACAGCTTCATTTATTGTACCATCGCCGCCCATTGCAACAATGGTATCAAAATGATTTTCACACGCAGCCCCCGCGAAACGTATGGCATCTCCTTCTTTCTCAGTGTATTTCACAGTGACGTCAATATGACTTTGCTGTAGTATCGCTACCGCCTCCTCCTCAAAATCCATTGCTTTCTCTTTACCGGAAGAAGGGTTAATAATTAACATCGCTCGCTTCACCGAATCGTCCTCCCTAAAGACAGATATTGTATGTAGAGTCTACTTGTTCATTCCCTTGATTATCCTTATTGAAACGAAAGCGACTGACAATTGCCATCGCTACCCTTTAATCAACTCTTTCTACCGAATAATTATTAATGACAATCAAGCTTAACGCTCGGCGATGGAAAGGAATATCAATGTTGAAGAATTACATGTATTTTGTAATCAGTTTTATCGTTCTATTCTTTTGTTTTCAACTAATTTCAGGAATTCTATTCACTGTTATACTCGACAATCAAACTTCATTAAGTTATGGCAACTATACGGCTGCTGAGAATTCTCTTCTGATCACAATGATTGTTATTGGAGTTTCAGCTATCTTTGCCTACTGCATCCAGCGATGGCTAGGTAAAAGAAATCGAACGTGACTTTATTAGCATACTACTTGTTTAGTTTTTTGATTGATAGCCTTTTTCTAATAAATAATATTAAAACTGTTATCTTCTATTGAATAAATTTTACAATTCATGCTATTATTTAGAAAAGTTCATCATTATGTAACATTTTGACACGAGATAGCGATCCTGTCATCGGTTTAAATGTTTCATTTGTTTTGAAAGCGATTTACTGTTGGTTTTTATAGTAGCGTAACCTGCTAACGACTAACTGTCGATCTTCCTCTAGAGAATGGTCCATTCTCTTAACTGGTTGATAGACAGTTTTTTTATTTTGTTTGCAGTTATAGTATGTTAACGAATTAAAGGAGATGAAGTGGATGAAGAAGGTTAAAAATAGGTGGCTCATAGCAGCATCTGGCAGTAGGAATACATATTTCAATAGGTTCCGTTTATGCGTGGAGTAATTTTACCGATCCATTGATTAACGAATTCGGTTGGTCTGCTAAACAAGTTCAGTTTACGTTCAGTCTCGCAATCTTATTTCTAGGATTATCCGCTGCTTTTTTAGGTCATTTCGTGAAAGTACGGTCCAGTAAAGCAGGACTTCTGCTGCTAGCTTTTTTGGCGTAGGAATCTTCGGTTCAGGGTGGCTGTTAGTATGGGATCATTGCCCCTTCTCTATCTGTTCTATGGTGCTCTTGGGGATTGGACTCGGAGTTGGGTACATCGCACCTGTATCGACACTTGTGAATGGTTCCCTGACCGTCGCGGCTTAGCAACTGGACTGCCATTATGGGATTTGGCTTTGCTGCAGCAATCGCTAGTCCTGTGATGGACAGTAATTAAGTCAGTCGGTACTGCAAATACGTTCTATATTCTCGGAGCAGTTACTTTATTATCATGGTCGCTCTTCTCTCTATTTAGAGAAACCACCTGAAGGCTGGTTGCCGAAGGTTCGAGAGAAGCAGAACAATCGAAAAGAGGGTGATCTTTCTCAACTAACAGCTAATGAAGCGATTAAAACATCCCGTTTCTATTATTTATGGATCATGCTTTTTATCAAGTCACGTGCGGCATCGCTATCCTATCTGCTGCCAAACCACTTGCACAGGAAAGCATCGGTTTATCTACAGCAGAAGCAGCAGCATTAGTCGGTGTGCTCGGTATCTTTAACGGACTCGGTCGAATCGGTTGGGCATCAGTCTCTGATTAATCGGTCGACCGAATACGTACACTACTTTCTTTGTCTTACAAATTGGGTTGTTTGCTCTTCTACCACACACGACAACGCAATTCTTTTTCAGTCATGCTAGCGATCGTCTAACGTGCTATGGCGGTGGCTTTGCCTCGATTCCAGCCTACATCGGAGATATGTTCGGAACGAAGCAGCTTGGAGCTATTCACGGTTACATTTTAACAGCATGGGCAGCAGCTGGATTAGTCGGCCCTATGTTCGCAGCCTGGATGAAGGATACAACGGGGAGCTATGCAGCAAGCTTGACCTTCTTGCAGGATGTTGTCGTTGCTCTCATTATCTCCATTATCATCAGGAAAGATATTCGTAGACTTCGGAAGGAAAACACTCATCAACCTTCTGAAAGATGACCATGTAAGCTCTTTTTATCACTAAGATCTTGTGGTAAAGTATGGATAGAATTATCTTGATTAGAAAGTAGGACACAATGAATAAGTATGAAGCAGAATTCAGCAATCTTGTTCGTTCTTTTCGTAAAAAGCACATGGGCAAAGGCCCTAGTAAGATCACAACAACATTTTGCAAGAATTGGGCTATCTGCGAAATGGAAGGCAATCTTTCTCCAGTAGAGAAGTTTATTGCTAGCGCAAGTGAAGGGAAACAAATGCTTCGAGCTGCACGAACTGAAATGGTGAAAGATATGTATCGCAATAACCCTCCAGTCAGATGGAAGAATTTCTGGGAAGTAATTTTGTAGACCTTTTCGTAGACATTGATATTGACCGAGACTTTGGGATGTCAATTTTTGTATTCGATGAAAACATAGAAGATAAATATGCTAACTAGGTTAGGCACTTGGCAGCGTTCCTGCTAAAGACTCAACCACCGTGCTGCACATCCATTTTTCGAAATGATGTGAACAGGCGGTGGTTTTTTATTTGTTTATCATGCTGTTATAGGAGTGAGCTAAATGGGAGAAACAAAACATCAAGGACCAATTAAAGCAACGAAGAAACCGCAACCAAAACATTGGGTAAGCCCGATTCCTTTCGGATTAGGAAAAGTAAAGCCTCATCATTTTCGCGACACGATGAAAATCGCCTGGGAGAACAAAGATAACATCGGTTACGCTACAAAAATTCTCACGCAAGGTGTTTGTGATGGCTGTGCGCTCGGTGTTTCTGGTTTATATGATCAAACACTGAAAGGACCACACATCTGTACGACTCGAATGAACGTTCTTCGATCTAAATACGATGCCATCTGTTGATGAAGACATCCTTCATGCTGATATCGATGAGCTTCGACAATATAGCAGTTCAGAATTAAGAAAGCTCGGTCGTATCCCTTACCCGCTGATCCGTCGAAAAGGTGAACGTAAATTTCTCACGAATTACATGGGACGATGCGATGGACGTGATTGCAACATAAAATGAAGAAGCTGAATCCAGACAATATGGATTCTATTTGACTTCCCGAGGGATTACAAATGAATCCTATTATGTTGCTGCAAAAGTATCACGCTTTCTAGGGACGAATAATATTGATAACGCTTCACGAATTTGTCATTCACCGAGTAAAACCGCTTTAAAACGATCGATTGGAGTCGGTGCATCGACTGCGAACTATCAGGATTGGTTCGGAACAGATGTTCTCATGTTCTGGGGCAGTGTCGCCTCCAACAGTTCTCCAGTATCTACAAAATACATGCTTGAAGCGAAGAAGCGAGGCACGAAGATCATCGTCGTCAATCCGTATCGCGAACCGGCGATGGACAAATACTGGATTCCTTCTAATGCCGAGTCTGCGATGTTCGGGACGAAGATTGCAGATGATTTCTATCAAGTAAATGTTGGCGGAGATATTGCGTTCATGCAAGGAATTATGAAGCATTGGTTCGAAATGGAAGAGCACGAAGCATGGTTCCGCGATCAACCACGAATTTGTAAATAAGCATGTGAACAGCTATGAAGAACTCAGAGCGAAAGTCCAAGAACAAACGTGGGGGGACATCATCCAGTCTTCATCAGGTATTTCAAAAGAACGCATCATTGAATTATCGGTACTTTTAGCCAAAAGTAAAAACGCTGTCTTTGCATGGGCGCTTGGACTGACGATGCACTCGTTCGCGACCGATAATATTTCACAAGTCGCAAACCTTGCTCTTCTTACGCGGGTTCCTCGGCGGAGAAACAATGGATTGATGCCATTCCGAGGTCACTCGTCTGTTCAAGGTTCTGGTGAGATGGGAGCAGATCCATTCGTTCTTCCTGGAGGTGGATTCGAGCCAAACAATATTCGCCGTATAGAAAAGGTATGGGGCTTCGACCTTCCGAAATGGCAAGGTGATATTGTTGGTGTCACACTCGAAAACATCGTTCTACCAGAAGATCATGAACGGAAAATAAAGCTTTACTACTTATCCGGTGGAAATTTCCTCGAAACGATGCCTGACCCTGATTTTGTTGAAAAAGCACTATCCGAATTGGATATTCGGTCCATCAAGATATCATTTTCAATCACGTCTACTTTGGTCGATGCCAAGGAAGCGGTCATCGTCCTACCAGCCAAAACCCGTTACGAACAAGAAGGCGGAGGAACCTCCACATCTACTGAACGTATGGTGTACTTCTCACCTGAGATAGAAGGAAATAAATAACGAAATTGAAGAAGCGCGTGCCGAGTGGAAAATTTATATCGACCTTGCGAAACGCGTAAAACCTGAATCCGCTCATTTGGTAGATTTTAAAGACGGACAAGAGATTCGAAATGAAATCGCAATTGCAAATCGTGATTATGACGGAGTCCAGCATCTGACAAAAAAGGTGATGTGTTCCAATGGGGTGGTGCATGGTTGTGTGAAGGCGGGATTTGCCCTACTCCGGACGGAAAAGGGACTCTCATTCCAGTTGAAATTCCAGACCTCGGTAAAAAAGATGGACAATTCATCGTCACTACCCGCCGTGGCAAGCAATTCAACTCGATGGTCTATAAAGAAACAGACCCCTTCAATCAAGCAGAACGCTATGAGTACTCATGCATGCAGAGGATGCAAGTGAGCTTAGCATCGCTGAAGGTGAAGGGATCGTCGTTTATAACGGATTCGGTGTTTCCAAGGAAGAGCAAAATTCGTCGATATCGCGCGCGGCAACTAGAAGTCCACTTTCCTGAAGGAAACTTCCTTTACCGAGAGGACGTTACGAAAAATAGCAGGAATACCAGATACAACATTACGTAACGTCGAAAAAGCTGACGTATAAGCACGAAAAGAGTCCAATACAAGAAAAAGTCATCGAAGATAGAAGAACAAAGTAACATCTCTCTTTTTTATAATGCCCCGGTTCTTTTAAGAACCGGGGCATTCCTATCGTTCTGATGTTCCATAAAAGCGTAAAAATTGTTTCTTTCCATGTAAAATAGGCTATGTTAAACACTAAACGGTCTTATCAGGAGTAGGAGTAGTTTATGAAATATCAATCACTGTATCGAATCGTCGTAATTGTTTGGATGTCCGTTAAATTTTTTATTCAACTCGAATATTTCAGAAGAAAGAGCAAGCATTCATGGGATCAGGACCGCTGGCAGAAGCTATTAAAAAAGCAGGCAAAAGAATACAAAGAGAAAGCCATTCGACTGGAAGGATTGCTTGTGAAACTCGGCCAATTCCTCTCAACTCGTGCTGATATTCTGCCCAAAGTATTTCTTGAAGAAATTGAAGATCTTGTCGATCGCGTTCCTTCCTTTCCATGGGAGAAAGCGAAAAGAATACTTGAAGAAGAATGGTCTTCTGATTATAAAGATGTCATCAAAGACCTTTCTGAACGTCCGGTTGCTTCTGCTTCGATCGGACAAGTCTACAAAGCAAACCTTTTGTCCGGCGAAGAAGTAGCGATCAAAATTCGTCGACCGAATATCCGTAAAATCATTAAAGCTGATTTTCAGGCTTTACGAATCGTATTCTGGTTGATCGATAAGTTCACATCTTACGGGAATCAGTTAGATCTTGGTAGATTGTATGAAGAGGTTCGAAGCGTCATTGAGGACGAGCTTGATTTCAAGAAAGAATTAAAGAATGGTCTTCACTTCCAAGACAGATATAAAGATAGTCCAGGTTATCGAGTTCCTAACTATGTTTCCGAATGGTCAACGAAGAAAGTACTTGTCATGGAATGGATGGAAGGAGCCCGGATTACGAACCTCTCTTATATAGAAGAGAAAGGAATCGATCGGCGTGAACTCGCCCGTCAGCTTTTGAAAGGATACCTTGAACAGCTTTTGCAAGAAGGTCAATTCCACGCTGATCCACATTCGGGTAACATCCTTATTCAAGAGAATGGAACGATTGTTTTTATCGATTTTGGAATGGTTGGTCACATTGAAGCGCGTGATGCCCTTTCGATTCGTAAGCTCATAACAGGGATTGTCCTCAGTCAATATCAAGATGTCACGGATGCACTGGAAGAGCTTAGGTTTCTCCTTCCTGATTCCGATAAAAAGCAAATTGAGAAAGCCCTTCAGACGCTCGTCACACTTTTTGTTGAACAGGATCTGACCATGATGGATGAAGATACGGCTGAACAAGTATTAAGAGAAGTTCAAACTCTCGTCAATAAACAACCTATTCAGCTTCCAAGTGAGTTCGCATTTCTCGGTCGAGCAATCTCAACCATTGTTGGAATACTTTACACGCTAGATCCTGAAATTGATTTGATTGAAGAAGGCAAGCCGATCGTAAAAGAGTGGATCAATCGTGAGGAATCATCTGAACTCAAGTATGATCCAACCAAATTACTACGAAGGCTTTATGCAAAACTAACAACTCTTGAGAATCCACTTGACCGGCTATCCGAAGAGCTCGATCAACACAGGATGTGGGAGGATTCTCTAAAGAGACGAGAAGCAAGAGCAAAAAGCATGCTTTGGAATAAACACTATAGCTTCTCTCTCCTTTTTGTAAGCGTCATTAGCATGTTCATAAGTTTCGCCCTTGAGCTTGAAGATTTGTTTTTTCCCGTCTTCATTACTGGTAGTATAAGCTTCATTCTTATACTTACATCAAGCATCGCAGAAAAAAGAACCTGGTCGAAAAAGGAGAATTCCAAATGACAGAAGACAAAGTGATGAAGGAAACAACCGAAAAATTCGGTCGTTCAGAAGTGAAAATCGAAGGTCTACAGGATGGCTATCGGGTAACGGTGAAGGGAAACGAGGAAGAACTTAAAAAGAATCGCCGCGTTGGCGGAGCCTTCATTAATCTCCTGAAACAATTGGAAAAAGCAGGCTATCGACTTCCCTTTCCATTCTCCTGGATTCTAAGATTTTGGAATCGATATTCGAGACCTTGAGGGGTCAGGTACGTACCTGACCCCTCTAGACTCTAGAAAGGATGTTTGTTATGGAAAAAGCACAGGCTTCAGCTCTTATTACAAAAGTCAGAGAGGTGTCGCCTCTTGTTCATAATATTACAAATACCGTGGTATCAAACTTTACGGCAAATGGATTACTTGCCACAGGGGCAAGTCCGGTTATGGCTTACGCACGAGAAGAAGTGGCAGATATGGCTCAGATTGCAAACGCACTCGTCCTGAATATTGGGACACTCACAAAAGATATAGTCGAAGCAATGTTGCTAGCTGGGAAAGCAGCAAACGAGTTGAAAATCCCAGTTATTCTTGATCCAGTCGGAGCAGGTGCTACCCCTTATCGAACAAATACAGCAAGAAGAATTCTAAAAGAAATCGATGTTCAATTTATTAGGGGAAACGCAGCGGAAATCGCAAATGTTGCAGGAAAAAAATGGACGATTAAAGGAGTAGATGCTGCAGAATGCTCCGGAAATAGGGAGTCCCTCGCCATGAGAACGGCAGCGATGTTCGGCTGCACGGTCATCGTGACTGGCGAAGTAGATGCGATATCGGATGGTGCAAAAACCATACAACTTGCGAATGGTCACCCTATACAAACGAAGGTCACTGGGACCGGCTGTCTTCTTTCTTCCTTGCTTGGTGCATTTGCAGCGGTCGAATCTGACCCCCTCCTGGCGGCATATGGGGCCCTTGCATTCTATGGCATAGCAAGTGAAACTGCAGCGGAAATTGTAGGAAACCGCCCTGGTAGTTTCCAAATTGAACTTCTCAATCAACTTGCTCTTCTTACTCCCGAACAGATAGAAGAAAACATTCGACTCAACTAGTGCAACATTCACTCGCCGGTCAGGTAGAATAAGAAAAGGAGCGTGGTTTAAAAAATAACCACGCTCCTTTTTTTATTCAACACCGTCACGATCTTTTAAGCTACAAATCAACACAACGGTCGTGCTATAAAATAGGAATCTTCAATCCCTTTAAAAGTGTAAACCACTACTTTAAGCAACGGATGAAAGTAAACAATCAGATAATCCCCGCTTCGATCGATGACTCGTTTACCCGACTGATAGACCGGATAATCCTGTGTGATGCATGTATCTAATTCGAGTTCGGAAGTGATCCAATTAATCACTTTAGCTTCCTCATCCATTACTTCCCCCTTGAGCCACTATACTGTGCGAATTATCCACTCTCTCTTCCCTTAAATCTAAATGATGCTAACTGAAAATGTATTCATCCACACTAGCGCTCTCACTCGTTTATTATCCTTTGTAACCTCTCTTTCCTCTTTCAAGTACGACTTAAACCCAAGTCGGAACGATATTGTTTTTTGGAACCTTAACCTAAGTTATATTCGATGGCATTTTTCTCTCAAATAAAAAAACCTGAAGCGGGTGTGCTTCAGGTCTTCTCCTATAGAATCAGGCCAAAAATCGCAGCCATAATGCCAAATACAATCGCTAAAATATACCAAATAATAGCAAGAACCACGATCAGCCAACCGATGCCTTTTCGTCCAGTTTGAATAAAGTAAATACCAAGAACGATTGGACCAAAAATCAATCCAATGATTGCCCATAAAAATGCGCTTTTGTCCCGTTTTCTTGCATCTATAAACAAATAAATGGCAATAACCACGTTAATAATAAAGCCAAAGGACGGATCCATACACTCACCTCGTTTCTAGAAAAATGTTTCCCTAAAACTCCTTGTTTTAAACAGCAATCTCCTCCAACCCATAAGGTTAGATCATATCTAATATCAACGTATCAAACGCAAACGAAATCTTTTTGCCAGCCTGTTGAAGGTTGCGCTCAATTTGCTTGAAATCGTCATAACTCATATGATCTGGCTCCTCAATATGCGTTAAATATACTTGTTTCACGTTAAGCTTATCAATCAGATCAAGTGTTTGAGTAAAGGTGGCTTCTTCTCTTAATACCGTATGATTGGCATTGATTTGACGTTCCCCTGTCAAAGGGTGAAATTCACACACACCTGTGGGTAAAATAGCGAGATCGAGTTCCCCAAGGTCTGGTGGATCCCAGCAAAAGAGTTCATCAGGTGCAATCAATACGCGCTTCCCATCTCCTTCGAATAAAAACGCATAGACATAATCCTCTGATAACCGAAACGGTGTAATGTCCACATCATTTAACGTGATGTGATCCCCATCCTTGAGATGATGTTGTGCTATGTAGTTCTGACTTTCAAAAAAAGCAAGGTGCTCTCCTGTTCCTAATCTTGATTTAAAATCGATCGAAACTTGTTCTGGCAAAAAAACATTCGTTGTCGTACCTCTAGGAGGTTGGTTAATCCAATCCGCATTCACTGACTCAAGCACTCGTCTTCCCATCACATGATCGGGATGCCAGTGGGAGTAAAGGACCCCGTCAATCTCGGTAATACGAGACCGATTAAGCTGCATGTAACTATCTTCAGGCGTATCGATCAATACGTTAGGTCCATGAACGAACAAACTTGGACCTGACCTGCTATAAGGGACCCCTCTTTCTCTCGCTTCATTACAAACATTGCATTGACAAAGCGGTCGTGGAATCGCCATCGCTCCGCCTGTTCCCAGGAATTCGATTTGCATGCTGTCACTCCTTTCAGGACTCATTTGGAACTCTTTACCCCTACCTTATTCTATCTTTTATCGCATTTCACTGAAAGACCTTCTGTCACAAAATAGACAGTTTATTTAGAAAATGTAAGGGAAAACCGTTTATAGATTCTAATACAAGGAGATGTTTTAGATATGTCTGAACAACAAACTGAAACGACTTACCAGCTACCTAGAATCGGATCACCAGCACCTGACTTCACGGCGAACACCACACATGGTCAGCTCTCTCTTGAAGATTATAAAGGGAAATGGTTCGTGTTATTTTCACACCCTGCCGACTTCACACCGGTTTGTACAACCGAATTCGTTGCATTTCAGGAAATCTATCCTGAGCTACGAAAGCTAGATGTAGAGCTGCTTGGACTAAGTGTTGACAGCGTGTCTTCACACCTTGCCTGGATAAGAAACATTGAGAAAAACTTTGATACAGAGATTGAGTTCCCGGTTATTGCAGACCTCGATCGCAACGTCGCCACACGCTATGGCATGATTATGCCAGAAGAAAGCCAAACAGAGACGAGCCGCGCCGTCTTCGTTGTTGATGATAAACAGGTCGTTCGAGCTGTGATCTATTACCCTCTTACTACAGGACGAAATATGAATGAGATTATGAGATTAGTCAAAGCGTTAAAAACAACAGACAACCATGGGGCACCGACTCCCGCTAACTGGGAACCAGGAGATAAAGTCTTAGTTTCACCACCTAAAACGCAAGAAGCGATGAAGGAACGTGAAAATGAAGAGGGACTTGAATGCATCGATTGGTACCTATGTAAAAAAGATTTAGATTAATCATCCTCAGGAACCGGGGCATTCATCCGGTTCCTTTTATATTACCTGCGGAAAATCTTTATCATTCAATTGTCACGCGATCTGTCTAGTTCATTTGGAGTATTTTCCAAATTGCACTTTGCTAGATTAGGATTATAATAGAAGGGAAGCAGTATTAGTTTGACGGAGGTAATATTATGAAAAAGGAAGAGAATAAACTTCCAAATGCCACGATTAAGCGTCTCCCACTCTACCTCTCTTATTTAAAAAGCGTGAAGAAATCAGGACAGAAATCCATTTCTTCTGTAGAGCTTGGAAATGCCCTTAATGTTAAATCTGATCTAGTGAGAAGAGATTTTTCTATTTTAAAAGCTCCGGGACGTAAAGGTGCCGGTTATGAAGTAAAGAAACTCATCAATCATCTGCACCATATCGTCAATGAGAACACAGAACCGGAAGCTGCACTCATTGGTGCCGGACGTCTTGGAACTGCTCTTCTTCATTACAACCATTTAAGAAAGTCATCACCTAAAATAAAGATGGCCTTCGATAACAACCCTAAAGTTGTTGGAAAAACCATTGCTGGTGTCCCTGTCTATCATATAGATGAAATGACCAAAAGAATGACGCCAGGCGTTACGGTAGCTATTCTAGCTATTCCAGCCGCCTCAGCTCAGGTGATTTCCGAAAAAATTTCTGAGACCGGTATTCTAGGTATTATGAATTTCTCCTCAGCTTATTTACAACTCCCTAGCAATATTCATCTACAGCAGATTGATTTAGCAAGAGAGCTTGATACACTCGCTTTTCTTATTAATTTCTTATAAGAGTTCACGTGGCAATCGTTGCAAAAAGCCCCTGCACAAACATCTCAATTACGTTTGTGCAGGGGCTTTTCTATGATGATTTCTGCCGTCTTTTATTTAATTTAGCTGGTTCATATCCTGTGTCAAACATCATCCCGTTTTCTGTTCCAGTTTTCGTAACAAGGTCTTTCACATCGACAGCACGTAATTCTTCCGCTGCTTTTAGTAGAATCATAGCAGAAGCACGTGCATCATCAAGCGCATGGTGATGATCTAGTTCAATACCGAGATAGTCCGATACGACATTTAATTTATAGCGAGGCAACGCCCATGTCTTTTTTGAAATGTTAACCGTACAGTTATAAGCAAGCATCGGATAAGGAAGGTTGTATTGATCGAGAACGGCACGCAAGACGCTCATATCAAATTGTGCATTGTGCGCAACTAGGAATTTGCCTTCGACTAACTCTCGAATCTCTTCATGCCAAAGCACGTCGAACTCGTGTTCATTCGCAACATCCTCTGCTGTAATACCATGGATACTTATATTGATTCCAGCAAAATAATTTTGTTTTGGTTTGATTAAACGATAATACTCCCTGATCAGCTGCCCGTTCTCATACTCTACAAGTCCAATTGAACAGACGCTGCCCCGCGAAGAATTAGCCGTTTCAAAATCCAGTGCCACGAAATTCATTTAGAAGCTCCTTTATTCATTGTTACGTCTATCTTAGAGGGTTCTCTAAAATTCGTCCACCCATTTGATTAACTATGAGACGAAATCAAACAAAAAGAGAATACCTAATTTAGCAGCTATTCTCCTTCCAAAAATATTTTTTTCTCACCTTTCCTACAACTTACTTATAACTAACATTAAACTCCTATACAAACTAATTTATTATATCTTATCTTAAATAATAAAACATATTCTCATCATTAAAATCATTTCCATTCATACTCCAATTTACTTAAACAACTATAACCATTAAATCACTATTCATATCTACATCAATAATCATCATTTTACTATAAAATTTTACTTAACTCTACATCTTTAATACTAACACAACTTTTACTCATCTTATATTAAAATTATTTATACTCGTTAAAAAAACAATTCTACTTATCATTTCAATACTTACTAACCAATATTAATTCCAAAAACTACTATCAAAAACACCTTTCACATCAAAACTTATTCTTATACTTTCAATCCACATACTAACTTTCTCACTTATTCTTCAACTCATCTACTAAAACTTCTTCACTCCAAACAAAAATCTTGAAATACTTCTTTAAATCAGCTTCATCTTTCACAATATCAACCATTATACCAACAACATCATCACCAAAAAAAAAATAAACTTCCTCTTCTTACCTCCTATCATTACTCATTGCCTTATATATCCTTTTTACTTAAACTTAAAATCAACTTTCTTACATCAATAATTTATCTTATTCTTCCCCACATTTCTTTAAATTCCATCTTATAGATATTCTCTAATTCAATAAAATATAACTTCTACCACTTACTACTAATTTCCATCTAAATAAACCATTATTCATATTTTCATCCTATCCATAAAAACCCTTCACAGTGAAATTCCAACTACCTTTAAATACCTATTTACCATCTACCACCTCTAATTTATTATACATTTAATTTCCTAACTCATAATACTTTCCATCACTTTACTATTCCTCATTAACAAAAAAATAACTTATCATCTCTATATTTCCAACCATAATCTTCTTTTATAAAAAACCATCTTAAAATATGAACTTTCGCTTCACTCGATCTTCCACTGCTGCATCTTAGTATCTCACTATATTGTAATATCATCTTCTTTCCCAACTATCATATCCTTCTCTCTTACCATCTCTTCCACTTACTATCTCATTATCTCTAATCTCTCCACATAATTATTTTCTTTTTCTTCCTTTACATCTACAATAACTCTAACATCAACACCTTTATCTACTTTTTTAATCATCTCATCTATCACTTTCGTAGATTGATTTCATACTTACTTTTCTTTTTTCTTCAAGAGACTTTCTTTCAAATTCACATTATAATTAGCTTCGTTTCCAGAATTATCATATTGATCAAGTTCACACTTATTGAAATAGATGTTAATCTCATCATTTTCTTCAGATACTTCATTCAAATACTCAGTCTTATCCTCTCATTCTCCTGTTTAAGAATAATCTCCAGTTTGTGAGTTCTTTTCCCCCTATGTTCCCGTTCCTTCTTCATATGTCCCAGTTGATATATCCCAGTTTACTATATCTGTGCCTCTTCCAATCTAATCTATTCTCTCCATCGTTACTTTAGAAATGTTATCACCTCTATGCCAGACATCAACGTTATCAATCAATACACCTCTTAAATCTCTTAACTCTAACACTTCTCCTATATTCCCCATCACGCCACTATAAATCTCGTTAGCTGTAACTCCTGTAACCTTACTATCATCGGTTCTTTCAACTAAATAGTAACCATTTACAATAATCATCCCACTGAGCGAAATAGATGGACTACCATCTGTCGCAATTAAATTCCAACCAGATAGCGAAACTACTAAACTCTTATTATTATAGAGCTCGATACATTCGTCATTATAACTAACTGTTATTCACATACATAAATTTCGTTATAAACACTTCTCCATATAGCTTCAACATTTTTTTCTGGCAGCACAGTAGGTTTCGCAATTGTCACAGCAAGACTTGCACCTTTTCACATTTTTCTCATTTTCCTCCCCTTACTCATCTACTTTCTAATCTACATAATTCACCATTTTTCATATATTTCTTTAATATTTGTAATTTCTATTTATATTTGCCTGCTTGAATAATTTTTTATGAATTGCCCATAATGTGTAACATGTTTTTAAATTGAGGTGTTATCATGAATTCTTTTGATAGTTTGTTGCACGTGTTTTATTTTTTTGTGATGATTGCAGCCGCGATCTACTTTTTCATAATAAGTCGAAAGCCTGAGGGCGTGCCGTTATATGAATACGTGATTGCGATGGTCATCACTGGCTGGTCCGGGGTTGCCTATCTTTCGATTGCATTAGGGCAAGGTCTATTAGAAAGACCTGACAAAACCATCTATTTTGCAAGATATTTAGACTGGGTTGTCTCTACCCCTCTTTTACTTGTGTCGCTTGCTTTAACCGCTATGTTCTATGAAAAGAAAATAAACAAGACACTTATCGGAGCATTGATTGCAGCTGATGTTTTCATGATCTTAACAGGTTTAATTGCTGACTTCTCACCCGACTCACTTAAATACATCTGGTACCTTCTGGGTCTTGTTGCACTCGTGATCATTCTATTCATCGTTTGGGTTCCATTGAAGAAATTAGCTGACTCAGCGAATGAAAAGCTATCCGATCACTACAAGCGAGTAGCCATATATTTAACTGCATTCTGGGTCCTTTATCCAACTGCATGGGTGCTAGGAGCCTCTGGTATCGGCATTACACAAGGAACAATCGATACTCTGGCTTTTATTATTTTACCAATTTTCTCGAAAGTTGGTTTTGGAGTGCTCGATCTCCAAGGTTTAAGACGAATTAATTCCTGAATTTTTTTGTCAATTAGATTAAACAGAAAAAGGTCAATCACTTAGATGTGATTGACCTTTTTCTGTAGCTATTAACCACCCAGATATCTCTTCCACTTCCCTCAAATGAAATACGGTAAATAATAACTAATAGAAACAATCATGCCAACTGCGCTAAAGAGTAATGTGCCGATGACGAACGGATGCCTCGACCGTCCCTTATGAATTGTAATTCCTCCTGCATCGCTCCCTCTATGAAACTTTCCAATCGTGCGGCTTGCATTCTCTTGAAATGGTCTGAAATAAGCAGGTAACCAGATTATCGCAACTAGTAATATACTGCCTGTAAACCATGAATCGATTAAACTCCACTTGCTTCCAAACGCCAATAACTCGATCAGCCCCGCTTCAAACAAGATCGTTAAGCAAATGAGGATCCCATACCGAAAAGCTGGTTGCAACTTGCTCAATAATCGTTTTTCAAAAAAGGAAGATAGAGTACTTAACGAAAAAGCTAGAATTAGCGCTACAACAAGAAATGCTAGTCCTCCAAGAAATTTCAATAACATCTATAGATCACCTCACTCATCGTAGATCTTGGCGTCATCCAAAACTCTTACCTTGTTCTACGTTCTCAAAGCACATAAGTTCCAAATATTACAAACTATTAATCGCAAAAAGAGGAGGAATCGATTCATCCTCCCTTAGCTGATCACTTTAAGTTTGTTCTCGTCACTTTATTGCTTTAATAATCATAGTTGTTGGAAACTTTCTTGCTTTATAGAGTGAATAATAACGGTCAGATACTTCCACTTGCTCCCCATCGTACGATTCAGAAACATCGCTTTCAATCACTTTTCGAATCGTAAAACCAACCTCAATTAACGTATTGATATAGGTTGACATTTTCCGTTTCTGGATGACCATCGTCGCCTCTTCCCCTTTGAAATTCTCAAACGTATGTAATCCCTCTTCTTGATACGATCCATCAAGCGTGACTTGGCCGGTATTGCTTTTAAGATGGACGTAGAGCGGATGATCCCAGCTGAAAATAAAGCTCCCACCCTTTTTTAAATAGGAATAAATGAGTTGAAAGGTTTTTGATAAATCTGTCGTCCATCCGATCGCATAGATCGAATAAACATAGTCGAAGTAATCTTTCGGCAAATGAATGTCTTCTTCCATCGGAGCACAATAGAGCTTGGCAGAAAGGTTCTTCAACGTTTTCTCTGCAGCCTTCCGTTGTTCTTCAGAAAGGTCGATTCCCCATAATTCACGTGCACCAGCTTGAGACATATAGCGTAACGAATGACCACTCCCATATCCAATCTCAAGTACTTTTCTATTCATCATGTCACCAAAAAGGTGCAATTCTTCTTCTGTTTGAGCATACGGCCCATATGCTGGTAACGCATCCACTCCGTTAAAGTGGTGAGCCACCGTGTCCCAGCTTTCTTTATTGCGTGCTAGAATATCTTGTTTCATATTGATCGCCTCCACTAGTTACCATTCGATTGCTTGTAGAGTTTTTCCTTTTCATAAGCGATTAATTGCGAAAGAATATGTTTCGCCTGGTTCACAAAAAAAAGAACAGGCTTCTTGTGAGCCTGTCCCTTAAATTATTATCCTGCTTTCGCAGCGCTTTTAATCGTTGGCTTTTTAGCAGTGAGTCGGTCAACAAGTCCTGAAAGAGCACCGTCTCCTGTCACGTTACATGCCGTACCAAAGCTGTCCTGAGCAAGATACAGCGCAATCATGAGGGAAATCATCGTTGAATCGAATCCAAGCATGCTTTCAAGCAACCCGATTGCAGCCATTACCGCTCCACCCGGAACGCCTGGAGCTGCGATCATCGTTACACCAAGCATCAGAATGAATGGAATAATGGTTGCGAAGGTCGGGTCATGGCCATTCAGAAGCATTACTGCCATAGCACAAGAGACGATCGTAATCGTACTTCCGGACAAATGGATTGTCGCAAGAAGTGGAACACTGAAATCCGCTATTTTCTCACGCACGCCGTTCTTCTTTGTTTGTCTTAACGTAACCGGAATCGTAGACGCAGAAGACTGAGTACCAAGCGCTGTAAAATATGCTGGCATCATCCCTTTAAGAAGTTTGAACGGATTACGGGAAGTAGCTGCCCCCGTTATACTATATTGAATCAAGAGCATCGTCACATGAAGTAAGATGATCATGACGAACACTTTTGCAAACACACTAAGAATCGTTTGTACCTGACCTGCGCTTGTCATATTTGCAAAAATTCCAAGTATGTGAATCGGAAGCAATGGGATTATGACATAACTTATCACTTTCTCTACAATTGTTCTAAATTCACCCATGACACCCTTCAACATCTTTCCTTTCATAGCTGCCATACCGAGACCAAGTGTAAAGGCCAGAACGAGCGCAGTCATAACGCCCATGATCGGGGGTATCTCAACTTCAAAGAAAGGTTTCAATAAAGCTTCTTCTGGATTCGCCATTTCAGAAGCAGCGCCTCCAGTTTCCAGAAAGAAAGGATAAAGATTACGAGCTGCAAAAAATGCCAGCAGTCCGGCACAAAACGTTGATAAATACGCAACAGAAGTTGTAATGCCGATTAATTTACCGGCACCTTTGCCGATCTCACCAATTCCAGGTGCAATGAAACCAATGATAATAAGTGGAATCGCAAATCCAAGGAAATTCCCAAATATTCCGTTAAACGTAGCTAAAATACGTACGATCCAGTCAGGAAAATAAGCTCCGATCACAATTCCAAGTGCAATGGCAATAAGGATACGTGGCAACAGTCCAATTTTCTTCATTGTGTCCTCCATACAAAAACATTTGTCCATCTCAGGTGTAACTCATGTGTACTTTACTAAAAATTTATTCAACCTGCAAGATATTTTCGTTATAAATGCGAAATAAAATCTTGGAAAAACACTAATTAACACGAAACGCCCGATCAGATGAAATATGTCTCTAACAGGTCCCATTCAAAAGTGAAGATCACTATACCCTGCTTATGCTTCTATTCAATATGTACTGAAAAAAGGCGCAATCGCCACGGTAGACCGTTAACGTTTGCACCAGTCAAAGTTATTCTCTATATGGTTATTAAGCAGAGAGTCAAGCGTTTGCCTGACCTCAGTCGCTTCCTGTTACAAAATCATCTTCTTTTATTGACGCAAGAATGAAACCACCTTTGACACGGTCATTCTCTTTCACATGAAGTTCAGAAATTTCGCCGCTTACACCAAGCGTTACTTTCTCCTGATTGCCCTGTCCGTTGCGAATGACAAACATTGGCTCCCACTCATAAACACGGGATGCATGATTGACGAAAATTTTTTCAATGACACCCTCACATGGACAGACCACTGAACGATTCATGAATGCTTTCCCCTTTCTAGCATGTAATGGATTCTCACGGGAACGGTTGACGAGTATATCTATCTACTTAACATGATATGTCGCACATCATTTTGTATGATGCGAAACACACGAATGATGAACCTTGCGTCTATTCTACCTCGTTTCTCGCTTTTGACAACCCCATTTTTCGGTACAAAAAGAAGGAAGCGCTTCCCCTAAAAAACATGAAGCCCTTCATCGCTTTACTAGGATAATATAGACCTCAATCTCTAAGTAACCATATATCCGTTCTAATTCGATTCCTTCTTGAGTAATCTTTTCCTGAACGAAGCTTACGAATTTCATTCACGAATATAGCTTGTCTAAAGGTAGAGTTAATCTGATCGTTTAATATTTCCGTGGCCATTTTATGTTGAATTGTACGAACTTTGAAGGGAAGTTTAGAATTCGGAGATATTTCAGCATAATGAAGGAAGTAGGATATTTATTTTTAATTCCATCACAAACAATAAAACCTGATAAGAGCTTTTACTCGAGAGATGAGACAGTGAAACGACTTGCACCCTTATGGGCAAAGTTCCCCATAAGAGTGAAAAAACGTCTCACGCATTTTCGTTCATTTTTTTCTTCGTTTCTTCGTCTATTTCATCCCTTATGGATTTTATAACAGCATTATAATCAGCATATTCCTTGCCGTAAGTAAGGTTAAACGCGTAATCAAATCCTGGGGGATTTGTCCCCTGCGTATGTTGAATAATGGTTTCCATCTTATCCAACGCCTTCACAAATTTCGCTTCATCAGACTCACCCCTGTTGTACTCCTTACAAAGATCTAGAATCGAATCACTTACGTAACCTGGTAAGTTCGATGTGAGGCGCTCAACAGCTTTTTCTTCTTTTCTTATTTTATCTTTCTGATCGACCTGAATGGTTGCTGATATGTCTCCATCATACGCTTCACCCAAGTCATGAACGAGGCACAGGGAAAGCACTCTTTTCAAATCCAATTCTGGAAACTCATCACTGAGAGCTAACGCAAACATTGCAAGCCTCCAGGAATGCTCCGCCACACTTTCTCTTCGCCCACTTCTCATGTAGGCCGTTCGGGTCGTCTCTTTTAATCGTTCGAGTTCTTTAATGAAAGTAATCATTTGATTTGCATCCATGATTTTGAGACTCCTTTTCCTTAACTATTTACCCATCTTAATGAAAAATAGGATCAACTATATTTCAGAAGTCGATGAAGCAACCTCTGACAGAAGTTTCACTTAATGTTCTTTATATGTTAGAAAACCTTTTTTGTCCCTTCCAATCCCACTATTTCTAAGAAATAGTGGGATGAATAGCTTTTAGACGAAGGATATTCTATCGTCACAGGCACCACCCGTTTTATGTCGAAGATTGCGGGTCTTTCACCGTTTTCTTAATAGATCTTCCTTATTTTTGCGATTAGTAGCAATAAGATGGGGAGGACGAGTCCAAAAGATGAAGCATATATTGTCCAAATTTCGGTGACAAATACTTGCATGTAAATGATATCCGGATAACTAATAAGACTGAGAACAATCATTACTAAACCTAGTGGAAAAAGTAGCGGACGATAATCTTTGATACCTACTACTTGAGAAAACCCTAAGGATGATACATAGAATAAGAGCACTAATTTAAAATAAATAGACAGCATCCAAACAATCGCTACAATCACTTCAATGCGTTCAACGATTTGTCCAATGCTTATTATTTTAGCAAGTATATAAGTGGGATACGTATTTCTTGCAGTGAATTCAGCACCAAGAACAAGAATAGTCGCTAAAATAACGACAAACAAAACAATACCACCTAATAACGTCCCTTTTAGAAAAGCGTTACTCACGCTTTTTGATCGATTCACAGACGGGTGAATCATGAGAAAAGCGATGAGTTCTAGAAAAGGAAGACCGATAAAGGGAATCGAGGCTCGTATGATCGGCTTGAATCCTTCATCAAAAATAGGCTTAATGTTTTCAAATTTCATTTCAGGTATAAGGAGTACAATAAGTAAAAATAAGAGGAAAAAAATCCAAGGGTAGAAAATTTCACAAGCTCTTGCGATTGTTTCGATCCCAAGTCCTGCTCCCATAATAACAACTAAAATAAATATAGCGAAGATCACTTCAAGCGGAGTCTCAATTAAGATTTGAGTGGTAAAAAAATCACCAATGTTTCGGAGAACGAGTGCAGCAAGAAGAAAAACAAAACTAAAGAACGAGAACGAGACTACTTTCCCAACCCATTTGCCTACTACTTTTTCAATGACTTCTACGATAGTTTCGTCAGGAAATTTCTTTATAAACATCCCATAGAACACAACGAGAAGAATTCCTATAGAAACCGAGAGAATAGCGGCAATCCATGCGTCCTGTTTTGCCTCACCAGCGAGTCCTGAAGGGATGATTAAAATGGAACTACCAATAATATACAACGATACTAACCATGTGAATTGACGTGCGTTCATTTTTTCTTGTCCCAAGTTTTTCACCTTCCTTCTTGCCATCTAAGACATTTCTTCTTTGAATCACGTTTATCTACCTGTCTTAGATATAATCAAACAAAACCATAAGGAATACCGTAAACATAATCGATAAAGGAACCGCTAGACTTTTATTCACATGATGAAGTCGAACCATTGGGAACATGATGATAATAAATAATAAGGACCAGCCAAGATTCCAACCATTATGATAAGTGATGACATCAAAATATGATGCAATACATTCAATAAGCCAAAACATGGTTACCCATTGAAAATTATACCTGAGCTTATTTCCCATATTCGGGTAATTTGATAAATACACGAGAACGACTAAGGGATTAATAATCAAATTTTGAACAAAATGAACGTTCATTCTATTCAAAAACATCCCTTTTTCCAGTTCCCATAATAGAAATTTTTCATGCGATATAAACTCATAGACAAACGTGGATAATGCGATGTAAAGCATGCTAGGATAGTATTTCTCCCAGTTACGCCAGTCACCTTTCCAAAACGTAAGCAAGATTATCAAAATAGCAAGGATTATGTTCATTGTTTTCTCCTATATCTAACCTGTTACTGTATTATGTTCTACTCCTAAGAATTCTTTTTCATAAACCCCTCTTCTTCTCACCTATATGTGAATTAATTAGCAATCACTTTTGAAGGAGTTCATCATGATTCGCCATTTGTGGAGGCTCTTCCATCCACCCATTTGAAATCATGATTTTAACTCCTTCGCGAGCGTATTCATAGACATCTTTTGCAAAGATTGCTGATTTCAAATTTAAATCATGTCTCATACTGAACGCTGCACCGAAGCTTTGACCTCCAATACCAAAATTGCTCAAAAGATAGACCGTATACATCATTAGTTTTTCTGAAAAAGGCGCCTCTTTGGAGTTCGTTACCGTCCCACCTGGTGTAGAAGGAGCTTGTATATCATTTTCCAGAAGGATTTTACTTGTCTCTGCAATAATCTCTTTTGACAGCTCTTTGCCCTTCACAAAATACTTTTTCACTTGCTCATCCTTGGCGCATTGTGCAAATCCCATGATCATTTGCATACCGGTAACGTTCGTTTCGATTCCGTGGTAAAAATACCCAAATTCAATTGTACTAAGAGCTCGCTTCGGACCAAACAGACTGGATTTCTTCATGTAATTTTTGTCTGTAATGAAATCCACAGACTTTGGAACGGATATATACGTGGGTCTTGGTAACACCCCTTCTTCTAGTAAATATTGCGTAAAAGCATTGTAATAGGTTTGCGTGATATTTGTGAGCTCTTTATACAATAGAACAATGTCTTCACGATAAGCCATCGTTAAATGGAGGGTATACATCCCCATGCTAAGTTCCTTCAACACTCGCAGAAACATAATGTCAAAGCTGTGATCAAAAAGCTTTGGCGCATCAATATAAACATCGTCACTCGTAAAACCTATTGGAACAGCCGCTCCTTCATTTTGAAACATTTTTTCAATTTCTTTTACTTTTGGATCAAGTTTTTTCCGCAATCCCTCCAATAGATGTTTTGCTTTCCTATCATCTGATTTATGAATAAAATACTCCAAAAAGCGCAAAATCAATGTCTTTTTTTGATATGTCATCCACAGTGCACCAATTTCTGTCGAACTCATTTTTTGTTTATTTTCCATAGGTACAATCCTTTCCTATATACGCTTCTTATTACATATTTATACATTTTATAGTATGTGAATTCGTGTCGAAATTATGCATATTTTACCTTTCATCTTAAAAATTGCCCTATACGAGATTTAAGGATAAAAAACATACGGAAGTGAAAAGATACTAGATAGAGAACGATTGAGGAGTTTTGCTATGAAACGTGTACGTAAATTAAGGGAAACCCGAAAAAAACGACCTAAGCTAAAGGAGAAAGCCTCAACTCATTCTTCGAGTGAGATTCGTCCATTTCATTTTGATTTAACTCAGAATATAGAGGAGATTAAGAAAACGCTTGGTGAAAGTAGCGACCTCATCGTTCGAGAATTTAGAGCAGGTACGGAAGGGTTCATGCATCTTGCCGTCTTTTACACAGATGGTTTAGCAGACAAAGCAATGGTTCAGGATTTTGTCATCGAACCGTTGATGCTTGATATTAGAAAAACGGAACTTTCTAAGGAAGCTATTGAAAACAAGAGTTTTCTTGATATCCTAAAAACCTTTTCACTCGCTTCTGGAGAAATGAAAGGAATCAAAGACTTTGATACCTTTTTCTTACACGTGTTATCAGGAGATACCGTTGTATTGATTGACGGGAATGTTCAAGGCGTAGCGATTGGTTCTAGAGGATGGGAAGATCGGGGAGTTAATGAACCGACCTCCCAAACTGTGATTAGAGGGCCAAAAGATGGATTTACAGAAACACTTCGAACAAATACCGCACTCATTCGACGTAAGATCAAAGATCCCAACCTCTGGATCGAAACAAAACAGATCGGAAAGAAAACAAAAACGGATGTCGCTCTCATCTATATGAACGGTGTGGCCGAGGAAGAAGTGATCAACGAAGTACGAGAGCGTCTTGGTCGCATTAACATTGATGGAATTCTTGAAAGTGGCTATGTCGAGGAATTGATTCAAGACGATAGGTACAGTCCATTTCCAACAATTTTTAATTCAGAACGTCCCGATACTGTTGCAGCGGGACTCCTTGAAGGGCGAATTGCCATTGTTGTTGATGGCACACCTTTCGTTCTTCTAGTACCCGCTTTATTCGTGCAGTTTTTTCAATCGAGTGAAGATTATTATCAGCGATTCGATGTTGGCGTTCTCATTCGACTACTTCGCTACATTTCTTTCTTTCTAGCATTGCTCACTCCCTCTGCCTATATCGCTGTTACAACCTTCCATCAAGAGATGCTCCCAACGCCACTTCTCATCAGTCTCGCTGCACAGCGTGAAGGGACCCCCTTTCCAGCTCTGGTTGAAGCACTATTGATGGAACTCACCTTTGAAGTTCTACGTGAGGCAGGTGTGCGAATGCCGAGAGCAGTCGGGTCAGCTATTTCAATTGTCGGCGCCCTTGTACTCGGACAGGCAGCCGTAGACGCGGGGATCGTTTCTTCTGCAATGGTCATTGTCGTTTCATTAACAGCCATCAGTAGCTTTGTTATGCCTGCCTTTAATATGGCTATCTCGATTCGAATCCTTCGATTTCCGTTTATGATTCTTGCCGCCACGTTTGGGTTATTCGGCATAATCATAGGACTCATTACAATGGTGCTTCATCTATGTAGTCTGCGCTCATTCGGGGTACCTTACATGGCTCCAATGGCTCCTCTCGTTACTAAAGATCAAAAAGATGCGATCTTCCGTGGACCGATATGGGCGCTGACGACGCGACCTAAATTTATTAGTCAAAAGGATACGATCCGAAATCAAACACCATCACCAAAACCTGAATCGAATTGAAATGGAATTCATAAAAAGGTGGATATACAATGAAACGTTTGATCTTACGTCTTTCGCCTTTGTTTTTTTGTCTGATTTTCCTGACGAGCTGCTGGAGTAGTAAGGAGCTTAATGAAATCGGCATTGCAACTGCAATTGGGATCGATAAAGCTGAAACTGGTTATATGGTAACGGCTCAAATCATTAATCCTGGTGAAATTGCATCCAAAAACCCTACGACCAGAACCGCTGTGACGACGTACCGAGCATCAGGAACTACCATATTTGAAGCATTCCGCAGGCTGACCCTTGAAGCGCCGCGAAAGATGTATTTTTCACATGTTCAAAAAGTGGTGTTCGGAGAAGAATTAGCCGAGGCAGGCATTCAAAAACCACTTGACTTTCTTTCAAGAGACCATGAGATGAGGACAGATTTCCTAATCGTGATTGCCAAAGGCACGACTGCAGATAAACTTCTAAATATCCTTACTCCGATGGATAAGATTCCGGCTAGCAAAATGGTTTCGTCTCTTGAGATGTCAGAGATAAACTGGGCCCCTACCAAAACTGTCAAGTTAGATGAATTAATCAACACGCTCGCCTCTGATGGACATGAATCTGTCTTAACTGGCGTGTTTATCAAAGGGGATCCTCAAATTGGAACGAACATTGAAAACGTCGAAAATGTTGATACCCCTACTACAGTTAACATTGATCATCTCGGTGTATTTAAAGACGATAAACTAATCGGGTGGTTAAATGAAGTTGAAAGTAAAGGTTTAAATTATTTTGAAGATAATGTGACGAATACGGTCGTAAATGTTCCCTGTAGTGAGGGGGATACTTCCGTCGAGCTCATACAAGCTACAACAAAAGTAAAAGGGCGCATCATCAATAACGTCCCAACTATTACTGCTGTGGTTCGAGTTGTGGGAAATGTTGGGGACGTTGAGTGTGAAATCGATTTGACGAACCCTGCATCAATTACGAAGCTTGAAGAGAAAGTTGAGAAGGATATACAAAGCAAAATGGAAGAGGCTGTAACGATTGCTCAAAACGATTTTAACAGTGACATTTTTGGTTTTGGTGAAATTATTCATCTGGATGATCCTCATGAATGGAGAAGGATAAAAGATAACTGGGATGAGGAATTCAAGAATGTCAAGGTAAATTATCAAGTACATGCATCCATCCAACGACTTGGAACCATTACAGATTCCTTCCAGAGAAAGGTCGGTGACTAACAACGATGTGGTACATGGTATCATTCGGTGTCGCAACGACAGTCATTAGCTTGATAGAGGTCCCAAAACTTAAGAAAAAAAAGCAAATCAAAGAGCTCTGGGCATTCTCTATACTTATTGTTCTAGGATTCTCACTACTTTGTGCATACCACTTACATGTCCAACTGCCTAACCCACTTGACTTGATCACCTTCTTATACCAGCCGCTAAGCGACATGCTTTATAAGATATTGAAATAGCAGACCATTCGACCGGTGACAGGCACCACTCACAATTTGTCGAATGAATAAAAGAAGAAGAGACACAGGAGTTTACTGTCCTCCCGTGCCTCTTCTTCTTTCTTATTAACGCACCTAATGTATTTCGCGTTTCCACACATAGTAGGCTTCTGTATTCACAACTTCCCTCACCCACGAACTTCTTTTCGGTGCAACTCGGTCTGATACTTTATACCATACTCCCCCTCTCATCCTCCTGTACATCTTGAAGCGGGAGAAAGTTCTGTCACTGAAATGAAGTGAAGGCAACAGGTTCAACAAAAATTTCAGCACGCCTTCACGCACCTCCTTTGATTTTGAGTCAACAGAACATCTTATGTAGCAGCTTTATGATTTATGCGAAAAACAGGCGTTATTTACCAGCAAGGAATATTCCTCCTTGTGGAACAATGAGAGAGAAGCTTATAAAGGAGTGATATGGCATGGACATTTATGATTCGATCGATCAATCGTCACAGGGATATCAAGCTGGTGACGTGGTATACGTGATGTACCGCAACCCGCATACTTATAACGTTGCGAATATACAGGAAGCAGCTGTGGTGAACAATCCAGACCACCCAGGTCAGCTCGCTTTATTTCTCTATGAAACGTATTACCCGCTAGACTCAGATATTGCGATTTATCATTCAGAAGCTGAAGCTGAACAGGCTTATGCCACATACTTTGGCTCAGCTGAATAGGGGGATTTCTGTTGGTTAAACCATTTGTTCCGCAGCTTGTTTATATGGAACCTAAAGCACTAGAGTATCCGCTTGGAAAAGAACTGCACGAGAAATTCACCAAGATGGGGATTGAAATCCGAGAAACAACCTCACACAATCAGGTCCGCAATCTCCCAGGAGATAATCACTTCCAGCAATACCGCGTCGCAAAATCTACATTAGTCGTCGGTGTTCGAAAGACGTTAAAATTCGATACATCAAAACCATCCGCTGAATATGCGATTCCTTTCGCAACAGGATGCATGGGACACTGTCATTATTGTTATTTACAAACCACGATGGGGAGCAAACCTTATATACGTACTTATGTAAACACTGATGATATCTTTGAAGCAGCAGATAAATATATGCAGGAACGAGCACCTGAGCCCACTCGTTTTGAAGCCTCTTGTACATCTGACATCGTTGGAATTGATCATTTAACACATACGTTGAAGCATGCTATTGAATATTTTGGTAAATCAGATCATGGCAGACTTCGTTTTGTAACAAAGTTCGCCCACGTCGATCACCTTCTCGATGCCGATCACCAGGGGCGCACTCGCTTTCGTTTCAGCATGAATGCAGATTATGTCATCAAGTTCCTTGAACCAGGAACTTCACGACTCGACGAGCGAATTGAAGCAGCTGCAAAAGTTGCTGAAGCAGGCTATCCACTCGGGTTTATCGTCGCACCAATCTATTTATACGACGATTGGAAAGAAGGCTATCTAACGCTTTTCGAGAAATTAGAAGCCACACTTCCCAAAAGCGCTACAAAAGACTTAACATTCGAACTCATTCAGCATCGTTTCACAAAACCTGCGAAGCGAGTAATTCAAAAAAACTACCCGATGACCAAACTTGAAATGGAAGAAGAAGATCGGATGTACAAATGGGGAAAATACGGGATAGGAAAATACGTCTATCAAAAAGATCAACAGCAGGACATGAAGGACACATTTGGAGGCTACATCGACAAATTCTTTCCAGATGCAAAGCTCGAATATTTCACATAAAACGGGTGGTGCCTGGCACCACCCGTTTTATGTTGAATGCTGTCGAACTCCTCTCACTTACCTCTCATCGTTTTTCTCATTTATTTGTTCAAACTGTGATGGATGTAACAGGTACTTTCTTCATTTCTTGATATAGTATGGGTGTACATTAAATTGCTCAGTATTGAGCAATATGCTGATGAAAATGAAACTCATAT
Organism: uncultured Bacillaceae bacterium; assembly: GCA_963739655.1. Lineage (GTDB taxonomy): Bacteria > Bacillota > Bacilli > Bacillales > Guptibacillaceae > Guptibacillus. The sequence goes on along the minus strand of CAVUAW010000026.1, from coordinate 56,988 downwards.
GGGAGGTCCTATTATGTTGCAATCACAAACGGCTAAGCAAGAGGCGTGGGAAGGGTTTCATCTTGGGGAATGGCAAAATGAAGTGAATATTCGTGATTTTATTCTTCGGAACTATTCGGAATACATCGGAGACGAGAGCTTCCTTGCAGGTCCTACCAAAGAAACGTTAACCCTATGGGAACAAGTAATGGATCTAACAAGGAAAGAACGTGAAAGCGGTGGCGTGCTTGATATGGATACGGAAATTGTATCAACAATTACCTCACACGGCCCTGGCTATCTTAATCATAACACGGAAAAAATCGTCGGTGTCCAAACCGATAAGCCGTTTAAACGTTCGCTGCAACCTTTCGGAGGCATTCGAATGGCAAAAGCGTCATGTGCATCTTATGGATTTGAATTAAATGAACAAGTTGAGCGTATCTTTACTGACTATCGTAAAACACATAACCAGGGTGTTTTTGATGCTTATACACCCGAGATGGTGCTTGCAAGAAAAGCTGGAATCGTAACCGGCCTTCCAGATGCTTACGGTCGGGGACGAATCATTGGTGATTACCGACGAGTGGCTCTTTATGGAGTAGATTACTTAATTGAAGACAAGCAGCAACAGCTTAACCTTGCCATCAGCAGCTATATGAGTGAAGAAGTCATCCGTGATCGCGAAGAACTTTCAGAACAAATCCGTGCCCTTAAAGAACTGAAAGAACTTGGACGCACTTACGGGTTTGATTTATCTATGCCTGCAACGAACGCACAAGAAGCAATTCAATGGCTCTATTTGGGTTACCTCGCTGCAATTAAAGAGCAGAATGGTGCAGCGATGAGTCTTGGAAGAGTTTCAACCTTCCTTGATATCTTCATTGAGCGTGATATCGTGAGGGGCATTCTAACTGAAGAAAAAGCACAAGAATTGGTTGACCATTTTATTATGAAGCTGCGTCTTGTGAAATTCGCTCGAACACCAGATTACAATGAATTGTTCAGTGGCGATCCAACATGGGTGACTGAAGCTATCGGCGGCATGGCTATGGACGGTCGTTCTCTCGTTACGAAGAATTCCTACCGCTTTCTTCACTCTCTCGATAATCTTGGGCCGTCGCCTGAACCTAACCTAACTGTACTCTGGTCAACGAAGCTCCCTCTTCAGTTTAAAGAATACTGTGCAAAAATGTCGATTAAAACAAGCTCCATTCAATACGAAAATGATGATTTAATGATTGAATCATATGGTGACGACTACGGAATTGCCTGTTGTGTATCAGCTATGAAAATCGGTAAGCAAATGCAGTTTTTTGGAGCACGAGCAAATCTTGCAAAGGCCTTATTGTATGCGATCAATGGCGGAATTGATGAAAAATTGAACGAACAGGTGGGGCCTCCCCTCGCACCTATCACATCAGAATACCTGAACTACGATGAGGTAACTCTCAGATACGATGCGATGCTCGAGTGGCTTGCTGGGCTGTACATGAACACACTGAACATCATCCACTTTATGCATGATAAATATAGCTATGAACGAATCGAAATGGCACTACATGATCGTGAAGTTCTGCGCACAATGGCATGTGGGATTGCAGGTTTATCTGTTGTAGCAGATTCTCTCAGTGCGATAAAATACGCAAAAGTAAAAACCATTCGTGATGAGAATGGCCTTGCTGTCGATTTCGAAATCGAGGGTGACTTCCCTAAATACGGCAATAATGATGACCGTGTCGATGAAATAGCAGTTGACCTAACAAAGTCCTTTATGAACATGTTAAGGAAACACAAAACCTATCGTCAGGCTCTTCCCACGATGTCCATCTTAACGATTACTTCAAACGTTGTTTACGGTAAAAAAACAGGTAATACACCTGATGGTCGAAAATCCGGTGAGCCTTTCGCACCTGGTGCTAACCCACTGCACGGACGCGATCGAAAGGGTGCATTGGCTTCTCTAAGCTCAGTATCCAAGCTTCCGTATGCAAGTGCTATGGACGGAATCTCAAATACGTTCTCAATCGTACCGAAAGCGCTCGGGAGAGATGAAGAGGTTAAAGAAAGCAATTTAGTTGCACTCCTAGACGGCTATGCTGAAAAGAAAGGTCATCATCTGAACATCAATGTTTTTAATAAAGAAACGCTAATTGATGCGATGGATCACCCAGAGCTATACCCTCAGCTCACCATCCGCGTCTCTGGGTATGCAGTAAACTTCATTAAATTAACAAGAGATCAACAAATTGATGTCATCAACCGCACGTTTCACGAAACAATGTAAGTCACAGGCAGGCTTCAATTCGAATTGAAGCCTGCTTTTCAATCAAAAAAATTCGGTTGATGCACTCATTAATTCAGCTTAAAGGATTTGATTAAAATGAAACTGACTACTCATATTCATTCCACTGAATCGTTCGGAACATTGGATGGTCCAGGTATACGATATGTCGTCTTCACACAAGGCTGTCTTCTCCGCTGCAAGTATTGCCACAATCCTGACACATGGGACTTAGATGGTGGCAAAACTATCGTAGTGAGTGAGATCATAGCTGACTTACGAACCTACCTTCCTTTTATAAAAGCTTCAGGAGGCGGGATTACTGTAAGCGGCGGCGAGCCCCTTCTTCATATCGATTTTCTTATCGAGCTGTTTTCAGAATGCAAAAAGCTTGGCATTCATACCGCTATCGATAGTTCTGGAGGATGTTTCTCAAATAAAGAAACCTTTCTTTCACGTCTCGATGAGCTCATGATGCTGACCGATCTCGTTTTATTAGACTTAAAACACATCGATGATACGAAACATCGTTACCTAACCGGATTGTCAAATAAACATATATTCGATTTCGCTCGCTATTTATCTTCCCATCAAATTCCTGTCTGGATTCGACATGTTCTTGTTCCAGGTATTACCGATGAGGATGAATATCTCTATCGACTAGAGGAATTTATTGCTACACTCAAAAACGTTCAGAAAATTGAAGTTCTTCCCTATCATAAACTCGGCATATACAAATGGGAAGCGCTCGGAATACCATATGAATTAGAAAACGTCGAACCACCGTCAGATGCCAGAATCGAAAACGCAAAGAAAATCCTTGCGGGTGCCTGTCACCACCCGCTTTAGCTCGATTAATGTCGATGATTCTCACGTAAGCACTCACCACAATTTAACCACCTAAAAAGGCACGAAAGCTAAGATGCTTCCGTGCCTTTTGTTCATTTATTATGTAGAGTATCTTTTCGTTTTCATACAGTAAGCAAAATTAAACCCAAACCCGCTTCGTCGTCACTATAAGTGTCTCAAAGCCCGCGTAAAAGCAGGTGGGTACCCGCATAGCTACCTTTAACGTCCCGCTCAGAAGGCCGGCTTGTTATTAGCAACTAGATGTAGAGTTCCCGGAAAACTAGCATCGGTTTGAGACAACCGTTGTTAACGTGCGTTGCAGGAAATGGGTATTGCTTATGACTATACTTTACACCTTACCCTCAACAAAATCAATGGTTTGAATTTCCAATTCAGCATTTTTTGAAGCCCTTTTTCAAAGCTCTTACCGATTAAAATATCATTCGACTGAGCGAGATGACCATCGTCACAGTCACCATACTAAATACTGTTGAAGCTAGCACAATTTGTGCAGAAAGTTCAGGCTCATTCTCGTATTCCTGAGCGATGATCGCGCTATTCACAGCCGTTGGCATAGCTGATGAAATGAGCAGCGCCTGAGCGGTCACGCCATCGATTCCAAGAACAAAAATAATTCCAAGGGCAATGGCAGGACCAAGCAATAAGCGAAGAATCAGACTGACGTATACGACAGACAGATTCCTCGCAAAGCGAAGCTGAGCTACCTGAGCTCCAAGCGTCACAAGCGCGATCGCAACCATTGCATCTGCAATATAATTTGCTGGAATAAGGACAAACTCAGGAACAGCCACATCAAGTAGATTAAAGCCAATCCCAATCACCATCGCATATAGAACTGGCATTTTGAAATACCCAAGAATGGCGCTTAACTTGTTCCCTTCTACCGTCTTCAAGGTGAAAATACCCCACGAAAACGTTAAGATGTTTTGGAAGGTGAGGATAATGACCTGAATCGACATTGCAAACGGATCATGCTTAAAAACGAGATCATTTACGGGCACGCCATAATTTCCCGAATTGTAGAAGAGGATGCTATTTGTAAAAGAGGCACGCACACTCCTGCTATAACCAAAAAGGCGACTAACAAGATTCGAAATAAGATACAGCAACACAATCAAAATCGAGAAAAATAAAAGTACCGAAAGGAATAATGATAACGAAAAAGCTGTTTCGTACAATTTCAGAAAAATAAAACCTGGTACAATAAAATAAATATTCACTTTCGCCAGAGTATAGAGATCAAATTGAAAGACCCGATGGAGCACAACTCCGAGCCCAATCAAAATGAATACCGGCACAATAATATCAACAAATACACCAAGCACAAGCGTCCCTCAAATCTTACCTGCATTTTGCTACTCTTTACAGTCTACATGAAATGAAGGACGTCTTCAGCATGAACGCACTACTAGTTCAAAGAGATCTTCACTAATTAGAGTTTAAACTCCTTCTTTCTGAAAACTCCTTAATACCAAATTCAATGCCTTCCTATGATTCCATAGAAAGGATGTCAACTCTTCTCTAGAAAGAAATACTTCCGTCTCATCGCAATACGATTCACCCTTTCCATGAACCGAAAAAGATGCATCGCTGTATTTCATGACTGTACACTGCCCGTTTCTATGCAAATCCGAGAAAACGATGTAGTGTTTGTTACCACTATGATCATAATCTGCAACCTCTTCAAAATTCGCTAGGAACGACTCAGCATCACGTTTCCTTCTAATAATATTCATGGTTCTTCTCTCCTTCTTGCCTAACCAGGCATGATTTCTCTCTATGCCTTACTAAATTCGATTGAACACAATAAATCCCTCTTTTCTCTTTGACACGTTAAAGAAGGCCAGTCGCATTAGACTGACCTTCTTATTGATTATTGAACTTATTGAAACTCTTCAATTTCATCATATAGCACATCGATCACCTGATCTTTTTTTGGATTTACAAGGACATACACTCTGATTTCTCTCGACTGACCGTTTGTTTTTAGTGTGAAATCAAAATTATATTGTTCTCGCACATCAGAAATGAAAACTTTTCCATCATACCTGTAGTCTGTAACTTTTTGATTTGGATACTTTTTTGTAGTTTCTTCTATCGCGGTTTTACCCCACTTGGCATAAGATGGTATCTCAGCTTTCGCAAATGAAGCAGGAACAAGTAACGTTACAAACAAACATAAACTAATCATAATCGCTTTCATCTAACCTACTACCTCCAATTGGTTTAATCTAACGATAGTATTCATTTATCAATCATGAAACATACATCTGGTTAGGAAGCCTCATTCTTTTCTACGTAACTAATAAGTTTAACAATGCCACGGACAAATAGAAGTAGCAAATACGTACTAATTAACGTATACGTCCACGTCCACGTATGATATTGAATTAATTCCGTATATCGTTCAATGAAATATTCAGTAACAGTGATTGCAGAAGAAAATACAATTCCCCACTTCATGATTTCTTTCCATGTTCCATGGTAAGTCAATTTATAGAAATAAATACTGATTACCGGAAACAATACATATTCATAAGTCAAACTAGAATCAAAATGTGGAAACAAATTAACAGGATAGGATAACAATTCCTTTTCAACAACGATGACCCCAAAAATAGATGAAATAAATGCAGTTATTAAAAAGATAATCAGCCAGTCTTTAATTGGAGGCTTTCGCAAATTATAGAAGAATGCGCATACACCAACAATAAATAATAACCATAAAACCATTTTTTCAAATACCATCATATTCACCTACACTCATTCTCTGAATGGAATGTCTCCCGATTGTTTATTAGTATGTTTAAAGTGACTGAACTTAAACAATGGATTCCTAGTTCAAAACAAATGAATTCCCTAAAAAATCTTACTTATGTTCCGTTTAGACAATATATTTAAGGGTAATTCTAAAGTGTTAACAGAAGAGAAATCGAAGGGAGTCCCTGCCATGTTCAAGAACTTATTACCGTGGCAGCTACGAAAGTATTTTGAAATGCCTCGTCGCATACGCAAGCATGAACTCCAGTCAACGCTATGGTTTATGCCTGGTCTCTACATACTCGGAGCATTCGTATTCGTAGCCATCACACTTTATTTAGACTTAGTACTCGAGCTTTCCAGATATACACCCGATCTTATGAGAACAACGGCTCAGCCGACCCGACTACTGATCAGCGCCTTGATCGGCGGAATACTAACACTGAGCGCTTTTACGCTAAACTCCTTACTGGTCGTTCTCACGACATTCAGTGGCCAGTTCTCACCTAGGATGTTAATTAATTTCGTAGCAGACCGCACCACTCAGCATTTTATAGGGATTTTCCACGGTAGCTTTGTATATGTATTGGTGATTTTCCTATTTCTCACGAGTAAGGAAAACGAATATTTTGTTGCGATTCCTTCCATTACAGTTCTCCTTGCATTTGTCACTGTTCTAACCTTTATTTTCTTTATCAACCATGCTGTAAGCTGGATGCAAGTTCATAATATCGCAACGAATATGAAAGAAGAATCGATCGCAATCGTCAGGAAGACACTGCGAAATGATCTTGAGCAATATCGTTGTGACGAACCAGGTGACTTAATGGAGAAAGAACGTGAAACAGAAACGCTCATTACTTCTCCTGATTCCGGGTACATCCAATTAATTGATTTTAAAGCGATGATCGATGAAGCGCTTAACGATCAAATCATCATCAAGTTACACAACAAAGTTGGAGATTATGTTCTTAAAGACAATCGCTTCTTCTCTTATTGGGGACCTGGTGCAGAGCGAGTTAACCCTGATAAATACAGTGAATTTATTCAATTAGGTTATAAGGAAACGGAAATTCAGGACCTCAAAATGGGGATGACAAAACTCTCGGAAATTGGCGTCAAATCGCTTGGCAACGATGACCCTCAAACGACAATTACCGTCATCCATCAGATGGCTGATCTCCTTCTTGAAGTCGAGAGAGATATTACATTCACACCTTATCTATCAGATAATCAAGGTCAAGTTCGTGTCGTCATGGATGCGGAAGAATTCAGCTATTATCTTTATAGAGGCTTTGGTTATTTACGACATTATGCAGGCGATAATTACCCCATTATTACGGAAATCATTACCTCTCTTAGCATGGTGTCTCAGTCCATCACGAAGGACAAATTGGATATTGTCTGGGATTTCGCCAAAAACTCAATGGATCACATTCCTAAAGAGTTTATCTATGACCTGGACAGAGATTATCTTTTAAAAAAACTGCATGATCTCGCCGTTTTTACAGGACACCAAGAAGATTACGATCCAATTGAACAAAGACTTCTCCAAATTGAAGAAGCACACTCCTAAGCAAAAAAGGTGACCATCGTGGTCACCTTTTTTGACTTAGCGATAAGCAGCTATTTTGCTAACAACTTCATCTTCCATTTGCAACTCCTCAAAGGAATATACCCCTTCAATAAAAATCTGATGCCATAACATGAAGATTAGCACCGTCCAAATTTTCCGAGAGTAATCCCCTTTTCCTGATTGATGGGCATCAAGGAGTTTCTTCACGAGTGACTTGTTGATCAAATAATCGGTTTCACTCACATGAATAAGTTGCTTCGCCCAATCATACAGTTCATTTCTTAACCAATGACGGATTGGAACGGGAAAACCAAGTTTTTTTCTATCGAGTACATGATCAGGGACAATGCCGCGAGCTGCTTTTCTAAGAATCGACTTCGTTGTGCCATCTGCGATTTTCTCATGGACTGGAATTTCCCGTGCAACACGGAAAACTTCCTTATCAAGGAAAGGGACTCGTAGCTCTAGGGCGTTCGCCATCGTCATTTTATCAGCTTTCAAAAGAATATCACCACGTAACCACGTTTGAATATCAATATATTGCATCTGATTCACAGGGTTCTCATGCTTCACGTTTTGATAATACGGTTTTGTAATCTTCTGATAGTACTCGTTCTCGTAATACGTCGTCAAAAGCTTTCTCTTCTCGATCTCTTCATACATTTTGGCATTTCCGATATAGCGTTCAGAAAGCGGAGTTGAGCCTCTCTCAAGAAAACTCTTTCCCTTCATTCCTTCTGGAAACACACCCGCTACTCGGTTTACCATCTTCTTCATGAGAAGGGGTACTGGTTTAAAGAGACGAAGGGCATCAGGTTCACGATAGATGTTATACCCTCCAAAAAGTTCATCCGCTCCCTCACCAGAAAGAACGACCGTGACATGTTTCCTCGCTTCTCTAGCTACGAAATACAGCGGAACACATGCTGGATCAGCTAGCGGATCATCCATATGCCACATGATTTTAGGGAGCTTTTGAACGTACTCTTTCGCAGTAATTAAATAGGAGTAATTTGGTAAGTCAAGCTTGTCTGCCGTTTCTTTTGCCACATCAACTTCCGAGTACCCTTCACGTTCAAAGCCTACTGAGAATGTTTTGATTTGAGGATTAAATCTCTTTGCCATCGACACGATGATCGATGAATCGATTCCTCCAGATAAGAACGATCCAACAGGGACATCACTCCGCATATGGACATTTACCGAATCAAAGAGTACGTCTTGTATCTTCTTAACCCAATTACTTTCCGTCACATTCGGCTTAAATGTTGCGTGAAAATATTGTTTAAATGTAAGTGGTTCTTTTTCTTTTTTTACAAAATAATAGCCGGGTTCTACTTTTTTGATTCCTTCTGTCATCGTTTGTGGTTCTGGTACGTACTGAAAACTCAAGTAGTGCTGTAGAGATGCTGTGTTAACCGTTTCATACTGATCTAAAAGTGTAATGCTTTTCTTTTCAGAAGAAAAAATAATCCCGTTTTCATCCTGCTTGTAATAAAGCGGCTTAATTCCGAATGGATCACGCGCACCTGCTAATTTCTTCTCCTGCTTGTCCCAAATAAGGATGGCGAACATTCCCCGTAATTCTGCGAATGCTTTCTCACCTTTATGAGCATAAAGAGTGAGCACCACTTCCGTGTCAGATTCTGTCTGAAACGAGTAGCCTTCCTGCTGAAGCCGTTTACGAAGTTCTACATAGTTGTAAACTTCACCATTAAACACCATCCAATAGCGATCATTTTCATAATGATAAGGCTGATGGCCACTTTCAAGATCTATGATGCTCAATCTTCGAAACCCTAAAGAAATAAATTCATCCGTATAATAGCCCTCATCATCAGGACCTCTATGTGTAATGATTTGATTTCTTTTTACAAAATCAGAATGATCATAGTGATCAAAATCCCCTGGTTCTGCACGTAACATTCCAACAAAACCACACATAATTATAGCCACACTTTCATTTAGAATGATAAACCTATTGTAACACTAATGTAATATTTAGTAACCTAAATGTTACATTATGAAGTGATTTGTCAGTCCATATTGCTTTTTTTCGGCACTTACTTATACTTCTTAACGATTTATGTAGAAGGAATGTTTCAAATGCACGGTTTGTTCCTCAATTAGTAGATCGTTGACTTCCGTATAGAGGGCTATGATATTGTCGTTTCAAAGTGGGATTTAATAATTAGTGACAACATACTCGATTTTTGGCATGTTAAGTATGGACTGAACATTTTCCTATTTATCTCAATTTCTTTTATTAAAGCATATTAACTGTCAAATGGTAACCGCTTCATAAAACAAAGACAAAATCCGACATTATTAGTAACGATTCATTCCACATGTACTAATATAGTATCTATTTTAAAGGCTCTTTCTAATAGAGTGTTGTTTAGGCTAGCTTAATGAACGCTGTTGATGGATTTGAATATTGCCCTCATCGCAACAATATCTACGAAAACATCCATTTTAATGCAAAAACATCCCTCTCACTGAAAGTCAATCACGTGAGAGGGATGCTTGTTCATTTATTGATTCGTGCTTGCCCAAATAAGATGGAAAGTGCCCATCAAATGATTTTCTACGCGGTTAATGTGAAGACTAGAGTTGGATATTAATTGGAGAATATCACGATCAACATGACAGCCAATCTTTTCAGATAAGAAGGGATCTAACTTTTTTTGCAATCGTGCAGCTATCTTATTTGAGCTAATTCCGTGTTCAAACAAAAGAATTTGCCCACCAGGCTTACACCATCGTGCCATCTGGTCCAGAACATAGTCTGGATGAGGATAGGAACACATCGATAGGGTTGAGACAACTGTATCAAACTGATTAGCCTCGAAAATAAGTTTTTCCACATCCTCTTTTATGATGGTACATTTGTACGGAACCTCGTGTACTGCTGCTTTAGCATAACGAATCATTTCCTGACTGAAATCCACTGCAGTTAGAGATGTAGCATTTTGATAGAGTGGAAAATTCGTTCCTGTCCCTACTGATAATTCCAGTATATCTCCACTAGCATTAGCAAGAAGCTTCTTCCTTAGCTTCGTATCGAACGTCGTTTTGTTTCTTCTCTTCTCATACATTCTTGCATGTTTATCGAAAATCTTTGATTGTTTTGAAGGGTTCATGGTCGTGACCTCTTTTCTTTTTCCACCTCTTAGAAGAGCATCTATCAGAATGACATGCGATACTACTCAGCATAGTTGATTACTCCCTTTTATACTAAATGCAAGGTTAGTTCATTACTAGCAATATGAATCTCATGCTAAGTTAAAAAGTGAATTTTTCAATCATCTAAAAAAGCTACGGAATACCTCCGTAGCTTCCTTCAAATTCTCCCGATGTACATCGTATTTCGAATAATTCCCGGTTGACCGGGCATCCAGTTAGCTGGCACACCTTCGCCAGTTTTCTTATTATATTGTAACCCCTGCATCAATCTTAGAATTTCATATGCATTCCGACCCACTTCACCTGGATAGACCATTTTCGAAACAATGACGCCCTCAGGATTGATGATCACCGTACCGCGATAAGTTGCACCGGCATCTTCATTTAACACACGATAATCTCTACTTATCATATGATTCCGATCACTTACAAGTGGATAATTCACCTTTGACGCAGATGGAGACACCTCTGTGAAAACTTTATGTGCATACACGCTATCTGTGCTAATGCCAAGAACGACTGTATTCATTGCCTTTAGTTCTGGATAAATAGCAGCGACCGCTGCCAATTCAGTTGGTCAAACAAAGGTAAAATCACTTGAATAGAAAAAGAGAATCACCCATTTCCCTCTATAATCTTCAAGACTTATTTTCTTGATTTCCTTTTCAATCGGATCATATGCTTCAGCACTAAATGAAGGAGCAGGATCTGATGTTTGCGCGCAGTTTGGAAGTTTGCAAGGTTTTGTATGTTCGCTCTCCATTGTTCCACCTCTTTTCAAAGGCAGTATATGTAACAGAAGTTGTTTATTTGCCTTTTTTCTTTACCAAACAAAAAAAGGACTTCTTCTTTCAAGAAAAAATCCCTTCAAGTAAGATGAATCAACCTTGCATCGCAGTCCATTCTTCACGAGATGGACCAACCATCCCCGGAACTGTTAAGCCTGCCTGACGCATTAGCACGGTCATCTGTCCTCTATGATGTGTCTGATGTTGAAGCAAGAGAAAGAGAATACTGCCATAAGCGGTCTCTCGTCCAAAGAAAGTCGTCGTTTCAGATAGCTTTTCATCATTCCACTGTTCCTGTAGCTTGCTAAGAAAATCTTCAGCCGTTTCCTTGTACAATTCAGCGATCTCAGCCGCATTGTAAGAATCTTTCTCAGGGAATGAACTAAGATTGACCCCTGCGTTCGACATCATGAACGTAATCGCCTGTGAAAGGTGAATGCCAAGCTTTCCAAGCGTGAAATGCTCTGGGACGACTTGTTGTGATAGTGAAGCATCTGTTAGATGTTCAAGAAGTCTACCAGTTTGAACTGTCTCCTGCTGCCATGTCCTTACAAAATCATCTAGTGAACGAAACATTGCATAACCTCCTGAATATGTATTCATTCTTTATTTTACATAGGGTGTTCATAGAATGAAAGAGAGAAAGACGTTACATTGGCAAATCTCTCGCAAGTACCACTCTTTAAGAAAGATTGCCTTTCATCATCATGCCCTTTGCTCGTGATGACAACACCGTCACCATTAATTCCTCACACTTTTTTGTCGTTATCTTCTTGGTCATGTTAATTCTCTTTTTATCTCTATTACACACGAAAACCACGAAACCTTCTCACTCCAAAAAACAAAAATTCCCCTCAAAAGAGGGGGGAGAGAATAGGCTATACTTTACATTATGTCCTTAGTCTTCGTATATGACTTAAATATTTAACTCTCTTTCCATATTCAAAATGTAACCACTTTCATCCGATAATTTCACTATAAAAGAGAATCAACAATAACATAGCCTTCATCACTCCAAAAAATGTCACAAGAATACCCCGGATTGTTGGGCAACCGAATTTAATTATGTTATTATATAAATCAGTTTATATGGAAAAGAGGGATTTACATGGAGGAAGAACAGGAAATCATTCTCCCTGAAATCGGTAGTGTTGTTGAAATCGACAACAGAAGAGCTAAGGTTGTTAGCTTGTTAAACAATACGATTGTAGCAGAATGGGAAGAATACTCAGAAGAAGAAGAAGCAAAGCGTGTAGTTGTAAGGCACGAAGAATATAGAATGCTTTAGTACAAAAGGACAGGGGAGTTCCCCTGTCCTTTTGTCTTGATCTCTTTCTATTCACTACTTTTTAAGTAACCACTCACATATTCCAATGAACAGAATCAGCACTCCAGCTGCAAACCAGATAAACCAATCGGGTACATACTCCCAACCAAACAAGCCTCTCCCTCCAGACAAAATGCTCCACTACACTCATACTTTACAAGACAAGAAAAAGTGATCTTCTTAATACAACACCGTATTTGCCTCGATTAGAGCGAAGAAGAAGAAAAAGAGACCTTCAAAAAGTCTCTGTTGTAATCCATTATTTTGATTATGTTCATCAACATCGTTCATTTCCGGGTAATCTATTCCCTAGCCAAAATCGAAAAATCGACAATATCAACTAACCTATCAAGAGACCATAAATCTTATTTAAAGAGCAGAATCTTGATCATCTGCCATTTCCTTATACGCTTTTTGGAAATTCTCATATGAAGCGGAGCCGTTTTTCTTTTCATCATTTTGAAACAATTCTTTGAACGCAAATGCTTTCGCTTCATCCAAAGAAAATTCCCTCGCACTCATCGCAAGCTGCATATATGATTTGAAATATGACTTGGTCAGTTTCCCTGCATTTTTTGTAATCATATGTACCCTCCGATCATTGATTCTTTTATTATAGATCCCCTCATCAAAACGATGCAAACTTGGAGAGGTCCGATAATTAATCAAGCTCAGAAGGAGGACATTCCAAAGCCGACCTAAAGATCAAAATAGCGAATGAGTTCATTCCACTGCTTCTCCTTGATCCCTAACAGGTAAATGAATCGTAAACGTTGTCTCATGCTCATCCGATTGACAGCTAATATCGCCGTGATGATTCTGAATGATCTTTTGACATACATACAACCCAATCCCTGTTCCGAGTTCCTTGGTCGTATAAAAAGGTTCAAATATCGTTTTTAGCGTTTCTTGTGGAATCATCGGTCCGTTATTCGTAATATGAATACCGATCATACGATCACTTGAATCTCCGTGCAGCCTGATACACCTAGGAAAAGATTGTTCTTTGAGAGCATCGAGTGAGTTCATAATAATGTTTAGGAAAACCTGCCTGAGTTTATCCTGCTGACCATAAATAAATAAATTTGCAGGAAACTCATTTTGAATCTCTACATCGTTATCAACGATACTAGGATAAATAAACTCTGTGATGTCAGCCAAAATCTCCCTAACCTCTAACCATTCTTCTCCACCACTATCAATTTCCTTTTTGGAAACGTGAAGAAATTGCGCAATCCGAAAATTCAATTGCTGTAGTTCATGATCAATCACATTGATATAAGCCATATCTGGATAATCTTTTTGAAGAAGTTTTACAAAACCCATAATCGCTGTCAAGGGGTTCCTGAACTCGTGCACAAAGCTTGATGACATCTGACCAAGTATTGAGAGCTTTTCTTGATGCGTCTCATCGATAAACGAAATTTTTTCTTGAAGCTCATATTGTTTCAGTCTCGTATATTCAGTTACAGCGTGATAAGAAAACTGGTCAAACAACTCGTTAATGGAATCGAGGCTATTCTGAAGATCCTCTACTTTCACATCGGAATACGTCATATGCTTCATCAGCACACTTCGGCCAGCATTCACGTTATAAATAAAGTCGCCAATGTTCACGTTTGCTTCTGCACGCTCAATTGCTACTTTTTTGGCGAGAGCAATCAACTTCTCTTTGCTGATTGGCTTTTCGATGTTCTTTTGAACGAGTCGATACATCATGACTCCATTAGCTTCTACCTTATCACGATGGATATCCGATTCAGATATACGAATCTTCTTCTTCCAATTTCTAAGATAGCTTTCAAGATTTTGATCAAGATACGTTAGCAATTGTTCTTGCACAGCCACAAGTCATTCACCCCTTTCGTAATTTTGGAGAAGTTTGGGTGATTGTTAGGTTTCTTCCATAAGTATAACAGGAATTAATGTTATTTTTATAGTTACATCAATCGATTATTCGCCAAAATTCACCCACCTCACCTAGTTCAATATACCCTGTTTCACCCTCCACAACCGATTCCAATTTGTACGCATCATTTTGATATAGCGAACGTAAATACCTGCAAGGAAGTCATGAATGCCTCGGTAATCTTTCCTTGCCAGCACCATGAAGAAATTACATACTTGGATTAAGAGTGTTAAAACATCTGCAAGAGTGAAAATCGTACTTACTGTATCACTGCTTCGTTCAATTTCTAGATTGATTAAAATTCAGACCCAAAACCAGTGGAATACTAAGAAGAACCAATTCATCTAAGAGATTGCCAAAAAACCTCGGCAGCATGCCTGCCGGGTTAGAGATGTGACCAACTTTATTAGTACCCTTCATAATTTCCTCCTCTCATTACTTTTAATCGATTAATTCGTTCCCATACATACTATTACAAAGCCGTACCCTAAAACTTTCACCGTTTTTTTCCAATTAAAAAGAGCAACCTCTTTTATAAGGCTACTCTCTTAATTCGTTTCAAATAAAAACGATACATTGTTTCCTCTACCTTTCTATTTTCCACCTGTGAATGTAACACCTTTAATGAAGAAACGATTAAAGAATGCGTAAATTAATAAAGAAGGGACTGTCATCAACGTAGACGCTGCCATAATGTAATTCCAGAAACTAATGTACTGGCCTTTAAAAGCATTCAATCCTAGCGTTAATGTAAACATTTCTTTATCTGACATCACGATGAGTGGGCGCATAAAATCGTTCCATCCTGCCATGAACGTAAACACAGCCTGTGCAGCCAGGGCAGGCTTAGCGAGTGGAAGGACAATCCTGAAAAAGGTGCCGATTCTGCTTAGTCCATCCATCTGTGCTGCCTCTTCTAGCTCTTTAGGAAAATTAATAAAGAACTGTCTCATCATGAAGATAAAGGTGGCATTAACCATCCCGGGAACAATTAATCCCTGATATGTATTCAGCCACCCAAAGGATTTTAGAATTAAATAACTTGGAATCATCGTTACCTGTCCTGGAATCATAAGGACGGCAAGGATGAGAAAGAACCAAACCTTCTGACCGGAGAATTTAATCCGAGCTAATGCGTATCCAGCCATCGAGTTAAAGATAAGGTTGAGGATTACCATAGAGCCTGTTACAAACAAACTGTTCAACATCCATCTAAAAAACAACGGTTCCTGCTTAAATAGTTCGGTATAATTATCAAGAGTAAAGTCTTTCGGGATAAGTGAAAGCTCACCAGAAACAATTTCAGGAAGTGGTTTAAAGGAGGAGGAGATCGCCCAAATGAATGGGATAAACGTGATTACGGCATAAATAATTAAAACCGTATATAAAAGAGGTTTCGAAAATGCTTTTTTCTTCAAAATGAGCTCCCCCTAATCGTGTAGTTTTTCTTCCGCAAAGAATTTCCTCTGTATGACTGTGACTACCAAAATGATGATCGCTAGAACGACTGCTAGTGCAGATGCATACCCCATATCTAATAGCTTAAAGGCGTATTGATAGATTAATAGAACAATCGTCAATGTTGAGTTATTGGGACCACCTGATCCACCTGAGAAAATATACGATTGATCAAACAATTGAAACGTGCCAATAACAGACATGACCACCACGAAGAAGGTGACTGGCTTCAACATTGGAATTGTAATCTTAAAGAATTTCTGCCACCAATTTGCTCCATCGATCGTTGCAGCTTCGTAGATAGAGTCTGAAATATCTTGCATGGCTGCTAAATAAATAATCATGAAAAATGGAGCAGTCGACCAGATGTTCATAATCATGATCGATTTCAATGCAATGGCTGGATCAGCTAGCCAGTTATACGTTGGAAGATTGACAAAAGCTAGCACATGATTGATTAAGCCATCTGGATTATACATCCACATAAAAATAAGTGTTAAAACGGCAGATGAAGTAACGGTTGGCAGGAAGAAAATAATCCGAAACAAATTCTTTCCTTTAATATCTGAATTTAATACAGCTGCGAGGATAAGTGCTAGAAATGTCTGGATCGGCACTACGATCGCCACGTATTCCGCCGTATTTTTAAGTGAAATCAATGCCCTGCTGTCAACTTCCATTCTCATAAAATTGTCGAGTCCAGTAAATTGATAACTTGTACCACCAAGAAGTTCTACTTTATTAAACGAAAGAAAAATAGCGTAAAAAATCGGAATTAATATGAATATCCCAATCACAAAGATAGCCGGTCCCATGAAAAAATAACCTGTCAATGTTTCTTTTAATGCTTTGCCGAGCGGTTTTCGTTTCGTATAATTTGTATTTATGTCATGCTTTTCTAAAGGTTGGTTAGAAGAATGACCCTTACTCAATTGTGACACTTCCTTTCAAAAGATACGTTCCAACTAAGAAGGGGGAGAACCCCCCTCGCTCACTTAGTTTCCAGCACTAATTTCTTGATTTGCTGTATCTTCTGCTTTCTTCAGAGCTTTATCGAGAGGCTGTTCACCTAGTAAAGCGCTCGTAAATTGATTGTCAAAGTTATTAGAGATCGTCGGGAGATTTTTACCCGCTTGCCATGGTTGCGCATATGATGCACCATTCACAAGGGCTCCGCGAATTTCGTCATCTGCATAACCTAATTCTTCTGCCACTGATTTTCTAGTTGGAAGTGCAAAACCTTTGCTTGTCCAAATTTTCATTCCTTCTTTCCCGGTTAGGTAGGAAATTAGCTCCCAGGCGGCATCTTTTTTCTCTGACTCTTTGTTCATCACATAAGCAACTGGAAAAGCGGCAGTAGCCTGTTCCCCATTAATCGTTGGAACTTCTGCCGTTCCAAATTCAAGGTCTGGGAAGTTATTTTCTAGGAACGGCACTGCCCAGTTTCCTTCAATCACCATAGCAGCTTCACCCTGTCCAAACATCTCTCCGCCCCATCCTGCACCGACATCACTTGGTAGAGCAGATGTTTTATCTTTACGATACTGATCGACAACTGGTTGAAGAGCTTCGATCGCTTCCTTGCTTGCAAATGCAGCATTTCCATCTTTATCAACTAGCTTTGCTCCATATGAATCTAGTTTGTAGAATTGTCGCGCAAGTTCTTTTGCAAGACCTAAACCGTATTGTTCTGGTTTGCCGTCCCCATCTTCATCAACCGTCAATTTCTTTGCATATTCTCTAAGCTCATCCATTGTTTTCGGTGGGCCATTTAATCCTGCCTCTTCAAATGCTTTTTTATTATAGAAAAGGGCTAAGGTTGAGAAGTCTTTCGGAAAACCGTATGTTTTGCCATCTTGTTTAAAGGCATCTACGAGTGGCTGCTCAAAATCGTCTACATCAAAATCCTCTGTCACATACTCATCTAATGGCTCAAGCACGCCCTTGCTCATAAGACCTGGTGCTTCAGAAGCATCAAGATAAAACACATCCGCAGCTTCTCCGCCAATCAAGCGCGTTTTCATGACATCCATATACTGATCCGAAATTGTTTGGAACTCTACGTCGATATCTGGATGCTCTTCCTCAAAAGATGCAAGCGTTTCTTCAAGCAAATCTTGCTCTTCTGGACTAGCTCCCCACCCGCTCATTTCGACAACTGTCTTATCACCCGAATCTTTGCTTCCAGACTCTTCCCCGCTACTACAACCAGTTAGTACAGAGCCGATTAAGAACGAAGAGAGAACAGTGGCAGACAACCATTTTTTTGTTTTCATCATAATGAATCCCCTTTCAAAAATTGTTATGAATGACCCTGAACAGTCTAATGACTAGATCAGGGAAGTTTCTACAGTAGTAATCCTTAAACCAGTTGTATTTTCGTGAATGACTAGCTCATTCCCATTCTTCGTTCGATATAGTGATAACGAGAGCATTCCATCACCAATACGAAGTTGATCGACTTGTAGTTTATCCATTCCATCAAGCAGATGCGGCTTTAACAGTAACTCACCCTTCAAACTATCCGGGTAACAACCGAGAATAGTCTGAATAAAGGTGAGCGGGGTACCCGCTGCCCAAGCCTGTGGAGAACAGGCCACAGGATATTTGATCAGCTTGCCTAAACCATCATCATAGCCACAAAATAATTCAGCAAGACGATCATATTCAAAGTGCTCAGCAGCCTCTATGAGACCATTCATGATAAGGGAGGCTTCTGTCGCTCGATCGTTTTTCCCCATCCCGAGCAAGATTATACTGTTATCATGGGGCCAAACACTTCCATCATGGTAACTCATTGGATTGTAACCCGCTTCTCCGTCCGCCATCGTCCTGACCCCAAACCCCGAGAACATTTTTTCTGAGGTGAGCACGCGCGACACAGAGTCAATCCTTTCTTCTTCAAGGATGCCTGAGTAAAGCAAGTGTCCAGGATTGGATGTTAGTGTTCCAACTTGATTTTTATCTTTATCGAGTGCAATCGCATAAAAACCGTGTTCCTCCATCCAGAAAGCATTGTGGAATGTCACTTTTAGACTTGCTGCTTGCTCTCTTAATTCTTTTGCCATTTGTGGATCATGCATGGCATCAAACAAATCGGCAAGACCTGATTTCGCTTGATACACATATCCCTGCACTTCTACTAAAGCAATCGGAGTTTCTGCGTAATCGCCATTACGATGCACGATGGAATCACCTGAATCTTTCCACCCCTGATTTGCGATTCCCTTACTCGATTCCTGATGATACTCCACTAGTCCATCTCCGTCTCGATCACCATATAGATTAATCCAGTCAAGCGCAGCATGGATGTTTGGTAGGAGTTCTTTAGCAAGCCCCAGGTCATTCGTCCACTTTACGTATTCAACGAGTAAGACGAGAAACAATGGTGTCGAGTCAACCGATCCATAATACGGAGTAAAAGGAATTTGGTTCGTATTCGCTAATTCTCCATAGCGAATTTCATGCATGATTTTTCCTGGCTGTTCATCTCTCCAGGGATCATTGTTTTTCCCTTGATAATGGGCCATCGTTCTGAGCGTTCCTTTTGCTACTTCTGAATTGAAAGAGAGCATTTGCAAAGCAGCAATCATACTATCCCGACCAAATGGAACACCAAACCACGGTAATCCAGCAACTGTAAAAGGCCCGTGGCCAAGATCAGATAATAGCAACCTTAGATCACTAACACCGCGATCAACCATCCTTTGTAACGGCAGGTAATCTGTTTTAACTTTCGTCGTCTTGTCATTCCAAGATTGATAGGAAGTAACAAGCTTTCTGTAGGCAACATCAGAGGAATAAACTGTACCTCGTTCACCGTCAATCACCGGGTTTACTTTAAATGTAAGCGTCTGTTCCTCACCATGAATAAGGTTGAATTCAAAATTCACATATCCTTCCTTCACTTCTATCGGTTCACGATCCCAGCTCACGATTGATGACCGCCTAACATTGTCTGCCCCTTTATAGTCGTAAGTCATGGAATGAGTACCCATCTCAACGCCAGTCCGTGACCCAACTTTGCCACTTTGAAATCCTCTAATGAGAAACATATCCGCAAAATCAATGTCGATAGTAAAACTAATTTGAAAGGTTAGAGGCTTTGGGTAATAATTCTTTACAACCACTTGCTCATACAAAACGTCTTCATAAATAAAGCGTTTACGTTTTAGTTCAATGGACTCTCTCCATAAAATCAACCGTCCATTCTCTTCCATATGAGGATTTGTCAGGATCATTTCATTTTCATAGTTGTTTTTTGCTTCTGAAGAAAGTAAGATTGGTTCTTTTCCATTAATCTTCATCTCAAAACTACTTAGAAACCTTGTGTCCTTTTTATAAAGGCCAGGTCCATAAGGGTGTTCATTTGGAATATTGCCTTTCTCATCTGTTAATAGAAATAAGTCATTGTCTTTTATTACGCGATACTCCATCATATCCTCCTACTTAAACGTTTTGGAAAAGAGGCGAAGAAAATCCTAAACGTTTCGGATTTTCTTCTAAAAATAAACCTGAAGGCTCAGGTTTATTGCTTGCTACGTTGACAAGTTGATTCCCTAACAACTAGTTCATGGGAAACGATTTTGCTTCTTGGTGGGTTTCCACCTTCTAATAGATCAATCAACAACCCAGCAGCCGAGTAGCCAATTTGAAACATATCCTGAGAGATGGTAGTTAGAGAAGGAGTGACATAGCTTGAGAGAATAATATTATCATACCCAATAATAGATAGTTCTTCTGGTACCTCTCTACCTACGCGCTTCGCTGCTCTCATGACGCCAAATGCCATCAAATCACTAGCACAAAAAATAGCTGACGTCTCTGGAAATGTGTTTAGTAATGAAACCGCTGCTTCTTCAGCTTGTTTTTCAGAAAACCCACCGTTATAAACGAGGTCCTCATTATATGGAAGATGATTGCTTTCTAAACCATCTTGATAGCCCTGAATCCTTTCTTGACTAACAAAAGCACGGTCATGCCCGTTGATCATGCCGATTTGCCTGTGGCCAAGATCGACAAGATGTTGGACGGCCTCTTTCGCACCTGCTACATTGTCAGTGGCGACATAGCCAACCGTATCCCCCTGGATGGGTATATCAACGAGGACGCAGGGAATATCGCTTTCAACGACTTCCATTAAATAGGGATCATCGTTTTTAATTCCTTGGATGACCACTCCATCCACGCGTCGTTCTCGACAAAGTTGTGTATAGGTTTTCTGTTTCTGCTGACTGCTTGATGTATTGAATAACACAATATCGTAATCCACGTGACCACAGTATTCATTCACCCCTGTTAACACTTCAAAAACAATGTTATCCTTCGCCCCTTCTCTTGAAATCCCTGAAACAAGTAAACCAATTGTCTTCGTTTTATTCATAACGAGACTCCTGGCTAAAGCGTTAGGACTATAGGAAAGGTCATCTGCAATCTGCTTGATTTTCTTTCTCGTACGCTCACTCACATCAGAATACCCATTTAATGCTCTGGACACTGTAGTGACTGAAACGCCTGCTGCTTTTGCAATATCTTTAATCGTTGCCATTAGCTTCTCTCACAATCCTCACCATTTCCGAAACGTTTTGGTAACTTGATTAATTGTTAGTATACAGTAACAATTAACCGTTTACAACACCAGATTTATCATTATCTTAAACGTTTAAACTTCGATCTCCTTTATCACTCTCGCCGGATTCCCACCTACTACCGTATTAGCTGGCACGTCCTTCGTTACTACTGCACCAGAAGCGATAACAGCATTGTCTCCAATCGTCACACCAGGGTTAATGATCGCTCCTCCACCGATCCATACATTGTCTCCAATCGTCACAGGCTTACCGAGTTCCTTCCCAGAATTTCGTTCTACTGGATGTAGCGGGTGTGTTGCCGCATAAATATGTACTCCCGGTGCCAGCATGCAGTTATCCCCAATCCGAATCTCACAAATATCAAGCATGACGCAGTCGAAATTCGCATAAAAATTCTCGCCGACATGAATGTTATAGCCGTAATCACACTTAAAGTTCGGCTCGATGTACACGTTCTCTTTCGTTGATCCAAAGAAGCCTTTCAGGAGCTGTGATCGTTCCTCTATGTCCATTTCTGTCGTCTGATTATACAACCTTGTTATTTTACGAGCATGCTGACGATCCTGTGTTAATTCTTGATCCGCTGGTTCGTACAATTCTCCTAGTATCATCTTTTCTTTTTCTGTCATCATGGTCCACACTCCCTCAAAGCAGTATTTTCAATTAGCTCTCACGATCCCACATGCTAAGTCAAACTGGATTAGTCGCCTTCCAGTCCGTCAAATAGCCTAACATGTCCACCCATAAATCTTCATTCTCCGTTAAAAAATGACCACCTTCTGGAATCACTGAAACATCACACGAGGGAACGCGACCTGCTAGTTTCCTAACCTCACTCACCGGTGATAACGTATCCTTTTCACCATGCCAGAATCGTAGCGGCCCTGTAATTTCACTTACATCAAATCCCCATTCTTTCGATAAAAGGTTCGTTTCATAGATTACGCCGTCTACCCCTTGTCTATAAGCTTCCTTTGCATGAAAAAGACTTGCTTCCACATGTCCATCTTCTTTAAGAAATTGACGATCCCATTCAGAGAGATGACGATGATTTCCTGTAAGCATGGCTTTCATATACTTATGCGGCTGCGTCTCTAGCAACCTTTTTTGCGCCAAATTAGCACGCTTAATGATCCAGGGAAAATGCTTTGTTAAGAAAAAAGCCATTCGATTTTCCCTTGCCATTTCTTTCGGTGCCTTTCCTCGAGGAAATGGGGTAGCTGTTGATACAAGCGCCGTATTCTTAATACGATCTGGCAAGGCAAAGGCACAAGCCGCTGCAAAGGCACCACCACCAGAAACGCCTAATACGGAAAAGCTCGATAACTCGAGATAGGTAGCAAGTTCCTCAATATCAACTGCCCAATCTAGGATCGTCCTATTTTTTTGAAATTCGGACAACCCATAACCGGGGCGATCCGTCGTGATCAAATAAACACCCATCACTTTTGCTAGTTCATCATCTTCCATAAACCAAATACGAGAACCAGGTGTACCATGAAAAAGCATGACAGGTATGCCTGTTTGATCACCATATTCCCAGTAGCCAAGCTTTCGTCCATCAAGTAGCGTCATCGACTTCTCCTGCATGGGAACCTCCTTATTCGTCGTGATATCCAACTAGACCTATGAAAAAACAATGAGTCATGTTTACTTTTTTCACTTCACAAAGAAAGTCGTTTCCTAAATAATAACATTTACTAACCAACAATGAAAAAACAAAGACAAACCACGTTGATCAGTTACAATTAAATACAAAATAATAGGGGGCACACTAACCCTTGACTCTCACGCAACGTCATCCCTTAAAGTTAATCTTGAAAGGAGGAGTCTTCACGATGAAGCAAGTAAAAGAAGTTGCGGAGATAACTGGCATCAGCGTTCGTACACTCCATTATTACGATGAACTCGGACTATTATCTCCAGCAACGTCGGAAGCCGGTTATCGATTGTACACGGACGAAGACTTAGAGAAGCTACAACAAATTCTTTTTTTCAAAGCACTCGACTTTCCCCTTAAGAAAATCAAAAACATTCTAGATCAACCAGATTTCGATCGACTTGAGGCGATGGAATTTCAGAAGGATATCTTATATGAGAAGAAGAGACGCCTAAACAAGATGATCACAACCATTGATAAAACCATTCAGAATGTGAAAGGAGAAATTAGGATGACGGATAAAGAGAAATTCGAAGGATTTGATTTCAGTCACAATCCTTATGAAAAAGAAGCGCGTGAACGTTATGGAGATGACGCTGTCGATCGCTCGAATCAAAAAGTGAAAAAACTTTCAAAAGTGGAGCAGAAAGAGCTTAGTCACTCATTTGATAGTATCTATAAGAAGTTAGCAAACCTTAAACACAATGAACCCGACTCTGTTGAAGCACAAGAAGCGATCGATGAATGGTATCAGTTTCTAAATAGAAATTTTGGTTATCACTACTCTCTTGATGCTTTTAAAGGACTCGGTCAGATGTATGTCGATGATAACCGATTTACGAAGAACATTGATCGATACGGAGAAGGACTTTCGATCTTCATGCGCGATGCGATGGCAGTATATGCCGATCTAAACAAGTAATTTATTCATACCAAGAAGGAGCTCCAGATTTTTAATCTTGAGCTCCTTCTTGCTATTCTTTTCTTCTTCCACCTGAGCCGAAAACGATACCTATCGCAAGTCCCAAGGAAACCCCCATGGGAATGTTATCAAGTGCGACACCTATTGCGGATCCCAGTCCAATTCCAACGCCAATTCCCAAACCCATTTTGTTGTCTTTGTTACACACTTTTTTCACTTCATTGCGGCTCCTTTCCTATACTTCGCTAGTATCTGTTTATACGTTTTGCTATTTCGAAAGTTTCATTTTTTTATCCGATTCAAGCGGGAATGAGTGATTAAACCTTATGCTGGACTTATTCAGTTCACTAAAATTGCTATAAAAAAAGCTCCTCCTTAAGTTTTAGGAAGAGCTTCACACGGTTTCCCCATGTACGTATGGAAAAGGAAAGGATTTTCTTAATTTTCTGTAGCCACTTTACTTTGCTGAACATCTTCTTCGACAGGCTTAGGTTTTCGAATAAAGAAAGCCAGGATAAGTCCAACGATAGCTGTAATACCAGCAACAATAAAGGACACATTAACGCCATGAACGAATCCTTCAACGCCTCGAGATGGTTGTGCAGCTTGAGACATTACCGTAACAAGCAAGGCCGTGCCAACTGCACCAGATACTTGGCGCATCGTGTTATTCATCGCTGTTCCGTGCGGAATGAGATGAGCTGGAAGTTGATTTAGCCCTGCCGTTGTGACTGGCATCATGACCATCGCTACCCCAAACATTCTTGCCGCATTGACGATCGCTAAATAAGTGAACGTTGTTTGAGGGGTTAAATTCGTGAACATAAATGTTGTCACTGTTACAATCACGAGACCAATGATTGCGAGCCACTTCGCACCAAACTTATCAAAAATCCGTCCTGTGATAGGGTTCATAAAGCCCATAATAAGTGCACCAGGTAACAACATGAGTCCTGACTCGAATGCAGTGAACCCTAGCATATTCTGCATGAGAAGCGGTAGAACTGTTGCAGCACCGATCATCGCGATAAACACGACCATGCCGAGCACTGTCGTTAACGTGAACAATTTATATTGAAACACTCTGAACTGAAGGATCGGCTGTGATAATTTTAACTGTCTCAGAATGAACCAGAGTAATGAAGCTGCCCCAATGATCATCGAAATCAAAACTTGTTCACTGCCCCATCCGTTTGTTCCTGCACTACTGAATCCGTAAAGCAGTCCGCCGAAACCTAGTGAAGAAAGGACAATCGAGAAGATATCTAGTTTCGGGTTCGTTTGTTCTGTCACATTCTTCAAAATGAAATACGCGATAATGAAATCAATGATTACAATCGGTAGAATAACATAGAAAAGGCTTCTCCAAGGATATTGCTCAACGAGCCAGCCAGATAACGTTGGACCGATTGCCGGAGCAAAGGAAATGACTAGCCCAAACATCCCCATCGCTTGCCCTCGTTTTTCAACTGGAAAAATCAGAAAAAGTATGGTCTGCATCAACGGGATGATAATTCCTGCGCCAGATGCTTGAATGATTCGTCCAACCATTAGGATTGGGAAATTCGGAGCGATCGAACAGATTAATGTTCCTACCGCAAATAGCCCCATCGCTGTAAGAAACAGCGTCCTCGTCGTAAACTTCCCTATTAGAAATGCCGTAATTGGAATCATGACCCCATTCACTAGCATGAATATGGAAGTTAACCATTGAGCGGTACTCGCCTCCAATTTTAAATCCACCATAATGTGTGGCAAAGCTGTTGCGAGTAACGTCTGATTTAAGATTGCCGCAAACGCCCCAGATAATAAAACAAGTAGAAGTGGAACTTTATTAATTGAACCAATTCCTCCTGCAGTTTGATTATTTTCGTTCATGTTCTCCCTTCTTTCTCTATGATTGTCTTTAATGAATTTCTTGAAGCCAGTTAGGAAAATGATCGAATGAGACCTGATTGTAATAGCCTGAGTTCATTCCCATACTTTTCCATAGCCGCTTCAATCGTTAGATCATTCGAAATGCTATGAACAAGGTTATGAAATGTGACAGCTGTTAAAATTTGCATGACGTGGAACACTTCTTTTCTACTTGAAACATTTAATTGCTCAGCGTTAACAAGATCATAAATGTCATCGTAGCGATTATTTGACACTTCTTCTGCTAGATACTTCGAGAACGTGTTCTCAATCTTATAATTCATGTTAAGTAAAACATTTCTGATGAAGTCTCTTTGCCCAGTATCCTCAGAATGTTCCAAAGTAGACTGAAAGATCTCACTGACCGCTTTGAAAAGATCCCCTTCAAACCGTTTTAAATTCGCAATCAAATTCTCATGACGTTCTTTCGCATGTTCATTTAATAAGTAGAAAAAAGCATCTTCTTTATCCTCAAAATATTGATAGAAGCTTCCTCTTGGAATCCCAGCAGTTTTCAAGATATTTGAAATCGATGCGTCGTAAAGCGAAACTCTCGAAAATTCCTTTTTCGCCGCATCAATTAGGATTTGCTTTTTTTCATCTTTCAAATTAAAAAATGTCGCTTTCGGCATTCAACATCACCTATCTAAGAAAATTATGACACAACGTCACATTGACCAAATCTACTATATGTGACACCGTGTCATAAGTCAAGAGATGAGCTTTATCTTACTATTTGCTCTCCTTGGATAACTAGCTCGGATGTTTGCTTTTTCTTAAAGAGTGGAAAATATTCTGCAGATGAAATTGGAAGTAGAGGTGGTTTTAAAGATGAAAAGAAATATAAGCAAAGGTTGGATATTCTTTTTTGGAGCATTAGGGGGATTACTCTACGGCTACGATACCGGAGTAATCTCAGGCGCTCTATTGTTCATCCATCAAGATATCCCATTATCCGATTTCCTTGAAGGGGTTGTCGTTAGTTCACTACTCGGTGGTGCGATCGTCGGGGCTGGAATGAGTGGATATGTAGCCGATCGATTTGGACGGAGGCGTGTCGTATTCGCTATCGCTCTGATTTACTTAATCGGTTCTCTTGTTCTTGCGTTCTCTCCGAACGCAACCATTCTTATTATAGGTCGGGTTATCCTTGGACTTTCTGTCGGTGGATCAACTGCCATTGTACCAGTGTATTTATCTGAAATGGCACCAACTCGATCACGTGGAGCACTGGCCTCATTGAATCAACTAATGATCACGATCGGTATTGTGCTTGCCTACTTGATCAACTATGCTTTCGCTCCGATCGAAGGCTGGCGCTGGATGCTTGGACTAGCATCTGTTCCTGCGCTTATTCTGATGATCGGCGTTCTCTTCATGCCTGAAAGCCCACGCTGGTTAATTAAGCGAAATCGAGAAGACGAAGCGCGTCAAATTATGGCTTTAACAAGAAAACAAAGTGAAATTGATGATGAAATGCAACAGATGAAAAAAATTGAGGAAGTTGAAGAAAGCACGTGGGATGTCCTGAAATCCAAGTGGGTGCGTCCGATGCTCTTGATTGGAAGCGGAATCGCTATTTTTCAACAGCTGATCGGCATTAATGCCGTTATCTATTATGCACCAACAATCTTTACAAAAGCTGGGTTAGGTAATTCAGCTTCGATTCTAGGTACCCTTGGAATTGGTATTTTGAATGTTCTTATGACGCTTGTCGCGATTGCGACGATCGATAAATTAGGAAGAAAAAAACTCTTACTTATTGGAAATATTGGAATGGTCTTGAGTTTGGCCGTTCTAGCCACCATTCTATTTACGGCTGAGCTTACAACAACGATTGCCTGGCTTACAGTTGTTTTTCTCGGACTATTTATCCTGTTCTTTTCAGCTACATGGGGACCGGTCGTCTGGGTCATGTTACCTGAGCTTTTCCCTATGAAAGCAAGAGGTGCAGCAACTGGCTTCACAACGCTTCTCTTGTCAGCTGCAAATCTTGTCGTTTCACTGTTCTTCCCTGTATTACTCAGTGCACTCGGAACGGCCTGGGTCTTTGTGATCTTTGCCATTATTGGCGTCTTCGCCTTTTTCTTCGTTCTGAAATTTGTACCTGAAACAAAAGGAAGAAGTCTCGAAGATATCGAGAACGACTTAAGAGAAAACGTTTCTGCTTAACAGCACTAGAGAAACCCCGAATATCCACGTTGGATATTCGGGGTTTCGTTTATCGACCATCGTCTCTACTTTCACCTAGATTCGTTCGCCGTTCTTTAGTTTCTTAATTAATTCAGTGAGATCAGATTTCTGAATACGCCAGTGGCTGCCAATTTTGAAAGCTGGAATTTTCCCATCCTGAACTAATTTATATGTGGTCATCTCACTAATCTGAAAGTACTTTGCAACTTGAGAGATCGTCATAATATCATGATGTTCACTATCCTGATTCATCTTATCGCTCCTTATCTGTCTATCTCCTTATTCTAGCAAAGTTCATCTCTCCACGGACAAAACTCCCCCAATAAGATAACTCATTATAACAGGTTATATCAAATTATAGTAAAAATGATCAAAAATAATAGAATAGTAAACCTTTTAGTTTGTTGATAATTTTTTATCAGAATCACATCAGGTAGCATTCGTTAGTAAATAGTTGATATCGGAAGTAAATCAACCATGAAATTCGCTTACATTCATTGTTTCATTTTAATAGATTCTATGCTAAACTACTTCTTGTTGTAAACGGACCCGACTTCTATGAGAGTTAGAAGTCAACACACTATTAAATTTAGAAAGAGGTGCAACATTGAACTTAACATCTATAAAACAAGATTGGTTTGGTAATGTGAAAAACGATGTCCTCGCCGGAATGGTCGTAGCACTTGCCTTAATCCCAGAAGCGATTGCCTTTTCCATTATTGCCGGAGTCGATCCGATGGTAGGACTCTATGCGAGTTTCTGTATTGCAGTTGTCATTTCATTCCTTGGAGGGAGACCTGGAATGATCTCCGCTGCTACAGGAGCGATGGCGCTCTTGATGGTGACACTCGTTGCTGACCACGGCTTGCAATACCTGCTTGCTGCCACCATCTTAACAGGTATCATTCAATTCTTCCTTGGTGTTTTCAAACTCGCACGTTTTATGAAATTCGTGCCCCGATCCGTTATGATTGGATTTGTAAATGCACTTGGTATTCTCATCTTCACATCTCAGTTACCACACTTTGCTGGAGAATCATGGCCAATGTACGCGATGGTTGCTGGTGCACTTGCGATTATTTATATCGTTCCACGCTTCACAAAAGCAATTCCATCACCTTTGATTGCAATCGTAGTGATAACGATTGTTGCGATCATGACAGGTAGCGGCGTGCGAACAGTCGGTGATATGGGAGAATTAACGCAGGCTCTACCGCTGTTTCTTATTCCTAGCATCCCATTAAATTTCGAAACGCTTGCCATCATCTTTCCTTATTCGATGGCCCTGGCTGTTGTAGGATTGTTAGAGACTTTCTTAACTGCACAAATCGTAGATGATTTAACAGATACAGACAGCAATAAGAATAGAGAAGCTAAAGGACAGGGAATGGCAAACGTTGTTGCAGGATTCTTCGGAGGTATGGCTGGTTGTGCCATGATCGGACAATCTGTGATCAACGTAAAATCTGGTGGACGTGGACGTTTATCCACATTCGTTGCTGGTATTTTCTTAATGATCTTGATCCTTGTCTTGAACGATCTGCTCGTCAAAATTCCGATGGCCGCTCTCGTAGGCGTGATGATTATGGTATCGATCGGTACATTCGATTGGTCATCCGTAAGAAATCTTCACAAAATGCCACGCTCTGATGCTGCGGTTATGGTCGTCACAGTCGTTACGGTCGTCACAACCCATGACTTGTCCAAAGGGGTCATCGCAGGTGTTATTCTTAGTGCTCTCTTCTTCGCTTCAAAAATCTCGAAAGTGCGTATCGAAGAAAAGATCGATGAATACACGCAAAAGAAAATCTACCATGTACACGGTCAATTATTCTTCGCTTCTGTTACAGACTTTGTAAATAGTTTCGATTACAAAGACGAAGAAATCAAAGCAGTCGAAATTGATTTATCACACGCTCACGTCTGGGACGACTCAGCAGTCGGCGCCGTTGATAAAGTCGTGATGAAATTTAGACAGAATAAGATTGATGTGAAGCTAACTGGAGTCAACCAGGATAGTTCTCAATTAATCGATCGGTTAGCCGTATATAATAAATAAGAACACAAAAAAGCCACAAGCTATGGTGGCTTTTTTTGTGTTTCACTATCAACCATTTGTGTAACTCCTCCTGTACGTCATGCAGAACAAGCTAGAAGAACGATCACTTTATCCTCTAGAGAATACTCTTGGTAATTTTTCTCTGAAGGCCATCAAGACGATGATACCACCCATACTAACGACATATGCGCCCATCTCCCATGCGAATCCTTCTAACTGAAGCAACCTGACTAGAAGCTGTGCTCCAAATATGGCAACAAGAAGCAAACTACTTGAAAGAACACCGATAAGAGAAGTGAAATTAGCAATGAGTGCTAGAACAATAACTCCTCCGACAATAAAAGCGACTGGTTCACTTAAAAACAGTATGTCAATCCCGTATTTTAGATGAAGCAATGCTACACCTGCTGTGCTTAACATCGGTACCATCACGAATCCATAGATAATGAAAAAGCTCTTCACTCCACTTCTAAAGGAAGTGATACGTAACCCAACTATGATTGCCACCACCCATAGAACAAGAGAAACTGGATAACCAATGATTTCAAATATAGAAAAAGAAGTGTTTCCATCAATAAGCTGTGAAACAAGGAAAGTACCAAAAATCCCTGCCATCAAGCGCGTGATCAGTTTTCTATTTTCCTTTGTCGATATGTCCATTGAGTCAAATAGCTCCTTCGCATACACTTTTGGAGATTGACCAAAGATCTGTTTAACGGTCTTCCCTTCCTTCTCACCTTCAATAAGATGATCTTCTGCTTCCATCAGAAAACTATCAATCTCTTCTTCATTCACCCCTCTTGTGAGTAGGTATACTCTCATTTCTTGAATGAACTTTTCCCCTTCTTTCGTCATCCTTTCATTCACTCCCCTTTGTTCAAAATTTGATTGACCGCTGTACTTAAATCGAGCCAACGTTTCTTAAAACGTACTAACTCTTCTGCACCCGCATCCGTTAATGAATAATATTTTCGTTTAGGACCAGCGGTTGATTTCTTCAGCGTCGATTGTATGAGCTTATCTTTTTGAAGGCGGATTAGAATCGGATAGATCGTCCCTTCACTAAATGATTCAAATCCATACGTATCTAGCTTCGCTGCCAGTTCATAACCATACACTTCACCTTCCTCAATAATAGCCAGGATACAGCCATCTATGATGCCTTTTAACATTTGAGTCGTTTGCATGTCTCTCACCTATTTTCATGATTCTTTAACCCTTGTAATACAAGGTATATAAAAATAAAAAAGCTACCTTGTATTACATGGTATAAATATAGTATAAATTTTACTATCTTGTATAGCAAGACTATTTTTCTGTTTTTTTCTATCTAAACCAAAAAAAGCGAGATGAAGTTCATCATCGCGCTTCTATCCCACTAGTTTAAACTCACCTTCACTAACTCGATCAGAACTTCTTCCGCAGAACGGATCGCCTCACCTCCACCTTGAGCAAAGTCTTTCTTCCCGCCGCCTTTTCCATTGATTAACGGAAGAACTTCTTTCAAAGTCGCATTCATATCAAGATCCAATTCTTCCCCTCTTCCGCAAACAATCTGTAATTTATTTTCCATTTCGCTAATAAAGAACACCACCACAGAAGGAGCTTTTACAAGGATCGTTTTAGCAAGCTTCTGAAGTTCTTTCATTCCATACTCCATCGAAATCATTTGAACGACCTTTTGGCTATGGATCGTATCAGCCGAATGAAGAAGATCCTTCGCTTTAAAATCAAGGAGCTGATCCTTTAACTCATCGATTGTTTTTTCGTGCTCTTTCGATTGTGTGACTACACGATTTGCCGCTTCAACGAGGTCTGATTGTGGGACATTAAGAACATTCGTAAGTCCCTGAACGACGGTTTGCTTATCTCGGAGTTGATCTAGGACGCGATTGCCGCACACAAAGGAAACGCGAACCTGTTTCTTCTGCTTCTCCCATTTTAAAATGCTGATCGCACTGACCTGCCCTGATGAAGAAGGATGTGTTCCGCCGCAGCCACTATAGTCAACGCCCGGTACCATAACAAGGCGAATTTGATCGGACACAGCTATCTGTTTTCGAAGTGGATAGTTAGCGAGCTCTTCTTCCTTTACCCACTTCGTTTCGATCGGGTGATTTTCTTGGATGACGTCATTTGCGAAAGCTTCTGCTTTTCTTCCTTCCTCTTCCTCAAGTGATGAGATATTGAGATCTATCGTGCAAATTTCTTTTCCAAGATGAAAACTCACCGTCTTATAACCAAATTGATCCTCAAACGCTGCGGACAAAATATGCTGCCCAGCGTGCTGCTGCATGTGATCATACCGACGTACCCAGTCGATTTCTCCTTTCAATTGGTCACCTTCAGGTATGTGATCTTGCACGTAATGACGAATTTCACTGTCCACTTCTTCTACGTCGATGACGTTCACACCGTTTAAAGTTCCTGTATCATGCGGTTGTCCACCACCTGTCGGGTAAAATGCAGTTTGATCTAAAACGACATAAGGACGTCCTACTTCATCAGTGGCTTGCTTCAACCTTTGAGCGATGAATGTTGTTATGTATGGGTCTTGATAGAATAATTTAGCTGTCATAGGTTACACTTCTTTCTATAGAAAAAATTAGTTCTTCATGTTTATCCTACCATTTTTTAAAGTGAACATCATACCTTCCACTTCAACTATTGCCAAGACATTTGTATTCAAATGTCTAGAAAACAGACTAATATAAAACGTTTTTCAGACTAATTTCAGAAAGGTCTTTTATGATAATCGTATTACGTAGAATTTGAAAGGAGCATGAACCATGCTATCATCACCTTTACACCCGATACTCGTTCACTTCCCAATTGCGTTACTGTTTATCGGGGTTATCGCGCAATATCTAGCATTATGGAAAGAGGACTATTTCGAAAAAGTGGCTTTATTCCTTCTACCTGCAGGATTTGTTTTTGGAGTTGTATCGTACATCACAGGTGACGGTGCTGAAGGGTATGCGTTCGATCACTGGGGTAGACAGATTGAATCTGTTATTCACACTCACGAAACTTATGCCCTGATCACTTTATTTATATTTGGTGCCGTTACAGCATTGAAGCTCCTAAGATTATTCATGCCATTTAAATGGATTAAGCCGATCGTACTCGTCCTTTGTCTAGGTGGTTTGATCACACTGACACTAACTGGTCATTATGGTGGAAAGATCGTTTATGACCATCAAGCTTCTTCTTCCACACAGGTGATTAGCAATTTTTAAAGAAGAGGATTAAAGATAGAAAAGGGCGAGCACTTCCTTATGAAGTTGCTCCCCCTTTTCTTTGTTATTTTTGTATTATCAGATGCTGAAGTCCTTCATTCCGTTGATTTCTTTCCTCAGCTGAAGCAAGATCATATTTTTTCAATAGATGAAACAACTCATTGAGCGTTTCCTGAGACAAATTTCGCTGCAAGAACTTATAAATATCCTGCTCCAATGAATCGGGCAAGTAGTCACCCTGGTTTTCAAGCTTATTAAACACATCACCATACGAGTGATCGATAGAACATTTCCCCATTGCTTTGCCACACCTCTTCGTCTGTTTTACTTCATAGTTAGATGATTTATTTTTTCTTCGTGAATTTCGCTAATAAAAGTGCAAATATCAGCAAAAATACGCCCAGTATGACGACAACATTATCTGATAGAAAATCCACTGTGACACATCTACCTTTCATTTACGATTTAATTGGAATAAGAAAAGGATAACATATAAGGACCTTTGAGAGGATTTTATTTGGACCACTACTTAATGAATTGAACTTACCTTTCAACAATTTCGATCTTTATCATTCCCTATTTTCCAAAAGAAGTAGGCGTTTCGACTTCTTCCATTCATTTCCCCGGAAATCGACTACCAGTTTACAGAACCATTCTCTGAAAGTAGACAAAGCAAATTTTTCCGCATCGACACCAATAGTCCTTTCTTTTACAAGAGCTTGTGTATAATGATGTCATAAACTAATGACTAGGGGAGGACTCGTATGAAAACGTATCGTTTTGTGTTCTTATTTTCCCTCTTATTTATCTTAACATCATGTAACTTTTTGACCTCTTCTGATTCTAGTAAAACAGTAGATGCAGAGAAAGAAACAGTGGACAAGATCTCAGATACATCCGAAGCGACCGAATCAGTCTTTCAAGCAGGAACGTACAAATGGGAGAAAGATGGGGTGATTATGGGAGGACTCGACCTTACTGAGCCCCAAGCTGATTCTTTTACATTCATGCTTCAAGCGTATGATGGACAAAATGTTGGAGAGCTATCTGGTACAGCAGAGATAGATGGGGACGTGGCGACGTTCACTCATTCTGAAAATGCTGATTGTAGAGCGACATTCGGATGGAATGGTAATCATATGGCAATCGACACCAGTGAAGCCTGCCAAAGTCTTAATGGAACTGACGTTTCTTTTACGGGCATCTACACATTGATTCCTGTAGGCACTTCTCCAAACTCTTCAGAAGATAAAACTGACATAGTAGATTCCATCTGGCAAGAGGCCCTATATATTGATTCCACATATGACCGTGGTAATTTGAGCATCTCTGACGTCTCGTCAGATTCATTTCAATTTGAGATCGACGTAAGTAATAGCGGCCAAGTTGGTGAACTTAAAGGCACGGCGACAATAAATGGAGACGAAGCAACCTTTGAGGACGAAGAAGATCCTACATGTAAAGGAACGTTTATGAACAAAGACAATGTCATTACGTTCATAGAAGATTCCTGCCTTAACTACCACGGCGCAGCGGTTGGCTTTAACGGAAAGTATACAATGACAGACCAAGCGCCAATAACATTAGAAAATCAAGAGAGCACTGCATCTTGTGAGTCTGCACCCTTTCATTCTAAACTCCTCAATTTTGCGAATGAAGGGCACTTGAAAGATGCGTCTATTTTTCTAGGGATGTCAGAAGATGCACTTAAAAAAACCAAGCCTGCAATGAAATACGACGATGTCCTTTACGAGGGGATCCCGGGTTACTATGATGATAAGTACACTTATTTAACAGTTAATCACGAAGTGTTTAACCTCCGATACGATGCCCTATCAGAAGGAAGTGCTGTCCCTTATCAAGATGTCGTTTGCCAGTTTGGGGAACCTGATGAAGTGGTGTTTAATGAATTAGATAATGAATATCTTCATGTATATTCTGCTGGTGAAAATAAGCTATCTTTCGTTTCTGATACGAAAGAAGGGGCCATTAAAGCGGTAGAGCTAGAATCCAAGGAAGATAAGTTGAAACTCAATCCGATTCAGGACTAAACTCAAGCTCTGTCCATAATTGAAATAAGCGGTTTCCAAGTGGGAACCGCTTATTTCTTATTTCGTAGGATATACTGTTTGCAAATATGAAACTGACTGTAGAATGAGCTCTTTTAAAACTTCAATATCAATATCCTCTAACTTATTCACATAGACGCACGATTTCCCCGATGTATGTTTTCCAAGCCTCTTTAAGCCAGCCTCTCTTTCAGGTTCAGCCTGCGCGAGGTACAAGCTGATCTTCGCTTTCCGAGGTGAGAATCCTACAAGAGGTGCGTCTCCTTCATGTCCAGATGCATACTTGTAATGATACGATCCAAATCCAATAATGCTTGGGCCCCACATTTTCGCTTCATAGCCTGTTACTTCAGTGAAAATATCTAACAGGCGGTACCCATCTTCCCGCTTCTTTGGATGATCAACAGCCTCAATAAATTCAATCACACTATTATCGGTTTCCTTCGTCTTAAGCTCATACATCTTTTGAATACCTCCTCGTTCAGTGCGTTCACTTTAAATCTACTCCAATACTTCATGATTTCCTTCTTATTTGGAGTAAAGTGTGATTACTTTATCTGATTCTAGTCGATTCTGTGGTTCAAAACCCATCTTTACAAAGAAAATGCTAACAATGTATCTAGTATATTTCTTTTATTACCGTTTCATGATTCTTACTCAAAACGAGTTATGAACTCCGCAAATCGGGAACCTTCTTTTCAAGAGTCGTCAACGTCAAAGGCGAAGCCTAATCGTCATTCATCTCCTTATCGCTGGGCTACGCCCTTCAAGCGATTGAAGAGGGAGTCTTCTGCCGAATAATGATTAAAAAAAAGCTCTACACATAACGGAGGTTCAACTATGTTTACCTTAAATGATATTCCCATGTTTTTTGTGAACTTTTTCATTATTTTACCGATTGTGACGCTTGTTCATGAAGCGGGTCACGTACTCATTGCGAGATTGTTCGGAGGAAAAGTTAAATTTTGTATCGGCACAGGTAGAACCCTGTTTCATATAGGACCACTAGAAATCAAACGAAAGTATTTTATGGAGGGATGGTGTCAATATGAAGAATTGAAATATAACAAAACGTGGGCTCATATCGCCATCTATTTGGGAGGGAGTCTTTTTAACCTCATCGTCATTCTAGCTATTAATTATTTAATTACATCTAACATCATGCCAGTTACTTTGTTCTTCTATCAGTTTACCTATTTCTCAATCTACTTTATTTTCTTCTCCCTCATGCCTTTCAGAAACGATAACGGGCGCCCGAGTGACGGAATGGCCGTATTTGATGTTCTCCGTTATGGGAAATCCGTCGATCCGATTGATTAGATACGATTCGTTACGAAAGACCCTGCATATAATGACAGGGTCTTTCGTACGCTTATTTCCAAATAGTGCGATACTTCTTCTGGTAAATCGAAGCCCCGCCCCCTTCAATCAACTGAAGGCTTTTACTTTGATTTCTTCATCTCCAACAACATCATAGAGGTCTCGCATAGCTTCAATCATACAGCCTACCCCTTGCTTGAAAACGTTATGCGTTCATCAGGCTCTAGAAATGGAGCAGTCACATCAAAAGCATCAGGATATTTAATCCCAAGCCCTGTATTCAAACAAATCACCTGTTCATCTTCCTTGATCCAGTTTACATTCCTTAAATGCTTCGCTGCCGCAAATGTAGCCGCACCTTCCGGGCAAATAAACTGCCCCTCATGCGCCGCAACTTCTCGCTGTGCTTTCCTAATATCATCCTCTGAAACTGCAAGAGCGCAACCACTTGTTTGATAGACCGCGTCGAGCACGAGAAAGTCGCCGATGGCCTTTGGAACATTGATGCCAAACGCATGTGTCTCGGAGTTTGGCCAAAACTCTGATTCCGTCCTGCCTTCTTCAAACGCTTTCACAATCGGAGCGCAACCTTCTGATTGTACCGCAACTAATCTAGGGAGCTTTTGTTTACGGAGCCACCCAAGCTTCTGAAGTTCAAGGAATGCTTTATAGATCCCGATTAAGCCAACTCCCCCACCTGTCGGATAAAGGATGACATCGGGCAGCTCCCAATTCAGCTGTTCAGCGATTTCATAACCCATCGTCTTTTTTCCTTCAATTCGATACGGTTCTTTAAGTGTGGAAGCATCATAGAAACCCTGTTCTTTCACAAGATCTGAAACGATCTTACCCGCGTCACTGATCAACCCATTCACGAGATAAAGGTGGGCACCTGAAATACTCACTTCTTTTCTTGTAATTTCCGGGGCATCTTTCGGCATGACAATATGCGATTCCAATCCTGCTTTCGCTGCGTATAACGCCCAGGCAGCCCCGGCATTTCCATTCGTTGGCATGGCAAGGTGCCGCACACCTAGTTCTTTCGCTTTCGAAATCCCTACAGCTGCTCCCCTTGCTTTAAAGGATCCTGTTGGTACCATTCCTTCGTCTTTTATGTATAGGTTCGGAATGTCCACTTCCTTTCCATAAGCTTGCAGTGGTAATAAAGGGGTCATCCCTTCTTCAAAGCTAACGACATTTTCTTCATTGTTTACCGGTAATAATTCGTGATAACGCCAGAGTGACTGAGTACGTCCTTTCACCATTTCTTTCGTCAAACGCTTTTCGACTTCTTCAAGCTTATAGTCTACAAGTAATGGTGATCCACAGACACAAAGCTGTTGAATCGTATCAGGTGAATAGGTTTCATTGCATTTCGGACAGGACAAATGAGAAATCATAC
Source organism: uncultured Bacillaceae bacterium (assembly GCA_963739655.1). Lineage (GTDB taxonomy): Bacteria > Bacillota > Bacilli > Bacillales > Guptibacillaceae > Guptibacillus. The sequence goes on along the minus strand of CAVUAW010000026.1, from coordinate 18,479 downwards.
TAAATGTCATCGAAGCACCTCCATTGAATGAATAGATAGCAAACAGGATGAAACCCAAAGCTCACGCTATAGCGAACTTCGGGTTTCCCTTTTTGAACAATTAACGATGAAAATCAAGTCCTGAATGGACTTCTTTCACATATCCAGCTCGAATCACATAATCACCAAAATGTTCGTTCTCTTCCTTTTCTTTCGCATAGTTAAATAGAATTGGTTTCAGAGATGCGAGAATCTCTTCTTCTCCAATGTTCTCTTTATAAAGCTTACTTAGTCGATCACCAACGAAACCTGCACCAAGGTACATGTTGTATTTCCCGGGCGCTTTTCCAATGAAGGCAATCTCTCCTAGCGTTGGTCTGGAGCAGCTATTCGGGCAGCCTGACATACGAATGACAATTTCTTCTTCTCTTAGTCCGGCCTCATCAACGATCTCTTCGATTTTGTCGATGAGGGAAGGCAGGTAACGTTCCGCTTCAGCCATCGCGAGTCCGCATGTTGGAAAGGCAACACACGCCATGGAGTTTCGGCGCAGGGCAGAATTCTGTTTTCCATCTGTCAGACCGTAGGTTGCCACTAGCTCATCGATTTCAGATTTTTTCTCTTCTGATACGTTTGCAATGATTAAATTTTGGTTCGGCGTTAATCTGAAATCACCCGTATGAACCTTTGCGATCTCTCTCAGTCCAGTCATAATCTTGTAATCTTCTAAATCGATAATTCTTCCATTTTGGATAAAGAGTGTTAAATGCCACTTCCCATCACCCTTCACCCATCCATAGCGATCCCCATTATGATCAAAATGGTAGGAACGAGCTTCTTCCAGTTCAAAGCCCAGTCTGTTATTCAATTCGTTACGAACCCAGTCCAGTCCTTTTCGGTCGATCGTGTATTTAAATCGCGCATTCTTCCGCTCTGAGCGATTTCCATAATCGCGCTGAATCGTAATGACCTTCTCCGCTACGTCAACGATCTGGTCGGGAGTACAGAATCCAATGATACGAGATAGCTGTGGGTATGTGCTCGTATCACCGTGCGTCATTCCCATTCCGCCACCAACCGCTACGTTAAACCCTTTCAACTTACCCTCATCAAGAATAGCGATGAAGCCAAGATCCTGCGAAAAAATATCCACATCATTAGATGGAGGCACAGCCACACCGATTTTAAACTTTCTCGGTAAGTAATGCGGACCGTACATCGGTTCAATCTCTTCTTCCTTTCGATCGAGAACTTTTTCTTCATCAAGCCAAATTTCATGATACGCTCTCGTTTTCGGCAACAGATCATCACTTAGCTTACGTGCCCATCCATGAACTTCAGCGTGAATATCAGATTGGTACGGGTTGGCATTACACATCACATTCCGATTCACATCCCCACATGCAGCAATAGAATCCATCAAGACGTCGTCCATCGCCTGAATGCTTTTCTTCATATTCCATTTCAAAATACCGTGCATCTGGAACGTTTGACGTGTGGTTAACTTTAGCGTACCATTCCCATACTTGTTTGCTAGATCGTCCATCACAAGCCACTGCTCTGGAGTCGCCACTCCGCCTGGAAGACGGACGCGAACCATGAATTGATAAGCGGGTTCGAGTTTCTGTTGCTTCCTCTCTTGACGGATATCTCTGTCGTCCTGCATATAACTACCGTGGAACTTTAATAGTTTCGTATCTGCATCAGGGATCGATGCTGTAATCGGATCTGCGAAACTTTCAACGAGCGATCCCCGTAAATAACGACTTTCCTCTTTAATCCCCTCCATTTCACTAGGTTTTCCGTCTTTAGCTAACGTCTTTTTCGACATAACCAAACTCCTTCCCTGGTCTTTAGTACACATCACGCTGATAGCGCTTTTCATTTCGTAAATCGGCTAGATATGCTTCTGCTTCTGATTCATTTAACTTACCTTCTTGTTCCAGAATTTTCACGAGCGCCACATGAACATCCTTCGCCATGTACTTCTCATCACCACACACATACACATGTGCGCCTTGTTCGAGCCAATCATAAAGTTCTTTACTACGCTCAAGCATCCGATGCTGCACATAGATTTTCTCATCTGTATCACGAGAAAAAGCGACATCCATACGAGTAAGAACCCCATCTTTTAACCACTTCTGCCATTCAACTTGATATAGAAAATCGGTGACGAAATGCTGTTCTCCGAAGAATAGCCACGATTCTCCACGAGCATCCGATTCCGCTCGTTCCTGCAAGAAGGCCCGATATGGCGCAACGCCAGTGCCTGCCCCAATCATTATCACCGGTGTATCCGGATGTTCGGGGAGACGGAAATTTTGATTGCGCTGGACATATACCGGTAGGACGTCACCAGGCTGAGAGCGCTCGGCACATTGCCCAGAACAGACACCTGTTCGATCTCGTCCATGCGCATCGTAACGAAGTGCACCTATTGTCAAATGAACTTCATCTGGATTAGCCTTCGAACTACTTGCGATCGAATAGAGGCGCACAGGTATTTTTCGAAGCACACTGATGAATTCTTTTGCAGGAACTGGCCAAGGTCCAAAATCACGCACTAAATCGATAAGATCTCGACCATAGAGATACGTCTTCAGTTCTTCTCCCTCTGCGTTCAATACTCGATTTAGCTCTTCATTCGGTGTCAGTGCTGCTATTTTTTGAAGCAATGGTTTTGTTAAGCTTGTTATTTCATATGTCTTTGTCAATGCTTCTCGAAGTGACTCAACCTCGCCCTGTTTATTGATCGTCACCTGTTCGTTTGGATCCCAACCCATTTCTTCAATAAGCTGTTCGACAAGTACACGATCATTCTCTGGATAAATACCAAGGCTGTCACCTGGTTCGTAAGTTAGATTTGACCCTTCAAGATCTAATTCAAGATGACGTGTTTCCTTATTTGAACCACGCCCATTCAAATTTATATTTTCTAGAATTTCAGCTTTAAACGGATTTGTTCGAGAGTAGCTTTTCTCCGACTTTTGTAATTCTTTTACCGTTGGAGAAGTGCCGGCCGGCTGTTGATCATTCAATAAACTCATTACACCATCAAACCATTCTTCAGCAGGCTCTTCGAAATCAAGGTCACAATCCACTCTGGGATAAATCCTCGTACCTCCTAATTCTTCAAGACGCTTGTCGAAGTCCTTACCGGTTTGACAGAAGAACTCATAAGAACTATCACCTAGTGAGAGAACTGAAAATCTCAGATCCTCTAACTCAGGTGCTCTTTTACTTTGAAGAAAGTCATAGAAGCTAATCGCATTATCTGGAGGATCTCCATCGCCATGCGTGCTCGTGATGAGGAGTAAATCCTGTACTTTCTTCAGTCCCTTTGGTTTAAAATCATCCAGTGAGGATAGCGTTACACGATACTTTTCGCTCTCTAACCTCTGAAAAAATGATTCTGCAAGGGACTGACAATTGCCAGTATGAGAGCCATAGAGTATGGTAATCTCACGTGTCTTTGCTTCGGTTCCCGCGAATGCTTCTACGTCATCTGCTGGCACATCTTGAACAACCGTCTCAGTAGCTGCGGCTGCTTCAGTTGACCCCGGTACAGATAGGTACCCACTGAGCCAGATTTTTTGGGTTTCATTAAGGGTTGGCAAAAGACGATTCAAAAGTTCAGTTTGTTCCTTGTTAAAGGGGCTATTCATTACCTGAAACTGCAATATAATCCACCTCACATTAATAATTTCTCACTTAAATTCAATGTAGTACAAGTTGTTTACTCGGATTTAAAAACGCACGTTTCCTTATACGTACTCCTTTCCTTCTTTATCAGCACATTAAAAAAACCTCTCCTCTTTAAAGTAAGAAGAAAGGTTTGTGAGATCGAGTTCAGCCATTCTTCTTATCTTTCAGGTACGACAAACCTGCTGGATTTGGCACAGTACGTAATGCAGAACCATTACATCGGTTGCCGAGGCTTCAAAGGGCCAGTCCCTCCACCTCTCTTGATAAGAAATGATGCTATGAAGTTTTCGAAATACAATGATTGTTTCAAATGTTATCTTCTGAAGCAGGAAATGTCAATATATTATTAGAAAATTAGTATCATTTGATCAATATACAGAGTTGAATACCATTAAGACGCATTTCCACCGTATCCATTCACGAATTCGGTTATTACCTCAAGTTCATCCTCATTCAACTCTCGACCTACTCGATCGCGATAGCATTTTTTTATAGCTGAATATACGCCATTGTTTTCAGTCGTTAACGTAGCTATTGACCTTAATAGTGTGACTTCTTTCATGAATTCCTCTTTTGCAATTGCACTTCCATGCGATAGTACATACCAGTCTGCGTTAAATGTTTCCAGCTCATCCAATAGTTCCAGCGTTGTTTTCACTGTATAATTCGTTTTCAATGAAAAAATATCTGGATAAAAGCAATCACCAAGAAATAAGATATTCTCTTCTTTTATGTAAACAACGACAGAATCAGCAGCATGATCACCACCAACTTGTTGCAATACACACGTTACACCACCAAGATCGATCTCCACTTTCTTCTCAAAAGTTAATGCTGGCAGGGCAATCGTAATATCACGATGATCCACAAACTCTTTCTTAATTGCCGTCGCACAGAATTCGATTTCTGTGCCTGCTTGAACTCGTTCATCTAACGCTTCATCTGACCACGACAACGGGACGAGTTTCTCCATCTGTTCCTTCGTCTCCATTGATGATATTGAAATAACCTGCCTCTAATGCAGACACCCCAAAAATATGATCCCAGTGCCAGTGGGTTAATGCAATCATATCTGGTTTTTGAATGCCTCTTTCCGATAGTTCTTTTAGAAAATAACGAGCATGCGCTTCTGAGTTACCCGCATCGATCATGAGCGATTTATGATCGCCAACAACCATACCTAGAATTGGACGATCGGTTTCGGATACTGGGGTTTGGTAGTAGAAACGCTCACCGATCTGTTTGATCTGCTGCATATCTTGTCCTCCTTCAGTTTTAACCTTTGTATGTTTCACTATTCTTATCATATCACTCTAAAGACTAACACCATGAATTCCCCTAGGTAATCATCAGCACAAACTCAGCTGTTCTGAAACTCTAGTATAATTACATAAAAAAATATATTCTGTAATAGTTTAAGCCCTCTCACTTAAGAATAAGAGGGCTTTTGCATATGATTCCTACTATTCTTGATCAGACAAATAAACGCGATGATCTCTAAAGAAAGGCATGAGATCCTGATCCGTCGATTTCTCCATCGATGAAATAAAGTCTCTCGTTGTGGAGATACCAAACTTCTGTTGCTTGAAATAACGCTGCATCGCATCGTAGAATGCTTCGTCACCAACCTCCTGACGAAGATCGTTGATCGTGCTTGAACCATAGTTATAAATCATATAATAATAGGCGTTGATTCCACCCTCATCTGCTCGGGCAGTGAAATCAGCAACCTGACTCGATATATGATAGCCTTCATCGGGATGCGGCGCAACGTCTAGTTCATCTAGTTCTCCATCATATAATGCCGCTGCAAAGCTTGCGAAAGATTCATCAAGCCACGGCTCATCGTATTCGTTGTTTCCGATAATGCCATAGAACCACTGATGACCAATTTCATGAGCGTTCACTGACTTCGCCCAATCAAGCGGACGATCACCTGCAAGACTGATCATGACAAGCTGTGGATATTCCATTCCACCAAACCAACCTTCCATCGTAACAACGTCAAGCTCTGGCCATGGATACTTGCCGAATTTCTCACTGAATAACTCCAGGCTATCGACCCCTGACTCAAGAAGAGAAGCCGCATATTTTGCATGCTCACTGGAATAATACACATTCACGTTTACCCCGTTCACTTCAGAAGAAATGACCCGGTAATTTGGATTCATTTCCATCGCGAAATCACGAACATCCTTCGCCTTGTAGCGATGTGTCGCCTGATCTCCTTTGATTACTGGCTTCCCTACTTCTTCACCAGTCGCAGCGATGACCTGCTCCTTATCCGTTGTGACCGTCACATCGTACTTTCCTGAAAGAGAATAAAAAGCTTCACCATAAGGATAATACGGATCAACATTCCAACCTTCATCGTCATAGACGCTCAAGATAGGAAACCAATTTCCCATCGACACAGTATCGCCATACCAGCCGAAGCGATCCTGTTGTTCAGGCAAACTAACGTTAAATTTCATCGTAACGGTTGCTTTTTTATTCTTCTGTAGCGAGAGGTCCTGAATATGTAGGGCTGTTTCATTCACCTCATACTTCGCTTTCTTGCCGTTCACCTTAATTTTAGATACGTCCATATTTCCGCCGTTCTCTTCGAAGGTTTCCGCATTTCCCCAGAGGTTGAAATACAACTCACTTAAATTGTTTTTAATGTTGTTCTTAAATGTGACCTCAAGCGTTCCTTTTACTTTGTGAGTTGTAGCATTGTAGTCGACATCCATAACATATGAAGGCTTGGACGGCCCAAGTATCCCTTCTTGCTTCGATGGTTTCTTGAGCGTAAATGGCTGCTTTGGTACTTTCGCGCTCGGCGCCTCAGATGGAACGTAGGCACCCTTTCCATCCATTATTACCTGCTTCGCATCTGGTTCAGCAGCTGAAGCAGGCAGAGCGAGTCCAATCAGCAAACTACTCGCTGCCACCCCCTGCACTAACCGCTTCATCATTCGTTTACCTTTCACATGAATCCCTCCTTATTTCGTTCATATAAGGAGTTCTTCTTATGTAGGTGTCTTCCCTTGAAACGAAATACTCATTTATGGAAAAATTATCTAGTTCGAAAGAAGGAGGGGGTCAGGTGCGAGCCTGACCCCCCCTCGTATTTTTTTCCTATCATGGCAACTGTACGGATTTGATATGATTGAGTCTTAAATACACTGTTTCTCCACTTGCATTTGCTACTTCGGCAAAATTGTCTTCCACTTTCTTTAACAATCCTATTTTAGATGGATCTAGTCCGGCATCAAAGACAACAAGCTTCCCCTCTTCTTTTTTTAGCTGTTCTTCAAATGAGCGTAGTAACGGAACACTCGAGGGATTAACAGGTAATTTTTCATTTGAGAGAGTGTACGGAGTCGTACTCTGACTGTAAGGGGTTAGCCATTTCAGATGGCTTAAAGGAATGTAAATCACTTTATATACTGGTGAATAGAATGAGATGTAATTACTTAAGACATTTGTAATATACCCATGAAAAGAGAGATTACCAGTAACATAGATCTCAGTAAACGTTCCCTTAGCATTCGTTAATATTTTTCGGTATGAAATGGATTCCATCTCTTCCCTTAACGAGGGACCATGAGGATTTTCAATCCGTTCGTCGGTAGAAGTATGAAGGCTGATTTTATGAACATGTAACAACGGGAGATATAAATAATTTTGTCCATTATAGATAACAACGATGTCTTGCCCCATATCTGTCAGTATTCCTACAAAGGAAGTCCCCCCAGAGATTTTGACATCAACAAGATTTCCTAATAGACTCGGTAAACTAGTAAACAAACAGAACTCCTCCTATAGGTAATGAATTAGATTAGGCAAAAATAAATTGCACCCAATAGAATAATAGAAATAACGTTACAATTGTAGTTAATGGGATAACAATCAAGGAGACGCTAAAATAATCTTTCCATTTCACTTTGATTTTGTTTTGTTTCAAGATATACATCCAAATGAGTGAGGCAAGCGTTCCGATTGGTAATAACAAAGACCCCATGTCGCTACCGATAATATTAGCAAGATAAATGGTCTTTATTGTAATGGGATCTAGTCCCATTTCAGTTAAGGTAATCGTCCCGATCATCAATGCTGGATGATTGTTAAAGAGGTTGGATAGTACCGAAATTAGCCCTCCCATAATCAAGCTTGCTGGTAACAATCCCTGGTTTACAATCGGGCTCAATATGTCCACAAGCATCGCTGTTAATCCCGCATTATGAAGGCCGTATATGATGACGTACATCGAGAAAGCGAAAATAAGAATGTGCCATGGTGTTTTCTTGATTAAATCTAACGGATTTGTGCCTAAGTAATACCATCTCCATAAAAGTAAGACGACTGATCCAAGCACTGCTACATAAGCGATCGGTATCGCGAAGAATGAGGCTACAAATAGGAGACATCGCATAATGAATACAAACAATAATAGCTTCATCATAAACTTCGTACGCTTACTTTTCGTTTCAACAGAAAGCGATCCTTTTAATGGATGAAACTGTTTGGTGAAGAAAATTTCTTCGATATCATATGCGGTACTAGGCAATCGTTTTGGTAATTTCCTCTTCACTACGAGGAACATGAGCAATGACATAAACAACAATCCCAGGGTAGCAGGTACAAACATCATCGCTGTATGCATATACAGCGTCATATGGACAATTTCCAATGCGATCAAATTCACGATGTTACTTACACCAATAGGGGCACTTGAAGCCGTTGCAATGAGTGCTCCACTTAACAGGTAAGGAATCATTTGATGTGGTTTGAGACGAAGATTTTTCAAAAGTAGAATTAGGATAGGGGTCGTAATCAAGATGCTTCCATCGTTATTAAATAGAAGAGTCATTAAGAAACACAACAACTGGATGTACCAGTATAGACGATAGCCAGAGCCCTTAGATAAAATCGCGAGGCGTGCAGCTGCCCAGTGAAAAAAACCGAAGCTTTCCAAAATAACAGCCATTACGATTGTTGCCATGATGGTAATCGAAGCACCGCCAATTTTACTAATAATATCTAAGACATCTCCATGTGATACTGCTCCAGTGACCAGGATAACGACTGCACCAACTGATGCTGGCCACGCTTCATTTATACCAGCTGGTCTCCAAAAGATGACCATCATCGTCATAATGAAAACAAAAATTGGGATTCCTATGCCAAACGACATTTCTAACCGCCTTTCTTAATCTAGTAATAAGACTCTTGCATGTCCCATTCTCTATAGTTATATTCAAATCACGTTAGATGGTAATGGTTTTTATCCTATTACGGTTAAAATGTATCTTTGACTCTTCCTGATAGTTGTCCGTGGGAGATACTTGTCTAATAGTGCAAAAATAAAAGCCCAGACCCCCTGTGACTATGGGAATCTAGGCTTTTACTTCTCATATTTAATGATCTTAGCTAACCACTCTACTGATGGAGTCTGCCCCTTTTCAAATGAATGAAATGATCTCCCGTAAGAATTGGAGCATCAAGCAAATGCAGATCAATTTAATAAAAAAGCGCAATTCTGTTTGTACAGAACTGCGCTCTTCGTCTAGCTATGTTTTTCAATTCCTATCCGTTAAGGCAGATCGTTTCCTGCCGCACGATACAGTTCATACCATTCCTGTCTTGTTAGTTCCATATCAGAAGCTTTGGAAATATCCTTTAGACGATTTGGATTCATCGTACCTACGACCGGTTGAATATTGGCAGGATGACGAAGGATCCATGCGATCGCGATCGTCGAATCGGTTACGCTATATTTCTCTGCAAGCTCCTGTAGTTTCGCATTTACTTCAGGGAACGCGTCATTTCCGACAAATGGTCCTTCGATCATACCGTGTTGGAACGGTGACCATGCTTGGATGGACATATCATTCAAACGGCAATATTCAAGGATATTGCTATCGCGAACAATCGCCGGATCATTTTGCATGTTCACATTGAAACCTGCATCCAACATCGGCGTATGTACGATGCTTAACTGAAGCTGATTGATGATCAAGTCATCCTTCAAATACTTTTTCAACAGCTCGATTTGCATCGGATTCTGATTGCTGACGCCAAAGTGACGTACTTTACCGCTTTCTTTCAAACGTGTAAATGCTTCCGCTACTTCCTCTGGCTCAACTAATGCATCAGGACGATGAAGTAAGAGCGTGTCTACATAATCTGTCTTTAAACGGGTTAGACTTCCTTCGACTGATTCAAGAATGTGATCTTTTGAAAAATCAAAGAAGCCCTCACGAATTCCACACTTTGTTTGCAGCTTGATTTTCTCCCGAACATCATCGTTCCCCGCAATCGCAGCTGCGAATACTTCTTCAGACTTCCCACCACCATAAATATCTGCATGATCGAATAAATCAACACCGCACTCCATCGCATTTTCGATCACATATGCTGCATCTTTTGTGCTTAGTTCACTCATTCTCATACAACCTAAAGAAATTTCGCCTACTTCTAAATCGCTAGTGCCTAGCTTGATCTTCTTCAAAGAAAACACCTCTTTCACTTGATAATTCTATCCTACCATTAAGAACTTAATTTTAGTAATGATAACGCTTCACATCAATCAAACCTGAATGAAAAAATACGAAACTCTTATAGACCTTAAGTAAAATGTTTTTCGTAACCCATTTTGATGAATATTTCTTCCTTCAACTTAAGTTAAATCATAAGCAAATGTCAGTATTGTGATATTTTCATTCACATGTGACAGATAAGCATCCTATGAGTTTACTATTATTGATTTCCGGAAATATACCCTATATACAAAGCAAAAAGGAGTTGAGAGATATGGCAGAGAAAGATCCAAAACAAGCAGCGGCACAAATGAGTGAAGATAAAAAAGAGGATATCTTACAAAATTTCGAAACGTTTAAAAATTATCTAGGTGATCAAGTTCATAAAGGTGAGAAACTAGGTCTTGGAGAGGAAAGTCTCTCTAAAGGTGCTAAGCGCGTTGGCGATTACCTTGCGAAACACGAAGAACCTCGTAATCGCGAAGAAAAAGTACTGAACGAACTTTGGAAAGTTGCAAACGAGGAAGAGCGTCAGCATATGTCTCACGTTCTTGTGAAGCTTGCAGATCAAACAAACTAAAGCAACTAACTATGAAACGCCGCCAACCCTATAAAGGATAGCGGCGTTTCGTTTTACGACTGTGATTCTCGATAATACTTTGCCATTTCCATCACCATCGCGCCCATACGTGGCGTGGCAGGCATTAGAATTCGTTCGACTCCGTTCTTCTCGAGATGCTCCGCCGTTACTTCTCCGACAGCAACAGGAAGAACCTCCTTAGAAAACAAAGTGAGAATGTCACCTTTCTTCTTCATCCTTTCCACATATTCAAAAAAATACCGAACCTGGATGGCGCTTGTAAATGCCACCGCATCAAGTTGCTTCTCTTCTATCTCCTCAATCAGCTGATCGAGCACCGCTTCTTCTGGTGGCGTATGCTCATAAGGATAGATCGTCACGACAGTATTGTTCGCTTGTTCTAGTGTTTCAATGAATTCAGGCACGTTTTCACCATGCATTTGAAGAAGGACGCGTTTGTTCTCGATCGTTAACGTCTTCTCCAACTGTTTCATCGTGCCACTATCCGCTACTGTTGCTGGCGTTATCCCTTTCTGTTTAAAATGCTGGAATGTTTTTGTTCCCCTTACCGCAATCGGTACTGCTTGAAGTAAGTTTTCATATTGCTCGAAAAGTCCGGCCTCTGTTGCAAGATCAGCCATTCGTCGTTCGCCCATTCCCGTCGTGAATATGAAAACATCTGGGGGATGAGCAATCATCGATTGTAATGTTTCAACCACCTGCTCCTGATTCGTAAAAACCGTTCCCTGAGCTGGTCGAATCACCGCTCTTCCTCCCTGTTTCTCAATCAAAGCCGTTATTTCTTCGCCTTTTCGTCCTCCTGTTACTGCAATGGTTTTATTCGTTAACGCCTGCACGATAGCTCTCCCTCCATACCACTTCTGAACTCGCATGAAGCGGTCATTTTCGTTATGCTATCGATCGTACAGGATGATTGACGATCCTGCAATCGGTTTTCCTTTTATCAAAGAGATTACGCCAAAGTAAGGTAGACAAATCCGTCCTCCACTTCAACTGGGAAAGTTTCAACCCATCCTTGGTCAGGTGCTATCAGTTCACCGCTTATCGCATGGATTTTACAATCATGGTGAGGACAAAAAATATGTTCACCTATGATCGCGCTCTTCACTAGTTCACCGCCTTTCGGACAGCGATTATGAATCGCTCGAAAAGATCCATCAGAATGATGGAAAACAGCAATGGACAGTTTTAATAGATCGATTGCTCGCCCGGCACCTTCCGTGAAATCACGTGTTCTACCAACATTGATTTTGACAGCCTGAACTGGCATGTGAACGTTCCTCCCGAGGTAATCATCGTTTTTTGTCAGCGCCTACACGTTTCAGCTTTGGGCTGTTTTAGTGGTGTGATTCTTTTTTGGAACAAGCGCGAGGTTACTTCTTCTTGCTTTTTCGCCTGGGAAAAGCTGATGAGCAGGAATTTCGGAAACTGGAGACGAGCGATCCACTAGATGTGACAATTTGGCTGATTCTGAGGTATCCCCGTATAGAATAGCCCCGATAATGTGCCCATGTAACGTAACGATTTTTTTGTAAATGAGTCGGATCGGGTCAATCCATTGATACGTCCTTGTTTCCTCAGTTTCAAGAACTTGACCGGTAGAGAATGCTTGTACATTTGCGATATTTAGCGTTGTCGACATAACCGATCCAGGATAACGTACAGGTATCCCAGCAAGGTTTCTAGCAAGGCACTCTGCCTGTTCATGAATCGCCTCAACCACACCATACGTCACATCACGATGCTCGGCACATTCTCCAATAGCGTATACGTTAGGATCACTTGTTTGTAGGTAATCATCGACAAGTATGCCTCGATGAAAGTCAATTCCAGCCTTTTTGGCGAGTTCAACATTCGGCTTTACCCCGACGGACATGAGCACAAGATCAGCTTCAAGTATGCTTCCGTCTGAAAAACGAAGACCTTCTGCATGACGAGCGCCAACGACCTCTTTTGTCCGTTTACTCAGGGCGAAGCGAATACCTCTTTCCTCCAAATCTTCTTGAAGCATTTCTGAAGCAAGACGATCAAGCTGACGATTCAGCACATTCGGTTGATGATGAACGACAGTCGTATCGATCCCTTTCTGAACAAGTCCCATCGCTGTTTCTAATCCAAGAAGACCAGCTCCGATAACAGCCGCTTTCTTATACTGTTTCGGTGCTTCCATTAGCGTGACACAATCTTCTAACGTGCGAAATGTCATAACGCCAGGCTTTCCTGCTCCTTTTACTGGGAGGATATGTGGGGTGGAACCTGTGGCGATTACAAGCTTGTCATAAGCAATCCTTCTTCCACGATCTGTTTTCAAATGTCTAACCTGTGGATCAACTGTGCTGACTATTTCGTTTGCGATCAATCGAACGCCACGTTCTTTATACCAGCTATCAAGATAGACGTTGGCTTTTTCAAAAGCGACATCTCCCTGAAGAATTCGAGATAATAAATGGCGGTTATAAGCAGGCTCCTTCCCTATGACGGTGATCTCAAAACTAGTTGGCTGAATCGCTAATAAGCGTTCAAGAAATCGTATTGCAGCAAGCCCGTTCCCTACCACTACCAAACGCTTTCTCACATTATCCCTTCTTTCTAAACTCCACTTATTATTCAAAATCGTACCATGTTTAAAAATTCAAAATAATAAATTCGTGATATATCCTAACAGAGTTTTCGCTCGTCTAAAAACGGATAGTTTCATTTCTCTAGCAGATACTATGCTCAGATGACATTCGGAGTGGTGAACTATGAGAAAAAGACAAATCAAACAACCTCCCTCGATTCTTGTGGATCGAATAAGAGACGAGTTTCATAATAGTGAAGACCTTAAATTCAAGAAGATCAAACTTGGTGGTGTCGTATTATCACTTGTTTACCTTGAAGCTATTACGGATCGGACGATCATTCAAAAAGCTATTATCAGTCCCCTTCTTTCTATCTCAAGCGATCACACAATCATTCGTCCAAACGATATTCCAGATCTTATTCCAATGGCAGCGGTTACCAACGTAGAAGATGAAAGTACAATAGCCAGGCACCTGATGGACGGGTGCACTGTACTAGTTGCTCAAGGAGAGAACATCGATCACGTTTACTCCGTACATACCGCTTACTCAGTCAAACGAACACCTGAAGAGCCTGTAAATGAACCGACGATTAGCGGACCAAGAGACGGGTTTATCGAACCCCTTAAAGACAACAAAGCATTGCTTCGCATGCATCTGAAAGCAAGTGATCTACTATTTGAGCAGCATCTTGTTGGGAAAGACGTTGTCAAATACGTATCCATTTCCTATTTGAGAGGAAAAGCAGATGAAGGATTAGTGGAAGATGTTCGAAATCGGATTTCTAAAATCGATGTGGATTATATAACTGATGCCGGTGTATTGGAACAATTGCTGGAGCGGAATCCTCTATCGGTCTTTCCTGAACTCACGTCAACACAACATCCAACGAAAGTAGCCAATGCCTTGCTTGAAGGACGTGTTGCGATTATGACAGATGGTTCTCCAACAGTGTTGATTGCACCGACAACCCTGAACATGCTTCTTCAAACGCCTGACGACTATTATTTTAAGTGGATTCCTGCTTCATTAATTCGACTACTGAGTTATTTAACAGCACTTATTTCTGTTCTGTTACCAGCAACGTATATCGCACTCATTTCGTTTCATCATGGGCTGATTCCAACGAGCCTTGCCGTATCGTTATCCAAAACACGTGAAGGAGTTCCTTTTCCATCGGTGATCGAAGCTTTCATTATGGAGTTGACTATCGAAATTTTGCGAGAAGCCGGTGTGCGTCTCCCTAAACCAATTGGATCTACCGTGAGCATTGTAGGAGCCATCGTGATCGGAGAAACCGCAGTAAGCTCTGGAATCGTCAGCCCTATGATGGTAATGGTCATATCCTTTACCGCTATCTGTTCTTTCGCTATTCCTAATTACCAACTCAGTCTCGCGCTCAGGACCATTCGCTTCTTCATCCTATTTGCTGCAGCGACTCTCGGCGTTTACGGCATATTAATTGCGGTATTTATTGTAACCACCCACCTTGTAAAACTTCGAAGCTTTTCAGTACCTTATATGGAGCCCTTTGCGCCAATTCATTTAAAACGGTGGAAAGACTCCTTCATTCGACTTTATTACCGGGTGGGAAAAAGGATGGGAAATTAAATGAATCAAAACCAATCCTCCCTTCCCGTAATCATTTTTATTATTTCAACGATTATTGGTGTTGGGATTGTAACATTACCAAGACAAGCCGCCTCAATTGTAGGACAACCAAATATGTGGATTAGCGTGATTTTGGGAGCAATCATTGCTTTTGTCAATGCTGTGTTTATTTTTATGCTTATCAAAAAATACCCGATGAAAACAGTATTCGATATCGGACCACAGTTAACCGGAAAATGGATTGGAAAAGGACTAAACCTCATTTTCGTAGCGTATACCATATGCATATCAGCTTATATCATTCGGACGATGGCTGAGATCGTGAACTACTACCTTCTCGATAAAACACCGATGTTGGTCGTTTTACTCGCTCTTATCCTCGCGTGTATGTATCTCATTTCGAGTGGCCTTTCAAATATCATGCTTTTTTTCCAATTGTACTTCCCTATCATTCTGATCATGTTCTTGCTTTTAACTTTATTAAGCATCAAGAACATTGACCCGACCCATTTACGTCCACTGTTTTATATAGATGGAATCGATTTATTAAAAGGGGCTCACACGACCTTTTTCTCTTTCGTCGGGTACGAATTGATTATGGTTCTGTCTGGAGAACGTACGTTCACAAAGTGGAAGCCCGTACTAACAATCCTGGGAGTTAGCATCGGTAGTGTATGCCTTATTTATGTTCTCTTTTTCATCCTGAATATTGGCGTCCTCAGTATTGAAGAATTAAAAGTCATCACATTTCCAACGATTGAAATGGCGAAAGCCATTGAATTCCAGGGATTTTTCTTTGAAAGGTTTGAGCTATTGTTCTTATTCGGATGGATCATCACCATTTTCACCACTCTCACGGCTTATTACTACTCAGCGTTACTTGGCGTTTGCAAGACGGTCAATTGTAAGAAAACATTGATGATAAATATGCTGATCGGTTTTCTCATTCTTATGCTTTCACTACTTCCCTCTGGCATAACGGAACTATTCTCATATGGAACGTATGTCAACTATCTTTCGTACGCTGCTTTAATCGGAATCCCTCTACTTTTGCTTTTAGTCTCGGTTGCAAAGGGGGCAACCCGATGAGAAAGTGGTCACTTCTCTTTCTTTCACTACAGCTTCTTTTTCTGTCAGGCTGTTGGGATAGCAATGAAATTGAAGATCTTGGAATGATCATGGGGATCGGTCTGGATTATAATAGTTCAGATGAAGAGGTTTTCTCAATGACAAACCAGTACGTTGTTCCGAACAATATTCAGGGTACACAGACCGGCATTACAGGAGGCGTTCCATACCAGAACCTAACATTGAGCGGAAACAACTTCTTTCAAATTATCCGCGAAAATGCACTTGAAACGGATCGTCCACCGAACTATACACACTTAAAATCAATTGTATTATCTGAAAAGATTCTACATGAAGAACCCTTAAAGCAGTTGATCAGCTTCTTTCTACGTGACCATGAATTCAGAAGAACCGTTTCTGTTTTTATTTCAAAAGAACCGGCCGCTACGATTCTTGATGTTGAACCTACTAAAGAAATATTTCCAGCTGTACAGCTGAAAGAGCTCTCTCAAAATGAAGACCATAGTCTCTATGTTCAAAGAAATCTTAAATTAGGAGAAGTTTCCAAAAATATTACACAGGGGGCTAGCTTTGTTATTCCAGAGGTAGGAATCAACAAGGGACGCCTTCGCCTTCTTGGCGCTGGTATTATTTCAAACAAAGACTATCACGTCGTAGGTTGGCTCACCCCTGAAGAAGTTGGCGGTTTGAAATGGATTAAAAACCAGGTTAACGGTGGATTGGTCTCAATCAAAACAAAAGATTCGCAGGAAGATCAAGCGGTATTAGAAATTATGAAATCCAAAACAACCATTGAACCTGTTCGATCGAATGGACAATTATGCATTCAAGTAAATGTAGATTCGTCTCTCCGACTAGGGGAGGACTGGAATATTAAGCGTGACGTATTTAAAGAAGGATGGGAGGCTCCTCTTAAAAGAAAAGGTGAACAAATCGTGAAAGAAAACATCGAACACGTCATATCAGTGGCGCAAGAGCAACAACTGGATTACATTGAATTCGGAAACTGGGTCCGAATTAAGCAACCCACCTATTGGAAAGAGCATGAAAACAATTGGGAGAAAACGTTTGCTGAATTACCTGTAAAAGTTAATGTGAATTTCACCTTAACCGGATACGGGACACAGGATATTAACTAACGCAAAAAAGGAAGAGCAGCATGTGCTCTTCCTTTTTAAATCAGTTTTAATTCGCAACAAGTTTCGTTGGATTTGCTTCCACGGCTGGATTATCCTTAATCGGATCCTCTGACTGGCGTGAGCGTTTGATAAAGAAGGCAAGTACGAACGCAGCACCCGCAAGAAATGTGGCAATAAAGAAAGCAAAGTTAATCCCTTCGAGCATCGCCTTCATTGCGATCTGTTGTTGCATAGTCGCAAGCGCCGCAGGATCTGTCACGTTTGCGCTGCCAGCATCCGCCATTAAGTCTGCAGCTGTAGATTCAGTACGATTAGACATGATTGTCACCAGCAAAGCCGTTCCGATTGCACCAGCTACTTGGTTCAGAGTATTATTCATAGCCGTACCGTGTGGATAGAAGCGCGCCGGCAATTGGTTCAATCCGTTCGTTGATACAGGCATCATCACCATCGAAATTCCGAACATGCGAACAGCATGTAGAATCATAATATAATTGTACGTCGTGTCCAATGACAGGGTACTGAATAGATAGGTTGTGACAACTGTAATACCGAGACCTGTCATCGCTAGAATACGGCCACCAAATTTATCAAATAAGCGGCCAGTAATCGGTGACATAAATGCCATCACAAGGGCACCTGGAAGCATCATCAAGCCCGCATCAAGTGGCGAAATACCACGGATCGTTTGGACATATATCGGAAGAAGCAGCATGGCAGAAAACATCGCCATGTTTAGCACCATTGAAATAGAAGAAGAAAGAGCAAACATCGGGTACTTAAAAATCGAGAAATTCAGCATAGGTCGATCTAATTTCGATTGACGAATGATAAACGTCGTTAATGAAACAACGCCGATCCCAATCGTTAAATACACGTGTGGACTATCCCATCCTTTATTTCCCGCGGAACTAAATCCGTACAGAATCCCTCCAAAACCAACGCTTGATAGAATAAGTGAGAATACATCAAGGCGAATATTGACCTTTTCTTTCTTGTCTTTTAGTAGGAAGAAGCCTAGCAAGAAAATCGTAATCGCGATTGGCGTCACGAAATGGAATAGCATTCTCCAATCATAATGCTCAATAATCCATCCGGATAACGTTGGACCGATTGCAGGTGCTGCCATAAGGATTAAACCAAAAACCCCCATTGCCGCTCCCCTTTTCTCGATTGGAAAGCTAATCAACATCACGTTCATAAGAAGTGGCATCATAATCGCTGACCCTGATGCCTGAAGCATTCTTCCACTAAGTAAAACTGGGAA
>CAVUAW010000025.1:0-74723 GCA_963739655.1 uncultured Bacillaceae bacterium | reverse complement strand
TTTTATCCAATCAATTCACCTTCTTTAATTTGCCGTCTCCTATTGACCCGTTTTAGAATTCTCCATTGCTTGCTTCCATGTGTTTCGGAATTCAGCTGCGAGATCTTCTACTTCTTTCATGATTTCTTTGTTGTTATGAATGTTCGCTTCTACTAGGCGATTAAACATATAATCATAGATTTGATCCATTGATTCAGCTAGCTCACTATCCATTCTGAGCGTGCTCTTAGTTTTATAATCGCTTGCGTTTTAGGAACGTTTGTATTTTTCGCTTCGATATTTTCCTTTTCCATTGCCATTGAGGCTAGTCGAATGAATTTAATACAACCGTTGTAGAGCATTAATGTAAGCTCTTCAGGTGAAGATGTATTGACTGCATTTTGTTGATAAGTTTGATATGGATTTTTCATAGCCATCGTACTAGCCTCCTATTTTCGCTGATCAAAAAATGTGCCATCTGCATAATATGGGGCTGTGCCGCTTATATTTTTTTGCTGTCGACTTCCCCTGTTGAAATCTTTTCATTTGCTCTGAAAATGCCTGATAAAGCTCGGATAATTAGTTGAATCGTTTCTTCTAAAGCTTCAAGCTGTTTAAGAAGATAACGTTCATTCTCAGTCCATTCGTTTCCTTCTGTTTTAATCGCTTGATCTTATGAAACAATCTACTCTTCTCTTCTATTAATCATGTTATTAATGCCTTCAAGGTTCTCTGCTTCGTTCAAATCCATGGAAAGATTAATGCCTTCAAGAGACTTTGCGATTTGATTTGTTACGACGTGCATTTGATTTAACGCTTCTGATCTCTTCATGTCTACATCCCACCAAATAAGTTTTGTTGTACCCACATGCCCTGTTGGTTCATACGATCGATGGCTGTTTCAAGTGCTGTAAACTGTTCCAGTATGGGTTTTAATCGTTGTTAATTTGTCTTCCCATTTATACATCTGATCATCAATATCTGATAGCCGTTTTGATAGTAGGCTATTATCAACAAGTACTCCAGGACTACCTGCTTTTTTTCCTAATTGATCTTACTTTCATTAATCTTGACATAAGCCGATCACCGAACCTTCTGACTCCACTGGTAAACAACCGCATGACTTCATCAGGCTTACTTTTCAGCGTTTCTTTCAATTTCTCCTCATCAATGAAAAGCTCCACCTCCAGATTGATAGTTACCTGTGTTAATACCAATTTGGGAGAGCATACTCAATTCACCAGCAGGAATTCCGCTTACCGGAGTCGTCCATGAGCTTGGAAGGTCACTAACGGTACCTTTTACAGCGGCGTACTTCTAGCATTTCGCTCTTTGCCTTCTCATCCCAGAGCTCAATTTCTTTTTCTGAGAGATCCTTACGCTGAGCATCCGGTAAAGGAGGATATTTTCGTATTTTTTCTCATTCAACATTCCTTCCGCTTTTTCAATAAACTCATTATATTTCTCAACAAATGACTTGATCATGTCAAAGGAAGAGTCTACATCACTCTGAACGAAAACGCTCGAGTTCCCTTTTGAAGGAAATTTAGTTTCAAGTTATTGACTGTGGAAGAATTCGTTTTAATTTGATCATTTATAATGCCATCAATTTCATAAGAACAGTACGTTCCCTGAGCAGTCATTGCTCCGGTACCGAATATTCGATCCTGAACCACTGTATTTGAGAATCCACTTATATCAATGCCCTCATCGCCACCCATTTCTTTCGTTGAAATAAAGAAGCGAGAAGTCGTTTCATCGAAGCTTGCTCTTAAGCCGAGTGATGTCCTGAACTATCTGTTGCATTTGCGATTTTCTCTGAAAGACTTTTAAAGGTATCATCTACTGTTATGGTAATAGACGCAGCTTGACCCTTTCCATTTGTAAGCTGAAATGTGGTATCAGCTTCTGTTGAATGAAGTACTTTATTTGTAAGCTTTGCACCTGCTGAACCGTCTTCAGTAAGAATCTTGTTCTTCGAAGTTAACTTTGCACTCTGCGCAAGCTCATTAACCGTAATCGAATAATTTCCAGCAACTGCAGAAGCCGTCGCAGAAGCTTTGACAGTCCCTGCGTTTGAAGAAGTAGCACTATAAGTGTTGAATGACGATTGCAACCGCATAGAAGATGATGTGGTACGCATCTCTGTCATCATTAAATTTAGCTCCCGATAGGCATCCTTCTGCCATTCAACAGTTTGTTTTTGCTGGGAAAGCTTGTCCAGCGGGATGCGTTCCGCTGTCATCAAGTCTTTGACCATTTGATCAATATCCATCCCTGTCGCAAGTCCGCTAATTCTCATGAACTGCACCCCCGTCTTAATTAACATCTACTCCTACTATCGGCAGGTGTTCGTATTATTTGAAGGTGTAAAAAGACCTAAAAAAAGAACCCTCATCAATGAGAGTTAAATATAGGTTATATTTTCTTGTCAACGATTATTCCAAGTAATTCAGCTGTAGCTGCATACATATCAAGAAACTTTTTAGAAGGGATTTCTCTTATGACTTCATCCGTAAATGTATCCATGACCTGAACATAGTATTCATTTAACTTATCATGAAGCTGAAATCTAAGATTTGTTTCCGTCGGCTTCATAAAGTCATTCATTTGGTTGATGTGATCAATCAATTTTTCTGCAGTTATATTAGAATTAGCTTCTAATGGCTTTAGATTTTCTCTATGTATTTCTGATTTCATAACGATATCAGTATGACTGAGCAGTTCCTTGTTATTTATTATTCCAGGGAGTCGTTTAATCTCCATGTCTTCTCCTCCAATATTAGTCAGTAAAAAAGATGGCCTTCTATGGAAGACCATCTTTCAGAAATTAACGTAGAAGTTGAAGTACTTGTTGCGGGTTTTGATTGGCTTGTGCCAGCATTGCTTGAGAAGCCTGTTGAAGAATATTATTCTTCGTCATCTCCATCATTTCTTTCGCCATGTCTACATCACGGATACGTGATTCAGCAGCTGAAAGGTTTTCAGAAGAAGTTCCTAGGTTGTTGATTGTGTGTTCAAGACGGTTTTGCTTAGCACCTAGTTGAGAACGCTCATCAGATACTTTTTTGATAGCACCATCGATAGTAGTGATAGCTGCAGTTGATGTAGAGCTGTCATGCACTTAGAGTCAATTACCATTCATCACCAAGAGCTAGTAGACTACATATCAGCAAAAGTTACTGTTAATTTTGATCTTCATTTGCTCCAATTTGGAATGTAAATGCGCCTGTAGTTACCACCTGATGCATCTAATAAATTTTGTCCTGTTAAATTCAGTTGTATGTACCAATTCTGTCAATTTCAGCTAATCAAGTCATCTACTTCTTTTTGAATTTCAGCACGATCATCAGTTGTGTTTGTATCGTTTGATGATTGAACTGCAAGTTCACGCATACGTTGTAAGAATTGAATGTGTTTCATTCAGTGCACCTTCAGCAGTTTGAATCATAGAAATACCATCTTGAGCATTTCGACTAGCTTGATCCAATCCACGAATTTGACCACGCATTTTTTCAGAAATTGCAAGACCTGCTGCATCATCTCCTGCACGGTTAATACGAAGACCTGAAGACAATTTCTCCATGTTACTTGCCGCATTTCCTGGTTTGCACCCATTTGACGATACGTGTTTATAGCTGCGATATTGTGATTAATAATCATTCCTAATCTACCTCCGTGTAATGTTTTATCAAGAAAATCCACATCCGTTTGGACTTCCTAACACGACTATTATCGGCAGGGATTTTAGGATGTTTAATAGTTTTCTGAAAAATAATTAGAAAATGTTTGCCACCAAGTTCTAGCGGAAGCCATCGTTTTTCTTATACTTTAGTCCTTTAAAACTGTTAAACATTCTTAAAGGTTTAAAAAAGAACCGTCGTCTTATGACTTCGGTCCATTTGAACTCGTCTTCTTCTGAAACTCCTTCAAATCCTCCAGACTAAACTCCTGCATCGCCGCAAGCTTATTCTCTGATTGAATCGCTTCATACACTTCTTTTCGATGAATCGCGATGTTCTTTGGTGCTTCAACACCAAGCTTTACGGTGTCGCCTTCTATGCTGATAATTTTCAGTTCAATCTCATCGTTAATGACGATCGATTCGCCTTTTTTTCGTCCGAGTACGAGCATTTACTCACCCTCCTGCGCAGTGACTTGCTTGAGAAGAGGTTCTTTGATTCCGTACTCCTGTTTTAACACCAGTTGTTTTCCTGTTCGACTGGCTGTGTTCAAAATTAGGGGGGCTTTCAGATTCATCGTCGCATCTTGTAGGGACCCTTGAACGGTTAGGATCGAAAGAACGAGCGCATGCGTCTGGATCGTTGATATCAAGCTGATCGAGCGTGCTGTCGTCCAGGTTCACTTCATAATTCGGATAGAAGGAGAACGGATCTGCGAGGAAGAAGCAGAGGCCGCTTTCTTCTGTTGATTGTAGAAAGTAAAAAGGAGACTCATCTTTGTCGTCGGCGGGTAATAAACAGTAAGTTGTAAAGTGCTCGAGGCCGGGGATACCATTTTCGAACGTGATCAGACGTTCTTCCGTGACATCTATTTCTCCAAAGCGTGCAGTATGTAATTTCATAGCGATCTCCTTTGTCGATCAATTTCTACCCTCATTATAAGGCTTTTGCGTTTTTTTTCCATGATGAATTTGTTGTAATTTTGAAATTTCGGTACACTTATGTAAAAGGTACAATCAAATGATAGCGGGTACAAAGCTAGCTATCCTGACGAATGTGTATGAAAACACGATTCTTGATCTACTTTAAAGGAGGGAAAGCGATGTCCATGACCTTTGCTCCGCTCGGTGAAGCAGCAGTGAAATGCTCGTTTAACGAAGAGATTTCTCCATCACTGAACAGTAAAATTCAAGCGTTCTGCCAGGAACTCACTTCACAAAAGCGACACGGATTGACGGAATGGGTACCTGCCTACGATTCTGTGACGGTTTACTATGAGCCGTGGAGCGTTTCGTATGAGCAGATGACTGATGTTCTTAACAAGATTGCGACAGAACTGGATGATCACCCCCATCATGTGAAAACAATCGTTACGATCCCTACGGTATACGGTGGGGATTATGGGCCAGAGCTTGAACAGTTGGCTACTTCGAAACAATTGAAAGCAAACGATGTGATCAACTTACATACAGAACGCGACTATCTCGTTAACATGATTGGGTTTCTACCAGGGTTTCCTTACTTGAGTGGACTAAATGAAGAAATTGCGATGCCGCGTTTGGATGAACCTAGACAAGTTGTACCAGCTGGATCTGTTGGCATTGCTGGGAGTCAAACAGGTATTTACCCGCTTGAATCACCTGGCGGATGGAACGTTATCGGGCGAACACCGCTTCGGTTGTTCGATCCGGAGAAAAAGGACCCCTTCCTTTTTCAACAGGGCGACTTTTTGCATTTCCAATCCATCAATGAAGATGAATATAAGCGTATTCAGCGTGAAATCGAGGATGGCACGTACGAACTCGAACGCAGGGAGGGAACGGAATGACCTATCATATTGATTTAAACAGTGACCTCGGGGAAAGCTTCGGAACGTATGTCGTGGGGCAGGATGAACAGGTACTAGAGCTTGTTTCCTCAGCAAACGTGGCGTGCGGATTTCATGCGGGCGACCCTCATATTATGAACAAAACGGTGAAGTGGGCGAAGGAGCATCACGTCGGGATCGGGGCGCATCCTGGCTTTCCTGACTTGATGGGGTTCGGCAGAAGGAACATGGATTTAACGCCAGAGGATGCCTACACGCTCGTGCTGTATCAAATCGGGGCACTGCACAGCTTTTGCAGTGCGCATGAAGTGCATCTTCAGCACGTGAAACCACACGGCGCGCTTTACAATATGGCGTCGAAGGATCCAGAGCTTGCGAATGCCGTGGCGCAGGCGGTAAAAGATTTTGATTCGGAGCTCATTCTATTCGGCCTTGCGAATTCCGAGCTCATTCGCGCGGCACAGGACGCGGCACTTCCTTACGCCTCAGAAGTATTTGCGGATCGAACGTATCAGCCTGATGGCACGCTTACACCACGCGTTGAAAAGAATGCGATGATTCGCGATGAGCAGGCGGCGATCGATCAGGTCATCACGATGGTGAAGGAAGGGAAAGTAACGGCTGTCGATGGCTCAATCATTGCGATCGAAGCTGATACCGTCTGCGTTCACGGCGATGAGCCTTCTGCGCTCGCATTCATTAAAGCACTTCGGAAACGGTTTAATGAAGAAAACATAGTGATGGAAAGGGTCGGAAACCGGTGAAGTTATTTTCAGTTGAAAAACCAGGACTGTATACAACGTATCAGGATTTAGGAAGAACGGGCTATATGAAATACGGCGTCCCCTCCTCTGGTGCACTCGATCGCTTTGCGCTTGAAGTAGGGAACATTCTTGTTGGAAACCCGCGCGGTGCGGCGGGGCTAGAAGTGACGATGCAGGGGCCAGAGCTCATTGCGGAGGAGTCGTTCGTGATCGCCGTCACGGGCGGGAATCTGTCACCGATGATCAATGGTAAAAGGATTCCGCTCTGGAAATCCATTCGTATTAAAAAAGGACAGGTGCTCGAGTTCGGTCAGCCGCGTACTGGGGTGCGTTCGTACATCACTGTTTCCGGAGGCTTTCACGCGAAAGAATACATGGGAAGCCGCTCCGTTTATGAACCAGCAGGTCTCGGCCGCAAGCTTCAAGCTGGCGATGAAATTTCTGGTGATCCGCAGAAAAGAAAAGCAGGAACCGGGCTATTTTACACCGAGATTCCTGATTATGATCGTGCGATTGACGTGCGCGTCGTAAAGGGACCACACCATAAGCAAATTTCAGATAAAGTAGTCGATGAATTCTTCGCTACGACTCACGAAGTTTCTCCACAATCGAATCGAATGGGCTACCGTCTGAATTCTTCGCTTGAAACGGAGCATGATGGCGACGTTATTTCCGATGCCGTTCCGCTTGGCGGGATTCAACTTCCTGGAAACGGTCAGCCGATTATTCTCCTCGCTGATCGGCAGACGACGGGCGGTTATACGCGGATCGGAACAGTGATCGGTCCTGATCTGCCACTGATCGCCCAGCTTCCTCCTGGCGGCACGATTCGATTTAACGAAGTGACAGTTGAAGAAGCACAGGAAGCGGCGATCCAGGTAGAGCGGAAGCTTCGAATTTGGAGTCGACTGACCGTTTAACGAAGGTGCAGGTAGCTGTGAAGCTCATCCTTCACTAGCTCCCCCTGATCCTGTTCGGCCATTTGCAGGCGGTAGTGATCTCCTTCGACCTCCGCCTGGAAATTGTAGAAGCCTTTGTTATTCAAATACTCGCTTAGATCTTCGATTTTCTCACAGTGAGAGAACAAAATTTTATTGCCCACATAATCGTCGTTTACATACACGTTATAAGCATCATGTGCATTTTTTATGGAATCAGCTTCTGCTGGGTAAAAAAACGGGAATTGTTCCGGCATTCTGTCTCCCTCCTTTCTCTAGGGATTACTATCAATTTGTCCCTCCTTGCCGTTTTTATGTTGGAAAAACCTTCATATGCGCTAATATGTTTAATCCTTTAAGCATTCGGGAACCTTCTCTAACGTACACTAAAGGAGGATGACTCATGGCTAACACATATACGAAGCAATATATTAACGGTGAATGGGTTAAGGGTTCTAGTGACAAAACTGTAACAAATTTTAATCCATTTTCCAAAGAGGAATTATTTACATTACATTCAGCATCTGAAGAAGATTTAGATAAGGCTTATAAATCAGCAAAAGAAGCACAAAAATCATGGGCGCAGACGACACCTGGCAAGCGCCAGCAAATTCTTGATAAAGTTGCCGCACTCATGACGGAACGAAAAGAAGAAATCATCGACTGGCTTGTGAAGGAATCCGGCAGTACAAAAATCAAAGCGAATGTGGAATGGGCGGCAGCGACTCGCGTTGTGAAAGAATCGGCATCATTCCCCTATCGTATGAAGGGACAAATTGCGCCTTCTGATACGCCAGGGAAAGAAAACCGCATTTATAAAAGTGCCAAGGGCGTCATCGGCGTCATTGGACCGTGGAACTTCCCACTTCATCTTTCTATGCGCTCTGTCGCACCAGCGATCGCAACTGGTAACACAGTCGTATTAAAACCAGCATCTGAAACGCCAGTAACAGCTGGCTTCATAATCGCTGAGCTATTTGAAGAAGCAGGACTTCCGAAAGGCGTACTGAACGTCGTAGCGGGACGCGGTTCTGAAATTGGCGACGCGTTCGTCACGCACCCGATTCCGAAGTTGATTTCCTTCACAGGTTCAACGGAAGTTGGTCAGCACATCGGAGAGCTTGCCGGTAAGAACATTAAAGAAACCGCACTAGAGCTTGGTGGTAACAACGTCTTTATCGTACTTGATGATGCGGATATCGATCAGGCTGCTGAATCAGCCGCATTCGGTAAATTCCTGCATCAGGGACAGATTTGTATGGCGATTAACCGCATCATCGTACATGAAAGCATTCACGATAAATTTGTTGAAGCCTTCAAAGAAAAAGTGGCTTCGCTTCAAGTCGGCGACCCTTCTGACGCCAAAACAGCGGTTGGTCCACTCATTAACAGTGGCGCTGTTGAGCGCATTCAAGAATCACTCAACGCTTCTCTTGAGCAGGGCGCTGAGAAAATTCTTGGTGGCGAAGTGAACGGAAACGTGCTGCATCCCGTTATTCTAACGAACGTTACGAATGATATGCCGATCGCAAAAGATGAGATCTTCGGTGCTGTAGCGCCAATCATTAAATTCAGCACAGTAGATGAAGCGATCGAAATTGCAAACGGCTCTCCATACGGCCTAAGTGGCTCTGTTCACTCTCGCGATCTAAACCGTGGTGTCCAAGTAGCTCAACAGATCGAAACTGGAATGGTTCACATTAACGACCAGCCTGTTAACGATGAAGCACACATGGCCTTCGGTGGTGAGAAAGAGTCAGGCCTTGGCCGTTTCGGCGGTGAATGGGCACTCGATAAATTTACAACAGTGAAATGGATTTCGGTTCAGCAAGAACGCCGTCAGTATCCATTTTTCCAATAAACACATGAAAGCCCTCGATTCGCTCGAGGGCTTTTTTTATTTGTTCTTCTCTTCCGCTGCTTGAATGTCTGCTTCTAGTTTCTCAAGGATTTCGGCACCTTTTTCACCAACGAGGTCTTTGTAGTAATCTCTTACCTCCTGACTTTGTTCTTCAAATTTCTGTCGCTCCTCTCCATTCAATTCTGTTACATTAATATCACTTTCTGATTGAATGTGATCGAGAGCGGATTGATTGAATTCGTTTTGAATTTCAAATGAGCGGTTCTGCATCTCTTCTGTTGTTTCATCAACGATGTTTTGAATATCGGTAGGAAGACTCTCATAGAAATCTGGGTTTACGGCAGTCGTTGTAATGTATAGGCCATGCTTCGATAACGTTAAGTATTTCTGCACTTCATAGAAATTCATTTCTTCGATCGCAAACATCGGGTTTTCTTGGCCATCGATCATGTTTAGCTGAAGACCGCTATAAACTTCCATGTACGGCACAGGCGTTGGATTAGCACCATAAGCTTCATACGCTGCCACAATGAGTGGAGAAGGCATCGTTCTCATTTTAAATCCATTAAAATCTGCCGGTTCCGCTAGTTCCTGATTGCTTGTCCAGTTCATGAATCCTTCTGTCCAATAATCAAGCACTTTGATGTTTTTCTTCAGATAGAGCTGATTTAAATCTTCATATAATGCATCACTTTCATTCAACACGCGTTTGTTCACGTCCATATCATCCGAAAATAAGAAGTGTAGAGAAAACAGCTGGTTCTCAGGTACGATCGTTCCTGTATTTCCCGGGGAAACAATCGCAAAGTCTATCGCTCCTATTTGTAGAAGCTCGGCTTGCTCTGTGGCATTTCCTAACTGTCCGATCGGATAGCGTTCGACTTTAATTCTCCCGTCTGACTTCTCTTCTAATTTGTCGGCAAATTCCTTCACATAGTCTGCCTGTACGCTTGATGGCGATTCTTCATGCGCAAATCGAAAAACGTATTCAGGTTCCTTCCCTTCTGTTACCTGCGAGCATCCAGAGGTAATGAGCAAAAGAGCCGGTATGAGCCATAACCATTTTTTCATGATGTTCCTCCTTTACAAGTAACGATAGAATGTAATGATTTCAGGGAAAAAGATGAATAATAGTGAAATCACAAGCAGCATCAACAGATATGGACCAGATCCACGTATAATCTCAAGATACGGTCGCTTAAACACAGCTACAGCTGTAAAGATATCGACCCCAAATGGCGGTGTGGCAGATCCAATGGCCGCCTGGAGCGTAATGAGAACACCGAGCACGATTGGGTCAATGCCTGCATCCATCGCAACGGGGTAAAAAATAGGCGTTAAGATAATAATGACCACAAGAGGGTCAACAAACATACAGCCGATAAAGAAAAAGAGTGCGACGATCAGCATCACCTTGATCGCCGTTGGATCTGCGCCAAGCACAGCATTCGTAAGCTCCTGTGGCAATTTTGCATAGGACAGCACCCAGGATAGTGCCGTACCTGCCGCAACGAGGATAAATACAGCCGCCGTGACGACACCTGTCGATTCAGCAATTTTCGGTAGCTCCGTCAGTTTGATTTTCTTATAAATCAGTACTTCCAAAATAACGGCATACAGCACGCTTACCGCAGCTGCTTCCGTCGGGCTGAAAAATCCGCTATAGATACCGCCTACGATGATGACTGGAAAACCAAGCGGCAATAGGGCCCGTTTTGTCGCTTGCATTCGCTCTTTCCATGTTGCTTTCTCTTGTCCTTCAATGCCTTTCTTTCGTGCCAATATGTAGCTATATACAGCAAAGAATAGGAAAATAATAACACCGGGTAAAACACCAGCTATAAACAGCTCTCCTACCGATGTTCCGGTAACGACGGCATACATGATCATCCCGATACTGGGCGGGACTAGCAACGCGACGTCACTAGCGTTAATGATGAGTGGAATGGCTTGTGAATTTTGATAGCCTGATTGAAGAAGCTTCTTGCGCATCGGTTTCCCTACTGCTACAACCGTGGCTTGAGTTGATCCTGAAATCGAACCAAATAGCGTACAGGTAGCTGCAGTTGTGATCGCATAGCCACCTTTCACGTGGCCGATGAATTTCCCGACGAATTCTAGAAGGCGATTCGCCGTTGTTCCAACCGACATAATATCAGCAGCAAATATAAACATCGGTACAGCTAGCAAAACGAAAGGCTGCACACCGCTAAAATACTGCTGTGTTAATACCATGGGATCCAGGTCTGGAAAATAGAGAATGACCAGCACAATCGGCGCCACGATCATCGGAATTTTCATTGGGAATCCCATAAATAGAAGCAAAAACATAATGATCAACATTACCCAAATCATGCGCGCTCGTCACCCCTTTCCTCAAGTTGACTCTGAAAATCTTCTTCTTTTTCCGTTGCGAGAATAACCTCTTCTTGCTTCACGTTCTGGACAAATTGCTGTAAGTATTGCAATCCACCAAAAAAGAAGCCGAACGGAATAAACGCAGCGATCAAATAAACCGGAACTCGCAACGCCGGTGTGACGCGCTGGAGCTGATAAACAGTCCATACGTACTCGGAAGACAGATACGTTAAATAAAATAACGTAAGTGATGTACCTAACGTGATGACTAACGTTAGTCCTTTTTGGCCCTTTTGAGGTAAAAGCTCAAATAACGCAGACATCCTAAGATGCCTCCCCTTTCTGGCCGCATAGCTTACACCAATAAAAGTGATGATGATAATGAAAAACTGTCCTGTCTCCTCAGCAAATGTCCAGCTCGCTTGAAAAATCGTTCGACTGATGACATTTCCAACAAGAATCAATGTCATAAAAATAACCGAGTAGCTAAGGATGGCCTGTTCGGCTTTTCCCAGAACTCGGTTCACTCTCTGAAACATATCGTCTGGCCCCCTCTTCTTTATACAAACCCTCTCAATTATTGGGGATATTTCCCTTATCGAACATTGATAAACGTTTCCACCTATTTTGTTGCTTTTTATTTTCATTTTTGAAAAAATAAGAGTTGGAAAGGGGATGGCTACTTGATTGAAGTTCGTGAAGAAAAGATAGAGGATCATGAGGACATCTCAACCATTTTACAAAAAGCATTTAATGGAGAAGATGAAGTTAAGCTTGTTAGTAAGATTCGGAACTCCGGGCACTTTGTTCCTGAGCTTTCACTTGTGGCGCTACATAATCGGCAGGATCCGGTCGGTTACATTCTTTTTAGTGAGATCACCATTTCAACGGAAGAAGAAACCCTCACCACTCTTTCGCTTGCTCCTGTCGCAGTCGTTCCCGAGCTACAGCATGAAGGCATCGGTAGCATGCTCATTAAAGACGGGATGATGCGAGCGACTTCGCTCGGCTATCGCCATGTCGTTGTACTCGGTCATAAAGATTATTATCCGAAATTCGGCTTTATCCCAGCGTCCGAGAAAAACATCACAGGACCATTCGATGCAGGAGATTCTTTCATGGTTAGAGAACTTAAGAAGGACGCGCTTAAAGATGTGAGTGGTGAAGTCGTATACCCGAAAGCCTTCGGGATTTAGGCCACACAAAAAGCCGCACATTGGCGGCTTGAAGTTAGAAATCAAAAATCGAGTCTTCGTTCGCATCATCGTCTTTCATTGGTTTGGATGAAAGAGATTGCTGCTGAACTGGAGCTTGCGCTGGGTGTCCCTGCTGGGTGAGCGGCTTGATCTGCGGCTTTGATGGCTTTCTAGATTCAGAAGCCTGAAGCAGCATGTCACAGTATGTTTTAATGGCAATCAACTCTTCACGGATGCCATCTACATCCGCATCATTTTCTTCCACGTTGTATGTGAGCTGTTTCATTCTTGAATTCATTTGTTGAATCAGCTGATCAATCGGTATATCTTTCATGTCGGTAAACTCCTTTGATTGAAGGATCATTATCTCTAGTGTACCAAAATGCATGGCAAATGAAAAAAATTATAATAGCAAGGAGATTAAACAATGGACTTATTGAACGAAGTACTAAAATTTAATGAGGAATTTGTTAAAAACAAAGAATACGTCCCTTTTGAAACAACTGGCCTTCCTGATAAAAAAATCGTGATCCTCTCTTGTATGGACACGCGTCTAGTTGAACTTCTTCCTCATGCGATGAATCTAAAAAACGGTGATGTGAAAATTGTTAAAAATGCTGGTGCCGTTGTCAGTCATCCATTTGGCAGTATTATGCGCAGCATTCTCGTTGCCGTGTATGAGCTTCAAGCTGAAGAAGTTTGGGTGATTGGTCACCATGATTGTGGTATGGGCAAGGTTAATCCTGATGAGCTGATGCATAAAATGGAAGATAGTGTCACGAAAGAAGTTGTTTCTTCCATGAAGCACGTTGGCATCGACCTTCATTCATGGCTACAAGGCTTTACAACTGTTCAAGACGGCGTGCGCGGTAGCGTGTCGATGATTGAAAACCATCCGCTCCTTCCAAAGGATCTCCCTGTTCACGGGCTTGTGATTGACCCTGCTACTGGAAAATTAGATCGAGTGACAGAATAATGAAAAGCTCACTCCTTAAAATTAGGAGTGAGCTTTTTATATAATTATTATTTTGCTAAAATGTCTGCGAATGCTTTTCCATACTGTGGAAGGTCTGGCGGACGACGCGCAGATACGAGGTGGCCGTCAATAACGACAGGCTCGTCGATCCACGTAGCACCGGCGTTCTCCATGTCATCGCGGATACCTGGCGTACTTGTGACTTTCTTTCCTTCAAGTACTTTGGCCGAAATCAAGACCCACCCAGCATGACAGATCTGTCCGATTGGCTTCTTGTTTTCTTCCATATGCTGCACCATTTTGATTACTTCAGGGAAACGGCGGATCTTGTCTGGGGCCCAGCCACCAGGTACAAGGATCGCATCGTAATCTGCAGGATCAATATCTTCATAAGCATAATCGGCAACGACAGGTACGCCGTACTTCCCAATATACTTCTCGCCTGCTTTCTCACCAACATAATGAACCGTAGCTCCCTCTTCAATCAAACGATAATAAGGATATGTGAGCTCCAAATCTTCAAATTCATGATGAACGAGACTGATTACTTTCTTATTCGATAAACGCATAATTCCACCTCCAACCTCTACGATAACCCATTTTCACATCATTTCAAAACGAACGGTGTTTCTTAATACAATTTGGTACAAGAACCAATTCTTACAGAGTGGCAAAAAAGAGGTGTAAAAGCGATCGTCTCGGACATTTACATCAAGTCGCTCACATTCTCTGACAGGTATGGTTCGTTCGATTGGGGAATACTATGGAGAAGGTAAAGGAGAGATACAAATGGATGCTGGTCTTTTACTGGAATATGGGTGGGTGCTCCTCGTTCTAATTGGTCTTGAAGGTGTGCTTGCAGCTGACAACGCACTCGTGATGGCCATCATGGTGAAACATCTGGACCCTGCCAAACGTAAAAAAGCATTGTTTTATGGACTGGGCGGAGCTTTCGTTTTTCGACTTGGCTCCCTTTTTATCATTTCATTTCTTGTTGATATCTGGCAGGTGCAGGCCATCGGGGCCATCTACCTCCTATTTCTCAGTCTGAATCATATTGTAAGAAAGTTTTTCCTTAGCGATCAAAAGAAAGACAAGAAAGAAAACCAGCAGCCAAAAGAAGGATCTGGTTTCTGGACGACCGTGTTAAAAGTTGAGCTTGCGGACATTGCCTTTGCAGTGGACTCGATCCTGGCTGCAGTCGCATTAGCCTTAACACTACCGAATACAACGTTACCAAAAATCGGTGGAATGGACGGCGGACAATTTCTCGTCATCCTAACTGGTGGCATCATCGGTTTGATCATCATGCGATTCGCTGCGAATTATTTCGTGAAGCTTCTGCATCGGAAACCCGGTTTAGAAACGGCTGCATTTGTCATTGTTGGTTGGGTTGGTGTGAAGCTTGCGATCTATACGCTCGCCCATCCGAACCTTGGAATTCTGGCGGAAGATTTTCCGAAAGAGCCAGCTTGGAAAATCACATTCTGGGGCGTTCTCGTCGCCATAGCAGTTGGCGGCTGGTTCCTTTCCTCTGAACGAGATGAAGACGAACGAGAAGATGAGAATGATGATATGCTTGAGGAAGAAGATGACGAAGCAGATGATTTTTGATGTTAAAAGAACAGGTGCCGTGGATCGGCACCTGTTCTTTTCTATTCCACCTCAAAACATAGGTTAACCGAGACGTTGAGAACCGCCCCTTCAACTAGCCAGACGACCTATCATCCTTTGGTAGAAAGTTCACTTTATTTCTGGAACGCTTCTTTGATTTCGTTCATTCGCTTCTTGTTCACACCCATATCAGAGTATCCGGTTCGGGAAGCGGAGCGAAAATGAACATGCTCACTTGCCGTATCGATGTAGAATTCAATATCATCCACGAATTTAAACAGTTTTGACGTTTCCTCCGCTCGTATGTAATGCGTATCCGACTCAACAATTTTTGTTCGCTTTCGATTTGAAAGGATGGAAGTTAACTTTGAATGCGCGTCTTCCGCTGTACCTGAATATGGAATCGGATCCATCCCGTGTTTCTCATCCGTACTCTGACTCAACACACAGTTTGGTTTATCCGGACAAGGAGCTAACTTCCCTTCTTTTACACCTAATTGTTCTGAACTCAATTCGATCGCCTCCTGGAAAAATTGTTATTGTTTCTTTATACCCTGACACGGCAGCTTTTGAACTTATTATGCCTTACTTTTTGATAAACAAGCAGCCCATCAATGTGTTAATTTCTCGTTTAGATCATTTCGATAGCGTGAATAGTACTTGTGAGACAATAAAACAGAGACAAGTTCTTTGAAGGAGGCACAATAATGAGTAGACCAGTAGTACGCGAATACCAAAATGATGAGAAACTAAAGAGCGACATTGAAGAGCTAGAAAACATCGGCGTCGCTAACGATGATATTTACGTACTTTCCCATGACGATGACCGCACAGAGCGCGTTGCAGACGGCGTCGATGCGAACACGATCGGCAAAAAGGAAATGGGACTCAGCAGCCTGAAGAATGTATTCAGTAAAAAAGGTGATGAACTGCGAACAAAAATGCAGGAAATCGGCTTCTCGAAAGATGAATCAGAGCGTTATGAACAAGAAATGGATAAAGGGAAGATCTTCTTGTTTGTAACCGATACTGATAAAGTTGCGGAGTGGAAGTAAAGCAGATCATATAATAAGAGCCATCAATCCTTGATGGCTCTTTTGCGTAGTAAAGCAGTGGGGGACAGTCCCCCACTGCTTTAAAGCGTTGCGCTTAATTCCATAATCCCTATATCCTCACCGTTCACCCATTGCTGGAAAGGAATCGTCAGAACCTCTTTGTCACCTGCGATCGATGTAGTAAATAACAGTTTCTTAGGCTCGATCATAATGGTATGTAACGTTCCAAATAAATTCTCGTAATCATGGAAAAATAGTGGTGAAGCAGGATCTCGAAACTCATCGAACCACCCAGTTAAATCCGTTACCTCGTGGGCTTCCAAATAGTTCAGTCGATTCAGAGAACTGTCAGATGCCTGTTGTCCCGTCGTTCTTTGAAAGTGATTTGTACAGAAAAGCTTCTCTCTCTCAAGAACAGTTGTCTTAAGTGGCCCTGCTTCTACGATCGCCGAATGTCCTGTCGCATCAGTAAGGGAGTAATTATACTCATCAGCATGAGGAAGCGTGCTAAGTAAAGTGATCGCCTCGTGAACCGTGTTACATTGATCCAAAACAATTCTGACGATGAGACCTGCCATGAATCCTTTTTCGTGATAACGTGTCGAGACAAAGTGAAGACCTGCTGTAAGTCCACGCTCATTCATCCCATCATGAAGCCCGATCCCAAACAGACTATGTCCACACGTCGCATTGGCCTCTTTAGGCTGTCTTAACACGAGGCGTCCGTCATAAAACTCTGGACCAAAATCATAGTTCCGTACATATCCCTCATCCATCATAAGCGCCGTACATCCGAGCCCATCCAGTATCGGTAAATCATATCCACTGAAAAGTGATAGTGCCTTATCTGGAGAAAGACCTAATGCCTTCGCGATGCCATACAACTCTTCAAGCAAGTGCGGAGCGAATGCTTGAAGAGTAACTCGAACTTCTTCTACGTCCACTGGCTGCACAAAATTTTCACACCTCTGCCTAATGATTTCCATTCGCTCATGTGAACCAAGTCCGTGCCCTATATCATATGAGGAACCCCGATACTGTTCAACGGTGACGTGAAGTCTACTCACTTTTCTTTTGCACCTCATCATAGGCCTTCAACAACTCTTCCACCGCTATCCCATCGATCGTCATGCCTTCAACATCTGATTTCTCGATTTTCACACCTTTTAAATTACAATCCTTGATCGTACTTCCATGGAGGTCACAGTTATCAAAAAGAAGCGGATGATGCTCTTCCCTTCGCCCGGCAGCGAAATGGTCTTCTGGTGGCAAGCCGATGTTTCGAAAAACCGCGCCGCCCATTTGCGCATCTTCAATTTTTAGATCACTGAGGTCGATATCTCGAAAGGAAATGCCGCTCATGTTCATATTCGTGAATGTGGCTTCTACCATATAAGCATCTGAAAAGATCGACTGAGCCAAATTGGAATTCATGAAGTTCGCATTGGTCAATTCAACTTGATCAAACAAAGCACTGCGTAGACGCAATTCCTTAAATACTTTCCGTTCGAATTCCTCTCCAACGTTTTGCTCGCTTAAATTTTTTTCTACCATTTCAATCAGCTCCTTCTTCATCTTTGCTCTGGCTCTGCGAATCCGACTTTCAATATTTGCGGTGGTGAGTTCTAACATTGTGGCGATTTCGGCCATCGAGTAACCACCCATATAGAAAAGCACGACGGGAGTTCGGATTTCTTCTTTCAGGTGGTTAAGTGCTTCCCACACCACTTCATTGGGTTCTTGATCATTTTGTATTGCACCAGTAAGCCATTCTTGTTCTCGAAACGATTGATCTAGCACCTGAACCATTCGTTTTCGCTGTTTCTTCCAATCAAAACTCAAATTTCGGACAATCGTTGTTAACCAGCTTCCCACTTTATCAGGTTCGTTTAGCGTATCTCTTTTCATATACGCTTTAATAAACGCTTCCTGAGCAGCATCCTGTGCAAGATAATAATCCCCGAGTATGCTGTATGCTACTGCATAAAGGGCATTCGCATAGTGATGGACGATTTCTTGAAACCCATCTTCTGTCTTCCACTCTACTTTTAGTTGACTCACCCATCTCACCTCACCAGAGCTTTCATTTATATAGACGAATCTCACAGTCACATTCCGTCACAATGGCAAAAAAAGTTGCGATGTCCACCGTAGAAAGACAAATGTATTTCTATGGGGTCTGACCCCCCAAGCTGTTCTACCCTCGTCTCCCCTCGCATATATTTGTAGGGCAATAAAAATATTTCTTTCAAAGGGAGTGCTGATATGTTGGATCGAACTTTGCTTTTCGTAGCCGCTATGATTGCTGGTTTTGCATTACTTCGTTTGTCTGAGGCAGATTCATTCCTCGATAGTCTCAATCCGGTCTTCGAAGTAGTTGGCTTTCTAGCAGCGCTACTATTTGCACTTGTCTTGATCTACAAAGGCATCATGGCTATATTACCTCGGAAAGTGTAACCGCTTTCCACTCCTGAAAGAAACGAAAAGCGGGATCTCAGAGACCCCGCTTTTTCGCATTATTCTTTTGGTGCAATCATGTCTTCTGGACGAACGATATCATCGAACTGTTCCGCTGTTAGAAGTCCGCTCTCAAGAGCAGATTCACGAAGAGTTGTCCCATTTTCATGAGCTTTCTTCGCAATTTTGGCCGCATTTTCATAACCGATATGCGGGTTCAATGCTGTTACGAGCATGAGCGAGTTCTTCAGGTAATCCTGAATGACATCTTCGTTCGGCTCAATGCCAACAGCACAGTTGTCGTTAAACGACTTCATTCCGTCAGCAAGTAAACGTGAAGACTGCAGGAAGTTATAAATAATAACCGGCTTAAACACGTTCAATTCAAAGTTCCCCTGACTTGCAGCGAAACCGATTGTCGCGTCATTCCCCATCACCTGAGCCGCTACCATCGTTAGTGCCTCACTCTGTGTCGGGTTCACTTTTCCTGGCATGATCGAGCTACCTGGCTCGTTAGCTGGAATTGTTAGTTCACCAATCCCACAGCGTGGTCCACTCGCTAACCAACGTACGTCGTTTGCGATCTTCATAAGGTCTGCTGCAAGAGCTTTCAGCGTACCGTGGACATGCACCACTTCATCATGACTAGTGAGCGCATGGAATTTATTCTCCGCTGATGCGAACGTCTTGTCCGTCATCTTGCTAATTTCTTCAGCTACCATATCACCGAATTTCGGGTGCGCGTTCAAGCCAGTACCAACCGCAGTACCCCCGATCGCAAGCTCCTTCATGTATTTCACACTCTCAAGCAGCATGCTTTCACATTTCACAAGCATGCGGTGCCAGCCGCTGATTTCCTGACCGAGTGTAAGTGGCGTCGCATCCTGAAGGTGCGTACGGCCAATTTTAATAATATGTTCATTATCCTGCATTTTTTGATAAAGCGTTTCTTTTAATTCAATGAGTGATGGATAGAGATGATCCTCTACAGATAGAACGGCTGCAACGTGCAGTGCAGTCGGGAAGGTATCGTTAGACGACTGAGACTTGTTCACATCATCATTTGGGTGAATGCGTGCTTCACTTCCCTGTTCTTGTAGAAGTTCATTCGCACGGAAAGCGAGTACTTCGTTCATATTCATGTTAGACTGCGTGCCGCTTCCTGTTTGCCAAACAACTAGTGGGAAATGTTCATTATGATCGCCATTGATGACTTCATCCGCTGCCTTCACAATCGCTTCGGCCTTCACATCTTCAAGCTTCCCAAGACGCTGGTTCGCAAGCGCTGCGCTCTTCTTCAGAATCGCAAATGCTTTCACAACTTCAAGCGGCATTTGCTCATTACCGATTTTGAAATTCTGTTTACTTCGTTGTGTTTGCGCACCCCACATTTTATCTGCTGGTACTTTGATTTCACCAATTGTGTCTCGTTCAATTCGATAATCCATTATGATCCTCCTTCAGAGTATAAGCTAACAGGTTCCACTTCTATAAAAAGAGTGAAAGTCCTTTCGATGTAAACTAATTTCTATCGATGACGACGCTTTCATCATATCACACTCTTCTTCTACCGGGAATCAGCATATTCTAGCGTTTTACCACACTAAAAAAGCCACCCACCATCGTGAGCGACTTCCCATTATACATTTAAAACTTCTTTCTTCTGAACATCCTGTTTGATCACAAACTGTAACACCAGTAAGGCAATAAAAAGGCCAAGCCCGATTAAATCCGTATACCCTTCTGGATAAATGAGCATCACACCTGCCGCTACTGCCGCAATTCGCTCCACCAATACCGTACGGCGGTACCAGTAACCGATCATTCCAGCTCCGATGCTGATCATACCTGTGAGAGATGTGAACAGGACCCAAAGAAGACTCTGCCACGTTGTATCGATCATCATAAGCTCAGGTGAGAGCACAAAAATGTATGGGATGATAAACGCAGCGATCGCGAGTTTAGCCGATTGAACCCCTGTCCTGAGCGGTTCGCCTCCTGATACACCAGCCGCCGCAAAAGCAGCGAGCGCTACCGGTGGCGTAATGTCAGCGACAATACCGAAGTAGAAGACAAACATATGCGCTGAAAGCTCTGGTACAGCTAACACGATCAAAGCTGGTGCCGCGATCGTTGACGTGATCACATAGTTTGCGGTCGTCGGTGAGCCCATGCCAAGAATTAACGAAGCGATCATCGTAAAGAAAAGAGTGAGCAAGAGATTTTCACCGGAAAGAGACACGAGACTGTTCGCAAGCTTCAGTCCGAGACCTGTCAGGGTGACAACCCCGACGATCATTCCCGCTGCAGCTGTTGCAGCGGCTACACCAAGCGCTGTCCGTGCACCATTCGCAAGCGCATCGATGAAATCACCGATTCCCATCCGCGTTTCTTTGTTGATCGCTCCAACAACGATGGCTGTGAGAATAGCATAGAGCGCCGCACGCGTCACGGACGTGCCAGACATTAAGAAGAAAATAACAGCTACGATTGGAAAAAGGAGATAAATTTTCACCAGAACCGCTTTTCGGTTCGGCATTTCTTCTTCTGTCAGTCCCCGTAATCCGATCCGTTTCGCTTCAAAATGAGTCATAATCCAGATCCCTGTAAAATAAAGTACTGCAGGTATCGCGGCGGCTTTCGCGATTTCCCAATACGTGATGCCGCCACCGATGAATTCCACCATCAGGAACGCAGCGGCCCCCATGATCGGTGGCATGAGCTGTCCACCTGTGGAAGCGGCAGCCTCAACACCACCAGCGAATTCTTTACGATAGCCGAGACGCTTCATCATCGGTATCGTGAAAGATCCCGAAGTTACCACGTTCGCAACCGAGCTACCACTGATCGTCCCTTGAAGCGCACTTGAGAAAATCGCCACTTTCGCTGGTCCACCGACTCGTTTCCCGGCAATGACGAGGGCTAGATCGTTAAAATATTGTCCTACCCCTGTTTTCACAAGGAAAGCTCCAAATAGGAGGAAGAGGAAGATAAATGTTGATGAAACACCGAGTGGCGTTCCAAGAATTCCTTCAGTCGTATAGTACATCGACCGTATGATCCGATCGATACTCAAGCCCCGATGCTGCAAAAATCCTGGCATGTAAGGACCGAGATAAGCATAAAGCAAGAAAATAGACGTGATCACGGTAATCGGCAATCCTACAACGCGGCGAGTTGCTTCGAGTACAAGAACGATGGCAAGAAAGCCAACGATCAAATCCAGTGTCGTCAACCGGCCAACTCTGAACACAAGCTCTTCAAAGTTAAGTGGCCAGTACATTCCTACATATACCCCGATGAGAGCGAGCACCCCATCGTACCAAGCGACCTGAAATTTCCCTTTCACTTTATCGCCAATCTTCTTCTTGGAAGCTGGAAACAAAAGAAAAATGAGTCCAAGCGCAAACGCTAAGTGAATGGATCGCTGAAGCTGAGCTGTAAAAACGCCGAATATCGCGGTATAGAGTTGAAAGACGGAGAAACCAACAAGTCCAGCAAGGGAAATCCATCCGAGAACACCTGTCAGCCTGCGATGTCCTGCTTCAGGGTCGAATTTCGCCATTAGTTCCTGCGTTTGTTCATCTGACAAATGTTCTTTGTCTTGCTTTGTTTTCGGAGGCTGATCTTTCTCACTCAAGCACATTCACTCCTTTCATCCACTGCCATAAGCTAATTGATTCTGATTCAAGATGAACCCAGGAGCCAGGTTCAATAATCTTACTGAATTCAATTTCTTTATCCTGGACTAGAAGCATATGGTTGGCTACTACTTGCCCAGTCCTTAAGTCGATATAAGGAAATTTACGTTCCATATCTTTGATTTTATAACCATCCTCATCCTGCACAAACCGCTCACCTTCTGCGGCATTAGAGGGCATTCCGATCGCGAAATTTTGGTAAGAGAGCTC
This sequence comes from uncultured Bacillaceae bacterium, assembly GCA_963739655.1. Classification (GTDB taxonomy): domain Bacteria; phylum Bacillota; class Bacilli; order Bacillales; family Guptibacillaceae; genus Guptibacillus. Next base: position 52,103 of record CAVUAW010000025.1, on the reverse strand, counting down.
ATATTCTACGATTTCACCGGAATCAGAGATGTAGTACGACTCCTGAACGGGTGTTTTGTGCACAGAATGGGTGTAGCGAATGTCAAAGCTTGTCCGGTCATCTTCGAACGGCACAAACGCCAACAACTTGCCAGTCTCTCCTTTTTCAAGTGCCATCACTGGAAAAAAAGGATAGAGAAAAACGACTAAAATAAGCGCCGTGGCGATGGAGGTTTGATACAGAAATTGTCTCGTTGAGGCAGAAGGGTTCATAGTAAGAAGACGCAGGCTTTTCACCTGCGTCCATCACATCCTTTTTTGAAGATTCTTTGAAGCGTTACTCTATACCTTTTTCATCAAAGTACTTTTTCGCACCTGGATGAAGATCGATTCCAACACCTTCAAGAGCAGAGTCAGCTGTAATGAATTCTCCTTTTGCGTGAGTAATTTTATCTGAGTTATCAAAGATCGCCTTCGTAATTTGATACACATAATCTTCGTCGAGATCAGAACGCGCGACTAGCATCGCTAGTACAGCTACCGTTTTGACATCACTTTCCATTCCGTACGTCCCACTCTTAACCGTATCTTCGGCGTAATAAGGGTGTTCCTCAATTAGCTGATCGATTTTATCCTGTTCGATCGGGAGAATTGTGACTGGCTTCACGGCAGATAATCCTTCTACTGCACCAGTAGGGGTACCAGAAGTAATGAACGCTGCATCGATCGTTCCATCTTGAATTCCTTCTGTTGATTCATCAAATGCAAGATGCTGCGCATCGATATCATCCATTGTAATGCCGTGGACTTCTAATACTTGTTCCGCATTCGCATATGTTCCACTACCGGGGGCACCGACCGACACTTTCTTCCCTTTCAAATCTTCGATAGATGTTATACCGCTTTCCTGAAGTGTCACCACTTGAATTGTTTCAGGATAAAGCGTACCGATCGCCTGGATGTTATCTACTTTTCCATCCTCGAACATTAATTCACCTTTAGTAGCGTAGTTAGCGATATCAGTTTGTGTAAAGGCAATATCCGCATCCCCATCTTGAAGAATCTGCATATTTTCTACGGAAGCACCAGAGGACTGGGCATTCGCACTCTCAATATCTGTTTCATCCTGAATAATATTGGCAAGTTCACCACCAAGTGGGAAATACGTTCCACCCGTTCCCCCTGTTAGTAAACTGAGCTCTGAAGGAGATCCATTTGCTTCTCCACCTGAAGATTCCCCACAAGCTCCGAGTACCATCGCTAGGGATAATACAACGACGAATAAACTAAGTAGTTTTTTCTTACCCATGCCACTTCTCCCCCTTTAATTGTTAGAAAATTTCAAATTTACTATACCATATTGTGGAGGGAAAAGGTACAAGCTGTTACTACAGCAAGAAATAAGAGTAGTCTGTTATATTACAAAAAAATCCGCATTTCTACTCTTTTCGTTTCTTTTCGACCTAGATAATGACCTAAAATAGTGTCGAAAAAAAGAGAAAGTTAGTTGAATGCGGATCATATTTTTGTCATTTTTAGTAAAATCAAAATGATAGTTTCCAATTATGAAGAGAAGGCGGTCGTTGAAACGAGTTAGGATGAAAAATAAATGTCCAAGGAACTGCAGAGTGGGTTGGCACAAGTAGTTCATGTGTAAACCTTGCTTCTGCTGCAATGATTTCCCCTTCCACATAATGCAGTAGCCTGTCCTGAAGCGCCCAGTCCTCCAACCCATTGAGAATTAGAACGGAGGCAAGCAATTGATTACGATGATTGAAAGCAGCTCTGACTGGAACGAGCAGCAACTTTCCTTCTTGGATGGGGTTTTGCTCATAGACGTTTTGGAATAGCTTCCGATCGTCATCAGAAATGGTTCGGTCCCACTTTTCTTCAAATTGTAGGGTCATGCTTTTCTCCCCTTTTGATGTATCGATTTTCTTTCTGCTCCAGCATATAGAGGTCATCGATGACGTCATTCAGTGAAAGCAATTCAAAGATGACGATCATTTTTCCAGTAAAATGATGACGTGGCTCTGTTACTTCTGTACGCGAATTATCGAGTTTATGGAAGAGCTGATCTAACCTCTCGATGCTTTCTAAATGCTTCTGTGTATGCTGAATAGATGGATTATGAAAAGCATGTGAAATGGAACGTCCCGCTTCAATAATGATACGATGATCTTCTTTATCGATGCCATTTTTCGTATCGGTAAAAAGCATATTCCCAAGATGGTAGAGGATTTTTTGCAAGTATTCGAGCTTCTTGAGAACGACGGAAAAGTTGCGAACCTCATGGATGCTATGTTTGCGGTACTTCCATTCTTCCCGCTGGTACGCGATAAGTTTGTACGTCCTTTCGAGATCACGACTTAAACGCTGGTAGACGAGCGTTTGTCTTCTTGCATGTGGTAAATCAGCAATGATTTGATCAAGAAGATCACCTGCATTACGATAGAGGCGCTTTACACCTTGATTAATCATCTTGTGGAATTTCGGTGGCATAACGAAGTAGTTAACAGCAGTAGAAACAACAATCCCGATCAATGTGGTGCTGAGTCGAATAACGTAGGAAGACATATAGTCTCCTGTTGTATCTGGAATCATCGCAACAGCTGTGAGTGTCGCAACGAGCATCCCGTCTTCAAGGCCGAGCTTATGACACGCAATCAAAGTGAACGTTGCGGCTAGTGCAAACGTAAATGGGGATTGATTAAGGAAAGATTCAAATAACATCGCAAAGCCAGCACCGATGGCCGCTGCTGGAAAACGTATGATGCCTTTTTTGATCGAGTCTGATGCCGTCGGCTCAACCGTGACAATGGCCGTGATCACCGCAAATAGTACTGGAAGTCCGAGCGCATCACAAATCCACGCCGTCAAAAACGCCGCAAGACCTGTCTTTAAAATTCTTCCGCCAACAAATTTAAAAAGTTTCTGTTTCAGTTCAGTCATAGGTATCAGTCCGTTTCTATAGCTTCATTATAACGTACACCTATGGTTTACATGAACCCGTTTTCCACTTATTGTTTAATAAAATCACCATTGAAGGAGAGAACGCTATGAACCTCTACATCGGTATCGACTTATCTGGACCATCAAATACAAAAGATACCTCCCTTGCGTTCTTCACAGGAGATGAATCTCAACTTACGTTTCACCAAATCGTAAATGGTGCAACAGACCAGAATATTTATGAAATCTTACATAGTAAGTCTGATCATCTCATCATCGGAATTGATGCCCCTCTCTCTTACCAACCAGGTGGCGGTGATCGACCTGCCGATCGTGCACTAAGGCAACGAATTATCGCAAAAGGAATGAAGAGCGGATCGATCATGACGCCGACGATGACGCGGATGGTGTATTTAACACTGAGAGGAATCTCCCTCTCAAGAGGACTTTCCGCAATTACGCCGGATATCGTTGAAGTACATCCCGGATCAGCTGTTGGTCTGCGATCGAGCGACATCACTTCCGTATTGAATTATAAAATTGAATTAAACCCTCGTTATCAGTTGAGGTCGTTTCTAGAAAAAGATGGCGTGACTGGAATTCCAACAGATGTTCTTCACTCTTCTCATTCGTTCGATGCCTGTCTCGCTGCTTATGCGGCTTGGAAATGGAAGCATGGTGAATCTGAATTTCTACATGCAGCTGAACCACCTTTTCACCCATTCGATGTTAGTTCATGATTGATCAACTTTTTTTTAGGTACAAAAAAACCCTGCGCACTAATTGCGTAGGGTCTCATCAAAGACTTTTGGAACGACGTCGCGGACGACAATATATAGAGTGCTTATGAAAAATGCTGTAATTGCCATCGCAAATGAAGGAAACACATCCCAATCACGGTCCATGCCCCACCCGCTGAGCATCGCTCCTGAAAACGTGCCGATCATATAGCAAAACGGAATCCACCATTTCATTTTGATTGATCACCTCAAAAATGATATACCCCGTTTCGACAAATTCTGAACCTTATTTAGAGCATTTCCTCAATATCTTTCTTTACATCAGCTGGCTCTGTCTTCGGTTCATAACGTTTGACCACTTTGCCGTTTTTGTCGACGAGAAACTTCGTGAAATTCCAGGGAATATCTCCATGCTCAACTTCCGGCGCCTCTTGAGTCAGATAGTGATAAAGAGGATGAGCGTCATCACCGTTCACATCGACTTTTGCAAACATAGGGAAACTGACACCATAATTGATGGAACAGAATTCCTGAATATCATTTTCAGATCCAGGTTCCTGGGCGCCGAACTGGTTGCATGGGAAACCAAGAACTTCAAATGGCTTGTCTTCAAGCGACGTGTAAAGCTCCTGTAGCCCCTCATATTGCGGCGTTAATCCACATTTACTTGCCGTGTTCACGATCAGAAGAACCTTTCCGTTGTATTCCGATAACGGCATTTCTTTGCCTTGAAGCGTTTCGGCAGTGAATGAATGTACATTCATTTTATCCCTCCTAAGTGAATTGTCTCACCTCACTTTTACCATAGTTTTGAGTAGTTCGCCAGAATTCAGCGCGCTCTTGCGATGATACCATTGTGAACTTTAATATATCCGTGCCTCACGATGTCCATTCCGTTTTCATAGGCATAGAGACCCATCTGTCGGATATCCATTAGCTCTCGATACGTATGATTCATCATGTCGGCCATGACGTGATAATAAATACGGGACTTCATCTGATTTCGAGGCGTCGTCATGATGACATACCCATTATCCTTCACAAACTTACGATGCCAGTCTAATATCGCTGGTTTATGTTCATCAGGAACATGCTCAAGCAAACCGACACTCAAAACGATATCAAACTCCTTATGGAAATCGAGATCACGGATGTCTTTTACAAGATAACTAATATTCATTTGATCTTTGTACCACACCTTGGGTCCGCCAGTCTCTGGATTCGTTCCGAGGAATGGATACGTATTAGGAAAGTGAGCAAAACGATCGGTTTTACAAAACTCATCATAGTCTACCATTACGACTTCCCCGCCAGGATACATGGCGTGAAGCTGCATCGCCTCATACCCTTCCGCTGCCCCAAGAAAAAGAATACGTGGATTTTTAACATCAAGTCCTGAAAATAGAGCCCGCTTTCCACGGGGATCCCAGATGCCGTCTTCAATTCTATGAACATAGTTCCAGAGTGAAAGTCTCGTCATTTCTCCGAGCCCATGTTTGATGTCATGTAGCCGAAAGCCTTTGAAACTATCTTTCAACTGCGTTTTCAAACGCTGCTGTTCAGCAGGAACGTCCTGCATAAAAAGGTTGTGAAACGATCGGTTAAAATACTCCCACGATGTTTTCACTGGCATATCCTGTTTGTGTTCTGATTCCCAATCTCGTCTATCTTTTGCGAGCTTTTTCACTTCAAATGGCCTGCCCACCTGTTTCCACGATAGCTGTGACCAATCATTTACCACATTTGCATTAATAAATCGATCCAGCTGCTCATTTCTTGCATTCCGTAAATCGACACGATAACTTGGCAATAGAGCGGTGTACTCGAAGTCGTGATCTGAAAAAGGGTGCTCCGGCGTTATTGAAGCAAGTTCCAAATTTGTCACTCCCTATTTTTTCTTTATTTTCTCACGTAAGCGTTTTCATTTCAAATATTTTCCGAATCGCTATGCTAATGAACGGTGTTGATTTTTGGCTCATTTACGCCCTGTGATGACCATTCGCTTCGAGCAAATTCATTTGCTCAGACGAATGGTCATCACAGGGCGACCTTTCAGCAGAGCTGAAAGGCGAGTGAAACTAGGGTTTCACTCGAATGAGCCAAAAATCGAGAAATTAACAATATAAGCTATCATAGCCTTCACAATAATCAGACTTAAATTTCGTATTCCGTCCCTAAACCATTTTTTCTGAAGGTGGTATAATGTAGAAATTAACGATGCAGGAGTTGGAAACGAATGAAGATTGTTGTCAGTACGCTAAATGCGAAGTTTATTCATACTTGTCTCGCATTGCGTTATTTAAAAGCCTCGGCTGCCCCTGACTATGATGTACAAATGGCAGAGTATACGATTAAAGACCCGATTATGAATATTGTCAGTGACCTTCATAGCATGAAGCCTGATGTGATAGGGTTCAGCTGCTATATCTGGAATATTGAAGAAACGATTCCAGTAATCGAAATGCTAAAAAAAGTAAATCCTTCCTTAACAATCGTACTTGGTGGACCAGAAATTTCATATGATGTGTATGAGTGGCTCGACCGCATCCCACAGGCTGATTATATCGTGATGGGAGAAGGAGAAGTCACGTTCAAAGAACTTCTTCGCTCCATTGAAACAGGGAGATCGGTCAAGGATGTTAAAGGGATCGCTTATCGTAAAGATGGAAGGAATCATATTAATCCACCAGCACCAAAACTTAGCTTAAGTGACATCCCTTCTCCTTTCCGATTTGAGGAAGACCGCTCTGATTTAGGGCGTCGCGTGACATATGTCGAAACGAGCCGCGGTTGTCCTTATTCCTGTCAATTTTGCTTATCTTCTATTGAAGTAGGGGTCAGATATTTTCCAGCTGAGCGGATGAAAGAAGAGCTTCTGTATTTGATGGACAATGGCGCAAAAACCATTAAGTTCGTCGACAGAACGTTTAACATCAGACGTAACTATGCCATCGATATGTTTCAATTTCTCATTGATGAGCACCGTCCAGGCTGTGTATTTCAATTCGAAATCACTGCTGACATCATGCGTCCCGAAGTGCTCGAGTTTTTAAATCGTGAAGCGCCACCTGGGCTGTTCCGCTTTGAAATTGGAATTCAGTCAACGAACGATGAGACGAACGAGCTCGTGATGAGAAAGCAGAATTTCGAGAAACTGGCACGTACGGTGACAATGGTGAAAGATGGCGGCAAAATCGATCAGCATCTTGATTTAATCGCAGGTCTTCCTGAAGAAGATTACAGCTCATTCCGAAAAACGTTCAACGATGTTTTCTCCTTCCGCCCTGAAGAGCTTCAGCTTGGCTTTCTTAAAATGCTGCGCGGTACCGGAGTTCGCCTAAGCGCAGAGAAGCATGGCTATCTCTATATGGACCATGCGCCTTATGAAATTCTTTGTAACAACGTACTATCGTTCGATGATGTGATTCGAATCAAACAGGTAGAAGACGTGCTTGAGAAATACTGGAATGATCATCGGATGGATGCGACGATCGAATATTTGGTGAAGGATGTTTTTCCATCACCATTTGACTTCTTTCAGGAATTTGGAAGTTACTGGGAAGGAAAAGGCTGGTCACGAATCGGTCATCAGCTTGAAGACCTTTTCCGTCGCCTTGCTGCATTTATAAGCATGCGTGCACCTGAGCATCTCGAACGCGTCACGACACTTATGAAGATCGATTATCTTTCTAAATCCAAAAAGAAACCACGTACGGTTTGGTGGAGCGACCGTCTCGAAAAAGAAGAAGAGATTGCACTCCTTAAACTTGTAAACGATAACCCACACCTGTTAGGAGAGGCTTACGAAGCATTGAACCTTTCCGAACGAGACCTTCATAAGCACACCGTGATCGACTTGATCCCAGGTACTATTGAAGGACTCGATCACACGAACATTTTACTTGTTTACTATCATCCGAAAACGAATGAACGAGACGTATTCTTCGGCCTGCTTCCTTCAGAATCTTCGGTTGTCCTGTAAGGGATAGAGGCATTTCGTGCGTTACGAAATGCCTTTTCTATTTCACACATAGGTCAGAGATTAAAGGATTCTTCTGATAAAAGCCGAATACTTTACTTAACCGAAGTCGGAGGGTAGGCCGACAAAACTATGGAGGGATAGCATGACACTATTAGAAATGGATGCCCTGTCCCTGTCGAAGAAGATTTCAAGTAGAGAGATATCGTCTTCCCATGCTGTTCAAACGTATATGGATCATCTCAACGCCATTAACCCTGTCCTGAACTGTCTTGTTGAGGATCGATTTGAAGAAGCTCTCGCAGAAGCAAAGCGGGCTGATTACATGCTCACCACGGGAGAAGCAAGCGGTCGATTATTTGGCGTTCCAATCAGTGTAAAAGAATGCTTCCATGTTGAGAATATGACAACAACCGGAGGTCTAGGCTATCGAGCAGGTTCCAAGGAGAAGAAGGATGCTGAAGTGATTAGACGTCTACGAGCAGAAGGTGCGATCATACTCGGTAAAACGAACACACCTGCCCTTTGCTTTTGTCAGGAAACCGATAATAAGCATTATGGAAGAACGAATAACCCGTGGGATATCACGAGAACGTCCGGGGGATCAAGTGGGGGAGAAGGTTCTTTAATCGCTGCTGGTGGTGCTGCTGTAGGTCTTGGAGCTGACATTGGTGGTTCAATCCGTTTCCCTGCTCACTTCAACGGAATCGTTGGTTTTAAATCTGGTAATCGCCAGGTGTCTCAGGATGGCAACTTCCCATACGTCGATAAACCAGAGCAGGAGCGTATGCTCGGCATCGGTGCGATGAGTAAGTCAGTTCAAGATGCCAGACTGATCAACCAGATCATCGCGAATGAGCCTCCACCTGAGCGAAACCTATCAGACTTTAAGCTTGTTTATCCGCTACCACATCATCGCTTTCCGATTAATCGCGAAACGTTTCAGTTGATTTCGAGTATACGAGAAGCGTTTGATGGTGAACTAGCTGAAGAACAAGCGAATCCTCCTTTCTTTGAGGAAGCCGCGCTGATGTGGCAGCAAATGATGTCCATCGATGGGGGTGCCGACATGGTGAAGCTTATGTCGGATAATGAAAAAGCGAGTCCGATCGGAGAATTCGTGAAAGAAAAGTTTTTCAGAAGCTCCGATGTTCATTCCTATCTATCCTGGGCATTGATCGGCACGAGACTTTTTAAACCTACTCCTAAACAAATCAAAAACATTCACGCCTCTCTTAAGCGTGGAGATGATATTCTAGAAGACTATTTAGACGACCGAATTTTAATTATGCCAGTCTATCATTCACCTGCTCCACTTCATGGTGAGCTATATCAGGAGCTTTTCTCCATTCGAAAAACATTCTTACACTATATGCCATATATTGCTTACGCTAACGTTTGGGGATTGCCTTCGCTCACGGTGCCAATGGGTACAAGTAAAGAAGGCCTCCCTATCGGAGTTCAACTCGTGAGTCGTGTCGGAAATGAAGAAGCGCTATTTCAGCTTGGGGAAGAGCTTGAAGAACGTGTTGGTGGTTATAGCCGATGTGCTGAACATGATTATAAGACGGAGCAGACAGAGGCTGAACTCGTTTAAATCGTCGCGCCTTGGAGGATTGACATTCACTTGCCTACTAATGAACAATATACATTGCCTTACATCGCAATCATCATCGCGATTTTATTCGTCTCAACCTCCGCTGTCATCGTCAAGCTTTCGACAGCGCCTGCTTCAATTATTGCGATGTACAGACTTTTATTAGCACTTTTCATCATGTTACCTTTGGTTTATGTGAAATACCGGAAATCATTCAAAACGATTCAAGCATCTGACTGGGGATACGGAAGCCTAGCAGGCATCAGTCTTGCCTTTCACTTTATCCTCTGGTTTGAATCATTGAACTACACTTCCGTTGCGAGTTCCGTTGTGCTTGTTACGCTTCAGCCGCTGTTCGCGTTTATCGGAACCTATCTTTTTTTCAAAGAAAAACTCACCCTTCCTGCAGTCGCGGGAGGGGTAACGGCTGTCGTCGGGTCAATCGTGATCAGCTGGGGTGATTTCCGCTTGAGCGGTATCGCCTTATGGGGCGACCTTCTGGCACTTACTGCCTGCGCGATGATAACGGGATACTTACTGTTCGGCCAGAACATTCGTAAGCGCTTGGACTTGATTCCTTATACCTTTATCGTCTATGGAATCGCTGCTGCCACACTTGTCGTCTATAATCTCTTGTTACGCTATCCATTTGTTTCGTATCCTGCTTCAGACTGGGGGTACTTCCTCCTGCTGGCTATCTTCCCAACTTTGCTTGGCCATTCCCTTCTAAATTGGGCTGTGAAATGGGTCAGCGTCAACGTGATTTCAATGAGTATACTCTTCGAACCGATTGGTGCAAGCATCATCGCATATTTCATCCTTGGAGAAACACTGCACACGATGCAGTGGATCGGAGGAGGCATAATTTTAGCAGGTCTCTACCTGTTCATTAGTAGCTACAAACGCCGAATCAAAAAATAGCAAAGCGTACCCAAATGGGTACGCTTTGCTATTTCGACAACATTCGAGCTAAAGCGGGTGGTGCCTGTCACTTTCTCGCCTTTGGACACGTTTTACAGCATGCGCCACTGTCGGAAACTTGATCGTACAGACAACACGTGCGGCGGAACCGGATCGGTCCTTCTACTCGATCCACTTTCTCAGAATAATACGGCATGAATGGATTCGCACCGCATGTGAAGCTCGTGCAGTTGAACTCCCTTAGTAAATAATGAAAGTCCTCTTCTGCTCGACGCGTTTGTTCTGCATCTCCTTCTGACGGAATCAGTGTTTCATACAGCCAGAACAAATAGATCGCTGCGTTCTCCCAAAGAATCGCTGCAGATAACTTAGTCGCCTTTACCATCGTTTCAACAAACGGAGCAAGATTCTCGTTAATCAGCTGATTCGCAAGCTGTGACCTAACCACGGTACGCTCGCTCTGATTTTCTTTCCATCCATTCGTTACGCTGAGGTTGATCATCCAAGGTTCTGCGTCTAGATCAAGCTTGTAACTAAGTCGACTAGGGGTCGCCGGAATCGGCTTATTCCACATTGAAAAGGCGTACAAAATCGGAGCGATTGTCATAAAACCATAGCGCTTCATGAACTGTGAGCCCGCGACAACTAATGAAGGAAAATGCCCTTCTTTAACGAGACGTTCGAGCAAGGTCTTTAGTTCATGTTCATCGAGTAGATGCTGTACAGCAAGTTCACTTTCTTCTCCAATATTCAAACGGAGCTTCGCAAGTCTCTCCTTCTCATCCTGGTTAAACATCTGTTGATGCGTGCCCATGAACCTTCCTCCCTTTACCATGCGGTACACAAAGTGGCGTGCCGAATAGCGGATCTTGTATGATGTTGCATTGTAGGCCAAACACTTGTTGAACAAGTTCAACGGTCACAACGTCCTCGGGTTTCCCCTGATCATAGATCCCTTTATCTTTCACCGCAATGATATGATCTGCATAGCGACATGCTAGATTAATATCATGCAGGACCATCAGGATGGTGCGGTTATCTTCTTTATTCAATTCAAATAGCAAATCGAGCACTTCTACCTGATGGGCAAGATCAAGATACGTTGTTGGTTCATCGAGTAAAATAATATCAGTATCTTGAGCAAGCGTGAGCGCAATCCAAGCTCGCTGCCGCTGCCCACCAGAGAGAGAATCTACATTCCGTTCCGCAAATTCTTCCATATGCGTTGCACGTAGCGCTTTTTGCACGGCTTGTTCATCTGCCTCTGACCATTGACTTAACCACGTTTGATAAGGGTAACGTCCCTGTTTAACGAGCTGTAAGACCGTAAGGCCCTCTGGTGCTACCGGCGACTGCGGTAGGATTGCCATTTTACGAGCGATTTCTTTCGTAGGTTTATTCGAAATCGCCTCCCCATCAAGGACTACCCCTCCAGAATGCGGCTTTAAGAGGCGTGCCAGGCTGCGAAGCAGCGTTGATTTTCCGCATCCATTTCCACCAATCAAGACGCTCATCTCACCTTTTGGGATCAGTAAGTTAAGCTGATCAATGACCGTGTGCTCTCCATATCCAAGTGTTAAATCTTTCGTTTGCAGGGCATACACTTCCCCCACCTCCTCGTCATTTGTTTCTAGACCGATACAATAAGTAAATAAAATAAGGTGCTCCGATTGCAGCCGTGAAAACGCCCGCAGGAACTTCAAGTGGTGAAAACAACGTTCGGCCAATTAAATCCGCGATCATGACGAGCATACTCCCGACAAGTGCAGATACTGGCACAAGCACTCCAAATGACGATCCGACTAGTTTTCTTGAAATGTGAGGAGCCATCAGTCCGACAAATCCAACGCCTCCGGCAAAAGCAACTGCTCCGCCTGCAAGGGCTGTACTGATTAAAAGAAGCACAATCCGGTCTCTCAAAAGCATGGCACCGACACCTTTTGCCACTTCGTCACCAAGCTCTTGCAAGTTCACTCTTCTTGAATACACCATGAGAACGACCATCAACATAACTACCCACGGTAATAACGTAAGAACATCCTGGCCGTTCGTCCCATGAACACTACCCGTGATCCATATATTTGCCTCTGATGCTCGGTAGATCGGCCCAATGATCATTAATAACGTTGTTAATGCCTGCAAAACAGCTGTTAACCCAATCCCAATCAAAACAAGTCGAATCGGAGAGATACCATTTTTCCAGGAGAGGATAAACACAAGAAATCCCGCTAGAACGGCTCCAATAAAGGAGGCGAGCGGCATCCATTGGATGCTTACGGTTAAGGCGTTCGCTTTGTCGCTAAAAACCGTTAGAAAACCGATCGTCGCAAGTGCACCGCCCCACGTTATGCCAAGAATATCAGGAGAAGCTAGCGGATTACGGATCATACCCTGAAGGATGGCACCGGATACGGCAAGTGCCGCTCCTGCAAGAATCGCCATCGCAATCCTAGGAAAGCGGAACTGTTTCACAACGAGCTCGTTCATATCCGTTCCATAGCCGAATAACGCCTTCACCACTTCATCCGGGCTCATAAAAATTTCGCCAATACCAATGCTAAGTAAGGCGGTTAAGATAACCGCACCGATGAGACAAGTGATGATCCAGACTGCTCTTCGATCGATTAGGAAGGAGACAGTTTTCATTCGAAAGGAAGTGTACTTCTTCATAGCTGCTTAAACTCCTTTCGAGCAATGTAGATGAAAAATGGTGTGCCTATAACCGCCGTCAACACGCCAACCGGTGCTTCTAGCGGCATAATGACGTACCGTGCAGCAATATCTGCTGCTAGTAATAAGATCGCACCCAGCAAAGCACTATACGGTATAATCCACCGATAATCCGGACCAGTGAAGTAACGAGCGACGTGCGGAACTACGATACCGATAAAACCGATCGGCCCCGCCACAGCAACGGATCCTCCTGCAAGGAAAACAATCAACACGGCAGCTCCTCCCTTTACAAGGAGGGTCCGCTGGCCAAGCCCTTTTGCTATATCTTCACCCATGACCAGGGTATTAATTTTGCTGCTTATAAAAAGGGCACCGATAAGTCCAACACCAATGTATGGTGCGACGGATGAAAGCATCTCCAAGCTTCTGCCTTCAATTGATCCAGCCAGCCAAAACAGCACATCCTCAAGCGCCTTTTCATTTAACACAAGCATTCCCTGGGTTAATGAAGAAAACATTGCTGCAATAGCCGCACCGGCTAACGTCAGCTTCATAGGGGTAAGACCTTCTCTTCCAAGTGACCCGAGCACATACACGACGATCGATGCGACCGCTGCTCCAAGAAAGGCCAACCAGCTAAAAGCTGCGAGGGAAGTAACTGAGAAAAATGTAACAGCTATGACAATGACAAAGCTCGCTCCGGCATTTACACCTAGAATCGATGGTGAGGCAAGCGGATTTCGCGTAATGGCTTGCATCAACGCGCCAGCAACAGCAAGACTGGCACCAACAGCAGCACCTATAAGGGCTCTCGGCACACGATTTTCGATAATAATAATATGTTCATTGCTTCCGTTGAACCGAGTAAATGACTCCCAAGCAGTTGTCCAAGTAATACTAGTCAGTCCATACACTACGCTTGCCGCCATTAGTGCAAGCACCAGTAATATTCCAATCACAACGCCAATCCATCTACTCTTTGTGGTTTGAAATTTATATGTCATAAAGGTTATTCCCTTTCCTTATCATCCTCATTAAGTGTAGAAAAAGAATGAAATCGTGTCAATGATTTTGAGAATCAATCTCATTTAACAGTTGACTCTATTGTGACAATTCAGTATGATTACATCGTAAATGAAAATGGTTATCAATGAAAGAGGAGGCTACATATATGTTTAAAAAAGGATTACTTCTGATCAGTCTTGCTGTTTTGATGATTCTTTCTGCCTGTGGGACCAGCGAAGAAAAATCAGGAGAGCAAAAGAACGAAGAACAAGCGATGCGGACTGTGAGTCATGCGATGGGTGAAACAGAAGTCCCAGAGAATCCTGAGAAGGTTGTTATTCTTACTAACGAAGGAACGGAAGCGCTACTTGCTATGGGCATCACACCAGTCGGTGCTGTCCAGTCATGGCTTGGTGATCCATGGTATGACCATATTAAAGATGATATGAAAGATGTCGAAGTCGTTGGAACAGAAAGCGAGGTAAACCTTGAAGCTGTTGCAGCGCTTAAGCCTGATTTAATTATCGGAAACAAACTCCGCCAGGAGGATATTTACGAGCAGCTTAACGCGATTGCTCCTACTGTCTACTCTGAGACTTTGAAAGGCGACTGGCAGGAGAATTTCGAATTCTATGCCAAAGCATTGAACCTTGAAGACAAAGGTAAAGAGGTCATGACTGCATACAATGATCGGATCGATTCCATGAGTCAGGAACTTGGTGATCAGCTTGATAAAAAAATCTCGGTCGTTCGTTTCCTTGCAGGACAAACTCGAATTTATTACAAAGACTCATTCTCAGGTGTTATCCTTGACCAGCTCGGATTTGCTCGCCCAGAGTCTCAACAAAAAGATGATTTTGCTGAAGAAGTAACCAAAGAACGCATTCCTGAAATGGATGGCGACGAGCTTTTCTATTTCACATATGAGGCGGGAGATGGCGATGCGAATTCTACCGCTGAAGAATGGACGAATGATCCACTATGGAACAACCTTCAGGTCGTGAAAGATGGAAATGTTCATGAAGTGAGTGATGCTATCTGGAATACATCAGGCGGTGTTATCTCTGCTAATCTGATGCTTGATGACATTGAAGAGATCTTCTTGAGTAAATAAAGTAAACCTTTCGTAAGAAAGAGTTTTACTGCCCCTTAAAAATACGGTAACTCAAGCGCCCGGCCGATGCCGGGCGCTTTTATGCTTGCATTTCAAGAAAGTAGGGAAAAGAATAAAAAATGTTTTCTTTTGAAATATGGAAAGAAGACAGGTTGATCTCAGGTATACTAGTAGAAACACCTATAGGGAGGGGAAAAATCGATGCCAAATGTCTGGACTCATATCTTGTTTGGGGAAGAAGCTGCTATGGAAGCCGGCATATGGAATACGATCAAGGGTGACCTTCCTTTCTTTCGTCTTGGCGCACAGGGACCGGATCCATTCTTCTACCATCACTTCTGGCCATGGAAAAAGAATAAACCAGTCCTAGAAGCAGGCTCCGTTCTTCACCAATTGAACTGTGGTCCATTTCTAATGGAAATGATTGAATATGGCAAGCAGGATGACCCTATGCTCCGTTCTTATATACTCGGATTTGTCACCCATCACATTCTTGATCGCAATACGCATCCCTATATTCACTACCGTTCAGGACTAGAAGGCAACCGACATCAGCAGCTGGAAATTATCATCGATACGATCTTGATGAAGGAATACAAAGATATTGAAACGTGGAAAACGCCTGTCTATCAAGAAATTCAAGTAGGAAAATCCCTCTATGAACCAATCGAACTGATGCTTTATGAGCTCATTCAATCCTTCTATCCAGAAACAGCCGATCGGATGCCGGAAGATTACATTAATCAATCGTATCGAGATATGGTGCTCGCCCTTAAAATTTTGTTTGATCCACTAGGATGGAAAAATCAAATTCTTTCGAAACAAGTATCGTCTTTTTCTTATCAAAAACACATTGAAAACAAGGATTACTTAAACAGGGAAGGCACGACCTGGCTTCATCCTGCGATTAAAGACGAAGAATCGACCGCCACTTTTGAAGAACTCCTCGAGCAAGCGGAAGAAGAGGCGACGAGTATTCTCCCCCTTATTCTCGACTACTGGCAAAATGAAGAGAACTGTTATACTGAATTGAAAAGCCAAATCGGTAATCGCTCTTATGATACAGGTAAAGACTGCAGCCTTCCGCTAGAGCTAAAGCACTTCGATCCGATCGTTTAATTAAAAAATGCTCGAATAGCAAAACCAGTTAATAACGCAATGATCATGCTGAATACAACATTTCCTGTAAGCGCTTCACCTATCGTGAAACCTATAAAGAGAAATACTCCAATGAGTATTCCCATCATCGTCATAGCATCTATAAGCGAGCTAAAACTTTCAGGCTGAGCTATTGAACTTCATACAAACAACAAAAAATCATAGGCACTGTCCTATGATTTTTTGCGTACTATTGCTCCTATCTTCATGATTGATAAAAGCTACTTTACTTATTCTCGAGTTTAGCCGACAAGTATCCTAACATTGCCCCTAATATGGCTCCACCAAGTACTTCTTTCGGTTGATGCCCTAGAATTTCGTTCAGTTCCTTTTCTCTCTCTACAAAATCAAAGCTAGGGAAGTCATTCGAAATTTCAGCGAAATTATCCTCCAACTCATTGACGAGCTTAGCGATCTCACCAGTGTGACGGCGAATTCCTTGCGCATCATACATGACGATTACACCAAAAATAGTGGCCAGTGCAGTTTCCGTATGGCGTGAGCCTTTATTCGCTGCAATATAAGTAGCTAGGGCTGAAACACCTGCAGAATGCGAACTTGGCATTCCACCTGTTGTCGCTACCTGCTTTAAATCCCACTCGCCTGTGATTTTTTTATGAGTCAAAACCTTCAATCCCTGCGCAAGCGCAATCGACGATATCGCCGTTAAAATTCCTCTGTTCATTTTCTGCATCTTTTCGTCCTCCACTTCGTAACCAGTTCAGTGATCACAGGTTCTTCTACTAAACTGATACCCTAAGTGGAGGATTTTTATTCGTTTCCATTTGTCTTCCTTTATGAAAGTAACCATATCGCCTTCACACATCCACTCCTTCATGTACCATAACAACCTTCGCCTCTTCTTTTCCTTTATCAATATTCACTTTGCTCAGTAAAAAGATTCCAGCGAGGAAGAAGACAACGAGTGAGACGATGCCGAGACGACTCGAGCCTGTAATCTGTCCGACGAAGGCAAATAAAAACGGTCCGAATATTGCTGAAAATTTAGCTGATATACCATAGAAGCCGTAGAACTCGGCATGGCGATGATCAGGAACCATACTACCAAAAAGCGACCGGCTCAATGCTTGCGCACCGCCCTGAACAAAGCCCACCATGATTGCAAGAAGATAGAAATGAAGCGCTGATGTCATGAAGTACCCAAGTAAAACGATGCCAACATAGATCCAGAGTGCAAGCATCAGCGCTCGCTTTGGACTGATTTTTTTTGCTAGATAACCAAACAAGAAAGCAAATGGGATGCCGACAAATTGCGTAATCAGTAGCGCCGCAATTAAATCGTTCGCTCCTATTCCAATATCTCTACCATAAATGGTTGCCATTTTGATAATTGTTGAAATGCCGTCATTAAACAGCCAGAAAGCAACAAGGAAGATCAATAGCTGTTTATAGAGATGTAATTCTTTGAAGGTTGAACGGAGTCGCTTAAAGCCAATCGTCATATAAGAACCACGCAACGGTGGTTGACTGTGCTTCACTTCTTTCACATTTTTGAACATCGGGAGTGAAAAGACAAACCACCACACCCCAACACTAGCGAATGATAGTTGAGTCGCGACAAGGGTATTCGGCAGAAAAAACCAGGATGGGTTCATGATCATCAGAAGATTAACGAGTAACAGAAGTCCACCACCAATATAACCAAATGCGTATCCTCTTGCTGAAATTCGATCTATTTCTTCGCCCTTTGCTATTTCAGGCAAAAATGCATCATAGAAAACATTACTTCCTGAGAATCCAATCGTACCGAAGATTAATAGAATCGAAGCGAGAAGATATCCCCCTTCTCCTACAAATGCCATCAAGATACTGGCGGTCATCCCCATATAAGCGAAGAAACGTAAAAATTTCTTCTTAGAATTGGAGTAATCTGAAATGGCCCCTAGGACAGGTGCAAGAATGGCAACGATGAGAACAGCAATAGATTGGGCATACCCCCAATAGGAAGTTGCGAGACTATGATCGATATTTTTGGCAGCGACATCATAATAGAAAACGGGTAATACAGCTGCCATCATCGTTGTGGCGAATGCGGAGTTAGCAAAGTCATACATCATCCAGCTACGAATCTCTTTTTTCTTCATCACGTATCCCCCATGAAGTTCGATTAGTTTGAGCATACCAATAGATGAAACATCTTTCCTCAGGTCGCACCATTCTTCATATTCATTTAACAAATGCCAGACTTGCCACACATTCTAGCTGCGAGTACACTAGCGGTAGATGAATGAAACGGAGGGTGTCCTATGGACCAAAAAGAAATTCAAAACAAAGTCATTGAAAACTATCAACGTGATGAAAACATGATGATTCTCGTCTTTGCACAATGGTGTGTAAACAACGACCTTAATCCTGAAACGCTTTACGAAAAAGCCTATCCTGATCAGGTGAACAATCCAGCCCTGAAACAAAGCAACGAGCTCGTGGTACCAAAAGAAGAATCAGAACATATCCCAGATCAATCTGTCATTGGCGTTCTGTCACTATTTGGAAATGATGATCTTGCCTTTGTTGTTTCTGAAGAAATCGAAAAGCGAGAGAAGAAATAAAGCCTATATCAGTTTATTCGGCAACGAGAGGATTCTTCCCTTTAAGCAGACTAGAAAGACCCGTGAGCGGATGCTCACGGGTCTTTCTAGTCAATCGCGGAACAACGTCACAAGTGCCTGTGTTCCACTATCTTCTTCTCCTCGTTCTGCGAGATCTTCATATAATTTTTTTGAAAGCTCTAATCCAGGGGTTAACATCCCCATATGTTTCGCCGATTCTAATGCGATCGTCATATCTTTAATAAAATGCTTCACATAAAATCCAGGCTCCAGTCGATTCGATATCATTCTAGGCGCCAGGTTACTTAGCGACCAGCTACCTGCTGCTCCAGATTCAATGCTCTCAAGAACAGTAGTCGGATTTAATCCAGCTTTTTCAGCGTAAACGATGGCTTCACATACGCCGATCATGTTACTCGCGATCGCAATCTGATTGCACATTTTCGTGTGCTGTCCTGCACCAGCTGGACCCTGAAGTACAATGTTTTGACCCATCACTTCAAAAATAGGCTGCGCTTTTTCAAATACTTCCAACTCGCCGCCGACCATGATCGATAATCGGCCTTCTTTTGCGCCAACATCTCCACCTGATACTGGAGCATCAAGTGCATAGAGCTGCTTTGATAGAGCAAGCTGATAGATTTCTTCCGCGAGTGCTGGGCTTGAAGTCGTCATGTCGATGATTATTGAATGCGGACGGGCATGTTCTATAATACCGTCCTCGCCTATGTACACTTCTTCCACATCTTTCGGATAGCCAACCATCGTCATGATCACATCCGCTTTAGACGCAACGTCTTTCGCTGCTTCCTGCCATTCTGCGCCTTCATTAATGAGGGCATCTGCCTTGCTCTTCGTTCTCGTATAGATGAGTGTTCGGTAGCCTGCTTTCATTAAATTCCGAACCATACTCTCTCCCATGACACCTATGCCGATAAATCCTAATACTGGTTTAGAAGTTTGTTCCATTTGAATCGCCTCTCCTTCCAAAATTTCCTTTTCTATCACTTCTCTTCATCGTACACTAAAAGAGAGGTGAAATCATGATGAAAACAAGTAGTTTTGCTGGTCTTTTTCTCTGGGTTGGATTTGTCGTGACAAAATTGATCTCCACCCCAATCGATACGCTTCAATATGTCATGATGTTATTGATGTTCGCTTATCTCGTGCTAGTTCCTCTAACCCTGAATCTAGTACCGCAAAAAAAGAATTTCTTCTATCGTTATGCAACGCGATTCCAACTAGTTTCAGCTGTTCTTGCTGGTGTCTCTTTCTTCCTCGAACAGGGACTGACCGCTGTTCTTTTTGCTATTCCCTGGCTGTTAACGACAATCTTAATCGCTCTTTACGGCTTGACTCGCATATTGCAAACGTGGAAAAAAAGCTCGATATTTGATAGTTTGATTCAGATTGGTTTAATGTACATCAGCATAGGCGGTGCCTGGTTAGTCCTGCATCGGTCCGGTATACAAATTCTAAATTTCAGCGATGTCATCGTTCTGCTTACATCCATTCATTTCCACTATGCGGCGTTCGTCACCCCCATCTCGATGGCTTTCATCGGGAGAATGTTGGTAAAGGCAGCTCCCACATTGAAACCATTTTTTAAAGGGATCGCTATCCTCGTACTGTTCGGGCCACCATTCATTGCCGCCGGAATTACACTGTCAGACTCAATGCCGGTTCTTGAATTTATATCTGTAGTTGAATTCGTGACACCACTCATTGTTTTCTCGATTCTCTGCCTTGTCTACTTAATCCCAACGATGGATTATTCCGTGCAAATGCTCTTATCGATCTCATTTGCTTCTCTTCTATTCTCAATGAGTTCAGCGATGATCTATGGCTTTGCTCATATCAATGAAACGGTCATTCTTGGTATCCCCTTAATGATTTTCTTTCATGGATTCGTAAACACTTTTGGATTTTCACTCTTTGGATTGCTAGGAGTAACAGCGATGCAAGAGACGAAAGTAATAGAAAAATCCAGCTTCTACATGTGAGAAGCTGGATTTTTGTCTATTAGATCGTTTTCAAAGCGCCTGCAACCTTGGCAACACGTGCACCAAGACGAGACGCCATCGTTAATTCAACTTCTACTGGTGTTCTTGAACCATCAGCACCAGCGATCGTTGAAGCGGCATATGGTGAACCTCCAACGCCGTCTGTCGTTAACTGTTCAGGATTTTCTCCATAAGGAAGCCCCACATAGATGAGCCCAAAGTGCATCAGTGGTACGAAAGTCGTAAGAGCTGTGGTCTCCTGCCCACCGTGAATTGAACCAGTGCTTGTAACGACACCAGTCGCTTTACCCTCTAATTCACCATTCATCCAAAGAGAGCCCGCTGAATCAAGATACTGCTTCATTTGGGCAGGCATTGAACCGTAACGAGTTGGAATTCCCCAAATTATACCATCTGCCCAGCGCAAGTCATCGAGCGTTGCATCAGGAATGCTGTTCTGCGCCTCCTGTGCCTCTACGTAAGGAGGCTGATCGGACATGGCTTGTTTCACCGCATCAAACTCAGGAATCTTAACGATCTTTACGTCTACATCTCCTGTCCCTTTCGCACCTTCTGCGACAGATTGAACCATTTCATAAATATGACCATACGCACTGTAATACGGAATTAGAATTTTTGTACTCATCTTTCCACTCCTTCGCCATTTTAGTTTGAAGTCAATTATCTCTACTTCAAGATATACCCGCGTGCTTTTTTGGTAAACATTTGGATACTAACGTAATGCTACATAACTACAAAAAAAAGAGAAGCTATTATAGCTCCTCAGCGTAATGACCAAGCTTTTTCAGTAATGTAATCGCGGTTTCTTTCTCGCTTTCCTCTAATCCAGCAAAAATAGATTGAACTTGTGTCTCATGCTCTGGGAAAATACGATCCATCAAACTTTTGCCTTCATCCGTTATCACTGCGTGAGTAATCCGACGATCATTCGGACAAGGATTCCGCTTCAGATATCCTTTTCCTTCAAGCTTGTCGACAACATATGTGATGCTTCCACTCGCAAGAAGAATCTTCTCTCCAATTTGTTGTAGCGGCTGATTTCCTTTGTGATAAAGTAATTCCAGCACCGCAAATTCAGTTGGATTTAATCCATAGCTTTGAATATCCGTTTTGATGTGATCTGTCACAGATCGATTTGCTCTTGCAAGGACAATGAACAGTTTCAATGATAGTTCTCGATCTTTTTCATTCATAGCATTCATCCTTAATTTCTAATATCTTGAATTCGAGATAATTATACTTAAATCAAATTACCTATGTCAACCTTTTCCTACAAGATGTTGTTATTTCTCATTTACAGAATGGATATGATCCAAGAGCTGCTGAAAGCCAGTTAATGCTTTTTTAAATTCCTCTTTCGATAATCCGCTGTTAGAGGCCATGGCATCAGGAATGATTGATGCCTCTTCTCTTAACTCTTCCCCTTTAGTTGTTAATCGAACCATTACTTTCCGCTCATCGTCTTTAGATCGCTCTCTTCTCACAAGACCTGCTTCCTCCATCCGTTTAAGGAGTGGGGTCAATGTTCCTGAATCAAGATATAACTCTGCTCCAAGCGCTTTGACAGTCGTTTCTTGGTGCTCCCATAAAACAAGTAGTACGAGATACTGCGGATAAGTAATTTCAAGCTTATCTAAATAAGGGCGATACATTTTCGTAATTTCCCTTGAGCAGGCATACACAGAAAAACAAAGTTGATTTTCTAGTCTTAATTGTTCATTAAGTTCCATTTCTAGCACCTTCTTCGTAATAAATTGCGCACAATTAACTTATCCCGATTTGGTAAAGATGTCAACACGATGCAATCAGTTGACATGTTTACCAAGCTGTTGTATATTTGGTTTTGTAAAATTGAATTGTGCACAATATAAATAACAGGAGGAATTTATAATGGAATCTTTATACACAGCAAAAGCAAAAGCGCACGGTGGTAGACAAGGTAAAGTGGAATCATCTGATGGTGTCATCAACATGGAACTACGCATGCCGAAAGAGCTTGGTGGTCAGGGTGGAGAAGCAACAAACCCTGAACAATTATTCGCTGCAGGGTATTCCGCTTGCTTCGATAGCGCGCTAAACATGGTCGCACGTATGAAACGTATTAAAATTAAAGATACTGAAGTAGAAGCCCAAGTATCGATTGGTAAGGAAGAAGATGGCGCCTTTGGTCTTAGCGTAAAACTTCACGTCACCATTCCTGGTGTTGATCAAGCAACAGCAGAAGAATTAGTGGAAGCCGCTCACCAAACATGCCCTTACTCAAGAGCAACTCGTGGAAATATCGAAGTTGAGTTAGAGGCAATCGCGAAATAAAAATATGAAATTAAGAAAGAGCTGCCAGAGTGCAGCTCTTTCTTTTAGTTTGGACAATAATAATGGAATTTGGCTCATAAAATAAAAATTCAGCCAATAAATCATAATTTTGGACAATATCCTGCGTTTTTGGACAATAACGTTGCCTCACCGTCCAATACAACTTTTCTTCTTCAGTAAAATCGCTATACTAGTAGTAGATAATTGGAAGGTGTGATGAATTGTGCTTACAGTTTCAGAGTTTGAGGGAGTAAAAGCGATTAAAGGAACGTTTCAGCTTGGGGGCGTTCGAATGAACGTTTATCTTTATCTTGTTGATGAACTCTTGATCGACAGCGGGCCGAGCCGTCTTCAAAAGGAAATCGCAGACTATCTCTCGAACGAAAAATTCACTCAAGTCATTTTCACTCATCACCATGAAGACCATACAGGTAATGCCTCGATGCTTTCTGACATCCCGATGTACATTCATCCGGAGGGCATTCCGCTCTGCCGTCAAAAACCTCACTTGCCCTTATATCGGCGCGTCTTCTGGGGATCGAGAAACTCCTTCACTCCAAATAGTATAGAAAACCGCATCACGACAAAGCATCATACGTTTGAATTGATCCATACACCTGGTCACGCCCCTGATCATCTTGCTCTTCTTGAAAAAGAACGGGGATGGTTATTCTCTGGTGACCTCTATGTGATGAGTCAGCCCAAAAGCATCTTTGCATTTGAATCCATCCCAGATGTGATTGCATCTCTTGAAAAATTATTAGCTCAAGATTTCGATACGGTTTTTTGCTCTCATGCGGGAATACTGCCAAATGGACGAAAGCGGTTGGAAGAAAAGCGCAACTATTTACTTTCTGTTCAAGATCAGGTACTACAGAAGTATCACGACGGCAAGCCTGCATCAGTGATTCAGAAGGAACTCTTCCCTTCGAGACATGTTCTCAACTACTTTTCCTTTTTTGAAAACTCTTCAAAGCACATTGTGACGTCGATTATAAATAGAGGAGAGTCTCGTTAACGAACGTGACTCTCCTCTTGATATTGATCTGGCCAATAGATCTGGTCCCTCCCATTATGTTTCGCGCAATACAGTCGTTCATCGGCTACCCGTAGACACCTATCTATATCACTTTCCAAAGGAAATAGAGCGACCCCAAAGCTCATAGTAACCGAAAAATACTCGTCGCCTTCAATGAAACTCAGTTGCTTGATGCTCGACCTAACGTTCATTAAGCACTTTTTGGCGACGTCAAGATCAGTAGCGTCAAGCAATAGTGCTATCTCCTCTCCGCCATATCGATAGCCTGTTCCAATTCCAGAGAGCTGTTCCTTCACTTCCCTTCCAATTTCCCTTAATACATGGTCACCTGTGAGATGACCAAATCGATCATTAACAGATTTAAAATAATCAATATCCGCAAGTACAATCATGAGCGGCTTGTCCTTATTAGAGAATTTAAAAAGATCCTCTTGAAAAGACCGATGATTATATAAGTCTGTAAGAAAATCCCGTCTCGCTATATCTTCAAGCTTTGTATTTTTTGAACGCATCATACGTTCTCGTGAGGCAATGATGCCTCCAAGAATACCAATAAAAATAAGAAACATAAAATCAAGAAGATAGGAGATTAACTCCTCTCCTCGAAACGAATACCCTTCGAACAGGAGTATTCCTGTATATCCAGTCCCAAGAAGTACAGATGCAATGATTCCTCCAATGAATTTCCAATAAACAGCCGCATGTAAAATAATTAAATAAGCAACCGGAAATAACGAACTCTCTGCTCCCCCTGTTAAAGAAACGAGCCAAAGAAAAGCAACATAATCAAAGACAACGCTCACTTTGGTCATATACCGGTATTGCTTCGATTGAAGAGGGGTTTTATGTAAGACGATTTCTGCAACGGCCATGTAAGCGAAACCAAAAAGAAGTAGAACAAAAAAAGCGAGACTGCTTCCATGTAAATACCAATAGTAATAAGCTCCTGCTATGATCAAAAAAACCCATCTAAACCAGGAGAGGATGATTTCAATAATATGTTCGTTATTTGTAAAGAGCTCCATCTCATCCACCCTTTATTGTACATTTTTAGAACAGCATTCAATGATGAAAAATTTTCCACATTGTTATTATAACGCAAATTTGATCACACGAAGCACTATTTTCTGGAATTTAGAAACCATCGGTCGTACCAAAAGAGAAGGCTTCACAAGGAAGCCTTCTCGTTAAATCGTTGCTGTATTTCATTCGCTGATGCTAATGCAGATAGGACCGCACTCTCAATTCTCGTCCGTCCTGATTGATCGTCACTTTGCAAAAAGGCATCCCCTGCGATATAGATCGACTCGTGTTCTGAAATGTTAAGTACAGGAGAATGTTGAACTTGATTTGCCTGAGCATAACGCCATCTTTTTAACTGCCTGGAAGAAACGGCTTCAACGGGAATAAGGTGCGCAACTCTTTTTAACAATGTAGCCAGGATGTCTTCATCTTCTTCAGAATAAAGCGCGATTGATAAATCAGACGTCGCATAGATGCTGATGATATGTTCCTCTGATATTCCTTTGGCATAGCTATCTACAACACGCTCAATTCCATCCGGAAGCTTCTGATCTTGATGACCAGTAGGCGGAAGACGCGGTTCAGCTCCAGGGTCTAAAGAAAAAAGCCCAACCAGTGCAGGAGCAAATGTTATTCCTCTTAAAGATCGCAGGACGGTTTCTGATATTTCAACGTCACTGCTTTCAAGAAGCTGAAGCGACTGTGGAGCAGGTGGCGTTAGCAGGACTGTCTCAGCCCTTACCCTCACTCCAGAATCTGATAGAATCATATAGCCCTCTCGTTCTCGCTCAATCTGATCAACTCGAAAGGTTAACTGAACGGGAAGTCCATGCGATATGTGCTTAACCAGTTGATTCATGCCATCGTTCGATTTGTATCTGACATGATTGTCACCGAACCACTTCGAAATCCATCCATTGTTTTCCCATTCATCTACGAGCTGTTGGAACTTACTCGTTCGAACTGTAAAGAATTGAGCTCCATGATCAGCCCTGCCATTGCTGATTCGTCTCGTTGCCATTCTCCCTCCGACACTTTTGCTTTTATCTAGGACAAGAACGGATCTCCCATGATCAATCAGCTTTTTAGCAGCAAGAATGCCCGTAATACCCCCACCTACTATCGCAACGTCAACGTGCTTCATTCAAATAGGACTCGGTATTCGCTGTATCCTTCTTCTTCAAGACTTTCTTTCGGTATAAATTTCATTGCAGCTGAATTAATGCAGTAGCGAAGACCATTTTCTCCGGGGCCGTCATTAAAGACGTGTCCGAGATGAGAGTCCGCTTCCTTGCTTCGCACTTCTGTTCGAATCATAAAGTGACTCAAGTCTTTCTTTTCTTTCACGAAATGGTTGTTGATCGGCTGTGTAAAACTTGGCCAGCCGCAACCAGCGTCATACTGATCCGTTGAGCTAAACAGTGGTTCACCTGATACAACGTCGACGTAGATGCCTGGCTTGGCATTATCGTAATACTCGTTTTGAAACGGGCGCTCGGTGCCGTTTTTTTGTGTCACTTCATATTGAACGTCTGTCAAACGTTCACGAAGTTCGGCATCATTTTTCTCATACGCCCAAGTCTTTTCAATAAAATCAGCACGGCCTGATCCTTTTTTGTAGCGATTGTAATGAGCAGGATTTTTCTTATGGTAATCCTGATGATAATCTTCAGCAGGGTAAAACGGTTTAGCTGGAAGGATCTTTGTCACGATCGGTTTCGAGAAACGACCGCTTGCTTCTAGCTCTTTACGCGATTCTTCAGCAAGTTTCTCCTGCTCTTCGTTATGATAATAAATTGCCGTGATGTACGTGTCACCTCGGTCAAAGAACTGCCCACCGGCATCTGTCGGATCAATTTGACGCCAGAACAGATCAAGTAATTTGGTATATGGGAACACATTCGGATCAAATGTAATTTGAACGGCCTCAACGTGGCCTGTTGCTTTCGAAATAACTTCCTCGTATGTTGGATAAGGTTTTTCTCCACCTGTATAGCCAGATACAATGCTTTGAATGCCTGGCATTTCTTCGAATGGCTCAACCATACACCAGAAACAACCTCCGGCAAATGTCGCAAGCTCATAATTCGTACTCATTTTCTACCACTCCAATATAAAAGATTTATACCCATCCAACTGCCTCTAAAGGTCCGATTGGTTCAACTAATCATCATAGGGGATGACCCCCCTCTGATGAAAGTTTCACTGTATCCCACCCTTAAGTGGCCGTATTACCCCCACCTCAAAAACTTAGGTTAATCAAGAAGTTTCGGTGAGGGCAACTGCCTCTAAAGGTCCGATTGGTTCAACTAATCATCATAGGGGATGACCCCCCTCTGATGAAAGTTTCACTGTATATATAACATATCCGAAATGGATGGTTTATTGCCAGAAACTTGCTTTATAAGTAGGCAATCAGGGAATAATTTACTAAAAATCACGAAATCTGCTACAATTCAGTTGTATGACTATTTCGAAAAAGGAGACCTTTGACTATGGCTACGTTTCAAGAGAATTTACAGAAATACGCAGATCTAGCAGTTAAAGTAGGCGTGAATATTCAACAAGGACAAACGCTTGTCGTGAACGCTCCTCTCACATCAGCTGAATTTGTGCGGAATATTGCAGAAAGTGCTTATGATGCTGGAGCAAAGAATGTGCACGTTGAATGGAATGACGAAAGCTTAACTCGTATTAAGTATGACAAAGCACCGGACGAAGCATTCAAGGAATTTCCTACTTGGAAAGCAAAAGGATTTGAAGAGATGGCAGAGAACGGCGCGGCCTTTCTCTCCATTACTTCTTCAAACCCAGACCTTTTAAAAGGAGTAGATCCTGAACGAATTTCAAATGCTAGCAAAACGGCTGGAAAAGCGATGGAAGGATATCGTAACTACATCATGTCGGATCATAACAGCTGGTCAGTTGTCGCTGTTCCTTCTAAAGCTTGGGCGGAGAAGGTCTTCCCAGATGCTCCTGAAGGAGAGCAGGAAGCAAAGCTTTGGGATGCGATTTTCGAAGCGACACGTGTATCGACTGGTGATCCAGTCCAAGCATGGAAGGAGCATAGCGCAAATCTCGAACAAAAAGTAGATTACTTAAACAACAAACATTACAGCAAGCTCCACTACCGTGCGCCTGGAACGGATCTTACAATTGAGCTTCCACAAGCCCACCAGTGGGTTGGCGGCATTAGTGAGAATGTAAAAGGGGATCATTTTGTTGCGAACATGCCGACTGAAGAAGTATTTACGATTCCACATAAAACAGGTGTGAACGGAGTCGTTTCTTCAACTAAGCCCTTAAGTTATGGCGGAACAGTAATCGAGGACTTCTCCCTAACGTTTGAAGAAGGACGTATTGTTAAAGCAGAAGCAAAGAATGGAAATGAAACGCTTCAACATCTTATCGAGACCGATGACGGCGCGCACTATCTAGGAGAAGTCGCTCTCGTTCCTCATGACTCACCAATCTCAAATGCAGAGATCATTTTCTTCAATACCCTTTTCGATGAAAATGCCTCGAATCACCTCGCGATTGGAAATGCTTATTCCTTCTGTCTTGAAGGTGGCAAAACCATGTCGAAGGAAGAGCTTGAAGCAGCAGGAGCGAACGAAAGCGTCACGCACGTTGACTTTATGATTGGGTCAGAAGAAATGGATATTGACGGAATCAACGAAGATGGCACTAGTGAGCCGGTGTTCCGAAAAGGAAACTGGGCCATTTAATGTGTGAAGCAGAGCCATATGGCTCTGCTTTTTTAATGATTTGATAGAGCGTTTTCACTGGGATTCTGAACGAAACTCCTTTATACTTGAGTAAAATGATAGGTTTTAATGGTTATTGATCAAGGAGGTCATAAAATGAGTGCAAAAGTATATATCCTTCATGAAAACGAGGAATGGACGAAGCCTCTGAAGCAGGAACTCGAACAGCTCCACGTCCCTTACGAAGATTGGTTTCTTAGCGAAGGGAGCCTCGACTTAAGTGATGTACCGCCAGATGGCATCTTCTATAATCGCATGAGTGCATCATCGCATACACGTGACCATCGCTATGCACCTGAATACACGGCTGCCGTGCTTTCATGGCTTGAGAGTCACGGACGAAAAGTGTTAAATGATAGCCGCGCTCTCGCCCTTGAAGTAAGCAAAGTTGCGCAATATGCAGCCCTTCGAAAACATGGCGTCGTGACACCTAAAACAATCGCTGCTATCGGAAAGGAGCACCTTACGAATGCAGCTGCAGCCTTTCATGAACCTTTTATTACGAAACATAACCGCGCTGGAAAAGGACTAGGTGTACAGCTTTTCAATAACCCCGAGACGCTCAAAGCGTACGTAACGAGCGAAGCATTTGAAGACTCGATTGATGGAATTACACTGCTTCAGCAGTACATTCAATCTCCTGACTCTTCCATCACACGCTGTGAGTTCGTAGGCGGTAAGTTCCTCTATGCTGTAAAAGTCGATACGTCTGATGGTTTTGAACTTTGCCCTGCAGACGCATGTCAGGTTGGGGATTCATTTTGCCCAACAACAGAAGAGCCCGCTCCTAAATTTGAAATAATCGAGAATTTCGACCATCCTGTTTTACAAAATTACGAAGCATTCTTAAAAGCGAACGGCATCGCATTTGCCGGGATTGAATTCATCCAAAATGAGCGTGGAGATTTATTTACGTACGATGTAAATACAAACACAAATTACAATGCTGATGCGGAGAAGAAAGCTGATGTTTCGGGTATGAAAGCAATCGCTGAAACACTCGCTCAGGAGCTTTCTAACCTTCACACTCTTAATAAATAGGTTATATTAGCTTATCTTGTTGTTTTATCAATTTTTGGGTCATTCATTAACATAACCCCAAAATAAAGAGCGCCATGTGCGCTCTCTAATCTTCATATTGTCGTTTAATTTGGAGTAAACCATCCAGATTTTCTAAAAAGACATCGATCAAATCTGGATCAAACTGCTTTCCCCTCTCATTTTTAAAATGAGTGAGAATCTGTGCTAGATCCCATGCCTTTTTATATGGACGATCGGTTGCAAGTGCATCAAATACATCGGCAACGGAGACAATCCGTCCATAGATATGGATGTCCTCACCACTGAGCTCATCCGGATAGCCTGTACCATCCCAGCGTTCGTGGTGCTGCTTCGCAATAATCGCGGCTGCTTTTAGAATGCTGCGTTTCGAATTTCTTAGAAGATCGTAGCCGATGTTCGCATGTTCCTGAACCGCTGTAAATTCATCTTTCGATAGCTTACCAGGCTTATTTAGAATCGCATCAGCAATCGCGACTTTTCCAATATCATGCATCGGTGAGGCCACTTTAATGAGTTCGCCTTCTTCTTCACTCAACCCATATTTGATGGCGAGAAATTTCGCGTACTCCGCAACTCGCTTAACGTGAGCACCTGTTTCTTTGGAACGTAATTCCCCGATCTCCCCCATTTTAAAAATAATTTCTTTCTGGGCTTCTTCCATCTCAATGTTCAGTAACGCGCCTTCAAGCGCTTGAGCCGTATAGGAAGCGGCTAGACTTAAATTCTTTACGTCACGAGTTGTAAATATTTCCTCGTCAGTTAATTTATTGATGACTTGATAGACACCTAGGGTTTGATTCTGCTTATTCTTGAGCGGAATCACCATCACAGACTTCGTTCGGTAACCTGTGCTTATATCAACCTCTGAATGAAAGCGTTCGTCCTCATAAGCATTATCGATCACAAGCGGTTTTGATGTCTGATACACGTATCCTGCAAGTCCACTTGCGGCAGGTACCCGAACCTCATCCATGCCATGTGCGACTTTTGCCCACAATTCATCTGTTTGTTCATCATATAGCCAAAGTGTACATCGATCCGCAACCGTCATATCCCGTCCCATATCAGCCATCAACATCAGGAGTCGATCAAGATTGTGTTCAACCGTAATTCGCGCTGCATAATCAAAGATGATCTCGAGAAGCTCATCTGAATGGAGCTCCTTCTTCAATCGCCCATTCGACATCTAACTATTAAGCCTCCCTTAATATGCTCATTACTTAACAAAATTTCCCCACGAAAAAATGAGCCAAATGGTAAAATATAAAAGTACTAATCTTATGAATACTTCTATCATACACGCATAAGCTGCCCAGTGGTAGATAAAGGAAGGCAAAATATGACGCCATTTGACTATTTATTACTCGCTCATTTGATCGGTGATTACCTTTTCCAAACAAAATGGATGGCGCTCCATAAGCATAACCAGTGGAAGCCATTACTCACACACGTTGCGATCTATACCATTGTGATTGGCGTGACCGCCTGGTTAACGTTTGGCGGGCTCTCAATCTTCCAATTAAGCTTCGTATTCGTCACACACCTTATCCTTGATCGAAGAATGTTCGTTGTCTGGTGGACGGAAACGGTTATGCAGAATGCCGACCCAGGAGCACGTTGGTTAACCGTTGTCGTCGATCAGGTTTTTCATCTCATCGTAATTGGTATCATTCTAACTTTTTCATTCTAAAGTACTGGAGGCCGCAACATGAAAGAACGTCACTTTTCCCTCGTTAAAACCTTTTCATTATCCAAAACAACCATATGGGAGTTGCTCGCCAATACCGATCACTTGAATCGGCTGATCGGCCTTTTTCCAGTGCAATTCTCCGAAGTACTTGTTGATGATGTCCTTTTCTATCGTAAAGCGAAAGCGAAGGCTGGGATGATTCCTTTATCATGGAAGGAGTATCCATTTGAATGGGTAAAAGAAGAACGATATGTCGTTCAACGAATTTATACATCTGGTCCTCTTGCGGAATTTAATGGAGGGATCGAACTAAAAGATGTATCGACGAATGAAAATGTCGCAACAGAAGTTCATATCTTCTCCACTTTTCGACCTGCAAACGGGATCGGAAAGCTTGCCCTCCCTGCTGTCGCTCTACCTGCTATGAAAAAAACGCTCGCTTATGTAGAAGATTATCTTGCCATGAAACCTTCTAAACTCACAACGCTTCCACAGCCTAAAAAATTATCTTCAGCTAACAAGCAAACGCTGACCCATCTCCTTGATAGACTCCCGCCCTCACCGCTAAGAGAAGTATTTCGAGAACACCTTGATCAATCCGCTGATCAGGACGTAGTTAGCATGCAACCATACAAACTCGCCGATCAGTGGGGTGAGGATCGCGACGAGGTACTTGAACTTTTTCTTGAAGCAACGAAAGCAGGCTTGCTCAATTTAAGCTGGAGTCTCATGTGTCCAAACTGTCGTGTGCCTAAGAAGAACGCATCTACTCTTAAAGAAGTTGAAAATTCGGTTCACTGCGACATGTGCGGTATTTCTTATGAGATGAATTTCGACGAAACAATCGAACTTCGTTTCACCGTACATCCGTCAGTTCGAGAAGCAATCGACCAAACGTATTGTGTTGGCGGCCCGATGATTACTCCTCATATTGTTATCCAGAAGCGGATCTCTTCAGGCTCATCATCCAAACTCCCTGCTCAAGCTCATAAGGAAAACCTTCAGTTACGTGTGCTTGCAAAAAATCATACGGCTCGACTAAATCAAGAGGCTCACCACGACCTCACCTACACTGAAAAAGGGTTTTCTCATGAAGAATTCTCCCTTCTAAACGGAAAGGTGTACAACCTAAGCGAGCAGGACATCGTCCTCATTGTAGAAGAAACGAACCGAGATCCTTATGCGGTAACCGCTGCAAAAGTGACAACGATGACTCCTTTTCGGCGGCTATTTTCTTCAGAAGTGCTTGCAAAAGGGCAGGAAATTGGCATTGAGAATGTGACCATCTTATTTAGTGACCTTCGCGGATCCACTTCACTTTACGAATCAGCTGGTGACGCTCCTGCCTACAGACAAGTGAGCGATCATTTTGACTTTTTATCAGGGTGGATCTCCACTTACAATGGCAGTATTATCAAAACAATCGGGGATTCTATCATGGCCGTTTTCTTCTCACCAGAAAAAGCAGTTCAAGCGGCGCTCGATATTCAAGGCTCCGTAAAGGAATTTAACGAAGCTCACAAAACGAACCTCTCTATTAAACTCGGTCTATTTAACGGCCCTGCCATTGCTGTGACGGCGAATAGTCAGCTAGATTATTTTGGCCATACCGTTAACATGGCAGCAAGAATCGAACAGGAAAGCAAAGGCGGCGATGTGATTCTGCCTGCAGACATGATGAATAGAGCATCGATTGCTGAACAACTTCAACAATATGGGATTCACTCCTATACAGCGAAATTGAATGGGATAAAAGAGCCGATTACTCTCATTCGAGTAGATGTCGTTGGTTCGTTATCGAAAAAACAGTATGCGTAAGACATCCTTCTTTCTTGATTCGAACGACATACGTATATAGAAAAGGGAATGGAGGAGTGAGCGTGTATTGAATTTGTTACCATCTCTTTTTCAATCACCCGTCAAAAAAATGCTACCCTCTTCTTTCATAAATGAATTAAAGAAAGCGAGTAAAACCTCGACAAAGCCTCCCTCCTTATCAGAGGAAGAAAAAATGCTTGTTCAAGTCATCTATGAACGAACAGAGCGAGAAAATGTAAATAACCTCACTCGAACGAAGGCTTATCTTGATTTTTTTCATCAGTATCCAGAAATTCACTGGGCTTTTCTCGCCCATCTCGTATCGCGGAATGCGGGATGGACAATGACGGATCTAAAAGGAGAGTACCTGCCGCATCTTTTATCGGTGGAACAACAGCATTCCTTCTTCTCCTTTCTAGAAAGAGGGAACTGGCTTATTTTTCAGGACGCCTATCCGCAGCTTTTGATCTATCAGGAAAGCGTCAAGAACCAGCGTCCGCTTTTTCACCTGCTCCCTTCTTTTCACGTCTCTTCTTTTATGGAAGTCGTTTGGAAGCGGTTCTGGATCGATAAGGATTCCGACATCCTTTCAATAGCGCTTATTATCAATGAACAGCACTACATCGATTCAAGAGTGATCGAGAATCAAACATTCAATCAATCCGTTTTTAAGACTCTGCCATTTCTATTACAGAGCATTTTTAATATGAATGTCCTTTTATTTCCTATGAATCAAAACGGATCGATTCAACTGATCGGGGAAACGGCGAATCATTTTCTATACGTCAATGAACGGATCGACCTCGGAAAACGACTTTATCAGCTTGTTTTTTCTAAGGGTGAGATTTTGAATGCCATTCTAAAGTGGACAAAAGATCGCCCTCATACTGGTTCAAGAAAAGACTTTTGGCCGCAGCTATTTCACCCGGTAAAGGAAGGTACACCAGGAGAAAAACGCATTTTAGAAAAATGCACACGAACAAAGGGACCGCGTATTTACAGTCCCTTTTTATCGGTTTGGAAGGATGTCAGTCATGACGCTCCCGCTCGTCAGGATTGGTTTACATCTCCTTCGGTGCTTACATTATTTTCATTACCACTTCCCGATTTTTCAGGAAACGCATCTAAAATCTATTGTCATTCACTTGAACTGCTTGAAAAGCTCAATCGAACGTAAAAGCCCTTGCTAGAAGGAATCAGTAAGACTCCACAAAAAACTTCCACACGGGAAGTTTTTTCATATACATTTATATAATCTTTTGCATCCGTAACACGACTTCCGCGATCAACGCGGATCCAAGGAATGTGCCTACCATGACAAACATAGCTACAACGACGCTTCGCCAACCAAGCTTCACAAAATCCGTCCAGGAACGACCGATGGCGATGCCTGCATAAGCCAAAATCGGCGTAGCCAGAGCTAGAATGTTAATGTTTTCCGTCCATTTCACCACATATTCTGAACCAGGCATAACCGGCATGGATAGAATAATCCCGATTATACCAATATAAGCAACACTTGGAATGTTTACAGGAAGAACGTGTTGAAGAATAAGACCAGCTAAACAAATTGCTATTAATATACCCATACCTGGTAAAGCGGAGACCGGGAAAACGCTATACCCGATCCAGTTCCCAACTGCTGCGATCAGGCCGAAAATCACTAATAATA
This sequence comes from uncultured Bacillaceae bacterium, assembly GCA_963739655.1. Taxonomy (GTDB): domain Bacteria; phylum Bacillota; class Bacilli; order Bacillales; family Guptibacillaceae; genus Guptibacillus. Next base: position 17,007 of record CAVUAW010000025.1, on the reverse strand, counting down.
ACGTCCACTCTTGTACATTTTTTAATAGCATCTTAAGCCCCCTTCCTCACGCTCTGTGATGGTTTTTCTCTCGTTAGCATCTGATACATTTTTTCTGTTAATGGGAGACCAATAAAAATACTCATGTATAACCCTGTTGAAAGCGACAGCAAATTACTCGCACCTGCAAACGCAATAATGTCGTCTGAAAATGCAGGAAAAGCAGCAACGAGCGAACCACTTGCAGCGGCCATCATACTTCCACTTCCAATCCCAGATGCCATCGCGAACGATAAAGGATGAAGCGGTGTGATTGTCGCAAGGAACCCAGAGATCACCCCCATGAAAACAGCACCAAAGACTGTACCAAATATGTAAATGGCCATAACGCCTCGTCCTTCAGGTGAATTAAAGCCGTATTTATCAACGATTAGCCCTACGTTAGGCTCCCTTGCAACAGAATGCGTCATCCCGATACTTTCTCTTTTTAGCCCAAGAAAAACAGCAATCGGCAGGGCAATAAAAATCGTACCCAGATTCCCAAACTCCTGCAGAAGTAAAGCTGGTCCTGCTTCAATTAACTTTGGAAGAGACGGACCAATAATGACCCCGATCTTCGCAATGAGCAACGTGACACCAAGCACAATGAGTGGTTCAGCATGAAGCGCCTGTGCCTTCTTTACAACTGGTGTAAAGAAAAGACCAAGCCCAATCAGCATAGCGTATAGCATTGGAAGTAAGAGGACCACACCTGGTCCTACGGTGAACTGAAATACTCCAATCCATTCTGTTAAAGCGACAATCGCGAAAACCAGTAGATGTAATCGCCAATCTTTCCATATCCCCTTTAATTGATCTGCCACCCATATCCCCCATTTCCTTTTCTACATAAAAGCTCTAAAGTTATTATTATCTTAATATTTAGATTGTTGAAAGTAAATGGATTATTCTTACACAAGTCTTGGAACTTATGCTGTAATTCACTAAGCAAACGCATACAAATATCGTCACTCTTGACTTTTCGCTTAATTAGTTGAATTTTTGTCAAAATAAAAAGCCAGGCTTGATGGCCTGACTTTTTTCTATTCTGTTACTTTCTCTGATGATCCTTCTTTACGGTTGATTATCGTTGCACCAACGAGATCTCCCGTAACGTTAAGCGCCGTAGCACCCATACCGACTAATGCATCGACCGCCGTTAGTAAGGCAACGGTTTCCATCGGCAAACCTACCTGAGCAAATACGGTTGCGATCATGACGATTCCTGCCCCAGGAACTCCCGCTGTACCGATGGATGCGAGCGTACCGACGATCACAATCATCACCATGTCAGTAAAGCTAAGCGGTGCACCAACAACATTCGCAGCGAATACCGCTGAAATCGCGATCCTTATCGCAGCCCCGTCCATATTAATCGTCGCACCGAGCGGTAGGCTAAAACTATAAAGGCTTTTCGAGAGTCCTAATCCTTTCGCCGCATTCATCGTAAGCGGCAATGTTCCTGAGCTACTTTGCGTGACAAAAGCGGTGATCATAGGCTTATTGGCATTACTGAAAAACTGTTTCGGGCTTACTTTAAAGAAAAGCAAGAACAGCAGATAAATCCCGACTTGAACAATCAGTGCAATGTAAAGCACGGCGATCATGTTTCCAAGAGAAAGAATCGTATCTAATCCTTGATTTCCAATCGTTTTCGCGATAATCGCAAATATTCCGATCGGAACATATTGCAAAATAACATTCATAATTTTAAACGTTGCTTCATTCAACCCTTCAACGACTTTATAAAGATGATCCCCAAGCGCACCGTGTTCTTCTGAGTTCCGTAACGCTGAGATCGCGATCCCGAAAGCAAAAGCCGTGAAAATAATCCCGAGTAGGTTCATCTCACTAAATGCTGTGACGATATTCGATGGCACAATGTTTAGGAGCACGCTCACGATACCAGGATTATCAGGGACATCGAACGATTGATCAGGGTCAATCGATAAGCCAGTACCTGGATTGAACAGATTTGCTACTGTTAACCCAACAATGATGGCTAAAGCTGATGTTAAAACGTAATAAAGGAAAACCTTACCTCCCATGCGGCCAAGGTTACTCAGTTTCGTTTGGTTGACACCGACAATCAATGTAAATAAAATGAGTGGAATGATAAGAAACGATAGCAATTTAATTAACAAATCACCAAACGGAGCTAGGACTGCCGCATCTTTTCCGAAAATCAGTCCTACTGCGATTCCGAGGACAAGCGCAATGGTAATTTTTATTATTAAAGAAGCGTTCAAATAGCCTCTCATAATCTTCTTCATGATTTACCTCCTTAACTAGCAATGTGAATTATTCATATATAATTACTAGGAAATAAGATACAGCAGAATGACATAGAAGTCAAAAGGTTAGTTTTATTACCGACAGGCAGCTATAAGAGTAGGGGGTGATTTCCGCTCCAGGATGCTCGCTTTCCGCGGGGCGGGCGTTGAGCCTCCTCGGCGCGCCTGTGGGGTCTCACCTGTCCCGCTAATCCCGCAGGAGTCGAGCACCTTCCGCTCCAATCACCTTTGGAGTGTGGCTTTTTATACATCTCTTTCAAAAACAACAATCTTTTAGAAAAGAACCTAAGAAAAAGACAATCTATTAGCCTCTCATTCTCCATTTCTAGTTTTCATGTATACAGAGTAGACGATCTGGATAAACTGCTTACTAAAATCTATTAAATAATCTGGAGGGTCACTATGAACAAATTAGAAGGTTTTCCCGTCACCCCTTTCGAAACGTACCTTGAGATGACTCAATACGGTACAGAAGTACATTTTGAATACGATAAGTACGAGCTTTTATCTGGGACAGTTGAAGATGGAAAGATGTATTTTCTCATCGACTACAACACCGGTCTCACGTATGAAGTGGAAGCAAACACGGCGCTCACTTTATTGCAATTAAATGAACAAGGAAAAGGCGACGAACTTGCTCGTGAAATCACACCGCGCTTACGCCCTTCTACTTCTCTTTCCCACACATAAAAAGTCCTGCTCGACGGCAGGGCTTTTTCATTTGATATCATTTCGTAAGGTCAAACTACAAATCCATCACGTTCAGAATTTTTATCCAATATGTGGTAAGGTAGCTTCTTACTCCTCTTCCATAGCAACTTGCTCAACTTCCTTTGTGCTTTGCCCACATACATACCCTCGAGAAAGCTAGAGATCTAACAGCATAGATTAGTCGAGGTACTGTTCATATATATCCGTTTACTTTTGCAAATTTATAAAATACAAAAACAACACATTGTAAACCCTTTCATATTTATTTAATCGCCTATATACTAATTACTATCAAATCATCATTTATTTCATCCGTATCATTTTGCAATTCAAAGGGGGTTGGAGATCTCCATGTCACTTGATGAAAGAAGCACGTTTCTATTAACGAAACTCGTGCATGCTACAGAATTAGTTACTGTCGAGGATGTGATTGAGCAACTCGGTATATCAAAGCGAACTGTCCATTATGACTTGCAGAAGATAAATGACTGGCTTGACGAGAATAATCTCCCCATTATTCAAACAAAACAAGGAATGGGGTACTACCTCACAGAGCAAGCCAAACAAACCGTTCCTAACTTGATGAAAGAACTGAAAGAATGGCAATACCACTATTCTCAAATGGAACGAGTCACCCTGATTGGAATCGAGCTCTTAACAAATGATCAGCCTGTTTTTATGCAGAATTTCATGGATCGAACTCAGGTGAGTCGTGGAACAGTCTCAAAAGACTTAAAGTTAGTGAAAAAATTACTTCAAGAGGAAGAGTTAGTCATACAATATGAGCGGTCCACAGGTTATGTTATAAAAGGGAAAGAAGAAAATAAGCGTAGGGTATTGAGTCGATTTCTTACAGAAGTCCTAACAAACGAGCAACTGATAGAAATGACTAATGTTCTGTATCCCTTGTTAAAGAATGGGGATGAACACACATACTCAAATCTTATTACCATGAAACAAATCATTATGAATGTTGAGCCGATCTTAAAAGTTGAGTTAACCGACGATACAATTCAAGTTCTGGCTATTCAACTCATAGTGCTACTTCAACGTTTGAAAGGAGAACACCGAATTCAACTTGATCCAGATGAAAAACAAGCCCTTTCATCAACAAGAGAATTCGAAGCTGCGAAAAACATTGCAGCAGAACTAGAATCTCAATTTCATCTTTCACCCTCTATAGAGGAAATCTGTTTTATAACAATGCATCTACTAGGATCTAGAGTGAATTATTCCGAAGTCAGTGCGGTAGGAAACCTTGAAATTGAAAAGCTTAGAAAAGTTGTTAGCGAAATTGTTAACGAATTCCAGATATATGCGTGTGTCCTGTTCGAACAACGTGAAGAACTCGAAGAAGCTCTCTTTCTTCATCTTAAGCCAACTTATTATCGCTTAAAGTATCATGTTCCAATCACAAATGAATTAACAGCATCCGTTCAAAAGGAATACCCAGACGTTTTCTCTATTACCAAACGAGCCGTTTGGCCGATTGAATTGATGATGTCTCAAAAACTACCAAATGATGAATTGGCCTATCTAGCGATGCATTTTGGTGCCTGGATGCAGAAAGAAAAGCTACCAGAAATAACATTTGGAAAAGCACTCATTGTATGTGAGATGGGAATCGGCACATCCAACATTCTAAGAGGACAGCTAGAGAAACTTCTCACGAACGTTGAAGTGGTTGGAACAGTTTCAAGAAGACAATTCATGAACAACCACTACCAAGTTGATTATGTCTTCTCTACCTCCCCACTTCACCATCAAACGTTACCTGTCTTAACGGTTAATCCCATTTTGACACAGCAGGGGAAAGAGAAAATCCTTCATTGGATGGAGGAAGTGCAGTCAACACCTAACGAGCAGGTTGTACCTACTCCTGACAACATTATTGAATTAATAAAAAAACACGGCACGATTACTGACGAGAAAGAACTTAGGAACGATTTAAACCAATTATTTGCTCCATCACCTGCCAACTTATCAATAGAAAGGTTTGAACGACCAATGTTAAATGACTTACTTCATGAAGAAACCATCCAGTTTGCTACACACACTGAAGATTGGAAAGAGGCAATCAAAATAGCGGCTATGCCTCTACTAACGAAAGATCAAATCACATCTTCTTACGTCGATGCCATGATCAAAAATGTAGAAGAATTAGGACCATATGTTGTGATTGCTCCAGGAATCGCTATCCCTCATGCTCGTCCTGATGAAGGCGTGAATACCGTTGGAATGAGCTTACTTCGATTAGATCAAGAGGTTCCCTTTTCTCCTAAAGAAAAGCACCAGGTAAAATTGTTGATCGTACTCGCTGCGGTCGATAACGAAACGCATTTAAAAGCTCTTGCACAACTTTCAGACCTTCTATCTGAAGAAGAGAATTTAGCAAAAATTTATGGTGCTCAGGAAAAAGAAGAGATTATCAATCTCATCAAAAAATACTCAAAATAAGGGAGAGAAATAAAAATGAAAAAAATTCTTGTAGTATGTGGAAACGGACTAGGAAGCAGCTTTATGGTAGAAATGAATGTGAAAAGCATTCTAAACGAGCTTGGCATTGAAGCTGAGGTGGACCATACGGATCTCACTACAAGTAAATCTGAAAATGCGGATTACTTCTTAGGCTCTACGGAGATCGTTGAAAACTTGGAAGACGGTAAGCGAAATGTGATTAAACTGAATAATTTGATGGATAAAAAAGAGCTAAGGACGGCGCTTGAAGCAAACTTGAAAGGAGAATAAAACGATGGTCGACCTATAATGTAAGAAGACCACCCAAAAAGGGGTGGTTTTCCTATTTCACGTGGAGAATGGATTGTTTTTGAGAATAAGATTGGGGACAGTTTGTCTAAAAATTTCTTTGAAAATTTAACATGTTCAATTGAACACTTCAACATTGATTAACAAACTGTTGGACAATGCGGTTGTATAGTTCGGGTTGATCGATATTTGCCGTATGACCTGCATCTGGAATTAACCCGACTTTGATATTATCATTGCTTCTTTTGAAAAATTGAATCGCTTCTACTTCATACAACTCATTCCCCCCATTTAGGATGAGCGTTGGTAAGCTTAGCTTTTCGATATCAGTAGCTGAAACGGAAGGATAGTTGAATGTCATCGTCTTGTTCACCTTTTGGAGAGTATCCAACCATTGATCGCCGTGAATCTCTTTGAAATAAGCTGCCGTCTCTTTATCATTTTCTTCGATATGATTGAAGTAAGTATATTGCTCTTCCATCACACTCTTTAAATAGTCTGGTATAAACGGCGAATAACCCGTTAACACGATCCCTTCAACTAGTTCAGGCTCTCTTAATGCGGTATGGATCGCTAAGGATGCCCCCAAAGAAAGACCTAAGAGATAACCGGGACCAGTTTTCCTAATTTCTGATATTAACCAATCAAGAGTGCTTTCAAAATAATTCTCATCTGCTTTCACTCTTGAATCACCATGTCCTGGCAAAGTCAGAGCAACAACCTCCATTTGTTCCTCAAAATACGGTTTTTGATGCTCAAAATGCAAGTCTCCGGTTCCCATAAACCCATGAAGTAAATAAATTCGATCCTTCAAATTCACACCACCACTCTATAAATTCAACCTATTCTATATTGTAAATTTTAACACAAATTGGAATATTCATTAACTGATATTGAAACCAAAAAAAGAGCAACTGTCATTGCGACAGTTGCTCTTTATCGTATTTTATCGAATCAACTTAAGACGGAAATCCTAGTACTGCTTTCGTTTCAAGGTACTCTTCAATTCCGAAGTCTCCCCACTCGCGGCCGATACCAGATTGCTTGTAGCCACCGAATGGTGCTGAGAAGTCCATATCCGCATTGTTCACTTTAATGCGACCGGCACGGATGCTTGTTGCGACTTTGCGAAGCGTTTCTTTATCTTCACCAAAGACATAGCCAGCAAGGCCATATACAACGTCATTTGCGATCTCGATTGCTTCATCGATTGTTTCATATGTGATAATCGACATCACTGGACCAAAGATTTCTTCTTGCGCAATCACCATATCATTCTTCACGTCTGTGAAGATGGTTGGTTTTGCGTAATAGCCTTTGTCGATGCCTTCTGGTTTACCAGTACCACCAGCGATCAGCTTAGCGCCTTCGTCAATTCCTTTTTGAATATAAGACTGAACCGTATTCCACTGCTTTTCAGAAACAAGCGGTCCGATATAGTTTTTTCCATTCGGATCGCCGACTGGGAATTTAGGAAGGGCGTTCTTAACAGCTTCTTCAAATTCTTCTTTTCTTGAAGCAGGAACGATCATTCTAGTCCCAGCGGAACATACTTGACCGGAGTTCGTTGCAATGTGGCTAACGGCAGCTTTTGCGGCTTCCGTGATATCCGCATCTTCTAACATAACAAATGGAGATTTACCTCCAAGTTCAAGTGCAACAGTTTTAATCGTTTCTGCAGCGTTTTTCATAACTTTTTCACCAACACCGGCAGAACCTGTGAAGGATACAAAGTCGATATCAGGGTGTGAGCTAATGCCATCACCGATCGTTTCGCCAGTTCCGTTTACAAGGTTAAAGACGCCTTTTGGAACGCCAACTTTTTCAAAGATTTCCGTTAAAATAATTGCTGCGAACGGAGTAATCTCAGCTGGTTTTAATACAACCGGGCTACCCGCTGCGAATGCACTCGCAATTTTCGTTGATGTTTGGTTCGTTGGGAAGTTCCATGGTGTAATCAGTCCACTAACACCGATTGATTCCTTAAAGATGGTATGGTCACCGCGATCTTCTGAGAAAGAATACTCTTTCAATGCTTTTGCCGCTTCAGAGAAATGTTGATAGCCCATGTTATAGTGTACTTTCTCTGAAATAGATCGAGGAGAACCGAGTTCCTGTGTAATCACGTCTATGATCTCTTCTTTGCGGTTCGCATACTCTGCTGCGATATTTTCTAACATTTCAACGCGCTCTTCTCTGCTCGTTTGAGAGAAAGAAGGAAATGCTGCACGCGCAGCCGCTACTGCTTTATCAAGATCTTCCTTTGTTCCAAGACTAATTTTGCCGATCACTTCTTCAGTCGCAGGGTTAATTACTTCAAACGTTTCTGAACCTGTTGATTCAACCCATTCGCCATTGATGAAATGTTTTAATTGGTTACGCATGATGTAAAAACTCCTTTTATGTTTGTTCGATTTATCTAGACTTTTTTATATTTGCTTGCACCGTAACTGTAACCGTTTAGGACTATAGTTAAACATAGTAATGGGCTGATTCCTGAATTAAAGCGGTTGCTTATCTTTGAATCTTGGACATGCTAGCTTTAGACTATTAGATAGAAACGTGAAGAAAGGATGATCAAGAATGGGACAAACGATTAAAGAAAAAATCGCTTATATTACTGGGGCAAGTAGCGGTATTGGGCGCGCAACAGCTCTTCAGCTCGCAAGTGAAGGTGTCCATGTTGGGTTGATTGCACGGACAGAAAGCAAGCTGAATGACGTAGCATCTGAAGCCAAATCATATGGTGTCAAAGCAGTTGTTGCACCCGCTGACATTGCAGATATTGAAGAAGTTAACAAAGCGGTAGATCATTTGAAGAACGAACTTGGTTCAGCAGATATTCTCATCAATAATGCTGGAATGGGACGCTATGGCTCGTTCTTAGAAATTGAACCAGATGACTGGAAAGAGACTCTAGAAGTAAATGTCTATGGTACGTACCATGTTACACGTGCCGTTCTGCCGCAAATGATTGAGAAAGACAGCGGTGACATCATTACGATCTCTTCAAGCAGTGGTTTAAAAGGAACGGCTGGCTCAACATCCTACAGTGCTTCTAAGTTCGCCATCCAAGGTATGACTGAAGCCCTCATGCAAGAAGTGCGTCGGAATAACATTCGCGTCTTTACACTTAACCCAAGTCTAGTCGCTACTGAACTCGTCTTCGGCGATAATCTCGATGAACAGGATAAAGAAAAGTATATGCAACCTGAGGATCTCGCTGAATATATGGTTAGTCAATTGAAATTACACCCTCGTATTTTCATCAAGCAATCATTACAATGGGCGACGAATCCTTTTTAAACTTATTTGGCTAAATACGAATAGGCGACTGAATAACAGCCGCCTATTTTTATATCACTATGATGAAAGGATTATACTCTCCATTTCTTATAAAGCCGCTCGATCTGTTCAGGACTCGTACGACAGCATCCTCCAATTAAACGCGCACCTGCTTGAAACCATTCTTTCGATCCATCGACGATCCCATCGCACATTGCGCTCCCCTGCCACATCTTTGACTTCGATTCATAGACTTCTCCAGAGTTTGGATAGACAATAATCGGCTTATCGGTTTGACCAGTTAACTCCTCAATCGCTCTTTTAACAAACGATGGAGAAGCACAGTTAATGCCAATTGCGGCAATCCGATCGTTATCGTCAAAGTACCTGGAACATGTCTCTAGAGCAGTACCATCGCTAATTTGCTCTTCATTTCGAATCGTGAATGAAAGCCAGGCGTGAGTATCAGGAAACTCATCTAACAAGGATTCTAAAACTCTCGCTTCTTGAAAAGATGGAATGGTTTCAAAAGCTAAGATATCAGCTCCTACCTCGATCAATGCTTCTATTCTTGGTCGATGAAATGCAGAAAGCTTCTCATCGCTCACGTGGTAATTACCTCGATACTCAGATCCATCAGCTAGGTACGCGCCATACGGACCAACGGAAGCGGCAATAAAAGGTTTTGGGCGATTCAACTGATTCTCCTGTTCCCAGAAATCATCACGCGCTTTCCGTGCTAGAAGGACGGTATTCTTAATTAACTCAACTGCTTCCTCTTCCTTTAAACCACGAGATTTCAGTCCCTCAATACTAGCCTGATAACTTGATGTGATCGCACAGTCAGCTCCTGCACGGAAATAATCCAAGTGAACTTGATAGATGAGCTCTGGATTTTCAAGCAACACGCGGGCGGACCAGAGCGGATCATTTAAGTCACACCCATATTTTTCAAGCTCTGTTGCAAGGGCCCCGTCCAATATCACTAATTTGAACTCATCTAAAATAGCATTAATAGGATTGTGTTTTTGCAGCATCATTCATTCCCCTTTTCTTCGCTCGTTTTGTTAAATAGTAACTTCCATAACACAGTGCAATGAACGGTATTCCACAATAAAGCGCGACTCGTTGGGTAGGATCAAAAGCAATGCCTATGAGAGAAGCAAGACATAGTATGAAAGCTAGGACGGGAACAACAGGATAGAAAGGCGTTCGATAACCCAGAGCTTTAATTGAATTCCCTTCTTTTAGATACCTCTTTCTAAAAAGAAACTGTGAAGCACTAATACTCATCCATACAATCACAACCGCAAGACCAGAAATAGAGACAAGAACAACATAAACAGTATCAGGTGCAATAATGCTCGAAAGTAATGCAAGTGCTCCGCCTAACATACTAAAAATCACAGCATTAAGAGGGACACCATTTTTATTAAGCTTAGCAAAGATAGGTGAAATCGTTCGCTTATTGGCAAGAGACCAGAGCATTCTTGATGAAGCATATAACCCCGAATTTGCTGCGGATAGAATGGCCGTAAGGATAACAAAATTCATAATATCGGCTGCGTAAGGAACACCGATTCTTTCAAGAACCGCTACAAATGGACTTTCTAGTACTCCAGCTTCTGATACTGGCAGAAGCGCTGATAAAATAAAGATTGAGCCGACAAAAAATAGAATTAGCCGAATTAGCGTGGTCCGAATCGCTTTTGGAATGGTTTGCGCAGGATTGGCTGTTTCTCCTGCTGCGATTCCAATGAGCTCAGTTCCAGAGAAAGCAAAATTCACTGCCAGCATTGTCATCAGGATGGCAAATGCGCCATGTGGAAAAATACCTTCATCTGTAAAATTGGAGAATAATGAACTGTTTGTTCCAGAGTCCATTGGAATAAATCCTCCTATCGATGCCACACCTATAAAAATAAACAGCACGATGGCCAAGACTTTTACAAGAGCAAACCAGAATTCAGTTTCAGCAAAAAATTTAACCGTTAAGACGTTAACAACAAAGATCACAACAGCAAATAATCCACTCCACACCCACACACTGATGAACGGAAACCATCGCTGCATCAGCAATCCAGCAGCCGTGAACTCAGAGCCAAGCGCTACAGTCCAGGTTAGCCAATACAACCAGGCAACCGTATAACCGGTTCCTCCTCCAATATATTTAGCAGCATAGCTATGGAAAGCACCTGTTTCAGGCATATGTACCGATAGCTCTCCCAAACATAGCATTACAAGGTAAACCACAAGTGCCCCAACCAAATAAGAAAGTATCGTGCCAATAGGGCCTGCCTGTTGAATCGTGTAACCGGAACTTAGAAACAATCCGGTACCTATGACACCTCCGAGTGAGAGCATCACAACATGTCTTGACTGCATTTCCCTTTTAAAACCCTGCTTGCTTTCCAACATATTTCTCCTTACTTTTCCATCCAGAAAAACAAAAAAACGCACTCAAAATGAGTGCGTTACTGACAAAATAAAACCGAAGGCTCTCATCTATCAGGTTTATCACCCGCTGGAGTTAGCACAGTATCCGATGGACCTGTTGCTGAGGTTTCAAAGGGCCAGTCCCTCCACCTCTCTGGATAAGAAAATATATTTCTATCAAAAATATCAATGATTTAAATTATTGTCAATGGCGTTAACTATCCATTACAAATAAGGTAAGTAGAAATAATTTAATCAAATATTGATAGATCAACCGTATCCGCCATCTTCTTATACCCTGCATCATTAGGGTGGAGATGATCACCAGAATCGTATTTAGCGAGGTACTTCGCTGGATCATCAGGATCTCTCAACGTTTTGTCAAAATCAATGACGGCATCAAATTCGCCACTCGTTCTGATCCACTCGTTTACCTCCTGACGAGTTTCCTCGCCTTCTTCAGTGTACATTCCGGAATCTTTATAAGGTGTTAACGTTCCCCCATAGATTTTAAGTCCTTCTTCATGAGTCGCTTTAATAATATTCTTTATCCTTTTAATGACTTTATCTGAATCATATTCAGGATAATGCCTAAGATCATTTATTCCCTCATGTAGAATAACAGCTTTAATCCCCGCCTGACTAAAAACATCCCGATCCAGTCTATCTAACGCATTTTCTCCTTTGCCAGTTTCACTGTTGATCAGGTGATTGGCAGAAATCCCTGCATTCAATACAGACATTTTCACTTTAGAATCTTCTTTATTCATTCTATTGGCAAGATAATCTGGCCATCGATGATTGGCATTCAACGTTGAATAATTTCCGTTTGCGATTGAACTACCTACTACTACAACAGAGCCATCTATTGAAGAATCAGGTATCACTTCCATCCGCTCTAGCCAAAACCATGCTTCTTCCTTCGATTTATAGGACGAACCCTGGTAATCTGAAGTATGATTCCCAGGTTCAGACATATAGACCGTTTGGTTCGAGCGCTTATGCCACGTAGTTGGACCTGTTTCCTCATCTACATACAAACTCACTGTTAATGATTGGTCAGCATCCACCGTAAAGTTGATTGGATCACTATACTGTTTTTGTCCTGCAGGAATGGTTACCTTCTTTTCTCCGTCAAATGTTATTAGCTTATCCGAATCGGCGTCGACACTGGCACCTTTTTGGGCAACGGCAACATGCACTTCTTTAATAGAGAGAGGTAATGAACCGAACTCATTAGATAATCGGATACGCATTTTTTCACCATCGATATGAGGACGAAGAATCAAGCGTATCGTCTGATCCTCAAATCCTTCATGTGAATTTCCTTCTTTGTCTGGAGCCTGCATGCTTGCTCCCCATGTACCAACCCACTCACTTTTATTTGATCCGTCCTTTTTTGCGGAGTTCCATTCCTTTGCTCCAACCAAAGCGACTAAAACAAAGATTAGAATGATTAAAACAACTAGTTTACGCGTCATCGTTTCTCGCCTCTCCTGGTGATTTCTTAGTTCTCACTATTCATTAAATATAAATGCTTTCTATAACAACATTTCTTCGTTTTCATTTCCTATCCTCAGATGGTCATGTCGTTTCTGTATTCTTTTCTTAATATTTTTCAGAAGTTGTAGCTATAAGAGTAGGGGTGATTTCCGCTTCAATCAGCTTTAAGGTGTGGCTTTTATACAAAATACTTTTCAAAACAACACTCTTATAGAAAGAGACGAATGAAAAGAATCCCCAAACTGAAGATAAACCACTTGCTTTGACATATCGATTATCACCGATTAGTATTGAGCCATGGAAAATTACGTAGATATTTTTAAAGTGCTCGCCAACGAGACGAGAATCGACATGTTGCAATGGTTGAAATATCCTCTGGATCACTTTGATAAACCTACGGCTCACCTTTCAAAAAATATAAATGAGAAAGGCGGCGTTTGTGTAGGGGATATTCAAGAGAAAGCGAATATGTCGCAATCTACCGTCTCCCATTATTTATCCATGATGCAAAAAGCAGGGCTTCTTGAGTCGGAACGTCATGGAAAGTGGACCTATTACAGAAGAAATGAAGATACGATTCAACAATTGGCCGCTTTTATTGAAAAGGAGCTTTGAGCTCTCTTTTTTTTATGTCTTCATATCGATATTACTCGAAATATAAATATGTTAGGGGATTTTATTTAATGAAATTCGGAATTTACCTTTTAGCTTTACTAGCAGGCGTTTTGCTCAGTATGGAAGGAGCGATCTATGGAGAGCTTGGAAAATCAATTGGCAAATTAGAAAGTAGCTTTTATAACTTTGCCGTCGGAACGGTTATCATTGGGATTGTTGTTCTATTTCTTGGCAAAGGCTCCTTATCTTATACATTTAAAGCTCCAAAGTGGCAATTGTCCGGTGGTTTTCTAGGAGCAATTTATTTAACTATTCTTGTGATCAGCATCCCAATTGTTGGGGTTGGTCTAGCAATGATTAGCGTCATTATTGGGCAAATGGCGATGAGTATGATCATTGAACACAAAGGCTGGTTAGGAAGCCCAGCAACGAAAGTAAAAAAAGAAAAAATAGCTGCCGTTGTCTTAATGGCTATCGCACTTATCTTAATCTTTTAAGGAGTTGATCTTACAATGTCTATACTCATCCTACTTGCGTCTGTATTCGGTGGCGTCTTTCTAAGTGCTCAATCATCTATAAACGGCGCTTTCAGTAAAAAAGCAGGCGCGTTTGAAAGTACCTTCATCACTTTTTTCACTGGTGCCATGATCTTGTTCATTGTCATTCTTTTCTTCGGAAACGGCGATATTCTAAAAATCCTTGATGCACCAAAATGGCAATTAAGTGCGGTTTGGTTAGGAGTAGGTTATCTCTTCTTAAGCATTCTCTCGGTACCAAAAATTGGCGTCATTGCTACCAGTATCTCTACCGTTATCGGACAGCTCACAATGGGCATGCTCATCGATCATTTTGGCTGGTTTGGAGGGGTAGAAATAACGTTTGGTATCAAGCGACTAATTGCACTCATCCTCATGCTAATCGCTCTAAGACTTATTTACGTCGGAAATGTCAAAGCGGAGAGGGAAAAAGCGCTGGAATCAAAAACATGACAAATCACAAAACCCCTGTTTCACGGTATGTTGTGAAACAGGGGCTTTACCTATTAGAAGAAGTCCATAAAATTCGTTTCCTTCTTCAATATCACTCTTTCTAATAAGGCTACATCCTTTTCAGGACCTTGCAATAAACCCGATTCATATAGAAAAGCTGGTTTCTGATACCCTGTTAGGAGAGCCGTTAATGTGTTGATGTTACATCGGAGCCCACGCTTTGGGGGATGTGTACAGGATGCATCCACTTTATCTCCTCTGTAAACGTTAATTTCCTCCCCACTAATATGATAGCTCCCATTATTCCATTCAGCCTGTTCATCTGTAATATGTAGAAAGAATGATTCATCCTTGTCCAATTCAAATGGATACTGTCTTAGAAAGTTCTCTACGTCTACGATTCGAGCCATAAAATAGGGTTCGATTTTTGTTTTCACTTTAGGATTGGGTAGTAAGTACGGCAGTTGATCTCCTTCGTTAGTAAGAAGTGTCCCTTCATCGATCATCGAATCATGCTGACAGATATAATTCCAGAGCCCTCTTCTCGCCTCACCATCCAAACAAACAAATTCCTCTATCTCAATCGAACGATCTTTAACTTGATAATACACATATCCCGTAAGTCTTCCTTCTTCATTTCGATATCCCGCGAACAGAAACCCATCTGAATAGACCCTATCCTTCCACCAGCTCTCTGAACGAACAAGCATTCCATTAAACCGCTTAGCAAACTCTTCATATATAGGATTAAGATTTTCGTATACACGTTCAAGGGCTACGCGACGAACCTTACCATTTACTTGAGCTAACGGTTTAAAATCTTCTTTTTTTAACTTTAGCTTCTTCCAATTACTTAATACTTCGAACCCAAATTTACGGTAAAAAGGAATGTGAAAAGGATGGAGAAACGAAATGGTCTGCCCTTTGTTCTTCATTTCTAAAAGAGCATGTCCAAGTAGTCTTGCAACCCTTCCACCTCTCCTATATTCCGGATAGGTAGCAACGGATGCAATGCCACCCATAGCAACTCTCTCACCAGCAATCCATGTTTCAAAGTCAATCAAATGGAGCTTAGCAGCAAGCTCACCCTCTTCATAATCTCCCCAAATTTCATGCTCACTGTAAGCATCGATCTTTTTATCTAACTCATTTTCGGGTATTTTATATTGAAATGCGTATTCCGAAAGCCTGATCGCGTCGATTACTTCATGATTATGTAATTTGCGCATGTTCACCCTCCTATTTTCATTGTTTTCTATTCATAACAATGAGCAATGGTCCTACAATTGGAATCAATCCTATAAATGCCTTTCGATGGTTTCGCTCGCGAAGTGCAATAACTGAAAGTAATGTTAACATAACGAAATCAATTGTCATCACATGAACAAAATTCGATTGTAGAAAAGCAATTTTATAGATAGTTGGATCGCCAGCAAGTAAGCCATATCCCATTAGAAAAAACGTTATTAGTATAAGAATCACTACGAGTCCTTTAGATTGAAAAAATCGTGCTAATTTATCTGGAGTCCGATTCGAGCGTTTCATTTTCTTATTCATTATAAAATAAGGCAACAAGCTGAATGCTCCGAGAGCAAAAGAGCCTAGTACGAATGGCCATGCCGGTACCGAACCACGATCATTTCGAAGGAGTAGGACAGCAAATGCCATCGGGAAAACCCCAAGTAATGAAAACATAGCAAGCAATCCTGGATCAGGATCGTTCATCGTCATTAAATCAGTTAAGTATTCCCCATTTCCTTCGGGAGCTAGAAATGCAGAATAGAAAATAAATCCAAGCCATATAATAAGTAATGAGGTTCTCCTCATCTTGCACCCACTTTCTATCCAATCTACTCAAATCATAAAGTTCGAGAGAAAAAATCTCAAATATTTGTAGAATTTTCGAACAATTGTGGTATACTAATTGTAACAAAACATTCACAAATTATCCTTTAATCTGACACAAAGATAATTTGTAAGCGGTAACATTTAAAAGGAGTTGTTAACTATGGATGTGTATATGGTTTATCTTTTCGTAATTACGGCTACCCCTTTATTCTTATGGCAAGATTACAAGAAGCTTGCACTAATTCACACACCTTTTATTGTGGCGATCTGGGCATTGCTTCTTTTCTACATTGGAGGCGGTATGGCTCCAGTAGCACATACACTCTTTATTACTCTCTTCGCCATTAACGTTCTCTTTGCACATTTAGCAGCGTATCTGATTTTTGCACGTCCTTTCCTTAAGGAACGTTCACTTGCTAAGAAAATGTCTCGAATTGAAGAATAATCATTTAACAAAAACGCTGTTCACCAGATCCTGGTGAACAGCGTTTTTTTGTATTACATATTCATATAGTGCATGCCGAAAGACATAACCCAGATTG
>CAVUAW010000024.1:0-32054 GCA_963739655.1 uncultured Bacillaceae bacterium | reverse complement strand
TGGTGCCAGGCACTAATTCACGCTTAGCTCGTTACGATTCATCACGTAAGACTCGCTCACGCGAAATCTCTTTCCCTCATACCTCACTGGAAACATCTCCATCACTCGGCTAGCAAATACTGAGGTTCCAAGTACGAGTGAGAACACAAGCACGAAATACTCACCACCGAACATCGATTCCGGAAGCACGTTCGAATAAACGAAAACCACTAAAGGATACACAAGATAGATGCCCCCTGCGCTTTTGCCAATTGCAGCAAGGAACAGATCAAGCAGAATCACTTTCTTCACGGATTCATAGATCGCTAGTAGTGAAATCGTCATAAGCGGGATCGCAACCATCATCCAGCCACTCTGCGCCATCAGTTCACTGCCCTGGTAGCTAAATGCTGTGATCCCGATTAAACCGATCAATGTCACAAATCCAAACCAGTTGAGTTTCTTCGCCATGCTTTGAACGTTCTCCCAGTGATGTGCTAGAAAACCTCCAAAGACAAAGAAGAAAATCCAATTCGTAAGGGACCCCTGCTGTTCAAGAATGGTGCTAATTGCACTCGTTCCAGGTGAATAAACGTATAAGAAGGTATAGTTTACAATTCCCGCAATCACTAGAAGCAATGACCAGCCCATTTTTGAACGAATGAGCTTAAGAACTGGAGAAATCAGAAGGAACTGAAGAACTGCCGATACGAAATACAGATGATAGAAAGAATCTCCCATCGCAACATCGACAATCCCTGATTCCCATCCGGTAAACATCTCTTCACCCGCCATAACTTTCGTCAAAGCAAGATAGAAAAAGCTCCAAACAATGAAAAGCAGCCCCAATTTAAAGAACCTTGAGAAATCGAAACGCTTATCTTTCCCATTCATTCTCTGTTGATTGAACAAGTATAATCCAATGATCACCGCAAACATCGCGATGCCAAATTGACTGATCTGGTATGTAAGTGGCGTGATGTCAGTTAATAACTGCCCCTCACCGAAGCTAAACATACCGGACACTTGAACAAGTAATATAAATAAACAGGTAATCGCACTTAGAAAATAAATTTCATTTCGACCTTGATTCGTTTTCTGCATGAGCTCACATCCTGTTTTGGTTTGTGTTGATACCTCCATTATAAGGATGAGAATCTCTGTGTGGAGAGGGAATGGCTAATCTTTACAAAATATTAATAGGGCTGACATGAACCTTACAATGGACTAACTTGCACAAAATAATTGCCTGAAGGATTACCATCCTCTTTTACAACTAGCCGTTTTCTACATAAATCTATGACATAATAAAACTAGTAATCTAGGGTTCCACGTTAGCTTCTGAACGTGTTGTTTCAAGAAAAAATACAGCACCCGCTATACATACGGATGGATAAAAGGAGAAGATCAATGATTCAATTTCAAAAAGACTCACTCACAGTATTCCAAAGTGCCCTTCAACAAACAACGTGCACCGTTTTCGAGGGAAATGATTTTGTTCTTGTGACCGATCCTAATTGGCTTCCCCACGAAATTGAAGAAATTCAGCAGCATGTACATACAATAGGACACAACAAAGAAATCTACCTTTTGTTTACACACGGAGATTTTGATCACATTATTGGTTATGAAGCTTTCCCAAACGCGAAAGTCATCGGTAGTATCGGGTTAAAACAACACCCTGCCAAAGACAAGAAGGTAAACCTAGCAATAGACTTCGATCGTTCGAATTATATTGAAAGACCTTATCCGATTACGTTTCCAGAGGTCGATATCGTCATTAAAGAGGATGGCCAGCAATGTCAAATCGGCGATGTGACAGTTATCTTCTATCTTTCCCCTGGTCACACACATGACGGATTATTTACGCTCATCGAACCACATGGCGTATGGATTGCTGGAGACTACCTCTCTGACTTCGAACTTCCATTTATTAATGATAGCGCGATAAACTACCAGCAAACACTACAAAAAGCGGAGAAGATACTTTCCTCACATGAGGTAAATGTTCTTGTACCCGGCCATGGCAAGGCGACAGAATCCCAGAATGAAATGCGCGAAAGAATCGATCACTCGCAACAGTACTTAGATCGATTGACTCAAGCTGTTCAAGAATCGGATGAAGAAGAAATAAACAACCTTGAGAAAATGATGCCGTTCCCTTCTGATTTCACACGAGAGAGTCATAAAAAAAACGTAGCGATCATTCGGAAAGAATATTAAATGATTCTATCAATAAACAGCTATTCAACCCATTCATAACACTCAAGTCATCTTTCGACAAGAAGTGACCAAAAGCGGGTGGTGACAGGCACCGTGACCTGAATATCCTCTAACAAAAAGGCAATAATGGTTTGTTAAAGGAGTGAGCACTTTGAACGATGGCATTTCAACGGAACAAATTGTATTAATTCTTACTGCAATTATAGTTGGAACGTTGGCACGTGTATTAACCATCAAAGAAGATTATCGGCAATATCCAAGTTATCCCAATGGTTATCTTACACATCTTATAACCAGCTTTGTTGCGGCAGCATTGGGAGCTGTTGCTATTCCTGCTTTAATGACGAAAAACTTTGTTGCCGTAACCTTCCTAACTCTCGCTATCCAGCAATTTAGAGATGTTAGAAGAACAGAAAGAGATAGTTTAAAAGACCTTGAAAATACTGAATATGCATATAGAGGGGATGCTTATATTGATGGTATAGCTAAAACATTTGAAGCTCGAAATTACTTTGCTTTAATCGTCTCATTTGTAACAGCACTTACGATTCAATTAGTAGATAACAAGTCAATATGGATCAATATTGTGTGCGGTGCGGTGGCGGGATTCATTATGTTTTATATCTTAAAACGCTTTTCAAAAGGCAAAACAGTTGGCGATATTGCAGATGTTAAGGAAGGTAAGGTCGAAATAAAAGGTTCTGAACTCTTCGTAGATAATATTTATGTATCAAACCAACTTGGAACTGAAAACGCGCGGAAATTGTTTGAAAAGGAGGGCCTTGCTGTTGTCATTTATCCTCGTGAGGATCATTTCCGAATAACCCTTGATAATTATGGGCAAAGACAGGCGATATTATTTGAATCTACGAGGTCTATAGGAGTAAAGAGGTATCACTTTACAAGAAAAGACTATGAAAAGGGACGCATTGTGATCACATTGGTGCCTATAGTAAATGACATCAACAAATTAATTGAAACTGTTAAAAACACTCCATTGCTCGAAAGTGCAAAGAAAAGCCATGCAGTAATGAAAACAAATTTAACAGGGAGTGAGTAAGATGGGGCGTGAATCAACACAAAGACCAAACTACGAGATTTTAGCATTTGTAACGACGGATAAAGAAAAAGTATTAGGTGGAAAACCACTTTTATTATGGGCAAAAGATCAAAAAGAGGCGGAAGTTTTAACAGTAGATATTGCTAAAGCCATGAAAGCAGATGTGGTTCAAATGAAATCAGGAGATTATCTTGTTTTACGAGTATAACCTAACGTGTGATTCCCACATGTCCAACAAGCCAAGTTAAATTCGTACTCTCTAACTCATTACTTTATTATGCCATTATTCAAAAAAACAAGAGAGGTTGAACCTCCTCCTTAATTCGTACTCTTATTTTCGTACGAGCATATTCTTCTCTACATAAGCCCAATTCTGCGGAAATGGAAAACGCAATCGCCAGTAAGTCGCTCCCAACAAATCATAGGCTTGCATTTGTTTGTATTTCGCCGTGATGCTTTGAATATCCTCAAACCATACGATATGCTCCGAATTCATGACGTTATAGCTATAGTTCGGTGCCTGTGCAACCTGATTATAATGAATGGGAATCCACCCACTGATCGCGCGGTTCTGAGCGTTTTGAACCGGAAGCATTTCGGCATCTGTCACCTTTGGCAGCGCCCAATCATACCCATACAGACTCATCGCCATCATGATCTTGCGCCGGTTGATTCGACCTGTTGCATACATCAAGATCTGTTCGACCCACCAAACAGGTGCGATCGGATCAGGTGGTCCAATTGCATATCCGTAGTCGATGGTCATAATAGAAACAATGTCTGCGACCTCACCAGTTGCTTTGTAATCAAGAAATCCCACCAATCGATTCGTTGGCATGTCGCTACTTTTTGCATGCGCATTGAGTTGGAGGATCCGGTTACCAAGACCCTTCTTTAACTCTGTTAAAAAAGCAGTAAAATCATTCCGCCTCTCAGCAGGAACAAACTCAAAATCAATACTGACTCCTGCATATCCCTTTTCGATCACTTTTGTAACGAGATTTTGAACCAGAACTGCTCTTCTTTCCGCATTTTGAAGAACAGTATCAGCTAAAGCAGGACTAAACATCCGCCCTTCGTAATTACTGATCACGAGTAATGGCTTGATGTTCAATGCCTTCGCATTCTTTAAAATGAGATCATCATCGATCGTAAGGAGCTTTCCTTCAGGAGTGAACGAATAAGTAAAGATCGCTAAATACGTGATCGAACCTGCCAGGTCGGTCAGTGTTTCCAGATAAGGTGAACCCGCTAACGCATCAAAAAAGACAAGAGTTTGCATCGCATACTTCTCCATTGTAGGTATACGGATTCTCATGCCGACTGGAATAGCATTCGGATTGACCGTTGGGTTCGCTGCTATAATGGCTTGTACTGAGGTCCTAAATTGTTGGGACAGCTTCCAATACGTATCCCCTGGCCTAATTTGATAGTACCTTTCAGGCAGTTCCTGATCCGGGATATATAGATTCAATCCAGGAACAAGTCGATCCGAGATGAGACCGTTCACAGCCTTCAAAATCCCAATCGGAACCCCGTAAGCCATTGAAATTCGCCATAAATTATCTCCTACCACTACCGTATGGATCGCCATGCAATCCCCCCATTACTCAAAGAGTCTTACTGATAGTCTATTTTTGCTTAATGCCGTTCATGAAGGAGGATTTCGAGACATCTGAACAGTTTACCCAAACTTCTTTAAATCGCTTTCTCAACTTTTTTCCGTTCATGTCATTATTTTTACCTACAACCGTTCCTTTAAGTTTTAACAACCATTACTATCAGACTGTATAAATGGTAAAATATTCATCAGAAGAGATTAAAGAGGAACTGTCTTTCGTGAATATTTTATTCAATGGAGCGGGATTAACTAGTTATCGTAATATGCTGAACCACTCAAAACAAACGTCAAAAAGTATGAATCGTATTGCTTCGGGAGTAAAGATTAACTCAGCAAGCGACAATGCAGCCAATCAAACTTCCTTCCTGATTCAAGCGGACTTTCGAAACAAGCTGATATTGTTTTCGTCGTCAATAATACAGGGAGCATGAACGCCATACAATAAGAGATCGCACAAAATGTAGCTTCCTTTCACGATGAGCTCGTTTCTCAAGGGGTATCAGATGTTTGATCAACCATATTGTCATGAATCTGTGAGACGGGTCGACACCATTAATTCTCGCTTTTCCTTATCATGCAATCTTCCAATATATATAGACAAACGAACAGTCCCCTTAATCAGACGTCTGATTAAGGGGACTGTTCTGCTGGGCAGATTTATTCTTTTAATTCTTTGTTAGCGACTATATGATCAAATCTATCCTAGTAATCTTGAAAAAATAAAACTACTTCAATTCCCCAATCACATCATACAAAACCCTAACCGCAGTCATCATCGTCTCTTCATTAATATCAAACTTCTCATTATGATGACCTGCGGCAAGCTCTGTTCCAAAGATACAGTAGCTGGCTTTCCCACCATTCTGTTGAACCCGTTCCATAAAGAACGTGGCATCCTCAGAGCCAGCAGGGGAATTCTCTTCAAGAACGGTTTCCTGAATGGCAGGTGAAACTTCCGCACATTTCTGCAATACTTCTGCTAGTTCTTTCGATCCTTTAGCACTGATGCCTTCCCCTACCGTCTTCACCTCATAGTCTGTTCCGTACATTTGAGCAGAGCCCGCGATGACGGCTTCGACCTGACTTTTTACATACTCATTGATTTCAGTCGTTTCACCGCGTGTCTCAACTTTGAGAAAAGCCTGATCCGCAATGATGTTACGCCCGGTTCCAGCGTGCAATTCACCGACGTTAAGTCGAGTTGAACCTTCAGAATGGCGCGGAACCGCATAAATATTTAATGCGGCCGATGCGGCTGCCAGAAGGGCATTTTTCCCTTCTTCAGGCCTTCCACCAGCATGTGAAGCGACACCTTTGAACGTGACATCAAGTTTCGAAGTTGCTAGAAAACCATTGTTTGATGCGACGAAATGGGCGTGAGGAACACCTGTCCCAATATGGGTGGCAATGAAGTAATCGACATCATCGACCACGCTCGCTTCGACCATAGACCGGGCACCACGAGTTCCCTCCTCTGCCGGCTGGAAGATCAACTTGATCTTACCCTTCAGGCTGGACTTGTTTTCTGCGATCAATGTCGCAAGTCCAAGGCCAAGCGAAGTATGAGCATCATGCCCACAGGCATGCATCTTATAAGGAAGGGTTGATCGGAATTCTTCCTTCATCGGAAAATGACCTTCCTCCCCAGATTCATTTATTTCCAGTGCATCCATATCGACACGAAAGGCAATCGTCGGACCTTCTTTGTTTGTATCCATCGTGGCAACAATTCCTGTATACCCTTCTGAAAAGTGTTCAATATACGCGTAATTCGCTCCATTTTCCAGAGCCCATTCGTAATGTGCTTTTGTCTCATCTTCTCCAGGCTTCCCCATGCAATACGCTGGTGACATGACCTGCCTTCCCATTTCGAGCTGAAAACCAAGCTCGTCAAGGATCGATGCAACGATAGAAGCTGTCCTCATTTCAAGAAAGCCCGGTTCCGGATAACGGTGAAAGTCTCGTCTCCAATCAACTAACTTCTTTTCCAGATCATGCATCACCTCATCACTCCTTCATTCATTATAGATATGGATGGATTCCAGGACCAAACGGAATTCCTAAGAAAACAAAGATGAGGATCAACACAATCCATGTTAATAAGAAACAGATCGAGTAAGGTAGCATTAATGAAATAAATGTTCCGATACCCGCTTTCTTATCGTACTTCTGCATGAATGACAGCGTGATAACCATGTACGGCATCAATGGAGTAACGATATTGGTCGATGAATCGGCAACTCGGTACGCCACCTGCGTAAAGGCAGGGTGATAGCCAAGCTGCATGAACATCGGTACGAATACGGGTGCTTCTAGCGCCCACTTTGCTGAACCTGAAGTGATCAGGAAGTTCATTAATGCGGTAAAGATAATGTAAGCAATAATGAGTTCGATACCAGTGAAACTAAGATCTTTCAAAAGTTCAGCCCCATTGACCGCAACCCATGTTGCAATATTCGACCAGCTGAAGTATGAGATGAACTGTGAGATAGCAAAGATCAAGACAATGTAACTCGACATATCTTTCATGGACTCCGCCATGTACTTGCCGATGTCTTTACTAGACTTAATTTTCTGAACGGTAATACCATAGGTGGTACCAATTGCGATAAAGAAGAAAAGAATAATTGGGACAATACCATCAAGGAATGGAGAAGGAACAATACCGCCTTCTTCATTGCGCAACGGACTATCCGGTAGGAAGATCACGACCAGAACAAGTGCCCAATAGATAAGTCCTACTATGATCGAATTCCGAAAAGCCTTGCCTGCTTTTGGATGTTCTTCCTCAACAGCTCCCTCGACCTCTTCGCCTTTGTATTTGCCAAGCCTTGGTTCGACGAATTTGTTAGTTACGAGACCACCGACGAGTGTAAGAAGAAACACCGAAACAATATTGAAGTACCAGTTATCGACTGGTGTAACAACAAAACTCTCATCAATGATTTGAGCGGCTTCCGTCGTAATACCTGCAAGTAATGCGTCGGTTCCAGCGATCAAAAGGTTTGCTGTAAAACCAGCTCCAGCCGCTGCATATCCTGCTGCCAAACCGGCAATCGGGTTACGCCCAACTTTATAGAACACCATCGCAGCTAGCGGTGGCACAAGAACCATCGCTGCATCTGATGCAATGTTACCCATGATACCAACAAAAACGACCGTGTATGTGATCAATGCTGGTGGCGATTTTAAAATCGTTTTCTTAATCGCGTAATCAAGCATTCCTACTTTTTCCGCTAGTCCGATACCAAGCATCATTGCCAATACCAGACCGAGCGGTGCAAATCCTGTAAAGTTATCGAGCATGGACGTTAAGATATATTGCAGACCCTCGCCAGATGCAAGGCTTTTAACTTGAAGTTCTTCGCCTGTACCCGGATGGGTAACGGTGGCACCAAACATATGAAAGATAGCTGAAACGATAATGACAAAGACTGCCAAACCTACAAATAATATAAATGGATCCGGAAGTTTGTTCCCTACTCGTTCAATTCCGTTAAGGAACTTCTGTGCAATTCCCGTTTTCTTTGTTGTATTCTCCATCGTCTCCCTCACTTTACTTTATTTTTGAAAAACATTAGCTCTGTTTTAATTTCGAAGGTTTAACCTCTTCAGGAATCGGGCATGAATATGGATTGGCTTCTCTAAATGCCTTGAATTCCTGTTGAATCGATTCAAGCTCTTCGTTGTTTTCCAGTAGTCTGACCGCCGTTTGTGACATCGCTTCTGCTGCTCTCAGCATTCCTTTATGTGCGTAGCTGCTGATACCCTGTGTCGTCATTTGCCAGGTGTGTAACGGCGTCCCGAGTGCCGAAGTTGAGGCTGTCAATTGAGCAGTTGGGACAACCCAGCTCACATCGGATACATCCGTTGATCCTGAAAGAATTTCATTCGATGGTTCGTATGGCGAAATGGTTTCAGCCAGATATTTGCCCTCAAACTCAGTTCCATCCCCCTTATAGCCGAATCCTTTTATGATATCTAAATATCCTTCTTTCTCACCATCTGATAGGGTAGACCACAGTTTTTCGGCAAATGTGATTTCCTCGTCGTCTGCTTTGTCGATCCCGGCCTCCTGCAGGTTTTCATGCAAGATCTTTTCTAAGCTGCGGTTTGGAATGTAATTCGAACATGCCTTATCAAATTCAATCGTCAGCTCTGTTTCCGTCATCAGCGCCGCACCTTCAGCGATCTTACAAACCCGCTTGTAAATGTCATCAACCTGATTGATCTTTGGTGAGCGAATTAAGTAAAGGACCTCGGCGTCAGCTTGAACCACGTTCGGCGATATTCCCCCTGTATTCGTGACCGCATAGTGCATGCGAGCTTCAGGGATGACATGCTCACGAAGATAGTTCACGCCTACATTCATGAGCTCGACCGCATCGAGAGCACTTCGTCCAAGATGTGGTGAGTTTGCTGCATGGGAAGATGATCCTTTGAATCTAAAATAAACCTGATAGTTTGCTAGACTTGAAAGACTCATAATGCTGTTTGCAGGTGATGGATGCCAGGTTATTGCGACATCAACGCCATCAAAAACGCCTTCTCTCACCATGAATGTCTTTCCAGATCCACCTTCTTCACCGGGACATCCGAAGAACTTCACCGTGCCTGATAAACTGTTGTCTTCTAAATACTTTTTGGTTGCGCAGGCTGCCGCAAAAGCGCCCGTTCCCAGCAGGTTATGCCCGCATCCGTGACCAACATTTTTCTCGGTCGGCTCATAGGAAGTTTGGTTGGGTTCCTGTCCTAAACCAGACAGAGCATCGAATTCACCAAGGAACCCAATCACTGGAGAGCCACTACCATAGGAAGCGACAAAAGCCGTTTCAATATTTCCTACATTGCGTTCCACCTGAAATCCTGCTTTTTCACACTCTGAGGCTAAAAACTCAGCAGAGGAATATTCTTCAAACCTCGTTTCTGGGTGACTGTAAATATACTCGCTGATTCTCTCGAAACGTTCTTTGTTTTCTCCTAGAAAAGTCTTTGCACTATTGGTTGTCATTCAATCCCTCCGTTCAAAATATTCGAAAAATTAAAGGTAGCCTTCCCCCTTTAACAGCGAGAAGTCATTACTCTTCCTGATCTTGATTATTTTGTAGTCTCTTTTTGAAGAAAACGACTCATCACATGAACACCCTTTTCGATGTCTTCCAGGGAAGCAAACTCATCCGGATGATGAGAGATACCATCTTTGCAGGGAATGAAAATCAACCCGGACGGCCATTTCATCGCCATATTCATCACATCATGTCCAGCACCGCTATTCATCATAAGCTTCTCTAGACCCAGCTCCTCGCAAACGTCAGCAAGCTGTTGCTGCATCTCGCTATCAAGTAAAACGGAATCATTATCAACCAGCGTTGAAACGGTGATGTCAATTTCCTTGTTTGACGCCACGTTTCGACAATATGCCTTGATTTCTTCCGCAAATTCCCGCTTCAGTCCATCATCTACGCTCCGAATATCGATCCCGAGTTCAACTTCACCAGGGATCACATTCATGACATTTGGTTTAAGCTCGATCGTGCTTACTGTCGCGACTAATGGTTGTTCACTTTTCTCACTAATTTCAGTAGCTCTTTCGCTTACGAATTGAACAAGTGGAGAAATGGCTACCAATGCATCCTGACGGTTATGCATGGGTGTTGTCCCCGTATGGTTCGCCATCCCCTGCACATTCACTTGGAGTCTGACTGGACATGCCACACCGTTCACAATGCCCACGTCCGACTGATGTTCTTCTACTTGAGTACCTTGTTCGATATGGCAGTTCAAGAAAACAAGCTAGTTTCTCAACCGGAAGCTCTGCCTCCTCAATGGTGTCCCACTTCACGCCGAATTCCTCAACAGCCTCTTTGATTGTTACACCGTTCCGATCCTTAACCCGACCGGTTTCTTCTTTATCCAGTTTGCCTGTGATCGCTTTACTGCCAATGGTAGAAACGCCAAACCTAGCTGATTCCTCTGATACAAAACAAATGACGGCAATATTCTTCGATGGCTGAAATCCTTTATCCTTCAGCTCCTTCACTGCCGCCAGTCCACTCAGCACACCGGCTACTCCGTCATATCCCCCGCCGTTCGAGACCGTATCAAGATGAGAACCGACCGCGACGGTTGGCGATTCGTCATCCACTTGCCAAACCGCCCACTGGTTCCCTGCTTGATCCTCGTAAGTATGGAGGCCCAGCTCATCTGCAATCGCCACGAACTGGTTCATAGCCTCTCTTTCTTCCTTGGTGAAACTTAAACGAGTAAACCCTTCAGGCTGATCCATCGTTTCGGTATGATTTAAGGCCAGCAAACTTTGCTCAAGCCAAGCTCGCATATCAGACATTCCCAGAACCGCCTTTTAAAATACTGATAAACGTATCAACGGCTACAGCTAACACTTCTTCTTCATAATCAAACTGCGGATGATGATGCGGGTAATCAAGCTTCGTTCCAAACAGCATATACGTCGCTTTTCCGCCATGCTCCTGAACCCGGTTCATCATCAGGCTCGCATCCTCCGATCCGGAAACAGGCGCTTCAGGCAATACCTCTTTCACAAATTCACTTGATCCGCACCAGTCTGTAATCTTAGGAATCAGTTCCTCGTCACAGACAACGACCTCCGTCACACCTACCGGTTCTATCGTGTAGTTCACGTCATGCATCTCTGCTGCCGCCTTGATGATCCGAGTTGCTTTCCCAGCCATATATTCGCTGATCTCCTCGGTATCACCCCGCAACTCAATTTCCATAAAGCTGTCTTCCGGGATAATGTTCCGCGCGCTTCCAGCGGTCAATTTTCCAACATTCACTCGAGACACGCCGTCATGGTGGCGCGGAATTCCGTAGAGATTGTTGGCCGTTGTCGTTGCGGCCAACAATGCATTTTTACCGAGTTCCGGATGCATCCCTGCGTGGGAAGAGACACCCTTAAAAGTGATATCAAATTTTGTAGAAGCAAGAAATCCCTTCGTTGTAGCAGCGATTGTGCCAACTTTCATGGAATTGATCCCGATGTGTCCTGAATAGAAAGCATCGACATCATCGAGCCAGCCTTTATCCCTCATTGGTCTGGCTCCGCGGCCACCCTCTTCAGCAGGCTGGAACAGTAGAGTGAATCGTCCTATCAACTCATCATGATGGGAAGCAATAAATTTCGCTACACCGAGACCGATCGTGGCATGGCCATCATGGGCACATGCATGCATCACCTTCTGTTCCCCAGAAACAAAGCCATTCTTTGACGGAAGGTGCGACTCCTCTGTACATTCGTTAATCGGCAACGCGTCGATATCAAACCGAAAGCCAATATGATCTCCTTGTTTTCCCGTATCCCACGTCGCCACAAGTCCGGTATTTCCCCCTCGCATTTTCTCCAGCCATTCCTTTTCTACACCCCAGTCAAGAGCTTTTTCTTCATGTGCTGTGAGATCCGCTTCTGTCGGTAAACCCAGGCGAGAATCCTGTTCAAGCGAATCCTTGCCAATATGAAGGGTGAACCCCATTTCTTCTAATTCTTTTCCGATTCTGTATGTTGTGATATATTCCATAAACCCCAATTCAGGCAGAGCATGGAAGGTGCGCCGCCACTCGATCAATTGGGGAGTCAACTCTTTCACAAAATTACTGCTCATCTAAAAGTCACTCCTCGTATCGTCTTTGTATGTCGTTATCTTTTTTAGATAACGCTTTCATTATTTGTTCGATTTAATCTTTTTTTTCAAGGGAATCGATAAATGAATTCACAAGCCTATGAGGCTTTCCTTGGCAAATCATTTAGTACAGTTATTTACGGAAAGTTTCCATTTCGTTTCCTTAATTGGCATTATACACGAGTAATTAGAAAATTCAAATCGTTTTTGGAACTTTTCCTTACATACAAAAAAGTAGAGTTCACCACAAAATGGTAAACTCTACTTAAAAATTGAGCATGACTATAAATTTCAACAAACACATTTAACATGTCTCAGCAGGTACTAGCTTTTCAGCTGCCGATCATTCAGCAACAGTTTATAAGCCTTCCTCGGTCTTCCTTTTGAACCGCTCACCTGAACCGTCATACTTGATGCCAGTCCCATTGCTTCTAGTTCAGCTAATACCCGTCGCGCATTTCGCTCTGAGCTTTCAAGCCATCCTGCCACTTCCTGTGAATTCACTTCATTTTTCTTATAAAAGTTGGACAGCGCCTGGATTTTCGCTACTGAAGCTGGAGAAATATTCGCCTTCCTCAACTTCTCTGTCCACTCATCATTAATCCAGCTTTTCGATTGATATGTAATCGATTCTCCGCCGGAATCAAACTCCGTTAGTTCCCGATTTTCATCAACCAACACGATTGTCGGAGACGTGTGTTTCCTGGCGCTCCGAAATGCTGTCTGCACATTTTCTTCCGCTTGCAAAGCCGTTATACCATACCCAAGACCGATCCGAAGCTGAAGTTTGCTCTGGGAATAGACGGTATCCATTAAGTGAAACAAATCTTTCTTATCCAGCTTAATCTCGATCTCACCGCGCGTCGTATAGATGAAATACAAACCGTCTCCAATCTGGACAAACGAACCGTTTATTCGTTCAGCTACTTCGATCAGAAGTCTTTTTAAATTTAATTCCTTATGCTTTTGTTCATAGGAATAATAAAATTCGGCATCGTTATCAGGATGAATCAGTTCCACGGCCAACAGAGCTAGCTGAGAACGCTGGTACCAGAACGATTGCCCTCTTTCCTTTAATATCTTAAGGGCAAAATAGATCGATAATTGAGATGGATAAATCCGATAGCAAGGGATCCCTGATTTTTTCAATGCCTCATATACACCACGAAGGCATGTAAAGGCAACTTCCGTCTTCCCTTCTTCATACAACTTCTGATGATGTTCCACGATTTCCTCTGTCGGACGGAAATCCGGATAAGAATAAGAATAAATCTTTAAGTTCTGCAAAGAAAAGAAGCGTTTCGTTGTCTCAAGCTCCTCTTCTTGAATCGTATCGAGGCTGATTCTCGTTAAAACTTTTTCCATCTCTAAGTTAGACTCCACGACTTTCCCTAATAAGCTAGCACCATATAACGGAGGATAAAAAGCAATCGACTCGTCCACCAGCTGCTTTGAAATCGCATATGTATAAGGAACCTGGCCCGAGAAAAACCATTGATCAACTTTAGATTGATTGGATTCTATGATTTCATCGATTTCCTCTAGATTCTCATAATAAAAAGGAAGCAGCTTTAAATCTGAAAAGGATTCGGAAGCGTTCAAAATATGTGTAACCGAATCTTCGGGTCCGATTACGCCTAATGTTATTTCCACTTTTTCTCACCTTCTTCTCGTATAGAGTCCAGGATATTATCTCCATGCATGATTGTTTAATATATCTTATCACTTTGTCTTTTTCATTGATGGAGGGTTAATTGCTTGAACTGGCAGATAGAAGCAGCAGGAAAATACGGAGTTTTTAGTGATTCACTTCTACATTCTTGTTTAATCCACCACTTCTCTACCAACAATGGTAAGTAGAGGTGATAAACATGAGTTGGATTGATCTATCTCAGATTGGAACGGATAAGCTGCTTCACTTTTCATTTTATTCAATCGTCTCATTTATCATGGGATTATTTGCTGTTATGATTCCCCCCATCCGAAATGGATTGCTTCGGCTAGTTACGATTGGGTTTAGTTTATCTTTGGTAGGGATTATTGAAGAATATCGGCAGTGGTTTATTCCTGATCGATCGACTGAACTTCTTGATGCGATTGCTAATCTAGCAGGAACGATGACAGGGATGCTCATCCCTCTACTAATACATCTTGTCATTAAACTAATTAACTTAAAGTCGAGACGCTTAGGAAAAAGCGACTTGAAGATCGCCCCCTTATTGCTAGCAGCGGCTCTTATCCTAGCTCCTTCTCTCTACGGTCTCAGTATGATTTCTGAGTATCCAAATAAAACCGTTTCATCTCATATTAGTGACCGCTCTACTTCCCAATAATTCCACATTTGCTATGCAGGTCATACGTAAATGCTGCCGATTCGAACCGGCGGCATTTTTTGTTTTCATTCAAGTAAAAACAGCATGATGAAAGCACTTATTGGCTAGTCATTTTCAATATTCAGTACCTACCTCAAAAAAATATTTTTCCCCAATGCCCCTTTTTCGACTTTCAAAACGATATATAGGGTGAAAGGAGGTGATCCACATGGCAACAGCCTCTCTCATGGACACGCAGCTTCGCTTGGTACTGGAAATTGGCGTTGATGAAAACGGCAAATCCATTTTCCGCAGCAAGAACTTCAACAACATGAAACCAACCGCTACACCTGATGCACTTTTCGCAGTCGCATCTGCGCTCGCACCGCTTCAACAGCATAGCTTGTTCGCAGTTGAACGCAATGATTCATCCGATCTTCAAGCATAAGAAATAGCACATCTTATAAGAAAGGAGGTCTTCCATTATGGCAAAAACACTCGAACTTCAATTCAACACAGAAGACAACAAACCGTTCTCCATCACGCTAAGCGATCCGGTTGAACCAGTTGATCCAGCAGCGGTTTCCACTGCGATGGACGCAATTATCGCTCAGAATTGCTTTACAACAAGCGGTGGTGATGTTGTTGCGAAGAAAGGCGCACGCATCATTGAACGTAATGAAAATGACATCGTGATTGGCTAATTGACTTGAGGAAGGGCATTTGTCCTTCCTCTTTCATCACGGCTTCACAGTTGGCTTGCCATTGTGGTCAGGCTCTATCTGTCGCACCTCATAGAGCAAAAGCTCGACACGCTGAACGAGAGGATACTAAAGCTGCCAGATCACCTGATTTCACGCAGTTCTGAACAGAACATAGAATAATGTTTTGGATAAAAGGTTCAGCGAACGAAATGCGTTCACTCATCCTCCAATCCGACTGTCCAATATTATTTTAACCTTACATAAAATCACCCCCAACTTCATATCGAACAACGGCTTCCTACCTTTTTTAAAGAAAAGGGATGCGAGGTTTCTTCAAATGCGCCGTCGTTCAGAACGTGGAATGCCTACCACACGTTCCAAAACTAAACTTGTCAGGTGAGCTGAAGCCGATGCAGAAAATTCAGCGTTCCCACATCCACGCAGTTCCCGGTTTCTGTGGTGGGAAGCTATGGCGAGAACGGCCGTAACGGTTCGGGATGGTAACCAGGCGTACTACGGTACGGGTAGCAGCGCGCAGAACACGCACATTGGACTGGTTTGATGTGTAGAAAGCGTGCTGTTGGAGGAATTCAAGCGTTCAAATCGGGTGATACGGTGGAACCCTAAAGACGGTCTCAGTATACTTCAGTTCAACGGACGTCTACTTTTACAGTGCTGATGACTTTTGTCAGCGCTGTAAAGGTAGTCATTCTCTGTCCAATGTTTCCTATCTGATCTAGTGCCTTCAGTTGTCTATGAACACCAATGCAAAGTGGTGCATAAAAAGGTTGAAAGGTTTATCAATCAAAAGAGAAAGAGCAGCCTAACCAACCCTCCTTAAAACAAAAGATAAAGAAAAGATTAATGAAGAGGCGAACGCCTTCTAGTTGAAAAGGAAGGGGAAAACGGATCAGATTTTGAGGAGTTGCTTTGTCTAAAATCCTATTAAAAAGCTTACATATTATCACCATATCATTTTATATTTGCTATAATTAAACTACTAATTACAATATATTACAATGTTTCCAAATTAATATGTTCTGGTATTCCAGAAAAAATACTTTAAGAGTGAGGTAGTGTATGTCTATCCTTAAAAATGTTTTCAATATTTTAACCGATAATAGAGATATTAAGGAACCGATCATCTATAAAGAAAACAATGAAACGCCTACTTTTCTAAAGCAGTTAACAGATTTAATGGAAAGGAATCATGCTAACCTTGATAGAAAAAAAGTAGAAAGTCATCTCAAGTTATTTTCAATAGGTCAAACTGGAGAGAAACAGGTTTTATTTGAATTGCAAAATGCCATGCTCCCCTTCCTAGTTCTGCATGATGTCTACATTGAATTTGAAGATTACAAAGCTCAAATCGATTTTATAGTGATTACGCATAAATTCATTCTTATCCTGGAAGTGAAGAAGCTATTTGGAAATATAAGAGTAACGGATAAAGGGGAATTTCAACGGGTTGTGACGAAGAATAATCGAGTCGTTAATAAGGAAGGAATGTATAGCCCGATCAACCAGGTAGAAAGACACGTAGCCATTCTTGAAAAACTATTAAAATCAAGTGGTACCATATCGAAATGCCCTATTAAATATGCCGTTACTTTTGCAAACCCGAAAACGATTTTGGACATTTCCAAAAGCGCACCAGCCAATATACAATCGAGGATTATTCGACATGATCAAATTAAGTCTTTCATTAAAAAAGAGTTAGAGAAAAAATCACCTGTATTGATGCTAGACCACTCTCTTTATCAAATCGCTGATGTAATCCTTCAAAATAGTAAAGAAAAAGCTTTTAATGTCGAGGATTACACCCTGCCCACACCTCAATTCTCACAAAAAGATAATTTAACCAACGATCGGCCCGTTATTAATAACCAACTGTTACCTACTGACCAAAATCTTAAAACGCTACTAACCGATTTTCGTTTAAAGCGATCTAAAGAACTCAATGTGAAACCTTATTATATTTTCACGAATAAGATACTAGATCAACTCGTTGAAAAGAAACCACTAACTCCTGATCAATTAGTAGAAATTGAAGGCATCGGTCATAAAAAGGTTGAAGAATTTGGTGATGATATCTTAACTATTATTCAAAGGGATACTAAGAACCACTTACATGATCATGGTCTTTCACCTTTATCTAAAGAAAAATCAACCACTCCATTTACAAAAGATAGTGTTGAAATTCTTAAGTTATCTTTAACCGAATTTCGTACGAGACGTGCAAAAGAACTGAATGTGAAACCGTTCTATATTTTCACGAATCGAACTCTAGAAGCTCTCCTTGAAAAAAGACCAGTTACGATTTCGGAACTCTTAAAAATCGAGGGGATCGGACCAAAAAAAGCAGAATTATTCGGCCAGGATATCTTAGAGATTATGAACTCATTGTGACAGGGATACAAAAATTCATACGATTTCACCTCAGTACAAATAAGGAAGGGTTCAGGTTAATCAAACGTTTGATTAACCTGAACCCTTCCTTTTTCTCTATTTATCATTGTCTGAAACCCTCTTCACCTCTTGAAGCAATGGCTCATATAGGTCTGAACCCTTTTTCACATAGTGGAGTTCCTTCACTCCTGGCACCTTCAGATGGATCGCTCCACTTTGCTTGTTGTACCACAATCGCAGTCCATCAAGGAAAACGGATTTTTCAGTTTCGGAAACTTTTAGCTTCATCATATTTGATCGCATCCTTTTCAATATAGTAAGTTATCATTTATCTCTACCAGAAAACGTTTCATGAACCGTCTCTTTTATTTATAATGCTCCTCGACAAATGCTTGCTCCTCTTCTGCTGTCAATAAGCGAGTCGCTCTTCCTACCGTACCACTTTTCATACTCCAGAGCTGATTATGAATGTCTACGGCATTTTCAAAATCACCATTTTTCCATTTTGTTAACGCATTGTAGTATAAATCATAATGTTCATATTCACCTTTACCTTTTACTTTATCGAGAATCGAGAGCATATCATCAATGCGCGTATCGGTCATTTCAACGAGCGTCCACTTTTCATCTGCAAGAACTTTTTGGTGGGTCATGCCATGAAGGGTGCTCATAAAATGGCTCTCACTTGGAATATCATCGTTAGCTGTTGAATTCGCTCCATCATCGATGTAACGCTCTGGATCAACCTCCTCTGCTGCACTATCTGACACCTCTTTTGTGTCTTTTCCTCCTATCAAATTCGCATTTATATCCGAGATAATAAAATAGGAAACTCCTAAAGTGAGAATAACGATTGATGTGATTGAAATTAGTAGTGTTTTGGTGGATGGCATGTTTTGGACAACTCCTTATTATGATTCCTTATCCATTTTATCTTCTCGTGCTAGATCTATGATTCCAGCCAGGTTAACGATGCTTCGCTTAAGGACGACATATTGTTGCTCAAGCTCTCTCGCCGTTTCAATGCTAGGGTCTTCTAGATAAGCCGATTCGATTACTAGAGTCTCAGCTTTCGTGTAAATCTTGTTTATCTCGTTTTTTAATGCCGGAAGTTCATCAGAATATTTCATCACTCGTTCCATTTGTTCCATTATCATTTCGCTTCGAAGGTTAACCATGTTGATCCCATCAATGTCCAAACCTGAAAACTCCACCACTTTGTCATCGGTCGTAATCGGCAGTATAGGATCATTTTCCATAGAATAGGCCTCCGAATGTATATATCCCATAACTACGCCCATATATTGATTTTCTGAAGGAACAGGTCGATAGTAAGAGTGAGGGTCTATCTGGTCCCAATCCAACCCCATATGATATCCCGTTTTTATTGAAAAACGATACCCATTCTTAAATGTTACAATAGGACCAGCTTCTGATTCCTCTACTGAAATGCGATTTTCTTCTGGCAACTCCCATTCCACTAAATAATCATAAATTTTTTGATAATTACCATCTGGAAATTTTCTTTTAACAAATTCAGCTTGTTCGTTCTTTGAATTTTTCTCCAATTCATTTTCATGGTCACCTACAGGGTTGTTGGTATGATTAAAATCTTCCATTTCCATACTCTTTTCTGTGCCAAAGTAATCATAAAAACTATTAGAACCAAGAATAAGTACCAGAAGTAAACAAGTAAGTATAGATAGGGCCGGGACTAATCGTCTTGGTTTTCGCTTGGAAGGATGACTATGAATCACTTTGTAATAAATCCGCTCTTTCTCCCCTTCACTAACCTCACCCTTCCTTAAAACCGTCTCATCCATATCCTTACGAAGATTTTTCAGCTTATCCTCCATCTACTCAACCTCCTTATAAAGCTCACGAAGTTGCAATTTTGCTCGCCTTAATCTTGTTTTGATCGTCTCTGTTTTAATACCTGTTAACTCTTCTATTTCCTGAAGACTTAAATCCTCATAGTAAAACAAAATGATTACTTCTCGATATTTTACCGAAAGTGAAAGCACCTTCTGAGAAATCTCTTCCCCTTCACTTTTTTGAATAAGACCATCATCAAGACTAGCCACAGTTTTCAACTTTTCATCACCACGAAGAGGAATCATAGATCTAAACCACTTGCTCTTCAAATAATCTTTACAGCGATTGACGGTAATTTTGAACAGCCAGGTTTTATAGCTGCTGTCTCCCCTAAAATGAGCGATGTTTTTAAAACAGGATATAAAAACTTCCTGTGTGATATCATCCGCCACCGCCCAATTTTTCACATATGTATAAGCGAGTCGTTTGATCTGCTCGGCATAATCATCAATCAACTCCCTTAGTAATTCATTACTCTCATACTCGTTCTCTCGTTTCTTCTCCCCCAACTAGCTCCCCCCTGTTGCATCCCCTTTATAGACGACTCACTTTCTTAGTTCGGTTCAAAAAAAGGAAATTTAGTGAACATCTTACAAATATGCTGTCTACTTTACAGGAACCCGATAGTATAATCGATCCTTTCTCCTCAAATTTTTCGGAAAGTCATCGGGAAAGCGCTGGCGATTCACTTGCTTACACAATACAAAAAAACCAGGTGAACTAATCAATAAAATGATTAGCACCTGGTTTATCTCTTCATCCTTATAGTGAAAATCTGTTTATTTCTTGAATGAATCAAAAGCAACCACCGGAAATTCTCCAGTGGTACTAAAATAACTGCTTTATCACTACTATCGAACCATTTACGTACTTCCCTAATTCACCCCCAAACGTCTTGTGAAATTTTCAAAACGTGGCGTACTTTCTCCCATTGTTGATCTTCTGTTAGTAAGTTTCCTTCCTCTGTGGAAGCGAACCCACACTGTGGACTTAAGCAAAGCTGGTCTAAAGGCACATATGTTGAAGCTTCTGCAATTCGTGCTTTCACTTGATCCGAGTCTTCCAATTCACCATTTTTCGAAGTGATCAAACCTAGAACAATCGATAAGTCAGAGCGATTAACATGACGAAGAGGCTCAAACCCACCAGAGCGCTCATCATCAAACTCCAGGAAAAGTCCGTCTACCTTCAACTCTCCGAAGATCGTTTCTGAAATTTCTTCATAACTGCCTCTAGCCATAAAGGTCGACTTAAAATTCCCACGGCAAATATGCATGGTAATAAGAAGGTCGGCCGGTCTTTTTGCGATCGATTCGTTGATAGCTCGGGCGCACAACTTCGCGACCTTTTCGGGGTCCTTGCCTTTTGCTTCAATCGAAGCTCTTCCTTCCTCAGAAAAGAATGTCGCCCATGATGTATCATCGATTTGCAGGTAACGGCATCCTTCATCATATAGTGCCTGGATGAACCCCTGGTATGCCACAATCAAGTCGTCAATCAATGCTTCGTCACTTTCATAGACGCCGTCCTGGATCGCCGCTCTAAAGAAAAGCATATTCGGACTTGGAATCGTGAATTTCGCCACTGCATCTCCTGCCACACTCTTAAGAAATTGAAAATGCTTAATCATGTAATGATCGCTGAATCCAACTTTACCCGTTACTTTAATCCCACGCGCCTTTGTTTCAACGCCATCGAATTGGAGTCCTTTATCGGTTTCAAATCCGTCAACGCCATCCAATCCTTCAAGGAAATCGAAATGCCACCAACTTCGTCTGAAGTCACCGTCCGTTACTGCTTTTAGCCCGACCGCTTTTTGCTTTTCCACTAGCTTCACAATTTCTTCGTCTTCAATTTCCCGCAGTTCTTGGTCCGTAATTTCCCCCTTTGCTTTTTGTAAGCGCGCCTGCTTCAAACGTTCTGGTCGTAAAAAGCTCCCAACATGATCTCCTTTAAATGGTGCTCTGACTACTCTTTCTTCAACTGATTTCGTCAATGTTATCCCTTCTTTCTGTAGAATGTAATTGTGGTTTCTTCTTAACTATGTAGTGATCGACAATACAAATAACCCCCTTCTAATAAGAAGAGGGTTTTATAAATATGGCAAACTTCTCTTCTTATCTTCAAGTCAATGCTTCTGGAATTAGCACAGTACTATAAAAGTCTGCTGCTAAGGTTTCATCGGGCCAGTCCCTCCACCTTTCTTGATAAGAAAGTGAGCTATTAAATTGTTTTGTTAAGTTATTAGTATACATGAATAGTGTGAAAATTCAAGAAGAAATCAGCAGTGGAGATGAAACGAATCTCCCTTAAACAAACGTTTGATTAAGTAGCGGAATCTCAGTAGATCGTCACCGTGATGACTTCTTCTTATATTCCTTCGATTTCCACGCCCATGAAAAGAACATAAAAATTACTGTGATAAACAAAGCCTGAAATGCATGTTCCCACCAGGTAATGGCCACATTTTTAATCAAATCACTAACAACCAACATTATAAATAAACCTATAAAATTAATGACAAAAAAGTAGTTACGATTAACCCTCACCGCTCCCTTTCTTTCCAAACTATAATTCTCCATATCATCTTCTAGCTATAAAACTTTTTCGTCCATTTTCTCAATACGTCTTCAATCGCTACCATCGTGTCCTTTGCATCGTGATTAAACTTCAACCGGAAGTAGCCACTTTTCAAGAAATGAAGGACATTTTGTTTCGTATGCGTAAATGCAACGCTGAAGCCTTCTTCATCAAATAATGATGATAGCTTATCGTCGAGTCGCTTCACCCAGCTTGCTAGCTCTTGATCCACTAACCCTCTGGTAAGTAGCGCTTCAATTGCCATAAGCAATCGTTCATCCTCGTCATCAACATAGACGCCCTCTTTCCAGAGGCATTCCTGAATACTTTCGAGACAGCGATCAATTAGCTTTGTCCTGAAATCAGGGTGTCGAATGATTTCATCCAGTGCATCCGCTCCATGCGCTATGCTATGTGCCCACCCCTTCCCATTCACATAACCACGGGTATCCTTCTCTTCTTGCAAATAACGAAGGACCGATTCGGTAGCGTTCTCAAAGAGCTGACTTGATAGAAATGGCGTTTGTCGGTCTTTATGTACTAAAAGCGCAACCACCAGCACAGAAAAGGATCTCGTGAAAACAGCATCCCCTTCTTCCTCTCCAATTCCTAAGAACAAATGCTCATCGTCAAGGCACGTTGTCATCATCGCTGTCATCTGTTCCTCACTAAGAGCATCCTTCATCACCAGGTTACAAAACGTCTGGTAGATAAGTTCATCCCTCAAGACAGGATCTGTCGAACCGATCTCACTCAACATTTCAATAAGAAGATGGTCCAACTCAACATCCATCCGCTCCAAGTCATCCTCGTTCAACTCTCTTAACTTCGTTTCTAGCGTCCCAACACTCACAGTTCGCACCTCCGATTCATCTCTTTTTCCATAGTTTAACAGATTATGTGAACCAGTGGGATGGTTTTGATGATTCACTTGCCAGCACAAAATTAAAAACCCAGAAGGCTAACTATTAGAATGGTTAGTCTTCTGGGTTTTCTTTGAGTTTATATGTGGAATCCTGAAAATAGGTGCTTCATTGTTACCCTCTGCTGGATCTTCTATTTTTGAGGTTTTGGCTAATAAATGCTAGATTTGGCCAATATATTTCGAGTTTGGACAATAAACTGGAATTTTGGCTAATAAACCGTAATTCATTGATCAAGAAGACATAAATCCTCCACCATTTACGTGAATGCACTGTCCTGTCATGTAAGAACCATCATCAGATGCTAGCAAGACGTACGGACCAAACAGTTCAGACGGCTGCCCTGGACGACCCATCGGGTTATCTGTCCCGAATTCTGCTACAGAATCTTCATCAAATGTAGATGGAATAAGTGGTGTCCAGATTGGACCTGGGGCGACCATGTTGACGCGAATGCCTTTGTCTACGAGATTCGCAGCCATACTGCGCGTGAACGCTACGATCGCGCCTTTTGTTGAAGTGTAGTCAATTAAGACTTTATTTCCTGTATATGGATTAATGGAAGCTGTATTAATAATGGAGCTTCCTTCCTGCAAGTGTGGAACCGCGTACTTCGTCATATTAAAGACAGAGTACACATTTGTTTTAAATGTTAGATCCCATTGCTCGTAAGAAATGTCTTCAATATTTTCAGTTGGATACTGAATAGCCGCGTTATTCACTAGAATATCCAGCTTTCCAAAGTGATCCAGTGTCTTATCGATGAGATCTTTACATTCTTTCTCTTCAGATACATCACCAGGAATCAGCAGACAGTTGACGCCTTCATCCTCAATAAGCTTCTTCGTTTCATCCGCATCACTTTGTTCCTTCTTAAGGTAATTAATCGCAACGTTTGCGCCTTCTTTCGCATAGGCAATCGCTACAGCGCGACCGATACCACTGTCACCGCCAGTAATGAGCGCTACTTTCTGATCAAGTTTATGACTGCCTACGTAGTCATGTGGTTGGACTGGCCTTGGATTCATTTCCGATTCAATACCCGGTTGTTCAGGCTGTGTTTGCTTTGGTTGACCGTTTTGATAATTCACGTGGTATCTCTCCTTCTATATCAATTGATGAGAAATGCTTTTTCACTATTTTATTGAGATACCACGGAAGGAAAAGGTGTAAACATTTGTAAGATAAGACAATTAGAAAAGGGTAAAAAAGAATCATGCGCTCCTGTTCTTAATTAAAGCGAAATAAATGTCACCTGATGGGTGGTGCCTGTCACCCTCCACATTCCTATACTCTCGACAAAAGCTGACAAAAAACGGGTGGTGCCAGGCACCACCCGTTGGATTATCCATAAATCTTTAGTAGATTTCTCAAATCAAACTTCAAACCATCCGTTCTGTATGGTTTGTCTATACCAATAGTAACTGTCCTTTGGCGTCCGCTCAAACGTGCGATAGTTCACATGGATGATACCGAATCGCTTTTCGTATCCAAATGCCCACTCAAAGTTATCAAGAAGCGACCATACAATATATCCTTTAATCGGTACGCCAGATTGGATTGCACGATGTAATGCTGTGAAATGCTGCTTCAAGTAATCGATCCGCTCCTGATCACGAACTCGACCATCTTCAACTTCATGGTTATAACAAGCACCGTTCTCCGTGATATAAATCGGCACATCACCATAGGTTTCGTGAAGATCAGTTAAGATGTTGTAAAAACCATCAGAATAGATTGGCCAGCCGATATCTGTCTTACGATAATCTAAAGGAATCTCTTCAACTTCAAAAAGACCTTCTCCTTCTTTGTATCGTCCAAGACTTCCAGTGTAATAATTGATTCCCATGAAATCGATCGGCTGTGAAATAAGTTCGAGGTCACCATCTTCAAGTTTTAACTTAGCGTTATGATTCTCGAAAATCGAAATCAATTGCTCTGGATACGACCCTTTGAAGACGGGATCCATGAACCATTCCTTTTGCCACATCATGCCTCTTTTGCATGCGTCGATATCTTCTTGTTTAGAACTGAACGGCTCGAGCCAGCCTGAATTAGGTGCATAACCTATTTCACCATTCGGCACGAGCTCCCTGAACGATTTCACTGCTTTTCCGTGAGCAAGCATAAGGTGATGAGCGACATCCACTCCAGCTTGTAAATCCTTTTTGCCAGGTGCATGAATGCCTAAGTAGTTTGATAGGAAAGAAGCACACCACGGTTCATTGATCGTAATCCATTTCGGAACCTGGTCGCCGAATTCCTTAAACATCGCAACAGCATAGTCATTGAATGCTTCGATCGTTTTACGATTCTCCCATCCGCCTTCATCCTGAAGCACTTGAGGGAGATCCCAGTGGTAAAGGGTAATCATCGGTTCAATACCATTTTCGATGAGTTCATCGATCAAGTTTTGATAGTACGCGACTCCCTTCGGATTAAGCTCTCCTCTTCCCTCTGGCATGACCCGAGACCAGGAAATCGAGAAGCGATAGAGGTCTACCCCTAGTTTCTTTAGATGCTTCACGTCTTCTTTATATAAGTGATAGCTATTGCACGCCTCGTCTCCATGGTCTCCGTTCTTTACGTTTCCTGGAGCATGAGAAAAAGTATCCCAAATCGAAGGAGTTCTTCCGTCTTCATTCGCAGCACCTTCTATTTGATAAGAAGCTGTTGCAGCTCCCCATTTGAGCGTTTTTGGAAATTCAATCGTTGTCATGTTGGTAACCTCCTGTAGTCGGATACCTCTTACCTTTCTATACTAGATGATCGAATGACAAGTTCAGGGTCCACTTTCACTGGATAGATCTCCTCATTTCCTTGTATTAAATCATCCAGCATGTAGGCTGCGAGCTTTCCTAGCTTATGTTTGTCTTGTTTAACGGTCGTAAGAGGTGGATCACTATAGCGACAAGCTTCAATATCATCACAGCCGACGAGCTGAATATCATCTGGAACAGTGACACCTTGTTCCTTCATCGCTTTCAACGCTCCAAGCGCCATCATGTCAGAAGCGGCGAACACCGCTTCCGGCCACTCATCTTCCTGAAGAATTTTCTTCATCGCCTGGTAGCCGCTTTCCTCGAAGAAATCCCCATAGTGAATCCACTTCTGATTCAAAGGAAGGCCAAACTGCTTCATCGCATCCATGAACCCTTCGTTCCGGATGCTCGAAATAAGCGAATCTTTTTTCCCACCAATGTATGCGACCTTTTTTACTTTATTTAAATAGAAATTCTCTACGACTTTCATGCCGATCTTGGCATTATCCGTCATGATATAACTAGAATGTGGTCCTTCCAGCTTCAAATCAATACCGATACAAGGAATGTCACTCTGAGCAATCTCATGGACAGCTTCTTCAATTTCATCACCGGCAATGATCAAACAACCGTCTACATGAAAGTGTCTGCATCTCTCCAAGTATTTGCTCTCGCCTTTGTGGAACTTTTCGTTTGAGAAGAGAAGAAGATCATAACCGAGAGCACCTACTGATTTCTTAAATGCGTTCACCACTTCATTGAAGAATGGGTGTTTAAAATCAACGTTGATTTTTCCTGCATAGATCAATCCGATTAAGTTCGATTTCTTGGTCGCCAATGATTTAGCTGAAAATGTAGGCTGATATTTCGTATCTTCAATGATTTTATATACTTTTTGACGAGTGGCTTCACTGATCCCCCCGTAATTGTTCATAATCTTTGATACAGTCGCTGGAGATACACCAGCCATTCTAGCGATATCTCTAATTGTTAAATTCATCCGTTCATCTCCTTAGCAAAATCGCTATCGTAATCTCATCTTATTGTATCAAATCATAGCGAGGGGA
Source organism: uncultured Bacillaceae bacterium (assembly GCA_963739655.1). Classification (GTDB taxonomy): domain Bacteria; phylum Bacillota; class Bacilli; order Bacillales; family Guptibacillaceae; genus Guptibacillus. The sequence goes on along the minus strand of CAVUAW010000024.1, from coordinate 4,884 downwards.
CACTCGATTACTTAATCGATCCTTCTGTAATACTCGAAATAAACCATTTGTTGAAAATAAGGAAAATGATGATCAAAGGAACCGTCGCCCAGAACACGCCAGACAGCAACATTCCGAAATCTACTCGGAACGCATTATTTAGAGATGCAAGTGCAACCTGCAGCGTATAGGAAGAAGGATCACGGAGAACAGTGAATTGCCATAGGAATTCTCCCCAAACTAGCGTGAACACTATGATTCCTAGCGTGGCAAAAGCCGGTTTGATAATGGGAAGTACGATACTCCAGTAGATTCGGAAGTTCGAACAACCATCAAGCTTTGCGGCTTCCATCAATTCATCTGGGACAGATTCACTGATATATTGGCGCATCAGGAAGATCCCGAGTGGATTCAGTAAGAATAAGATTCCCGCACCCATCAAGGTATCAAGCCAGCCAAGTTGGGAAACTAAATAAAATTGTGGAATCAATCCCAGTTGCGGCGGAATAACCATCGTTAATAGAATAAGGATGAATAAAAAGTTTTTACCTGGAAATTGAAATTTTGCGAACGCAAATCCAGCTAGAGAACTGATGATCAACACAGCGAAAGTCACGACTGTACATAGCAAGATCGTGTTCCACATCGCCTGGAAAAAAGGAATCGTATCGAGTACTTTTTGAAAGTTTTCTACTAGCTTTCCTCCCGGCAACAACGTCGGTGGAATCGAGTTATATGCCGCACTCGGCTGTGTCGCCATCACAAACATCCAGTAAAATGGAAAAAGAGAAAAGATGGAAGTAATCCCTAAAATAATATAAATAGGTATTGTGCCAGCTTTGGATTGATTCTTACTTCGCTTCATTACTTACACCTCTCTTCTTCTTATTTCCAATTCCTGAAGTTAACCATGTATTGATTGCAGCTGCTCCAATAATGATGATGAGAAGTAAGACAGCGGTAGCAGATGCCGTTCCGAATGAGCCCAGATTGAATGCATCACGATACAAGTACATCACGACTGTCATCGCTTCATCGCGACTAAAAGCAGACGAGCCTAAGAACACAGTTGGTTCCGCAAATAATTGAAGTGCTCCGACAGTGGACATAAACACCGTTAAAATAATGAATGGCTTCAACAAAGGAATTGTAATATGCCTGAACTGCTGTACTTTGCTTGCTCCATCAATCGTAGCGGCTTCATATAAGCTCTTCGGTATACTTTGTAAACCAGCTAAATAAATGATCGTGTTATACCCGACCCATCTCCAAAAGACCATCAGGGAAATTGCAATTTTCGCTCCCCATTCAGATGTCTTCCAGCTAACTGGATCAAATCCAAGCAAGCCGATGGTGTAGTTCGCTAAAGCCGTTTCATTACTGCTGAAGAAAACCCCAAATACAAGGGCAACAGCAACCATTGACGTAATATATGGCATGAAAATGGTTACTCTAAAGAAATTGGTAAAGCGAATAACCGCCAAATTAAGGAAGTAAGCCAGAACAATTCCTACAATTAGCTGCGGTGCCGTTCCCATCAAACCGATGATGATCGTGTTATATAATGACTTCCAGAATAAAGGGTCGTGTAGGACTACTGAAAAGTTACTAAGACCAACAAAGTCCATCTCACCTAGCCCATTCCAATCCTGAAAAGCAAGAACGATACTGAACGCTGCTGGATATAGCCCAATAATCCCAAACACAATAAAGAATGGCGCAACATAGAGATAGCCTGAAATCATGTCTTTTTTCTTTTCAGACAACTTGGACTTTTTAGTTGCCGAACGAGCTTTTGATTGCTTATACGCATCCTCCAACGTTTTAACCTCCTCAAAAGTTAAGGGCCGGAAGAGTTTTCCCCCGCCAGCCCTTTCATAGCTTCATGTTTATCGTTTGACTAACCCTTCTATACGCTTAACAGCTTCTTTCCATTCTTTTTCAGGATCTGCGCCTTCCTGTACGTTTCTTAAAGCCGTCAACACTTCGTTATTTACTGTTACGTATTTTGGTCCTTTATAAACAGCCGGAATTTCTTTCGCTGCTTCAGCGAAGGTAGCTGCTGTATTTTGACCACCGAAATATTCATCAGTGTTATTGACGAATTCGTCCATTTCGTATACGGATGGAGCTGAAGGGAAAAGACCACTCTCTTCGAATGATTTCAGCTGATTTTCAGGAGAAACAAGCCATTTCGCGAACTTATATGCCTCTTCGCTATGCTCAGTTTCTGCTGGGATCGCTACATAAGATCCACCCCAGTTTCCAGCAAACTTACTCGGTAGTGTTGTCACACGCCAATTGCCTTTACCTTCTGGAGCGTTCTCAGTCATGTATCCTTTCAACCAGGCTGGAGCCATCTCAACTGCGAAGTCACCTTTGTTCAGTGCAGTCGCCCATTCAGGTGTCCACATTTCATAACTTCCTACGTAGCCCTTTTCGTTTAATGAAACAGCATAGTCATAAGCATCTTTTACTTCATTATCTGGCTGGTCAATAATCAATTCACCATCCTGATTGAAGTAGCTTTTCTCCAAAGCATCCATATTGGCGCGATATGCCATTTCCATGCTATCGACCATAGGCTTTCCTGTTTCATCCATTACCTTTTGTGCAGCATCTGCGAATTGATCTGGTGAAGATATCATTTCACTTACTTTATCTGGATCTGTTGGTAAGTTAGCATTTTCAAATACGCCAGTGTGATAATACATCGCTTTAGGTCCGATATCTGTCGGAAGACCGAATAAGAAATCCCCATCCGCGTTTTCCGCCATATTCCATTTCCAGTCCAAATAGCTATCTTGAACTTCTTCCGCACCAAGGTCATATAGATTAACAAATCGATCTTGCGCTTCACGGTATCGATCAAGCTGGTCAACTTCGATCATCGCAAGATCTGGAGCTCCGGTGCCTGCAGAAATTGCTGTAAATAAACTGTTATGGTGATCCCCCAACTCTGACGTTTTCACCTTAATCGTCACATTTGGATTTTCTTTCTCATATTCTTCTGCTAAAGCCTTATAGTTTGTTGCACCAAACGTCCAAAAGGATAAGGTTACTTTTCCATCCTCGGATGAACTGTCCTCTCCTCCGCCACACGCTGCAAGCATTAATGCTGTACTAAGTAGCAACAGTGCAAGAAAGCTTTTCTTGAATCTCATAAAATCCCCTCCATTAAATGATAGACACCATACAATCCCTCACCCTACACTAGTGAAAGTTCCTAAGGAAACCGGTTTCGTAGAATGTTAAAAAAAATGAATTAAACGGCTTGTTAGTGACTATTAAAACACATTATGTATCCGTTTTCAACAGTATTCGTAAAAATTTTCTCAATATTAGTCAAAATTATAGAAACCGGTTTCCTTACTCCGTCTTTTTTTGAATGATTAATGACAAAAGAAAAACGAGCCTATAGAATCTCCAGGCTCGTTTGCTATATCGCGTAATATCTAGCCGACAAAAGCTGACACAATGCGGGTGGTGCCAGGCACCAAGAACCAGGAATCACGAGAACCGTCCCCGTGATTCCGTGATTCACTATCCCTTTTGTTTTGTACTTAATATAGTAATTGTAATGAGAATAATCACGAGTCCTATACTTTGAGTTAATGTAAGAACCTCTCCCAGTATCACTAATCCGAATAGAGAAGCTGTAACCGGTTCTACCATCGCTATGATCGCTGCAACGGATGCTGACGTTTTCTTCAAACCTTCTATATATAAGTAAAAGGAAATACCAGCGCCGATGATTCCAAGAGTTATAAACCAATTCAGATCCTCTGAAAACAAAGCGTCGAGTGCTTCCTTATGATCAATAAATAGAAACATGACAATTGTAAATGTCGCAAAAGCCATGCTGAGAACAAAAGGCGGACGCCCTTCTTTAGAAGCGTTCTTAAAGCCAAAAATAAACAAAGCGTACGAAAGACCTGATAGTAGTCCACTCGTAACCCCAAGAATATTTAAACTGCCAATTCCTGTTTCATAAATGTTTGTTAATAAACTAATTCCCCCCATCACAATAACCATTGCGATCACCTTAAATCGGGTGATGGTCTCTATTCGAAAGAGAAATGAACTAAACAGAACGAATAATGGTGCCGTGTACATCAAGGTTGACGCTACGGCTACGCCAGATTCCGAAATACTTAGAAAGTAAAAGCTGAAATTTCCAGCGACGGAAACACCTGCTAATACCGACCACATCATTGTCCTGGATGAATACTTTATTTTATTTCCTTTACGATTAAGAAGTAGCCAAATAAAAATACAAACAAACCCTATCGCCCCTCTATAAAAGGAGATTACAAGCGGGTTCCATCCTTTATCCATTAATATTCCTGCTAACCCTCCTGAAATCCCCCATAAAACGGCGGCTAGATTACAAAGCCTATATTATAAAAATTCATTTTAATCCTCCTTTAATGAAGCGAGAATGACTTATCTGGAGGAGATTCCCAGCTATTTATCACTAAAACCAAAAAGATGGAAATTTATCAATTCCATACTTTTTACTACACTGCCGTATCCCTTAAAAGTACTACTTCAAATATCACCGCGACGGTTCTGTTGATTCATTTACTTAGTCAAAAAATAACAAAAGGGCACTAAACCATACAAATGGATTAGCACCCCTGTTTTACTTTTAGCCTTGTAGTGATAGATATCTTGAAAGAAAAACGAACCTTTAGAATCCCTGGGTCGTTTGCTATACGGTGTGCCCAGGGATTCTCGACAAGAATTGACACAATACCGGGTGGTGCCAGGCACCACTACACCACTACCGCATTTGCGCTAAACGCTCATACACTTCCCGCAAGTTACTAAACCCTAGCTCTTGTATCCTCTTCAAGTAATAACACCAAAGCTCAGCAGTCATTTTGGCGTCTCCTAATGCAT
>CAVUAW010000023.1:0-327749 GCA_963739655.1 uncultured Bacillaceae bacterium | reverse complement strand
GACAATGGAAGAGCTTGTTGAGACGATTGTTAAAGCGCTTGTGGATCATCCTGAGGATGTCCGTGTTGAGAAGGAAGCGGCAGATCAAGTAGACATTTACAAACTTCATGTTCATGCTGATGATACTGGAAAGGTGATTGGAAAGCACGGGAAGGTTGCAAAATCCATACGGGTTGTCATGAATGCAGCTGCTGTTCAATCAAGCAAACGTGTGCAGTTGGAAATACTGTAGGGAGGAAGGGGACTCCTCCTACAGTATTTTTGACTTTAATCACTGCAATTGTTGATTTCTCAAATATGGACTTGGCGATAAGCCAGGTTTTTCTATTGTCTATTTTTAGGTCATGTGAAGCTTGAGAAACGACCTACATATGGAGGGGCAGCGCAATGAAAATAATTGTTACGTATGAAGTAAAACAAATTTTAACTGAACAGAGTCGAGCTTCCTATTTGGAGAAATGGGAGAAAGAACGGGCATCTCTTCAGCAAGAATCTGAACAGCTTCAGTTTGAAAAAAAGCGTCTTCAAAAAAAGCGCCCTTCAGATCACAAATGGATTGCGGAGCAATTCGATAAAGAAATAAAATCACGTTCAGAGACCATATCGTTTCTTGAATTCAGAATGGATCAGCTAGAACACCTTCCTACTGGTAGTGAAATAAGTGACGGTGAAATTGAATCTATTCAAGACATTCAAATCGGGGACGAGTGGCATGAGCGAGAACGAAAAGGTAAGATAGTGGTAAAGGACGGAATCGTTCAAAATATTATTCCTGAATCCAGAGGAAAGGACTTATCGAGATGACAGAATGGCTTAATGTTGGCAAAATTGTAAATACCCATGGCGTCCGCGGAGAAGTGAGAGTTATTTCAAGGACTGATTTTCCAGAGGAGCGCTATGCGATCGGCAATCGTCTTTACTTATTTCATCATGATAAAACCGTAGAACTAACAGTTGCTTCCCATCGAAAGCATAAGCAGTTTGATCTTCTTACGTTTGAAGGATTTCATAATATTGGTGAAGTGGAGCACATGAAAGAAGGAATTCTGAAAGTAAAAGACGACCAGGGCGGGCGTCTCGAAAAGGAAGAGTTCTATTATCGGGACATCATTGGCCTTGAGGTTCATTCTGATGAAGCAGAATACCTTGGTAAAGTGAAGGAAATACTCTCACCTGGTGCGAATGACGTTTGGGTAGTTCAAAGTGCAGCGGGTGGCAAAGATCTTCTATTACCGTATATCGAACAAGTTGTGAAGAAAGTCGATTTGAATGAAGGTAAAATCACCGTTCATTTAATGGAAGGACTTCGTGATTAAGATGAAGATTGACGTATTGTCTCTATTCCCTGAAATGTTTACAGGTGTGTTGAACCACTCGATTTTAAAACGTGCACAGGAGAGTGGAGCTGTAACCTATCAGGTGACGAATTTTCGAGACTATAGTACAAATAAGCACAAAAGCGTTGACGATTACCCTTATGGTGGAGGAGCGGGGATGGTTTTAACACCGCAACCTGTTTTTGATGCGGTAGCTGATCTGTCAAATGGCAAACGGCCAAGGGTCATCCTCATGTGCCCACAAGGGGAAAGGTTTACACAGAAAAAAGCAGAGGAACTTGCACAGGAAGAACACCTTATTTTTGTTTGTGGACATTACGAGGGCTATGACGAACGAATCCGAGAAAATCTTGTAACGGATGAAATTTCTATCGGTGATTTTGTATTAACAGGTGGTGAGCTTGGAAGTATGGTCGTGATTGATAGTGTGACAAGACTGCTTCCAGGTGTCCTTGGAAATGACACATCTGCCCCGATGGATTCTTTTAGCAGCGGCTTGCTTGAGCATCCCCATTATACAAGACCTGCTGATTACGGAGGAATGAAGGTTCCTGACGTACTCCTATCAGGGAATCATGCGGCTATCAATAAATGGCGACTTAAAGAATCGCTAAGAAGGACATGGAAAAGAAGGCCGGACCTCATTGATGAGAAGGATCTGTCAAAAGAAGAGCAGAAACTACTTCGTGAAATTATGAGTGAAAACGAGTGAATTCTTTCTTGTATTCTAAATAACGCTATGCTATGATATCAGTTGTGGCATTAGTCACGTATTACGATGTTCCGCTGTAATGAAAGCTTATTTATAAGAGCATCTGTGTGGAAGGAGGGTTACTTGATGCACAAGTTAATCCAGGATATCACAAAAGACCAACTTAAGTCGGATCTTCCTAATTTCCGACCAGGGGATACTGTTAAAGTTCACGTTAAAGTTGTCGAAGGCACTCGTGAGCGTATTCAGGTATTCGAAGGTGTTGTGATTAAACGACGTGGTGGTGGAATCAGCGAAACGTTTACAGTTCGTAAGATTTCTTACGGTGTAGGTGTTGAGCGTACATTCCCTGTACATTCACCGAAAGTTGCTAAGCTTGAAGTTGCTCGTCGCGGTAAAGTTCGCCGTGCTAAGCTATACTACTTGCGTGCACTTCGTGGTAAAGCCGCTCGTATTAAAGAAATTCGATAGAGTTAGAAACAAAGAAGGAGCTTGCACAGTCAGGCTCCTTTTTTCTATTGAAAAAATCCCCATATGATTTTGAAGTTGCATTATGGTAAAATAAATCGGTACATACAGGTTTGTTAGAATGAAGCAAAGGGAATAAAATAGATTAAAAAATGACCCTTTCATTTAGGAGGAACAGGCATGAATAGCAAAAGATCAGCAGAGAAGAAAGACTCCTGGGAATGGATACGTGCGCTAGTCATTGCATTTATCTTGGCCGGAGCCGTTCGCTACTTTATCTTTGCTCCAATTGTTGTCGATGGGGAGAGTATGATGCCTACACTTCAGGACCGTGACCGAATGATCGTAAACAAAATTAGTTATAACATCGGTGACGCGGAACGTTTTGACATTATCGTTTTTGAAGCTCCAGAAGGCAAAGACTATATTAAGCGAGTGATTGGCTTACCTGGTGATAAAGTTGAATACAAAGATGATATGCTTTATGTAAATGGGAAAGCGATGAAAGAGCCATATCTTGAACCATATAAGAGCGACTTGCTTGAAGGGAATTTAACGTATGATTTTGACCTAACAGGTGTTACGGGGCAGACGACTGTTCCAGAAGGACATCTATTTGTAATGGGAGATAATCGCCAGCATAGTAAAGATAGCCGTGCAATTGGGTTCGTGCCAATCGAGAAGGTTGTGGGTAAAGCAGACGTTATTTTCTGGCCTTTGAATGATATACAAGTAATGGAATAGAGAGAATAGGTGAGATAGCATGACGATTCAATGGTTTCCTGGACATATGGCGAAAGCACGTCGGGAGATTACCGAAAAGCTGAAAATGATCGACGTCGTCATCGAACTCGTGGATGCGCGTATACCGCTAGCTTCACGAAATCCGATGATCGATGAAATTGTGTCTACTAAACCAAGGCTGATTCTGCTTAATAAAGCAGACATGGCGGATGAGCAAAAGACAAATGAATGGAAGCACTACTTTCAATCACAGGGGCATAAAGCGTTGCCAATCGATTCGCAAACGGGTAAAGGTGTGAAGGCGATCCCGGGAGCTGCAAGAGAGCTTGTGAGCGATAAGATTGATCGCATGATTGAAAAGGGAATGAAGCCTCGTGCTGTTAGGGCTTTGATTCTAGGCATTCCGAATGTAGGGAAATCTACGCTGATCAATCGGCTTGCTGGCAAGAAAATAGCTAAAACAGGGGATCGCCCTGGTATAACCAAAAAGCAACAGTGGATAAAAGTAGGAGATGAGATGGATCTTCTTGATACCCCGGGAATTTTATGGCCCAAATTTGAGGATCAAATAACAGGCTACAAACTCGCTGCAACAGGAGCGATTAAAGATGAAATTCTAGATTTTCAGGATATCTCTGTCTTCGTGCTTAAATTTCTTAGCGCTCATTATCCTAATCGACTAATGGACCGCTATAAACTTGACGATATACCGGAAGATGTTGTTGATCTTTTTGATGAAATTGGCAAAAAACGTGGCTTTTTGATGAGTGGGGGTTGGATTGATTATGATAAAACAGCTGAAACCATTCTTCGAGAGCTTCGAAGTGGTAAATTAGGTGATGTAACGTTAGAGACGCCAGAGAGGTAAGGCCATGCGCCTTATCTTTTTTTGATTATGGAACAGAAAGGGGTAGAAGCGTGAAGAATAAAGCCAAATGGTCTATTGATCAAATCGATCAAATGCTGAAGAATGAGCGATATACGAGTGATGAATTGGAGGAAATTAGGAATGATAGCCGAAAAGGAGTCATTCGGTTACTAGCAAGAGAAGCAAAGAAAAATCAGTTGAAGCAGAAAATGTATGAGATGCACCAAGACATGAGCGTCTTTGAAGGCAGGTACAGAGAAGCGGGATACAAATCCATAGTTGGAGTCGATGAAGTGGGAAGAGGACCGTTAGCAGGGCCTGTGGTCGCTTCAGCAGTCATATTAGACCCTGAAGTGCCAATCTATGGATTGCAGGATTCCAAAAAACTTTCGCACGCAAAACTGGATGCGCTTTTTGATGAAATCCAAACTCATGCGCTCGCAATTGGAGTTGGCGTTGTAAGTTCTGAGGAAATTGATGAAATCAATATTTATCAAGCATCAAAAAAAGCGATGAAGCTTGCTGTTGAGGACTTAAATGGTCCTGCGGATTTCCTGCTTGTAGATGCAATGCAACTCCCGTTACCGATCGCACAGGAATCGTTAATCAAAGGGGATGCGAGAAGCGTCAGTATTGCTGCAGCTTCCATTATTGCGAAGGTGACACGGGACCGTATGATGGCAAAAATAGCAGAGAAATATCCTCAGTACGGCTTTGAACGACATGTTGGATATGGTACGAAAGAGCATTTAGATGCTCTTGCTCAGCACGGAGTAACAGAAGAGCATCGAAAGACATTTGCACCAGTAAGAGATCGATTAAGCGCGCGTTAACTTCGTGTATGAATAGGTGAAAATAGCTGATACTATACCTATTCCATGATGAAGGAGCAATCATAAGTGAAAGATCCAGGACGACGAGAGAAAAATGAATCATTTTACGAAGAAGCTGGAGAAGAATTTGGTGTATATACCCCTGCAGCAGCAAGAGAATTGACCATAACCGATCACCATAAGAGAGAACAATCAGAGAGTAGCCCTCCTAAAAAGGCGGGAAGAGAGGAACAGGAAGATGGGAGGTAATCCCTCTTCCTATTAATGGGTGTATTGGAATCAAGTCACTCATAATAGGGAATCCGTTCAAAATGCTGCGTTCTGGCTGTGTGAAAAGCAAAGTTTTGCGTTTTTTTGTAAGAAAGCAAAGAGACTTTAAGCAAAAGGGTAGACAATCGGTGGGAATTTTCTATACAATGAAAACGTCGTCAAAGATTTGATTGACTAGGATAGGAGGATGAGAGAATGAATATCCATGAATATCAAGGAAAAGAAGTCCTAAGAAGCTACGGGGTATCAGTCCCTAACGGACAAGTCGCATACTCCGCAAAAGAAGCGGTGGACGTTGCAAAGCAACTAGACAGCAGCGTTTACGTTGTGAAAGCACAGATTCACGCTGGCGGTCGAGGTAAAGCTGGCGGTGTTAAAATTGCCAAGAACCTTGATGAAGTTCGTACATATGCCGAGGAGATTCTCGGAAAAACACTCGTTACTCATCAAACAGGGCCAGAAGGTAAAGAAGTAAAGCGCTTACTTATCGAAGAAGGTTGCGATATTAAGCAAGAGTACTATGTTGGTCTCGTTCTTGACCGTGTAACATCTCGAGTTGTGATGATGGCATCTGAAGAAGGTGGAACGGAGATTGAAGAAGTGGCTGAACATAGTCCAGAAAAAATCTTCAAAGAAGTAATCGATCCAGCTGTTGGGCTTCAGGGTTATCAAGCTAGAAGACTAGCATTTAATATCAACATCCCGAAAGAACAAGTAAACAAAGCAGTGAAATTCATGCTTGGATTATACAAAGTATTTATCGAGAAGGACGCATCGATTGCAGAAATCAACCCACTCGTTACAACTGGAGACGGGAACGTGATGGCTCTTGATGCGAAGTTAAACTTTGATCCAAACGCACTTTATCGTCATAAAGATATTCTTGAGCTTCGTGACCTTGACGAAGAAGATGCCAAAGAAATCGAAGCTTCTAAATACGAGCTAAGCTATATCGCTCTTGATGGTAATATCGGTTGCATGGTCAATGGCGCAGGTCTTGCTATGGCTACGATGGATATTATCAAGCATTATGGCGGAGACCCCGCTAACTTCCTTGACGTTGGGGGCGGCGCAACAGCTGAAAAAGTAACAGAAGCCTTCAAAATTATTCTTTCTGATAAGAATGTTAAAGGCATTTACGTAAACATTTTCGGTGGAATTATGAAGTGTGATGTAATTGCTGAAGGTGTTGTAGAAGCTACGAAACAGGTTGGACTAGAAATTCCACTTGTCGTGCGTCTTGAAGGAACAAATGTTGACCTTGGTAAACAAATCCTTAAAGATTCAGGATTAAATATCACAGCTGCAGAATCTATGGCTGACGGCGCAGAAAAAATTGTTTCATTAGTTAAGTAGAAAGGCGGGACTAGGAATGAGCGTATACATTAATCAAGATACAAAAGTCATCGTTCAAGGTATTACTGGATCGGTTGGTTTATTTCATACACAGCAAATGCTTGAGTATGGTACGAAGATTGTTGGTGGCGTAACACCAGGAAAAGGCGGCACAGAAGTTGAAGGAGTTCCTGTGTTTGACACAGTTGAACAGGCTGTCCAAAAAACTGGTGCTAATGCTTCCGTAATCTATGTTCCGCCTGCTTTTGCAGCAGATGCGATCATGGAAGCTGTTGACGCAGATATGGACCTTGCCATTTGTATTACTGAGGGTATTCCAGTAATCGATATGGTGAAAGTCAAGCGTTATATGGAAGGTAAGAAAACACGCCTCGTTGGACCGAACTGTCCTGGTGTGATAACTCCTGAAGAATGTAAAATCGGTATTATGCCTGGTTACATTCATAAAAAAGGTCACGTAGGAGTCGTTTCTCGTTCTGGTACGTTGACTTACGAAGCTGTTCATCAGCTTTCAGAAGCTGGTATTGGACAGTCCACGGCTGTTGGTATTGGTGGAGATCCCGTTAATGGGACGAACTTCATCGACGTATTGAAAGCCTTTAACGAAGATGAAGATACTTATGCAGTGATCATGATCGGTGAAATCGGTGGTACTGCAGAAGAAGAAGCGGCAGAATGGGTGAAAGCCAACATGACGAAGCCTGTCGTTGGATTTATCGGTGGTCAAACTGCGCCTCCAGGAAAACGTATGGGCCATGCTGGTGCGATTATTTCCGGTGGTAAAGGTACAGCTGACGAGAAGATCAAAACGATGGAATCGTGTGGAATTAAAGTTGCTCCAACTCCGGCAGTGATGGGTGAAACGCTAATTTCTGTTTTGGAAGATAAAGACTTGCTAGAGAAATGCACGACACATAAGGCGTAATGGTAATAGCTCCCGTAAGGGAGCTATTTCTCTTATAGTGGTTGTTCGAAAAGTTCTCTTTTTTTAATGACGTATTGATACATAACGGTTACTTTGAAAATATAGTTCCTGATAGGAGAGAAGCATGATTGAGAACGTTTAGAAGCCGGTTAATTCAGCTACATCAGTGTCGAGGAGTAGAATGGAAAGTGATCGAATCATTTCTGATATTTGACCCCACGCTTCAAAGCATATATGATATGTCTGCTACTCAGTTAAGACAATTTGGACTAAAGAAAGAGATAGCCAGTTACTTATATGAAGATATTCATATTAAAAAGCCTTGGAGAATAACACACGTGAAAGCTGGCGAAATTAAAGTTATCACGAGGTTTGATCAGGAATACCCTGCACAACTTTCGCATATTTATGATGCACCATGGGTGATCTACTGTATGGGGAATACGAAACTACTTAATGATCATCTGACGTTAAGCGTCGTCGGTTCCCGTTATCCATCACGTGACGCAGAAGCTGCTATGAAACTTATACTAAGTCCAATCGTATTACAAGGATGGACGTTAGTAAGTGGTCTTGCTTTAGGAATCGATACACTAGCACATCGCCTTGCACTCGACCATCAGGCTGAAACAATCGCCGTTCTAGGCGGAGGATTCAAACATATTTACCCTAAAGAAAATCTGGAACTCGCATCTGCCATTGCCAGAAGTGGGCTTCTCCTATCTGAGTATCCACCTGATTGCTGGCCAAGAAAACATCAATTTCCAGAGCGAAACCGGATCATTAGTGGATTGTCACTAGGGACGCTTATTGTGGAGGCAAGAAAAAGAAGTGGATCATTGATTACAGCTGATCAGGCAATAGAGCAGGGACGTGATGTATTTTGCTTACCAGGAAGAGTCACAGACCTTCATGCTGAAGGAACCAATCGTTTAATTCAGCAAGGAGCCAAGCTGGTTTTAGAAGCAGACGACATTCTTAGTGAATTGCCAGATGTGCCAAATCAAACTAGCACTATTTGACAAAAGAGTTTTGACTATTTAATAATAAGGAAGATTTTAAAATTTACCTCAATGGGGGGAGGAAACGTATTGTGGCAGATTATCTAGTTATTGTTGAATCTCCCGCTAAAGCAAAAACAATTGAAAAATATTTAGGAAAGAAATATAAGGTGAAAGCCTCATTAGGTCATGTTATTGACCTGCCAAGAAGCCAAATGGGCGTTGATGTGGAAAATAACTATGCTCCTAAATATATAACAATACGCGGGAAAGGCCCTGTACTGAAAGAAATTAAGGATGCTGCTAAAAAAGCGAAGAAAGTCTATCTCGCAGCTGACCCCGATCGTGAAGGTGAAGCAATTGCGTGGCATCTCGCTCACAGTCTCAAAATAGATGAGCAAGCAGAGTGCAGAGTCGTATTTAATGAAATTACGAAAGATGCGGTGAAAGATGCGTTCAAACAACCAAGAGCGATTAATATGGATCTCGTTGATGCACAGCAGGCGCGTCGGGTTCTAGATCGACTTGTTGGTTATAACATCAGTCCGCTACTATGGAAAAAAGTAAAAAAAGGCCTCAGCGCTGGACGAGTTCAATCCGTTGCTGTTCGGCTTATTATTGAAAGAGAGAAAGAAATACAGAATTTCGAAGCTGAAGAGTATTGGAAGATTAAAGCTTCATTTGAAAAAGACGGTGAGCTATTCGATGCAGGTTTCTATGGTATTGATGGCAAGAAAACCGAACTTCATTCAAGAGAAGATGTCGACAAGGTCCTTAATCGGATCGAAGGAGATAAATTCAATATTCAATCCGTTCAAAAGAAAGAGCGTAAACGAAATCCAGCCAATCCTTTCACAACTTCTTCTCTTCAACAAGAAGCCGCAAGGAAACTGAATTTCAGAGCAAAGAAGACAATGATGCTTGCTCAGCAGCTCTATGAGGGTATCGCAATCGGCAAACAGGGTACGGTTGGTTTAATCACATATATGAGAACGGATTCGACTAGAATCTCTGAAACTGCGAAGGAAGAAGCAAAGGAATATATTGAAGGAAAGTATGGAGACACCTACTTATCCGGAAAAAAGGTTGCTAAAAAGCAATCAGGCAAATCTCAGGATGCGCATGAAGCGGTTCGCCCGACGTCAGTGATGCGTGATCCTTCTGAAATGAAGGCTTACTTGAAGAGAGATCAACTACGTCTGTACAAATTGATCTGGGAACGATTCGTCGCAAGTCAAATGGCACCTGCTATCATGGATACAATGAGTGTTGATCTTGAAAATAGCGGAACCATTTTCCGTGCGACTGGTTCGAAGGTTAAATTTAAAGGTTTCATGAAAGTGTATGTGGAAGGGAATGACGACAACAAGAAGGAAGAAGACAAAATGCTACCTGATCTTGAAGAAGGTATGAGCGTATCTTCTTCGGAGGTTGATCCAACACAGCACTTTACACAACCACCGCCGAGATATTCAGAAGCACGACTTGTAAAAACGATGGAAGAACTAGGTATTGGCCGTCCATCAACGTATGCTCCAACACTCGATACCATTCAACGTCGAGGTTATGTTGCTCTTGAAGACAAGAAATTTATTCCGACTGAGCTTGGTGAAATTGTACTGGAACTTATTCTTGAGTTTTTCCAGGACATCATCAACATTGAATTTACAGCTGGACTAGAAAATGATCTTGACAAAATTGAAGATGGCGATGCAGAATGGATTTCTGTCATCAACGAATTCTATCAGAATTTCGAGAAGCGTTTGAAGGTCGCTGAGGAAGAAATGAAGGAAGTCGAAATCAAAGATGAGCCCGCGGGAGAAGATTGCGAGAAGTGTGGTTCACCGATGGTGATCAAGATGGGACGTTACGGAAAATTCATGGCTTGCTCAAACTTTCCTGACTGTCGAAATACAAAACCGATTTTAAAAGAAGTCGGCGTTACCTGTCCGAAATGTAAAGAAGGTAATGTTGTTGAGCGAAAGAGCAAGAAGAATCGTCTTTTCTATGGTTGCGATCGCTTCCCGGAATGTGATTTCTTATCCTGGGATAAGCCAATCAAGCGTCCTTGTCCGAAATGCGGTGAATTGCTTGTTGAGAAGAAAACGAAGAAAAAGAAAGAAATCAAGTGTGTGAATTGTGATTTCATTGAAGAAGAAAACTAGTAAGGGGTTTTAGCAATGAGTAAACACGTTACGGTTATCGGAGCCGGGCTTGCAGGAAGTGAAGCGGCATGGCAGCTGGCGAAGCGAGGAGTAGATGTTCATCTCTATGAGATGCGTCCAAAGAAGCAAACGCCGGCCCATCATACAGATAAGTTTGCTGAGCTTGTGTGCAGTAACTCGCTAAGAGCGAATACATTAACAAATGCTGTTGGGGTATTAAAAGAAGAAATGCGTCGGATGGATTCAGTGATAATTAAATCTGCTGATGAGTGTGCTGTCCCTGCGGGTGGTGCGCTGGCGGTGGATCGTCACGAATTCGCAGCAAAAGTAACTGAAAATGTAAAAAACCATCCGAATGTGACGGTATTCTCTGAAGAATGTACAAAAATTCCCGATGGTCCGACGATCGTAGCAACAGGACCATTAACCTCGAAAGATCTGTCTGATCAATTAAAAGAGCTGAGCGGTGAAGAATACTTGTACTTCTATGATGCTGCGGCTCCTATTATTGAAACTGAGAGCATCGATATGGATAAAGTGTACAAAAAGTCCCGTTATGATAAAGGGGAAGCAGCTTACTTAAACTGTCCAATGACAGAAGAGGAGTTCAATACATTCTATGAGGCATTGATTGCTGCTGAAACCGTTCCGATCAAAGAATTTGAGAAAGAAGTTTTCTTTGAGGGATGTATGCCGATTGAAGTAATGGCACAACGTGGACAGAAGACGATGACGTTCGGGCCGCTCAAGCCTGTAGGCCTAGAAGATCCTAAAACTGGAAAACGTCCATATGCTGTTGTTCAATTAAGACAGGATAATGCGTCTGGTACTCTTTATAATATCGTTGGTTTCCAGACTCACCTGAAATGGGGACCACAAAAAGAAGTCATTCGCTTGATTCCGGGGCTTGAAAATGCAGATATCGTTCGCTACGGTGTCATGCACCGAAACACCTTTATCAACTCGCCTAATCTATTGCGAGCAACCTATCAGTTCAAAGAACGAGATAACCTGTTTTTTGCAGGCCAGATGACAGGTGTTGAAGGGTATGTGGAGTCTGCCGCGTCGGGATTAATCGCAGGATTTAATGCTGCTCGTCTTATGAATGATGAAGAGCCGGTCGTCTTCCCTGAAGAAACAGCATTAGGTAGTTTGGCTAATTATATTACGACTGCAAATCCTGATAACTTCCAGCCAATGAATGCAAATTTCGGTTTATTTCCACCATTGGAAACAAGAATCAAAAGTAAGAAAGAGCGCAATGAAACGATCGCAAATCGAGCGCTAGAAACAATTCAGAATTTTGTAAAAAGATTGTAAATTTCTATTGCTAAGGCTTCTAAATTGTGTTACGATTTAGAAGCCTTTTGAGGTGATGACGATGAATAACAATCAACAAGCTCATATTCAATTATTTTCTGAATATCTTCAGATTGAGAAGAATTGTTCGCCACATACGATCTCAGGTTACTTACAGGACATTGACCATTTTAAGTCCTTTATGAAGCAGCAGACTATTGATGTCTTTGCTGCTGTTTCTTATGCAGATGTTAGAATTTACCTAACGGAACTTCATGAAAGAGGCTATGCTAGGAAAACAGCTGCGAGGAAAATCTCAACCTTACGAAGTCTTTATCGTTTTCTTTTAAGAGAAGAAATCGTAGAAGTCAATCCTTTTACAATGAGCTCATTGCCTAAACAAGAAAAGCGTCTTCCGCAGTTTCTTTATGAAGAAGAACTGAGTATGCTTTTTGAAGCGCCTGATACTAGCAAGCCGCTTGGTCAGAGAGACAGAGCGTTACTTGAAGTACTGTATGGATGTGGAATTCGGGTTAGTGAGTGTGTCGCGCTGGATCTAGAAGACATTGATTTTGCGATCGGCACGATTTTTGTAATTGGTAAAGGACGGAAAGAAAGATACGTACCAATTGGTAGTTTCGCTATAGATGCAATCAACGAGTATATCAATGATGGACGCGCAAAGCTTCTTTCCTCAGGGAAAGATTCTACGAAAGCCCTGTTTTTAAACTTCAGAGGTGTTAGAGTAACAGCTAGAGGTGTCCGCACAATTTTAGATAAGATTGTGAAGGATGCTTCGATGCATGTACATATAAGCCCTCATGTGATGAGACACACATTCGCAACGCATATGCTGAATGAGGGAGCGGACTTACGTTCAGTTCAGGAGCTTCTCGGCCATTCGAGTCTATCAACAACTCAGATCTATACCCATGTGACAGGTGATCGATTACGAAATATATACATGAACCATCACCCAAGAGCTTGACCGCTCGGGAGGAGGAACTTATGGGAGACTTTCATTCAACGACAATATTTGCAGTACAGCATAATGGGGAGTGCGCAATGGCTGGAGATGGCCAGGTGACTTTCGGAAATGCTGTTGTGATGAAACATACAGCCAAAAAGGTAAGAAGATTATTTCATGGAAAGGTCGTTGCCGGTTTTGCAGGATCTGTAGCCGATGCGTTTACCCTTTTCGAAAAATTTGAAAGTAAGCTTGAAGAATATGGCGGCAATTTACAACGAGCAGCAGTTGAGCTTGCTAAAGAATGGCGAAGCGACCGCGTGTTAAGGAAACTAGAAGCGATGTTAATCGTAATGAACAAAGATGAACTCCTTCTTATTTCTGGAACCGGAGAAGTAATTGAACCTGATGATGGCATCTTATCTATCGGGTCAGGCTCAAATTATGCACTTTCGGCAGGCAGAGCGCTTAAGCGGTACAGTGAAAACAAAACGGCTGAAGAGATTGCAAGAGCATCTATGGAAATTGCATCAGAGATTTGTGTGTACACAAATGATCAAATTATTGTAGAAACCATTTAGTATTTAAACTGTATCTTTGGAGGAGATCGTATGTCTAATCCATTAACACCGAGACAAATTGTTGAAAAACTTGATCAGTATATCGTTGGTCAGAATGACGCCAAGAAAGCTGTTGCGGTTGCCTTAAGAAATCGATATCGCAGAAGCCTTTTAAGCGACAAACTGAAGGATGAAGTGAATCCAAAGAATATTTTGATGATCGGGCCTACAGGTGTAGGGAAAACTGAGATTGCTAGGCGACTAGCTCGTCTTGTCAATGCTCCTTTCATTAAAGTTGAGGCCACGAAATTTACCGAAGTAGGTTATGTTGGTCGAGACGTCGAATCGATGGTTCGTGATCTCGTTGAGACGTCGATCAGACTTGTCAAAGAAGACCGAATGGAACAGGTGAAGGGTAAAGCAGAAGAGAATGCGAACAAACGCATTGTCGAATTGCTTGTCCCTTCTGGTAAGAAGCAAACTCAATATAAGAATCCGCTTGAAATGTTATTTGGTAATCAAGGGCAAGAAGAGTCAAATACGCAGAACTCAACTGAAGAACAATCGGTTTCTTCTAAACGAAAGCAGATTGCCCAACAATTGGCGCTAGGAGAACTTGAGGATCGAATGATCACAGTGGAAGTTGAAGAACAAAACAACTCTATGATGGATATGTTTCAAGGTGCTGGTATGGAGCAAATGGGTATGAACATGCAAGATATGCTCGGTAACATCATGCCTAAAAAGAAGAAAAAGCGTAAGCTTCCTGTATCTGAAGCAAGAAAAGTGTTAACACAGGATGAAGCTGGAAAACTTGTCGATATGGATGAAGTTGCTCAGGATGCTGTTTCGAAGACGGAACAATCGGGTATCATCTTCATTGATGAAATTGATAAGGTTGCAGGTAAGAGCCAGCAATCAGCTGATGTCTCGAGAGAAGGCGTACAAAGAGATATCCTTCCTATTGTTGAAGGATCAACCGTTACAACCAAATACGGACCTGTTAAAACAGATCATATCTTGTTCATGGCAGCTGGTGCGTTTCATATGTCTAAACCATCCGATCTTATTCCGGAGCTCCAAGGCCGATTCCCAATTCGCGTTGAGCTTTCAAGTCTGACGGTAGATGACTTTAAGCGCATTCTAACAGAACCTGATAATGCACTTGTGAAGCAATATACAGCTTTATTAGAAACTGAAGGTATTAAAGTTGAATTTTCTGACGATGCTATTCATAAAATTGCTACAATTGCAACGGAAGTAAACCAGGACACAGATAATATCGGCGCGCGTAGACTTCATACGATTCTAGAGAAGCTACTCGAGGACCTATCGTTCGAAGCGCCAGACATCAATCTTGAAAGCATTACGATTACACCAGAGTATGTTGAGGATAAATTAGCTTCTATTGCAAAGAACCGCGACCTCAGTCAATACATCTTATAACACACGCAGGAGGATAAAAATTATGAATTTACTTGAAAAAACAAGAAAAATCAATGGTATGCTACAAAAATCGGAAGGGCCGGTTAACTTTACAGACATGGCAGAGACGCTACGCGACGTCATCATGGCAAACGTATATGTTGTAAGCCGAAGAGGGAAGCTTCTTGGAATCGCTATTAATCAAGAAATCGAAAATGAGCGCATGAAGAAAATGTTCTCTGAGCGTCAGTTCCCTGAAGAATATACTCAGAACCTATTTAACATCACGGAGACTTCTTCTAATCTTGATATTACAAGTGAGTATACAGCGTTTCCTGTAGAGAATCGTGATCTTTTCGAAAAAGGTCTTACTACTATTGTACCGATCACAGGTGGAGGTAGCCGTCTAGGTACGCTCATCCTTTCACGTCTTAGTGATTCGTTCTCAGATGACGATCTTCTATTAGCTGAATATGGCGCAACAGTAGTAGGTATGGAAATCCTCCATGAGAAAGCTGAAGAAATTGAAGAAGAAGCCAGAAATAAAGCGGTTGTTCAAATGGCAATTTCTTCTCTATCCTACAGTGAACTTGAAGCGATCGAGCACATTTTCGAAGAGCTTGAAGGTAACGAAGGACTTCTTGTAGCAAGTAAAATTGCTGACCGTGTAGGAATCACACGTTCGGTTATCGTTAACGCACTTCGTAAACTTGAGAGTGCAGGCGTAATTGAATCTCGCTCGCTCGGAATGAAAGGGACATACATCAAAGTACTTAACGATAAGTTTTTAGTTGAACTATCAAAACTTAAAACACAATAATTTCAACGGCGTCCCGATTCAGATCGGGGCGTTTTTACTAGGAAGTTACTAGTTGTGAGAAGAGAGAAGTAAGTAGGCATTCGCTTAATTTTTGAATTTAACTTGCGGCAACTGATTCTATATGATATAGTAATCAACGGTGTTAATCACACACGCTTGTTGATTTGGAAAGTGGTGCTGCAGACGCAGTTTTTTCCGAACGAGATGCAAGCGGAGGCTAAAAAAACCATTAGGAGGAACACAATCATGGCAGTAATCTCTATGAAACAGCTTCTTGAAGCTGGGGTACACTTCGGTCATCAGACTCGTCGTTGGAACCCAAAAATGAAACCTTATATCTTCACTGAAAGAAACGGTATCTACATTATCGATCTTCAAAAAACAGTGAAAAAAGTCGAAGAAGCTTATAACTTCGTTCGTGACATCGCTCAGGACGGTGGGAAAGTTCTTTTCGTAGGTACAAAAAAGCAAGCGCAAGATTCCGTTAAGGATGAAGCAATCCGTGCTGGTCAATACTACATCAACCAACGCTGGTTAGGTGGAACTCTTACGAACTTTGAAACAATTCAAAAGCGTATTAACCGCCTGAAGAGCCTTGAGAAAATGGAAGAAGACGGCACTTTCGAAGTACTACCTAAGAAAGAAGTTATCCTTCTTAAAAAAGAAATGGATCGCCTTGAAAGATTCCTTGGTGGTATTAAAGACATGAACGGCGTTCCAGACGCATTGTTCGTAATCGACCCTCGTAAAGAGCGTATCGCTATTGCTGAGGCTCGTAAGCTTAATATCCCTATCGTTGCGATCGTGGATACAAACTGTGATCCAGATGAGATCGACTATATTATCCCTGGTAACGACGATGCAATCCGCGCTGTAAAACTTCTTACTGCTAAAATGGCTGACGCTGTGATCGAAGTTAGCAAAGTAGAAGAAGAAGCAGAAGTTGAAGCGGTAGAAACTGAAGAAACATCTGTATAAGAACACAAAGGGGTGATAAAGGGGAACTCTAACCCCTTTATCACCTTTTTTTAACCCAAACGGGTATGATTACATATCATAATTCAAGGAGGAATTACTAATGGCAGTAACAGCTCAAATGGTAAAAGAATTGCGTGCACAAACTGGTGCAGGTATGATGGATTGCAAAAAAGCACTAACAGAAAACGACGGTGACATGGACAAGGCAATCGACTGGCTTCGTGAGAAAGGAATCTCTAAAGCAGCTAAGAAAGCTGACCGTGTTGCAGCTGAAGGTCTTGCAACCATCGCAGTTGAAGGGAACAAAGCAGTCATCGCTGAGATTAACTCTGAAACTGACTTCGTTGCTAAGAACGAGAGCTTCACTACACTAATCAATGATATTTCTCAACACCTCCTTAAAACAAGCCCTGAGTCTGTAGACGCAGCTCTTGAAAGCAAAATGGAAAACGGACAAACCGTTACAGAATTCTTGAACGAAAAAATTGCTAAAATCGGTGAGAAAATTTCTCTTCGTCGCTTCCAAATCGTTGAGAAAACTGATGCAGATGCATTTGGCGCATATCTTCACATGGGTGGACGTATTGGCGTTCTAACACTTCTTGAAGGAACAACTGACGCAGAAGTAGCAAAAGACGTAGCGATGCACACAGCTGCTGTTAACCCTCGTTTCGTATCTCGTGACGCTGTTCCGGCTGAAGAAGTAGAACGCGAACGCGAAGTACTTAAGCAACAGGCTCTTAATGAAGGTAAGCCAGAGAAAATCGTTGAGAAAATGGTAGAAGGCCGTATTAACAAATTCTTCGAAGAAATTTCTCTTGTTGACCAGCCATTTGTTAAGGACACTGATCAAAAAGTAGGAAAATACGTTGAATCAAAAGGCGCTACTGTTAAAGGCTTTATCCGCTACGAAGTTGGCGAAGGCATGGAGAAGCGTGAAGATAACTTTGCTGATGAAGTTATGTCTCAAGTGAAGAAGTAAAACAATGATAGGGAACACGATGTGTTCCCTATTTTTCAAGAACAAATACTGATTACATGCTGGAGGGTAAAAATGAGCGGAGCCAAGTATGAACGCGTTGTGTTAAAATTAAGCGGAGAAGCATTGTCCGGTGGAGAAGGTCAGGGAATCTCACCTTCAATCGTTCAATCAATCGCATCCCAGGTGAAGGAAATTCACGAAATGGGTGTAGAAGTTGCAGTCGTAGTTGGCGGAGGAAACATCTGGCGTGGTAAAGTTGGCAGTGAAATGGGTATGGACCGTGCGACTGCTGATTATATGGGCATGCTTGCAACAGTAATGAATTCTCTTGCGATGCAGGACAGCCTTGAAAGCATTGGCGTTGAAACACGTGTCCAAACATCGATTGAAATGAGACAGGTCGCAGAACCTTACATTCGCCGTAAAGCGATTCGTCATCTAGAGAAAAAGCGCGTTGTGATTTTCGCTGCTGGAACAGGTAACCCATACTTCTCAACAGATACGACCGCAGCACTACGTGCAGCAGAAATTGAAGCGGATGTCATACTAATGGCAAAGAATAATGTGGATGGTGTCTACACAGCAGATCCAACTGTTGACGCTACAGCGAAGAAGTACGATACGCTTTCTTACCTGGATGTACTCAAAGAAGGACTTGCTGTAATGGACTCCACAGCTTCTTCACTTTGTATGGATAATGACATTCCACTAGTTGTCTTCTCTATTATGGAAGAAGGTAATATTAAACGCGCCATTTGTGGCGAAGAAATTGGAACAGTTGTAAAGGGGAGAGATTAAGATGCCGAAAGAAATTTTGAAGAATACTGAAGAACGTATGCAGAACGGAATTTCAAGTTTGAAACGCGAGCTTGCTACATTAAGAGCTGGTAGAGCGAATGCTTCTCTTCTTGATAAAATCCAAGTAGAATACTATGGTGCGCCGACACCTGTTAACCAGCTTGCTGGTATTTCAGTTCCAGAAGCTCGTATGCTACTAATTCAGCCTTATGATAAGTCTTCTGTAGGTGATATCGAAAAAGCCATTCTTAAATCTGATCTTGGCTTAACACCTTCAAATGATGGGAATGTGATTCGTCTTACGATTCCTGCCCTAACTGAAGAGCGTCGCAAAGAACTTGTGAAGCTTGTTAAGAAGTATGCTGAAGAAAGCAAGGTTGTAATCCGTAACATTCGTCGCGATGCGAATGATGAATTGAAGAAGAAAGAGAAAGACGGCGATATTACGGAAGATGAACTACGTCGTGGCAATGACGATGTGCAGAAGCTAACAGACAAATATGTCGCTGAAGCAGATAGCGTTGCAACTGACAAAGAAAAAGAAATCATGGAAGTCTAATCCAATAACATGTAAAATAAGATAATAAAAGGACCCTCTTTTCCCACAGGGGGTTTTTTTGTTAAGTAAGCGACACAATGGAGGATTTGCAATGCTTGGGAAGTTCTCGAACTGGATGAGAAAGAATGAAGATGAGGAACAGATAGAAATAAACACATCTGCTAATATCCCAGGCCATATTGCGATCATTATGGATGGCAATGGACGCTGGGCCAAGAAGCGAGGTCTCCCACGTGTGGCTGGCCACCGTGAAGGTGTGAAGGTCGTTAAAAAGATTGTGAGAAAAGCCAGTGACCTTGGTGTAAACTATCTCACGCTCTATGCTTTTTCAACCGAAAATTGGAAACGACCAAAAGAGGAAGTAGACTTTTTAATGAAGCTCCCTGAGCAATTTCTACTTAGCCATCTGCCAGAATTAATTGAGCAGAATGTTCAAGTTAGAATTATGGGAGAACGAGAGCAGCTGCCCCCCCACACGTTCAAAGCCATTAGTAAGGCTGTGCAAGATACGAGAGACAATACTGGACTCATACTTAATTTCGCATTAAACTACGGCAGTCGCCATGAAATGACATCGGCTATGCAAAAGTTATTAACTGATGTGAAAAAGGGGATACTAACGGAAGAAGATATAACCGAAGAAAAAATTTCTTCTTATTTACTCAGTAGCCAGTACCCTGATCCAGATTTACTAATACGGACAAGCGGAGAAATCCGTTTAAGTAATTTTATGCTCTGGCAGCTAGCTTATACGGAACTTTGGTTTACTGAAGTTCTATGGCCAGATTTCACAGAGCATCATTTTCTTGAGGCCGTGCAAGAATATCAGCGAAGAGGAAGACGTTACGGCGGGGTGTAAGTGTAGGAGGACATTAGCGTAATGAAACAACGTGTTATTACGGGTGTGATTTTTGGCGCCCTTTTGTTAGGAATGATTATCGTAGGAGATTGGCCATTCATTATTCTGATGGCACTTGTGGCCACAGTAGGAATGGTTGAGCTATTGTTAATGAAGAAGATTACATTAGTCTCACTTCCTGGATTACTGGCCATTATCGGAACCTGGATTCTGGTCATGCCTGATGACTGGATTGCATCACTTACATCATCGGTTTTCACCAAAATCGATCTGTTATTCTTTGGACTCCTCATTCTTCTGGCTATGACTGTCCTTACTAAGAATAAGTATAGCTTTGACGAGAGTTCATTCATCATGATGGCATCTTTATACGTAGGACTCGGATTCTATTATTTTACGGCAACACGGTATTTAGGTGATACGAGCGTAGATGGCATGGTTCATCTGTTTTTTATCATCTTTCTAATTTGGGCGTCTGATTCAGGTGCTTATTTTGTGGGTCGTTCATTAGGCAAGAAAAAGCTCTGGCCGCATATATCTCCTAATAAGACAGTAGAAGGTGCGATTGGTGGAGTCGTCATGGCAGTATTGGTAGGGATTGTGTTTCAATTGATCTATCCAGTTTATGATTCCATGATTGTTGTTTTAATCGTATCTGTTCTAACTTCTGTTTTTGGACAAATCGGTGATCTTGTCGAATCTGCATTTAAACGTCATTACGGTGTAAAAGATTCAGGTAGCATTTTACCAGGACATGGAGGGATACTCGATCGATTTGATAGTCTTATCTTCGTTCTCCCTCTGCTGCACTTACTTAATTTAGTATAGAGCACATTCCTAAATAGAGTGGATTGGAGGAACCAGTCGATTGAAGAAAATCAGCTTACTGGGAGCATCTGGTTCGATTGGAATTCAGACTCTCGATATTGTGAGAATGCATCCTGACCTATTTTCCCTTGTCGCCGTTTCGGTAGGGAAAAATGTGCAGAAGGCTGTTGAAATTGCTGAAGAATTTCAGCCAAAGTTGTTATCGGTTCAACAGAGAGAAGACGCAGAGTCACTAAGAAGAATTATTTCTAGAAAAACGAAGATTGTATATGGGGATGAAGGACTTCTGGAAGTAGCCTGTCATTATGATACAACTGTGCTGGTTAACGCCATCCTCGGCAGTATTGGCCTTTCCCCAACCCTCTCAGCAATCGAACAAGGAAAAACAATTGCGATTGCTAACAAAGAAACGCTCGTAACGGCTGGACACCTTGTCACTGAAGCTGCACGGAAATATGGTTCAGCTCTATTACCAGTGGATAGTGAACATTCAGCGCTGTTTCAATGCTTGAATGGTGAAAAGCAAGACCAGATGGAACGATTGATTCTAACTGCTTCAGGCGGAAGTTTTAGGGATAAAAAACGGGAAGAACTCGAAGGAGTTAGTGTGAACGATGCGTTAAATCATCCAAACTGGTCGATGGGTGCCAAAATCACAATTGACTCAGCTACGATGATGAACAAAGGTCTCGAAGTGATTGAAGCACACTGGCTTTTTGGAACACCATACGATCAAATTGACGTCCTGCTTCATAAAGAAAGTATTATTCACTCCATGGTTGAATACATAGACGGAAGTGTAATGGCCCACCTGGGCACTCCGGATATGCGAATTCCGATTCAATATGCACTAAGCTATCCTGATCGACTTGAAATCAGAAATGCAAAACGGTTAAACTTATGGGAAGTAGGTAAGTTACATTTTGAGAAAGTAGATTTTGACCGCTTCCGCGCATTGAAGCTGGCTTACGAAGCCGGTCGTGCTGGCGGCTCACTTCCTGCCGTATTAAATGCGGCGAATGAAACAGCCGTTGCTGCATTTCTAGAGGGTCAGATCGATTTCTTAACGATCGAAGAGCTCGTAGAACAAGCGATGGAGAAGCACGAGATTATTCAAAATGCTTCCCTTGAGGACATTCTTGAAATTGATTCTGAAACAAGATTACGAGTTCAGTCATTAATTAAATAAAGGTGGTAAGTGGATATGAATACTGTGATTTCGATCATTATCATATTCGGAGCGCTTGTCTTTTTCCATGAATTGGGTCACTTGCTCCTCGCAAAGCGCGCAGGTATACTGTGTCGAGAATTTGCAATCGGCTTCGGACCAAAGATTTTTACGATCAAAAAAGGCGAGACCGTATATACAATTAGGCTCCTGCCACTTGGTGGTTTTGTTCGAATGGCCGGGGAAGATCCTGAAATGATCGAACTGAAACCCGGACAACGTGTCGGGCTCTTGTTCAATAGTCAGAACAAAGTTGAAAAGATTGTTATCAATCAAAAATCAGCTTACCCAAACCTCAAAGAAGTGACGGTAGAAGAAGCAGACCTGGAACGTGATCTTTATATCAAGGCATATGAAGGTGAAGATGAACCGGCTGTTGTTTACCACATTGATGAAATATCTCACTATGTGATGGATGGCTCCGAATTTCAGATCGCACCAATTGATCGTCAATTTGGCTCGAAGTCACTTTGGGACCGTTTCCTTGCTATTTTTGCTGGTCCCGTGATGAATTTCTTGCTTGCGATTGTCATTTTTATCGCGCTTGGTTTATTGCAAGGGACACCTACCAATCAAGTAAAACAAGTTGTAGATGGTAGTCCCGCTGAACAGGCCGGTATGATGAATGGGGATATTATTACTGAAATTAATGGAACGGAAATCACTGGTTGGAACAAAATGACGTCTATTATTCAGGATAATGCAAATAACCAACTTGGCTTTAAAGTAGAGCGGTCGGGTGAAGCTGTAACACTATCGATCACACCAGAAAAACAAGACCTTACTGAAAATCAATCGGTAGGTCGAATCGGGGTCGCTCCTGAATATCGTGTGAATTTCTTAGATTCGATTGTGTTTGGTTTCTCCTCTACAATTGATTTTGCCAAAGCTATTTTTGTAGGACTTGGACAGCTTGTAACCGGCCAGCTCTCTATTGATGCTTTCTCAGGTCCGGTTGGGATCTATAGCTACACAGAAGAAGCAGCATCTGGAGGGCTTTATGTTCTTATGAGATGGGCCGGATTCTTATCCATTAACCTGGGGATCTTTAACTTACTTCCACTTCCAGCGCTAGATGGCGGAAGACTTTTATTCATCGGTGTTGAAGCGTTAAGAGGTAAGCCAATCGATCCTCAAAAAGAAAGTCTTGTTCATTTTATCGGATTTTCATTCCTCATGTTACTGATGCTAGTTGTGACATGGAATGATATTCAGCGCTTCTTCCTATAAGAGCGTAGCGGGACCCTTTTTAGAATGAAATGAGGTGCAGTTCATGAAACAATCAAAATACTTTAATCCAACCCTTCGTGACAATCCAGCTGATGCCGAAATTAAAAGTCATCAGCTCCTTGTCAGAGCGGGTTTTATTCGTCAGAATGCTTCAGGCATCTACTCTTACTTACCATTAGGTAAAAAGGTGTTAATGAAAATAGAAGAAGTCGTTCGGAAAGAACTTGATGAAGCTGGAGCACAAGAATTATTAATGCCTGCGATTCAACCTGCTGAGCTGTGGCAGGAAACCGGCCGCTGGGATGTTTATGGCCCTGAATTAATGAGACTTAAAGATCGTCACGGTCGCCCATTCGCATTAGGTGCTACACACGAAGAGCTCATTACGAGTCTTGTTCGTGATGAACTAAGTTCGTACAAGCAATTACCAGTTACTCTCTATCAAATTCAAACAAAGTACCGCGATGAGCGCCGTCCACGCTTTGGCTTGCTTAGAGGAAGAGAGTTCATCATGAAGGATGCCTATTCTTTCCATTCTTCAGAAGAGCAGCTTGATGAAGCTTATTCATTAATGCATGCGACATACAGCAAAATCTTTACTACGCTTGGACTTAATTTCAGACCGGTCGTTGCGGATTCTGGCGCAATGGGTGGTAAGGATACTGAGGAATTTATGGCTCTTTCAAGTGTAGGGGAAGATACGATTGCCTATAGTGATTCATCTGACTATGCAGCGAATATTGAAATGGCTGAAGTTCATGTAGCGTATCAAAAATCCGATGATTCAGAAGCTCCTTTCACAAAAGGTAAACAAGAAGTAGCTTCAGATCGCCGCATTGACTTAACTTTGATGACAGTAAAGGATGAGACTGTTCTTGTTCTTGTTCGAGGTGACCATGAATTAAACGACATCAAGGTGAAAAACCTTTTTGGAACAGACATGGTTGAACGACAGAACGAAGAAATTGACATTAAAGAATTTGAAGGTAAAATTATTGCCGATCGCGCAGTGAAAGCGATCGTGAATGGTTCGATTAGTGGCACGCATGCTTATCATAATGTGAATCCTGATCGTGACCTTACAATTGAGCAATATGAAGATCTTCGCTTTATTCAAGAGGGTGATCCTTCTCCAGATGGGAATGGAACCATCGTGTTTGCAGAAGGTATTGAAATTGGGCAGGTATTTAAGCTTGGTACAAAATATAGTGAAACAATGGGTGCGACTTATCTTGATGAGGGTGGCAAAGCCAAACCAATTATTATGGGATGTTATGGAATTGGTGTTTCTAGAACCCTTGCTGCGATCGCGGAACAAAATGCAGATGACAATGGGCTAAGATGGCCACTTGCAGTTACCCCTTTCCATGTGCACTTGATTACGATTAATGTTAAAGACGCTGATCAATCTTCTTTATCGGACCGTCTTTACAATTCGTTACGGGATGACCGGTATGACGTTTTATATGACGATCGGAAAGAACGTGCTGGTGTGAAATTTAAAGATGCTGATTTAATCGGACTCCCATTACGAGTTGTTGTTGGGAAAAAAGCAAACGAAGGTATTGTCGAAGTGAAACGCAGAGATACTGGCGATTCGATCGAAGTACCTGTAGATAACTTAAATGCGACGATTCAGGAGCTTTTAGCACAAATGAACTAAAATTGTGGATAGGTGCCAGTGGTACCTTCCACCTTTTTTTTCGTTACCAACGCCCATTGTTCTAAGAAGGAGGAAGAAATGAATGGATCAAGAGTTAGGAATAAGGAAAGAACGTCTTCAACTGCTCCTTCAGCAAATATCTTTTCCAGATAAATTTCTAGACTATTTTAAAGATGGATATATATCGAAGCTAACTGTCTATAAAGAAACGAGAAAATGGCACTTTGATTTTCATTTCCCGGAAGTGTTGCCTTTTCATGTGTACGATCTTTTTCGCAATCGCCTCCAAGATGGCTTGCGTCACATTGCGGCAGTGACCTATACGATTTCAACAGAAGGAGGCGGGAATGAAGAGCTTGCGGTAGCTTACTGGCAGAATGTTGTGGAACTAATGCAGGACCACTCTGCTTCACTAACTGCTCTTCTTAAAAATCAAGCACCGAAAATAAGTGGAAATAAGCTATTTGTAACCGTGCGAAATGAAACGGAAGCAGCAATCGCGAAGCGTAAGCTTTCAGGACCATTGACAGATTGCTATCTCGCAGCAGGTTTTCCGAAGTACATGCTTGAGATTGAAGTGAAGGAATCTGAACAGGATTACAAAAAATTTGTTGAACAAAAACAGCAAGAAGATCAATCAAAGATGATGGAAGCATTGATCGAAAAGCAAAAAGCTGATAATGCGTCCAGTAAAGGCCAGATACCTGATTCTCTCGTTATTGGTTACAAAATCAAGGAAGAACCGGTCCCTATCGAGACAATTCAGGATGAAGAACGTCGCATTGCCGTTCAGGGCTACGTTTTCCATGCTGAAACAAAGGAACTTCGAAGCGGACGTACGTTATTAACCTTTAAAATTACAGATTATACAGATTCGATCCTTGTTAAAATGTTCTCACGAGATAAAGAAGATGTTCCGATGCTTGAAGCTGTCCGTAAAGGAATTTGGGTAAAGGTGCGAGGCGGTATTCAAAATGATACATTCGTACGCGATCTCGTTATGATCGGGAATGACCTGACTGAAATCAAGCCAGAGCTTAGAAAAGATGAGTCTCCTGAAGATGAAAAACGGATTGAGCTTCATGCACATACGCAAATGAGTCAGATGGATTCTGTTAGCACAGCTGGAAGCTTAATTGCTCAAGCAGCTAAATGGGGACACCCTGCCATCGCCATTACGGATCATAACGTTGTTCAATCCTTCCCGGATGCCTATGCTGCCGGACAAAAGAATAACATCAAAGTGATTTATGGACTCGAAGCTGATCTCGTGGATGATGGTGTACCAATGGCGTATAATGAAACAGATCGTGATCTTGAGAGCGGAACGTATATCGTATTTGACGTTGAGACAACAGGGCTATCGGCTGTCTATAACAAAATCATCGAGCTCGCAGCAGTGAAGCTTAAAGATGGAGAGATCGTTGATAAGTTCGAGCGATTCGCAAATCCTCATCATCCTCTTTCATCAACGACGATTGAGTTGACAGGAATTACAGATGACATGGTCATGAACGCTCCTGAAATCGAAGATGTGATAAAAGACTTCCATGAATTTATGGGAGATGACATTCTAGTTGCTCACAATGCGAGCTTTGATATGGGCTTTCTTAATGTAGGACTGCGGAATATCGGGTTAGGTGAAGCGACTAATCCTGTTATTGATACACTTGAACTTGCTCGATTTCTTTACCCAGAAATGCGCAATCACCGACTAAATACACTTTGTAAAAAGTTTGATATTGATTTGACCCAACATCACCGAGCAATCTATGATGCTGAGGCGACAGGATATTTATTATGGAAACTTGTCAAAGATGCACTTGAACGTGAAATCACGAACCATAATATGTTGAATGACAATATGGGGCAAACAGGTTTTCAACGCACTCGTCCTTCACATGCGATCATCCTAGCGAAAAATGATGTCGGATTAAAGAATTTATTCAAGCTTGTTTCGCTTTCACACATCGATTATTTCTATCGAACGGCTCGTATTCCTCGCTCTAAGTTAGAGAAGTATCGAGAAGGGTTGCTTATTGGCTCTGGGTGTGACAAAGGTGAAGTATTTGAAGGTATGATGCAAAAATCACCTGAAGAAGTTGAGGACATAGCGAAATTCTATGATTATTTAGAAGTGCAGCCCCCTCAGAATTATATGCATTTAATCGAGAAAGAGCTTGTCCAAGATGAGATGGCGTTAAGAGAAATCATCGGTAAAATTGTAAAACTTGGTGAGAAGCTAGGGAAGCCGGTAGTGGCGACGGGTAATGTTCATTATTTAGAGCCAGAAGATCATATTTATCGGAAAATCCTTATTAAAGCACAGGCTGGTAACCCTTTGAATCGACAAACTTTACCTCAGGTGCATTTTAGAACGACAAATGAAATGCTAGACTGTTTCCACTTTCTTGGAGCAGATAAGGCAAAGGAAATCGTTGTTCATAAACCTCAGGTAGTAGCAGATTTGATCGATGACATTAAACCGATTAAGGATGATCTCTTTACGCCCCGAATTGAAGGCGCTGATGAAGAAATGCGTCAGATGAGTTATGATATGGCCCGCAGTATTTATGGTGATGAGCTGCCAACAATCGTGGAAGAGCGACTGGAGAAAGAATTGAAAAGTATCATCGGACACGGGTTTGCCGTTATCTACTTGATTTCCCATAAGCTTGTTAAGAAGTCTTTGAACGATGGGTATCTGGTTGGTTCACGTGGTTCAGTCGGTTCTTCTTTTGTCGCAACAATGACTGAGATTACGGAAGTAAATCCACTTCCACCGCATTATGTTTGCCCATCTTGTAAAAAGTCTGAGTTCTTTAATGATGGTTCAGTCGGTTCAGGTTTTGACCTTCCAGATAAATCATGTGAAGACTGTGGTGTGCCACTTGTCAAAGATGGACATGATATTCCGTTTGAGACGTTCCTTGGCTTTAAAGGGGATAAAGTACCCGATATTGATTTGAACTTCTCAGGAGAATACCAGCCCCGTGCCCACAACTATACGAAAGAATTATTTGGAGAAGATAATGTGTTCCGTGCTGGAACCATTGGAACAGTAGCTGAGAAAACAGCCTATGGTTATGTGAAAGGGTATATGGGAGATAACGACCTTCATTACCGAGGAGCTGAAATCGACCGTCTTGTCTCTGGATGTACCGGAGTGAAACGGACATCAGGACAGCACCCTGGTGGTATTATCGTTGTTCCAGATTATATGGACATCTATGATTTCTCACCAATTCAGTTTCCTGCAGATGATAAGACATCAGCTTGGAAAACAACGCATTTTGATTTCCATTCCATCCATGATAACCTCCTTAAGCTTGATATTCTCGGTCACGATGATCCAACTGTGATCCGAATGCTTCAGGATTTGAGTGGTATAGATCCAAAAACCATACCGACTGACGACAAAGGAGTCATGAAGCTCTTCAGTGGCACAGAATCGCTAGGGGTATCACAAGATCAAATCATGTGTAAAACAGGAACGTACGGAATACCCGAGTTCGGAACGCGCTTTGTTCGTCAAATGCTTGAAGATACAAAGCCAAGTACATTTTCTGAATTAGTTCAAATCTCAGGACTTTCTCACGGAACCGATGTTTGGCTTGGAAATGCCCAGGAATTAATACAAGCTGGTACATGTAATTTAAGTGAAGTGATTGGATGTCGTGATGATATAATGGTTTATTTGATATATAAAGGCCTTGATTCATCACTTGCATTTAAGATCATGGAGTTCGTCCGTAAAGGAAAAGGGCTACAAGAAGAATGGGTAACCGAGATGAAGAAGCATGATGTTCCAGATTGGTATATTGACTCATGTTTAAAGATCAAGTACATGTTCCCGAAGGCTCACGCAGCAGCATATGTGTTGATGGCTGTTCGGATTGCTTACTTTAAAGTGCATCATCCGATTCTTTTCTACGCTGCATATTTTACGGTTAGAGCAGATGACTTTGATATCGATACGATGGCAAAAGGCTCGAACGCGATTCGTGCGAAAATCGAAGAAATCAATGAAAAAGGACTGGATGCGTCACCGAAAGAGAAAAACCTACTCACGGTCATGGAGATTGCCCTTGAGATGTCAGAGAGAGGGTATCGCATGCAAAAGGTAGATTTGTATCGTTCAAAAGCTGCCGAATTTGTTGTGGACGGCGACACACTGATTCCGCCGTTCAATTCCCTACCAGGAGTTGGGACGAACGCTGCGCTCAACATTGAAAGTGCAAAAGAAGGCGGAGAGTTCCTCTCGAAAGAAGATCTTCAGCAGCGGAGTAAGATTTCTAAAACCGTTCTCGAGTATCTAGATGACCATGGATGTCTAGAGGGTCTTCCAGATGCGAACCAACTCAGCTTGTTCTAAATGGTGCATTCGCTTCTCTGTTGAATTGGCGATATGAGTATGGTATAGTAATTGTGGAAATACTAGTGAATACACACGCGACGGAAGAGTGGGGCTATCCCACTCTTTCGTTTTCGATTGGGACCCTGCTGTACAGGATCAGAAAGGAGGACAACCAATGAATGAGAATGTGATTACGGTTACAGAAGAACTAGTAAAACCAATAGTAGATGAAATGAACCTGGAACTTGTAGATATAGAATTCACGCAGGAAGGAAAGAACTGGTTTCTCCGTGTCTATATCGATTCTCCTCGTGGCGTAGATATTGAGGAGTGCGGGATAATTAGTGAAAGATTAAGCGAACAGCTTGATAAACATGATCCAATTACACAACCTTATTTCCTTGAAGTATCCTCACCGGGTGCAGAGCGCCCACTTAAAAAACATACTGACTTTGAAAAAGCGGTTGGGAAGCAAGTCTATATCACAACCTATGAACCCATTAACGGTGAAAAAAGCTTTGAAGGTATGCTCTCTAACTTCGACGGAGAAATGGTTGTCATCGAACAGAAAGTTAAAACAAGAATTAAGAAGGTAGAATTACCTTATGGAAAAGTAGCGAGCGCAAGGCTTGCGGTTGTTTTTTAGTTAAAGGGGAGAATGAAAAATGAAGAGTAGTGAGTTATTAGATGCGCTAACCATTCTTGAGAAGGAAAAGGGCATCAGCAAGGATATTATTGTTGAGGCGATCGAAGCCGCGCTTATTTCGGCATATAAGCGAAACTTCCACCAGGCTCAAAATGTGAGAGTTGATTTCAATCAGGATACTGGATCAATTCGTGTCTTTGCGCGTAAAGATGTCGTTGAAGAAGTAGAAGATGTTCGTTTAGAGATTTCTCTTGAAGATGCAAAAGACATCGATCCACAATATGAATTAGAAGATATCGTAGAGATTGAAGTGACACCGCGTAACTTTGGGCGTATTGCTGCTCAAACAGCTAAGCAGGTTGTGACTCAGCGTGTAAGAGAAGCAGAACGTGGCATTATTTTCAGCGAATTTATTGAACGCGAAGACGATATCATGACTGGGATTGTACAGCGTCAGGATCATCGTTTTATTTATGTTGACCTCGGACGAATTGAAGCACTTCTCCCTGCCGGTGAGCAAATGCCGAATGAAACATACCACTCCCATGACCGGATCAAGGTTTACGTAACGAAGGTTGAAAAAACAACAAAAGGGCCACAGGTAATGGTTTCAAGAACCCACCCTGGTCTTCTTAAGCGTTTATTTGAACTTGAAGTGCCTGAAATTTTTGACGGGACTGTAGAAGTGAAATCCATTTCACGTGAAGCCGGCGATCGTTCTAAAATCGCAGTTCATGCTGAAGATCCAGAAGTCGATCCAGTTGGCTCATGTGTTGGTCAGCGAGGTCAGCGTGTCCAAGCTATCGTAAATGAGCTTAAAGGTGAGAAAATCGACATTGTAAGTTGGTCAGAAGACATCGTGAAATATGTTGCGAATGCACTTAGTCCATCTAAAGTACTTAAAGTGAATGTAGATGAAGAAAATAAAATGACTCAGGTCATCGTACCTGACTACCAGCTATCACTTGCCATTGGGAAGCGTGGCCAGAACGCGCGCCTTGCAGCGAAACTGACAGGCTGGAAAATTGATATTAAGAGTCAATCTGAAGCAGAAGAGCAGGGCATCTATAGTGCTGATGAAGCGCCTCTTTTTGAAGATAATGACTCTGAAGATTCTGAGCTAGATTAAGCAAGATCGGGAGAGGTGTCCATCGTGCAAAAACGTAAAATTCCGATGCGTAAATGTGTCGCCTGTCAAGAAATGAAGCCGAAGAAAGAACTTGTTCGTGTTGTTCGATCACCTGAAGGGGTTATATCGATCGATGAAACGGGTAAAAAGAATGGGCGAGGCGCATATCTTTGCAACAGTGAAGAGTGCTTCGCGCTTGCTAAGAAGCGAAATTCACTAGCGGCTCATCTTAAATCAGAAGTGACAGATGATATTTATTCTGACCTTGAAGAATCGCGGTCAAAATAGATGAAGGGTAAGAATTGGGAGTCACTTCTGGGACTTGCTCAGCGAGCTGGCAAAGTGGTGTCTGGTGAGGAACTTGTTGTTAAAGAAATTCAACGAAAGAATGCCAGACTTATTTTGTTAGCTAATGATGCATCAGACAACACAAGAAAGAAAATCACGGATAAAGCAACTACTTATAAAGTTCCAGTATGCATTGTTACAGGACGCTATGAACTTGGCCATGCGATTGGCAAAGTTCAACGAGTCACGATAGCCGTTACTGATGCAGGGTTTGCGAAGAAACTTTTTGCGATGCTCGATCAATAACTCGGGGGTGATCGTTTGAGTAAGATGCGAATTCATGAATATGCAAAAGAACATAATACAACTAGTAAGGATGTTATCGAAAAGTTAAAAAGTATGAATATTACAGTGAATAATCATTTGTCTGTGATTGACGATCAGGCAATTGAAAAGCTTAATAACAATTCGAAACAATCCAAAAAGGGAAGCGACAGTATGGAAAATAAAAACAATCGAAACAACCCAAAAGCAAATGCAAATTCGAATCAAAAGAATGGTAAAAGTGCACCAAATAACCGACGCGGTGGGCGACGCCCGAACCGACGTGGAAAAGGACAGCCACCTAAAAACACGGCTGCTCCAAGAAGATTGCCTTCAAAAGTAACGTTCATTGGTTCACTTACAGTAGGACAACTTGCTGAGAAGCTTGGTAAAGATGCTTCTGAACTAATCAAGAAGTTAATGGGTCTTGGCGTTATGGCAACGATCAATCAGGAACTCGATAAAGACACAATGGAACTTATTTGTGACGACTATGGTGTTAAGGTAGAAGAGGAAGAACTATTTGAAGTGACTGATCTTGATAACTATACAAGCGAAGATGAAGAAGGAAAGCTTGTTGAACGTCCTGCAGTGGTGACAATCATGGGGCACGTTGACCATGGTAAAACAACGTTACTTGATGGAATACGTGATACAAAAGTAACACAGGGTGAAGCAGGCGGTATTACGCAACATATCGGTGCTTACCAAATCGAAGAGAATAACAAAAAGATCACGTTCTTAGATACACCTGGACACGCTGCATTTACAACAATGCGTGCACGCGGTGCAAAAGTAACGGATATCACGGTTCTAGTTGTTGCAGCAGACGATGGTGTTATGCCACAAACGGTTGAAGCCATTAACCATGCAAAGGCAGCGGAAGTGCCAATTATCGTTGCTGTTAATAAGATGGATAAAGAAGGAGCAAACCCTGATCGTGTGATGCAGGAATTAACTGAGTATGAACTTGTGTCTGAAGCATGGGGTGGCGACACGATCTTCGTTAACCTTTCTGCGATTAAGCGAGAAGGAATTGATAATCTTCTTGAAACAATCCTACTTATTTCTGAAGTAGAAGAATTTAAAGCAAACCCGGATAAACTTGCTACAGGTACTGTGATTGAAGCACAGCTAGATAAAGGTCGCGGACCAGTCGCAACGCTTCTTGTTCAAGAAGGAACTCTTAAAGTGGGCGATCCTGTTGTAGTAGGGAACACATTTGGTCGTGTTCGTGCTATGGTAAACGATCTTGGTAATCGTGTTGAAACAGCAGCGCCATCTACTCCGGTAGAAGTAACTGGGCTAAGTGATGTTCCACAGGCAGGCGATCGTTTCGTTGCATTTGAAGACGAAAAGACTGCTCGTCAAGTTGGTGAAGCACGTAACCAACAGCAAATTGAAGCACAGCGTAAAGAATCCTCGAAAATGAATTTGGATGATTTATTTGAAAAGATTCAGCAGGGCGATGTCAAAGATATCAATATTATCGTGAAAGCTGATGTTCAGGGATCTGTTGAAGCACTCGCTGGATCACTTCAGAAAATTGAAGTAGAAGGTGTGAAGATCAACATTATCCACACAGCTGTTGGTGCAATTACAGAATCAGATATCATTCTTGCTTCCGCTTCTAATGCGATTATTATCGGATTCAACGTTCGTCCAGATACTAATGCGAAGAAAGTGGCTGATTCAGAGCAAGTAGAAATTCGCTTGCATCGTGTGATCTATACAGCGAT
The DNA here is from genome assembly GCA_963739655.1 of uncultured Bacillaceae bacterium. Lineage (GTDB taxonomy): Bacteria > Bacillota > Bacilli > Bacillales > Guptibacillaceae > Guptibacillus. The sequence goes on along the minus strand of CAVUAW010000023.1, from coordinate 294,391 downwards.
TGAAGAAATTGAAGCTGCAATGAAAGGCATGCTTGACCCTGTTTATGAAGAAAAAGTAATCGGTCAAGCAGAAGTTCGCGAAACGTTTAAAGTATCTAAGGTAGGTACGATTGCAGGTTCTTATGTAACAGAAGGTAAAATCACTCGTAATTCAGGCGTTCGTGTTATTCGTGATGGTATCGTGGTATTTGAAGGCGAAGTCGATACGTTGAAACGCTTCAAAGACGATGCGAAAGAAGTTGCAAGAGGTTACGAATGCGGAATTACGCTTGCGAAATTCAATGATGTCAAAGAAGGCGACATTATTGAAGCGTATATTATGGAGGAAGTAAAGCCTAAGTGATCGGATATGTAGAATGTGAATGCATCATATATGATGCGCAATCCTTGAAGGAAAAAAGATCTGTGCTTCAGTCGGTGATAAGCCGACTGAAGCATTACAATCTTGCTGTTTCTGAGCTTGATAGCCAGGATCTCTGGCAACATACCGTTATTGGCATTGTCACAACGGCTTCAAGTAAAACGGCGTGTGAGCGTGAGCTACAGCGTGCCGTCTCTTTGATTGATTCACGTCCTGATATCGAACTCACTCGTGCTACTTATGAATGGCTTTAGGAAAGAAACGAGGTGTAACGATGAGTAATGTTCGCGCAAATCGTGTTGGTGAACAGATGAAGAAAGAACTTGGTGATATAATCAGCAGGAAAATCAAGGATCCGCGCGTAGGTTTCGTTACGGTAACAGCTGTTGAAGTTACGAATGATCTACAGCAAGCAACAGTATTTATTACTGTTCTCGGTGATGAAGAGAAGAAAGAAGCAACTCTGAATGGACTTGCGAAAGCAACTGGGTTTATCCGTTCTGAGATTGGAAAACGAATTCGTCTTCGCAAAACACCGGAAATATACTTTGAGTTCGATGAGTCCATTGATTACGGTAACAAAATTGAACGACTTCTTGCAGATTTAAATCAATCGGATGAGTAATGACGAAGGGATAGGCAGGAATGTCTATCCCTTCTCTATGTCATCGAATTGGGAGGAGGAAAAAGATGAATGGGATTTTACCATTAAAGAAACCTGCTGGGATGACGTCACACGATTGTGTGGCCATTACCAGAAAGCTATTGCGAACGAAGAAAGTTGGGCATACAGGCACGCTTGATCCTGATGTCACAGGAGTACTACCGCTATGTATTGGAAGAGCTACAAAAGTGGCGCAATATATGACGGATTTTTCCAAAACTTACGAAGCTGTGATAACACTTGGCTTCTCAACAACGACAGAGGATGCTTCAGGTGATAAAGTCGAAGAAAAGAAAATCACCACTGACATTTCATCAGTAGAGGTAGAAGAGGCATTTAAAGATTTTAGAGGTGAAATCGAGCAAGTTCCGCCAATGTATTCAGCAGTAAAAATAAATGGCAAGCGGCTGTATGAGTATGCGTTTAAGGGAGAAGTGGTGGATCGTCCATCTAGAAAAGTAACGATCCACGAACTTGAACTGATCGGTGACATTACGCGTAACGACAATACTATCTCGATTCCTATTCGGGCAAGGTGCAGTAAAGGCACTTACATCCGAACGCTTGCAGTTGATATTGGCGAGTACCTTGGTTATCCAGCACATATGTCTTCCCTCATTCGCACAGCTTCAGGGCCATTTAAGCTGGAAGAATGTTTGACATTTGATGATATAAAACAGATGATAGAAGAGGAAACGCTCTCCCTTTTCCCTATGGAATATGCCCTTTCGGCCAAGCCGTCAATGACGGTTGACAGTGAGTTTGAAGCAAAGTTGCAAAATGGTGCTGTGCTTCCGCAAGTCGAAGGGATGACAGCAGACGAGCTCGTTATGTACAATAGGGATGGAGAAGCGATTGCGATTTATCAAAAACATCCTGAGAAACCAGGCCTTATGAAGCCTGTAAAAGTGTTTTCGAGATGAAGTTAGAAGGTGAAACCGTTGAAGACAATTTATTTATCTCATCCACATAAGATGGAAGCAGATCATCCATCAGTGATGGCACTAGGGTATTTCGATGGCATACACCGCGGCCATCAGAAAGTGATTTCAACCGCAAAGAAAATTGCTATGGAGAAGGGCGTGGATGCATCTGTCATGACATTCTATCCTCACCCCTCCGTTGTTTTAGGGAAATCAACACCACAAACAGCAGCGATTACACCATTGGATGAAAAAATCGATCTTATTGAACAACTGGGTATCGATGTCCTTTATATCGTAAAATTTGATCCAACAATAGCAGGTTTAACCCCACAGCAATTTGTTGATGATTATATCATTGCCTTATCAGTTGTTCACGTTGTAGCAGGTTTTGATTTTACATATGGAAGTAAAGGAAGGGGAACGATGGATTCATTGCCTTTCCACGCTAGAAATAAGTTTGATCAAACCGTGATCGATAAAGTATCCCAACATGATGAGAAAGTAAGTTCGACCTTGATTCGATCCTACATTCGTGAAGGCGCCGTTCAGAACGTGAAAGCCGTTCTAGGTCGGTACTATTCGGTGAAGGGCACTGTTGTAAAAGGGGATCAGCGTGGACGTACAATTGGTTTTCCAACAGCCAATGTTGATCTTGTAGATGAGTATCTCGTACCGTCTACTGGTGTTTATGCTGTTCGAATGAAGAATGAAGATCAGTGGATGAACGGTGTATGTAATGTTGGATATAAACCAACATTCTATGATGAAAAGCCAGATCGACCGTCACTTGAAGTTCATGTATTTGAATTTAGTGGCGATTTGTATGGGTGTCAGGTGGAGGTTGAATTCCATCAAAAAATTCGTGGCGAAGTTAAATTCTCTTCTGTTGATGACCTTGTTGCCCAAATTGGTGAAGATGCGAAAGAAGCTAAGGAAATACTAAAATAGATTTCCCTTGCATTTTAGGACGAAAACCTGTAATCTATTATCTGTACAACAAGTACACAACCTATACTGGGCAATCGAGTCACCGACGTTTGCGCGGTATCAGGGGATTAGAAATTAAGGAGGTGAAACGGATGGCAATCACACAAGAGCGTAAGCAAGAGCTTATCACTAAGTTCAAAACTCACGAGAATGATACTGGTTCTCCAGAGGTTCAAATCGCTGTCCTTACTGAGGAAATCAACAATTTGAACGATCATCTACGTTTCCACAAGAAAGACCACCATTCTCGTCGCGGTCTTCTTAAGATGGTTGGTAAACGCCGTAATCTTTTAACGTATCTTCGTAACAAGGACGTTACTCGTTACCGCGAACTTATCAAAGAACTTGGTCTACGTCGATAATGATTCAGAAAAGCGGGATATTTCCCGCTTTTTTATTAGGTTAAAAATACATAGATTTCTTCCTTTCTTTTTAGAAGCAAAAAGGTTAGGGTATAATAAAAGAAATGATTTTATTGGATGAGAGGAGTTCTCACATTAATGGCACAGAACAAGCAAGTGTTTTCAATTGATTGGGCTGGTCGCGAGTTATCAGTTGAGATTGGTCAGCTGGCTAAACAGGCGAGCGGTGCAGCATTGATCCGCTACGGCGATACTGCCGTATTAGCAACGGTTACAGGTTCAAAAGAGCCGAAAGACCTCCCGTTTTTCCCACTAACGTGTAACTATGAAGAACGATTATATGCAGTAGGTAAAATTCCAGGAGGCTTCATCAAGCGTGAAGGACGTCCGAGTGAAAAGGCGATTCTTGCAAGTCGTTTAATCGATCGCCCGATTCGACCTTTATTCCCAGATGGTTTCCGCAACGAAGTTCAAGTTGTTAGCACTGTCATGAGTGTTGATCAAAACTGTTCATCTGAAATGGCAGCTATGTTTGGTTCATCTCTAGCACTTGGTATCAGTGATCTACCATTCGATGGCCCGATCGCTGGCGTCATTGTAGGTCGTATCAACGGACAATTCGTTGTGAATCCGAATGTTGAGCAACTTGAAGAGAGTGATATCCACCTTACAGTAGCAGGTACGAAAGATGCAATCAACATGGTTGAAGCAGGTGCTGAAGAAGTTCCTGAAGAAATAATGCTTGAAGGTATTCTATTTGGACACCAAGAAATTAAGCGTCTGATTTCTTTCCAGGAAGAAATTATTGAAGCTACTGGTAAAGAAAAACGCGAAGTTGTGCTTAAGAAAGCTGATGAAGCCCTTGAAGCGGACCTTAGCGAACAGTTCCTTTCTGAAGTGAAGGAAGCTGTTAAAGTCATTGAGAAGCATGCAAGACAGGAAGCGATTGACGCTGTCATGATGCGTGCCGTTGAAGCTTATGAAGAGAACGAAGACGTGAGTGCGGATGCCGTGAAGTCGATTTTGAATAGCTTCGTAAAGCAAGAAGTGCGTCGTCTAATTTTGAAAGATAAAGTAAGACCTGACGGCCGTGGTGTTGATGAAATCCGCCCACTTGATTCTGAAGTTGGCATTCTCTCAAGAACACACGGATCTGGATTGTTCACACGTGGACAAACTCAGGCGCTCAGCATTTGTACCCTTGGCGCCCTTGGGGATGTACAAATCCTTGACGGCCTTGGTACGGAAGAATCAAAGCGTTTCATGCATCACTATAACTTCCCGAAATTCAGCGTTGGTGAAACTGGCCCGATGCGTGGACCTGGTCGTCGTGAAATTGGTCACGGTGCTCTTGGTGAACGTGCTCTTGAGAAGGTTATTCCAACTGAGAAGGATTTCCCATATACGATTCGTCTTGTATCTGAAGTCCTTGAATCAAATGGTTCAACTTCACAAGCTAGTATTTGTGCCAGTACGCTAGCGATGATGGATGCAGGTGTACCAATCAAAGCACCAGTTGCAGGGATTGCAATGGGACTTGTTAGTGACGGTGAAGATGTGACTGTCCTAACGGATATTCAGGGCATGGAAGATGCACTTGGTGATATGGACTTTAAAGTAGCTGGAACAAAGCAAGGTGTTACAGCTCTTCAAATGGATATCAAAATTTCTGGAATTAACGAAGACATCCTTCGTCAGGCTCTTGAGCAGGCGAAAAATGGTCGTCTAGCGATTCTTGAAAACATGATGAGTGCAATCAACGAGCCACGCACAGAGCTTTCTGCGTATGCACCTAAGATTCTTACAATGTCAATTAAACCAGACAAAATCCGCGACGTTATTGGACCAAGCGGTAAAATCATCAATAAGATCATTGAAGAAACTGGCGTAAAAATTGATATAGAGCAGGACGGTTCGATCTTTATCTCTTCTACTGAGCAAGAAATGAACGCGAAAGCGAAGAAGATCATCGAAGATCTTGTTAGAGAAGTGGAAGTCGGAACAACTTATCTTGGTAAGGTGACGCGAGTAGAGAAATTTGGAGCATTCGTTGAGCTATTTGCTGGGAAAGATGGCCTGGTTCACATCTCTGAACTAGCTGAAGAGCGCACAAACAAAGTAGAAGACGTTGTCTCAATCGGTGATGAAATCATGGTTAAAGTGAAAGAAATCGATAAGCAAGGACGCGTTAACCTTTCTCGTAAAGAGATTTTGAAAGAACAGCGTGAACGTGAAGAACAAAGTCAAAAGAGCTAATGAATTCGGCCACGGCCGGATTCATTTTTTTTGGATTTACCACCCTATAGCCCGATTGGTTGAACTAGCCATTTTAGAATTATGAAGCAAAACACCCAATGATAGAAGTTTCGCTTGTATTTCTCTCCACTTAAGTTCTATAGCTTGCCCCTTAAACATAACTTCTTTACAAAAGGGGGTAGATGAATGAAGAAATCCTGGATCCAATTCATTGTTTTTATCATGATTTTAGGCGTAGCAGCAGGTTCACTTCAGAACCCCTATACATCCAATTATTTAACTGATTTGAAAGAACAAGCGGCTATTAGTGTGAATGGCAGTCCGCTATATGATGAAATAACAAATGCGAAAGAGCGTCTTGATATCGAACCGATCAATGCTCAGATTGATCGCGTTTGGAAGGGGATACCTGGGTACAATGGAATCGTTATTGATGAAAAAGCCTCGTACGAGAAGATGAAGGAGAAAACGTTTAACGAAGAGATGCTCGTGAGGAAGGAAGTAGAGCCTGAGATTCAACTTAGTGATCTCGAACCAACCCCAGTGTACAAAGGGAACCCGAGAAAGCCGATGGTTGCTTTAATGATTAACGTCGCGTGGGGAGAAGAATATTTACCCGATATGCTACAAGTGTTGAAGAAAAACAATGTGCATGCGACGTTTTTTCTTGATGGATCGTGGGCAAAGAAAAATCCTGATATGGTGCGGATGCTTGATGAAGAAGGTCATGAAATAGGAAACCACGCATATTCTCATCCAGACTTGAAGCAGATGGACGATGGCTCGATTCGTAAAGAACTGGAAGATACAAACAAAGTAATTGAAGCAACGATTGATAAAAAACCCGTTGTTTTTGCGCCACCTAGTGGAAGCTATGCTACTAATTCTGTGATGATAGCGGATCAATTAGGAATGCAGACTGTGCTTTGGTCGGTTGATACGGTAGATTGGAAGAAGCCATCTCCCCAAGTGTTAACGGATAGAGTCCTTCAAAAAGTGCATGCAGGGGCACTTATCTTAATGCACCCAACTGATCCAACTGAGAAAAGTTTAGATACGATGATCAGAGGGATTAACAAGAGGGGGTATCACTTTGGTACCGTTTCACAAGTATTAGATTCAAAGAGGGTAGAGAAAAGACCATAGAATTGTTTCCTATCTTTATTAATGATATAGTAATTTTGGAGTATGACGAAACAGAATGGTTACGATACAGGAGGAACAGGCTTGATAAATAAAGTAACTTGCAAAAACGGTGTAAGAGTAGTGTTAGAAAATATACCAACAGTACGATCAGTCGCCATCGGAATTTGGATTGGGACGGGTTCACGTTTTGAACCAAAAGAATTAAACGGGGTATCCCATTTTCTTGAACATATGTTTTTTAAAGGTACGGATAAGCGAAGTGCTAAAGAAATTGCTGAATCCTTTGATAGTATCGGAGGACAGGTAAATGCGTTCACTTCTAAAGAGTACACGTGTTATTATGCTAAAGTTCTTGATGAGCATGCTGATTATGCGCTTGACGTATTAACCGATATGTTTTTCCAATCAACGTTCGAGGCAGGTGAGCTTGCGAAAGAGAAGAACGTAGTTCACGAAGAAATCAAAATGTATGAAGATACACCAGATGATATCGTTCACGATATGCTGAGTCAGGCTAGCTATGGTGATCATGAATTAGCTATGCCGATTCTGGGTACGGAAGAAACATTAAAAGGATTTTCCGGTGACACGCTAAGAGATTATATGCAGAGTCATTATACACCTGACAATATTGTTGTCTCTATTGCAGGCAATATTGATGAGTCATTCATGCAAAAGGTTGAAAGCGCATTTGAACACTGGGAAACCCCTGCTGGTAAACCGGAAGTACTGGCACCGGAGTTCCATGCTGGGCACCTTGCTCGTAAGAAGGAAACAGAGCAGGCTCACTTATGCCTTGGGTACGCTGGACTCCCGTTTGGTACCGAAGATATTTATAGCTTAATCGTCATGAATAATGTACTTGGGGGAAGCATGAGCAGTCGCCTTTTCCAGGACGTTCGTGAAGATCAGGGACTTGCGTACTCTGTATTTTCTTATCATTCAGCATATCAAGATAGCGGTCTTCTTACGATTTATGCTGGAACAGCACAAAACCAACTCGATCGTTTATATGAAACTATCCAGAAGACTTTACAGGACTTTAAGAAGGATGGCATCACCACAAAAGAGCTTGTGAACTGTAAAGAGCAGCTTAAGGGGAATCTGATGCTTAGTCTTGAAAGTACGAACAGTCGTATGAGTCGTAACGGTAAGAATGAACTTTTGTTGAATCAGCATCGTTCACTTGATGACATCATTACAAATATTGAAAGTGTGAACCATGAGAAAGTCAATCATATGATTCAATCTATGTTTACAGATGATTTCTCTTGCTCGCTCATTAGTCCGAACGGTCAGTTGCCAAACGGTATGAAATAGGTTTTAATAAAACCCGCCTTCAATGAAGGTGGGTTTTTGTTTTTGTGTGTCATTATTCGATTCATGTCTGCTACTGGTATCTCATTCATAGACTATGGTATATAAACAACTATTGGAGGAGGATGAGCCATGAGGTTAAGTCAGCTTAGCGGCAAAGAACTAATTGATATTGAGAAGGGCAAGAAACTCGGGGTGCTCGGTCAAACAGATCTTCTATTTGATGAAAAAACGGGCATATTGAAGGCGCTTATTATTCCCAAGTCTTCTTGGCTCGGATTAAAGAAAAGAGAGCAGGATATCTCCATACCGTGGAATCATATTGAGACAATTGGAAGAGATATGATCATCGTACAAAATCAAAAAGAGGGCAAAATTGAATAGATTCTAAATTCACCAAGCGGGCAATCATCACATAGAATGTTGAGAAATTAGAATAATCCCCGTAGTAAGACGTGGAAAAGGAAAGGGGAGGAACGATGCTAACGAATCAACATATCGCTGTAATTGGCGGTGATGCCCGCCAGCTTGAAATTATTCGAAAGTTGACTGAACTAAATGCAGATTTATATCTGATAGGGTTTGATCAGTTGGATCATGGATTTACCGGTGCAACGAAATGCACAATGGATGAAGTCAAACTATCAACACTTGATGCAATTGTCCTTCCGGTAAGTGGTACAACGATTGAAGGTGAAGTAGAAACCATTTTCTCGAATGAAAAGGTTGTTTTGTCCGCAGAACAATTGAAACAAACTCCTTCCCATTGTACTGTTTATAGCGGAATCAGCAACAGTTTTTTGAATGAAATGGTTGCAGATGCGTCTAGGACATTAATACGCTTATTTGAACGAGATGATGTGGCGATATATAATTCCATCCCAACAGTAGAAGGTACTGTTATGATGGTTATTCAGCATACTGATATAACAATCCATCAATCAAACATCGCTGTATTAGGACTAGGGCGTGTGGGAATGTCAGTTGCAAGAACGTTCGATGCACTTGGTGCAAATGTGAGTGTGGGGGCAAGGAAGCCAGAACATTTAGCAAGAATTACGGAGATGGGATTAACGCCGTTCCAATTATCAGATCTAGTCAGTCATGTTTCCAATTTAGATGTCTGTATCAATACAATACCTGCCCAAATTGTAACATCACAAGTGATTGCAAAAATGCCTTCTCATACACTAGTAATTGACCTTGCATCCAAACCAGGAGGAACGGATTTTAGATATGCAGAAAAAAGAGGGATCAAAGCTCTTCTTGCTCCAGGCCTACCGGGTATAGTGGCACCGAAAACGGCAGGGAAAATCATTGCGAATGTATTGACGCAGCTGTTAATCGAACAGTCTCAAAATGGAAAGGAGAACAATCCATGAGTTTGAAAGGGAAACACATTGGTTTTGGTTTAACTGGTTCCCATTGTACGTATGATGCCGTTGTTCCACAGATTGAGGAACTCGTTCAATTAGGAGCAAATGTTACCCCATTTGTGTCAAATACTGTAATGAATACTACTACAAGGTTTGGAGCTGGAGAAGATTGGATCGCTCGAATTGAAGAAATTACAGGAAACAGTGCAGTAGACTCCATTGTAAAAGCGGAACCCTTCGGCCCAAAAACACCACTCGATTGCATGGTGATTGCACCGATAACTGGAAACTCTATTAGTAAGTTCGCGAATGCAATGACGGAGTCACCGGTCCTAATGGGTGCAAAAGCGACATTAAGAAATGAAAAACCAGTAGTTCTAGGTATATCTACAAATGACGGTTTAGGACTGAACGGGACAAATATTTTAAGATTGATGTCGACGAAGAATATTTATTTTATTCCATTCGGTCAAGATGACCCAATAAAGAAACCTAATTCGCTCGTGGCTCGGATGACTTCATTAAGGGAAACGGTTGAGAAAGCCATTCAAGGCAGACAGCATCAGCCTGTTCTCGTCGAAAGGTATTTGGATTAAACAATTGATTTTTCTTTCTTTAAAATAGGTTTATGATAGAATAGAGAATAAAATCACCAGGAAGAGGGAGAAACCTCAGTTTCTCCTTCTGTTGTGATGGAATTTGAATGGAATATGAGAGGAGAATAAGTCATGAGCGGGAAACAATATCATGTAGCAATAGTTGGAGCAACAGGTGCAGTCGGACAACAAATGATTAAAACACTAGAGGAACGAGATTTTCCGATATCAACCTTAACGCTCCTTTCATCATCACGTTCAGCAGGTAAGAAAGTCATGTTTAAAGGTCAGGAATTAACAGTGAAGGAAGCCGTACCCGAAGCTTTTGAAGGTGTGCAGCTTGCTTTATTTAGTGCTGGAGGCGGTGTTTCAAAACAGCTTGCACCAGAAGCAGTGAAACATGGTGCGATCGTTGTGGATAATACAAGTGCTTTCAGAATGAATCCTGAAGTCCCTCTAGTCGTACCAGAGGTCAACGAAGGAGATCTGAATGATCATAAAGGAATCATCGCTAATCCAAACTGCTCAACCATTCAGATGGTAGCAGCGCTTGAGCCACTGAAGCAGACTTACGGTCTTACTAAAATTATTGTTTCTACTTATCAAGCCGTTTCAGGTGCAGGTGCAAATGCTGTTACGGAAATGAAAGAGCAGTCAAAAGCAGCGTTGAACGGTGAAACGTACACTCCTGAGATTTTACCTGTCAAAGGTGCAAACAACCATTATCCGATTGCCTTCAATGCAATTCCACAAATTGATGTTTTTGAGGATAACGGATTTACTTATGAAGAAATGAAAATGATAAATGAAACGAAGAAAATTATGCATGATGCTGAGTTACAAGTAGCAGCTACATGTGTGCGGCTTCCAATCGAAACAGGTCATGCAGAATCGGTTTACGTAGAAATTGGTCGCGACGATGTAACAGTTGAAGATGTGAAAGAGCTATTGGGTAACGCTCCTGGAGTGACATTGAAGGATGATCCCGCCAACCAGGTTTACCCGATGCCGCTTGATGCTGTAGGGAAGTCGGATGTTTTTGTAGGACGTATACGAAAAGATCTGAATCAAAAAAATGGCTTCCATATGTGGATTGTCTCTGATAATCTACTGAAGGGGGCAGCGTGGAATTCGGTTCAAATCGCTGAAAGTCTGGCAGCCCTTAATATTTTGAAATAGACATAAGAAGGTGTTCTGAATGAAAGTCATCGTGCAGAAGTTTGGCGGCACTTCATTAAAAAGTGAAGACGGCAGACTGAGAGCTGTTAACCATATTAAAGATGCAGTCAGCGATGGATATAAAGTTGTCGTCGTTGTTTCCGCTATGGGTCGAAAAGGCGATCCGTATGCAACGGATACTCTTCTTGGGCTAATTGGCGATAGAGATAGGAAAGTAACGTCCAGGGAATATGATTTGCTTGTATCATGTGGAGAAAGTATTTCTTCAGTGGTCTTTTCAAATTTGCTTCTGAAAGATGGATTGAAAGCGACAGCCTATACAGGTGGTCAGGCAGGCTTTCTGACGACTGCGGAGCATAGCAAAGCTAGAATTTTGGAAATGAAATCAGAGCGACTAATAGAAGAACTGAAAGCAATGGATGTTGTTGTTGTCACTGGCTTCCAGGGTGTGACGAAAGATGGTGACGTGACGACACTAGGTCGTGGCGGGAGCGATACCTCGGCAGCAGCGCTTGGTGCAGCCCTTACTGCAGAGTGGGTCGACATTTTCACTGATGTAGAAGGAATTATGACAGCCGACCCGCGCCTTGTCGAGAAAGCTCGTCCACTCTCAATTGTCACTTACAACGAAGTTTGCAACATGGCTTATCAGGGTGCTAAGGTGATCCACCCCCGTGCAGTGGAAATCGCAATGCAGGCCAAGATTCCAATGAGGATCCGATCAACCTATTCTTCCTCGACTGGAACACTTGTTACATCAGCTACAGGTAAAATAACGGGTGAACAGGTTATTGATCGAGTCATAACGGGTATTGCCCATGTGAGTGGGGTCACACAGATTAAAGTGTTCGCGAAAGATGGACAGTATGATCTTCAATCGCGTGTATTTAAAGCGATGGCGCGTGAAGGAATAAGCGTTGATTTTATCAATATTAGCCTCACCGGTGTTGTATACACAGTAATGGAAGAGATGACAGAACGGGCAGTTGCGACCTTAAATGAAATGGGCTATGAGCCTGAGATTATTGAAAACTGCGCCAAAGTCTCAGCAGTTGGAGCTGGAATGAGCGGTGTACCTGGTGTTACAGCTAAGATTGTTGAGTCGCTTGCTATAGAAAATATCGATATACTTCAGTCGGCTGATTCACATACAACCATCTGGGTTCTCGTAAGGCAACAGGATCTTTCAGCTGCTGTTAACGCGCTACATGAAACGTTCAGCTTGCATATTGAGCCGGCGCAAGAAATAGAACAGATGATGGATGGATCAGCTACAAGCTGAAGGCAAGGAGTGAAAGAAATGAATTTTGGTAAAGTACTAACTGCAATGGTTACTCCCTTTGACCGTAAAGGGAACATTGATTTTACAAAAACAGAGCAATTGATCAATTATTTATTAAATAACGGTACGGACGGACTTGTAGTAGCAGGGACGACCGGTGAGTCCCCAACCCTTTCTTCGGAAGAGAAAGTTGCGCTTTTTAAGCATTCTGTCAAAATAGCTGATGGGCGCGTTCCGATTATTGCAGGAACAGGAAGTAACAATACACACGCTTCGATCGAACTTACGAAGAAAGCAGAGGCTTCAGGCGTTGATGCGATCATGATCGTTGCACCATATTACAGCAAGCCTGGTCAAAAGGGACTATATGAGCATTTCAAAGCAATAGCTGAATCCACGAAGTTACCGGTTATGATTTATAACATTCCTGGTCGATCTGTTGTTAACATGACGGCTGATACGATCGTTGAGCTATCAAAAATCAGCAATATTGTTTCTGTAAAAGAAGCAAGCGGAGATCTTGATCAAATTACCGAAATTATTACTCATACGGATGAGTCCTTCTCAGTTTACAGCGGAGATGATGGCTTAACACTTCCGATTATGTCAATAGGCGGTGATGGCGTCATTTCGGTTGCGTCACACATTCTAGGTAATGAGATGCAAAAAATGATTGCTGCATACGAAGCTGGAGAAGTGAAAGAAGCCACAGCCATTCATCAGCAGATTCTTCCGATTATGAATGAACTGTTTAAAGCACCAAGTCCAACTCCTGTGAAAACAGCTCTTCAACTAAAAGGAATGGATGTAGGTAGTGTTCGTCTTCCGATGATTCCTCTTTCAGCAGAGGAACGGTCATCATTAGCTGCTGCTCTAACTAAATAAAATTGGATGAACGGACGCCATTGGCGTTCGTTTTTATTTTGCATGGTAAATTGAAGTCTCGTTCATACTACTAGTACCAGAGTAAGGAAGGGGTCACCAGTATGAACAGTGAGTATCGTAATGAAAACCCGGGTCAGGAGCCTGATCCAAAGAAAGATGATCAATCGAAATCGTCCCTCGTTGATAAAATACAGCAGCTGGGTCAAACAAATGTCCCAAGCATGGATCAATCCAATATTCATTGTTTGACGATTATTGGTCAAATTGAAGGACATGTCCAGCTACCACCACAAAACAAGACTACGAAATATGAGCACCTCATACCCCAGATTGTAGCGATTGAACAAAATCCGAAAGTTGAAGGGGTTCTGATATTATTGAATACAGTCGGAGGAGATGTAGAAGCCGGGCTTGCCATATCCGAAATGATCGCTTCGCTTTCAAAACCTTCCGTATCTATTGTACTTGGTGGTGGCCACTCGATTGGCGTTCCTATTGCTGTAGCTGCAAATCATTCCTTTGTAGCAGAAACCGCAACTATGACAATCCATCCAGTACGTCTAACTGGATTAGTCATCGGCGTACCTCAAACGTTTGAATATCTTGATAAAATGCAGGAGCGTGTGGTTAGTTTTGTAACACGCCACTCGAACATAACAGAAGATAAGTTCAAAGAACTGATGTTTTCAAGAGGAAACCTTACGCGGGATATAGGAACAAATGTCGTAGGAGAAGATGCAGTTAGTTATGGTTTGATCGATGAAGTGGGAGCAGTCGGTCCTGCGATGAAAAAGCTTAATCAATTAATCGAAGACTACAAAGGGAAGCTAGAAGGAGATCTTGTCCAATGATCCTTTATACAATCCTTCCACATGAGGCTGTTTTTCCTACAGAACAAAGTGCTTATGAACAGCAGAAAATGATTGAATGGAATGGGGTACAGCTCCTCGTCGAAAGAACTTCTCTCACAGAATGTCGGGTAGTTCAGGTCCTTAGCACGAATCCTCAAGATTATTTGAATGAAGCAACACAACCCGGTCAAATGTTAACATTATCAACGTCTCCCTTGAAATAGAACCTATAGGACCACGGCAAGATGTGGTATACTAGGAATAGATTGGTGAAGAAAAAGCAGCCGGAAAAGGCTGCTTTTTCTTCACCAGCTATGGCTTGTATTGAGGTGAGAAAATGGCAAAACGAAAAAGAAGAAAGTCTACGAAGAAACAGGCCTGGCAATCCCAAGTCAAAATTGAATTTATCGGTTTGACCGTTCTGGCGTTTACTGTGTTAGGTGTTTTAAAAATGGGCGTTGTTGGACGAGCATTCTATCATATGTTTCGATTTTTTGCAGGTGAATGGTATGGCCTTATTGTTGCAGGTCTTGTATTGTTTGCGGGTTATTTAATTGTGAAACGAAAACTACCATCATTTTGGACAAGGCGCTTAGCTGGATTCTATTTATTAGGGGCAGCATTCCTTCTGTTAAGTCATGTCGGTTTATTTGAAACACTGTCTCGCGAAGGGGAATGGAACAGTCCATCGGTCATCGCTAATACATATGAACTCTTCCGAATGGATGTAAGTGATCCATCAGAATCTAGCCCGCTTGGCGGGGGCATGATTGGTGCGCTTCTCTTTGCTTTTTGCTACAGACTCTTTGATGCGACTGGAACGCAGCTGATGTCATTTCTATTGATCCTATTATCATTCGTGTTAATTACAGGCAAATCATTCAGCGATGTGCTTGGAAAATTTTTCGCTTGGATCAAGGGCTTTATTGTCAATACGTATGATGAAGCGAAAGCTCTATTATCAGAAAGTAAACATGCAAGAAGAGAAAAGAAAGAACAACGTGCTGCATTAAGAGAACAGGAAGCTTCGTTGGATAATGAGGAAACATATGAGGTGACTCAAAGGGAAGATAAAGAAGAAGAAGAACCGTTTGAACCAGAGATTCGAACGTTCACTGAAAGTGCATATCAAACGCAGTCTGATGTGACTGAGGAGAAACAAAAAGATGAAAACAAAACTAGCAGTGAAGGTGGATCAGAAGCAGCGGACGGTATGCCGGTGCAATCTCTAACTGTTGGCGAACTTGAAAACAAAGATTATCGTCTTCCATCGCTCTCATTGCTCCAACCACCGAGGAAAGTGTCACAGGATAATGAGCGCCAGCAAATATCAGCGAATGCTCGCAAACTAGAGAAGACGTTCGAGAGCTTTGGTGTCAAAGCGAAAGTGATGAAGGTTCATCTTGGACCAGCCGTCACCAAATACGAAGTATATCCAGATACTGGTGTTAAGGTAAGCAAAATTGTGAACTTAACTGATGATCTGGCGCTTGCTCTTGCAGCAAGAGATCTTCGAATTGAAGCGCCGATTCCTGGCAAGTCCGCGATTGGTATTGAAGTTCCGAATTCAGAAGTAGCCATGGTGACATTAAGAGAAGTACTTGAATCAAAAGAATACCAGTCTCATGAATCTAAAGTAGCGATTGGTTTCGGCCGTGATATTTCTGGAGAAGCGGTTGTGTCTGATCTATCCAAGATGCCCCATTTACTCGTTGCTGGGGCGACGGGTAGCGGAAAAAGTGTGTGTATTAACGGTATCATCGCAAGCATTATGATGAAGGCCAAGCCACACGAAGTAAAAATGATGATGATCGACCCCAAAATGGTTGAGCTAAATGTGTATAATGGCATCCCGCATCTTCTAGCCCCTGTGGTAACGGATCCTAAGAAAGCCTCTCAGGCGTTGAAGAAAGTAGTTAATGAAATGGAACGCCGCTATGAGCTTTTTTCTCATACCGGCACTCGTAATATCGAAGGATATAATAATCACATCAAACGTCACAACGAAACATCTGAAGCTAATCAGCCTTCACTCCCTTATATTGTGGTGATCGTCGATGAGCTGGCGGATTTGATGATGGTTGCATCAAGCGACGTTGAAGATGCCATTACAAGACTTGCTCAGATGGCTCGAGCTGCGGGCATTCATTTAATCATTGCCACACAGCGTCCTTCTGTTGACGTTATTACAGGTGTTATTAAAGCCAACATTCCATCACGAATTGCCTTTAGTGTTTCATCTATGACTGACTCGAGAACCATTCTTGATATGGGTGGGGCAGAGAAGCTCCTTGGTAAAGGCGATATGCTTTTCTTACCAGTTGGTGCCAACAAGCCAAAGCGAGTTCAAGGAGCGTTCTTATCGGATGAGGAAGTCGAAGAGTTAGTTGACTTTGTAATCGCACAACAAAAAGCACAGTATCAAGAAGAAATGATTCCATCGGATAAACCTGAAGAAGCTCAACCTGAGGTGGATGATGACTTGTATGATGATGCTGTTCAACTGATTACAGAAATGCAGACTGCTTCTGTCTCCATGCTCCAAAGAAGATTTAGAATTGGATATACACGAGCTGCCCGACTGATCGATGCTATGGAAGCACGTGGTATCGTAGGACCATATGAAGGAAGCAAACCTCGTGAAGTTCTTATAAGTAAGAAAGAAGAAGCGCAATCTAGTTAGATTGCGCTTCTTCTTTTGTCTATGGCTAAGTTCGTTTATTGTGTTGATTTCTTGATTATTGGTTCATTCGAGTGAAACCTTAGTTCATTCGTTACAAGATAAATATAAGATTCTTCTTAATTCAGGATGGACTTAGTGTTGTTAGAAATCCTATCATTAGAAATATTGGTAATCGAGTTTTTTTTCAAAAAACTATTTATTTATCTCCTTGAAAATGGTATAGTTATTGTCGAAATATGACTTATTTTTCATGAGTATTTCATGCGTGTTTCAGGCTCTTTTCTTCATTCTATCTTTTTTTTAAGAGTCGTGAAAACGTAACCAAACAATGCGAAGCTTGATAGAGAGAAAAAGAGAGCGGGCGGCGTTTAAAAAACATTAGGGGGATTAAGATGAAGAAGAAGTATGGTTTCATGTTGTCGGCTGTATTGGCTGCCGGTACACTATTATCTGCTTGTGGAACAAACGACACGAACAATGAGAGTTCTGGAGGCGGAAGTAGTGAAGGGAAAAGCAACGATTTTAAAGTTGCGATGGTAACTGATACAGGCGGTGTAGATGATAAATCATTTAACCAATCTGCATGGGAAGGTCTTCAGCAGTTTGGTAAAGATAACGGACTTAAAGAAGATAAAGACTTTAAATATGTACAATCAACTGCAGCGAGTGATTATCAGCCAAACCTTTCAGGACTAATCCGTGAAAAGTATGACCTTGTTTTTGGAATTGGCTTCCTTATGCAGCAAGATATCCAAACGATTGCAGCTCAAAAGCCTGAAGCACAGCTTGCATTGGTTGATAGCGTAGCTGTAAATGAAGATGGCGATCCTGTTGAGAATGTTGCAAGTATTACATTTAAAGAACACCAGGGATCATTCCTTGTTGGTGTTATTGCAGGTATGCAGTCTGAAACGAACAAAGTCGGCTTCATCGGTGGAGTTGATTCTGAATTGATTAAAAAGTTCGAAAGTGGATTTAAAGCTGGAGTGAAATCAGTAAATCCTGATGCAGAAATCTTTACGCAATATGCAGGAGACTTTAACGCTGCTGAAACAGGACAGTCGATTGCTGCTACTTTTTATGACAAAGGCGCAGATATCATCTATCACGCGGCCGGTGGAACTGGTAACGGCGTGTTCACAGAAGCGAAGAACCGTGCGAAGAACGGTGAAAAAGTCTGGGTTATCGGTGTAGACCGTGATCAGCATGAAGAAGGTATGCCAGAAAACGTAACGCTTACTTCTATGGTTAAACGAGTAGATACAGCAGTTATTGAAGTATCTAAACAAACAATGGAAGGTAATTTCCCAGGTGGAAAGGTTACCGAATTTGGTCTTGAAGAAGATGGCGTAGGTATTGCCGAATCACAAGAGAACGTTTCTGAAGAAGCATTGCAAAAAGTAGAAGAGTATAAAGAGAAAATCCAGAGCGGCGATTTGGAAGTTCCGAGCACTGACGAAGAATACGCTGAATTCGAAAGCTCTCTATAAGAGGTATCCATTCAGCTACCGTTAAGGAAGTTGAATGACCTCTTGGAAATCTCACCTACATTATAGCCAAATACGAGACGAAGGCTAGTACTTTCATAGACTAGCCTTTGTTTCATGTTTTGGATAAGGGAGTGACATCTGTATGGAGTATGTAATTGAAATGAAAAATATTCGTAAGGAATTTCCCGGAATCGTCGCGAATGATAACATTACGCTTCAGTTAAAAAAAGGAGAAATTCATGCACTTCTCGGTGAAAACGGTGCAGGAAAATCTACATTGATGAACGTGCTATTTGGCCTTTACCAGCCTGAACAAGGAGAAATCCATGTACGAGGTCAGAAAGTAAATATTACAGATCCGAACATTGCCAATGAACTCGGAATTGGAATGGTCCATCAGCACTTTATGCTTGTTGAAAAATTCACAGTTACAGAGAACATCATACTAGGAAATGAGCCAACTTCTAAGGGCCAGGTTAACATTAAGAAAGCTGCCAAAGAAGTGGAATCGATTTCGAAACAATACGGTCTATCGGTTGATCCTAATGCAAAAATTGAGGACATTTCAGTCGGCATGCAGCAGCGTGTTGAAATATTGAAAACTCTTTATCGTGGAGCCGATATTCTCATTTTCGACGAACCTACGGCTGTTCTGACACCTCAAGAAATTAAAGAATTAATCACGATTATGAAGAAGTTGATTTCAGAAGGTAAGTCGATTATTTTAATTACTCACAAACTGAAAGAAATTATGGAAGTTAGTGATCGGTGTACAGTCATACGCCGTGGTGTGGGTATTGGAACGGTAGATGTAGCGAATACAAATCAAGATGAACTAGCATCAATGATGGTTGGACGCGAAGTTAATTTTACAATTCAGAAGAAGCAATCAGAGCCAACTACAAATGCGCTTGAAATTAAAGATCTAGTTGTGGAAGATGCAAGAAAAGTTCCAGTTGTGAATGGGATGAATTTAACCGTACGTTCAGGTGAAGTTGTAGGTATTGCGGGTGTGGATGGAAATGGTCAATCAGAATTAATCGAAGCGATTACTGGACTACGTAAATCAAAATCCGGCAGCGTTATGCTAAATGGAAAAGATGTGACAAATTGGAAGCCTCGTCGTGTAACAGAAGGCGGAATTGGACACATTCCACAGGATAGACACAAGCATGGCCTCGTATTGGATTTTTCTATTGGTGAAAACATGGTTCTTCAGACCTATTATAAAAGACCTTTTTCAAGAAACGGAATCTTAAACTTTTCAACGATCATGGAAAAAGCGAAATCTCTTATTAAAGAGTACGATGTACGTACTCCGAGCGAATCCACGCCGGCCCGTGCATTATCTGGTGGGAATCAACAAAAAGCGATCATTGCGCGTGAAATTGATCGTAGTCCTAATCTCCTGATTGCAGCACAACCAACTCGTGGTCTTGATGTCGGAGCGATTGAATTTATCCATTCTAAATTAGTAGAAGAACGGGATAAAGGAAAGGCTGTTCTTCTGATTTCTTTTGAACTGGAAGAGATTATGAACGTCAGCGATCGTATAGCTGTGATCTATGAAGGGAAAATTGTTGCCGTCGTGAAGCCTGAGGATACAAATGAGCAGGAACTTGGCCTCTTAATGGCAGGCGCAAAGGGCAAAAAGGCTGGTGAAACTTCATGAAGTTATTAAAAGGAAAATGGGCGAACGTGACAGTTCCCTTACTCTCCGTAGTACTCGGGTTACTTGTTGGTGGTATCATCATGCTTGTAAGTGGATATAACCCAATTCTAGCTTATGTCGCTCTATTTAATGGTATTTTCTCTAATACGTATGTGATTGGTGAGACTATACGTCAGATGACGCCGCTCATACTATCAGGACTTGCAGTTGCATTTGCTTTTCGAACAGGCCTATTTAACATCGGTGTGGAAGGACAACTGCTCGTTGGCTGGCTCGCATCCGTTTATGTAGGTCTTCAATTCGAAGGATTAAGTCCGTTCATACACATACCGCTTGCGATTTTAGCAGCAGGCGTTGCTGGTGCTCTTTGGGCATTTGTACCTGGTTTCTTGAAAGCTAGATATCAGGTTCACGAAGTTATTACGACGATTATGATGAACTATGTTGCCCTGCACGTGGTTAATGCTATTATCCGTACGTATTTATTAGTACCAGGGGAACGTACTGGTGAAATCAATGCATCAGCATCTCTTAAGTCTACTTTTCTTGAATCGATAACAGATTATTCTCGTCTTCACTATGGGTTTATCGTAGCGATTATCGGAGCCATTATCATGTGGTTCTTACTATGGAAAACAACGACTGGGTATGAGCTTCGTTCTGTTGGCTTTAATAAATATGCATCTGAATATGCAGGAATTAATGTTCAACGAAACATCGTTCTCTCCATGGTTATTTCAGGTGCTTTTGCCGGAGCGGCTGGAGCGATGGAAGGCCTTGGAACGTATGGTTATATGACGGTTATGGCAGATTTTACAGGCGTTGGTTTCGATGGTATCGCAGTTGCACTTCTTGGTGCGAATGGTGCGCTTGGCGTTATTCTTGCCTCTGCTCTATTTGGCGGACTTAAAATTGGCGCTTTAAATATGCAGTCTGTAGCACAGGTACCAACTCAACTCGTTGAAATCGTAATCGCGATGATTATTTTCTTTGTCGCATCCAGTTACTTGATTCACTGGATCAGCAACAGGGTGAGTAAAAGGGGGAAAATTTAATGGATTTCATGCAGATTCTTGAGCTCATTATTCCTGCGGCTATATTTTCAGCTGCTCCCCTGATTTTCACTGCGCTTGGTGGAGTATTCAGTGAACGGTCAGGCGTTGTTAACATAGGCCTTGAAGGACTAATGTTGATGGGTGCATTTACAGGCGCATTGTTTACGATTCTTGGTGAGCAGTGGGGGATGGGAGCCGCATCTCCGTGGTTTTCACTTGTCATTGCTATTATTGTCGGAATGTTATTTGCACTGATTCACGCGGTCGCAAGTATATCTTTTAGAGCTGATCAGGTTGTCAGTGGTGTTGCCCTTAACTTCCTTGCAGCTGGTCTTGCGATCTTCCTTGTAAAGAAAATTTTTGATGCAGGTCAAACACCGATTATTCAAGAACGTATTTATAAAACTGACGTTCCGCTTTTAAGTGATATTCCTTTTATAGGACCACTGTTTTTCTCTAGTGCTTATTACACTTCTTATATTGCTATTGCGCTTGCTTTCGTTGTTTGGTGGGTTTTATTCAAAACTCCATTTGGTCTCCGTCTTCGTTCGGTTGGTGAACATCCAATGGCAGCGGACACGATGGGTATCAATGTAACGAAGATGCGCTATGTCGCTGTTATGCTGAGCGGTGGTTTTGCAGGTCTTGGAGGAGCTGTCTACGCCACTTCGATTGCTGGCAACTTCAGCGGTGCCACGATATCAGGTCAAGGGTTTATGGCGCTTGCAGCCATGATCTTTGGGAAATGGCATCCCCTTGGTGCAATGGGCGCAGCGCTTTTCTTTGGACTTGCTCAGTCTCTCAGTATTACAGGTCAACAGATTCCAGGATTGAAAGAAATTCCAGAAGTATATCTTCTCATTTCTCCATATGTTTTAACGATTCTTGCGCTTGCAGGACTTGTTGGACGTGCGGATGCGCCAAAAGCAATTGGTCAACCGTATGAGAAAGGGAAGCGATAGAAAGAGAGTCCTCCGTGAATATGCGGAGGGCTTTTTTAGTGAAAAAGAAGTAGTTCCGTGAAAGAGATTTAATATATCCGTTTCTAAACGCTCGTCTCCGCTTTTCGTGAGATCCAGCTGCAGTGGCCAAAACCTCCGGCTGTTTCACCCATTCGATTGAGACAAAAAGCGTCTCATTCTCATGGGCTCCAACATCCTGCGGTTTTAAGCAGGCCACTTCCGCTTTTCATGAGTCCAGCTGCAGTGAGCAGGGTCTCGATCGCTTCACCATATCAAATGAACACAAAGACCGTGTTCTTTTGATAAGGCTCCAGCGCTTGTCGACCCTAAACGCTCACTTCCGCTTTTCGTGTCCAGCTGCAGTGGCCAAAACCTCCGGCTGTTTCACCCATTCGATTGAGACAAAAAGCGTCTCATTCTCATGGGCTCCAACATCCTGCGGTTTTAAGCAGGCCACTTCCGCTTTTCATGTCCAGCTGCAGTGAGCAGACACTCGGTCACTTCGCCCTATAACTCGAACACAAAGACCGTGTTCAATTTATAGGGCTCCAGTGCCTGCCGTGTCTAACCGCTCACTTCCGCTTTTCTTTTAAAAAGTACTAATTGCTTACACTATGACACATACTATGGTATAAAGGGGATAAGTTAGGCTTTCCTCTGATGGTAGTTAATGGATTTTAAAAAGGAGTGAGGTAAATGGCTATTATCCCTCATGAGAAAACCTCGTGCGGCGGTTTGACGCTACATAGGATTCAAACGGATAAATATAAAACGACGACGGTTGTGATGCAGTTTAAGGCACGCTTAACGAAGGATACGGTAACGGAGAGGGCTCTTTTGCCTTATGTTTTACAAAGTGGTACAGCAAATTATCCTTCTTCTAAAGCCGTGAGAACGGAGCTTGAGAAGCTTTATGGGGCAACTCTTGGTGTGGATCTTGCTAAGAAAGGCGATTTTCATATCATGACATTTCGTATGGATTTTGCGAATGAGAAATTCCTTTCTGAAGATGAGCCGTTGTTTAAGAAGGCCCTTTCGCTACTTGCAGATGTGGTTATGAATCCTAAAGGCAGGAGAGTCAGGGTTTGATGCATCAATTGTAGAAAAAGAAAAGCGGACGATGAAACAGCGAATCCAATCGATTTATGATGATAAAATGAGATATTCTAATATGAGGTTAACGCAAGAGATGTTTCCAAATGAAGCATTTGGACTTCATGTGTATGGTGAAAAAGAGGAAGTAGATCGCGTCACTGCCAAAAGTCTTTACGATTACTATCAAAAAGTTTGTGCAGAAGACGAGATCGATCTATATTTAGTCGGAAATTTAGACGGAGTTAATGCTGAAGAAGTGGTGAAAGAACTTTTTCCTTTTAACGAAAGAAGCAATCGCGAAACCGAATCGACAGAAAAAGCTTCTCTTGATGTTGAGGAGAAAGAAATTCTTGAGACGCAGGAAATCAAACAAGGTAAGCTCCATATGGGCTTCCGGTCTGGTGTGGGATATGGAGACGATGAATATTATGCCCTTCAGGTGTTTAATGGTATGTTCGGCGGCTTCTCCCATTCTAAACTATTCCGGAATGTTCGTGAGAAGGAGAGTCTAGCGTATTATGCGGCTTCACGCTACGAGAGCCACAAAGGCTTAATCATCGTGATGTCAGGAATTGAATTTAAGAACTATCAGAAGACCGTTAAGATTATTAAAGAACAGCTTACCGCAATGGTCAATGGCGAATTCAATGAAGAAGAGATGAAGCAAACGAAAACGATGATTCGCAATCAATTGCTTGAAACGGTCGATGATGCGAAGGGTATGGTCGAGCTCCTTTATCATGGAGTTGTATCACGAAAGCTACGCACGATCGAAGAGTGGCTTGACGGTGTAGAAGCTGTATCGAAAGAAGATATTCTTGCAGTTGCGGAAAAGGTTAAGCTTGATACCGTTTATTTCTTAAAAGGCGAGGAGGCTTAATCATGAAAACTATTCCATTTAATCAATTACAGGAAACACTTTATCATCAAACAATGGATAATGGACTCGATGTCTATGTTCTTCCGAAGAAGGGGTTCAACAAAACGTATGCGACGTTTACAACGAAGTATGGTTCAGTTGATAATCATTTCGTACCTCTTAAAGGGTCTGAGAATGTCCAGGTTCCAGATGGTATCGCTCATTTTCTAGAGCATAAAATGTTTGAAAAAGAAGACCGTGATGTTTTCCAGGACTTTAGTAAACAAGGTGCTTCCTCCAATGCGTTTACTTCCTTTACTCGAACAGCTTATCTGTTCTCAACGACTCAGAACGTTATGCAAAATCTTGAGACGCTTGTTAATTTCGTGCAAGATCCGTACTTTAGTGATGAGAGCGTCGAGAAAGAGAAAGGCATCATTGGACAGGAAATTGAGATGTATAACGATAATTCCGATTGGCGCGCTTATTTTGGTGTGATTGAGAACATGTTCCATCACCATCCAGTGAAAATAGACATTGCTGGAACAGTAGAATCCATCGCAAAAATTACGAAAGAATCACTTTATACATGTTACGAAACTTTCTATCATCCGTCGAATATGGTTTTGTTTGTTGTCGGAGCTGTAGAACCAAATGAAATCATGTCCTTTGTTGAAAAAAACCAGGCTTCAAAATCTTATCAAGATCAGCCTCCTGTGGAGCGTTTCTTTGATGAAGAACCGAAAAAAGTGGCGGAGAAGAAGAAGGTGCTTCCGATGTCTGTTCAAGTGGCGAAATGCCTCGTCGGATTTAAAGAACCTAACCCAGGACGTCAGGGAGAGGATCTACTGAAGCATGAACTATCCATCAATCTTGCTCTCGACTTAATGTTTGGACAGAGTTCAGAGAATTACGAAGCCCTCTATAACGAAGGCTTAATCGATCAAAGCTTCTCATATGATTTTACGGAAGAAGAGAAATTTGGTTTCTCCATTCTAGGGAGCAACACAAGTTCTCCTGACGAATTGGCTGATCGACTTTATTCAATGATTCAGTCGTTTAAGAGCGAGTCAGTTGATGAACAACAGCTTGAACGAATTCGTAAGAAAAAGATCGGAAGTTTCTTACGCGCATTAAACTCACCTGAATTTATCGCAAATCAGTTTACGCGATATCGTTTTAACGATATGGATCTCTTTGAAGTAGTGCCTATGCTTGAATCTCTTACAGCAGAGGATATTGAGAAGGCTGTGAAAGAACACTTTGCGGAAGAATCATTTACAGTGTGTCAGGTTGTTCCCAAATCATAAAAGCACCCATTCGGGTGCTTTTTACTTGAAAAAAACAAATAACTGGCTTTTCTATTTAGAGAGGAGAATACAAGGTGAAAAATGTTTTAATAACGGGGGCAAGCGGAGGGATAGGAAACGCAATTGCAAAGCAATATCTTTACCGTGGAGACCGTGTTTTTGCACATTACTACAAGAATTTAGAAGGAGTCATGGAACTGAAAAATACGAATTCTGAAGCTGATCTGTTACCTGTACAGGCTAATTTAGCTAGTAAAGATGGGGTGAAAACCTTGATCGATGAAGTAAATGGGGAAGTGGATACGCTCGTACTTAATGCTGGTAACAGTTACACTGGCTTGTTAACAGATATGACTGGAGATGAGATTGAAGAGATGATTCAGCTTCACTTAACCTCTTCCATTAAACTTGCAAAACATTATGTTACACCAATGGTTCAAAAGAAGTCCGGGTCGATTATCGTCGTATCATCTGTATTTGGATTAACGGGTGCCTCTTGTGAAGTGGTGTATTCTTCTGTTAAAGGTGGTCTTAATGCATTTGTGAAAGGATTAGCAAAAGAGTTAGGTCCAAGTGGTATTCGTGTAAATGCCGTTGCTCCAGGCTATATTGAAACCAATATGAACGCAATACTTACGGGTGAGGAGGAACAAAATTTAGTGGATGAAATTCCAGTTGGACGAGCGGGTAAGCCTGAAGAAGTCGCATCCCTCATTTCTTTTCTTGATTCTGATCAAGCAACGTACATAAGCGGTCAAATTATTTCAATCGATGGTGCCTGGCAGTAAAAATCAATGCATAATGTCCCATCTTTCGAGACAACATATAGGTGATGACTTGATAAAGGAGGGACATAGATGTCTGTACTAGATAATTTTGAATCGTGGAAAGGATTCTTGCACGACCGCTTAAGTCAAAGCGAACAGCAAGGACTCTCACAAGAAGTTGTCTCAGATGTTGCTTACCAAATCGGCGGCTACCTGGCTGACGGAGTAAAAGCGAAAAATGATCAAGAACAGCTGCTTGCTGACTTGTGGCATGTAGCGAGTCAAGAAGAACAACACGCTATCGCCAACATGATGGTTAAGCTTGTTCAGAACGAAAGGTAAATAAAGTTCTTCCGAAGAAGGGTGCTGTCACCCTTCTTTTTCATTGATACTGATCAAATGTTGTGAGAAAAGTATATAAAATCCCTATTCATCTCTTTTATACTCACTGAAAATCATTTATGATTAAAGAAACATAGGAAATTTGTGGTTTAAGGAGTTGGAATATGGAAAAGAAGGAATGGTATCTTGAATATGAAATTCATAAAAACAGACCGGGTCTTCTTGGAGATGTCGCTTCACTATTAGGAATGCTCGGTATTAATATCATCACGATCAATGGAGTCGATGATATGAGGAGGGGGTTGCTTCTTCTAGTCGATGAAATTGAGCAAATCGAACGTCTCGAATCCATTCTTAACACGATGGATAATATAACGGTGACAAAGATGAGAGAACCGAAATTGCGAGATCGTCTCGCTGTTCGGCATGGAAGGTACATACAGCGTGACGCAGATGATAAGAAAACGTTCCGATTCATTCGAGATGAACTTGGCTTGCTTGTTGATTTTCTAGCAGAAATCTTCAAACAGGATGGCCATAAGTTAGTCGGGATCCGGGGCATGCCTCGTGTTGGCAAAACAGAGTCCATTGTTGCTTCAAGTGTCTGCGCAAATAAGCGATGGGTCTTTTTATCTTCAACAATGCTGAAACAAACGGTTCGCACGCAAATTGCAGATGATGAATTAAATAGCGATCACATCTTTTTAATTGATGGCATTGTGTCAGCAAGAAGAGCGTCAGAGCGCCACTGGCAGGTACTTCGCGATATCATGAGACTTCCGGCAACGAAGGTTGTTGAGCATCCTGATATATTTGTTCAAGAAACAGAGTATACGATGAACGATTTTGATTATATAATTGAATTGCGAGACGATCCGGAACAAGAAATTACATATCAGGTAATTGAAAATCAATCTTCTGGATTTTCAAGCTTAGACTTTAACTAATTGGTAGGTGTTTTTCATTGACAGAGCTAGGTCAACGTCTGAAGGAAGCTCGAAATGATAAGGGATTATCAATCGAGGAAGTTCAGTCCATTACAAAGATTCAGAAACGCTATCTTCATGCAATAGAAGAAGGAAATTACGAACTGCTTCCAGGTAATTTTTATACGCGTGCATTCATTAAAAACTATGCGGAAGCAGTTGGCCTCCATGGAGAAGAATTGTTGGAGGAGTATGCTTCTGAAATTCCAAAAGCAACGACAGACGTGCCGGAGAATTTACCTCCAAGGAAAATGAGGAAACCATCAGCACCAACTAAGACGTCATCTAAGTTGTCATCTGTATTTCCATCGATTCTTGTCGTGTTGTTAGTCGTTGGTGTTGCTGCTTTAATCTGGTATGTCGTACAGAGTGGGGATGAGAAAACAAATTCGACTGCCACGACGAACCAGGCTGAAGAACAGATTTCAAGTGATGAAAACAGTGGCAACGCGCCTACTTCCGACGAAGTTTCAGATTCAGAGAAGAAAGCAGAATCGTCGGATCAACAAGCGGAAGAAGACAAGAAAGAAGACAAGAAAGACGAACCTGCTGATGAAGAAAAGCAGCCTGAAGAAGAACCAGCACCGGAACTTGCCATTAAGAAAGTGAAGGGTGATTCAGATCACAGCACATTCGAAGTGTCTAACGCTGACAAGTTTGAGGTCAAGTTAGAAGCAACTGGTGGTAGCTGGGTTGCATTAGTAGGTGCAAGCGATAAGAAGTACGTCTACGAA
This sequence comes from uncultured Bacillaceae bacterium, assembly GCA_963739655.1. Classification (GTDB taxonomy): domain Bacteria; phylum Bacillota; class Bacilli; order Bacillales; family Guptibacillaceae; genus Guptibacillus. Next base: position 266,248 of record CAVUAW010000023.1, on the reverse strand, counting down.
AGCCTTACCAAAGGCAAAGAAGCAACGAACGATTTAACAAACGAATCATCAGCATCGTTACGACTGGGTAGCTCACCAAACATCAACGTGTTTGTAAACGGTGAGAAGATCGACATCCCACAGGAACCTGTCGTTCAGAACGTGACATTCAATTTCAAAAAATCCGAGTAAAGAAAAGGAGTCATCTATTATAGGATGACTCCTTTTCTAGCGGTTTCTGCACTGGTGAAGTTTTCCTTTCTGCATGAAAGAAACAATGATAGAATAGAATACGATTTAATGAGTTGTTTATGTAAAGGTGCTGATCGGTCTGGATGGAAGGTTTGGGGCACCTTTTATGAACACTGACAATAGGTTAAATGACATTTAGGAGGAACATTCGTGAATTTACCTAATAAGATTACAGTATCCCGCATTTTTTTGATTCCTGTTTTTCTCATCTTTCTTCTTGCTCCATTACCATTAGGTGAATCGGAGATCGCAGGCACTGTATTATTGAATTCACAGTTGATTGCAACAGCGATTTTTATTTTCGCTTCTGTAACAGATTGGATCGATGGTTACATCGCAAGAAAACACAATCTTGTCACGAATCTTGGCAAATTCCTTGACCCACTTGCAGATAAGCTTCTCGTGACTTCTGCTTTTGTCTCGCTCGTTGAGCTCGGTGGAGCACCGGCATGGCTTGTTGTAGTCATTTTGAGTCGTGAATTTGCTGTAACAGGGTTAAGACTGGTGGCTTCTGCTGAGGGAGAAGTCCTTGCAGCAAGCAATCTTGGAAAGTTGAAAACTTGGATTCAAATTATCGCGATCATCGCACTTCTAATTGAAAATGTGCCATTCGAAGCTGTTGGTTTTCCGTTTGCGACGATTTCATTGTGGGCTGCCTTGATCATTACAGTGTACTCAGGATGGGATTATTTTTACAAAAATCGTGAAATACTACTTAAATCTCGCTAAACTCCCAAGGGAACAGATGAATCTGTTCCCTTTTCAAACCCCAGAAATACTCATCTTCTTATGCCATTCATTTCTACTATATTTTGTTGCGACGATGCGCTTTCTTATACTTGAAGGTAAAACCAATGTATAATAGATGTAGAAGAGTCATGAACTGGCTATTGAAAAAGGGAGAAAACTGTCTTCTAATAGAAGGGATGGTACCAAATGAATGCTGAAATTATTGGAATAGGTTCAGAGTTATTACTCGGACAAATAGCGAACACAAATGCACAATTTATTTCAACCCGCCTGGCTGATTTAGGCATTAATGTTTTTTACCACACGGTAGTAGGAGATAATCATGAGCGGCTAAAGCAGGTTATTGAAGTGGCGGAGTCTCGTTCTGATTTGCTTATTTTCACAGGAGGACTTGGCCCAACGAAAGATGATTTAACAAAAGAGACCATTGCTGAGACACTTAACAAAAAGCTTGTATACAATGAAGAAGCGATGGAAACAATTCAGGCTTATTATGTGAAAACTGGTGCGCCAATGTCAGAAAACAATCGAAAACAAGCGCTTGTTTTGGAGGGAGCTTCCGTTCTCCGTAATGATAATGGTATGGCACCCGGGATGGCTTTAACAGCCAATAACCGAACATACATGTTATTCCCTGGGCCACCTAAAGAGCTTTATCCAATGTTTACAAATTATGCTGAACCCTACTTACTAGGTCAGCTGAAGCAGGGTGACACAATCGTCTCTCGCGTGCTCCGTTTCTTTGGTATTGGGGAATCCAGACTTGAGACTGAGCTGGAAGACTTAATTGATGAACAAACGAACCCGACCATCGCGCCACTTGCTGGCGATTGGGAAGTGACACTTCGCTTAACGGCAAAAACGGATTCAAAAGCAGAAGCTGAAAAGTTAATCGATCAAACGGAAGAGAAAATAAAACAGCGCGTTGGCTCATTTCTTTATGGATACGATCAAACTTCTCTAGCAAAAGAAGCATTTGCACTTTTGAAAGAGCGCGGTTGGTCCCTGTCAACGGCTGAAAGCCTTACTGGCGGAATGTTCGGTCAAGAATTGACGGATCTTCCCGGAGCATCCTCACTTTTCTATGGTGGGGTTGTGTGTTACTCTAACGAAGTCAAGCGAGAGATCGGTGTATCAAACGAGACACTTGAAGCTTACGGTGCCGTAAGTGAAGAATGCGCGATTGAACTCGCAAGAAGCGTAAAGGCGAGATACAAGACCGATGTCGGAATTAGTTTCACGGGTGTCGCTGGACCTGATCCGAGTGAGGGGAAAGAACCAGGTACAGTCTATATCGGTGTGGTGTCACCTTCTGGGGAGAAAGTGATTTCACTTAATCTTGCCGGAAATCGGCATGCGATCCGAAAGCGGACCGTGAAACATGGATTTAATACATTACTCAAGTTAGAAAGGTGATTTACGAACGTATGAAGAATTTTGAAGACTTTGCATTGTCAAATGAAGTTAGAAAAGCTGTGCTTGAACTTGGTTTTAAGGAGCCGACTCCTATTCAAGAAAAAGCACTTGAACCTATATTAGAAGGAAGAGATATGATCGGTCAGGCCCAGACAGGTACAGGAAAAACGGCCGCCTTTGGTATCCCAGTCATCGAAAAAGTGAAGAAAATTGGAGGACCTGAAGCGATCATCCTTACGCCAACTCGTGAACTTGCTATGCAAGTTGCGATCGAGCTTCAGAAGCTTTCTAAATACAAAGGCCTGAACGTATTGGCAGTGTATGGTGGTGAGCCGATTTACCATCAGATTCGTGCATTAAAAAGAGGCGTGAATATCGTAGTTGGTACTCCAGGACGGATGCTGGATCATTTGAAACGGAAAACGCTCCGAACAGATAATGTCCATACAGCGATTCTTGATGAAGCGGATGAAATGCTCGACATGGGCTTTATAGATGATATTGAACTTATTTTTAAGCAGCTTCCTGTCAATCGTCAGTCCCTGCTCTTCTCGGCGACGATTCCTGCGCCGATCCGTAAGCTTTCCGGAAAGTATTTGAAAAACCCGCTTACGATTTCTGTATCAAAAGGAGATGTAACGGCTGATACGGTAGAGCAAGTTTACTACCGTACATTTGAAAGTGATAAATTTGATACGCTCTGCCGTGTAATTGAGAATGAAGAAATTCGCCTCGGTATTATTTTTACGAAAACGAAGAAAGGAGCTTCTCAGCTTACAGAATCACTTAAGAAGCGCGGTTATCGTGCAGAGGAACTCCATGGTGACTTAACACAGCAGCAGCGATCGAAAGTTATGAATCTATTTAGAAAGTCTCAAATTAACTTCCTTGTTGCCACAGACATTGCGGCAAGAGGAATTGACGTTGCACACGTCAGTCATGTTATCAATTACGACATCCCAGAGGATCCAGAACGCTATGTTCACCGGATTGGTCGCACGGGTCGTGCTGGAAATAAAGGGGTTGCACTAACGCTTGTTACACCAAAAGACATGCGATTCCTGCAATCGATTGAGTCAAAAATCAAGTTGAACCTCTCTGCTGAGCCACTTCAAGATGAAACGGTTGATCTTGATAACATTGTGAAATCAGTTGAAAAGCAATTGAAGAAGCAAAAACCAGAGTCAGCAGCTCGTGATGCTTCAGAGTTACTTCTTTCAAAATATGACGCTCACACGCTAGTTCAGGCGTTGTTAGAAAATGCCATACAAGAGAAACAGAATACCACTCCATCCGAGTATAATTTCGGTGAAACTGGCGGTCAGAACGGGATGGTGCGCTTCTTCTTGAATGTAGGACGTAACATTGACCTTCATCCGAAGAAACTTCTTAGTGAGCTATCTGTGATGGCGGGCGTTGATACAGACTCTGTTGGCCGCATCGATATTTTTGAGAAGTTCTCATTCTTCGAAGTTCACGAAGACGTAGCTCCGTTTGTTTATGAGGCGTTACGCGCTGGTGGAATCGATGGTAAATCAATCCATCTAGAACCAGCTAAACCTCAAAAAAGCAGAGTATAAAATAAAGCGATCAGCTCCAAGACGGGAGCTGATCGTTCTTCATGAACGACAATTCTCTTATGAACCAAAAGTGCGCCAAATAAAAAGACGAATAAATGTTCGGTTTTCTATTGGCAAAATGATAAAAAAGAGATATGATAGTGATAGCTTAATAACGAGGAGGAATTCATTCGTGGGTGATCGCAAAGCTGCCTTAGATATGGCATTAAGACAAATAGAAAAACAATTCGGTAAAGGTTCTATCATGAAGCTCGGTGAACAAGCCGAGCAAAGAGTCTCTACTATTTCCACTGGTTCACTGGCTCTTGATATTGCGCTCGGTGTTGGAGGATATCCAAGAGGGCGAGTGATCGAAGTATACGGACCGGAATCTTCAGGTAAAACAACAGTTGCCCTTCACGCCATCGCAGAAGTACAACGTAACGGCGGTACTGCCGCATTTATTGATGCTGAACATGCACTTGATCCAGTTTACGCAGAAAAACTTGGTGTTAACATCGATGAACTGCTGTTATCTCAGCCTGATACAGGGGAGCAGGCGCTTGAAATCGCAGAGGCTTTAGTTCGAAGCGGCGCAGTTGATATGGTTGTTATTGACTCAGTAGCTGCTCTTGTACCAAAAGCAGAAATCGAAGGCGAAATGGGAGATTCTCACGTTGGTTTACAAGCACGTTTGATGTCTCAGGCACTTCGTAAGCTTTCTGGTGCGATCAATAAATCCAAAACAACAGCGGTCTTTATTAACCAGATTCGAGAAAAGGTTGGGGTCATGTTCGGAAATCAACGATTAGTTGCTTAATTTTTTCTTTCTATTAATTGCTTTTTAACTCAAATACAGTTAAATGGAGAAAAAAATGCCAGTTAAAATTGGGAATAGAAATTTTAAAAATATTGACCCGTGGCAAGTAGACTTTATCAAAAATAATTTTCAACTAAAACTCACTGAAATTGGGGCAAAGATTGACATTGATTATAGAAGGGTTGGTGAAATCATCAATCTTTTAGGATTGCAAAGGCAGAGGCATTGGAAGATATATTTGCCTAAAACCGATGCAGTACTAGAAGAATTGAAAAACCCTTACCTATCTCATGTTGAAATTGCTGAAAAGTATGGTGTTTCAGATGCATGTGTTGCTAAGAGAAGAAAAGAACTCAATGTTAGTGTTAGAAAGAAAAACCATGACACATTAATAGAGCAAAAAGTTGAGATATTACTTATTGATTTAGATCTTGCATATCTTAAGCAAACAAGAATAGATAAATGGTCAATTGATTTTTATCTAGGAAAAAAATATTGCTTAGATGTAAATGGAACATGGTCTCACTCCCTCCCAATAGTGAAAGACCGTGATAGTAGAAAAAAGGCATTTTTACACTCTGAAGGATATCATTATTTAACTATTGATGAGATTGAGTTAAAAAAGATGGATAGAGTAAAAGAAAAGATTAAGGAGTTTACTATGGGTTTCCCTTGCTAGTGATAGCAAGTTAAAAAACCTTGTGAACCTTATTGCCTAAGGGTGTGGCATTTAATTGCTGCTAACGGTGAAGCCCACCAAATTAATGGGTAATACCGTGCCAAGCCTTTAAATAGGAAGGTGTAGAGACTACCGAAAAGAACTCTTCATGAGAGTTAACTTAGTAGGGTACGGCAGAAGATAGGCTGCTGCTGGAAGTGCAAGGCTCTCAAATTATTGAGATGAAGAGATAGTCCACACTATAGAAATGGAAAATCTATAGAACATGCCAGAAACTACTCCAGGGGGACGGGCGCTTAAATTCTACTCTTCTGTTAGATTAGAAGTCCGTCGTGCCGAAACTCTTAAACAGGGTAATGACATGGTCGGTAATAAGACACGTATTAAAGTTGTAAAGAACAAAGTTGCACCGCCATTCAAACAAGCGGAAGTCGACATTATGTATGGTGAAGGTATTTCAAAACAGGGTGAAATCCTTGATATTGGATCTAACCTTGAAATCGTTCAGAAAAGCGGATCGTGGTTCTCATTCGAAGGGGAGCGTCTCGGACAGGGCCGTGAGAATGCGAAGCAATTCTTGAAGGAAAATCCTGCGATCGAGGCTGAAATTGAAGGGCGCGTTCGTGCCCATCACAATCTTGATGCTGATAAGCAGGTAGAAGAAACAGCATCAGGAAAAGATACCCTTCTTCCTGAAGAAGAATAAGCTTATTGCTAGAAAAGTCGGTCGATCAGACCGGCTTTTTCTCTAGCTACATAGTGTTGATTGCGAAGTATTGGAATTTTTTCGGGTAAAAAGTGTGATTAGATTTCCATGTTCAGGTAGTGCATAGCGGCTTAAAACGGATCGATTGCACATGATTTGAAGGCGAAAAAAAGAGCAATAATGAGCTATATGAAGGAATTTTGCCTCTATGTGCTCTCTTGACAACCTTTACGCTGAAAGATACAATATTAATTGTATAATTATAATTTTCTAGTAAAATTATACTTTACTCTTAAAAGATGACATGTGCTGGATTGAAATCTTGCAAGTGGTACAAAGAATTAACATGACAGCAAACCAACAAGTTGATAGCAGGAGGAGGTGAGTTCGATGGATATAGTGATCATCATCTCCACTATGCTGGTCTCTGCAGTCGTCGGAGCAGTTGTTGGATTTCTTGTTCGCAAAACGATTGCTGAAGCGAAAATCTCCAGTGCAGAAATGGAAGCGCAACGGATTATCAAAGAAGGTAAAAACGACGCTGAAGCTTTGAAAAAGGAAGCTATGCTTGAAGCGAAGGACGAGAATCATAATCTTCGCGTTGAAGCTGAGCGTGAAATTCGTGAACGCAGAAATGAGTTACAAAAACAAGAGAATCGTTTGGTACAAAAAGAAGAGGTCCTTGATCGTAAAAGTGAGACTCTTGATAAAAAAGAGGATTCCCTCGAAAGAAGAGAGGACTCTCTCACCAAAAAACAACGACAAATTGAAGAGATGGAAGGCAAAGTGGAGGAGTTGCTTCAAGAGCAACAACACGAACTTCAGCGGATTTCCGGTTTAACGAGGGAAGAAGCGAAGCAGATCATCTTCCGTGAAAGTGAGCAGGAACTTGAGCATGAGCTAGCGCAGATGGTGAAAGAGCGCGAGAATTCTGCGAAAGAAGAAGCTGATAAGAAAGCGAGAGAAGTTCTATCGCTTGCAATTCAGCGCTGTGCTGCGGATCATGTTGCAGAAACAACGGTTTCCGTTGTCAACCTGCCAAATGATGAGATGAAAGGTCGGATTATTGGCCGTGAAGGTCGAAACATTCGAACTCTTGAAACGCTAACGGGGATTGACTTGATAATCGATGATACACCTGAGGCAGTTATTCTGTCCGGTTTTGATCCGATTCGAAGAGAAATTGCTCGTAATGCCCTGGATAAACTCGTACAGGATGGAAGAATTCACCCTGCTCGAATTGAAGAGATGGTTGAGAAATCACGCAGGGAAGTGGATGAATACATCCGCGAAGTTGGAGAACAATCCACATTTGAAATTGGAGTTCACGGACTCCACCCGGATCTCATTAAGATCCTGGGACGTTTGAAATTCCGTACGAGCTATGGACAGAATGTATTGAAGCATTCGATGGAAGTTGCTTATTTAACAGGACTAATGGCAGCAGAGCTTGGAGAAGACGTACAGCTTGCTCGCCGTGCTGGTCTCCTTCATGACCTGGGTAAAGCCATTGACCATGAAGTCGAAGGTAGCCACGTAGAAATTGGCGTTGAGCTAGCGACGAAGTACAAAGAGCATCCCGTTGTTATTAATGCAATCGCATCTCACCATGGTGATACGGAAGCAACATCAGTGATCTCCACCCTCGTGGCGGCAGCAGATGCCTTGTCAGCTGCACGACCGGGTGCACGTCGAGAAACCCTTGAGACGTACATTCGCCGTCTTGAGAAGCTAGAAGAAATTTCTGAGTCGTTTGAAGGCGTTGAGAAGTCATTCGCTATTCAAGCCGGCCGAGAAATCAGGATCATGGTTAAACCTGATCTTGTAGACGACGTATCGTCTTATCGTCTTGCACGAGAGATTACTAAGAAAATTGAAAATGAACTGGACTACCCTGGGCACATTAAAGTCACGGTCATCCGTGAAACAAGGGCAGTTGAGTATGCAAAATAAAGCGATGCCGCGTGCATCGCTTTATTTAATTGGCTCTTTTCTTAAAGATTGTTGTTTTTATGAGAGAATTGTATAAAAAGCCACACTTCGTAGGTGATTGGAGCGGAAGGTGCTCGACTCCTGCGGGATTAGCGGGACAGGTGAGACCCCACAGGCGCGCCCTAAGCGCGCCGAGGAGGCTCACCGCCCGCCCCGTGGAAAGCGAGCATCCTGGAGCGGAAATCACCCCCTACTCTTATAGCAACAATGTCTGCGAAAACAGCCATTTAATTTCAGTCGAAACTTACGCAACCTACTTTCTTTTGATAAACTGATAAAGAATGAAATAAAAGATTGGAGCATCATGATGAATATACTATTTATTGGAGACGTAGTCGGTTCTCCTGGACGAAATATGATTTCCACTTATTTACCCCGCTTAAAGAAAAAGTACAAACCTACTTTTACAATCGTTAATGGTGAGAATGCGGCAAGTGGCCGTGGAATTACAGAGAAAATTTATAGAGGCTTCCTTGAGTCAGGGGCCCAAGTTATTACAATGGGTAACCATACTTGGGACAACCGTGAAATTTTTGAATTTATTGATCGTGCTCCAAAACTTGTAAGGCCTGCGAATTTTCCAGAAGGAACGCCAGGAAATGGATCAACGATCGTAAACATCAACGGTGTTGAAGTAGGCGTCATTAACCTTCAAGGCCGAACGTTTCTTCCGGCGATCGATGACCCATTTAAAAAAGCAGATGAGCTTGTCGATGAGATGAGAGAACGCACGCCTGTTATTTTCGTAGATTTTCATGCAGAAACAACAAGTGAAAAGCAGGCGATGGGCTGGTATCTGGATGGAAGAGTCACGGCCGTCGTTGGTACGCATACGCACGTTCAGACAGCGGATGAGCGCATTTTACCAGGTGGAACGGCATATATGACAGATGCAGGGATGACGGGTCCTTATGATGGTATTCTTGGGATGGAACGAGAAGCTGTGATCAAGAAGTTCCTAACGACAATGCCTGTTAGGTTTGAAGTGACGAAAGGTCGGGAACAACTTAGTGGGGTCTTTTTAACATTGGATCCAAAAACTGGAAAAGCAACTAAGATTGAACGGATCGCAATTAATGACGACCATCCATTCTATGATTAAGTTTTGAATGTTTTGAAAAAACGGCGGACACAGCAGGAATACAAGCTTCTTACAAGGAATATAGTCTAGAGTGGTAATGGATGATCAAATTAAGGAGGGGCTATAAAAATGGATATATTAAAAGTTTCAGCAAAATCCAATCCTAATTCTGTAGCTGGTGCACTTGCAGGCGTCCTTCGGGAACGCGGTAATGCTGAGATTCAAGCGATTGGAGCAGGTGCACTGAATCAAGCTGTGAAGGCAGTAGCCATCGCAAGAGGGTTTGTAGCACCCAGTGGCGTTGACCTCATTTGTATCCCTGCTTTCACCGATATTTTAATTGATGGTGAAGAGCGTACCGCAATTAAGCTAATTGTAGAGCCTCGCTAAATAGTTCCGTCGGAAAAACCTGTTTGTGTTTACAAACAGGTTTTTTATACTTTCATATCATGTGACCCAATCTACACGTTGATTGGATTGGATAACTACTAGAGGAGGCTAACGATGAAGATCGTTGATGCACACTGTGACGTATTATGCAAAATGTGGCTTGACCCATCCCTTTCATTTGAGAACGGAGAAGGACTACATACAAATCTTGAAAAAATGAGAAGGGCAGGAGCAAAGCTGCAATTGTTTGCAATCTATGTTCCTGAAAGTGTCCCAGATGCTGCCAAATTTGATTGCGCTTTAGAAATGGTGGATATTTTCCACGAGAAGATCATAAAGCCATACGACGAAATGATACCAGTCTATTCGAAGAAAGAAGCAGAGAGTCTTCCTGATGGGAAGATTGGTGCGATGTTAACGCTAGAGGGCTGCGATGCTATTGGAAGAGAAGCGAATAGACTTAAAACACTCATACGCCTTGGTGTAAGATCAGTAGGTCTCACATGGAATTATGGTAATGCAACAGCCGATGGCATTCTAGAAGGTAGAGGAGCCGGTTTAACCGATTTTGGCAGAAGTGTCGTAGACTTACATAATCACCATCGAATTTGGACAGATGTCTCCCATCTATCAGTACGTGCTTTCTGGGATGTAGTCGATCAGGGGCGTTATGTGATGGCTTCTCACTCCAACGCAAAAGCGATCTGCACCCATCCGAGGAACTTGGATAATCAACAACTAACCGCATTAATTGAGAAAGATTCCTTCATTGGTGTTACTTTTGTGCCAAAATTTCTCCGCAATGATCGTAATGCAAGCGTGACAGATATCATTCATCACATCGAGCACTTATGCAGCCTCGGTGGTGCAAAGAACATTGGGCTGGGTAGTGATTTTGATGGGATCGATCAGGTTCCAGCAGGACTCGAAAGCTATCATGATTATCCAAGACTGATTGAGGAACTTCTTCGATATTATAATCATGATCAGGTGAAAGGATTTTTAGGTGAAAATCTGATTGCACGCATCCCTCATTAAGGATGAATTTAGTAATTGTGTGTTCAATGAGCAGGGAATCATAATCCTATTTCGAACTAGTAATATAAGCAAGCGGTTGGTACTAGATTAGAAAGGGTGGGACGTTATGATCGAACAACTTTCATGGAAAGTTGGAGGACAGCAGGGAGAAGGGATTGACAGTACAGGAGAGATTTTTGCCATTGCTTTAAATCGAATGGGGTATTATTTATACGGCTACCGGCATTTTTCGTCCCGTATTAAAGGCGGGCATACGAATAATAAGATCCGTGTTAGTACGAAGGAAGTTCGTGCTGTTTCTGATGACCTTGATATGTTGATTGCTTTTGATCAGGAAACGATTGATGTGAATGCTCATGAGCTTCATAGTGGTGGCATCATTATCGGTGATGCGAAGTTTAAGCCAGTGAAACCTGAGAATTGTAAGGCAACGCTTGTCATCATTCCTTTTACAGAAATCGCCACTGAACTCGGAACTTCCCTTATGAAGAACATGGTGGCCATCGGTGCGACAAGCGCTGCGCTTGGCATCGATACGACGACCTATCAGGCTGTGGTGGAAGAGATTTTTGGACGTAAAGGAGAGAAGGTCGTTAACAGTAATATGGAAGCGATTCAGCGTGGAGCAGATGCATACGTTCAATCCGTAGGAGACTCTGTTCAAACTTTATCTCTCAAAAAAGCTGATGGGAAAAATCGCATGTTTATGATTGGAAACGATGCTATAGCCCTGGGAGCTCTGGCTGGAGGGGCGAGATTAATGGCAGCCTATCCGATTACACCTGCTTCTGAAATAATGGAGTACTTGATTAAGAAGCTTCCTGAGTTTGGAGGTACCGTGATTCAGACAGAGGATGAAATCGCAGCAGCGACAATGGCGATCGGCTCTAACTACGCAGGGGTAAGAACCTTAACAGCATCCGCAGGACCGGGGTTATCTCTAATGATGGAATCCATCGGTTTATCAGGGATAACAGAAACACCTCTCGTCATCATTGATACGCAGAGGGGTGGACCGAGTACAGGGCTTCCAACGAAGCAGGAACAATCTGACCTACTAGCGATGATCTACGGAACGCATGGGGAGATTCCGAAAATCGTCATCGCGCCAAGTACAGTTGAGGAAGCTTTCTATGATGCGATCGAAGCATTCAATCTAGCTGAAGAATATCAGTGCCCCGTTATTTTGCTGTCGGATCTTCAGCTTTCACTTGGTAAGCAGACTGTTGAACCTCTTGATTATCACAAAATTAAGATTAGAAGAGGGAAGCTGAACGATCAGGAGATAGCGGAAAGAGAAGATAAATCCTACTTCAAGCGGTTTGAAGTGACCGAGGATGGTGTCTCGAATCGCGTTGTTCCAGGTACCAAAAATGGCATCTTTCATGTGACGGGTGTGGAACATGATGAGACAGGAAAACCTTCTGAAGTCCCGCAAAATCGCAAGGATCAGATGGAGAAACGATTGCGTAAAATTAATAATCTTGCATTCCCTGTTCCGATTTACAAGGCGGATAAACATAAAGAGGCAGATCTACTGTTGATTGGTTTTAATTCAACGAGAGGAAGTATTGAAGAAGTAATTCCGCGGCTTGAAAAAGATGGGTTGAAAGTTAACCATGCTCAAATTCGTCTTGTTCATCCCTTCCCAACGGAGGATTTGCTTCCGATGCTTGACGCAGCAAAGAAAGTGATCGTTGTGGAACACAATGCGACTGGTCAGCTTGCGAGTCTTGTGAAAATGAATGCAGGGAATGGACACAAAATTGAAAGTCTATTGAAATATGACGGGAACCCGTTCTTGCCAGGTGATATCCATCAACAATGCAAGGAGCTGTTAGCGAATGGCCACATTTAAAGATTTTCGTAATCAAGTAAAACCAAACTGGTGTCCAGGTTGCGGTGATTTCTCCGTTCAAGCAGCCATCCAGCGTGCAGCGGCAAATGTAGGTCTAGAACCGGATGATCTTGCTGTTGTCTCAGGAATTGGCTGTTCAGGCCGAATAAGCGGCTACATTAATGCTTATGGCTTTCACGGCATTCACGGTCGCTCACTCCCGATTGCACAGGGAGTGAAGATGGCGAACAGAGACTTAACAGTTATCGCTTCAGGTGGTGACGGTGATGGATTTGCGATTGGGATGGGGCATACGATTCATGCGATGAGGCGAAATGTTGATATAACGTATATCGTCATGGACAACCAAATATACGGACTCACAAAAGGACAAACTTCTCCAACCAGTGCGGAAGGGTTTAAAACGAAAAGTACACCTTCTGGGTCGATTGAATCCTCACTCTCGATCATGGAGCTTGCGCTATCGAGTGGGTGTGGCTTTCTCGCCCAAAGCTTTTCGACAGATCTGAAGGATCTTGTTGCAATCATTGAACAGGGGATCCAGCACAAAGGGTTTTCATTAATCAACGTATTTAGTCCATGCGTAACATTTAATAAGGTGAACACGTACGACTGGTTTAAACAAAATCTCATTAGTTTAAATGATATTGAAGGGTATGACCCGACAAATCGAATGATGGCGATGCAAACATTAATGGAGCATGAAGGGCTTGTGAAAGGTCTGATCTATCACAATCCAACGCGACCTTCTTATCAAGAGTCAGTTCGAGGCTATAGTGATGAAGCGCTATCGAAGCAGGATTTGACACTACCTGAAGAAAAATTCACAGAATTAATGGCGGAGTTTATGTAAATCATAGTAAAGACCCTTCTGATGCTGAAGGGTCTTTTTTATGAGGAATTAGTTCTATTGACCATTCCATTAATAAAACTATAACTGTCCGCGCAGAGAGGACACAATCGCTTTACGTGATATTTAAAAAGTGATAATATAGTTGTGGTTACAGTGTTTTTAGAAGGTTTTATAAAAGTGAGGTGTACGCTGTGGAAGGAAAAATGAAAGCGGTCGTGAAGCATGAACGTGGAAAAGGCGCTCAGTTACAGACGGTGGATATTCCACAAGTTAATGATAATGATGTATTGATTCAAGTTAAAGCAACATCTATATGCGGAACAGATGTACATATTTATACGTGGGATGAATGGTCTCAGAGTCGCGTGAAACCGCCATACGTGTTTGGCCATGAGTTCGCGGGTGTAGTCGTAGAAAAAGGAAAGAACGTAACGAACCTTGAAATTGGAGACCATGTGTCAGCTGAAACACACATCGTCTGTAATCAATGTCCCCAGTGTTTGACGGGTAAGTTTCATATTTGTGAAAATACTAAAATTATCGGTGTCGATACTGACGGTTGTTTTGCAGAATATGTTTCACTTCCATCACAAAATATATGGAAAAATCCAGAATCTTTGTCCTTTGATGTGGCTTCCGTTCAAGAGCCAATGGGCAATGCGGTCCATACCGTACTCGCTGGTGATGTAGCTGGAAAAACCGTTGCCATTATCGGTTGTGGACCGATTGGCATCATGGCTGTCGGCGTTGCAAAAGCAGCAGGAGCTTCGCAGGTGATTGCCCTTGATCTAAACGATTACCGCTTGGATCTTGCGAAAGAAATGGGAGCAACAACTGTCATCAATTCACGGAATGAAGATCCACTTCAAGTGGTGAATGAGCTTACGAATGGTCATGGGGTTGATGTGGTTTGTGAAATGTCAGGTCATCCTATTGCAATGAATCAAGGCTTTAAAATGGTAACGAATGGGGGTAGAGTATCAATTCTAAGTCTACCTGTCCGTCCGGTTGAAATTGATGTGACGAACGACATCGTATTCAAAGGAATCACAGTACAAGGAATAACGGGAAGGAAAATGTTTGAAACGTGGCGTCAGGTTTCCGGTCTCCTACAATCAGGACAGGTCGATGTTGAGCCGATGATCACGCATCATTTCCCGCTTGAAGACTTTGAAAAGGGCTTCGAATTAATGATTGAAGGTAAATGTGGTAAGGTAGTATTACATCCATAAGGCTCGACTTGAGCCATTACATAATAATGAGGAGGCCGATCAATGAAAGGTTTTGAATATCTTCAAGAAGAGCTTGATCAGATGCAGGAAGAGGGCGTTTTCCGTAACCTCATTCCACTTGAGTCTGCACAAGGATCTCGCGTGACTATCAAAGGGAAAAACGTCATTCAGCTTTCTTCTAACAATTATCTTGGACTCACGGATCATCCGAAAATGAAGCAAGCTGCGATTGAAGCGGTTGAGAAATACGGTGCCGGTACAGGATCCGTTCGAACAATCGCCGGAACGCTGTCCATGCATGAACAGTTTGAAGAAAAGCTTGCTGAGTTCAAACACACCGAAGCTGCTCTTGTGCTTCAATCAGGTTTTGCAACGAACCAGGCAGTTCTTTCAGCTATTCTTACTAAAGAAGATGTTGTTATTTCTGATGAATTAAACCATGCTTCGATCATCGATGGCATTCGCTTAACAAAAGCGGGACGTCGTATTTACAAGCATACGGATATGGAAGACTTGGAGAAGGCTCTTCAAGAAACACAAGATTACCGCAAGCGTCTTGTTGTAACGGATGGCGTTTTCTCAATGGACGGAAATATTGCGCCTCTAACTGAAATCGTAGAACTTTGTGAGAAGTATGATGCGCTTGTGATGGTGGATGACGCTCATGCGAGTGGTGTTCTTGGTGAGAATGGCCGCGGAACAGTTGATCACTTGGGACTTAACGGACGTGTTCACATTCAAGTGGGTACACTGAGTAAAGCAATCGGTGTTCTAGGTGGATACGTTGCGAGTACGAAAACTCTTCGGGACTACTTGATTCACAAAGGTCGTCCGTTCCTATTCAGTACTTCTCATCCACCAGCTGTCACAGCTGCTTGTTCTGCAGCGATCGATGTTCTTCTAGAAGAGCCGGAACTGATCGAAAAACTCTGGGATAACACAAAATTCTTCAAAGCAGGACTGGAGGGTCTTGGGTTCGATACTGGAATTAGTGAAACTCCAGTAACTCCAGTAATCATTGGAGATGAAGCTCTTACGCATAAATTCTCTGATAAACTTTTTGAAAACGGCGTATTCGCTCAAGGAATCGCGTTCCCAACCGTTGCCAAAGGTAAAGGACGCGTTCGTACGATCGTAACCGCTCAGCATTCCAAAGAAGACCTTCAAGAAGCGCTAGATGCTTTTGAAAAGTCAGCGAAAGAACTTGGTATTTTGTAAGAAGACGAGAGGGGGATGAACCCCCTCTTTTTTTGTGCTGCGACTCGCAGAAACTACGATATTTCACTCTTTCACAGGAACACAAAAAGCGTGTTCCAGTTCAAGAGCTCCAATATCTCCGTTTCTAAGCGCTCGTCTCCACTTTTCATGATCCAGCTGCAGTGGGCAGACTCTCGGTCACTTCAGCCTCCAACTCGAACACAAAGAGCGTGTTCAATTTGGAGGCTTCCAGTGCTTGTCGAGTCTTACAGCCCACTTCCGCTTTTCGTGAGATCCAGCTGCAGCCTCCAGACACTCGGTCACTTCACCTTTCAACCTGAACACAAAGATCGTGTTCATTTTGAAAGGCTCCAGTGCCTGCCGTGTCTAAACGGAGGCTTCCGCTTTTCATGAGATCCAGCTGCAGTGGGCAGACTCTCGGTCACTTCAGCCTCAAATTCGAACACAAAGAGCGTGTTCAAATTTGAGGCTTCCAGTGCCTGCCGAGTCTAACCGCCCACTTCTGCTTTTCGTGAGATCCAGCTGCAGCCTCCAGACACTCGGTCACTTCACCTTTCAACCTGAACACAAAGATCGTGTTCATTTTGAAAGGCTCCAGTGCCTGCCGTGTCTAAACGGAGGCTTCCGCTTTTCATGATTCATTGATTAAATAGTCTGAAACCCTTATAATATAGGAATGTGCTTTAGTAATACATTTTTTATTTGACGATAAAGGATAACGGATAAAACGAAGGCTTTTTTAGAAGTGATTTTGAGAAGTCAGGGTTTTCTAAGTTTAGGAGCATTGTGCTCTTTTTCATAGCAGGGTCATCCTTTTAATTTGAAAGGAGTCGAACGACATGAACGAACAGCAGCGGCTGGATTCGCAAATCAATGTGAAGAAGACAGAGAAGACGACAGAAGATTTCGCGAAGTATTTTCAAACAACGTATCAGGCACCTAACCTAAAAGATGCCAAGCGACGCGGAAAAGAAAATGTGAATGTTCATTACGATTTTGAAATTCCAGAGAATATTAAAAACTTAGGAAAAGATAAGAAGTTTCTCATTCGTACTTACGGATGCCAAATGAATGAACACGATACGGAAGTGATGGCAGGGATCTTTGAAGAAATGGGATTCGAAGCTACCACGGAGGTCACTGAAGCGGATGTGGTTCTTCTAAACACGTGTGCGATCCGTGAAAATGCGGAAAACAAAGTGTTTGGTGAGCTCGGCCACTTAAAACCGTTGAAAATGGAAAATCCCGATTTGATCATCGGTGTTTGTGGATGTATGTCACAGGAAGAATCTGTTGTAAATCGCATCATGCAAAAGCATCAGTTTGTAGATTTGATTTTTGGAACACATAACATACATCGTCTTCCAGAATTAATGGAGCAGGCTGTTTTCGGTAAAGAAATGGTCATGGAAGTGTGGTCTAAAGAAGGCGACATTATCGAGAACCTTCCAAGAACGAGAAAAGGTGAAATCAAAGCCTGGGTCAACATCATGTACGGGTGTGATAAGTTCTGTACATATTGCATCGTTCCTTATACAAGAGGGAAAGAAAGAAGTCGTCTTCCTGAAGACATCATACAGGAAGTGCGCCATTTAGCCGCAAAAGGCTACAAAGAGGTCACGCTGCTCGGACAGAATGTAAACGCCTACGGCAAAGATTTAGAAGGCATGAACTATGGTCTTGGCGACTTGATGAATGAGATTCATAAGATTGATATTCCTAGAGTTCGTTTCACAACAAGTCATCCAAGAGACTTCGATGATCGTCTTGTAGAAGTGCTTGGTCAGGGTGGTAACTTGGTCGATCATATCCATCTTCCTGTTCAAAGTGGAAGCAATGAGGTTTTGAAATTGATGAACCGTCGCTATACGCGTGAAACGTATTTAGAGCTAGTTGGAAAGATTAAGAAAGTGATGCCTAACGCAACCTTCACAACTGACATCATCGTAGGTTTCCCGAATGAAACGGATGAGCAGTTTGAAGAAACGATTCAACTAGTTAAAGAAGTCGAGTATGATAGTGCTTATACCTTCATTTACTCCCAACGTGATGGCACACCGGCTGCGAAAATGCAGGATAACGTACCAATGGAAGTAAAGAAAGAGAGACTTCAACGTTTGAACGCACTTGTGAATGAATTGGCTGCAAAAAATAACGCAGTCTTTGAAGGGGAAACAGTAGAAGTTCTCGTTGAAGGGGAAAGCAAGAAGAATGCTGACGTCCTTTCAGGCTATACAAGCAAGAATAAGGTTGTTAACTTTAGAGGGCCTAAATCCTTAATTGGGCAACTGGTGCAGGTGAAAATCACGAAAGCAAAAACGTGGTCGCTTGATGGAGAATACATTGAAAAAACGGCTGAGGTGAATGCGTAATGAAATCAAGAATGGAAGTTATTGCAAAAGCAAAAGATCTTGCAAAGCTAGTTTCAGAAACAGAAGAAGTCGATTTCTTCAAACGTGCTGAAGAAAAGATTAACGAAAACAAGAAAGTACAGAGCCTGATTGCTCGCATTAAATTAGAACAGAAAGAAGCGGTTAATTTACAACACTATTCAAAGCATGAAGCTTTGAAAGAGAAAGATGAGCGGATTGACAAGCTTATGCAGCAACTTGATGAAATTCCAGTTGTTCAGGAATTCAAGCGTTCACAGTCAGATGTGAACGACTTACTTCAACTCATTGCAAATACGATTTCCAATACAGTCACAGATGAAATCATCGAATCGACTGGCGGAAATGTTCTTGAAGGAACGACAGGATCTAGTCAGCAGGGACCAGGTTGTAAGTAACTCGAAATCTCACAGGAATAATGATCATATGAAAACACATCCGAATCACGGGTGTGTTTTTGTTGTTGGACAAGTGCAGGATCGTTAATGAGGTGACTTCCAGGTGAAAATGAGGAAGCAAGGAAAGGGTATTTTAGCTTTTAAATAGAAAGTAACTAGTATAATGAATTCTTCATTATAAGTGGACAGGGTAATTAATGCTGAGATTTCTATAGTTAATCCACTATGAGTAAAAACAATGAGGGGGGCACTAATATGCCAAAGAGTAGTACAAGTAGCAATAAAAAAGAGTTGTCAGTTGAACAAAGTGAAGAATTAATAAGTGTATTGAAAGTTCGCTTTGAGAAACACATGAACCGCCATAAGGATTTAGAATGGGCTGTGATCCAAGCAAAGCTGGATGCTCATCCTGACAAACTCTGGTCACTCCATGAAATGGAACGAACGGGTGGAGAACCGGATGTTGTTGATTATGATAAAAAGAAAGACGAATACATGTTTAGTGATTGTTCAAAGGAAAGTCCTAAAGGTCGGAGAAGTGTTTGTTACGACCGTGAAGCGCTAGAGTCAAGAAAAAAATATAAACCTGAAAATACCGCTATTGATATGGCAACTTCCATGGGAATAGAACTTTTGACGGAAGAGCAATATCGAGCGTTACAGAAACTTGAAAATTTCGATATGAAAACGTCGAGTTGGGTGCAAACGCCAAATGACATTAGAGATCTCGGCGGGGCACTTTTTTGCGATTATCGCTTCGGTCATGTCTTTGTGTATCACAATGGAGCAGAATCCTATTATGCTGCCAGGGGTTTTCGTGGTTCGCTAATGGTCTGAATTTTACAGACGCTGCCTATATTTCAGTTCACATTGGTCAAATGTTTAATTTCTTTTTAATGATCAAGGAGCTAATCTTTAAAATTAGATTAGCTCTTTTTTATGAAATAGTCGTGTGACTGATACGAATCATTTTGAAATAATTGGGATGGAAAAGGTAGTCAGAATTGTTAAGGCTGGAATGAGAATGGAACAACTGGATTCCCTTCTTCTTAATTAGCCCTTAAGGTTGTTCGTGAAATAATGGAAACATAAATGAAGCGCCTTTGGAGGAGTGCTGAATGTAACGAGTTGTTGCACAGAGGGAGGTCAATATTGAGTCATATACAAGACAATTTAAAAAGAGTGTGTGAAATTTGCCAACTTGGTGAGATGCTAGAGCTGCCTGAAACTATTCTTGGTGGGCTTTTGCATAGTATGTATGCGATTGAGACTTCGAAAGGGAAGTATGCTATTAAATGGTTAAATCCTCAAATCATGTATAGACCTTCCGCAATGCAAAACTTTATCAATTCAGAGCGCATTGCCAATTTTGTATCAAACCATCACATACCTGCTCTGCCAGCAAAGAGACTGAATGATACTTTCATTCAACAAATAGATGGACAATACTTTCTTGTTTACGATTGGTTAGAAGGTAAAAGTCTTAAAGCAAATGACATTACGAGTAGCCATTGCGAAAAAATAGGGAAGATCCTTGCCGACATCCATATGACTGATTTTTCAGAGCTAGGTATCATTTATGAACGTGAAGATAATGAACCACTAACTGACTGGACTGATTATTTACAAAAGGGGCAAGAAGAAAATTCAGCTTGGGCGAATCTACTGCAAACTAACCTTCAAAAGCTTTATGATTTGGACGTAGTGACGCATAAGGCAGCAAAGTTGCTTGCATCAAATGCCGTGATTAGTCACAGAGATTTGGATTCAAAAAATGTTTTGTGGAACAAAGAAAGTCCGGTTTTAATTGATTGGGAATCAGCTGGCTATATCAATCCTATGCAAGACCTTCTTGAGACAGCAATCTATTGGTCGAAAACTGAGAATGGAACGAGTGATAAGGAGAGGTTCTTTGCTTTTGTTAATGGGTATAAAAAGAAGTGCGGACCACAACAAGCAGATTGGAAAAAGGTGTTGGCGACTGGTTTTTCAGGTAAATTAGGTTGGTTGGAATACAATTTAAAGCGATCTTTAGGGATTGAGAGTACGGATGAAGAAGAACAGCAGCTGGGAAGTGCTCAAGTATTTGAAACATTACATGAGATCAACGATTATTTAGAAGAGGTACCAACAATAGAAGACTGGTTAAATAATAATGAATGATCAAGTACAAGTTTTAAAGTATTGATCCATGAGGTAACAGTACCTTAAAAATTAATTGTATTGTTAAAAGCAGTTATCAAGACTATGTACATTAACAATCACTCTCATATTTCAATATTTTGTTTGATTAATGAAAAAATTTCCTGTAAACTTTTTAATAGAGATGTAATTGAAAGGGGAATTCAACTCACCATGTGGACAACCTTGTAATGATTAGCAAACTGAATAGAATATTAATCTGTAATTTTTACGGGTGAAGTATGTCTATTTTTAATCATTAGCAAGGGACGCTTAGTGTGTGAATATCTCCTGACACAAGTAGATACCTTTGTATCTGCTTTTTTTGTGTTTTAAGGAAATTTTACATCTCTATTAATCACATCTTAGTACCCCGAAATCTAGTTTTCTAATAACGGAAGGGGATTGTTAGATGACAAACTACGAACACGAAGAATTGTTAACAGGTGGTAATGTCTCAAGCGTATATCGATCAGGAAATACTGTTCGACGGGAATTAAAGGCAGAGAGCCCCAAAATTCACAAGCTATTGAACCATTTGGAAAAGAAAGGATTCAATTATGCCCCTAAATTTTTAGGGGTCGATGAAAAAGGGAGAGAAGTCTTATCTTTTATTGAAGGAGAAGCTGGCAATTATCCTTTAAAATCATACATGTGGTCTACCGATGTTCTAAAAGTAATAGCGAAGATACTTCGTCATTATCATGATGCTGTCAGTGATTTTTCATATGATAACTGGCCAGCGATCGATCACACCCCTAAACCATATGAGGTGCTATGCCATAATGATTTTGCCATATATAACATTATTTTTGATCATAAAAAACCAGTAGGTATCATTGATTTTGATGTTGCTGCACCTGGTCCAAGACTTTGGGACATCGCATACACGCTTTATACGTGCATTCCGTTGAGCAGGCTTTATCACACTGAAACAGGTAAAGCCGTTTATTATGATTCATCAAAAGATGCTGCTCGTATCAAACAAAGGGTTCACATGTTTTTTGAAGCCTACGGTGTGGATGGAATGCAAGAAGATTATTTAGAGATGGTAGTACTACGATTAGAAGGGTTATGTGACTATATGATAAGAAAAGCTAGTGAAGGTGACAAGGCTTTTCAAAATATGATTGATGAAGGACACCTTGAGCATTATCAAATTGAAATTAAATTCATTCGCGAACACGGAAAAGAGTGGATGTAAACACATTGAGGTGAATGATATGGGTGGGAAGCTGATTTTTTATAGTGATCAAGTTGTGGAGTCGCCTGGTAATCGACGGTTGGATGAATTCCTGTTTGCTGGACTGGAAACAAGTCAGATTAAGGTTGGTTATCTACCTTCTACAGAAGACATACATAAGAAGTATTTTAATACTAAAGTCCAATATTACCGTGAATACGGTGTAAAAAATATATTGTTTTTTGACCTATATTCTGAATTCAACCCTTCGAAAATTAAGGAATTAATGCAGTGTGACATCATTCATCTTTCCGCAGGAAACCCCTTAGAATTTAGAAAGGCTATCAAGAATCGGAATATGGATAAGGTACTATGGGAGTACTTTAACAACGATGGAATCATCGTAGGTGTAAGCGGTGGAGCTGTTCAACTCGGGCATTCTACTAAATTATTTCAGCTCTTTACAAATACATCAGATGATGAGGATTCGGACTCATTACAATTTGTGGATTTTGAATTTCTACCCCACTATAACCGTTGGAATGACGACTTTAAGCGAAAGGTCCTAGAATATTCACAAGAAACTGGAATTAAGGTATATGCTGGGAATGATGGAGATGGTCTTATCGTCGATGGGAATACCATCAACACGATCGGGAACATCAAAGTGATTGGCAGTGAATGAAGGAATGTAGTTCTGAATATAATCAAATCGGTGAAGAGATTTTGAGTGGTTCGATTCATCATTCATTGAAGTTGCTTAGCTATCTTGAATAGGAGAAAAGGGAGGATGGATATGGAAATCGGAACATTCATTATACAAGGAATACTTGTTGTGATGTTTGTGATGGCAGGAATGGGGAAAGTTGCAGGATCCAAAATGCAAATTGAGGGGTTTGATCACTTTCGATTACCTCAGTGGTTTCGGGTAGTAACTGGAATCGTTGAGTTGATCGGAGCAGCGCTATTGGTCGTGGGCTTCTGGTTGACTGGTTGGGCTATTGCAGGAGCACTCCTATTAGGATTAACAGGAATAGGCGGTATCATGACGCATGTCCGTGCGAAGGATTCGTTTAAGGCTACATTTCCTATCATCGTTCTTTGCATTTTATCGTTTTTTGTTTGTTACATGTACTTATAAAAACCCACTCCAATTCAATTTAATTTGTAAAGGCGCTTACCACTCACAGGTAAAGCGCCTTTTGTGTCAAAAGCAATCGTTCTCAGTATAGAATACGTTGATGAAGAAAAAAATTGATTGAGTTCGATTGATTGATTTGAAATAATTGGAATAGATGTAGTAGAAATTCAACCTTTCAGAAGTTAAGAGCAAATGGAAAGACGGGAGAGGCTATTCTTGGAACGATACTTTGTTAGAACTGGAGAATTTAACGTTCACCTTACAGAATGGGGTGAAAAAGGACGGCCTGTTATCGTTTGTTTGCATGGATTGGGGAGCACAAGCCTCAGTTTCATCGAAGTTGCAGAACAATTGCAGGACGATTTCAGAATTATTTCGATCGATGCGCCAGGACATGGGAAAACTCCGCCATTTGATCAAGCACTCCAATACGAAATGCCTTCGATGGTGAAGTGGTTAAATCACTTGATCACTTATCTAGAAATCGATCAGTTTTATTTTCTTTCACATTCTTGGGGAAGCTTTGTTGCCCTTTATTATGTAAAAGAACATTCAGATCGCGTTCTCGGCAGCATCCTGATTGATGGAGGCTATCAAACGAAACGGTTAGGACAGCAGTCAATGGAAGAAGAAGTCGCTTACTATGAGAAAGACTTTGAAGAATACGTGGAAACTTGGGAAGAGTTTCTGGACGTCGCCGCTTATGGTGCGGTTTCAAATCGCACTCCGCTGTTAAATATTGCGGCTGAGGATCTTGCCTTGGAAAAAGATAATAAATTCTATTGGCATGCGAGGGGCGAGACAGCTGGTCACATTGTGAAGGCGATGCACAAACATGAGACAGCTGATATTTATGAGGATTTACCATCTGGCATCTTATTGTTACGCGCAACATTGCCAGCTCACATGAATAAGCAGCGGAAGTTGACAGCGGATATTTTTAAAGAAGAAACGGGAGCTACAGTGAATGAAGTGCCAGGTACAACTCACATGTTGCATTGGGATAATCCACTGAGTGTTGTTCATGAAATCAAAGCGATGTGGTTAGCGAAAGATTAACTTAATAAGAGATGAATTTAGTGGAGGTCATCGAATGAAAAAATTGAAAGAAGTCGGTCATGTTACCTATCATGAATTTGGGAATCAAAGCCTACCTCCACTCATATGTCTTCACGGGATGACAGGGGATTCAAAGAGTTTTTTGGAGTTAAGCTCAATTTTGAAATCTCATTTCCATATCATGATGTTGGATCTTCCTGGGCATGGTGAAACGCAACCACTCCGATCTGAGCAACAGTATACTTTTACGAGATTAGCAGAACGAATCCAATCCGTTATTCGTTCGTTGACAGATCGCCCGTTCTACATAATGGGTCACTCCTGGGGAGCAGATCTTGCTTTACATATAGCGAAGCTAGTTCCAAAAGAGGTACAGGGCGTCATCCTAATCGACGGAGGATATACGTTTCCGGAATTTGTTGAGGGAATGACAAAGGAAAAGGCGCTGATCGGGTGGAAGGGATACATCGATGGCTCGACATACAGCTCATGGGAAGAAGTGATCAAAACCTATCAGAGCTATACGACTAGAGCATGGGATGAAAAGCTTGATGGAATCGTTCGTTCGAACTTCAAAAAAAGTGAGGAGGGCTATGTTTTAAAAGCGGACCCCTTCAGCTTGCTAGCCATCATAAAAGCTTTTTACGAGTATCCATGCTCCACGACTCATCAATACGTAAGGTGTCCCGTTCTTTTATTTCATGCGACTCTTCCTCTCAAAGACTCATCTAGAATGAGAGGGTTAAAGGCGATAAGGGAAGATATCGAAACCATCGAAACGATAGGCATTAAAAATACAAAACATAATATTCACTGGGATCATCCAGAAGAGGTAGCTAAGGAGATCGTGTTGTGGAAAAAGAAGAGATCGCGATGAGCAATCGAACTTTCCAGATCTAAGTCGCTGTTTTGTGAAGGTGTTGTTGGCTTGATTGGAATCGAAAACAAGTAATGAATGCGCAATGAAAGTACATGAAGAAGTGAACCTTTAAAAGGGGTGCCGTGATGAGTTGCAATCCTAAGTTACCGTTAACAGAATTCGAAAGAACGAATCTCAGGAGAAATAACGTGAAACAAAGTGAGGTACATCTTCAAGAGATCGATCAGTTAGCGAAGTTATTTCATAGTTCAACAGAAAGAGCCAAATCTCTTAAAGGCCTGGCTGAGTTTCAAACTGTTCCCTCTATTGGCTATAAGCTTGCTGACAAAGTTGTGAATGTGTTAAAAATCTATTCTTTAAACGAAATCCAATCCCAAAACGCCGCTACCTTATTCGACAGATTGGAAAGACAATTAGGTGTTTGGACTGACGGATGTGTGGAAGATCAAATTCGTTGTGTCGTTCACTATGCTAATGACCGAAACAGTAAGAAACAATGGTTTGATTTCACGAATGAAAGAAAGAAATACAGAGCAGAAAAGGGCTATCCTCATGATCGACCTGAAAGAGCATGGTATGAATAATTAGGATTGAGCGAGGAACAAGAGCTTATCGTAAGGAGTTGTCTCGAACATCTAATGATTAAAGACTTTGATTGTATTATGAGTATAAGAGAGGAGAGTCCCGATGAAGTTAGGCACACCGATCGCTAGTGGGAACACGGCTGAGATCTATCTTTGGGATGATAAGGTCGTGAAAGTCTTTCATGCTAATCTGCCTGATACCGAGTCTTCGAACGAAGCCTTCAAGCAACAATATGTCCATTCGCTTGGGCTTCCTGTACCTAAAATCTTGGATGTTACGAAAATAGATGGTCACCAAGCCATCATTATGGAGCATATTAAAGGAAGAACACTTGGGGACACTCTAATGGATAATAGGGGTCACGCCGAAGAATACATGGAAATCTCCGTTGACATTCAAAGAAGGATTCATCAACTTGTTGCTCATTCTCTGGAAACGATGTCTGATAAATTAACCCGTCAAATTGAGACAGCACATATGATGAACAACAATCAGAAATCCGCTCTAGTCCATAGATTAAATGCGATGTCATTTGAGAAGAAGCTGTGTCACGGAGATTTTCATCTGTTTAATTTAATTCTGACTGACCATGGCGTGAAGATTATCGATTGGGTAGATGCAAGTTCAGGTGATATCCGTGCAGATGTTTATCGTACATTTCTTTTGTATTCTCAGTTTTCGGTAGAATTAGCAGAAATGTATTTGCGTCTTTATTGTGAGAAGAGTCATTTGGTAAAAGAGGACGTATTTCAATGGGCGCCTATGATAGCTGGAGCGAGGTTGTCTGAAGCTGTACCATCCGAAAGAGCTGAACGTCTTTTAGAGATTGTAAACCGGCACATTTAATCATAGACATGGATCGCTTGTCAGAGCAAATTCGATATCGAATTTGCTTTTTTTAATTCAGGCTATTTTGATTATTTATCATGAGATGAACACACACTGGATCGCATTTTTGTCAGCAAATGATAGCTCGTTCCTACAGACATATAATTTCATATACCGTACTTTTTTACGAAAAATATCAAAAGGTTGTAAAGCATTGGACGTTCGAGACATAGACTGATAGTGGAACAGCCTTCATGAATAAATCCTTCTATTTAGAAGCGTAGTTGTCTGTCACTTAGGGTGTAATAAAAAAAGAGGCACACTAGTCGTTTGTCATGCATAGGATGAGAATGAAGATTGGAAGAGGAGGTATGATCGATGTCAGAGGAATATAATTACAGAGAGATATTCGCTAAGGCTGTTTGTGGAAAAGGACGTAAATTTACACAGGATACAAACACAGTAACACCAAACCATAAGCCTTCTAGTATCCTGGGTTGCTGGATTATCAACAATCAATTCACTGCGAAGAAGCAAGGGGACTGTGTGCATGTTGAAGGCTCTTATGACATTAATATCTGGTACTCTTACAGCCATAATACGAAAACAGAAGTCGTTACAGAAACCGTAAAGTATCAAGAAGAAATTCCTCTTCGCTACAAAGACAAAGACTGTGTTGCTGAAGAAGTTGTTGCAAAGGCAATACAGGAGCCTAACTGTCTCGAAGCTACTATTGCACCGAGCGGTCATAAGGTGATTGTACAAGTGGAAAGAGAGTTTCTTGTCGAAGTTATCGGCGAAACGAAAATTTGCGTATACGTGAATCAAGATGGCTGTGGAGACGACGATGATGATTGGGATTATGATGTAGATGATGAAGAGTTTGAAGATTTGGATCCGAACTTTTTAATCGGTGATCTTGAAGAATAGTCCTCCCAGGGAGAAGCAATCCTTCTTCCTGGTTTTTATTTTGTCTCCAAGTGCTTGTCGGGTCTAAACGGAGGCTTCCGCTTTACTGAGATCTAGCTGCAGTCCCCAGACCCTCGAGTCGCTTCAGCATTCACTCTGAACACAAAGGGCGTGTTCAAATTGAATGCTTCCAGCGCTTGTCGGGTCTAAACGGGGACTTCCGCTTTTCTGAGATCTAGCTGCAGTCCCCAGACCCTCGAGTCGCTTCAGCATTCACTCTGAACACAAAGGGCGTGTTCAAATTGAATGCTTCCAGCGCTTGTCGGGTCTAAACGGGGACTTCCGCTTTTCTGAGATCTAGCTGCAGTCCCCAGACCCTCGAGTCGCTTCAGCATTCACTCTGAACACAAAGGGCGTGTTCAAATTGAATGCTTCCAGCGCTTGTCGGGTCTAAACGGGGACTTCCGCTTTTCGTGATCCAGCTGCAGCCTCCAGACCCTCGGTCACTTCACCCTCCACCTCGAACACAAAGAGCGTGTTCAATTTGGAAGGTTCCAGTGCCTGTCGGGTCTAAACGGAGGCTTCCGCTTTACTCATATGCTATACTATTACTTGAATAGATTTGAGATTGGTGGAGGAGAATCATGGCTCGATATACCCCGATGATGGAACAATATTTACGAATTAAGGCAGAGTATCAGGATGCCTTTTTATTTTTTCGTTTAGGTGATTTTTATGAGATGTTTTTTGATGATGCAATGCGTGCATCGAAAGAACTGGAGATTACATTAACAAGCAGAGATGGCGGCGGGGAAGATCGTATTCCGATGTGTGGTGTGCCGTATCATGCTGCTGATAACTATATTTCACAGCTTGTGACCAAAGGCTATAAGATCGCAATTTGTGAGCAAACGGAAGATCCGAAGCAGGCTAAAGGGGTCGTGCGAAGAGAAGTTGTTCAATTGATTACGCCGGGTACTGTAATGTCGGATCATTTGATTAAAGAAAAAGAAAACAATTATATTGTAGCGATATCGGCATTTGAAGATGATACATATGCATTAGCTGCGAATGATTTAACGACTGGTGAATCGATGGCTACGATTCTAGCTGGGGATCATCATGAAGTGATCGGAGAGCTTTCGAACCTCGCTCCCCGCGAGGTGATTCTTGCGACTGATAGTGAGGCGCTTTCCACTGCGATCCAGGAACGGATGACGGTGACCGTATCGATTGAAGATGATGTGACGATTCCGGAAGCTTTAACAACTTTAAGTGATCACATCGATCAACCGAAATTGCTACAAGTTTTTGGACGACTGCTTCAGTACTTGATCCGAACGCAGAAGCGTTCCATGGATCATCTTCAACCGCTTCGTCATTACCACGTCTCTCAATATATGAAGCTTGATGTGAATTCAAAACGTAATCTTGAGCTTGTCGAGACGATCCGGGATAAAAAACGGACGGGCTCTCTCGTCTGGTTCCTCGATAGCTCTGTGACGGCGATGGGCGGTCGCCTGTTGAAGCAATGGGTGGAACGTCCACTTTTACAGCAACGCGAGATTGAGAAACGTCAGGAACTTGTGGAGACGATGATGAAACAGTTCTTTGAACGCGAGACGATCAGAGAACAGCTTCAAGGTGTATATGATTTAGAGCGGCTTGCTGGAAAAGTCGCGTTCGGAAATTTAAATGCTCGGGATCTCGTTCAATTAAGAAAATCACTTGAGAAAATTCCTGAGATCAAACAGGCTGTCCAATCGCTTGATAATCCTTATGCGAAAGAACTTGAAGAAGAAATTCTTCCATGTGATGATCTCGTGAAGCTCTTACAAGCAGCGATTGAAGACAATCCGCCACTCTCTGTAAAAGAAGGACAAATGATCCGCGATGGGTATCATGCAGATCTTGATAAATATCGTGACGCAAGCCGTAACGGCAAGGACTGGATCGCGTCACTTCAAATGCAAGAGCGCGAGCGTACAGGAATTAAATCGCTGAAAATCGGCTACAACAAAGTATTTGGCTATTATATTGAGGTAACAAGATCAAACTTACCGAATCTTCCAGAGGGTCGCTATGAGCGGAAACAGACGCTCTCAAACGCAGAGCGGTTCATTACGCCGGAGCTTAAAGAGAAAGAAACCCTTATTCTAGAAGCGGAAGAGAAAATCGTGGATCTCGAATATAGCTTGTTTGCGAATTTGAGAGAAGAAGTAAAAGCTTATATTCCTCAGCTTCAGCAGCTTGCGAGAAAAATAAGTGAGCTTGATGTCCTGCAATCCTTTGCGGTTGTCAGTGAAGAGAACCGCTTCACAAAGCCGATCTTTTCGAAAGAGCGAAAGGTTGTTGTCGAAGGGGGACGTCATCCTGTAGTTGAGAAGATGCTGAAAGGCCGGGAATATGTGGCGAACGACGTGATGATGGATCGAGACCGTGAGATTCTATTGATCACAGGACCGAACATGAGTGGTAAAAGTACCTATATGAGGCAACTTGCTCTTATCTCGATTCTCGGACAAATCGGATGTTTTGTGCCGGCAGAGTCTGCGACATTACCCGTGTTCGATCAAATCTTCACGCGCATCGGTGCCGCCGATGACCTGGCAGCTGGACAGAGTACGTTCATGGTCGAAATGCTGGAAGCCAACTACGCGATTACACGCGCGACACAGGATAGTCTGATTCTTCTTGATGAAATAGGACGCGGGACGTCTACTTATGATGGGATGGCGCTCGCACAGTCGATCATTGAATACGTTCATAGTGAAGTGAGAGCGAAGACGTTGTTTTCAACGCATTATCATGAGTTGACTACGCTTGAAGAAGATCTTGACCGCGTGAAGAACGTTCACGTGAAGGCGGTTGAAGAAAAAGGAAGAGTCGTTTTCCTTCACCGTGTTCATGATGGGTCTGCAGATAAAAGCTACGGAATTCATGTTGCGCAGCTCGCGAATTTACCAGAGGCGCTGATCAAACGTGCAGAAGCGATTTTGAAAGAGTTCGAGACGGAATCAGAATCCACACCTGCTAAAGACAACAAGACCAAAGCGACGAAGTCAGTTGTGGACGAAGAGGAAGCGCAGCTCGCATTTTTTGATAAAGCGGAAGAAAAGAAGAAACCCCAACGTACTTCAGGTGAAAAAGCGATTCTTGATCGACTGAAGTCTGTCGACATTATGGAAATGACACCGATGGATGCGATCAATACGTTGTATGAACTAAAGAAGCATTTAAGGTCATAACGAAGGAAAGGTGAGGAAGATGGGAAAGATCGTACAGCTTGATGATCAGCTTTCGAACAAAATAGCTGCCGGTGAAGTTGTTGAGAGACCGGCCTCTGTTGTGAAGGAACTTGTTGAGAATGCGATTGATGCAAAGAGCAGGGAAATCACAATTGAAATCGAAGAGGGCGGTCTTTCCAAAATTCGCATCGTTGATAATGGAAGCGGAATGGATGAGGAAGATTGTAAGCTCGCCTTCTTCCGTCATGCGACGAGTAAAATTAAAAACGAACGGGATTTGTTTCAAATTGAAACGCTCGGTTTTCGAGGCGAAGCCCTTCCGAGTATCGCAGCGGTGTCGCACCTTGAACTCAAAACATCAACGGGTGAAGCGGCTGGAACGTACGTTAGAATTGAAGCTGGGAAAGTAGCGGAGTTTAAATCAACCGATAGTCGAAAAGGAACTGAAATGACTATTACCGGTTTGTTCTACAATACGCCAGCTCGATTGAAACACATGAAGACCGTGCATACAGAGCTAGCAAACGTAGCGGACGTGATCAATCGCCAGGCAATGGCGCATCCTGACATCGCCTTCCGCTTCTTCCATAATGGGAAGAAACTACTCTCAACAACAGGAAACGGGGATCTGCTTCAAGTGCTTGCTGCCATCTACGGCTACAATACTGCAAGGAAGATGCTGCCTTTAAGAGCTGAGACGATTGATTTTAACGTTACAGGATATGTTGCGAAACCTGAATTAACACGCGCGTCAAGACAGTACATTTCACTTGTCATCAATGGCCGCTATATAAAAAACTATCCCATCACGAAGGGAATCCAGCAGGGATATCATACGTTGTTACCGATCGGAAGGTATCCGATCGTCGTACTTCACATTAAAATGAATCCGACACTGATCGATGTGAACGTACACCCATCCAAGCTCGAAGCACGGATTAGTAAAGAGCAGGATCTTTCTCTCGCGATCGAGAATGCGATCAAAGGGGTATTTAAGAAAATAGAACTTATGCCTGAGCAAACGTTACCGAAACGAAAGGAAGAGGAGAGTGAGCAGCCTGCTTTCCATTTTCAACATGAGGCAGTTAAGAAGGATCCTTTCGAACAGGAGCCGTTGCGACAAGAAAGACAGCCTGAAGGAAAACCAGAAGTATTCGAAGCTCCCTCTCATCTTGCAAGAGAGTTCAATGAACCGTTCAGCGTGAAAGAGGAACTAAAAGCGGAGGAGCAGGAGCCAGTCGTGACGAGTCCTCGCGAGACGAGAGACGAGCTCGAAATGGCGATGGATTTTGTGAAGGAGACTAAAGAAGGCGAATCTCGTATTCCTCCTCTCTATCCGATCGGTCAAATGCACGGCACGTATATTCTTGCGCAGAATGAGAATGGGCTTTATATCATTGATCAGCACGCAGCTCAAGAACGCATTAAATATGAGTTCTTCCGTGAAAAAGTTGGTGAGATCGATCCTGAGGTACAGGAATTACTCGTCCCATTTACCCTTGAGTACAATACCTCTGAATCGGCGATCATTGATAGTCGCATCGATGACCTTGCAAAGGTAGGCGTATTCCTAGAATCGTTTGGTCGAAATAGCTATATGGTGAGCGCTCATCCCGTTTGGTTTCCTAAGGGAGCAGAACAGACAACGATTGAAGAGCTCATTCAGGAGGTTGTCGATAATCGAGCGATCGATGTGAAGAAGTTACGTGAGGAAGCAGCGATCATGATGTCTTGTAAGAAATCGATTAAAGCGAATCGGCATTTAAGGGATGATGAAGTGTTTACACTTCTCGAAACGTTGCGTCAATCGATCGATCCTTACACATGCCCGCATGGGAGACCGATCATTATTCATTATTCTACCTATGAAATGGAAAAAATGTTTAAACGGGTCATGTAACGAGCACAATGAGAAAAGAATGAAGGAAAGTGCGTGAAGGTATGAATGAATTGAAGCAAAAGCTAGTAACCGTTCTTGGTCCGACTGCCGTAGGGAAAACAAGGACCAGTATTGAACTTGCTAAAGCACTCGATGGTGAGATTATCAGCGGCGACTCAATGCAAATCTATCGCGGGATGGATATCGGAACGGCAAAGGTTACGGAAGATGAAATGGACGGCATTCCTCACTATTTAATTGATATCAAACAGCCAACCGAGAGCTTTTCAGCAGCTGAATTCCAGCAGCTGGCAACTGAACTCGTGACGGATATGAATATGAGGGGGAAAGTGCCAATCATTGCAGGAGGCACAGGACTTTATGTCAAGTCGGTGACGCATCAGTATGCTTTTTCAGAAGCGAAAGAAGATGTTTCGTATCGAAAGGAAATGGAGCGAATAGCTGAGGTTGAGGGGCCGGTGAAGTTTCATCAGCGCTTGAAAGAAATAGATCCAGTAAGCTATGAAACCATCCATCCAAACAATGTGAGAAGAGTCGTTCGGGCGCTTGAAGTGTTCCACGTCACGGGGGAGCCTGTGTCAGCATCCAAAGACGCGCTTCCCGAACATTCACCTTATAATCTTGTTAATGTAGGTCTGACAATGGACCGTGAGACTCTTTACGATCGCATCAATCGAAGAGTCGACATTATGATGGAGGACGGTTTGCTTGAGGAAGCAAGACGACTTCATGAAGCGGGTGTACGGAATTGTCAGTCTGTACAAGCGATTGGCTACAAGGAAATCTATCAATTTATTGAAGGGCGACTTTCCTTAGAAGAGGCAGTGAATGATTTGAAACAGAACTCGAGAAGGTATGCCAAACGACAATTAACGTGGTTTCGTCACCAGATGGAGATGGACTGGTGGGATATGACGGAGCAGCGTGAAGAAAAAATCCAAAAAATCTTGCCGTTTGTTGCAGGAAAGCTAGCAGAAAACGAGAAATGTAGTTATTGAACGCCTTTAGAGAAAAAGAGGAGGACTGACAATGAAGCAGCAAATTAACATTCAGGATCAATTTTTAAATCAATTGAGAAAAGACAACGTATTTGTAACGGTATATCTGCTTAACGGATTTCAGCTCAAAGGGACAATTAAAGGATTCGATAATTTCACGATTATCCTTGAGTCCGATGGGAAACAACAATTGATTTACAAACATGCGATTTCTACGTTCGCTCCACAGCGATCTGTTGAAATAAATTTCGAGTCTGACAAGTAAAAACCTGGTCCCTCTTTCTGATTTATGCAGGAGGAGGGACTTTTTCATATTACGATGTAAGCTGTTTCTCCATGTAATCAATATAGCGTTTAAGTGTGAGGTCGGACTTTAGTCCAAATTGATTACGAAGCTGATCGGTGGTTTGACCGTTCTCGATGGCTTTAATGACGCACGTACGTCTCATATGTTGGGCAGAGACGCCTTTACGAAGTCCTGCTCGCTGTACTTCTAACCGTATCATTTTTTGAACCGCGATTTCTGTAAGACGTTTTGGACGATCGACTTCATAGCTCCATCGATAGGTTTGCCGTTGAAAATCGAATGACACGAATAGCGGGTCATCACTATGAAGTCTAGGTCTGACAGGGGCTGGAATCACATGATAATAGTCGAACAGCACTTTTTTGTGCTCAGGCTCAAGATGAACCGTCCGTTTTCCCGATGCAGAGGTGACTTCAAGTTCATTTTGTTCAAACGAAACGTCTCTCATCGAAAGGGCACATAGCTCTTGTAGAGTGAGGCCGTAGCTGAGAAATAAGTGCGCGATGATCAGGTTTCGATCAATGAGGAATTCCCGTGCTCTGAGCTGATTTTCCGTTAAATCATGAAGAGACACAATGGTTTCAAGAAGCTTAGCACGTTCTTCCTCCTTTAGAAAATCAGAATCCAGGTAACCTGCATCGCCGTTCGTCGGAAGGACAACTTCTTTCATCGGATTGTTCTTTGTTCGATTTAACGACATATAATAACGATATACTTGATTTATGACAGTCATGATTCGTTTAAGCGTTCGCTCTGAATAATGGCGTTCGAGATGCAAATACCGGATGTATGCCTGCAGCTGGTCAGTCGTTAACTGCCGAAAATGCACAAAATCAATTTGGCGGTGAATGGTCCGGTGCCAAACAGTGAAATCGACAAGGTCATATCGATATCGGCGCAGTGTTGACTCTTTACGCCCTTTTCGTTCGAGTGAAAGCAAATACTCTTCTAGAAAGTCCGGAAGCGGCTGATTAAAAAGCTCCATTCTATTACCACCTC
The DNA here is from genome assembly GCA_963739655.1 of uncultured Bacillaceae bacterium. GTDB lineage: Bacteria > Bacillota > Bacilli > Bacillales > Guptibacillaceae > Guptibacillus. The sequence goes on along the minus strand of CAVUAW010000023.1, from coordinate 231,419 downwards.
TCATTTTGTTCCATTATAACAAAACCTTGGAATGTTTTGTTTCTGCAATTCGTTACATGTTTTTGGGATTATTGGGGATACTGATGGTAACCAAATCGAAAAGGAGCGGTTAGATATGGCCTTTTTTTCTAAACAGCAACAGGAGCCTATTCCAGAAGTTGATACAGACGTCTGGTCTTGTTCGAGTGGAGATTGTGCGGGATGGATGCGAGCTGATTATTCGTTCTCCAATACCCCGGCTTGTCCGTTATGCGGAGCTGAAATGATGAGTGAAGTTCGAAACCTCCCAGAAATTAAATCATGATGGGGGATCAGCATGAATAAAATCGTTGAGAAGATCATTCATAAGGCAGAACAGGTCGTCAGCATTACGAAAGCTGCCGGGAAAGGCAAGCACGTTGTGCCGAAGCAACGTTTCTGTGAGGTTTTCAAACAGCTACCTGATGTGCAGAAACAGGAAACCACTTACTTACGAAGTCACTTTGTTTTATATACGCTAAAAGAAGACGATATATTCATAAAGATGCTCGAGCGGTCAGATGGCCATGTTCTTGAGGTCGATGTGTTTGAAGCAGGTGACACGCTTACTCATTACAGGTCGTATGAGCATCATAAGGGAGAACAGAAAATAGCGATACCTGAATCCTTCGTTACGAGGATTGGGATCAGTTAAACACTCTGGATGGAGTGTTTTTCTTTTGGGCGTTTGTCACGGATTTCTAATGGGTGCGTATACTATCGTGTCAGATCAAAGCGAGGTGAGCATCTTGCAGCATTCGGTAACGCAGCGTAAGAGTCAAATCAATATCGTTCTTCGCCAAACGGAGGCGATCGAAGCGGCCGACGCAGCACTTAGCGTGGCGGCCAAAAAGCATGTGCCGCTCGAACGGATTCAGCAGGAAATGGAGCAGCTGATCGGGTTAAAAGAAATGAAATATTTATTAAAAGAAGTATATGCATGGCTGTATGTAAACAAGTGCAGGCAAGAAAATGGCTTGAAGGAAAACACTCAGGCGCTCCACATGATGTTCAAAGGGAATCCCGGTACGGGAAAAACGACGGTTGCACGACTTCTTGGAACACTCTTCCTAGAAATGAACGTGCTCTCAAAGGGTCATCTGATCGAAGTCGAACGGGCAGATCTAGTGGGGGAATACATCGGCCATACCGCTCAAAAAACGAGAGAACTCGTTAAAAAAGCCAAAGGTGGCATTCTCTTTATCGATGAAGCCTATTCACTTGCGCGTGGAGGAGAGAAGGATTTCGGTAAAGAAGCCATCGACACGCTGGTGAAGGCGATGGAAGACCATCATAAAGACTTTATTCTTATTCTTGCCGGGTATTCTGAAGAAATGGAGCACTTCCTTTCATTGAATCCTGGCTTACCGTCACGGTTTCCGCTCGTCATCGATTTCCCTGATTACTCCAATGAACAATTAATCGAAATCGCTAAGAAAATGGCAGGAGAACGGCAATACCGCTTTGCGAGAGAGACTGAATGGAAGCTGAAGCAGAGCTTCATCAAAAAGCGGGAGCGGGAAACAGCCGCTTTTAGTAATGGGCGGTTCGTTCGGAATATTATTGAAAAAGCGATTCGGAAGCAGGCGGTGCGTTTATTGCAGGCAGATGTCATCGATCGCTCGTCACTGGAGCTATTATTACCAGAAGACATCCCTGTAGAAGATTAAAAGCGCATCTGGTATGATGGGAACAGACTGATAAAAAAGGCAGGGAACGTACATTTGAATAAAGAAAGAATTGAAGCAGCTGAACCGGCGATTTTAATCGGCATTCAGCTTCAAAATCAAACCGATGAGCAGTTTGCCTATACGATGGATGAGTTAGCTGCATTAACAGAGACCGCAGGTGGCGTCGTAGAAGGAACGCTTTCACAAAAGCGGGAGCGTATTCATTCGGCAACCTTTATAGGAAAAGGGAAAGTCGAAGAGCTGGTTTCGTTAATAGAAGAAAAAGAAGCAACGATCGTGATCTTCAATAGTGAGCTCTCCCCAAGTCAGCTTCGCAATCTATCAGAAGCGCTTGATGCGAGAGTCATTGATCGAACACAGCTCATCCTCGATATTTTCGCACAGCGAGCGAGATCAAGAGAAGGAATGCTTCAGGTTGAGCTCGCTCAGCTTCAATACATGCTGCCGCGCCTTGCTGGACAGGGAACGTCCATGTCAAGGCTTGGAGGCGGTATCGGGACAAGAGGACCAGGGGAAACAAAGCTTGAGACAGATCGTCGTTACATTCGGAATCGCGTGACGGATTTGAAAAGACAGCTGGACAATACCGTGAAGCATCGTGATCAGTACCGCGCCCGTCGAAAACGCAACGAAACCCTACAAGTAGCCTTAGTTGGCTATACGAATGCAGGGAAATCGACCATTTTCAACCGATTAACGAATGCTGACTCGTATGAAGAGGACAAGCTATTCGCGACGCTTGATCCGATGACAAGGCAATTGAAGCTTCCGAACGGCTACAATGTTCTTCTGACGGATACGGTTGGGTTTATTCAAGATTTACCAACCACACTCGTGGCATCGTTTAAATCAACGCTCGAAGAAGCAACGGAAGCCGACTTGATCCTTCACGTCATCGATGCGTCACATCCTGACAGAGAACGCCATGAAGAAATTGTTCTGAAGCTACTGAAGGATTTGAAAGCTTCTCATATTCCAGTCCTTACGGTGTTTAACAAGATTGACCGTGCGGACCCGTCTGTGCAGAGCAGTGTGAACGAGCAAATTCTAATCTCTGCATTGAAACAGAATGATTTGAAACGACTAAACCAGAGACTCCAGAGTGAAGTCTTGAAGCAGATGACGTATTTCTCAATCTCGATCAATGCGGATCAAGGCGATAAGCTCGCCTATTTGCAGCGGAATACCGTCCTCATCGAACGCGAGTGGGATGAGGAGAAAGACCACTATCGATGCAAAGGGTATGCACCTGAACATCTATACGAACGAATCATTAATGAATGGAACAACGACTAGGAGCCAAAGATGATGTTTACTAATTTTACACACCAGGATGAACTGAAAACCTTATCACACGCAGCAGAAGAGAAGATTCAGCCTGTTTTAAGAGAAATCGACTCGCGCGTTGAGGCGAACCAATACCGCGTGCTGCAGGCATTTCACAATAATAGAATCAGTGATTTTCACTTCACGCCATCAACAGGATACGGCTATGATGACGACGGCAGGGATACGCTCGAAAAGCTCTATGCCGATGTGTTCGGAGGGGAAGCGGGCCTCGTGAGACCGCAGATTGTATCCGGTACACACGCCATCTCGACCGCTTTGTTCGGCGTTCTTCGCCCGAACGATGAGCTTCTCTATATCACTGGAGCCCCGTATGACACACTAGAAGAAATCGTCGGGACTCGTGGGGAAGGGAATGGCTCGTTGAAAGACTTTCAGATCGGTTATCAGGCCATTCCGTTAGCTGACGGAGCGGTAGATTTTGAGGCCGTACGAAATGCGATCACGGATCAAACAAAAATGATTGGAATTCAGCGATCCAAAGGCTATGCGAATCGCCCTTCATTCACGATCGATGACATTCGCGACATGATCTCATTTGTGAAATCGATCAAAGACGACGTCATCGTTTTCGTTGATAACTGTTACGGAGAATTTGTAGAAGAGCAGGAGCCATGTCACGTTGGAGCAGATCTCATTGCCGGTTCACTCATCAAAAACCCCGGCGCTGGAATCGTGAAAACAGGAGGATATCTCGTCGGTAGAGAAGAGCTAATCGAGCTTTGCGGCTTCCGCTTAACGTCCCCAGGTATTGGACGAGAAGTAGGCGCATCGCTATACTCTCTTCAAGAAATGTATCAGGGGATTTTCCTCGCGCCACACACGGTCGGCCAGGCTGTAAAAGGTGCGGTCTATAGCTCGGCTCTTCTAGAAGGAGCAGGGTTCAATACGACCCCGCTTTGGGACAGCAAGCGAACGGATTTGATCCAATCGGTTCAGTTCGATGACCGGGAGCGGATGATCGCGTTCTGTCAGGCGATTCAGGCAGCGTCCCCGGTCAATGCGCACGTTCGACCAGAACCTGCTTACATGCCAGGATACGAAGATGATGTGATCATGGCGGCCGGAACATTCATCCAGGGGGCGAGCCTCGAACTATCCGCAGATGGTCCGTTGCGTCCGCCATACGTCGCTTATGTTCAAGGTGGATTAACGTTCGAGCACGTGAAGATTAGCGTGCTACGTGCGATCGATGACTTGTTAAAAAAAGGTTTGATTACCGTTTCATAGGGTATTTAGGTAGGGATTTAAATCCTTACCTTTTTTATGGTTTAAAAAGGATGTTAGATTATCTCACGCACTTTAACACGATGATGTGAAGGCTATAGTATATTGATAGTAAGTGAAGAAGGGAGCGACAATTACGAATAGTTTTTTGATTCTGAATTTTAGAACCTTTTCGTAACGTCCTCAAATGGCGATTCAGGCAGTAGGAATGTGCCCAGGAAGAAGCGAATTCACTAAATCTTTTTATTTCTTAAGGAGGATTCATTTTACATGGCGAACAAATTCACAGCAGACGATATTAAGAAAATGGCGCAGGACGAGAACGTTAAGTTCATTCGCTTGCAGTTTACTGACCTACTAGGGATTATTAAGAACGTTGAAATTCCGGTTGATCAGCTTGAGAAAGCTCTTGATAATAAAATGATGTTTGACGGTTCTTCGATCGAAGGCTTTGTGCGCATCGAGGAATCCGATATGTATCTTTACCCAGATCTAGATTCATGGGTCGTATTCCCATGGTCATCTGAAAAAGGAAGAGTCGCTCGTCTTATTTGTGACATCTACAGCCCGGATGGCACGCCATTCGAAGGGGATCCTCGTTCAGTTCTAAAACGCGTTCTAAAAGAAATGGAAGAGCTTGGCTTCTCTGACTTCAACATCGGACCTGAGCCAGAATTCTTCCTATTCAAAATGGACGAAAATGGTGAACCAACGCTTGAACTTAACGACAAAGGCGGATACTTTGACCTTGCGCCAACAGACCTTGGTGAAAACTGCCGTCGTGATATCGTGCTTGAGCTTGAAGACATGGGCTTCGAAATCGAAGCATCTCACCATGAAGTTGCGCCAGGACAGCATGAAATCGACTTTAAATACGCGGATGCGATCACAACGTGTGACAACATCCAGACGTTTAAGCTAGCGGTTAAAACAATCGCTCGTAAGCACGGCTTACACGCAACGTTCATGCCGAAGCCACTATTCGGTGTTAACGGATCTGGTATGCACGCCAACATGTCCCTCTTTAAAGACGGAAAAAATGCATTCTACGAGCCAAACGATGAGCTTGGCCTAAGCGAAACAGCACGCCAATTCATCGCAGGAACAATGAAGCATGCTGAAGCGTTCACAGCGATCACGAACCCGACTGTTAACTCTTACAAGCGTCTTGTACCTGGATACGAAGCACCTTGCTACGTGGCATGGTCTCTACGTAACCGTAGCCCGCTTATCCGTGTTCCTGCTTCCCGCGGAATCAGCACACGTATCGAAGTACGTAGCGTTGATCCATCTGCGAATCCGTACCTCGCAATGGCAGCCCTACTTGCAGCTGGACTTGACGGCATCAAGAACAAAATGACGCCACCAGCTCCAACAGAGCGCAACATCTACGTGATGGATAAAGAAGAACGCGTAGAAGAAGGCATCACAGACCTTCCAGCAACACTACACGATGCTCTTGAAAAGCTTAAAAAAGACGAAGTCATGATGACGGCTCTAGGCGAGCACGCATCCGAACACTTCATCGAAGCGAAAGAGATCGAATGGGATATGTTTAGAACTCAAGTTCACCCTTGGGAACGCGAACAGTATATGACGACTTATTAAAATAACAGCCCCTTATTACTGATTTTAGTAATAAGGGGCTGTTTGTATAAAACTTTGTTAGTAAATTAGGATAAATTAAGAGGGCACGTTCAGTATAAACGATCTTAATAAAAAGACTACATCAAAGGTGAATCAGTTTCAAAGAGTTTCGAAATTTTATACTGTACTAAAAATCCGGATCTGATTAGTGATCTGGATTTTTTAGTTATGAATACAAGTATCTACCACATATACTTTTGATATGGATATCATAATAAGTTATAAAAAACTGAGGTGATTCTATTAGTTTCAATATTGAATGTTCTAGATCATAAGAAATCAAAAATTGTGACTGTCACCATCCATCTACGTGAGAATTTCGGACATCCCATGAAACGAATTTTTCAAGCGATACGAAAGATTGCCGAGAAACATTCAGATATGATTAATTTGTTAGCAAGATCTTCATTAGTCATCACTGATTAAGGAGGATTGCAAGAGGGAGCTACTAAGTTTGAAACAACTCACATTTTAACTCGAGATATCACGGAGAGAGCTGAAGCGATTTAGAATATTACTGTTTTCTTAACTGGAGAAGAGGAGAATATTTATCAACTAGCAAACACCCTCCTTAAAGAACAAATAGGTACTGAAACTAAAAGGAATTCTTTCTCCAATCTTTTCGGAGGTGGTAAGGCTTCTGAATGAATCATACAGATTATTGCGCACTATTTTGGATACGTAAATAAATTACCTAGCAAGTTATGTCCTCGTGATTTCTGAGTTTTTCAAGATGAAGTGGTATATGAAAGGAGAGAGTAGATAATATGAAGCTTATTCATACACTACCGCTTTGGATCAATGAATCTGAGAGAAATTCAAATATCGATATGATGAAACGATGCTTTAAGAGTTTAGAAAAATCATCGGAAAATACAATTGTTATTTATAATCAAGGCTGTTTTGACAACGATGAACTTACAGTATTGTTATCACCATTCAATATTAAGTCGATCATCATTGGTGAAGGAATAAACATTGGGATAGCTAAGGCTAGACAGCTTTGTTTCGAATACATATGGGAATATTATCCTGATGTTCAATATATTTCGGAAATTCATTTGGATATGCTTTTTCCTCCAAAATGGCATTTACCAATAATAGACTACTTGAATGATACGGATGAGCCTATGTTGTCACCGGGTATCATGACAAAATATGGAGAATTGCAACCTTTAAATTCCTATATAGAATTACCAAGTGAATCATCTGAGGTAATACAGTATTTAGAGCAATTATCTCGTAATCAGGTAGTTGAACGTTTTGTACATCCGGTCATTCATAAAGCAAGTGTACTAAAAGAAATAGGAGGGTATGACACCAATTTTCTAAAGGGGAAGCAAGGGTATGAAGACGATAGTCTGTTATTAGGGTACTTGTATTTCATGGGAACCCGAACAAATTGGAAACCAAAATGTTACTTGAAGTCCTGGGTATATCATGCGACTATGGCGCAACGTATGTCATTGACTGACAAACATCTAGATTTTGAACTAAATGAAGAAGGTTTATATCATCAGTACGGTGCGTATGGATTAAAGCATTTGTCAAAACTGTATTCAAATTCGACTGTATTTCAACAATTACTAGATAAGTACTCTACTAAAGGATCGAAATAATTTTAGTATCAAAACAATGCCATTAGTTATCATGGAAAGTTGGAAATGTATACTTAATTCTTTAGTGCGAGTGAAACTTTAGATTCACTAATGAATTGTGAAGACGGTTCTCGCGATTAAGGTTCCTCGATTACTTTATAATAAAATGGTGCCGATTCCAATACATGTATTGGAATCGGCACCATTTTATTTTTTGTATGTTTTTAATCGTTCACTAGCTAGTGAACGATTAAAAAGGAGACTATATTGCTAATACTTGCTTCTTCTTTGCAGTAAACTCTTCTTCCGTTAAAATGCCTTGATCCTTTAACTTACCGAGTCTTTCGAGTAATTCAACGATATCTTCTTCATTATTAGGTGAGGCATCAACGGTAGTTTGTGATTCTGGTTTTTTATCACTTTGAAAGATAGCATGGTCTGTTGTTCCGGAAATTCTTGCTCTTACATATTCAGCGAATACTTTTGTTTGTCCCTTATCAATTTGTTCAATAACGGCTTTGTTGCCAGAGGTGAATATGGTTATCTTACCTAAGGCAAGACCTGTGGAGTATTGTATTGATGATATTTTATCATAAGGAAAGTCTTCAACTCTTAAGCCGTATAACAATCCTTTATCGATAAAGATAAGGCGTTTGTTTGTAGCAACTAAAATACCGTTGCCTTTTGAATAAAATCCCTGAACAAGCTTTTCAAGTTTTTCATCTTCCCATAGAATATTTGGTAGTTCTTTAATTTCTTTCTGTCCAAAAAACTTACTTACACCATCAAGGTTCTCTAATTGGTTCTTAATTTCTTCAATTGTGGGCATTATTATTAATTTTCCTTTTTTAGTTAGTTAAATTCGTCTTCATGGGAATCGAGAGGGCTCTCCTAGCGATTCACTTAAACATTTGCCCATTGATACAATTGATGTGTTGAGGGCTTTTGTTTTTAGATACTACTGAGAAAAAACTCGAGTGATGAGTGTTTTACAGGTTCCGCTCTCCTCGTAAAATCTTATCATCTCAGCTTAATGACTGTGAAACCTCATTACAGAATTCTTCTGTTACACTAGGAGTTGTCTTGAAAGGCGAGCAAAAATAATTTTATGAATTTTAGTTCATTCGCAATAGATCGCTCGAAATACTAATGACGTATCAACGAACGAAATTTTCGCTAGTCTTTCAAGTTAGCAAACTTCATCAAGAAGAATATGCACAAGGAGGAAATTAAATGAACAAATCTAGATCATCGGTAAGAAAATATATAATCTCATCTGCTTTGATGGCCACGGTGGCATTTTCGCCAGTATTAAGCGATGGGGCTTTTGCTAAGGTCGATTCGGATGCTGTTGTGCAAAACAATTCCAGCAGTTCATCAGAAACAGCCTATATGGATATAGGTAATCGTGGTCAGGAAGTCACGGCGTTACAAACAGAACTTGAATCTCTCGGTTATTATACATATAACGTGGACGGTATTTTTGGACAAATCACAGAGGATGCAGTTAAAGATTTTCAAGCAGATAAGGGACTTGCTGTAGACGGTATAGCTGGACCAGAAGTCTTGGATACACTTTTCACAATTACAAAAGATTCAGACCCTATCGAAACATCTTCAGATGACTCTCCTGCTGAGTCCGTTTCGCAATCTGAAGTGGTTTCTATTGCGAAAAGCTTAATTGGTACACCATATGTATGGGGTGGCACATCACCAGATGGGTTTGATAGCAGTGGCTTCATCCAGTATGTGTTTAATCAAGCCGGAGTCGACTTATCAAGAACGGAACGTGACATGTGGAAATATGATGGAACACAGGTAGATTCGCCATCGATCGGGGATGTCGTCTTTTTTGAAGATACCTATGATGTTGAAGGAGCTTCACATAGTGGGATTTATATCGGCGACAACAAAATCATCCATGCCGGTAGTGACGGTGTGCAAGAAAGTGATCTAAGCTATGATTTTTGGCAAGATCATTATTTAGGCGTTAAATCATTTAAGTAAACGACATGAAAAGCCAGTGCGAATGCGCACTGGCTTTTTCTATACGTTCCTCCGTAAAAAATAATTCGTTTTATTTCTCCGAGGTGATAAACAACGAACAAATCTGATCCAAAATTTCCTCAGGCGTATACGTTCTAACTTCTCTTTGAAATAAATATTCCTCGCTTTTTAATGCTGCAAGCAGGATATCCGCTTTGAAAATGCTGTTCGTGTTTGCTCCGTTCATCTCTTCAAACAAATCGACAATGATCTGGTGCAATTCATTAAATAAAGGGCTACGAGTAGGAGAGGGGCGTTTGGTAGATTCTCCATCTTCCACACCTTTAAGCAATTGAGCTTTGCTTTCTCTAAACTGAATAAACAAGCTTAAAATACCTTTTAATCGCTTAGCTGGTGATTCTGTTTTGTTTTCCTCCAAGTAGCTATCAATATTGTCAAAGCACAAGACAACATTATCTTTAATTAAATCCAGACAAAGTTCTCCTTTATTTCGATAACGGCGATAGAGTGTACCTGCCCCAATCCCAGCCTCTGCCGCAATTTGGTTCATACTGACTTGTTCAACGCCATTTTGTTCGAATAATTTATGAGCTGCGTCTAAAATGCGCTGCCGATTTTCCGCAGCGTCACGGCGTTCTGGACGAGTATGAGTTATTTGTTTCTTTGGCATATGTCCACTCCTTTACTACAATAGTAGAATCTTGACAAGCGGAGAATTGTCCGTTTACCATTAAGAGGAGATCTCTCCACTTAATTTTACCGAAATAAAAAGGAGCATACAACCTATGAAAAATCGAGAAGGCAAAACGGCACTATTGATGATGGACATGCAAAATGGGATTGTATCGCGTTATGCTGAAAAAGAAGAAGGCCTTCTTCCTTTCCAGAAGGCATTGGAGACGGCCCGCGCGAATGATATCCCTGTCTTTTTTGTCCGAATCGGATTTAGCGAGGGCTATCCTGAAATGCACTCGAATAACAAAATGTTTTCAGCGATTTCCGAATCAGGTGGCATGACCCTTTCAGATGAAAGTACACAGATACATGAATCGATGAAGCAACGAGAAAACGAACCGACTATTACGAAATACCGTGTAAGTGCCTTTGCAGGAAGTAATCTTGAGGTCATCTTAAGAGCACAAGGAATTGATAAGCTTGTTCTAAGTGGGATTGCTACAAGTGGCGTAGTATTATCTACTTTACGAGAAGCGGCTGATAAGGATTTCTTATTAAGTGTCTTAAAAGATGCGTGTCTTGATAGGGACCCCGAAGTTCACCAGGTTCTTACTGAAAAAGTATTCCCGCGCCAGTCAGAGGTCATAACGGTCGATGATTGGGCAGAGACATTGAATTAACCACGCTAGGCTTTCATCTGCATGAAGCAACGGAGATTTTGTTGTGAGAAACTTACATTTCAACTCTGATCGTTATTTTTGATTACAGAAAGAAGGAAATAACATGGCTCGCACGATTTTATACCTTTTTGCTGCTACTATTGCTGGATGGCTGTTATCGTTACTGCAAATTCCTGCAGGTTGGTTGATCGGGTCATTACTTTTCGGTGTTTTTATCCGAATTAAAATCTGTGAAATCTCCATGCCATCTTTTCTGTTTCCATTTTCACTTTCTCTCATTGGGGCAAGTATAGGATTAACGATGCAAACGAGTATGTTTGGAGAAGTAGCTTCTTACATGTTGCCCCTCATCATTAGCTTGGTTGCCATTATGCTTGGCGCCTGGGTGCTGAGTAAGGTATTAGCACGCTATTCAGCCATTGACCAGACGACTGCATTATTTTCATGTATTCCAGGTGGTGCGTCCGCGATGTTGGCTTTAAGTGAAGAATACGAAGCTGATCAGCGGATTGTTGCAGCATTTCAGATGACGCGGGCGATGTTTGTCGCCTTATCTATTCCAGTATTAGCTGGTCTTGTTGCCCATTGGAATGGAAGCGGAAGTGAGCAAGTAGCCACTCATACTGCAGCGGCTGCCAGTTCCTCGGGTGGCACATTAGTGTTTCCAGGTTTTAAAATCATTTGCGTTCTTGTCATCGCTGCTCTGTCACTTTTTCTTGCGAAAGTCGCTAAAATCCCTGCAGGACCGCTTTTGTATGCCATGCTGATTTCCTTTTTAGTTAATCAATTTTTGTTTCACATCGGGTCTTTACCGGGCACCGCTGTTGGCATCAGCCAAGCATTGCTTGGTGCCATTATTGGTCTGAGGTTTGATCGTGCGACTCTTGACCAATTGAAGAAAATCGGCTGGCTCAGTGTAGGGATATTGATGATGTATCTTGTGTTAACATTCGTGATTTCATTGATTTTTTTCGAAGCGACTCCACTTAATTATGTCACGAGTATGTTAGCGATGGCTCCTGGTGGGGCACCTCAAATGTCATCGACTGCTGCTGTTCTTAACCTTGATGCTTCGATTGTGGCTTCACTTCAGCTTGTGCGATTGTTAACAATTTATCTATTGATTCCATTTGTTATTCCCCACGTCATTCATAAGCCGGTGTTCAAAAATCACCGAGATGGCACTCACGGTTCCAACTGACTAGTGACCGATCGATAACATGTAAAAAAGAGGGAGTGCAATCAGTTCGCTGAAAAATGCACTCCTATTTGTTTTACAATAAATCCCGAAGAAACAGTTCATCTAACAAGAGAAATCAATTTTTAATGAGCATAGAAAAAGTTTTTTACTTCAAAATGAAGATAGTTCAGTTGGACGTACATAAGCATATAAGTACGCTTATTTGAACTACTTTTTTATAGAGAATGGATAAGTTGCAAGGCAAATTGGGCTTTATGACATTAAAGTAAATCTTGACAATTCCCACTAATAAGTAGTACTATATACTAGTAGTCAGTATTACTTATTATCAGTAACACAAAGTACCTGAGGAATGAGAGTGAATCAATACAAAGGGAGGTAAATATGGGGAATTTCAGAGAAATGATGAAAGGGGTGCTTGAGGGGTGTGTGCTTGAAATCATTAGTCGGGGCGAGACTTACGGTTATGAAATCACGCAACAGCTACGAGAACTTGGCTTCACTGATGTGGTTGAGGGAACGGTCTATACGATTACAATGCGGCTTGAGAAAAACAATCTGGTTGATATCGAGAAAAAACCATCCACAATGGGGCCACCGAGAAAATTTTACACACTCAACGCAGCAGGTCTGGAGCATCTTGAAGTGTTTTGGCAAAAATGGGAATTTGTTTCGAGTAAAATCAACTTACTAAGAAAATAAAATGAAAAGGAGAAACAATATGAGCTTATTTGAAAAGATTATCGGAAGTCTGGATGACAAACGGGAATGGAAAGCGATGGAGGCACGTGGGAATGCACTTCCAAGTGAGTACCATAACGCTTACAAAGCGATTCAAAAGTATATGTGGACGACTGGTGGTCCTACTGACTGGAAGGATAACAGCCGTATCTTTAATGGTATTCTCGATCTGTTCGAGGAAGGTGCAGCGGAGAGCAAGAAAGTCACTGAACTCACGGGGGAGGACGTGGCCGCTTTTTGCGACGATCTACTAAAGGACGAGAAAACCTGGAATGACAAATATCGTAAGAAGCTGAATGATACGATTGGTCGTAACTAACAGGAGAAATCCTGGGGCTTATGTAGCTCTCGAAATTGATTTTTCTAGATTGAAGGAACTTATCTTATATATGATAAGTTCTTTTTATTATTGAGTTAATACGAATGATCTGAACGAATTGGCTAGGAGAGAGAATTGCATAAGGAAGCAATAAGAAAAACTTATGTTAAACTTGAAACAGAAGTTCTGGTAAGGTAACGAACTAATCAACTATACTAGTGAAAAACAGTCGATGAGCGTTCCTGAAAAAGAATAACCAATCTATTCAACGTAAATTCTTTGACGGAAAAATTAAAGGAGGATTGATGATGAGCAAACATAGGATCTTTACAACGAGCGTCGCAAGTGTTTATCCCCATTATGTTAAGAAGGCGGAAAAAAAAGGACGTACGAAAGAAGAAGTTGATGAAATCATTCGATGGTTAACAAATTATAGCCAGGAAGAGTTTGAAACACAATTGGAAAAAAAGACAGACTTTGAGACCTTCTTTGTGGAGGCTCCCCAAATGAATCCTGATCGAACACTGATCAAAGGTGTAGTATGCGGTGTGCGAGTGGAAGACATCGAAGAACCAACTATGCAGGAAATTCGTTATTTGGACAAGCTGGTCGATGAGTTAGCAAAGGGAAAAGCGATGGAGAAGATTTTGAGGAAACCATAATTAAAAATGAAGAAACACTGTCTCCTTTTATAGAATATGAAAGGATCAGTGTTTTTTGAATTAGTCATGCTAACTTCTATCTAATTTCCTTATCATATGATGTGATAAGGTTTTTCATTAGGGCAAGTATTTCTTTTTGTATTGTACGGTCTTCCTATATAAAAGGAATCAATGATGAAACATTCTCATCTTTCATATCGTTATACAATGAAGGGAAAAGTAGATTTTTTCTGGAGGTTTTTTCATGGATTACATACAGCACCTACGATCAATGGTAGGTCACGAGAAAGTCATAATGGTTGTAGCAGGGGCAATGGTTTTTGATACAGAGAATCGACTGTTGCTACAACGTCGAACAGATAACGGTACCTGGGGACTCCCAGGTGGGTTCATGGACTTTAATGAATCTGTTCAAGAGACAGCAAGGCGAGAAGTGCTGGAAGAGACGGGACTGATCTTGAAAGAAATGTCGCTCTTTGGAATTTATTCCGGACCTGATAAGGAAAAGACGTTTGGGAATGGTGATCAGGTTTCACCGGTTCAAGTACTATTCCGATGCGAGGACTTCGAAGGTGAGTTAAGAGGGAGTGAAGAATCGCTAGGGACGTCATTTTTTTCGCTGAATGAGCTGCCGGATAACCTTTTCAGCGAGCATCACCTCATGATCAATGACTTCTTAAGTGGTAAGGATCAACCAGTAATCGGATAGTGAACGTTCATCAGATAAGGACTTATCTAACAGCGACTACATCTGATAAAGCGGTTTGCCACACAAAATGCTGACAAAAGAAACAGGAGGACTCCAAATGTCAAAACGCAAAGTATCTGTTTATATCGCCACTAGCGTCGATGGATATATCGCAACAGAAAATGACTCACTCGACTGGCTTTTTAAAACTGAACCAAAAGGTGACGCTGGATACGAAGAGTTTATAGAATGTGTCGATACCATGATCATGGGCCGACGAACGTTTGATTGGGTGATGGAACAAGAGAATGGGGTTAACCCGTATGAGGGGAAAGCGTCTTATGTGTATACCACTCAATCAAAAGAGAATACAGCCGACGTTACTTTTACAAAAGAAGACCCATCTTCACTGATCAGTCGTTTAAACGAGCAGGACGGTGGAACGATCTGGCTTATCGGTGGCGGTGTGCTTGTTCATGAGTTCCTTGAGAAGAATTTGATCGACGAATTTATCATATCGCTTGCACCAACGTTAATCGGGAAGGGCATTCCGCTTTTTCAAGAAAGTGAAATGGAACATGAGCTTGAATTAACCGACGTGCGGCAGTATGGGCAATTTGCTCAGCTGCATTATCGAGTGAAATAAGCTAAATAAGGAAATGGTTGTCGTTGGTAGAGTAGTTCAGTTTAGGAGGACAACATCTCATTTTGTCCTCCTGATTGAATTGCTTTTTTATATGTTTCTGCTTGAATAAACTAGTTAATTGTATACGAAATTGTAATAAAAGCGATCAGGATAAATGGTATTCTTATGGTATTCTATAAAAGTGTGATTTTCCGTTATTGGACAGGATCACTGAATTATCATTGTAAGCTCCTGTCAGGATGGTTACATTGAATCATTTTTTGAGTTTCATAACTTTGGAAAATACTTCATGGACTTTGAAAATCCAGGAAGAACTGGACTTTCAAAAGGTGAGAATATTAAGATGCTTATCGAAAGGACCAACCTGTCAAACCCTATCTATGTAGGGGATACAGAAGGAGATTACAATGCAGCACAAAATGCTGGAATACCTTTCGTTTATGCAAAATATGGGTTTGGACAAGTAAGTGAGTATGATGAAGTTATCAAGACGTTTGATGATCTACTCAAACTGTATTAAGATGAAGAAATGAATGAAAAAAGGAGAACGATATGAGAACTAGATTCAGAGATCGAAGAAAAAAGAAGCGTAAACGAAAACTACTACTCACTATTTCTGTACTGTTGTTAATCATCGTTGGGATCGGTGGGTATTTAGGTTTTAAAGTGTATGACACTGCAAAACAATCTTATAGTGAACTTGATCGTGAGAATGGGATGTCGGATTTGAGAGATTCAAAAGTTGACATAGGAAATGAGCCGATCTCGATTCTCCTTCTAGGAATCGAGAATTATTCTTCCGATGGGAAAGGTGGACGAGCAGATACACAAATTGTTCTAACCCTTGACCCTAAAACAAAGGATGTCACAATGACTACCATTCCAAGAGATACGAAAGTGGAGATTTCTGGAGAAAAAGTAGGAGCAGAATACGCGGGTAGCCATAAAATAAACGCTGCTTATACGTACGGGTATCTTACTCATTATGGAGCAAAAAAATTAGCTGTCGAAACGGCAGAAGATCTATTAGGTATCCCCATCGATAAGTACGTAGCCGTTGATTTTGATGGTTTTCATGACATCGTTGACGCGATAGGCGGGGTTCAGGTCGATGTGAAATATCCATTCTGGGAAAAGAACTACTACTCGAAAGATCGGATCTATTTCGATAAAGGGATGACAGAAATGAATGGTGAAGAAGCGCTCGCATTTGTGAGAATGAGAAAGCGTGATATCAATACCGTTTATTCAAGAGATGAGCGTCAAAGACAATTTATTAAAGCAACGGTCGATGAGATCAAGTCAGGTGACACGATCTTTGAAATTAATAAAATTTCAGATGTGTTGAAAGATAATGTAGAGACAAATTTGAAACCAGGGGAAATACTAGCCCTTCAGAGAAAGTTCCCATCACTTAGTTCAACAGCAATTGAAACGAAGGAAATAAAAGGAACAATATCTGAGGGTGGCGGACCTTCATACTTTATACCGGATCTCAATCAGTTAGAAGTTCTGAAGAAAGAGTTAAGAGATTCCTTAAATTTATCATGAAAATGAATTGTAGAAGTTTTTTGAGCAGTAGTCGGAGAATTTATATGTAAATTAATAGATCTTATCAATTCCCTAACGATCACAGCATATGTGATCGTTTTTTTTTGCTCATTTACGCCCTGTGATGACCATTCGTCTGAGCAAATGAATTTGCTCGAAGCGAATGGTCATCACAGGGCGACCTTTCAGCAGAGCTGAAAGGCGAGTGAAACGAAGGTTTCACTCGAATGAGCCAAAAATCGAGAAATCAACAATATAAGCTAACATAGCCTTTTATTTAAAAGCACTGAAGAAGTTAGGGTATTCTTTTATACTCAATTACTCCATAATAAAAAATCTAATTTTTATTACTATTTTTATTGTAATGAAACTACTAATTATGTAATAATAGAAAACAATTAATGAAAACCCTTTCTTATGGGGGTGAAGCATGAACGCGCTTTAGAGGAGGAAAGTCGGTATGGGGAACAAAACCAGTTATGTTTTACAAAAAAAAACGAGTACTTACGAGGATTATCCTCGTCCGCAGTTCAAACGTCATGATTGGTACGATTTGAATGGTGAATGGCAGTTTGAATTTGATGATGAAGATCTGGGCGAATTGGAAAAATTGTATTCTCAAAAGAAAGATTTCTCGCAAACGATACATGTGCCTTACGCTTACCAAAGTAAGAAATCAGGTGTGGAAGTCAATGAGAATCATGAAGTTGTCTGGTATAAGCGGGAGTTTCATTGGGAGAAAGACTCTCATAAAAAACTTTTACTTCATTTCGAAGCAGTTGATTATGATACAAAAGTTTGGGTGAATGGTGAATTTATAGGCGAGCATGAAGGAGGTCATACGCCATTTAGCTTTTCTATTGAGAAGGCTATACTTCATGGTCAAAACACAATTGTGATCCGAGTAGAAGATCGAAATAGTGTGGAGCAGCCAGTTGGTAAACAGTCATGGAAAGATAGCAACTTTTTATGCTGGTATACGAGAACGACAGGTATTTGGCAACCGGTTTGGCTTGAAGAAGTGCCGCTTTACTATATTGAAGATGTGAATATGACACCGCTAATCGAAGAAGGAAAGCTTGCGATTGAAGCGTGTGTACCTCGTCAAAAGAAAATAGCTTACTTCGAGGCAAATGTCTATTTTAAAGGCGAATGGATCGATACGGTAGGCGCATGGGTGAAAGAAAACCAAACGCGTGTTGAGCTAAAGGCAAGCGTCGAAGCGGATCATGCTGATTTTCGCATCTTTTATTGGACTCCAGATACCCCGAATTTGTATGATGTGACATTTCATCTACGTGAGGAAGGGGAGGTCGTAGATACAGTCGAGAGTTATTTTGGAATGAGGAGTATTGAAATTCAGGATGAAAGGATCCTCCTAAATCGAGAAACGTTTTATCAAAAGTTAATTCTTGATCAAGGATATTATAAAGACACGTTAATGACAGCAGATGTAGAGCAAATGAAGTCTGATCTGCTCAAAGTAAAGGAAATGGGATTCAACGGTGTTCGTCGCCATCAAACGATTGCTGACAGAAGGTACTTAGCACTTTGTGACCAGTTAGGCTTAGTTGTGTGGGCTGAAATGCCAAGTAGTTTCAAGTTTAGTAGCACGTCGATGTTTCGGATGATGGATGAAAGTAGAGAGATGGTGCGAAAGCATTATAACCACCCATCCGTTATCATCTACACCCTTATGAATGAATCGTGGGGAGTCAATGAAATCTTTCATCGAGCAGATCAGCAGGCATTCGTAAACGCTCTTTACTATCAAACGAAGGCTCAGGATCCAAGTCGACTTGTGGTAGGAAATGATGGTTGGGAACATACGGTAACTGATTTATTGACGATTCATGATTACAATTCAGATGCGGAATCTATGAGAGATAGCTATCAGAATAGGATGGATTTTGCAAATGGTAGCCCCTCAAAAACGAGTCGAAAGCAAAATTATGCAAACGGATATAAATACAATGGAGAGCCAATTATCATAAGTGAATATGGCGGGATCGCTTTTGGAAATGAGTCGAGCGAAGAAGAGTGGGGATACGGATATCGACCTCGTACAGAGGAAGAAGTACTCGATCGATTAGAAGCCCTAACGAAAGTGATTATGGAGAATGACTCTATTCAGGGTTTTTGTTATACACAACTAACGGATGTGGAGCAAGAAGTGAATGGCCTTCTCGATCATGATCATGAAAGTAAATTTAACTCCCAACAAATTAGAAAGATTTTGTTATCCAGGCAGTCCAACGGTTTTATCTTTGAATAATACTAAGGGGGAAACAAAAGATGGAAACGGCAAAAAAATATGCTTCATCTAATATAGAAACAAAAGAGGACATTAAGACAAAAGAGTTTGCTTCCTATTTCGGTTATGGGTTTGGACAGTGTATTAGCTTTGGGTTAGTTGGTTCCTACATCTTATTTTTCTATACGGATATTCTCGGAATATCAGCTGCAGCAGCCAGTATTATTTTCCTAATTGCGCGAACCTGGGATGCGATTAATGATCCTATGATGGCTTCTGTAATGGACACGCTTCATTCAAAGCATGGGAAATTTCGACCGTATTTAAAGTATATGCCTTTTTTTGTTTCGGTTATCACCATTGTCTGTTTTCTACCTTTAGATGGCTTAAGTCCTACCGCCAAGTTAATTTATGCTGGAGGAACGTATATTCTCTGGGGCATGATCTATACCGTTTCTGATGTACCGTACTGGTCGCTCTCATCAGTGATGAGTCAAGATGCTCAGCAGCGTACAAAGTTAATCACTTTTGCAAATATGGGCGTTTTCGCTGGAATCGCTTTATCCCCGGTTTTATTTGTTCCGCTTGCTGAATGGTTAGGTGGAGAAGACAAAGGACAGGGATATTTCTTGGCAACCGTTGTTCTGATGGCTTTTGCTCTACCAATCATGTTGAATGGTTTTAAAAATACAAAGGAACGTGTAAAAGCACCCAAGACAAAAGTTAAGCTCTCTGATGCTGCAAGAGCGATAAAAGCAAATAAGCCGATGTTCGCCGTATTAGTCGTTTTCTTTTGTAATGTCTTCATGAACATTACACAAGCCTTAAACGTATTCTTTTTCACATACAATCTTGGAAACGCTTCCCTTATGTCTATATTCGGAATTATTAGCTTAGCTAGCTGTATTGGTTTTTTCGTCATACCTACTCTAGCAAAGCGATTTAAAAAGAAGCATATGTTAATGACAATCGTCGCGCTTGACGTGGTGATTCGAGTGATTTGGTTTAGTGTCGGTTACTCCAGTGTTTTCATTTCTTTTGTTTTTATAGCGATCACCATGTTGCTTTATACGGCAACGGGTCCTTTGATTTCATCGATGCTAGCAGAAACAATCGAATATACGGAGTTGAAAACAGGTAAACGGAACGAAGCCATCATTTTTTCTGGACAGACGTTCACAGGTAAGTTATCCGTTGCGATTGCCGGAGGAGCTACAGGACTTATTCTGACATGGATTCATTATCGTCCGAATGAGGCGCAAACTGATTTTACACTTGATATGATGTTTTTTGTAATCGCTTTACTACCTGCACTTGGATCTCTTATTCGTTTGATTGTGATGTATTTCTACTCTTACACCGAAGATGAGTACAATGTGATCGTAGAAAAGTTGCACGAAAGAAAAATGAGAGAACAATAGCATACGCCTACTTAAGAAAAGTGTAGCCCTCTGCTCGATGCAGGGGGCTACTACTGTTTTGTCGATAGTTTGTTATAATTGTTCCGAGGAATAGATGACATATGAAGGTGTGAGTTAATTGAAAAAACTGCAACTATCTTTTGATAACATGGTGCCAATCAACAAAGCTCTTTCTAACCAAACACGTGTACAAATACTTAAGTTGCTAAGCGAAAAACCTTATAATGTGAACGATCTAGCTGAAAAGTTGCAGTTGCCTTTCTCAACAACCGCTTCCCATGTTAGTAAATTAGAAGAAGTTGATCTCATCGTGACCGAACTTGTACCAGGTAGAGGAACTCAAAAAGTAAGTGCAATCAATTATGATCGAATTGTGGTTGATTTATATACGGTGGATGAGCATAGTGTAGAACAAGAATTAACGTTTGAAATGCCAATTGGAGATTATCTCGACTGTCATGTGGTTCCTAATTGCGGGATTGTAGATGAGAAGGAATTCATAGGCATGCAGGATGATCCTCGTTCATTTTATGAGCCTGACAGAAAGCAAGCTCAGCTTCTCTATTTTAAGGATGGCTATGTAGAATATCGCTTTCCAAATCGAATTCCTTATGGATGTCAGGCAAGTGAGTTAGAAGTTAGTGCTGAGATTTGTTCTGAAGCACCGAATCATAAGATGGACTGGCCGTCTGATATAACGGCATGGGTCAATCATGAAGAAATAGGAACCTGGACCTCCCCGGGCGATTTTGGTGGGGAAAGAGGTTTGCTTACTCCTGAATGGTGGCGCACCAACCTTACACAGTATGGGATGTTGAAAAGTTGGAAAATAAATAGAAGCGGTTGTTACTTAGATGGCGAGAAATTATCAGACCTTACAATCGATGACTTTCAATTATCAAACTACCCATATATTGCGTTTCGATTAGGGATTAAAGAAGATGCTGTGAATAGTGGAGGTATGAATTTATTTGGACCTAAGTTTGGTAACTACGAGCAGGGTATCGTCGTTCATATTAAATACGAACCAAACACAGAGAATTAAGTGATCAACTCTCGCGGGTTCCTTCTCCTGCTGTTAAATTTATAAATAAGGAAAAGTGAAGGAACTACCAAAAAGAGAAAGGGGGGAGTGTATGCCGGACTGGTCCTATCATGTCATGTTTAAACCCTTCTTATCAAAATGGAAAACCGAAGTTTCAAGAGAGTTTATTCATCGATCGATGAATCGTATCGCTTCTCTTCCCGGTGGACAAAATATCATACACTTTTTAGGAAGAGAAGAGGTAACGGAAGAATTAACTGTGAAAATCGATGACCTGATGTTTCCAGGGTGTGTCGGGCTCTCGGGAAATATTGATCCGAGACTTTCTGGTTTACAAGCGTTTAGTCATTTGGGATTTGGCTGTATCGAAATAGGTCCCATTACCACAAAAACATCTGAACAATACAATGAACCAATCAGGCTAAATAATGGTGCTATTGCGTTTCCGAAAAACGGAGAAAGAGTGGGACTTTCAAAGACGCTTCAAAAGTTGGATAGGTCAAATTTAGTACAACCTTCAATGTTCCGTATAACCGGAACAAAGGATGAATTGATCGAGATGGCACGTGCTCTAAAACCTTATGAAGGTGCTTATGAGATCGATTATGATGACATTGATCTGAATGATTTGTTTGTGTTGGAGACGATACGTGAGTGGAAAAGTATTTATGTCCGAGTTAATAACGATAAAATGAAAAGCGTTGATTTACATAAGATGATTCCCTACATAACTGGTGTTGTACTTGATGAACATATGGGCAGAGAAACTGCTGCAAATCTAAAACAACATAAAGAAGCAATCGAGATTTGTAAGAACGCTTATCCTTCCTTACGATTGGTGACTGTCGGTGGGATAAGGGAGCCGTCCGATGCCCTTAAGCTTTTGAGTCAAGGGGCTGATTTGCTGTTATTATCAGGTGAGTACGTTGAAGTCGGACCTGGATTACCTAAACGGATTTATGAAGCGATTAACGATGAGAAAGAATCTAAAGTAGAAGGAAATGGATGGAAGAGTTACTTCTTATTCGGTTTATTCATCATGATCGGTGGCGTTATTGCGCTGTTGTTAAGTTTGACCTCGATCGTTTTACCTTATGATGAAAGCTTCATGAAGCTCTCTCGAGAGGAACTAGTACTGTTTAACGAACGACTCTTATGGTTTATGGCTCACGACAGGATGACTCTAGCAGGAACGATGATTTCAGGTGGAATCGTATATATGACCTTGTCTAAATACGGTGTTAAATATGAGATGCTATGGGCGAAGCAGGCGATTGATATCGCTGCCATTATCGGATTTCTAGGAATCTTGCTTTTCATTGGCTATGGTTACTTCGATTGGTTACATTTGTTGTTTTGGATCGTGCTTCTTCCTTTCTATTGGAGAGGATTTGTTAAAACAAAGGGAATCAAGAGGACGCCAAAATCAAGCAACCGGCGAAATGACTTGGCCTGGAGGAAAGGGGTTCTGGGCCAATTTTGTTTTGTCATGCTTGGATTTTCGTTTGTTCTAGGCGGAGTGATTATTTCAGGTATAGGTGTAACTGGTGTGTTTGTCCCAACAGACTTACAATATCTATGTATGCCAGCGGATCTCATTCAAGCGTTCAATGATCGGCTGATGTCTGTCATCGCTCATGACCGTGCTGGTTTTGGAGGAGCGATGATCAGTGTGGGGTTGTTAGTGTTGATGTCTGCTCTTTGGGGATTCCAAGCTGGTAATCGTTGGCTTTGGTGGACGTTCCTATTAGGGGGCTTACCTGCGTTTGTGTCAGGTCTCTTTGTACATATGATGATAGGCTACACGACATTCATCCATTTGTTACCAGCATACATTGCTCTGGCACTATTTGTTGGAGGTTTGTATTTTTCATGTGGATATTTGATGCAGCGGAAAGCATAACTGATGAGTGTTCATATATTCTTCTTGGGAAGAACGATACTTAAGTTAAGACTAGCAAAAGCTGAAGCCCTTTTTAATGGGCATCAGCTTTTTGGTGAATACAAATCATATTTCCATCTAAAGTAGTAGTAAAATTCAGACGATATACTATAGTTTTTACTTCGGAAAATCTATAACATGGGTAATAGAAAGCATTGACCATAGAAATGTAAATGAATATTGAGAACAATACTGATTTACGTCAATCGGGAGGAAATAACAGATGGAGTTTCAAGAGTTTAACGCAGTACAAGTACGAATAGCAAGACCGACAGATCGGCTAAAACAAATCGTTCACTTTTATGAAAACGGTCTTCGATTAAAGAGAGTTGCGGAATTTTCCGGGCATGAAGGATATACAGGTGTTGTATATGGTTTACCTCATGTCCGATATCAACTCGAATTCACAAGTCATGAAGAAGGTAGCCCGGGCCAAGCCCCCACGACTGATAACTTGCTGGTTTTCTATATTCCGAGCAAAGAAGAGCTTCAGAAAGTAGCGGAGAGGCTGCACCGAATGGGGTATAAAGAAGTTGAACCTGAAAATGTCTATTGGAAAGAAAGAGGCGTAACGATCGAAGACCCAGATGGCTGGAGAGTCGTGCTGATGAACACAGAAGGAATATAGGTTGTAATTAGTGATGTTCATACGCATTTTTTATGAAAGCCCTGTGGAATAATATTTTAAAATGAGTGGTGAAGAACACGAAAGGTACATTAGCGAACCTCAAGTAATCCAAAACCTAAACACTCTGTACAGAATAAGTAAAGGAGAGGCGAATGATACCTGAAATCTTAACTTTCATCACGGGGGTCACTTTAGTACTCTCCATATTTGTAGTAATTCGAAAAAGGAAAGCAGCTGGTTTAACAGGTTTCAAGAGTGCTTTAACACCACTATTTTTCTTTCTTATAGCAATCATGAACCTTTTTGCGTACTGGTTCGATTTTATGGGAGTTTTCACCTGGATTGCTATGATGGCTTTTCTCTTTCTTGGTGCTTATTTCACGAAATACTCATTGAAAACGTGAAAGCCATCGATGAAGTGCTATTGAATAGCGTAAAAGTAAAATTGCTTCAATACCAGTGAAGTAGATAAGAAAACCTGAAACAATAAAACTCATCATAACAGTCACCTTTCAATCGATCATAAGATGAAACGGTGGCATTTTTTATGGAAAAAATTGAAATATTGGTTGCGCTTAATCTTAACGTAAATGGTATGCTTACTATATCAGAATATTCAGTCAAAAATGATAAGCTATTAAAAATTCAGCTGTATGAGCATGGAAAACGGAAGGAGTGGAACGGTGAAAAACTTTTATCATCAGGATCCAAATTTAGCTTTTCTATTAAAGGATTACCTTGAAGAAACCTTTTTTCATTGGGCTGAGAAAGAACTAGAGGAATACGGTGAGCTTTGTGCGAATGAAATCGATGAACGTGCTCGACATACGGATCGAGAAGGACAGCCGAAATTAATGAAGTACGACAAGATGGGCAACGATATCTCGTTTGTTTGGCGAAATGAAGGCTACTTAAAAACCGTGAAACAGACGTATGACCGTGGCATCGTGGGTTATGTTCATAAAGAAATACCGGATCTAGGGCAAAATGGGAATTACATCTATTCCTTTGCGCAAGGGTACCTTCTGTCCCAGACGGAACCAGGTTTCTATTGCCCAGTAACCTTAACGATGGCAACGGCGTATTTAATCGATCATTATGCTGAAAAGCAATTGAAGGAGAAATTTCTTCCGCACGTTCTTTCAACAGGAGAGGTTGAGCTATATGAAGGTGCGACGTTTTTAACGGAACGTCAGGGAGGGTCTGATGTTGGTGCGAACGAAACACGCGCTGTAAAAGAAGGCGACCATTATCGATTAACAGGTGAAAAGTATTTTGCGAGTAACGCTGGGGCATGCGGCATTGCGATGGTATTGGCTAGGATCGACGATCAACAGGAAGGTACAAGGGGACTTAGTTTGTTTTTAGTCCCATGGAAAAAAGAAGACGGATCTAACAACAACCTTTCGATTAGACGATTAAAAGATAAGCTAGGTGTGAAGGCAGTTCCTTCAGCGGAGGTTTTGCTTGAAGGGTCGAAAGCGTACCTTGTTGGAGAGTCATCAAAAGGATTTTCCTACATGGCGGAAGCGTTGAATTTGTCTCGACTCTGCAATGCTATTGCTTCAGTAGGTATCATGCAACGCGCGTATCTTGAAGCGAAAAGCTATGCCTATGAGCGTGGCGCTTTTAAGCAAAAGCTGAAGGACTTTCCAATGATTCGGGAATCGCTTGTAAACATGAAGGTGAAGCAAGAAGTGGAGATGAGCGCGATTTTCTCTAGCATTGCCCTATTTGATAAAGTTGTGAACGATGGTCAACAAGTGAGTGAGGAAGATAAGGCGTTGAATCGATTGCTTATAGCCTTAGTGAAAAAGGAGTCGGCAGAACAGGCGGTTCACTTTTCTCACGAGGCGATTGAAATGCACGGTGGCAATGGCTATATTGAGGATTTTGTCACACCGCGATTGTTACGAGATGCTCAGGTGTTAACGGTTTGGGAAGGGACGGAGAATATACTTGGACTGGAAGTACTCCGCCTTATTCATAAATTTAACGTTCATCACCTGTTTTTTAACCGAATGAGAGATGAATTGGCATTACTTCCGGAAACGTTAGCGAATGAAGCGGTTCATGTGTATGAAGCCATGAATGATCTTGAGATCAAAATATCGAAACTTCTGAACATGAATCATTCCAATCAAACCTATCACTCTAAACGTGTAGCGAAGGAATTGACAAAGATCTTTGAGAGCACGATTGCCTTAAAAGATGCTGCAAAAGGCGGGGAAAGAAAACATGCGATCGCACAAGTCTTCCTTCAGGATACGTGGAAGAAGGAATCTTTCACTCTTACTGAATTGCCATTAACGCATTATGAACTAATTATTGAAGCCAACACTCAGCATGCCACATCTATAATGGATGTCACGTGATACAGGATAAGAGCAATCGAGATGCTCTTTTGGATTAGTAAAGTAGTTTAGAGTTACACATTACAAAAATTATCGATTCATTCACGCCTTAGATCGCACTGTATTCCTAAGTGCGGTTTTTTATTATTGAATTATAAGTTCTCAGAAACTTATTAGGCGTATTTTAAAGGTCAACGAACTGGATATATATGCTAAAGTAACTAGAGATAGAGTAAAATGATGGAATGCGATGAAAAGGTTGATATTTTAAATTAGGAGTCGAGGTAATAGGTGAAAGAAAAGACTTTCTATGGTTGCCATCTTTAAAAGAGAAATGTAAGCGCTACACGATCATGCGTGATCTACCCGATTGATATTCGTCATTATTGATTGAGAAAAAGGGGGTTATCCAGATTAGGGGCAAAACCATTTACGTAAGAGAATTTGTTAAAGACGATGCGGAGGAATTACTACAGTTACATAAAAAGAACCGTGCTTTTTTTGAGAAGTATTCTATGGAAAGAGACGATGGTTTTTATACGATTGAAGCTCAAATGAATCGAATAAAAGACTTTCAACTTAGTATTAATCAAGACCGAGGCTATACCTACGGAATATTTAAAAATGAAGATCATCAGTTGATTGGAACGATCAATCTTTTTCAAGTTGTGAGGGGATCTATCCAAAGTGCTTTCATTGGTTATTTTCTGGACGAACGTAACAATGGAAAAGGCTATACGACAGAAGCTGTTAGGCTATTGGTTAAATATGGATTCGAAATGATAAAGCTGCATCGCATAGAAGCTGGTGTGATGCCTCGTAATAAAAGATCTATTCGAGTACTTGAGAAGTCCGGGTTTCATAAAGAAGGTATTGCGAAACAAAACGTTAAGATTAACGGGAGATGGGAAGATCATCAAGTTTTAGCGATTATTAACCCAATCGATTGTTAAACACAAACACAATTTGGTTCATTATCTTATCTATTAATGTTCTGTAGTTAATAGGAGCTCATCTTTCATAGGATAGGGTAACTGAAATGGATGATACGTTTACTTTAAAGAGGAGGAATCTCTCATTACAATGACTCGTTCCCTTGCACTTTTTGTTAAATCATCTTAAAGTATATAGTGGTTGACATTCAAATGGATAAAACAAAAAAATTCTACTTTTTAATTTGGGGATCATGTGTCCCATACGGAAAGGGTTCAGATATACTATGAAAGATAATTTTTGGCATGAGTTACCGCGACCATTTTTTGTTCTGGCACCGATGGAAGCCGTTACAGATGTCGTTTTTCGTCATGTCGTAAGTGAAGCAGCGAGACCAGACGTGTATTTTACAGAGTTTACGAATACGGAAAGCTACTGCCATCCAAATGGAAAAGATAGTGTAAGAGGGCGTTTGACGTTCACAGAAGATGAACAGCCGCTCGTCGCACATATTTGGGGAGACAAGCCCGAATACTTCCGTGAAATGAGTATTGGAATGGCAGAAATGGGTTTTCGTGGAGTGGATATTAATATGGGCTGTCCTGTTCATAATGTCGCAGCGAAAGGGAAAGGATGCGGGTTGATCCGTCGTCCAGATGTTGCAGCAGAAATCATTCAGGCTGCCAAAGCAGGAGGACTTCCTGTAAGTGTGAAGACCCGTCTTGGTTATACGGAAGTAGAGGAATGGCGCTCCTGGTTAACTCATCTTTTGGAACAGGATATTGCCAACCTTTCTATCCATCTCCGCACGAAAAAGGAAATGAGTGAGGTCGATGCTCACTGGGAGCTGATTCCAGAGATTAAGAACCTTCGTGACAAAATTGCCCCTCATACGCTTCTGACGATTAACGGTGATATTCCTGACCGTCAAAAAGGACTTGAACTCGTTGATAAATATGGCGTAGACGGAGTGATGATCGGTCGAGGGATCTTTCATAATCCATTCGCTTTTGAAACAGAGAAGAAAGAGCATACTAGTGAAGAACTGCTTGAGCTCCTTCGACTTCAGCTAGATCTTCATGATAAGTATTCCGAAGAATTGGAACCTCGACAATTTAAACCGCTTCGCCGATTTTTTAAGGTATATGTTCGCTCATTCAGGGGAGCGAGTGAGTTGAGGAATCGGTTGATGGACACTGAATCCACTGATGAGGTACGTGCTCTGCTTGATGAGTTTACAGGAAAAGGGGATAACGAGTACTCTTCTCGTGATTCACTGCAAAAGGTGGGAGATGTAGATTGCTAGCTTCACCATCCTACATTCTCTTTAAGGAAAATCAGTTAGGCTTAGTATGATGATATTAAGCCTAACTGATTTTTCTATATTTGTAGGTGTTTTGTAGCTTAGTTAAGGTACACTTTGCATCAGCAGAACCGTCCGAGAGATAGTGAAAAAGTAGTCAGTTCTCAAAATGATTTTTTTAAGGAGTACTAACATGTACTTGTTACATATTGGCACTCTATAGTGTATATGATTTCGATCTGTTAAACTATGGAAGGTGAGCAGTTGTTTGAAACTCATCACTATGATAAAATCGCTTATCGTAAAAAGGGGTATGAACAGTGAGAAGATTGCATACTATCAATGTTACTTTATTTAGTATTTTGCTGATTAGTTTAGGAGTAATGGTGTTACTCGTTTATACGGATTCTGACAGTACCTTTGGGGTTGCTACAGTGGTTGGTTGCTTAGTTTATTTGTTTCTATATGTGGTGTATCTAACCATTCTTGCCCTTATGAAAACTTTCAAAATGGACAGAAGTGAGAAGAAACTAAGGTTCTATAAGTTCCTAGCTTGGTTTGGCGTCCTTAGCATAATAGATGTGGCAAGCTCATATCTTACTTCTTCAGAACTACATACTTATAATTTCTTTGTTACTTTTGGAATTGCGGTAGGGATTACATTTTTCGATGTGATGTTTTATAGACAGCGACGTTATTCGTAACGCTATATAGGTTTATAAAAGGACGTAACTCCTTATTACCTGGGGAGTGCGTCTTTTTCTATAAAAAGATGAGTAGAGAGCCTGGTAAGATGTTAGTTTCACGGGCTATAAAAAGAGAGATTCTTATATAAAGGGGTTACTATTATGAAGGTAAAAGGAATTGTATATGTTTTATTGGGAGCTGGTAGCTTCGGGTTTACGCCTATATTTGTGAAAACTGGATTTGAATATGGGTATTCCTTAGGGCAAATCAACATGCTACAGATGATTTTCGCGTTTGTTTTGTTGTGGGGAATGAGCCTTTTTAGTGGTTTGAAAATAAAGAACTTATCAAAAGCTGATTTTATAAAAGTGATGCTTACAGGAACGGCGATGGGGTTAACAAGTGTTTTCTATTACGGGGCGATGCAGTATTTAACTGCTTCATTAGCGATTATTCTACTCTTTCAATTTGTATGGATCGGGATGATATACGAATGGATCTTTAGCAAGGTTAGACCTACAGTAATGAATTTCCTGGCTTTACTCGTGACGTTAACCGGGGTGATCTTTGCCTCAAACGTCCTCTCAGGCGATGTTTCGGATTTGCATCCTCTCGGGTTAATTCTTGGGCTACTAGCAGCGACTTCGTATGCAGGGTTTATTTTCTTTAGTGGGCAAGTCGCCACTCGCTCGCATCCGATTATCCGAAGCTCGTTGATGGTCACAGGTGCTACGATTCTAGTAATGATCGTTTTCTTTCAAGACATTCCCACGCTAAATCCAACTGACGGCCGCTTATGGTCATTAGGTGTTGGACTCGCACTTGTCGGTGGTGTAATTCCCACCCTTTTCTTTGCGAAGGGAGCACCACTTATCACAGGAAGACTTGCGAATGTGTTGAGCTCTATCGAGTTACCTGTCGCGATCATCTCGGCTATGATCGTTCTCTCTGAAGCGGTTTCGTTATTGCAGTGGGTAGGGGTATTATTAATCGTAGTAGCCATTATCATCAATGAACTTGGTGGCGCTTTTAAGAAAGGTAAAGCAGTTACCGATCAAGGTTAATTTCAATGAATTAGTCTGAATCGCACTCGCCACTGTAGTAGGTTTTTTTCTATCCCTATTGGTTAGGTAGTACGGTGACAAAATAAATCAAGAAAACCATTATAGTATCCGTCAATTAATTAGAATAAGAGCTTGGAATGGCATTTAGCCCCTACAAGCTCAATTTTGTATTTTCACGTTTTGCAGATCAGTAGTAAACTCTTTAATATTAGAATAATTGGAGTTTATTCTAATTATCCTGGCTGTCTTTGGCCAAGTTCCTGATCAATCATTAATAGAGCTGACGGGTTATCTCCAGCTAGTTTTAATCGCTCGACAATTGTGAGAGCCTGCGCTTCTTCGTCAATTTGTTCTCGTAAGAAGTCTTGCACGATCACGGCTGTTTGCGGGTCTATCTTTTTAATGTAGTCATAGGCTTGTCGGTAAGAGTTCGTTACATATTGTTCGTGTTCTAAGACTTGTTGAAAGGTTTCAAGTGGTGTACCGAAATCAGTTGATTGTTCTGGTACTGCGGCTAACTGAACGACACCGTCTTTCCCGGCTAAATAATCGATCAAGGTAAGCAAATGTGTTCTTTCTTCATCTGACTGAATACGTAACCAGCTTGCCATACCGGTGTAGTTTTTGCGATCCATGTACGCCGACATAGCTAAATATAACGTTGTAGAAATGTGTTCGATTTGAATAAGTGTATTCAAAAGATCCTGAACTTCTTTCTTTACCATTACAAATCACCTCATGATTTTGATATCAACATAGGTTATGATGTAGGCGGTAGTCATGTGATGAATTGAAAGAGATGAACGGAATGAAATTCTTCAAAATAGGAGGAATAGATATGGCTTTAATCAGGTATCCGGTCTTAGTTCAAGGAGCAACAATAGGCGTGACGGCGCCTTCATCTGGAGTTCCAACTGAGTTACATCCCATAGTGAAAAGTGCGAAGAAGCGTTTGGAGTCACAGCAGTTTCAAGTGACGGTAGGTGATACGGTTTGGACACAAAACAAAGCAAGGTCAACAACGGCTAAAAAGAGAGCGGAAGAATTTAATAATATGATGACTGATGATCAGATACACCTCATCATTCCGCCCTGGGGAGGAGAACTGCTTATTGAGACACTTGAGTATATTGACTTTGAAAGAATCCTTCCCAAATGGGTATTAGGTTACTCTGATGTTAGCCTTCTTTTGTTAGCAATCACTCTGAAGACAGGTATAGCAACTGCTCATGGTACGAATTTAGTGGATTTAAGAGGCGAGTATTCGGATGAAACAACCGCCATGTGGCATCCCGTATTATCAACTAAAAAAGATGAATCAGTTCTGCAACATTCCTCTGACAAATATCAAAAGGAATGGCAGTTTGACAAGCCAACCCCATATGTATTTGATCTAACAGAGCAAACCGAATGGAAATCGATTGCGAATAAAAATACGAAAATTCAGGGGCGATTTCTCGGTGGGTGTATCGATGTAGTCAGGCATTTAATTGGAACCCCGTTCGGAAACGTCAAACGCTTTCGAGAGGAATATCTTAGTGATGAGCCAATCATTTGGTTTTTTGAAAACTGTGAGATGACAACGACCGATTTGCGAAGGACCTTAGTTCAAATGAAATTATCAGGGTGGTTTACTCATTGTGCAGGTATTATGTTCGGCAGAAGTTCAGCCAACACCCCTGTAGGAGAGTATAGAATAGAAGACGTCTATCAAGAATTGTTTGAAGAACTTCAAGTTCCGATCATCTATGATATCGATTGTGGTCATGTCCCGCCTCAAATGACATTAGTTAATGGTGCTTATGCTGAAGTGAAAGTTCAGGATGGGAAAGGAACCGTGTTACAACATTTTAGGTAGAATTTTAATGAAAGAGTTCGGTCAAAAAAAGAGAACACGCCTCATCTTATTCTAAAGTGAATTGAGATGAGGCGTGTTTTTTGTGAAAACTCATAATAAAAGAGGTGTTTTAAGAGTATTTGGAATGGTACTGATGTTGGGATTGCAAGAGGGAGCGGTATCAATTTAATTCTATGCCGTGTTTTTTGCAAAGAAAAAGAAGCGCAAGTTGCGCTTCTAGTGAATCGAACGAAAAACACCCACAACTTTACCTAGGATGGAAACTGAATCAAGAATGATCGGTTCCATGGATGAGTTCTCCGGCTGAAGTCGGAAATAGTTGCTTTCTTTAAAGAATCGCTTCACAGTTGCTTCACCTTCATCAGTCATCGCAACGACAATATCTCCATTGTTCGCTGTAGGCTGCTGTTTCACGATAACCATGTCACCGTTATAAATACCGGCTTCAATCATACTGTCCCCTTCGATGACAAGAATGAACGTGTGCTCTTCATCCTGTGCAAATTGTTCAGGAAGTGGGAAATATTCTTCTACATTTTCGATCGCCGTTATGGGTTGACCGGCAGTAACCTTACCAATGACAGGTACATTGACCGTGTGCTGACGAGGGATGTCGATCGCTTCATCAAGACCAAGTACTTCAATAGCTCTTGGTTTTGTTGGATCTCTTCGGATATAACCTTTTTTTTCGAGTCTTGCCAGGTGGCCGTGGACAGTTGAGCTTGAAGCAAGTCCAACAGCTTCGCCTATTTCTCTCACAGAAGGTGGATAACCTTTTTGCTTCACTTCGACTTTAATAAAGTCCAGAATGTCCTGTTGACGCTTTGATAGTTTCATATATCTGGCACCTCGTTCCAATCTATCTATTTGTTAGTAGTATACCAGAATTTTTGTTCGCATACAAACATAAGTTCGAAGAAGTTAGTTGACACGAACAGAGGTTCTGATATACTGAAAACAGAACAAATATTCGTATATGGGGTGATTGGGATGAGAAAGCAAGCAGGGGGCTTGTCTGGAATTGATTTTCTTGTCATTATATCTTTTGTAGCAGTATTGATTATCGTGTTCGTATCATTGCGAACGGCCGCAGCTGAAGATTATAATCATTATACAAAGGTAGAATTGGAACAAGGAGATACGGTCTTAGAAATTGCAGAAGAATATCGTACCGCACATGAATTGTCTGATCAGAAGTTTGTTAGCTGGGTTGAGAAAGTGAATCGAGTTAATGCAAATCGAATTAAAGCAGGAGATACTCTCATCATCCCTGTTGAAGCAAATGCTACTGCACTTGGAGGTACAGAATAGAGAATGAACGCCCTTATTTACTGCCGAGTAAGTACGAAGAAAGAAGCTCAAGAATCTTCGCTTGCGAGACAAAAAGAAGAGTTGCAGAGATTTGCAGCCGAATCAGGATTTACAGTATACAAAATGATTGAAGAAAAGCACAGTGGCTATGACATTGATCGTCATGGGATACTGGAAGTGCTTGACTTATTGAAAGATGGGTTCGCTGAAGCACTGTTAATTCAGGATGAAACGAGACTTGGAAGAGGAAACGCCAAAATTGCGCTGTTGCACGCTGTACATAAGTACGGTGGAACCATTTATACAGTTAATCAAAATGGACAGTTACAATTGTCGGAAGCTGATTCCATGGTACTTGAAATCGTCAGTATCGTGGAAGAATTTCAGCGTAAGCTGCACAACCTAAAGATTAAACGTGGGATGGACAAGGCAGTGAAGGAAGGCTATCGTCCACAGAGGAACCTGAGTCATCAGCACAATGGCGGTAGAGACCGTGTTGAAGTTCCAATCGAAGAGATCGTGAATCTTCGTCATCGTGGCCTGACTTTTAATGAGATCGCAGCAACGCTAAAAGGCTTCGGACATCATGCTTCAAAAGCTACCGTACATAGACGGTACCAGGAATATATTGACTCGCAGCAGGAGAAGCACTAAACTTGTCTATGTTTAACACATGCGTTAGCATAATAGGTACAAGTTTCAGTAAAGGAGCCATTCTACATGCTTTCTCAAGATAAAATTCAACGAATCAACGAGCTATCTCGTAAATCAAAAGAGTCTTCTTTGTCAGAGGCTGAAAAAAAAGAACAAAAAGATTTGAGGCAAGAATATTTAAAGAGCCTCCGATCTTCATTTAGTAATCAGCTTCATTCGATCAAGGTAGTCGACGAAGAGGGTACGGACGTTACACCTGAAAAACTAAAAGAAAGCAAGAAAAACCGTCGCTTTCAACAGTAGAAAATAGCCTAATTTTGCAAAAAGCAAAATTAGGCTATTTTTATGGTTGCAATTTTTTAAATATTCGTTATACTGTACTATAACAAGATGTACTAATACAAAAAACGGAGAGGGCGGATAAGATGTTTGTTGTAACCGATTCGGCTGCTGAGTTTTACAAAAATGAAATGGAACTTGGAAATGGAGACTGCTTAAGATTGTTTGTACGCTATGCAGGAAGTGGAGACAGCGGAGGTTTTTCACTAGGTGTTATGTCTGATCGACCTTCATATGAAGACTATAAGCAGGAAATTGGAGGCGTTACTTACTTTGTTCGGCCTGATGATCAATGGTTTGTTGATCAAATGAAACTAGATTATGATGAGAGCTGCGGAGGAGTACTATGCGATCTTCCGAGCATGGCATAAAGTATAATAAACCTGTACTATAACATATATGTTATAGTACAGGTTTATTTTGATTCGACAAAACTAGTGAAGCGGCGCTACAAGCATAGACAATGATTTTAATAGGGATCGTGTATACTATCTTTCATAATGGTGAATTGTCTGACGGGAGGTAGTATATGAGGCACTACGAAATGTACTTCATTAAACAAGATATTGCTACTCAGTATGCTGGGAAAGAGAACCTTTTATATCAATTGTTCTTAGAACGAAAGCGTGCTTCATTACCTGAAGAGAAGTCTGTACTTGATAAGCAGGTCGCTTTTATAACAGAAACTGTTCCTGAAGAAGAACTTAATCACTACATTGTAAGTGAGTTAGGCGGTTTTCGAACGTATGAGTACAAAAATGACGGACATCGCCTTGCGATAAAACAATCTAGAAGTGAGGCTTCTTTATTTGCGAGACGAGAAAAAGTGAATTTATATTCAAGTGGATCTGATGAGGCTGAAACAGTATTCTTTGAGGTGATCCGCAAATTAACTCCTTCATTCTTTGCGATTGACTTCCAATCTGGCCGATATGGTTGGCTAAACCCGATTAAACAGCAGAAACTAGTTTGAATAAACTCCTACTAATTTAGTAGTCGTTATTGTATAATCATTACGGGTTGTAGTACACTATTGGAAGAGAAAGAATAAGGAGGAAATCTAGAATGTGGTGGATGTATACGCTTGTGGGCGTGCTAGCGTTAATTGCTGGAGTAGCACTTGGCTTTTTTATTGCCCGCAAATATATGATGGACTATTTAAAGAAGAATCCCCCTATTAATGAAAATATGCTGCGTGTAATGATGATGCAGATGGGGCAGAAACCTTCTCAGAAGAAGATTAATCAAATGATGAAGGCCATGAATAGTCAAATGGATAATAATAATAAATAATGTACAGGCACTCTGGTTGCAGAGTGCTTTTTGTATGGAATGATTTTGGTTGACGGGTCTAAATGGTGAGATGGTATGATAGATTAGACTATAAAACAATCAGGAAGTGTTAACATGACAATGAAAAACGTAGTAGTAGCGACAGGACTATCTTTTGCCATCCTTGCAGGGTGTCAATCGAACTGATGACAATCAAACAGCGAATCAGGCTGAAACGCAAAAACAAACGGATGATCAGCAATCAAGCAACACGAACGAAAGTGACAAAGACACTGCTAACAACAAAGATTCAAATAATGATAAAAGTAGTGAAGAAAACAGTGAAACAAACACTAAAGAGAGTGAAGATACATCGAAAAGTGATGAGCCGGCATACCCAACTATGGCCGAGACTGTTACGAAAAACGATGGTCAACTTACTGTAACGAACCCAGACAGCATTTATGTCGTAGCGAATAAAGAACGGAACCTCCCATCAGATTTTGTACCGAAAAATCTTGTTGAGCCAGATGTTTCTTCTTATGCACCTAAAGGAGATCCGAAACGGCTAATGGTCAAGGAAGCGGCAAAAGCTCTTGAAGAAATGTTTGCTGGTGCAAAGGAAGCAGGTTATGAACTGAAGGCAGTTTCTGGTTATCGATCTTATGATCGGCAGAAAGCCATCTTCGCTTACAATGCAGAACAACGTGGAGAAGAGAAGGCAAATCAAGTTAGTGCGCAAGCAGGTCAGAGTGAGCATCAGACAGGATTGACGATGGACCTCAGCACGCCTTCCATTGGTAGTTCACTGACAGAGGATTTTGGCAGTACCCCTGAAGGGAAATGGGTCGCTAATAATGCGTATAAGTATGGATTTGTCGTCCGTTATCTAAAAGGCAAAGAAGACATCACTGGATATCAGTATGAGCCATGGCATGTACGTTATGTAGGAAAAGAAGCTGCAAATGATATCCATGAAGCTGGTTTGACCCTTGAAGAATTTTTCCCTGAACAAAAATAGTTGACGAATGTTCATGGTTTGAGCCGTGTAAATCGTTTACAATTGAGGTTGGAAAGGTAACCACATGCGCATGCTAGTACTGTGCATTAGACAGGGAGTAATTCAATGGCTGACTTGAACTTGTTTTTGGCATTCGGTGCAGGGTTTTTATCGTTTATTTCACCCTGTGTGCTTCCGTTGTATCCAGCGTTTATCTCTTACATAACGGGAGTTTCTGTTAATGATTTAAAAGAAGATCGCGGTATGATGCAACGACGAGCGATTTTTCATACGATCTTTTTCTTAATTGGTTTCTCGATCATTTTCCTTGTGCTCGGGATGTCCACAACGCTCCTTGGAAATTTATTTATTCAGTATAAAGAACTTCTGCGTCAGGTTGGGGCAATACTCATCGTTGTTTTCGGCCTTGTCGTCGTAGGTTTCTGGACGCCATCGTTTCTTATGAAAGACAGGCGCTTAACAATACGTAATCGTCCGTCAGGATTCATTGGTTCCGTCTTCATTGGAATGGGGTTTGCTGCGGGCTGGACGCCGTGTACAGGACCAATTCTTGCGGCTGTTATTGCGCTTGGTGTTTCGAATCCAGGTGCAGGGTTCATGTACATGGTTGCTTATACGCTTGGATTTTCTGTTCCTTTTTTCATTCTTTCCTTTTTTATCGGGCGAATGCATTGGATTAAGAGAAACAGTCGATTCATTATGAAGGCTGGCGGGTATTTAATGATTGTAATGGGAGTGCTGTTATACTTTAACTTTATGACGCGGTTTACATCATTCCTTGTGAACAATCTGTTTAATGGGTTTCAAGGATTCTAATTAGGGAGTGAGCGGTAACGTGAAAGGAACAAATGACCTTATACTTAAAACGACGACGACCATTATCGTCTTCATTATCCTCGGATTTTCAATATACTTATTTTTTGCTGGCCACAACGCGCCAGGCGGAGGGTTTATCGGAGGACTCATGACATCAGGAGCTCTAGTTCTCCTTTATATTTCTTACGGTTTTAAAACAATGAACAGAGTGATCCGAATCGACTTCAAGAACTTTATTCCTACTGGGCTTCTCATTGCTGTGCTTACTGGTGTTGGATCGTTTTTATTTGGTCAGCCTTTTTTAAGCCATACAGATGCTTATTTTGAGCTTCCGATCTTAGGGCATTCTCACCTTGCCACTGCTATGCTTTTTGATCTAGGTGTCTATTTTACTGTTGTAGGTGTCACGATGACGATCATTTTGAGTATCGCTGCTGATGAAGGGGAAGAAGAACTTTCAAAAATGAACGGGTGAGAAAAGGACGGGGTGACCCGTTCTTTTTTGCGAGATAAGAAGGTGTAAAATTCAGTGAAGGTTGTGGCAAAGAACGCCACATTGAGACTCGTCTAAAGCTTGTCGCGGGTGACCAAGGCGCTTGCGCTTTTTGTGTCCAGCTTCAGCGCTCAGTCCCTCGAGACACTTCACCCTTCAATCAGAACATAAAGAACATGTTCCGAATGAAGGGTTCCAGTGCTTGTCGGGACTACCGAGCGCTTGCGCTTTTTGTGTCCAGCTTCAGCGCTCAGTCCCTCGAGACACTTCACCCTTCAATCAGAACATAAAGAACATGTTCCGAATGAAGGGTTCCAGTGCTTGTCGGGACTACCGAGCGCTTGCGCTTTTCATAGTGCGCTTGTATTTTTACTCTCTTCCACATACAATGGAAATGATAAGGAAACGGTATAGGTGAGGGATGAGAATATGCTGATTTTTAGTACAATTGTAGGGGCGATGATGGCTCTTGGAATGGTAGTAATCAGGTTGAAAGCGTCAAAGAGACCTGCGACAATACGAAAAATAATTCTTCCGCCTTTTTTTATGGCGACTGGATTTCTAATGTTTGTTGTACCGGATGCCAGGGTGCCCTGGTATGAAGCCATAGAGGCATTGTCGGTTGGTGCTGCATTTTCACTGTTATTGATACGCACATCGAAGTTTGAAATTAAAGACGATCAAATATATTTAAAACGTTCGAAGGCTTTTGCGTTTATTTTAATCGGGCTGCTACTCGTTCGGATTATTTTCAAGTTAATTATTGGAGAATCCATCCCGGTTCTTCAAACGAGTTCGTTATTTTTCGTGCTCGCTTTTGGAATGATCGTACCATGGAGAATCTCGATGTATGTTCAATTCAAGAAAACGGCAAAAAGCAGAGGGCATGGAACGACTCTGCATCAA
Source organism: uncultured Bacillaceae bacterium (assembly GCA_963739655.1). Lineage (GTDB taxonomy): Bacteria > Bacillota > Bacilli > Bacillales > Guptibacillaceae > Guptibacillus. The sequence continues at coordinate 192,420 of CAVUAW010000023.1, read as the reverse complement.
ACATTATTATAAAAAAACTCGTTTAGCATTTGCTAAACGAGTTTTTTTATTGAAGTAAATGATTGTATGGGCTCATATCGATCCGTTTGTCATTCAGCTTTTTAATTAACCATTTATGATCACGTTTCGGAGTTGCGATGATATAGCCTCTGATGATCAAATCTTGTGTTATCGACTTTGCCTTTTCTCTCAATGCAAGCTCCCCGATGGTTCCTGCAATCTTATATTTTGCAATATCCCTGAAAAGCTCAGGTACAGGCGAGACCAATTCATCGAGTAATTTCTTCTGATCAGAACTCCACATGTGTTTCGTTTGGTCAATGTAATACTCTTGCCAATCAAGAATAGACTTACCGTCTTCTTTCGGAAGGCGTTTAAGAAATTTTCGAAACATGAAGAACCCACCGATTGCGATGAGAGAAATTAATATAATTGTCCATCCGACAATAAACCATTGAAACCAACCTGCCAACGCGCTCACCTCTCGGCAATATAATGGATAAATTTATGGTTGAATACGGTCACATTATACGTCGAAAGCGCTTATTAATCAAGAGTGAAAGGGGGTGACGAGAGGATTATTGGAAGAGGGGAGGGGAGATGTATGTATAGAAAACAGACTAGGAAAAAGGATTGTGAACCACCATTAATGATAAACATCACCTGCAAATATCCTCCAAAAAATTCTTGCGAATTAAAAGTCACACGAAGGTGCTGTGAAAGAGAAAAGAAGGGAAATGAAAAAACCTTCACAGAATGAAATCTGTAAAGGTTTTGACAGCACATATTAACAAGTGATGACTTCTTGATCAACTTAATTTCATAACCAAGTCACTTATTCGATATAGATTGTGAAGAATATATTGTAATTCTAATACATATTAAAAAGGCTCTACTCATGAAGCAAACATTTTTTATGAACGATATAAGTTTGAAAGTTTGGCGGGACTGTGTGGGAATCGAACCCACCGAAGACGACACGCGCCTCCCAAGCGGTTTTGAAGACCGTGGCACTCACCAGACGTACAACCAGCCCCATCAAGTAGTTACTATTCTTTTCATATAGTAACGGAAGTGCTGGAGATCTTCAACTATCATGCTCGTAAAAGGGATACTAAGATAACATCTAGTAAAGAATGAAGTAAACATTTACCTCTTCTGAAGTTGATCCGAAGACAGCTGTGATTTATTGTCGAAAACCGTCGCAAGTGAGGAGGTTAATACTCCCGGAAATAATTAGTTGTCGTAATTCGACACGTATCGTGATTATTTGTTGGATTTCTCAATTCGACAAATTAAGCAATGAGACAGTTTCTTATAACGAACTGATACAGTTTAGGTAGTGGTACAGTCTTAAAATAACGCTGCAACAGATGTTGCCTGTGGATAGCTGTTAATAACTTTTTGGGTATACATAGCTGAATAAATATACGGTTTTGTATTAGTGAAAATCTATAAAAATGTCTCTATCGCCATCGGTTAATAGTGGTTAAAATTTGCATCCTGCTGCGACATTTATTACTGTTAATAATTGATGACTGTGAATTGGCGGTGAGTGAATGAACTTTTATACTATTGGTCTAGCTGGACATATAGATCATGGAAAAACAACGTTAACCGGGGCGTTAACGGGGGTTGATACTGACCGGTTGAAAGAAGAAAAAGAACGAAACATTTCAATCGAACCGGGTTTTGCACCATTTCATCTTTCTGAAGACATGAAGGTGTCCGTGATTGATGTGCCAGGTCATGAACGATTTATTCGCCAAATGATTGCAGGCGTAGCTGGTATTGATCTCGTTATTCCTGTAGTAGCTGCGGATGAAGGAGTAATGCCCCAGACAAGAGAACATCTTGAAATTTTATCTTTACTAGGTATTCAGAGGTCCATTATAGCTATTACGAAAGCAGACCTAGTGGATCGTGAGATGCTTGAGCTTGTTCGAGAAGACATTCTTGATTACATAGAAGGTACAGGCTTCGAAGGGGCTTCAATTCAAGTTGTCGATGGTAAGTCCGGCCGTGGAGTAGATGAGTTGAAAGAAAAGATAGCTGCATTTTTGAAGGATGTTCCTACAAGAAATCGAGCTGGCGCATTAAGATTACCGATCGATCAGGTTTTTACGCTTCAAGGTCACGGTACGATTGTGAGAGGGACCATCTTTGATGGAGAGTTACGAGGTGGGAAGGCGGTCACAATTCTTCCTGATCGAATCGAAGCCAGAATTAGGCAAATCCAAACGCATAACGAGAAAGTGGATCTTGCCTATGCCGGACAGCGAGTTGCCGTGAACCTAGCTGGCGTGAATAAGAAAGACCTTAAGAGAGGACAGGTCGTTGTAAATTCGAATCACTATGCAGTCACGTCCACCATCGATCTGGTATGTACAACGTCGCTCACATTGAACCAAGAATTGAAACAACGTGCAAAAGTCACGGTTCATATTGGAACGGCTGAGGTAAGAGGGACGATCGTCTTTTTCGATAGAAATGAACTTTTGCCCGGTAAGCGAGATGAGCTTTTTTGTCAGCTACGGCTTCATGAACCGGTGACTGCTAAAAAAGGAGACCATGTGATTTTAAGGCGCCCTTCACCTGTTGAAACAATTGGTGGGGGAAGTATTTTGAATGTGTCCGGTGAAAAATACAAGTTTGGTAGAGATACGATTGCCATGTTTGAAAGGATGAGAAGAGGCACTCCTGGTGAGCGTTTGGAACAATTACTTGATCGTGAAATGTTTCTCTCAAAGGAGCAGGTGATGCAGCAACTGGGTCTTAATGTAGAAGTCTTTCATTCGCTTAGGGATGAACCTCAACTCGTCTTCTTTGAAAATGACGTGACGTCTGTTGATGTTTTCAATAAGGTGGCAGATGACGTTCTCACCTTCGTTCGAAATGTTCATCAGCATTATTCTCTCAGAAGAGGCGCCTCTAAAGCGGAAGTGATACAGCAGTTAAGAAAAACGATTCCATTGAAACTTGTTGAGTGTGTGATTGATTTTCAGATCAAAGAGAAGCAATTGAAACAAAGTGGTCCAATCCTCTCAGAGTATTCCTTCAACCCATCGTTACCTGATTCGTGGAGAACGAGAATGTCTAAGGTAATTGATGAACTAGAGGAGCAGGGAGTGAAGGTGTCCCCAATCGATGCGCTTATCGATAAGCAAGCCATTCCTGAGCCGCATAAAGGGGAATTCAAGCAGTACCTCGTAATAGAAGAAATAGCTGTACGCCTAACAGAAGAACTGTTTGTGCACCGAAACAGCTGGGATCGAATCATATCAGCTTTGAAAACAGGCACAGGAAAATCCTTTACCCTTCAGGAAGCGAAAGATGTTCTTGGAGTGAGTAGAAAATACCTCGTCCCCATTCTAGAAAACCTTGATGAAGCTGGATATACAATAAGGAAAGATCAAGAGCGTAATTGGAGAGCAGATAAATAGATAGTAAATGAGGAGTGGCGAAAATGAGAAAATTAACAATGATCATGTTGGTACTAGTTCTAAGTATACTCGCAGCATGTAGCTCAAATGAACAAGGCAATGAATCATCTGATGACTCTAAGAAAAAAGATAGTGAAGCGTTTACGATAGGAGTTATACCCGTTCAAACTGAAGGTGAAATTGAAGAAGCTATGAATAAGCTTCAAGCTGAGCTTTCGAAAAAACTTGATCGGAACGTAGAGGTAACCACTTTTCCTGATTATAACGGGGTTGTGGAAGCAATGAATTACAACAAAATTGATATGGCATATTTCGGGCCACTTACGTATGTCATCGCTCATGAGAAAAGTGGTGCGAAGGCGATTGTAACGCAATTAATTGATGGCGAACCATTTTATCACTCGTATGTGATTACGAATACTGAGAACGAATGGAATTCCTTAGATGAGTTTCTAGAAGACAGCAAATCAAGAAGCTTTGCCTTTGGAGATCCTAACTCTACTTCAGGATCACTTATTCCATCGATTGAACTACAAGACCGTGGTGTGTTTGAAGATCAAGATAAGAACAGTTTCAAATCCGTTACGTATACAGGTTCTCATGATGCCACTGCTCTTTCTGTTCAGAACAAGCAGGTGGATGCAGGTGCTATTGATAGTGCGATCTATAATCAGCTAGTGGAATCTGGAAAAATTGACGGAGACAAACTAAAAGTCATTTGGGAATCTGAGAAGTTGTTCCAGTATCCGTGGGCTGTAGCCAAAGAAACGGATGAGGAAACAATTGATAAGCTTCAAGATGCCTTTCTTTCGATCGATGATGAAACGATTTTGAATGCCTTCGGAGCTTCAGGATTTACGAAAGCAAGTAATGATGATTACGAGAGCATACGTAAAGCTGCGGACAAACAGGGATTATTGAACGAGTAACCATGGCCTGGTTTAAGTGGAGGCACCTCACTCTCTTCGCAGGCGTGATCGGATTAATGATATGGAGCGTAAGGGTAACAGAATTTGATTTGAGGAAATTCAGTGAATTTAGCAATATGGTGGATTTCCTCTCCAATTGGTTCCCGATGAACACAAGTGTCATTCCCAAAATGCTGAAGGCAAGTTTGGTTACGCTTGGCATGGCTTTTCTTGGTAGTTTTGTCGGATTGCTTGTAGCTCTTCCGGTTAGTCTCCTTGCTGCGAAAAATACAGCAGGACGTTTTTACGGAGCTGTTCGAATTATCCTTAGTTTTGTTCGATCGATTCCTGAAATTGTTCTCGGATTAATGTTTCTTACTGTTGTAGGTCCAGGTCCATTTGCGGCAACAATTGCGATCATTGTTCATAATACGAGTGTCCTATCCAAGTTGATTGCTGAGCTAATTGAAGCGGCAGATAAAGGACCTCAGGAAGCGATGAAAGCAGTTGGCGCTCGCCCGCTAACCGGAGCGCTGTTCTCGATATTCCCTCAAATTTGGCCGAATGTCCTGTCGCATTACTTCTATCGCTTTGAAGTGGCGATTCGTACATCCTTGATTCTAGGTCTTGTTGGGGGCGGTGGAATTGGACAACAGTTGTTTATTCATTTCAAAACGTTTCAATATTCTACAGTCGCAATTGATGTCTTGATTATCATGGTAATCGTGATCGTCGTTGATTTTCTAGGAAGCAGGGTGAGGCAGCATGTTATGTGATGAGGAGCTTCTATCGATTCATAATGGAAGTGTTCGATACAAAAATGCTAATTCACCTGCGCTAAATGGGGTTTCACTCACGTTTCATCGAGGTGAGTTTGTATGTGTGCTTGGGAAGACAGGAGCAGGTAAATCGACGTTGATTCGTACATTGAACGGTCTACAGCCATTAACAGAAGGTGATATCTCATACAATGGGACATCCTTCCGTCAGCTTGACAAGGAAGGTTTAAGAATGAACCGTAGAAGTATGGGGATGATCTTTCAGCACCATCAACTGATCCCTCGTCTCACTGTGCTCCAGAACGTTTATACAGGATTATTTGGATATCGTTCCACTTTTCGTAATCTTGTCGGTCATTTTTCAGAAGATGAGAAGAAATTAGCCCGTGATGCTATTCAGCAAGTTGAACTGCTTTCACATGTGCATCACCGGGTGGATCAGCTAAGTGGTGGACAAAGGCAACGAGTAGGGATCGCGAGAGCGCTTATTCAAACTCCGGACGTTTTTCTCGGAGATGAACCAGTTGCAAGTCTTGACCCCGGGACAGCAAATCGCATCTTTCATTTGATTCATCGTTTGCATTCAGACAGACAACTACTCACTATCATCAATGTACATGATGTCAAACTAGCGAAGCGGTATGCCTCTAGAATCGTTGCGTTGAAAGATGGTAAAGTGGTTTTTGATGATTACCCAGAAGCACTGACAGAAGAACTTGAAGAGATGCTTTATGAAATATAAAAACGGAAGGGGAGCTCCCCTTCCGTTTTTGCGTTATTTACTAGCGAAGATAGCCGACGATGCTTTCTCTGTGACGTGACCAATGATAGATGCATTTTTGCCTTTTTCATGCATTCTCTTTGTATAGATATCTGCTTGATCTGCGGGTAGGCTTATCAAGAGACCACCTGATGTAACAGCATCACAAAGAATATATTGCTCTATTTCGCTCAGGTTTTCATACTGAACGGATTCGGAAATCCAGCGATGGTTCGCTTTAGATCCACCTGGAATAAAGCCTTGTTCAGCCAGTTCGTTCGTTCCCGGTAGAACAGGCACATCCTTATAATCAATATGAATACTAACGTTACTGCCTGTAGCCATTTCATAGGCATGGCCAAGTAAGCCAAATCCAGTGACATCTGTTACAGCATGTGGCATTAAACCTTTTAGTTCTTCTGCAGCGGTTCTATTTAACTCTGCCATGGTCTCTGAAACTAGAGTCAGCTGTTTCTCAGTGAGTTTCTCGGGTTTAATGGCTGTTGTCTGGATCCCAACCCCGATCGGTTTCGTTAGTACAAGTGCATCACCTGGCCTTGCACCTACGTTCATGTAAATTTCCTCTGGGTGAACAAGTCCCGTCACGGATAAACCGAATTTTGGTTCTTGATCATCGATGGAGTGTCCGCCAGCGATAACAGCACCGGCTTCTTCCACTTTATCTGCGGCACCTTTCAAGATCTCTGCTAGAATATCGGGATGAAGCTTCTTGATGGGGAATCCGACGATATTAAGAACCGTTTTTGGGACACCGCCCATGGCATATACGTCGCTTAAGGAGTTCGCTGCAGCAATTTGACCAAACATATATGGATCATCAACGATCGGGGTGAAGAAATCGACCGTTTGTATCATGGCGAGTTCATCTGTAAGGCGATATACACCGGCATCGTCGGACGTTTCAACTCCGACTAGTAAATTAGGATCTTTTTTCTTATTAGGTAAATGACGCAAAACTTGCGCCAGGTCCTCAGGACCGATTTTGCATCCTCAACCACCTTTAGTGGAGAGAGAAGTTAGACGGATCTTTTCCTGACTCGACATATTACCACCTCCATAGAAGAGTATAAATCTTTTCATTAATTTTTTGAAATGATATAGTATGAACAACACGAAATTCATAGGGAGGTACCTCTAATGACCTACCACGTATCGATTGAATTTTGCATGCAGTGAAACTATGCTCCGAAAGCCGCGAGTTTCGCGGAAGAGCTATTTAATCATTTTAGGAGCCAGATTACGGGTCTCGAATTAATCCCCAGTTCTGGTGGTGCTTTTGAAGTAAGGGTTAATGGAGAGATGATGCATTCCAAATTGAAATCAGGTTCCTATCCAGATGTACAAGCTTTCATTCATGAAATGGAAAATATAAAGTAATATAAAGGCACCCGGCGGGGGTGCCTTTCCTTTCTCTGTTAGGAGATGAAGAAATTGAAATTACTTAGAGAATTGCCACCTATCCATCAAATACAAGAAGAATTAATGAAGCAAGGAATGACAAGCGAGATCCCTCATGACGTGTTAAAAGAAATGATTCAGCATGAAGTGAATGATCTTCGTGAACGATTATTAAACAAGTCATACAGCGGAAGTTCTAAAAGCAGGGGAGAGTTTCTAACAGAAGTGATAGCAAAAGTTCAAGCAAAAGCGTGGCTATCACACAAGCTTACACTTCAGCCGCTCGTGAACGCTACAGGAGTAGTCCTTCATACGAATCTTGGCAGGGCCCGTTTGAGTGAGGCCGCCCTCAGTCATATGATGGCTGTTGCAAGAAGCTACTCTACTCTTGAGTATAATTTAGAAAAGGGTGAGCGGGGGTCTCGTCATAGTATCGCTGAGAAATGGATCTGTGAGGCTACAGGTGCTGAGGCCGCAATGGTGGTCAATAATAATGCAGCAGCCGTTTTCCTTGTTCTAAGTGCCCTTGCGAAGGAACGAGAAGTTATCGTTTCAAGGGGAGAGCTCGTTGAAATCGGTGGATCCTTCCGAGTTTCTTCTATCATGGAAGAAAGTGGCGCGAAGCTTAAAGAAATAGGAACAACCAATAAAACGCATGCTTCTGATTACGAGCAGGCGATAACCGATGAAACAGCAATGCTGATGAAGGTACACCGTAGCAATTTTGCGATGATTGGTTTTACAGCTGAAGTAGCAAGAGAAGAGATTTCTGTGATCGCAAAAGAAAATGACGTTATTTTCTATGAAGATTTAGGCAGCGGTGCTTTGTTCGATTATCGGAAGCATGGTATCGGCGAAGAACCGACAGTTCAAGAAACGCTAGAAGCTGGCGCTGATCTCGTTTCATTTAGCGGAGATAAATTACTCGGTGGACCGCAAGCAGGGATGATTGCAGGTAGGAAAGATCTGATCGACCATTTGAAGAAGAATCAGTTAGCGCGCGTACTTCGAGTTGATAAGTTTACGCTTGCAGCGCTTGAAGCAACGCTTAGACAGCACATTTTTGAAGAAACCAATGACATTCCTGCGATCAGGGATATTACAAAAAATGCGGAAGAAATCAAGAAACGTGCGAAAGGATTACAGAATAAGCTCCTTATAAAAAGTGCATTCTTTGATACAGAAGTCATACCAGGCACGTCACAAGTTGGTGGCGGCACGATGCCTGCTGTCGAATTAGAAACCTACCTTCTCTCCATCCGTTCCAAACCGGATTCAGCTAGTGAACTTGAACAAAAATTAAGAAACAGAAGCATTCCGATTATTGCTCGAATTAAAGACGAGAAAATTCTTATTGATTTACGAACGGTCTCAGAGGATGAAGAAGAGTATATTCTACAAGCGTTGTTTGAAATCACATTATAAAAGGCGGCCAAATGGCCGCCTTTTTATAGATTTTGAAAGGTTTTTTTAAAACCCTTCACCATTTTTTTGTCTCGTATGGTTTCTGTTTTTCACTTTGTGAGAACCCTTCATTGGTTCAGGTTGTCCAGTATGTCCTTTAGGAGCATTTTTGCGGGTATCTTTGAACGTATTGCTTTCAGTCATATCAATCCCTCCTTACAAGGTAGTATCCGCTATCATTAAGGCCATTATTCGCATCGTATAGGACGCCTGAACGTGGTTAAACTATGATGAAAGCAAAGAAAAGGAGGGTTAAGTCATGCCTTATAACAAAGATAAGCAGCAGTCCTTTCAAGCAGCACAACAAGGGTACGAGCAGGCAGTGGATGCGCAGAAAGAAATTATCGTAAGTAGCAGTGGGTATGGAAAAGATTTGCATCATTTGAAGCAAGAAGTAGGAGAAGCAAAACAGCAAATAGAGAGTGCCCTGCAAAATGCGTCTGAGCATCAACGAGCACAGCTTCTGCAATTCCAACAGGATTTGCAGTCAATTGAAGCAGAAATGAATGATGGTCTCTAACTTAAAACCCGTCATCGAGGGATGACGGGTTTGTATCCTACTGTCGCTTTTTAGTCTTTTTATTGTACTGACGCTGTTCAGCCGTCATATGCTCATGCGCATATTCATTGTCATAGCCTGCACCGTTTCCTTGTGCATCTGCGTCGTTCATTCCTGGACGAACGCCGTTTGCTTTACGCTTACCCATCTCATCACCTCCGTGATTTTAATCTGTCCTTTTAAGGGCGAATATATGTGGTGATAAGCTGTTCTTATCGAGTCCAATAACAATCTTGTTATTTACTTATGTTTAGAAATTTACTAAACTGGATAAAGGGAAGTTGAAAACGTTTTTTCGACATCCGCTGTGTTACGCAATTTGGAGGAGGGAACTACATATGGCAAATCATGAACTTTATAATTCCAAAGCAACATTCGATGCCAATGGTAAATCATATTCCTTCTATCGTCTTCAGGCGCTAGAAGAAGCAGGCATCGCTAAAGTAAGCAAGCTCCCTTACACGATTAAAATTTTGCTTGAATCCGTTCTACGTCAGTATGACGGTAAAGTGATTAAAGAAGAGCACATCGAAAATCTCGCTAAATGGGGAACGAGCGAGCAAAACAAAGATATCGACGTACCATTCAAGCCTTCTAGAGTTATTCTTCAAGATTTCACTGGAGTACCTGCGGTTGTTGACCTTGCATCTCTTCGTAAAGCAATGGCAGATATCGGTGGCGATCCTGACAAAATCAATCCTGAAATTCCAGTTGATCTTGTCATTGACCACTCTGTACAGGTTGACAAATATGCATCTGAGGATGCTCTTGAATTCAATATGAACAAAGAATTTGAACGTAACCTTGAGCGTTATAAGTTCCTTAAATGGGCTCAAGATGCGTTTGACAACTATCGCGCTGTACCACCTGCAACTGGTATCGTTCACCAAGTTAACTTGGAGTACGTGGCAAATGTGGTTCAGGAAAACACAGTTGACGGCGAAAACGTAGCTTATCCAGATACATTATTCGGTACGGATTCACATACAACGATGATTAACGGACTTGGCGTACTTGGTTGGGGCGTAGGTGGTATTGAAGCTGAAGCTGGTATGCTCGGTCAGCCTTCTTATTTCCCGGTTCCTGAAGTAATCGGTGTGAAGCTTACTGGAGAACTTCCAAGCGGAACAACAGCTACTGATCTTGCGCTTAAAGTGACTCAGCTTCTTCGTGAGAAAAAAGTTGTTGGTAAATTCGTTGAATTCTTCGGACCAGGTCTTTCAGGCATGCCGCTTGCTGACCGTGCGACGATTTCAAACATGGCACCAGAACAAGGTTCAACATGTAGTTTCTTCCCAGTAGATGAAGAAGCACTTGAATACATGCGACTAACAGGCCGTTCAGAAGAGCACATTAATCTTGTTCGCGAATACTCCATTGCGAATGGTTTATTCTACACACCTGAATCTGAAGATCCAGAATTCTCAAGCGTTGTTGAACTTGATCTTGGAACAGTTGAACCAAGTCTAGCTGGACCTAAACGTCCACAGGATTTAATCCTTCTTTCCGATATGAAGAAAGAGTTCAATAAAGCCGTCGTTGCCCCTCAGGGTAACCAGGGTCTTGGCATGGATAAGAAAGAATTCGACAAGGAAGCTGTCGTTAAATTTAACGATGGAAAAGAAGTAACGATGAAAACAGGTGCCGTTGCGATCGCTGCGATTACAAGCTGTACAAATACTTCGAATCCGTCCGTCATGCTAGGTGCGGCACTACTTGCGAAGAAAGCTGTTGAAAAAGGACTTCAAGTTCCTGAATACGTGAAAACAAGTCTTGCTCCAGGATCAAAAGTTGTAACGGACTACCTTGATAAGTCAGGACTTATGCCTTACCTAAGAGATCTTGGCTTCCACCTTGTTGGCTATGGCTGTACAACGTGTATCGGTAACTCTGGTCCACTTAAAGAAGAAATTGAAGATGCGATTGCGAAGAGCGACCTTACAGTTACTTCTGTTCTTTCTGGTAACCGTAACTTTGAAGGACGTATCCATCCACTAGTAAAAGCGAACTATCTTGCTTCACCACCGCTTGTAGTTGCTTATGCTCTTGCTGGAACAGTTGACTTTGATCTTCATTCAGATTCATTTGGTAAAGACAAAGACGGAAACGATATTTTCTTGAAAGATCTTTGGCCATCAGCAGAAGAAATCAAGCAAGCAGTTGCTGAAACAGTAACTCCAGAAATGTTTAAGCGTCAGTACAAAACAGTATTCGACGAAAACCAACGCTGGAACGAATTAAGCACAAGTGAAGGAGATCTTTATAACTGGGACGATCAGTCTACTTATATTCAGAATCCTCCATTCTTCGAGAATCTTTCTACAGTTCCAGAAGACATTCATGAGCTTAAAGACCTAAGAGCGATTGCTAAGTTTGGTGATTCTGTTACGACAGACCACATTTCTCCAGCAGGTGCGATTGCGAAAGAAATGCCTGCAGGACAATACTTGCAAGAAAACGGTGTTCGTCCGATCGACTTTAACTCTTATGGCTCACGTCGTGGTAACCACGAAGTCATGATGCGCGGTACGTTTGGTAACATTCGTATTCGTAACGAAGTTGCTCCTGGCACAGAAGGTGGCTGGACAACGTTCTGGAACACAGATGAAGTGATGCCGATTTATGATGCTGCTATGAAGTACAAAGAAGAAGGAACAGGTCTTGTGGTTCTTGCTGGTAAAGACTACGGCATGGGAAGTTCACGAGACTGGGCTGCAAAAGGCACAAACCTTCTAGGTATCAAAACAGTTATTGCTGAAAGCTATGAAAGAATCCACCGCAGTAACCTTGTGTTGATGGGAGTTCTTCCACTTCAGTTCAGAGATGGTGAGAGTGCAGATACGTATAACTTGACGGGTAAAGAAACGTTTGCTGTTGATATCACAGAAAACGTGAAGCCTCGCGATGAAGTTAACGTAACAGCTACTTCACCTGAAGGCGAAACTCAAACATTTAAAGTACTTGCTCGTTTCGATAGTGAAGTTGAAATCGACTACTATCGTCACGGTGGAATTCTACAAATGGTTCTTCGCGACAAAATTGCAAATTAATACGTATGATCAGGGTGCCCCATAGAAGGGGCACCCTTTTTTGCATAGCAATTGCCTTCTGTCACATTAAGAAAAACAAAAAGAATAAACAAAAAAGTCCGAATTTGTAATAAGTTTTGTGAAAACGGGAATACTGCTTTTAAAGAAGATCGTCTAAGAAAGGAGACAAACATGAGAAAGGCTAAAAAAGTGACATTTAAAGAACTCGTCATGCAGAATAAGTTAGAACTGATGAACGACAAGAAAGCAATTGAGCGTATTGAAGATAAATTTGAACAAAAACACGCTAAAAATTTATAAGATCATTGATATTTCTCCTTTAGTTGCACAGCATAAGGGATAAAGGAGGAGATCTAAATGAGTAACCCAAAGCGATTTCCAAAATCTTTTAAGCCGAATCATCTCGCTTCAGTAAATCCTGAGGCGGAAGGAAATAAAGGCAAACAAATGAGCACAAAAGGCAACCATGAGCCGGACTATGCCCCTCCAAAAGGGAAATAGTTAGGTGAAAACCAGAAAGGCAACACCTTTCTGGTTTATTTCATTTTTAACAAGTTCTTTTCATTTCTTGTAAAGTTGTCCAAAAGAATGGAAAAGTAACGAAAAGTTAGGATACAGACGTTTTTTCGGGGGGAACAATATGACAGTAACAGCAAGAATTGAACCAATTTCAACGATAGGATCTGAAGATGAGCACAAAGAAGATGTATTAGTGAAAGAACTTGAAATTAAAATGCAGCAGATGGGATATCTTGTACCGTACCGAGAAGAATTGAATTGGGATCGAACAATTGCGAGTCTTGAGCTTGGTGAGTCACAAACACTTCATCAATTAAAAAAAGCAGCCGCTCGAAACGATCGCGTCCTTCTTATCTATGCACGACTGTTTAAAGGAACTATTTTTCAACATCTCATTCTTCATCCGAATCAATCTGGAATATATCTTCCATTCCGATTTGATGAACCTTTTGTCATTCAGGTAGAAGGTCAAAAGATTTGGATCGGGTCTTCTGTAAGGCTTCTTGAGGAATTATCATGGCTTCAAATTAGCTTTGATCAAGGAAATCATTCAGATAACGTCAAAGAGTATTGGCAAAATCTAATGGAGATTTCAAGAAAGAGCGTAGACTATATGAGCCCGATTATTTTTGACGAAGCCATCTAGAAGATTTTAGCAAGGGAAGATAGGGTATGGTCAGGTAAGAGAGGTGATAATGATGGAAAGTAAAGAAAAGTTAGGTAGTGAAATTTATCGTATGCTTGAAGAATCTGGGCCACCATATGGATGTGGAACAGCATCCATTGTTGGTGGATTCGCTTCTAGACTAGCTATTATGAGTCTTACAATTTCGGATATTGAACACGACTTACATGATGTACCTCAAACCTTTTTTCTCATGTGTGATGAGGATGATCAAGAGTTTCAATCGTATCTTGAGGAGGGGCAAGATAATTCGCTAAATGAAGTCCCTCTCAAGCTACTAGAATGCTCCTATAGGCTTCTCGTAGCCTTATCCGCTTATGAAGATCGAATACAGGATAATGTTGTTGTTGATTACCGGATGGGGATTCGAATGTTGAATCAAGTCTTTACTGCAGCCGAGAATATTCTCCTTTCAAATGGGTGTAGCGCTGAAATCCGAAAAGATATGCTGTACTATGAAGGGAAGCTGGAAGGGACTCTTCCCAAAAGCTTACAATCCTAAAAAAGGCATATCTCCTATCAAATATAGACATAATAGAACCGTTCCACTATTCGAATATATTTGATTTAAGGAGGATATGTTATGAAATCAAACCCAGACGATCGTAGAGATAATGCTGAAAAATTGCAACAAATGGTCAAGGATACGAGTGAGAACATACATGCTGCTGAAGCATCCCTAGAGTTTACCGATAGCAAGGAACAAAAGCAGCAAATTAAAGCAAAGAACAAACGCCGTAAAGAAAGCATGAAAGCAATGAAAAGTGAAATCAAGGATGAAACAAACCAATAAGACAGGTTTTTAGACTGAGTGGCACTATGCCACTCAGTCTTTCTGTTTCAGGGTTCAAACATGAATTATGGTAGAATAGTATATATAGTTGAAGTAAGAGGAGGAATTCTAGTGTACACAGCAACAACACCAATTGAAGTTCGTTATGCAGAAACGGATCAGATGGGGGTCGTTTATCACGCAAACTATTTCATCTGGTTTGAACTTGGGAGAACTTCGTTAATAAATAACCTTGGATTTCGCTATGCTGATATGGAAAAAGAAGGGATACTATCACCTGTTGTCGATATAAATGCGAGTTATAAGCGTCCGGTCAGATATGGGGATCAAGTTCATGTGAAAACATGGGTAGAACATTACGATGGCATTCGCGTGAACTATGGCTATGAGGTAATAAATGGAGAGGGCGAATTATGTGTCACAGGTCAATCGATGCACACATGTGTTAAAAAAGATTCATTTCGCCCGGTTTCCATTCGAAGGAAGTTTCCAGAATGGCATCGTGCTTATGAAGAAGTGAAGAAAAATGCTGTTTCGGAGCGTCCGTAGCGATGGCTTTTGGATTATCAAAGCGTGAGCTAGCAGAATGGAAGGCAAAGGTTGCTTCAGGTGAAGTCGCACTGTTAACGCACTTCTGGTATGATCCAAGGTTCCCACAATACAAAACCGTCACAAAAGCGGGATGTAGAAATAAAGACAAGCTTGTTAGATGGGGCGAGAAACATGGGTTAAAAGCAGAGTGGATGCATGACAGAGCAGAGTTCCCGCATTTTGACTTGCTTGGTCATGATCAGCTTCGTATATTAGAATCAGAAGGTCTCTTTTCTCATATTAGTCGTTTTAATATTGGAAAGCACAGTTAAAAAAACGCGAAAGCAATTGGCTTTCGCGTTTACTAATCAATTTCCGTGAACAAATTCAATCTCATCTTTATTTCGGCTAAATTTTACAGTGAAATCTTGTTCTTCAAAAAACCAGATATCTTTTTGTTCGACAAAGAAGGTGATGCCTTCTTCTTCAATTTGAATAGCCGGTTCGATCGGTTCTTCAACAGTCATGCCAAGCGAGAACCCATCCTGGACAGTGCTGCACCCACCTACTCGCACAAAAAAGCGGAGGTGATCACCTTTTTCTAGATCCATTTCTCGCTTAAACCAGTTCATTGCTGGTTTCGTAATCGTCATATTCATTTCATTATTCCTCCCTTGCCGTACAGACATACTCCCTCTATTATAAAGAAGAAGCACAAACTTGCAAAAAGAAAAGGTCGCTTTTCGTATTATACGTTAAAACATCATACAATAGGGGTAATAAAGTAAATGAAATGAGGAGGATTACTATGAAAAAACAGAGAATTTGGCTGTTTTTATTCCTCATTCTTGCTGGAGGTATTCTACTTAGCATCAAGCCCGTTATGGAGTACCGCACACAGCGTTTGAATGAAGTAAAACAAGCAGCATCGATGATGCTGATGAATGAAGCACCGAATGAGACGGTTATAGCTTCCATTGCCGAAAAGAAAGATAAGGCGAGTACAGAAGTAGAGCCTAAAGTAACTGGTAAAGCTTTAGAAACAGTTTCTAGCTCCACTGGTGATAAGGAAGTTGTGAAAGATCCTGATATTAGGATGGTAGGTCTTGGTGATTCCCTTACAAAAGGGAGTGGAGATTCCACGGGACAGGGGTATATCGGACGACTGGCAGCGAACATTGAGAATGAAACGGATACGTCGATTCTGGTTGAAAACTATGCGGTTCACGGTCGCCAAACGCCCAAATTATATAAAATGCTGCTAGATGATGAAGTGAAAAAAGCCCTTTCTGAAGCAGATGTGATCGTCATGAGTATCGGCGGGAATGATTTAATGAAAGTCGTGAAAGAACATTTTTTGGATTTGCAGATCGATATGTTTCAAAAAGAACAAACGAACTATGTTGAGCGCCTCGATGCAATCATGAAAAGAATTAGAAGCATCAATTCTGATGCACCGATTTTATTTATTGGACTATATAATCCTTTATTAGAAAATTTTCAATCGGTTACGGAAATTGATCAGATTGTTCAGCGCTGGAACGGCGCGACTCAAGAAACAGTTGAGAAAGATGGGAATACAACTTTTGTTCCTGTATATGAATTGTTTCATTCAGTAGATGAAAATTTGTTTTTTGAGGATGGTTTCCATCCGAATGACCAGGGCTATGAATTAATGGCGAGGCAGATTCAATATCGTTTGAAGCAAGATCACCTTGTTGATGAGATTCCTTTTGAATAACCAATGTACGATGAAAAGTTGATTTGATAGAATAAGAGTTAAATTGTTTCAGCAAAGGAAAATGACTATGAAGAAAGTAATGAAGGTATTCATGATCTTGCTCGTTGTTATCATCATTGGTGCAGCAGGTTATCTATACGTAAAGCCTGTTGCTATGCCTGAACTCATAGAGGCTCTCCCTGTGAGCGAGGACTCAGTGGAGGAAGAAAGCAAAGAATCTACCTCTCCGGTTCAGGAATCAAGAGATATCCACGTTGTGGGGCTCGGTGATTCATTGACAAAAGGAGTAGGGGATAAGGATAAAAAGGGATATATCGGATATGTGAGTGATCGGTATTTTGAAAGCGATCAAGATAAGAACGTTATCCTTGATAACTTTGCGATCACCGGCAGTGAGACTGAGGATCTTCTGAAACGTCTGAAAGAAGACAAAGTGCAAGAGAGCATTAAAAACGCAGATTATATCTTTTTGACGATCGGCGGGAATGATTTATTTGGGGTTGTAAAGAGTCATTTTTTGAATCTTGATCAACAGTACTTTACACTTCAAAAGAAAATATATATTGAAAATCTAACGGCAATATTTAAAGAAATACGACGTTTGAATGAAGAAGCCCCAATCTATTTTCCGGGTCTATTTAATCCCTTTTCTGAAGCATTTCACGATATTCCAGAAATGAATGAAATTGTTGATCGGTGGAATGAGGCTAGTACAAACACCGTCTCAGAATTCTCAGGCGTTACGTTTGTCCCTATCGCTGATCTCTTTCTTGAGAATGAAGATCGCCTTCTTTATGAGGATGCCTTCCATCCGAATGAAGACGGTTATCATTTAATGGGGAATCGTATTATGAACTATCTAGAAGATAATAATATTGCTTTAAATAGATAAAGGAAGGGAATAAGGATGGAAGTTTCACGAAATTTAGAGGAGCAATACAAAGTTCTTGCAGAGCACTATGAAGTACAGGGGGTTGTGACTCCTAAAACAAAATTAATTTTTATCTTGGAGTCTCCACATGTAGCTGAGGTAAAGAACGGGGTGCCTGTAGCAGGTCCATCGGGATCGACGATGTCAAAGAAGTTATTTGGGAAAGAATACACAAAACCACTTGGTCTGCTATTGAAGAAGCATATGGAAGAAAGGATTGAACGTCCTACTCTTGATGCAGTCGGACTTCTCAATGTCTGTAATGTCCCCATGCAAAAAAAGCCCTATAATCCTTTGGATACACATGCAGCACAGGGCCTCCTAGATTCTTTTGAAACGATTCGCACTTCAAACCAGAAGTCTCGATTTAAAGATGAAAAGCTGAACGATGTTCAACAGTTCATTTTGACGAAGTTTCAGAAGCGCTTAGAAGAACTTACAGATCGAGAAGTAACGCTGGTTCCCTGTGGGAAATTTGCTCAGAAGTTTTTTAAGCTTGCAAATGTGAAGAGTAATAAATGGACGATCGTGGAAGATGTTCCTCATCCATCATATAATTCTTGGAGTCGTGAACGTTATCAATCGTCTGTAAATAAGGTGATAGAAGAATTAAATCGTCATAAGTTATAAGCAAGTTTATGTAATCGTGTAAAAAAGCCCCGTTCAAACAGAACGGGGCTTTTTTTGTTGATGCAACAAGCTTTAAAGTCAAAAGCATAAAAAATAGAAGTGTTGTAATATAAATGTAATAATCGAAGGGGGTGACGATATGAAAAAGTGGGCGGCGCTGTTACTAGTTTCATTGGTTTTCATGGGAGGCTACGCGATTGTACCTACCGACTCTCATGAGATGGTACAGGCTTCGAACGTTATACTCATGGATGAGGATTTACCTTACTGTCATTAATTAAAGAAAAGGGGTCTGAAGTGTGGTCGCACCTGTCCAATTTATACAAATCAGAATGAATAGTCCTTGATTTCTTTGAAAGGAGGACATGCTATGGAAGAACTCACTTTGTTCATAACTGCAGGACTTTTCTTCGTGTCTCTCTTTAATTTCATTGTAATTTTAATTGAAAAAACAAAACAGAAATAGCTTAAGCTTTTTGACTAAGTAATCCGATCTTTTTAGCATATTCATCAACATGATGTTTAAAAACATCGTTTTGATCAAGTTTGAAAATTGTCGAAGCAGTCGAGAGATATTCAGAAGCAAGTTCTTGATTTCCGAGCAGGTAGTGTAGCTTCCCGCACTGGTAGCTTAACTCGCCGAATAAATAAAGGCGTTGTCTTTCACGGCAGATTAGAAATCCTTCTCTAGCAATCGATAGCGCTTTTTCATAGTTTCGACAGGTAGATAGTGCTTTTGAGTAGTTATAATAAAGTCTGATTTCGATTGTTTCATCATTAATAATGGGGAAAAAGCGAACATGATAAGTTGCCTTATGAAAGAGTGGTAAGGCATGATCCCAATCTTTTTCCTCACTATACAGAATGCCCAAACTAATGAGGATTTCAATTTCTCGTTCAGAATAATTTTTGGAAGTGGTTGTTGTCAGGTGTAGGGCTTTATGGAGTAATTCAAGGGCAGCGACTGGATCACGATGAATATAGTAGATACAAATCGCCTTATGCCAAAGATAGAATTGCTGGTTTTTAACGGTTTTGAAAAGGGGGTTCGATTCTTCTGCTTCAAGTATTTCGGCAACTTCGTGATATTCTCGTCGCTTAATGTGTCGCCTTACCTGCCGAATCACTTCATTGATATAATCCAGGCGAGGCGTTTCCTTCATAACAAAGAAGTAATTGATATCAACACCAAGTCTTGAAGCGAGTTGATAAAGCAATTCAGCAGATGGAGAGACATCGTTATTCTCAATTTGACTGATTAAAGCCTGTGTACAGATGCCATTTGAAAGATCGGTCTGCGAAAGTCCAAGGTACATCCGAAGTTCGCGCATGGAGTATCCGAGTGTATCCTCACGCACCTGTAATCCCCCTTTTTTTCCTCAAGTGTACCACGAAATGAGATAAAATACATATTTTTCTAAATGCAACGAACTTTGTGCAGTGAAGGGTGTACTGTTTGATTGATTCATAGCTTTTCAATAAAAGATATTCATAATATTATTATGTAAACAAATCGAATAAAGGATTTTTATATTTTTTGTAGAAATCGTTTTGGTAGACTTACATAGAAGGAGTGGAAGGCTTTTGTCTTATTTACCATCGTTTCATTTAACTGATCAAGTTGTTATCGTCACAGGTGCAGGAAAGGGGATTGGAAGAGCTCTTGCAGTAGGAGCAGCAGAAGCAGGTGCTGATGTTGTGGTTCTTGCTAGAACGGAAGCAGATATACAAGAAACCGCAGGTCTTATTCGTGATCTTGGTCGAAAAGCTTTTCCTATTCAAGCGGATATTACAAAGAATGAAGATATTAAAGAAGCAGTAAAACAAATCGAGAAAGAAGCAGGTAAAATCAATGTCTTGATTAATAATGCCGGAATGAATATACGTTCAAAAGCAAGTGAAGTAACAGAAGAAGAGTGGAATCAAATTTTTCAAACAAATCTACAGGGAGCTTTTTTTATGTCCCAGGCATGCGCAGAAGTCATGAAAGAGAATGGTGGTGGGAAAATCATTAACATTGCTTCCGTAGCGGGACATGTTGCTCTTAGAACGGGGGTAGTCTATGCTGCAACGAAAGCTGGGATGATTCAAATGACCAAAAACCTGGCACTCGAGTGGGCAGAAAATCGTATCTCTGTAAATGCTATCGGACCATGGTATTTCAGAACGCCGCTTACAGATCAGCTTTTACAAAATGAAGAGTACTTACAGGATATCCTGGCAAGAACGCCTATGAAACGAGTAGGTGAACTTAAGGATCTTGTCGGTGCTGCTGTGTTTCTTTCGACTGAAGCATCTGATTATATGACCGGTCAAACGTTATATGTAGATGGTGGGATGACGATCTACGGATTCTAACAAGTAGCAATGAACAGAAAGAAACCGTCACGCATGGCGTAACGGTTTTTCTTCTATCAATCTTTGAGGTCAGCAGCGAAGCTAGGCGCAGTTAGGCCAGCGTCTTCATAAACAGTACCCATTTTTTCTTCAAAAGAAGTAAATTGAGCATCTGATTCTTCGTACATGGCATCAGGTTCATCAGAAAGGTTAGCAGCTCTTGTTTCATAGGATTTTGCAAGATCTTCTAATGCCGGTTCAATATCACTCTTGTACTGATCTAGCTCTGATGGTACTTCAATTCCACGAACATCTTCAGCAACCGTTTTCGCTGCTGCTTCTGCATCAGCCTTCATAGTAGCAAGTTCCTCATCGGAAGGCTTTTCCTCAGCTACTTTAGCTGCTTCAAATGCATAGATTGGTGAATCATTTTTGTTAACAGTTTGGATCAAATTAAGTTGGAAATCGAGAAGATCCCCTTTAATATCCTTTTCAGATGAACCTGAATCGCTAGCTTCTTCTGTATTTCCACCATTGGTATCATTCTCGGTGCTGTTCGAACTGCCGTTGTTGCTGCAAGCTGCTGCAAAAACAAGTAAGAACAACATCACAAGTGGCAATAGTTTTTTCATTCATAACCCTCCCAATTTTTTGAAAATTCCTCTACAAATACAAATTTTAGTGGATTGAAAGCGCTTTGTAAATATGTAAAACAGACATTTACCAAAGTAAAATAAGTTCAATTATTCAGAAAACAAAATTAAGATATTTCTAGTTTGAATATGTTATGGTAGTGGAGAATTAAACCAACTGATGGGAGAGTGTTCCATTGATTTTATTAAACGATGAATTTATCACAAGAGAAAAAGCGTCTATTGATATAGAAGATAGAGGATATCAATTCGGAGATGGTGTCTATGAAGTTGTTCGCATCTATAAAGGAGAGTTTTTTGAACTCGATGCTCATTTGGAACGATTTGAAAGAAGTGCTAACGAAATTAAAATAAAGATCCCCTATAAAATGAACGAGATAAAAGATAAATTAGAGAAATTGTTATCAATTAATCATATACATAGCGGTCATATCTATATGCAAATTACGCGAGGTGTGTCGCCCAGGAACCACCCATTCCCGGATCAGTCAAAACCTGTTTTTGTAGCTTATACAAAAGAATACGAAGTTGAGCCTTCTCGTTTACCAGGACGTGCCATGTTTACTGAAGATATTCGCTGGTTACGCTGTGATATAAAGAGTCTTAATTTGCTTGGGAATGTATTGGCAAAACAAGAAGCGAACGAAAAGGGGTTCGATGAAGCAATCTTCCATAGGGGCGAAACAGTAACGGAAGGGAGCTCCACGAATGTCTTCATGATTAAGAAAAGGGTCCTATACACTCATCCTGCAAATCATCTGATTCTTGATGGCATTACAAGAAGAAAAATTCTTTCAGCTGCAGCGAATATCGGTTTACAGGTAGAAGAAGAAGCGTTTACAAAGCAGGAGCTGCTTGAAAGTGATGAAATGTTTATTTCCAGTACAACTCAAGAAGTGAGGCCCATTATTGAAGTAAATGGGCAACAAATTGGGAATGGCAAAGAAGGTGAGATAACAGCTTCACTTCAAGCGGAGTTTGAGAAGGAAATTCCTCAATCTGTGAAGTGAGCAGAAAAACTTTTTAGAACGCATAGTTGAATTTTAATCATAATAGTGGTACTGTTATCTTTGGCTATATGTGAATGAAGAGTTGCTTGTTCCGAGCGTTTCCAACAATAGGGAAATGCTTTTTTTGAACATTATCAGGAGATTTTTCTCCCGTCTATAGCATTTAATGCATTTTAAAAGTAAAAAGGAGTTTTTAAAAGTTGAAAAAATTTCAAGATCTAGGTTTAAGTAATACACTGATTGAAGCCGTTAACCAAATGGGCTTCGAAGAAACAACACCAATTCAAGCAGGTACGATTCCTCTAGCGCTTGAAGGCAAAGACGTTATCGGCCAGGCTCAAACTGGTACTGGTAAAACGGCTGCTTTCGGTATTCCAATGATCGAGAAGATCGATACTTCTCTATCTCATGTACAGGGAATCATTCTTGCTCCAACGCGTGAGCTTGCTGTACAGGTAGCAGAAGAATTGAACCGTATCGGTCAAGCAAAAGGCGTACGTGCCCTTCCTATATACGGTGGCCAGAGCATTGTTCACCAAATTAAAGCACTTAAAAAGAGACCTCAACTAGTCGTTGCAACTCCAGGTCGTCTGATCGACCACATGGAACGTAAAACGATTCGTCTTTCAGAAGTCTCATTCGTTGTTCTTGATGAAGCTGACGAAATGCTTAACATGGGCTTCATTGAAGACATCGAAAAAATTCTTAAAGGTGTTCCGAATGAGCGCCAAACGCTTCTATTCTCTGCAACAATGCCGAAACGAATTGCGCTTCTTGCTGAGAAGTTCATGAGCAAACCTGAAACTGTTAGAACGAAATCAAAAGAAATGACTGTTCCTGCAATCGAACAGCACTATTATGAAGTTCGTGACTCTAAGAAATTTGATATTCTTTGTCGCCTTCTTGATACTCAGTCTCCTGAGCTTGCGATTGTGTTTGCAAGAACAAAGAAACGCGTTGATGAAGTATCTGAAGGACTTAAGAAACGTGGCTACATGGCTGAAGGAATTCATGGTGACCTACCACAGGGCAAGCGTGACCAGGTTATTAAACAGTTTAAAGACAGCACGATCGATATCATGGTAGCAACAGACGTTGCGGCACGTGGTCTTGACATCAGTGGCGTCACACACGTTTATAACTTTGATATTCCTCAAGATCCTGAGAGTTACGTTCACAGAATCGGTCGTACTGGCCGTGCTGGTAAATCAGGTCTTGCTTCAACGTTCATCACTCCACGTGAGTATGATCACTTGAAAGTGATTGAAAAGATCACGAAGAAGGACATGCAAAAGCGTACAATTCCTAGTTTCGCTGAAGCAATGGAAGGCCAGCAGCAAATGGCTATTCAACAGCTTCAAAGCACAATTGAAGAGCAGGATCACTCCGTATATCGTTCATCAGCTGAACAACTTCTTGATGACCATGATTCTGTAACGCTTCTTTCTGCAGCACTTAAGTTGTTAACGAAAGAGCCAGATACAACTCCTGTTAAGATTACAGAAATCGCTCCACTTCGTGCGAAGAAAGCACAAAACCGTGGTGGCGGCGGTGGAAATCGCAACCGTAGCCGTAGTAATGATCGCGGCGGCCGTAAAGGTGGAAGCGGCGGCGGATACCGTGGAGACCGTAGCAATAGCGGCAGCGGCAACAAGCGTCGTAAGTTCAACGACAAAGGAAATAAATAATCAACACACCAAAAGCCGGGAATATTCCCGGCTTTTTTTCTTTCTATCATAACTTTTTTGATTGAAAGGGATAGGATATTAAAAAAAGACGAAAAGTCTTTGATATAAGCTGGTTTTTATTACTTCAATACTGGGAAAATTCACTTGAAAGCGTTATTCTAATAGAGACACTATTTACGGAAAGGCAGCGGGATAATATGAAGCAAGGTCATCAGTCACGTACGAAGATTAAAGAAGACGTCCTCTTTGAACGGCTTGCGCTTATAGAGAGGAAGCTTGAAGCACCAGAGTCAATAAAAATCAAACAGCTTATTCAAAAGTTAGTGAGTGGGGAACAGCACTTTCTTTTCTCCGGCCACTTTTCTGCTGGTAAATCTTCCCTAATAAATGCTATATTTGAAACAAATCTACTGCCTTCAAGTCCCATACCTGCAAGTGCAAATACCGTAAGGGTTCGCTCAGGTCGTCCTGGAGCAGCTGTTTATTTTCAAAACGGAAAGAAAATGGCATTTGAAGCTCCATATAATATTGAAGAGGTAAAAGCCTATTGCCTGAACGGTGATGACGTGGAGCGGGTGGAACTGTCGGCACCATCTGCTCTTGAGGAAGATGTCGTATTAATTGATACACCAGGAATTGATTCAACTGATGAAGCCCATCGTTTGTCAACCGAATCATCCATGTATTTAGCGGACGTCGTCTTCTATGTTATGGATTATAACCATGTTCAATCTGAAGTGAATTATCAATTTATTCGAGATTTATATCGTCAAAACAAGAAAGTGATTTTGATTGTGAATCAGATCGATAAACATAAAGAGTCTGAGATCTCATTCAAGACGTTTCAACGTTCCGTAGTAGAGTCATTTGAAACATGGGGCATGTCGCTTGAGTCCTTCTTTTTTATCTCATTAAGAGAGGTTGACCACCCACATAATCAGTTTAATCAGTTAAAGGCATACATGGAAGGTCTCTCCAAAAAATCGACTGAGGAAAAAGTGAATCGTGTCTATGACTCAGCAGTGGAGCTTTTAAGTGATGTTACGACTGTATCATCTGAGGATGAAGTCAGTGAAGCTTATGATGCCCTCAAGAAAACGGTGGCTTTCTCCAAAGAACGACTACAATTAATCGAGGATGAGTTCCAATCAGAAGCCTCTAACATCCTTAAAAGCGCGATTCTTATGCCCTATGACGTTCGGGAAGCTGGGAGAGCCTACCTTGAATCATTGCAACCAGGATTTAAAGTAGGCTTTGTCTTTCGAGAGAAGAAAACAGATCAGGAACGTGCCGCTCGTTATGATAAATTTGTTAGCGGATTAGAAAAACAGGTAAAATCTCAGTTGGAGTGGCATTTTCATCAGCTCATACAGCAGCTAGTGAACACATCCCGTTTAAAGAAAAAAGATGTGGACATGAATGGTTCACTCATACCGGATTTTAGTGTGATTCAGGAAGAAGCTAAAAAGGGTAATGGGGCAACTGGTGAAGCTGTTCTGCATTATACCGAGAATATCTCGAATCGGCTAAAGGTACAGCTGAAACAGCAAGCAGAACGCATGAAGGACGAGCTTCTCGAGGAAGTGAGAGCTGATCATGAACGAATCACATCTGAAGAAACCACCTCATTCAAAAAGGAAGTAGGCGATGAGGCGGCTACAACTTTCCTTAAGCGGATTGAAGAAGCTGATCATCAATACGCGGATCTATGGTCCATCCTTGAAGGTCATTTTGACAATGATGCCACACGAGCTGGTGATGAGCTTAGACGTGAGCTTTCAAAAGAAAGTGGAGAAGTCGTGATTGTCGAATCAAACGTGGAGGAAACAGTACCTCAAAAGGCTGAGGAGAAGAAAAAGCAAAAAACTGGTCAACAAGAAAAATCAGAAGCTCTGCCTTCACCAGATCGAACAGTGCACGCTCTTAACGGTACTGCTGAGCAAATTAGGGACCTTCCCGGTTTTGAATATACTTATGAAAACCTAATCGAAAGAGCGAAGAAAATGGCAGAAAAGAATTATACTGTCGCTTTATTTGGAGCGTTTAGCGCAGGAAAATCATCGTTTGCCAATGCGTTGATCGGTGAACGAATCTTGCCATCTTCACCGAACCCGACAACTGCTACGCTTAATCGTATTTGTCCAGTCACTGAACAGCATCATCACAAAACAGCAATGATCTATTATAAATCTGAAGATGAATTACTAGAGGATTTAAATCATTCTTTTTCTTATTTTGGAGAGAAGGCTTTCACGTTAAAAGATAGCTTGCAAATCATACAGGCAGGAAAACTGTTTAAACGAGAATCTGCCGATACAAAACCACATGCGCTTTTCTTAAGAGCAGTTCTAGAAGGAAAAGACGTACTGGAGTACCTTGGGCAACAGCGTGAAGTTACGATGGAACAATACAATGACATGGTAGTGAATGAAACGAAGGCAGCTTTTATTTCGTCGATCTCACTTTATTACGATTGTCCTCTAACACAGGAAGGGATTACGTTAGTCGACACACCTGGAGCAGATTCAATTAACGCAAGGCATACAGGAGTAGCGTTTCAGTATATGAAAGCTGCTGACGCTATTCTCTATGTCACTTATTACAATCACGCATTTTCAAAAGCGGACAGAGAATTTCTCATTCAGCTGGGACGTGTGAAAGATGTGTTTGAATTAGATAAGATGTTCTTCCTATTGAACGCAGCAGATCTTGCGTCGGATGAAGCGGAGTTACAAATCGTAATTGATCATGTCACAAATCAGCTTCAACAATATGGCATTCGCCAACCCTCTCTTTACCCGGTCTCGAGCCTTGCAGGGATACTTCATACGACAGAAGTCAATGAAAAAGAAAGACAATTTCTTTCAAAATTGCCTGATCGCTTAAAGGATAGAGGCGGTCTTGGCCTATTTGAGTCACGATTCTATCAGTTTATTCAATCAGATCTGTCGCAAATGGCAGTCGAGGCTAATATTGCAGAAATGAATCGCATCGCTAAGCTGCTTGAACAATGGTTGTCTCATTTCGAGATGAATGTGGATCAAAAGGAAAAGCAGCTCGAGCAGATGAAACGAGATGCAGAAAGTGTGAACATAGAGGTTGTTAATTATTCCATCACAGAGTCGATAACGTTCATCAAACAAGAATTAACAGAACTCGTTCATTATATCCCTCAGCGACTGTTCTATCGATTCAATGATTTCTTCAAAGAAGCATTCAACCCTTCTGTTGTAAAGGGGCGGGAGGGCCTAACGAACGCTTCTCATAACCTAATCGAAGATATCGATCAGGATTTGCTTCAAGAAATGAGGGCAGCTTCGCTCCGTGTTGAACGGTTTATGAAACTGGAGCGGCGGAAGAATGAGAAAGAGCTTCAACTGCTGATTAGTGAAAAGCTAACAGACTTTCGATTTTCACGTCTTGATGATCAGGAAATGGAAACACCCGCCTTCACTCAATCACTTGCTTCATGGATTTCAGTCGAAACTGTTCAAAAGCTAGCCCGTACTGGCTTTAAATCACCAAAGCAATTCTTTGAACAGGGTGGAAGAGATTCTCTACGTGATGAATTAAAAGATTCGTTCCAGTCACCTGTTCAGAACTACCTACATGCTGAAAGAGATACAATCGAAGCACAGGCGCTCGCTTTTTATGAGCATTCAGTCAAGGAAACGAAAGCTGAAATCGAGAAACAAGTTAACGCTTATGTTGATGCGAGAAGTCGCATGCTAACAAGCAATGTGACTAAAGAGATTCTGGAGGAAAAAAGTGAAAATCTGGCACATATCAAATCGATATTAGTGGGGGAGTAATCCATGAAAAATCTCGTTTCCATCGAATGGCTATCCGATCATTTATATGATGATAAGTTGGTAATCGTTGATTGTCAGTACGAGTTAGGTAATCCTGAGCGTGGCTACAAATCTTATCTTGAGGGACACATCCCTGGCGCAGTGTATGTTCACCTTGAAAACGATCTTTCTGGTGACAAAGGAGAGCATGGTGGAAGACACCCTCTTCCCGATCAAGAACAGTTACAAAGTCTAGTGGAACGTCTTGGAATCGAACAGGATTCAAAAGTGATTTTATATGATTCTCAGCATGGTGCGATGGCTGCTCGACTCTGGTTCTTACTTGGATTTGCCGGTCATAAACAGCGCGCTGTTTTAAATGGTGGTATCGAAGCATGGAGAGGGGAGGGGTTGAAAATCGAAACAAAGGTCCCTCTAGTTCAGCGATCCCAGTATTCGATCAGTCTTGATAAATCAATGATTGTGTCTATGAGTGACGTGAAGCAGGCTCATCTTAATGGGAGGACGATTATCGATTCAAGGGCTCCTGAAAGGTATGCTGGCGAAGTAGAGCCAATTGATCAGAAAGCTGGTCATATTCCAGGTGCTGTGAATTATTTCTGGAGAGATAACATCCTAGATAATCAAATTTGGAAGGAACCTCACGAGAGAGTAGGGGAGCATGAACATGGCCAGGAACCAATCGTTTACTGCGGTTCTGGGGTGACGGCATGTGTGAATTTACTTGCATTTCAGGAAGCGGGTATTCATGCCAAACTTTATCCTGGTAGTTATAGCGATTGGATTTCCTACGAAGATAATCAAATAGAAACCTCATAAAAAATCAGTCTGGACAAACGTCCAGACTGATTTTTTTATGAGGTTAAAGTTTTTCGAGAAATTGTTCTAATCGATTCATGCCTTCTTCTAGTACCTCGAGTTTGTAAGCAAAGGAGATTCTAACAAATCCTTCCCCATATTCCGAAAACGCACTTCCTGGTACAACCGCAAGATTGCCTTCTTTTGCAAGCTTCATCGCAAAATCAAACGAAGATAACCCAAATTGTTTGATAGACGGGAGAATATAGAATGCGCCATCAGGCTTAATCGGTGAAAGTCCCATATTCACAAGCCTGTTATAAACATATTTCATACGAATCGCATATTCTTTTCTCATTTCTTCAGGGTCATCTAGACCGTTTTTCAATGCTTCAAGCGCAGCATATTGAGAAATTGAGGAGGCGCATGAAACGTTATATTGATGAACTTTTAACATATGTTTGCAAATGTCTTCAGGAGCAAAGAGAAAACCGATCCGCCATCCGGTCATCGCATGCGATTTGGAAAGGCCATTGATGACGATTGTTTTTTCTCTCATTCCGTCACACTGGGCGATAGAGGCGTGAGTACCTGAGAAATTGAGTTCTGAATAAATTTCATCAGAAAGGACGAACACATCTTTGTCGTTCAAAAGATCAGCAATGTCAGCAAGTTCTTCTTTCGACATCGCTACCCCAGTAGGATTGGAAGGAGAAGGCAAAATGATACATCTCGTCCGATCTGTCAAAGCTGATTCAATCAATGAACGGGTCATTTTAAATTCGCTTTTTGTAGTGTCTACGTGGACAGGAGTAGCACCAGCAAGTGTGATGATGGGTTCGTAACCCGGATACACAGGACCAGGCAGAATAACTTCAGATCCTTCAGTTAGAATCGTTCGAAGCGTGACATCAATTGCCTGGCTCGCGCCTGATGTCGTAATGATTTCGCTATCAGGATTGTACGATAATCCATATTTCGTTTGTAGAAAATGTGAAGCTGCTTTTCGGAGTTCCAGAATACCAGCGTTATGAGTATAAGTTGTTTGATTATGATCGATGGCAGATTGAGCGGCTGTTTTAATATGTTCTGGGGTTTCAAAATCGGGTTGCCCAATCGTAAGAGAAATCATATTCTCGTAATCTGCGACCATATTAAAAAAAGTACGAATACCTGAAATTTCAATTGATTTTACACGGGGATTTAACATGTGTTCCATTTGGTGTCTTCCTTTCCGATTCAAGTCCTCATAGCTTCAGTTGGTTCCATCAAAGCTTCTTCAGCACCCTTAGTATTGAGAAGGTGGAATTACTGTCGCGCATGGTTGGATAAACATCATTGTAGCATAATTTTATTGCTATCGTCGAAATTGAGATAACTTGAGGATAACACAAAGAGAATAGCCAAAAGATGTTTGTTGATAACTTGTGTAAGTCCTGGTATCATTGGGTTTCTGGCACTTATCAACAGCTCAAATGGTATACCCTATACCGGTATATTTTGAATTCGCGGGGGTATAGGTGTGGGTATATGGTTACCCACAAAATTCTGTGGATAACCAATATTCTGATAATTTCGTCCGGTTCATTTGAGAAGCGGAATCGGATATAAAAGAAATAGATTATTAAGTAAAAATTAAAATAAAGCGAAAAGTTTTGCACTAAAAAAGAAGACCTTCAATTGAAGATCTTCTTTTTTTGTATTAATTTTGAAGGATAGAATCCGTTAAATAAGCAAGCAAAGCGAATTGAATATGGATTCGCTGTTCGTAGGAGTAGATGTCGACTCCAGTTAGTTTTTCTAATTGTTTAATCCGATAGTTCAACGTATGCCGGTGTATAAAAAGTTTCTCTGCTGTACGATTGATAACGAGGTTATTTTCTAGAAAGGTTTCAAGTGTTTTCAGCAACTGTGATTGATGTTTTTGATCGTAAGCAACAATTGATGATAACAACGGATTGTAATAGGAAGAAAGCTCTTCACCATTTTCTTTTAACCGAATGAATATTTGATAAGCACCAAGTTCATCGTAACGAAGTGCTGTTTCCTTTCGATGTTTCGCGAAATGATGTGCTGTCACTGCTTCTTTAAGTGCTTGCTCGAGTCGTCGTATGCCGAGGGTACTTGAACTTACCCCCATTGTATAGTGGCCTAACTCGTTCGTGAAAGGTACTTCGTTTCCTGGAAGAAGAACAACAATATGGTCTATTTTTTTCTTTACGATCCCTTTCATTCTCACCTCGATTAGCTGCTGCTGACAGTTTTGTTCTAATAAAGTGAGGTTAGAAGAAGAAAGAATAGCCACTCGGTTAGAACCGTTTAAGTCAAAGCCCATTTCTTTGCTTTTTTTCAACATATACTGCTCGTCTTCATATGAATGAGTGAGAAGTGTATCAAGAAAATCGGTTTCCATTTGTGCGCGTGTATCTTCAACAATTTTTAACTTCAGAAATTCAATCGCAAATATGGTAACTGCATGTTTCAGTGCAAGTTGATCAAGAGAGGTGATAGGTGATTGTTTTTGGATATGAATCGTGCCGATCGTGTTGTTTTCTGTAACAATCGGAAGGCGTTTTTCAATCGGATAAATCTTATTTGTTAGGTATGTGCCAGCAATGAGCGCGTGATTTGCATCATAGATCGAGACATTGCTGCTTAGTAGCTTTGAAAGCGCATCTGTTATAGCTGAAAATCCAGCATTTTGTAAAACAAGAGATGTTAATTCATCTTGGATTTTTTGGGTGTAAGCGAGCATCGATAGTTGTTTATTAACAAGTTGTTCTAAGATTGTTCTCGTTACTGTTGAGAAATTCATCGTCCTTGGAATTTCAAGTAATGGCAAACCTGTCCGATTAGCGGCTTCGATAATCCCGATCGGCACGACATCAAGATAGAAGCCCGTATGAATGGCAAGGGCTGAAAGTTGACGGTTTGCGAGAGCATCGACTAAATTTGTATAGGTTTCTGACTTTTCATTCCAACCGTATGCTGTCGTTATGAGAAATTCCCCTTCGTGGAGGCGCGTCATATCCTCCATCACTTCAACAATTGTAAGCCATCTTATCTCACGATCGATCCCCTGTTTGCCAGCAATTAGTTTGATTTCTCTCATCTCAGGCAGTTGTAATGCTTCTCTAACTGTTAACCCCATATGCGTCCCTCCGTATCCTCTTATCCAAATCGTACAACAAAGTCAGAATTTTTTGTAGATGGTGTGGAATAGAATTTTTCATCTTTTCAACATAGGCTGTAACTAGACACAAATAAGAGGGGTGTAGTTACGATATGACTAAAAGAACTCACTTAATCAAACCTCTTCTCGGGACAGAATATGCTGTTATTTCACATGGAAAAGGCATTTATTTATACGATGAAGATGGGCATTCTTTTCTAGATGGTTGTTCAGGTGCAGTAACAGCTAACATTGGTCATGGAGTTACCGAAATAACGGATGCGATGGTTCGGCAAGCTGATCAAGTGTCGTTTGTATACCGATCTCAATTTACTAGTTCCCCAGCAGAACAGTTAGCTGAGCGCTTATGTGAATCAGCGCCAGGAGATCTTGAATGGGTCTTTTTTGTGAACAGTGGTTCTGAGGCAATGGAAACCGCTTTAAAAATAGCTATTCAGTACTGGCAGGAACTAGGTAGGCCAACGAAGAACAGAGTCATATCGAGATGGATGAGCTATCACGGGATTACGATGGGGGCTCTCTCGATGTCAGGACATGTTATCCGTAGAAGTCGATTTGCTGCGTTGCTCGAACATTATCCGGACCTTTCTCCTCCATATTGTTACCGATGCTCATTTCATGATCATTGCCCGAATTGTTCCAAACAGTATGCTCTTGAATTTGAACGAACGATCCAACGCCTTGGCGCAGATACGATTGCGGCTTTCGTGTGTGAACCTATTATTGGTGCGGCAGGTGGTGCCGTTGTTCCACCTGAGAATTACTTTAAGGAAATGAAAAAAGTCTGTGAAAAGTATGACATTCTATTTATTGCAGATGAAGTTATGACAGGAATCGGGCGGACAGGAAAAATGTATGCGATGGAGCATTGGGGTGTAGCTCCTGACATTCTTGCCTTAGGAAAAGGGATGAGTGCTGGCTATACCCCGATGGCCGCAACGCTTGTTTCTGATCGCATCATTGGAACGATTGAACGTGGATCAAAAGTGGTTTTAAGTGGTCACACATTTAGCGCGAATCCTCTTTCCTCAGCGATCTGTCTTTCAGTCCTGGATTATATCGAAAAGAACAGCGTAGTTCAGAACGCTGAAAAAAGTGGTGCAGTTCTTCTAAATGGATTGAAAGAGCTTCAATCAATCTATCCGATTATTGGAGATGTAAGAGGAAAAGGTTTGCTGACAGCTATTGAACTTGTCCGGGATCGGCTGACGAAAGAGCCATTTCCGCTTCAACACGAAGTAACAAATCGATTGATTCGAAAATGTTATGAAGCTGGTCTCCTCGTTTATACTTCAGCAGGCGGTTTGAATGGGGTAGCGGGCGATGCCATCATCATTGCCCCCCCATTAATTATTCAAGAGAACGAGGTAAATCTTCTTCTATCGAAATTAAATAGTGGACTCTCAGCACTTGTTTCAGAGCTTGAAAAAGAAGGGTTATATGAAACAAGGTCAATCAGCTGATGAAAGGGGAAATTGTCTTGGCGAGTAAAAAGCGGCTGCTTCCAGAACTTGAACTTTTAACGGACGGGATGACCATCATGTGTGGTGGGTTTGGCGGAGTAGGATCCCCACCGACCCTTATTGATTGGATTCTAGACGCCGGCATTTCTGAGATTACGCTAATTTGTAATGATGCTGGTTTCCCTTGGATTGGTCCTGGAAAACTTGTCACAGAAAAACGAGTTTCAAAGCTGATTGCTTCTCATATCGGATCGAACCCTGAAGCTGGGAAACAGATGCATAACGGTGAACTAGAGGTTCAATTCTATCCACAGGGAACGCTTGCAGAGAAAATTCGCGCAGGTGGGATGGGGCTCGGAGGTATTCTAGTTGACGTCGGGATTGGAACCTCAGTAGAAGAAGGCAAAGAAAAGGTAAACGTGAACGGAAAAGAATTTATGATTGAGCCTGCGTTAACCGCAGATCTATCGATTGTGGCATGTAAGCAAGCAGATCCATACGGTAATCTTATTTATGATCAAAGTGCACGGAATACAAATCCGCTTATTGCTGCTGCAGGAGATATAACGATCGCTGAGGCTGTTGAGCTCGTTGAGGTAGGTGCGTTAAACCCTGAGGAAATCGTGACACAGGGTGTGTTTGTCGATCATGTGGTTCTAAGCAAGGGGGTGAACTGGAAGTGGGTATGGGAGTTGAAACGAGAAGGTTAATTGCAAAACGAGCAGCTAAAGAGGTTACTTACGGTATGATGGTCAATCTTGGAATAGGCATACCGACCCTAGTGGCAGATTATCTCTCGCCTTCACTCGATGTCATGCTGCATACAGAGAACGGTATCCTTGGAATGGGAGGGAGTCCCGAATCTGGAAAGGAAGATGGTAATCTTTCAAATGCAGGAGGTTATCCCGTTACAATTCATTCGGGTGCTTCTTTTTTTGATAGTGCACAGGCGTTTGGAATGGTGAGGAGAGGTCATTTGGATCTGACCATTCTGGGAGCTCTTGAAGTAAGTGGTGAAGGTGACATCGCGAACTGGATTGTTCCTGGAAAACGCGTCCCAGGCATGGGAGGAGCAATCGATCTTGCTCAAAAGGCGAAGAAAGTGATCGTACTAATGAGCCACACAACAAAGGATGGCAAACCTAAAATACTAAAGACGTGTTCACTTCCATTAACAGTGAAAAAAGGAGCGAACATGATTATCACAGAACGAGCGGTTATGAAAGTTGAAGAAGGTGAGCTCTTTCTTTTAGAGGTAATGCCAGGTTTCTCTGTAGAAGACATTATCAGTGCTACAGAAGCTGAACTTAATGTAGATCGTGTAAGGAGGTTTACTTCGTGAAGACAAAAATAAGAGAATGGATGAATGGAAACGAGAATTTTGGCATAGAGTTGCTTCAAAATCTCGTGCAATGCGATAGTATCCAGGGGAATGAAGCAGCAGTGCAAAAACTCGTTGAGGAACAGCTTCATCTTCTTAATCTTACAGTTGATCGGTTCATCCCTGGTGAGGAAACCGTTAGTCATCCTGCTTTTTGTGCGAACCGAACTGATTTTTCGCAAAGTCCGAACATCGTAGGTGTACTAAAAGGAAGTGGAGGAGGCCGTTCACTTATTTTGAATGGTCATGTTGATGTGGTTCCACCAGGTAATCGAGAAGATTGGCATGAAGATCCTTACAGTGGTGAAGTGAAAGATGGGCGTGTTTATGGGAGAGGTGCCACAGATATGAAAGGCGGAAACACCGCCATGCTTCTTGCACTTAAATGCATCAGAGAATTGAATATAACCTTAAAAGGTGACGTAATATTTGAGAGTGTTGTAGAAGAAGAAAGCGGCGGAACAGGAACGCTAGCTGCTATCCAGAGAGGATACCATGCAGATGCTGCGCTCATCCCTGAGCCGACAAAGATGAAAGTATTTCCTAAACAGCAGGGTTCGATGTGGTTCCGTTTAATTGTTACAGGTCAATCAGCACACGGTGGGACGAGGTATGAAGGAGTATCTGCCCTGGAGAAAAGTGTTTTTGTTATACAAGCGATACAGAATCTTGAAAAGGATCGGAATGGGCGGATCACTGATCCATTGTTTGCGAAGATCCCTATTCCGGTTCCGATCAATATAGGGAAAATTACGGGTGGGGACTGGCCTTCTTCTGTCCCTGATCAAGTTGTCATCGAAGGACGGATGGGTGTAATCCCAGGGGAGGAGTTAGAAAGTGCGAAGTTTGAATTAAAACAGGCACTTGAAAAGATTGAAGATTCCTGGTTAAGAGAACATCCTGTAACACTCGAATGGTTCGGCGCAAGGTGGCTTCCTGGCGAAGTTGCTGTAGATCACCCGCTCATTGGAATCATTGGTGATCACTATCGAAGCATGACGGGTCAAGAGTTAACGATTGAGGCTTCGCCATGGGGGACCGATGGAGGACTGCTTCATGAAGTAGGAAATACGCCGTCCATTGTGTTTGGACCTGGTGAAACAGCACTCGCTCATTTTTCGAATGAATATATTGAAATCGAGCAAATGATGCTTGCAGCTGAGCTATTCGTTCACATTATTATAGACTGGTGTGGCATATGAATGAAGGACGGGTGAGCCGTTCTTTTTCATTTTGTGAAGGATTTGTTCGAATCAATGAAGAAGGAGGAACTAAATTGAAACAAGAAAACAATAAATCGACCGACCGAGTTTATGATGGGCGTGACTATTCATTCGTCTGTCATCATGATGAATTTAATGAGCGCATACGAATTGATGATTATATGGGTAATCTAGATGGGATTGCATCTCATCTTCAATCGTTGTTTACGTCGAAGTATTCAAAGTGCATCCTCAAAGTAAAAGAAGGAGATGTGAGTGCATTTCTTTCAATCGGATTTATTTATGAAGGAAAAATACGAAACTATTTTTCCGGGATGGATGCCCATCTGATGACGAAGTATCGTGAGAATTGGCGCCGAAACAGTACGTCATGGACGGATGAAGATCTCATTTTAGAAGGTGTTTTAAAAAAATCACCTACACCCTTAAAACAAAAGCCTATGATGCGTCAGGGGCGGGAAAGTGATGCTGAAGCACTTGCGTTATTATATAAACAAGTATTCTCAGTCTATCCTACTCCGATGGATGATCCAGCATACATTCGAAAAGCGATGAAAGATGATACGATTTTTTTCGTTATAGAAGAACACGGGAAGATGATTAGCGCAGCTTCAGCAGAGGTGAATCGTAAACATAAGAATGCAGAGATGACGGATTGCGCAACGCTCGCTGAACATAGAAAAGGAGGCGCGATGCGTTATCTGATTATGGAGTTAGAAAAAAGATTAGTAGAAGAAAACATCTATTATGCGTACTCGATCGCACGAAGTCTTTCATTTGGAATGAATGCTGTGTTTCATCAACTGGGTTATGAATATGGAGGAAGACTTGTGAATAACGTGAAAATTTATCAGGATTGGGAAAATATGAATCTTTGGAGCAAGGTGCTGACTTTTTGTGCCGAATAATAGGCACCGATAGATGAAAATTCGGCAGTAGGTGGAGGTGGCTATGAAGGATAACATTTCAATAACAGATGGAATGTTCAAGGCTATTCTAGAAAGTATCGATGAGGGAATTCATGTCGTCGATAATGAGGGCACTACGATCTATTATAATGAAATTGCAGCAAAGCATGATGGATTGCAAGTGGAAGACGTACTCGGAAATCATTATTTAGAAGTATTTCCATCGCTTTCAAAGGAAACGAGTACACTATCCCACGTCATGTCGTCTAGAAAAGCAATTTATAACAAGGATCAGACGTATCGCAACATGAAGGGGCGCTTAATTTCTACTGTTAATACGACGCTTCCGATCGTCGTAAATGGTGAATTAGAAGGGGCAGTTGAAATTGCTCGTGATATCTCTCGGATCAAAATACTTTCTGATAAGGTCATGGAATTACAGGCCAAAATCAATAAGAATACAGTGAGTGAATTTGATAATGGTACAACCTATACATTTAATCATATCCTAACAAATGACGAAGGTTTTAAAAAAGTGAAAGCCAGGGCTAGAAAAGCAGCTGATCTTCATTCTCCTGTACTCGTCTATGGTGAAACGGGAACGGGGAAAGAACTAATCGTACAGGCCATCCATAATGCATCAAAGAGGTCAGGTCCTTTCATCGCACAAAACTGCGCTGCGTTACCGGCGACGATCTTGGAATCCATTCTATTTGGGACGACAAAAGGAAGTTTCACGGGTGCAGAAGAACGAGAAGGGTTATTTGAATTAGCTAACGGGGGAACGCTCTTCCTAGATGAAATTAACTCCATGCCAGTTGACGTTCAGGCAAAACTTCTACGAGTGCTCGAGGATGGCGTCATTCGTCGAGTTGGCGCAGGAAAAACAAGGCGAGTGGATGTTAGAATTATTGCAGCGATCAACGAAGAGCCAGAAGTTGCACTTCAGGCAAAGCGTCTGCGCGTCGATTTATTTTATCGACTCAATGTGATTTATTTAAGATTACCACCACTCAGGGAAAGAAGAGGAGATATTCCTGATCTTATTGCGCACTTCATCGATAAATATAATAGGAAATTCAATAAGAAAGTGAAAACAATCGATGCAAAAGCGAGTAATTTCTTATATGATCGCTACTGGCAGGGTAATGTCAGAGAGCTTGAGCATGTGATCCAATCTGCTATGAATTTCGTGGAAAGTGATAATTTATCTTCTTCTGACTTTCCAATGTTATTTTCTGAACCGGATGTGGAAGTTCAAACAGAACCATTGCGAGAGGTTTTAATAAGAACAGAAAAAAGACTCATTGAACAGGCTATGGTTCATTGTGGTGGAAATGTCCAGAAAGCAGCGAAGCAGCTTAAAATACCAAGACAAACGCTTCAGTATAAGCTATCAAAATTTCCGAAAAGCCAGGGTGCCGAAAATTGAGCACCAGGGGCTTTTTTTATTTGTTCAGCATTATTGAGATGAGTTTAATTGTTTATCTTAGTAATCAAGTACACAGAGAGGAAGGTTCAAACATTGAAATGTATGTTGTTGATAGGTGAATCGGGGGTGATTGAAAGAATTAATGGAGCTGGCATCAATCTTGCATAGTATGTAAGTAGATTATTAAAGGGGGAATGTGTCATGCTTATGCAGCTCTACAAACCTGGTCGACATTGGAAGGATATTGAACTCTGGAAAGATGTAACGGATGAACAGTGGAACGATTGGATCTGGCAATTAACCAATACGATCCGTACATTAGATGACCTTAAGAAAGTTGTTAACCTTACACCGGATGAAGAAGCGGGCGTCAAAATTGCAACGAAAACCATTCCACTTAATATTACGCCTTATTATGCATCACTTATGAATCCAGATAACCCACGTTGTCCGGTTCGGATGCAGTCAGTTCCAATCTCACAGGAGATGTACAAAACGAAATATGATTTAGAAGACCCGCTGCATGAGGATGAAGATTCTCCTGTACCTGGGCTAACACATCGTTATCCGGATCGCGTTCTCTTCCTTGTCACAAACCAATGTTCGATGTATTGTCGCTACTGTACGAGAAGACGATTTTCAGGGCAGATTGGCATGGGAGTTCCTAAAAAGCAGTTAGACGAAGCGATCAATTACATCGCTAAGACCCCAGAAGTAAGAGATGTTCTCATTTCTGGTGGTGATGGCTTACTTATCAACGATAAAATTCTAGAATATGTTCTTAAAAATTTGCGAGCGATTCCCCATGTCGAAATTATCCGGATTGGTACAAGAGCACCGGTTGTATTTCCGCAGCGTATTACCGAGGATTTATGTAACATTCTTAAAAAGTATCATCCTGTCTGGTTGAACACTCACTTCAATACAAGCATTGAAATTACAGAGGAATCGAAAAAAGCATGTGAAATGCTTGCAGATGCAGGTGTGCCTGTAGGAAATCAGGCCGTCATTCTCGCCGGTATTAATGATAGTGTCACGATCATGAAGAAGCTGATGCATGATCTTGTTAAAATTAGAGTACGACCTTATTACATTTACCAGTGTGATTTATCAGAAGGAATTGGTCATTTCCGCGCACCTGTATCGAAAGGATTAGAAATTATTGAAGGATTAAGAGGTCACACGTCAGGCTATGCTGTTCCTACGTTTGTCGTTGATGCTCCTGGTGGCGGAGGTAAAATCGCTCTTCAGCCAAATTACATGATTTCACAAAGCGCAGACAAAGTTATTTTACGAAACTTTGAAGGTGTTATTACGTCTTATCCGGAACCGGAAAATTATACTCCTGGAACAGCGGATGCGTATTTCAATCAAGTCTATCAGATGGAGAAGAAACCAGCGATCGGCATCCATTCATTAATGACAGATGAGCGATTTAATCTTGTTCCTGAAGGGATACAAAGGTTTAACCGCAGGTCGCAATATGAAAAGGATACTGAGCATAGTTCCTTGAAAGATCGTCGAGACAAACGTGATCTTATGAAGGAAAAGAAATTTAATGCAGAACAGACGAAATATAAAGACGGCGAAAAAGGAGAGGAGTCCGTATGAAGTGCAAGTGGTGTGAACAGGAGGGGGCATTTGAAACGCTTGATAAAGGGTACTGGGAACTTCCGGACGGAACGAGGGCTGTAGAAATCGTTGATCTGCCGTCGATTCAATGTGTTTATTGCGGAATGTGTTATCAAACCGATGAATTGGTCGGAGATGTCGAGGAACAGTTAATGCTGATCGACACGTCGAAGTTAACCTCCTCCTTCACGTATAAAGAACTAATGAGTCAGGAGCGACTTCTTAAGAAAAATTATTTTGATCTTGATCGATATCCCCTGTAGAAAAGGGAATCTGAGGTCGATGTATATAAGTAAAAAAAGTTATATCGGAATATTCTGAAAAATATTGATATTTTGACGATTCCCTCGTATAATAGAAAAAAGAGCTTCAGAGGGGGGAGAGCTAACATGAACAATCATCATAAGTCTTATAAAGACAATATGAAACAACGTGCCATGAAAAAGAAACTGGAACAAGAAACGTTTGAGTTGGAATTGTACGCCCAATTGATCCTTGATGAAGCCGTGTTTACTTTCCAGGAAGAACGATACCAGAAAAAAATTGATCACGCTCTCGACCAACGAAATGAGAAAGCATTCCAGGAAGCTTCCAGACAGTATGTCGCGTTTCTTCGCTCTTACAAACAGGCGCTTCATTTTGACTGAATAGAATCAAGCCTTTCTGACACAAACTAATCGAGAACCTACGATAAAGGAGTGTCACGATGGGTCGACAGAAAAAAGGTAATCCAAATGCGCAGCGTAACAACAATGCGAAACAAAAGAACAACAAGGATTTCCCATCATATGCAGAGATGGAAGCCGAAAAGCTTAAGAATCCACAGAAGTAGAAGAAGCCTTCGCACTCGCGAAGGCTTCTTCTTTTGGGTAATAACCTTGTTGGCTTCGTTTGTGTTACCATTACAAAAGAAAAGTCTATATGGTACGAAAGGAAGTTTAAACGTATGAATCGTCTTATCCTAATTGATGGCTTTAATTTACTTAGCAGAGGTTACTTTGCAACAGCCTATGGTAAAACAGAGGATCAGCTGACCAAAACGGCTGAAGGATTGTACACAAATGCTCTTCGAGTGAAACTTCAGAAAATCATCTCCCTTTTGAAGGAGTACGAGCCCAGTCACCTTGTTGTGACGTGGGATGTGAAGCGAAATGAGACGAAGAGAAAGGAACTTTATGAAGATTACAAAGGCACAAGACAGGATCTTCCAGAACCGCTTATCCAACAGTATGAAACGGCTGTAAATTTATTTGAAGCAACAGGAATTCCTCAAATGAGTGTAGAAGGCTTTGAGGCGGATGATGTTATGGGAACACTCTCTCACATGTGGTCAAAAACAGGGATGGGAGATTGTTATATCTATAGTAATGATCGGGATCTGCTTCAGCTTTTGAATCCATCTGTTTCTCAAATTATTGCGATTCGAAAAGAAGGGGATCGGGTATATACGGAAGAGCATTTTAAATTGGAGTATGGCATCACTCCAGATCAGTGGATTGATGTGAAGGCTTTATTAGGTGATAAAGGGGATAACATTCCAGGTGTTGCAGGTGTTGGAGATAAAGCGGCCTTGCCGCTCATTCAACAATATGGTTCCGTTAATGGCGTCTTTGAAAGCATTGAAACGCTCGACCCTAAGTTTAACAGGTATCGAAAAAAGCTTACCGTCGGGAAGGATTTAGCGCATCTTAGTCGGGAGCTCGTGACCATTGAACGAGCGATCCCTGAGCTAGAGGGGTATTCATTCGATGACAGTAAGCTGTCCCTTGATTATGAACGGTTGAGAGAAGAGCTCGATACACTTGGTTTACGTATCCGTATGTAAGTTGATCAGTCAATTAATAAACAGCGCCTTCTTATGAAAAGGCGCTGTTTTATTAGGAGAATTAAGTTCTGAAATGATCTTGTTGTAGTATTTCGGTCATTTGTTATTCATCTGAATGGCTTTTCGAGCGAGCTCATCAGCCATTTTGTTTTTCGTACTCGGTATCCATTTAATGAAGCATAAATCAAACTCGTCCACTAATGTAAGGCAGCGAGTTAAGTAAGGCTGATAGTCTTTGTTTTTCACGAAACGTCCGTCAACAGCGCTACTGACAAGCTGAGAGTCTGTCCTAACTGATAACGTTCGATAACGCTTCTCCTTACATAGCAACAGTGCGTGAATAAGAGCTTCAAATTCAGCTTCATGATTTGTTAAGATACCCAGGGGAAAAGACGAACGAACTGGATGGCCATCCCCTTTTATAAAAACACCAGCTCCAGAAGGGCCTGGATTGCCGGCGCTTGCTCCGTCTACATAGACTTCAATCACATGTGGTTCCTCCCTGTGGGCTGGTCTTGTTGTATTCTATCATAATCATGTTCGTTCAGAGAAGACATACATTTAAGGTAAAAGGAGAAAGCTGTAGAGAAGGGATAGTGTGTAGGAGTGAAAAGTATGAAAAAGAAAGAAGTTATGATGGAAGTGGGATTAATCCTTGATACATATTGTCAGGATTGCTTACTAAAGCGCGTGAATCAGCACGACTATGGAAAATGTCACGCCCAGCGATTTTGTATAACAGAATGCACAGTAGGAGACGAGTTAAAACAGTTGGGAAAACATTTGACGTAAGGGGAGAGTATACGATGAATGTGATTGTGAAGTGGAAGTATAAGACCCCAAGAGGAATCTCCTCCTGGATGACTTCAGATGAGTTGGCGTTTAATGAAGCAATGTTATTAGCTCGGGATATTGCAAAGACAGGACGATCAATCGATCTTTTTTTTCTTGATAATCGGGGAACAAAATGGTCAGTTAAAGAACTAGAAACATATATGACGAAGAAGCAAGAACGCCCGGCTTCAATCGAAATTATTTTTGATGGCAGTTTTGATAAAGAGTCGAAGAAAGCAGGTTGCGGTGCGGTTATTTATTTCTATGAAGGTAGAAAAAGGAAGCGAATTAGAATCAATCGTTCATTGGATTACCTTGAAAATAATAACGAAGCAGAATACGCAGCATTGTGGTTAGGATTGCAGGAAGCAAAGACCATCGATATAGAAGATACAGAAATTCTTATCAAAGGTGATTCCCAGGTGGTGATCAACCAACTTTCTGGAGAGTGGGCCGTATATGAGCCGTTGCTAACGAGGTGGATGGATCGAATCGAGGATTCTTTAAGTGAACTTAGACTGCAGCCGATCTACAAACACATTTCGCGTGACGAGAATAAAGAATGCCATCGTCTAGCAGTTCAAGCATTGAAAGGAACTGAAATAAGCAGTTCGATTGAATTGGATAACGAATAAGAGAAGCAGCACACGGCTGCTTCTCTTATTCGTTCGCTTCTTTTAATTGGGTTTCACATTTCTCAATTAACTCACTTGAGAATTCATAGAACTGTTCATTTGTTCCAGTTTTATGTGAAAGAGCTTGTTGAAACTGTTCTTTCGCCTGATTAATTGCATCTTGAGCCGCTTTCAACTGGTTGCTATTCATGCTTTTTGTGGCCTGTCCAACAAGGTGCTGTGCAGATTTAATCGACATTTCAATTTGCTGAAGATCAGAATATGGTTCTGACATACGATCCCACCTTTACAAATCATTCAAGAATAGTATGACCAGTTCAAGCGATCATTAAACGAAAGCATACAAAAAAGGAACTGATGTAATCATCAGTTCCTTGAGCTCATATATGATATTAGAGTTTGTTTACGTTAGCAGCTTGAGGTCCGCGATTTCCTTCAACGATTTCGAAAGAAACGTCTTGGCCTTCTTCAAGTGTTTTGAAACCTTCGTCATTGATAGCAGAGAAGTGTACGAATACATCTTCAGCACCTTCGATTTCGATGAAGCCGAATCCTTTTTCTGCATTAAACCATTTTACTTTACCGTTTTGCATGTTTGTTCCTCCTAAAAGCTTAGCACAATCTTTGTGCACTTTAAATTTACACCATTTACCGGATGTTGAAATAAATCTTATTCATCGTGTACAACATGTGCACAAAAGAATAAATCATTTTGTTTCAATAAAATATCCTTTGTGATAAATGGTTAATTTAACTATATCGTCTTTTTAAAGAAATGTCAACATTGATTGCGATTTAATAGATATTCCTTAACGTAACGAATAAACTTGGGTAAGATGGAAAATGGAATACATATCTCATTGTATGGAGGGATCTTATGAAATCAGAATTGAAAATAAAAAGTGATATTGAAATTGCACAATCTTCTCCCATGAAGCGCATAAGTGAAATCGCTCATAATCTTGGTTTAAAAGATAATGAGTGGGAACCATACGGTCATTATAAAGCTAAGATTTCATTAAATAGTATGAAACGATTAAACGAGCAGCCATCTGGTAAAGTTGTGCTCGTAACGGCGATTAATCCAACGCCTGCAGGTGAAGGAAAAAGCACAGTCACGGTGGGACTTGCTCAGGCGTTAAATAGGATAGGTGAGAAAGCGATCGTGGCAATGAGAGAACCATCTCTTGGTCCAAGCATGGGAATCAAGGGAGGCGCAGCTGGTGGTGGTTATTCCCAGGTGATGCCGATGGAGGATATCAATCTTCATTTCACGGGTGATCTCCACGCCATTACATCAGCTCATAATGCTTTATCCGCTCTTATTGATAACCATATCCATCAAGGTAATGAAATTGGGTTTGATACAAGAAGAATCACTTGGAAGCGCGTTGTCGATTTAAATGATCGTGCTTTACGACAGGTCATAGTTGGTCTTGGTGGGCCTACGCAAGGTGTCCCTCGTGAAGATGGCTTTGATATTACAGTGGCCTCAGAAATTATGGCGATTCTCTGTCTTGCTTCTGATTTAAATGATCTTAAGAAGAAAATCGCGTCCATTGTCATTGGATATAGTGCGAAGAAAGATCCGATAACGGTAGCGGATTTAGGAGTACAAGGAGCGATTACATTGCTGCTGAAAGATGCGATGAATCCTAATCTAGTTCAGACCCTTGAGAATACACCCGCCCTTATTCACGGTGGTCCTTTTGCCAATATTGCACATGGTTGTAATAGCGTTGCTGCTACAAAAATGGCACAAAAACTGTCAGATTATGTTATCACTGAAGCAGGATTTGGAGCAGATCTTGGTGCTGAGAAATTCTTTGATATTAA
Organism: uncultured Bacillaceae bacterium; assembly: GCA_963739655.1. Taxonomy (GTDB): domain Bacteria; phylum Bacillota; class Bacilli; order Bacillales; family Guptibacillaceae; genus Guptibacillus. Next base: position 147,548 of record CAVUAW010000023.1, on the reverse strand, counting down.
AATGAGAGCAGGGGACATTGAGCCTGCTGCGGCGGTTATTGTAGCGACGGTTCGTGCGCTTAAAATGCACGGAGGTGTACCGAAAGATCAGTTGAAAAATGAAAATATAGGTGCACTTAACGTGGGGCTTGCGAACCTTGAGCAGCATGTCACATCGATTAAAAAATATGGTGTCCCATTCGTTGTGGCCATTAATCGATTTGTAAGTGATACCGATCTTGAAGTCAAGACATTGCTTACTTGGTGTGAGGATAACGATATACCTGTTGCTTTAACAGATGTTTGGGCACGCGGGGGAGAAGGAGGAGTGAAACTTGCACAAACACTTCTTCAAGAAATTGAACGTAAAGAAAATCATTTCAAACCTATTTATGATCTTGATTTATCGATCGAAGAGAAAATTGAGACAATTGCTACAGAAATATATGGAGCTGATGGCGTTGAACTGTCATCAAAAGCTAGAAAGCAATTAAAAGAGTTCGAAAAAAATGGATGGAGTCATCTTCCAGTTTGTATGGCAAAAACGCAATATTCTCTTTCTGATGATCCGACTTTACTCGGAAGACCATCAGGGTTTACGATTACGATAAGAGAATTTCGCCCATCCATCGGAGCGGGCTTTATTGTCGCATTGACTGGAAACGTCATGACAATGCCAGGATTACCAAAAAAACCAGCTGCCCTTAATATGGATGTTTCTGATGATGGAACGGCTATTGGGCTTTTCTAGAAAGAGTGAGGAAAATAATGTCGAACACAGCATTAACAAAGAAACTGATTAGCGTATCAAGAACTACAAAATCAAGTTTTGTTTTACCATCTGATACGAACACGCATGGCACATTGTTCGGAGGAAAGCTGATGGCTTATATTGATGACATAGCGGCCATTACAGCGTCCAAACATGCTCGATCGGCTGTAGTGACAGCATCTGCTGATTCAATCGATTTTCTTAGTCCGATACGTGAAGGAGAAGTTGTCTCACTAGAATCGTATGTCAGTTGGACTCATAACACCTCGATGGAAGTATTTGTGAAAATATTTGCGGAAAATGTGTTAACTGGTAAAAAGAAAGTATGTGCGACTTCGTTCTTAACATTTGTCGCGTTAGATGAAGAAAGTAAACCGACGAAAGTTCCAGAAGCTCTCCCTGAAACGAAGGAAGAGCAGTTTGTTCATGATGGTGGTTATGATCGGATGAAAGCAAGAAAAGCGCGTAGAAAGCATTCAGAGAAGTTAGCGAGTGAGTTCGGCTCGTTCTCTTAATATATTTTAAGCTTATATTGTTGATTTCTAGATTTTGACTCATTCAAGCGGTTGGGCATAACAGGTCTGAGCAAAAATCAACCCCGTTCATTAATCTAACCAATGAAAAAAGGCCTGCGATCAGCAGACCTTACGTATCTAACCCTAATATGAAATCATTTTGGCGATCCTGAATTTGCTGTTGTGCTCTGTTGAGTGCATCACGCTGTTCAGGATTTGCACTGTGGATCATCTTATCAAGTTCAATCGACATGCGTTCTAGAAGCTGCTGTGTTTCTGTGAAGGTTTGATCATTTATTTCGGGTTGTTGTTTTGTGGCTAGCTGTAGCTGCTCATCTGCAAATTCTGCTAGTTCATGTGCATTCTTTAACATTTCTTCAACTTTACGATAAGTGGACATTATTCAACGCTCCTTTTGTCATTAGTGTCAATGTTAGTATTTACAGGATAATAAGGATTATGATAAATAAGGGAAATAGTTGTGCTTGAAGTGATATACTAAGACGAGAAAAAGGAAAGGCGTGAATCAAGTTGTCAAGTGAATTACAAGCTGGAGAAATCATCCAATTACGCGTGGCGCGTTTGCAAGAATATGGCTACTTTTTAACAAATGGATATGAAGATGTGATGCTTCATAAGAGAGAAGCTCTAAATAAATATGAAGAAAATGATGAAGTTGAGGTGTTTTTGTATCATGATCACCAGGGCAGACTTTCTGCAACAGAAACGATGCCAACCGTAACACTCGACTCTTTTTCGATATTAAAAGTTGTTGAAGTAAAGCACAGTCTTGGTGTCTTTGTAGATATTGGAATACAAAAGGACATGCTTCTTTCAAAAGATGATCTGCCTTATGATTGGGCAACGTGGCCAGCAATTGGAGATGAACTATATTGCGGGCTGAAACTCGACAAAAAGCAAAGGCTTTTTGCTGATTTAAGTAAGTTTGAAGAAATTCAGGAACTTTCTGTTGTTGCCCCACCCGATTCCAAAAATACAGAAGTTGAAGGTCTAGTCTTCCGTTTTCTTGAAGACGGTGTCTCGATTTTAACAAGTGAAGGCTATCTTGCTTACCTTCATAAAGATGAAATGAAAGAGCAAGTAAGACTAGGGGAACGTCTGACAATGAGAATTACGTTCGTGAGAGAAGATGGACGAGTGAATGTTTCAACACGTCCACTTGTCAAAGAAGCGCGACTTGAGGATTCTGATCGCCTGGTGGCATATATGAAAGAACGCGATAACCAAATGCCATTTACAGACAAAAGTGATCCTGAATCGATCAAGAAGGAATTTAACATCAGTAAAGCAGCCTTTAAACGTGCGATGGGGAAGCTACTTAAAGAGAAGAAGGTTGAACAAAAGGACGGTTTGACGATCCTTAAGGCCTAAGAGAAGAGATGGTGATTAATCCGAAGGCTATTTGAGATTAAATTGGTGATTTCTCGATTTTTGACTCATTCGATTGGCTTTCACAGGGCGTTAATGAGCCAAAAATCAACACTTGTTAGGTAATAAATTTTAAACCCATTTGATCCACCATTTTGAATACGCAATAATATGACTGTTATCTTTTTCTTCGTGTAAGTGGAGCTACCAGGCCAATACTAAAGGTAAGCTCCTAGAAAGGGGGCAAGTCATTGGATATTACCGACTATGACAAAGCTCTTTACTACACACATCATTGTGCGTGTATCGATTTAAGCGTGTTAATGATGAAGACAAAAGATGACATTCTTTCGAAGCGAATTGAAATTTTCGTTCATGCTTTTATACGTGAGACGGAATTTATGAAAGTGAAAGAAGCCAGAGATAACCTCCTTTCTTACATTGATTACGTGTACAGAATGGAACCTGTGATCGAAGAAATGGCTGCCATAAATCAGACTTTTGACTGACCCCTGTGTAACCGGGTCAGTTTTTTGTTAAATAAAAAGGTTTAAAATTGTCGAAAAGGGTATAACTGTAGTAAAAAATAAGGAGCAGGTGAGGAACATGAATCAACAGCAGCTGCACAGTGTACTTGAAAGCATGCGACTACCGAATGGAGCATATGTTGCAAGCACATCAGATGACTACGACTACGTTTGGATCAGAGATGTATGCTATGCGGTTATGCCATATTTAAATTCAAAATGTACAAGATACGAAAAAGCGTATCATGCGTTACTTTCCCTACTAAGAAAGTATGAATGGAAGCTCGATATTCATACAGAGCAAAAGCCAAATTATTTACATGAGCATATCCATGCTAGGTATTCGAAAAACCTAGAAGAAATACCGGTAGAATGGGGTCATGCCCAGAATGATGCAATCGGTATTATGCTATTTGGTATTGGTCAAGGTATTCAGGTAGGTAAACCGATGCTTCGAGATAAAGTTGACCACCGAATTGTACAAAAACTCGTTGATTATTTAGAATGCTTGGAATACTGGAAGAGTCCGGATAACGGTATGTGGGAAGAGAATGTAGAAATTCACGCTTCAAGTGTTGGGGCATGTGTAGCAGGTTTAAGAGCTGTCCAAACGCTTGTTAACGTTCCTCCTTATATGATTGAAAAAGGAGAAAAGGCTCTTAATCAACTTCTACCGTGTGAAAGTGAAACGAAAGAAACAGACTTATCGCTATTATCCTTAATTTATCCATTGAATATTGTAACGCGAGAACAGGCTATTCAAATTCTTGATCGGATTACTGGTCGACTGGAGCGAGAAAAAGGAGTTATCCGTTACGAGAATGATCAATATTATAACGAAGGTAGCGAAGCTGAGTGGTGTTTCGGTTTTCCTTGGCTGGGGTTATGTTTTGAACAAATCGGTGAGCTTGATAAAATGAGTGAATACTGGTCGAAAACAATGAGTATCACTCCTGAAAGTGGAAAGATTCCTGAGCTTTATATCGGTGGTACCGATATTCCAAATAAAAATACACCGCTAGCATGGTCTATTTCTATGGCTTATCAATTGCAGGTTCGAATGAACGAAATGCAAGAAAATGTATCATGATCTCAAAAAGAGGGCTGCGTAAACGACGCAGCCCTCTTTTTATGAAAAAATATTTCGAATTTTGACGAAAAATCTTGTTAATTTTCGACAATTTATTTTTTGAAAGGAAACAATACATCATGTGTCGAATCTTTAGGACATAGAGGATAATTATGTGGAATCCCTATATCTACCAATGAAAGCGAGGTGTCGCAATGACTGTAACTGTACCGACAGATTTCGATCGGTATTTATTTCACCAGGGAAATTTATTTCAGGCTTATCGTTCTATGGGCGCCCATTTAAGGGAAGAAGAAGGACGGTATGGAGTCCGTTTTACAGTCTGGGCTCCGCACGCAGCAGCAGTGTCTATCGCAGGGAATTTCAATCAATGGGATCCCACAACGCATCCTATGGCGAAAATTGAAGAATCGGGTCTTTGGTCTTTGTTTATTGAAGATTTATCAGAGAACGAACTTTATAAGTACGCAGTAGAAACGCGTTCTGGAGAGGTATTAATGAAATCTGACCCTTATGCGTTTTACTCCGAACTGAAGCCGAAAACGGCCTCCATCGTTAAGAAAGTCGATGAATATGACTGGCAGGATGTAAAGTGGATGAGCAGAAGAAAGAGGACGGAGCCTTATCATGGTCCACTTTCGATCTATGAAGTTCATCCAGGTTCATGGCGAAGAAAAGAGGATGGCTCTTATTATTCCTACCGAGATTTAACGAACGAGTTGATTCCATATGTGAAAGATCATGGCTATACGCACATTGAGCTAATGCCGATTATGGAGCATCCTTTTGATAGATCTTGGGGGTATCAACTCACAGGTTATTTTTCGGTCACAAGTCGATTCGGGGAACCTGAAGATTTAAAAGAGTTCATTGATCGCTGTCATCAAGAAGAGATTGGCGTCATATTAGATTGGGTACCAGCACACTTCTGTAAAGATGCTCACGGACTTGGTCGTTTTGACGGCGGTCCAGTATTTGAACCTTCAGATCCAGCTCGAGCTGAGCGACATAATTGGGGAACGTATAATTTCGACTACAGCAAGCCTGAAGTTGTAAGTTTCCTTATATCGAACGCCGTCTTTTGGTTTGATTATTATCATATTGATGGACTTCGCATCGACGCTGTTTCTCAAATGTTGCTCTATCATCATGACAATGGTGGAGAGATTGGTGAGAATTCAGCAGCGAAGGAATTCATTCAAAAATTAAATCGTACAGTATTTGAATTATTCCCAAACGTGCTTATGATGGCTGAAGAGTCCACAGATTACCCCCTTGTAAGCGCACCGATTCATGAAGGCGGGCTAGGATTCAACTATAAATGGAACATGGGATGGATGAACGACGTTCTTAAGTACATGGAGCTTCATATGGAGGATCGTAAACATCATCATAATCTTTTAACGTTTTCCTTCTTTTACGCGTTTTCAGAGAACTACCTTCTTCCGCTTTCGCATGATGAAGTCGTTCATGGGAAAAAGTCGCTTCTTAATAAAATGCCGGGAGATTATTGGCAAAAATTTGCCAATCTTCGAACGCTTTATGGCTACATGATGGCTCATCCAGGGAAGAAGCTATTGTTCATGGGTGGAGAATTTGGTCAATACGATGAGTGGAAAGATTTATCGGAACTTGACTGGATGTTATTTGATTATGAGTTGCACAAGAAGATGAACGTCTATGTTAAAGATTTAAATCATTTCTATTTAGAATCAAGAGCTATGTGGCGGGTCGATCATGAATCTGAAGGGTTCGAATGGATTGACGCGAACGATAATTCTCAGTCTGTTCTAACGTTTATGAGAAAAGGGAGAGCAAAAGGCGATTGTGATATCGCGATCATCAATTTCTCTCCAAACGTTTATTATGATTATCGAATTGGGGTTCCTTCCTCTGGCGCATATATAGAAATGTTTACTAGCGATCAAGAAAAGTATGGTGGATCAGGTCAGTTAAATGCAGCTACACTTTATAGTGAAAAACAGCCTTATCATAATCAACCTAATAGCCTGATGCTTAAAGTCCCACCACTTGGAATTGTAATTCTCGGCAAAAAAAATAAAAGCAACCTTGAAAGGAGAAGTCGCTATGTCTAAAAAACGATGTGTTGCCATGCTACTTGCAGGAGGGCAGGGAACGAGGTTAGGTAAATTAACAACCCGTCTAGCGAAGCCAGCTGTTCCATTCGGAGGGAAATATCGTATTATCGATTTCACTCTGAGCAACTGTAGTAATTCTGGAATTGATACGGTTGGGGTACTGACACAATATCAGCCGTACATACTGAACTCATATATTGGAATCGGCAGTTCATGGGATCTAGACCGTAAGAACGGAGGGGTGTCTGTTCTTCCACCTTATTTAGGACAAAAAGGGGGAGAGTGGTATCGCGGCACAGCAAATGCGATTTATCAAAACATGTACTACATTAAACAGTACGATCCTGAGTATGTCCTCGTTATTTCTGGCGATCACATTTATAAAATGGACTATTCAGAAATGATTGATTATCACGAGCAACGTGATGCTGATGCGACGATCGCTGTACTTGAGGTGCCGTGGCATGAAGCGAGCCGCTTCGGAATAATGAACACGGATGATGAAGACCGAATTGTTGAGTTTCAGGAGAAACCTGCAGAACCGAAGACAAACCTCGCGTCAATGGGAATCTATATTTTTAATTGGAAAGCTCTTGAGAAATATTTGACTGAAGATGAGCAGAATCCTAATTCTTCCAACGATTTCGGTAAAGACATTATTCCAGCCATGATTGAAGATGAAAAAAATGTATTTGCTTACTCATTCAGCGGCTATTGGAAAGATGTTGGAACACTACAAAGCTTATGGGAAGCAAACATGGACCTTCTTGATGATGATCCAACGTTAATACTAAATGATCCTGCTTGGAAAATTTATTCGGTAAACCCGAATCAGCCACCACAATATATTGCACCTCAAGCGAAAGTGACACGATCGCTAGTCAATGAAGGATGCGTTGTTTACGGTGAAGTTTACCGTTCCGTTCTTTTCTATGGGGTTCATGTGGGACTTGGTAGTAAAATCAAGAATTCAATCATTATGCCTAATGTGAAAATCGGAGCGAATGTTACGATCGAAAATGCGATCGTTGAAAGCGGAACTGTTGTTGAAGACGGGATGACGCTTGGATCCGGAGATGGTTCCATTTCATTGATTGCAGATGGCGAAATTGTATCGGTACCAAAATAGGATAGGGGGAGAAAACGATGAAAAAAGTAGTAGGAGTTATTAATCTCGTTGATGAAAAAAACACCTTAAGTGAGTTAACGAATCATCGGAGCTTTGCCTCTGTTCCTTTTGCAGGGCGGTATCGATTAATTGATTTTTCTTTATCGAATATGACAAATGCTGGTGTCACTACAGTGGCCGTGTTCACACGTGAAAAATATCGCTCTCTGTTTGACCATCTTGGATCAGGTAGAGAATGGGATCTTGACCGCCATCAGGGAGGGCTGTTCTTCCAACCCCCAGCGGACGAAGAGTTGAAGAAGAAAGGAGATATTCATTCTTTCTATGAGAACATCTCCTATTTTAAAAGAAGTCTTTCTGATTATGTATTAGTGACGAATGGTCAGCTAGTTTGGAACGTGGACTTTGATCAGGTAATCAATGACCACGAAGAGCAAAACGCGGATATTACGGTTGTTTATAAGCCGTGTGATGATCCATACACAAGCGGTCATAACTACAACGTTCTGTATACAAATGATGATGAGCGTGTTGATCGACTGAACCTTGGTGTAGAGCCGTTACCAGGAGATCATGTATACTTGAACACTTTTCTTATGAAATCATCTTTACTGATTTCTCTTGTTGAAGAAAGTGTGGCGTCTGGTCAATGCGATTCGATTAATGAAGCGATTGCTGGAAGCTTAGATCGCTATCATGTACATGCTCACCACTTTGGTGGATATGTGACCTTCATCGATAGTGTTGAAAGCTATTATCGCTATAGTATGGAGATGCTCGATCCTAATGTGACCCAGGAGTTATTCTATAACACTGGTCCAATTTACACGAAAGTTAAACATGAATCTCCAGCAAAATACCTTGAGAGTTCAAGCGTTTCCAATTCTCTTATTGCGAATGGATGTACGATTTCAGGAACTGTAGAGAACAGCATTTTATTTAGAGGAATTAGAGTTGGAAAAGGTGCGGTTATTCGAAACAGCATTATCATGCAGAAGTGTGAAATCGGTGAAGGAGCGGTCATTGAGAACGTGATCCTTGATAAGGATGTTTCAGTTTCACCTGGTGAAAAAGTGACATCAGAAGATCAACCACGTGTTATCGCAAAATCCACGGTCATCTAGTAGGAGGAACTTGAATGAATGTATTGTTTGCAGCATCTGAAGGCCATCCGTTTATTAAAACAGGTGGTCTTGGGGATGTGATTGGTGCGCTTCCGAAGGGACTTAAGAAACAGGGCGCGAACGTATCCGTTATATTGCCAAAATATGAAGACATGAATGAAACATTCAAACAGAAGTTGGAGCCTAAAGAGGCCATTACTGTTTCTGTCGGTTGGAGAGAGAAATATTGTGGGATTGAAATGCTCAAGCATGATGGGATCACCTATTATTTCATTGACAATGAGTACTATTTTAAACGCAGTGGTAGCTATGGTTATGAAGACGATGGGGAACGTTTTTCTTTTTTCTGTAAAGCAGTGTTAGAAGCCATTCCTTATCTAGAGGAACACCCTGATATTCTTCACTGTCATGATTGGCAAACAGGTATGATTCCGGTACTAAAGAAAGCTCATTATCGAAATCATCCATACTATGAGTCCATCAAGGTCGTTTACACGATTCACAACTTGCGATATCAAGGAGTCTTTCCGAAATCGATCCTTCATGATCTGCTGGATTTAAGTGAGCTTCATTTCACGAATGAAGGTGTAGAGTTCCATGGTAATGTGAGCTTTATGAAGGGTGGACTCGTGTATTCAGATTATATTACGACGGTAAGTCCTTCGTACGCAGATGAAATCAAACAACCTTATTTCGGTGAATACTTGGATGGAATCATGAGAAAAAGAGAAGCTGATTTTGTTGGCATCATAAATGGGATCGATACAGATCTTTATGATCCAGCAACTGACACTGCTCTTCCATACACATATCATGCCACCCACCTTTTAAAGGAAAAGAATAAAACAGATCTTCAGCAAAAACTTGGTCTTCAAGTTGGGGAAGGTATTCCTGTCCTCGCGATCATTACCCGGCTTGTCGAGCAAAAGGGAATTGATCTATTCTTCAGAGTGCTGCCTGAGATTATGAACGAGAATGTTCAGGTCGTGGTTCTAGGAACTGGTGATGAGCATTACGAGCATATGCTTCGTGAAGCTGAAGCTAGGTATCCTGGTCGATTTTCAGCTAACATTTATTTTGACGACGGTTTTGCTCGTCAGCTCTATGCAGCTTCTGACGTCTTTCTCATGCCGTCTCAGTTTGAACCATGTGGCATCAGTCAATTGATCGCTCTTAGGTATGGTAGTTTACCGATTGTTCGTGAAACAGGTGGATTGAAGGATACGGTTATACCATATAACCAATACACGGGTGAAGGGCATGGTTTTAGTTTTGCTAACTATAATGCGCATGAAATGTTAGATACGATCAAACTTGCCCTTAGTCTTTATCACCATGATGACATTACTTGGCGGAAATTAGTCACAAGAGCAATGCGACTTGATTACTCATGGGAGGCTTCTTCAGTCAAATACTTGGAATTGTATCAAAACCTATTAAAATAATGAATCATCTTTCCGATAATAAAAGCAGAGGATTGTATCCTCTGCTTTTATTTATTGTCTTTATAAAACATACTGATGATTGTTGAATCATTCCGTTTTTGTTTCAGAATGATACGGTAATAGCAAACAGAGCACTAAACATAAAAATCAGATGGATTTTCAGCCACATGTGAGGAGAGATGACCAATGCTTGCTTGTACAAAATGCGAGACCATTCCAGAAATCCATACTTCTGGTTATTTGGAGATTTATACCGGAGTGCCACAGCTCATGCAGAGTTTGCAACATCTCCTACAGCTACCTGAGACAGTTAATCCGGTTACTGTTCGATATCAGAATTCGGATGAATTGCAAAAGATTTGCCGAAAAATTCATACAACGTTTAACGAAGCGGCAAGAGAAATGTTTTTTTGCTCAACTTTATCAGACCCAGTCGATAAAGGAGCATCAGCTATTTCATTTCCTCAGTTTTTCTCACGCGTTCAGCGTCCGGATTACATAGAAATCATGAAGAGTTCGTTGTTTACGAATCATATGCAGCCGATTATTTCATTACGTGATAATGAGATTTCAGGGTATGAATTTCTTATGCGACCATCAAATCAGGAGTACCCTTTCTATCCTTATGAACTTTTCCAAATGGCAAGAGAATCTGGTCTTCAGTCATTTCTTGATAGTGCCACAAGAATATCTTCGATTCGCGTAAGTGCGGAATTACTTCCAAAAGGAATAAAACGCTTTATTAATTTTCTTCCTTCCTCGATCTATGATCCAGCCCATTGTTTACGTACGACGTTTCGGGCTGTGGAGGAATACGACGTTGATCCGAATGATCTCGTATTTGAAGTTGTAGAAACTGAAAAAATTGAAGAAGTCGATCACCTCAAAAAAATCTTTCACACCTATAAGCAAGAAGGCATGAAGATGGCGCTGGACGATGTAGGCACTGGGTATGCTACGCAAGAAATGCTTCTACAATTAAAGCCTGATTACGCCAAAATTGATCGAAGTGCTATCTCTTTTTGTGACGAGGATACGGAGAAGCAAAAGAAATTGTTTGAGCTCGTTGAAGTAGCACGCGAAGAAGGGATCACACTTCTTGCAGAAGGAATTGAGCGTAAAGAAGAAGCTGATTTCTGTCGGGAAGCAGGAATGACGTTCGGGCAGGGGTATTATTTTGGGAAACCTGCTGAGCGACCATCCTCTCTTAAGATGTCATAATTTCAAAAGAAGGGGTTACCCTTCTTTTTCTTATGGAAATTTAGCTCTAAAACCGATATGCTTACGACAGAAGAATTTATTGAGGTGACATGATGTTAACTTTTTATCGACGCTATGCACGAACAGCTTTTGATATTGGTCTAATTGTATTAACCGTTTTTCTAATCATGCTAGTATCCAGTTTCTTATTTGATATTGCTGCACCAATTATTGTCGGCTATGTCATCTTTCTCATTATTGAACCGTTCGCTCGTTTTTTAAACCGGAAAGGGATGGGGAAAACAGCAGCTACAACCATCTCAACTCTAGTATTCGTCCTGATTGTGGTAAGTGTTGTTTTTTTGGCAGGGGCTATTTTTGTTCTTCAACTACAAACTTTAATTGGCCTAATACCAGGGTATGTCGCTGAGTTCCAGGACCAGATCATGAGCTATGTCCATTGGGGGCAGCTTCAGTTAAATGCTCTGCCTCCAGATGTATTAGAGAAAGCACAGGATTTTTCACTTACTCTAGTTGAAAAAGCTTCGTTTATGTTAACTGCGTTCTTAAATAGTGTTTTCGCTTTTGTAACATCGATTCCAACATTGGTTATTAACTTTATTGTTGGTATTGTGCTTGCCTATTTTTTGAGCATTGAAATTGAAATGTGGAAAAGAATTGCAGCGAAGCGCACACCGAATACATTCAAAACGGCGTATTACTTCCTCAAAGAGAACGTCTTGAGTGGGATTGGTGCTTACTTAAAAGCGCAGGTGAAGCTTATTACAATCACCTTCGTTCTCGTTCTCTGTGGCCTGTGGATACTACGAGTTGATAATGCATTTACACTGGCTCTTTTGTCAGCGTTTTTTGATATCCTACCACTACTTGGGGTTTCGGCTATCTTTGTGCCCTGGGCGATCTATTTATTTGCAGTAGGACAAACCTCACTGGCGATCTCATTATTGATTCTACTAGCCGTCGTGATGCTAGTGAGGCAAATTATGGAACCGAAAATTACAGGAGATTCGCTTGGCGTTTCAGCTTTTACGATTCTATCATTTATGATTATTTCGCTTTCCCTTTTTGGTATAGCAGGTGTCATCTTATCTCCGATTCTACTCATTTTAATTAAAGCTCTTTATGATCACGGTTATTTAAGTAAGTGGATACATCTTCCAAGTGAAGAATTCGCAGATAAGACTGATCGAAGCTAGGAAGGAAGAAAGAAAGTGAAAAAACCCGGAATTTTGATCCTATTGACTATCGTAATAAGCGTAAGTATTGGTGTGCTACTCCAAAAAAGCCCTGATTCCTTTTCATCTCCATTGAAAAAGTCGCAGGTACCCGAAGAGTATATCGACGTATATAAAGAAGCGGCTGAAGAATATGGTGTGCAATGGGAACTGCTTGCTGCGGTTCACCGCGTAGAGACCAAGTTCTCGACAATGGCGACACTTGAGAGTCCAAAAGGGGCGATCGGGCATTACCAATTTATGCCGCTCACGTGGATAGGATGGAGCTATGGGGGTAGCCGACTAGGTGAGTTAGATAAAGATGATCTCGTTGATATTACTGACCCGGAGTTGATTCAAGAATATGGAGGTTACGGCAAAGACGGTGATGGAGATGGAAAGGCAGATCCCTATAATTTAACTGATGCCGCTTATACAGCAGCGAGCTACCTCGCTGCGAATGGAGCTGACGAGGGAAGGATTAAGAGTGCTTTATACGCATATAACCAGAGTGATGAATACGTTGAAGAGGTGCTCTCCTTTTATAATGAATATAAAGAAAACGCAACAGTGGTGAAGATTGATCCATAATTCACTGGAATGGTAGTGCACCCTGACATATGATAAAATCACGTGTAGAAGGGGGAGATTGCATGAAGATTGTTTCAATCGAACCGACACCAAGTCCGAATTCGATGAAAATTAACTTGAGTCAAGAACTACCAGCCGGGGATACACGTCAGTATAAACCAGAAACTGATTTGACGAATGCCCCCGATTATATCCAGAAATTAATGGCCGTTCCAGGCGTGAAGGGTCTTTATCATGTGATGGATTTCATTGCTCTTGAACGAAATGCTCGATTTGCTTGGGAAGACATTCTACCTGGCGCGAGAGAAGCATTTGGGCAGGAGATGGAAGAGTCTTCTACATCAGATAAGGATTCTGTTGAAGATTTTGGTGAAGTGAAAGTATTTATTCAGATGTTTCGAGAAATACCGATGCAGGTGAAGCTCGAAGAAGGCGATGCAGAACATCGGTTTGGATTACCGGATCGCTTTATGGAGGCAGCAATGAAAGCCTCTTCAGCTTCTGATAATATGGTAATGGAGCGGGAATGGAAAGAACAAAATGCCAGGTACGGACCAGTGGCTGAAATTGGAACTGAAGTGACGGAAGAAATTTCGGCTACTTATCATGATGAACGTCTTGGTGAGCTAGTAAAAGCTGCGTTCGATCCAAATCGCCAAAACCAAACGAATAGATTAGAAAAAAAGAACGTAACACTTGCTATGCTAGATGCTCCTGATTGGAAGGAAAGGTACGCTGCTCTAGATCGGATGGATCCTGACTTATCAGATCTGCCTGTTCTAGAAAAAGCACTTTCTGACGAGAAGGCTTCCGTTCGAAGGCTTGCTACTGTTTATCTTGGTATGATTGAATCGAAAGAAGTATTGCCACTCCTTTATCAAGCTTTGCGAGATAAGTCAGTAACCGTAAGGCGAACTGCAGGAGACTGTATGTCTGATTTAGGGTTTGTTGAAGCGATTCCAGAAATGATTGAATCGTTAAGCGATCCAAATAAGCTTGTTCGTTGGAGAGCGGCCATGTATTTATATGAAGTAGGTGACGAGACGGCAATCCCAGCACTTGAAGAAGCTACAAATGATCGTGAGTTTGAAGTGAAGATGCAAGCGGGAATGGCGTTAGAACGTATTAAAGGCGGAGAAGAGGCAAAAGGATCTGTCTGGCATCAGATGACGCAAGCAAGAAAGTCCAATTAAAATTAGGAGGTAACAGATATGAATCCATATGAAGAATACATGCGCCAGATGGCACAGCCGATGCGAGACGAATTAACATCAGCTGGCTTTGAAGAACTAACTACGCCTGATGAGGTGGCGAGCTTTATTGCAGATACGAAAGGAACGTCCCTCGTTTTTATTAATTCCGTTTGTGGATGTGCGGCTGGTCTTGCTCGTCCAGCAGCTCGTGAAGCCATTGAGTACAACAAAAGACCTGAACATCTCGTAACCGTATTTGCAGGCCAAGATCGTGAAGCAACAGGAAAAATGCGTGAATATCTAGAAGGATACGAGCCATCTTCACCATCTATCGCACTTTTAAAAGACGGTCAGGTTCTTCATTTCATTCCAAGAGAAAAGATCGAAGATCATGAAGTGGAAGAAATTGTTGAGAACTTAACAGGTGCTTTTGAACAATATTGTTAATGACAAACTCCACTCCTTCGAGTGGAGTTTTGTCTCTTACGAATAGGAGGTAATGGAGAATGGATCATATTTTCGAATTACAAGGTAGCTGGAAAGGCGGTCTTAAAGGAGAAGGAAAGATCGAAACAGAAAATTTAACAACAGACGTTTCAATTCCTTTGTCGATGAGGGGGAGTGCCAAAGGAACAAACCCTGATGAATTGCTATTAAGTTCATCGGCTGCTTGTTATTTTATGACGATTGGTTTGTATCTAGAGCGTAATAAAATCCCTTTTGAAGATATTAAAATTTCCTCGAAGTTGACTGTTAGTGAAGAAGGTCGACTTCACGTTGAGTCGATTCATCATTACCCTGTTATTTATCTTGCTGAAGAGCCTGATGAAGCGATGATGGAACAAATCCATTCGATTGCACATCGTGCGGAAGATGGCTGCATGATTACGAGAGCAATCAAAGGAAATGTCAACGTTGTTGTGGAACCATCTATCAAAAAAGTGTGATATTTTTCACTGATTCTTGGCTTAAAGTTGGCTATACTTGTAATGCTGTCCGATATCTATAATTAATTCTGGTCGAATGACGGATTGACGCTATACTATTTGCATTTCGAAAGAATTTTATTATAATAAGATTTTGGAACGGTAGAATGAGTAGTTTAATGGAAACAGTGAAATAAAGGAGATACAAGTATGGAAAACGAATATCGCGTATTATTGTTTTATAAATATGTACAAATTGAAAACCCCGAGGAGTATGTGGAGGAGCACCTTACCTTTTGTAAGGAGAACAACCTAAAAGGGCGCATTCTGATTGCAGAAGAGGGAATTAACGGAACCCTCTCAGGCACAGTTGAAGATACTGAGAAGTATATCGAGATGATGCATGCTGATGAGAGGTTTGCAGATTTGTTCTTTAAAATTGATGAAGCAACAGAACATCCATTTAAGAAGATGCATGTCCGCTACCGCTCTGAATTGGTCACACTTCGATTAAAAGATGATCATAGTCCAAATGAAGTTGGGGGCAAGCACTTGAAGCCCGCAGAATGGCGTGAAGCTATGCAGCAGGATGATGTGATCATTCTTGATACTCGTAATGATTATGAGTACGATCTTGGACACTTCCGTGGTGCAATTCGACCTGATATTAAGAATTTCCGCGATCTACCAGAGTGGGTGCAAGAGAATCTAGCCGATCAGAAGGAAAAGAAAATTCTGACTTATTGTACAGGAGGCATCCGCTGTGAGAAATTCACTGGCTGGTTGGTTAATCAAGGATTTGAAGATGTTAATCAGCTTGATGGTGGAATTGTCACCTATGGTAAAGATGAAGAAACAAAAGGGGAACTATGGGATGGCCAGTGCTATGTTTTTGATGGGAGAATCTCCGTTCCGATCAATCAAAAAGATCACGTCGTTGTAGGAAGAGATTATTTTACGGGCGAGCCATGTGAACGCTACGTTAATTGTGCAAGCCCTGAATGTAATAAGCAAATTATTACATCAGAGGAGAACGAACATAAATATTTACGTGGATGCACACATGAATGCAGAACATCTCCACGAAATCGCTATGTTGCCGAACACGGTTTAACACAAGAAGAGGTCGATGAGCGTCTTCAGAAATTGATGCAAGAGCATATAGAGCAAGAGGTATAGAATAAATAAAGCTAGCTGTCTACCATTGACAGCTAGCTTTTATCGTATCGTATTTTATTTACTTTAAGAAGGTGGTCGACGCGAGAGAGGCGATGACCTTCGATCTTTTCGAGAAATTCATGAAGCGTTAATTCCATTTGACAAAGTGCTTGAAACAAATCCTGATAACGAAGCTCTTTATTTTCGGATGATAGTGACAGGTAGCCTGTTAGCAAATTTGGTAATTCAGTCGAAAGCATTCGTTTCACGACATGGCGTTCTTCAAGATCCAGGGGCTCAAGCTCAGGTAGAATTTTTCGGAATAAGTTGATTAAACGAGTTGATCTTGAATGAATCGCACCGCTGATTTCTGATTGGGTAGTGATTCTTTGCAGGTTCTCAAGTTGCTCAAGAAGAAGTGGATCGACCCCCTTTGATTGTGCAGCATCTGCCTGAAGTGTACCAAGTAGAGCGTGATCCAAAAGTTTAATACGCTGAAAAATTCCTGTAAAGAAAGGTGAACGTTTAATATTTCTCTTAATAATTCTCCCTCTGTCGTTAATTAGAATAGTCCCCTGTTTGCATCGTCCACCATCTCTTTTGGCAAGCAATTGCCTTTCCCATTGAATGAAAAATTTCTTAGGTGTGGAAGTTCGATTTTTCTGGCTATCGTAACCAGAAAAAAGGATCAAGTTTCGTCTTATTTTTAAATAAATCGTAAACCCTTGTTCAGATCGTTTCCATTTCTGTGGTTTGTCTCCGGTTGGATCTAGTTTATCAATAAATTCATCTAACAACTGTTCAGCGAATGAGAGGAAGTTAGTTGAACTTACATCCTGGAGAAGTGATGCTTCCACCGTCTTAAATTGCGGTGGTAATAGCTTTTCAAGCCACTGAGATTCAGGAGAATCGAAAAGCCCCATGCCTTATACCCCCTGTCATTATAGTCGATCGGCTGCATCTGAAAGCTGTTTCTGCCGCTGTGTCGAACTGTCTAATTTTAATTTCATTTCCTTGTTTAGCTGGTCCATCTCGGTGATAAACTTCTTACCGCTATCGATAATACGAACGTTCGATTTCTCCGTAATATCGATCGCTTCGAAAACATCATTGTATGCTTTTCGGAAGGATTCGATCGCTATTGCTGGTTTTTCAAGCGTTTTAACCGTTTCTTCTGTGTTTTGCTTCAGCATCTCTGCATTCCGGAGTAGCATGGACTCTGTGGCTTCATTTACATTTTGAACAGCCGAGATGACTTTTTGTTGGTTACCGAGAGCAAGCTGGATTGATGCCGTTACGGTAATGATGTTCTTTGTCATCGTCACAGCATTGAAAATCGCTTCTTCAAGCTTTTCATTATTCTCCATGATCAAATCGACAGAGGCCATGGATTGGCGAAGCACCATAACAGCCTGAGACATATTTTTAACACGGCTCACGACCTTTTGCTGCGCCTTCTGAATTGGAAGAGGATTTTCCTTCCATTGTTCTTTTGATGCTTCTTCATCAAGCATTGTCATAAGCGTTTGCCCAAGATCCATCTGCTCTTCAAGACCTACGATGCGTTCTCTCGCCACATCTTTTAGCTCTTTGAGCATGACGTTATCTTCCTGTAGTTTATCTTTACCAGTAAGAAGAGATTCAACAATCACTTCTACTTGAGATTCAACGGTCTTATATTTTTTGGCATACTGCTCGACTTCATTCCGTCCCATCACACGATTGACGAGCTTGTTGAATTTACTTTTCCTAAGATAAGAAGGTTCGAGCTCAGATACATGTTCTCTTAGTTTATGGAGATTATCTGGAAGATCATTGTTTGGCTGGTCAATCATCCCTTTGACAGGACGCTTCAATGCTTCTAAGGATTCACCGGCATTTCGCTGTGCATCCTCTCCCAGTCCTGATAGTGATTGCAATATTTTATCGGTATCATCTTCATGGTAGAAGCTTTGAATAATTTCTGCTGCTTTCTCGCGTTGTGTATTGTCTTGTTCAGGTTGATTACTCATTTATGTCACTCCTTCTCGAGAATGATTTCATTAAGTGATATCATTTACCATTCTATACGAATAGATTTCGTGAAAAGTTTCAAAACACCTTCAGCAATTCAATTCCCCTGAACGTCAATCGACAAACTTTTTTACCGTGTGTTCAAAAGGTAGATAAGAAATTCGTGGACCTTAATTATTTTTGTTATTTTGAATATCTTCTAAAAGCGAAATGGTTGAAAGAAAGAGGG
The DNA here is from genome assembly GCA_963739655.1 of uncultured Bacillaceae bacterium. Classification (GTDB taxonomy): domain Bacteria; phylum Bacillota; class Bacilli; order Bacillales; family Guptibacillaceae; genus Guptibacillus. The sequence continues at coordinate 128,934 of CAVUAW010000023.1, read as the reverse complement.
GGTGGTGGTATGTTTTATACGGATTTAATCGAAAATGATAAATAGGATGTGATGTCTGATGAGGAACGTCAAGGTATACACACAACCCGCATGTCCACCATGTGAATTTGTGAAAAATTATTTTCATATGCATGAAATTAAGTACGAACTATTAAATATTAAGGAAAATGCTGATGCGCGAAATGAGCTTATTAATGAATATGAATCCATGTCGACACCAACGATTGTCATTGATGGAGAAGTCATTATCGGTTTTGATAAAGAACGAATTGATGAACTACTCGAAATCACTTCATAATTTGATGATTCCTAAGTGATATATTGAAAGAAGGTGCTCTAAATGATTGAGAAATTTATTCGCAACGAGCGTGACAATCAACTAGTAGATTTAGCAATAAAACATCGCTACGAGCTCAGTGAACTTGCATCGCTCATAGATGAAGAAGCAACGATTCCTACTGTTCTTATTGACAGTATGAAGGCATCGGGGTTCACATCTCTTCCTATACCGGAAGATGCTGGGGGTCGCGATCTATCGTTATATGAACTTGTATTAATTCAAGAGGAGCTTGGGAAAGGAGAAGGAGCTGCGGCCTTATCTATTGGATGGCATCTTGGGATTCTTAAAGATTTAAATGACCGCCGCCCCTGGGATGATGACGTCTACAAGAAACTATGTAGAGATGTTTTAAATGGGTCACTTATTAATCGAGCTCAAACGGAAGAAGAGACGGGTGATCCCACTCGTGGTGGTTTGCCTGCTACAATTGCTACGAGGGTAGAAGGTGGGTACAAATTAACGGGCAAAAAGACGTTTACAACGTTAAGTGAACATCTGGATCAAGTCATTGTGAAGGCAACATATCAAGGTGTTCCTGCTGATTTTTTAGTGCAGATGAACCAAGACGGCATAACGATTGATCGAACATGGGATACTCTCGGTATGAGGGGTACGAGAAGTGATGACCTTATCCTTGAAGATGTATTTGTTCCAGATCGTGCACTCCTTGAAACGTATGACAAAGAGCGGAAAACATCATCGCTCCCTCCAGCATGGCTTCTTCATATACCGGCTGTATACCTTGGGATTGCTGAATCTGCAAGGCAAGAAGCGTTAAGTTTTGTTGCGTCTTACCAGCCGAACAGCCTTGATATACCATTGAAAGATGTGCCACACATACAAGACAAATTTGGTCGGATTTCATTGGCATTACTTACTGCCCGTCATTTCATCTATTCTGTTGCTGAAAAGTGGGATGACTATCCTGAGGAGCGAATGAGTATGCAGGGGCAGTTATTTGCCGCTAAGCATCAGGCAGTAAAAGCAGCGCTGGAAGTTGTCGACCTATCGATGAGAATTGTTGGGGGAAGAAGCTTAATGAGGAAGAACACCTTAGAGCGTCTCTACCGTGATGTTCGAGCAGGTCTTCATAATCCTCCTAATGATGAGTTAACCTTACAGGTACTTGCAATGAGTCAATTCAAGGATTAAGAAAAGAAGCTCCTTCTAAATGGAAGGAGTTTCTTTCTGTTCGCATATATGGAAGAATGTCCTTCGGTTCCCTATTGAAGCCTTTCTGCACATCCTCTATCCTTTAGTGCATGAATACGAACGTTGTAGAAAGGATGGGGTGTATGAAGAAGACTCTTTCGCTATTTCTTATGAGTAATTTGTTTTTCACGCTGTTTTCTGCTCAATCCCATCATGTAGAAGCAGTTACAATGATGAAGGCGGAACCCATACTTGCGAAAGAAAAACAAATGACAAAGAAACAAACGGTTTCCGTACCTGAAACAAAGCAGGAGGTAGCCTTATTGCTGAATCTTCCTGTAAAGCATATGAACGATGTGAAGCAAGTGACGAAGGATCAGTTATCTGTTACCACCTATTCTGTTGAAGAAATTGAGATGCTTGCAAAATTAGTACATGGTGAAGCCCGAGGAGAATCATTTGAAGGGAAAGTAGCAGTCGCTTCAGTGACGAACAACAGGGTGCTTTCATCAAAATTTCCTAACTCCATTAAAAAAGTCGTTTTACAAAGCGGAGCCTATACAGCTGTAGCAGATGGACAGTATGATCAACAACCTGGCAAAGAATCATACCGAGCTGTTTATGCAGCATTATCTGGTGAAGATCCTAGTTCTGGTGCTCTTTTTTATTACAATCCAAAAACAGCTACAGACAACTGGATTCGCAGTAGGCATATTATCAAAAAGATAGGAAAGCATGTATTCACAAGGTGAAATCCTCCTTTTCATAGAGGATTGTATGATATCATCGACGTGTATAGACACAGTTTGATGAAGGAGTGAAGCAATCATGTCAGAGAAAAAAACATTTCAACCAGGAGAAATTGTGACAGCAGGGTACAAGACAGGGAGGTATATCGGTGAAATTGTAGATATCAAGTCACCTAAAGCCGTCGTTAAGGTTTTAGCTGTTATGAAGCATCCGACGCAGGGTGATCTTCATAATCCCAAACAATTGGATGTTCCTCTCTTTCACCAGCGAAAAGCGCTTGCTGAATTTGAAAAAGCAAATGTCCCGATGACTGCTATCAACCATTACGAAGGTAGTGTACCTGATTACAACGATTCACTTAAAGAAGCGCTTGATACCCAGTCTGCTGAATTAAAGCATGAAGGTGGCAGATGGGCAGAAGCTTCGTTAACAGAGCTAGAAAAGTTAAAAGATGATTATTTTCCTTCAAGATAACCTTCTTTACATCAAAACTTTTTTCGGGTAAGATATAATATTGATTTAGGGTCTGTTATGGACGCCTGGAATTTAGAAGACGTAAAAGGGTGGTTTTTGATTTGCAATCAGAAGCTTCAGCATATCAAGTGCTGTTATATTATCAGTATGTCGAAATAGAAGATCCAGCTTATTTTGCAAAAAAACATCTGAAGTTCTGCAACTCCCTTGGATTGAAAGGAAGAGTACTTGTAGGCGTTGAAGGCATTAATGGAACGGTTTCGGGTACAGTGGAAGCTACGGAACAATACATGGCAGAACTCAAGCAAGATCCTCGATTTGAGGATATGGTGTTTAAGATCGACAAAGTAGACGGTCATACGTTCAAAAAGATGCACGTACGAGCGCGAGACGAAATTGTTTCCCTCAGACTTGAGGAAGATATTAACCCGAAGGAAGTAACAGGAAATTACCTCGAGCCGAAGGAGTTTATGGAAGCATTAGAAGATGATGATGTAATCGTGATTGATGCTCGAAATGATTATGAATACGATATCGGTCATTTTCGTAACGCCATTCGTCCTGATATTAAGGCATTTCGTGATTTGCCTGATTGGATTGAACAGAATCTTTCAGATCAGAAAGATAAGAAGGTTTTGACGTATTGCACAGGTGGTATTCGGTGTGAAAAGTTTTCTGGCTATCTTATGAAGAAAGGATTCTCAGATGTTTCCCAGCTTCACGGTGGAATCGTTACTTATGGAAAAGATTCAGAAGTTCAGGGGAAATATTTTGATGGGAAATGCTTTGTTTTTGACGATCGCCTCGCAGTTACTGTCAATCGCACAGATGAAGATAAAATAGTCGGGAAATGCTATCACTGTGAGACATCAGCTGACACGTATATAAACTGTGCCAATGTAGAGTGTGACAAGCTTCATATTGTCTGTGATTCATGTAAGGAAACACATAAGCATTATTGCTCAGCATCTTGTGAAGAGCATGCATTAAGTCATCAATAATGAGTAGCACAGCGTAACCCGCTGTGCTTTTTTTGCAAGTTAGAAGAGGAAGGAGTCCATTTGCTATGTGTCTTATCGCTTTCGCGCTAGACGCTCATGAAAACTATCCATTCGTCCTCATCGCCAATAGAGATGAATTCTATCAACGGCCTACTGAGAAGGCTGGATTTTGGGACGATCGACCTGAAATTCTTGGGGGACGAGATCTTAAAGCAAAGGGAACCTGGCTCGGCGTTACTAAAACCGGCAAGATTGCGGCACTGACAAACTACCGTGAGCCTGGTGAAGTTCCCAAAGCACAGTCAAGAGGTGATCTCCCGACTCAGTATTTATCTACAAATCAACATGCAGAGCATTATATGAAATCGGTAAGGGAGAAGAGAGACGCGTATAATGGATTTAATTTAATCGCAGGAACTTTCGATGAATTATATTATTATTCGAATCGCCAGGAACAGATCAAACGCATTCAGAAAGGAATCCACGCAGTTAGTAATCATCTTTTGAACACCCGTTGGCCAAAGGTAGATCACATTAAAAGCGAGTTAACGCAATATCTATCTGATCATCGAGAGTTAGATACCGATGAGTTGTTTCAACTGTTATCTTTTTCTGAGCAAGCACCTGATTCAAAACTACCTCATACCGGTGTTCCAATTGAATGGGAGAGGATGCTTTCACCAATCTATATCTCTTCTGACACATATGGAACAAGAGCACAGACAGTTGTCACAATGACTAAAAAAGGTTTGGTAACATTTGCGGAACGTACGGATAAAAAAGACAATATCGAAGTTTTCCAATTTTTACTGAATCTTTCATAATCTTATTCATTTCAGAATACATTATGTTTTACCTGTTACTTTTTCCAATACAACAATAAACAGTAGAAAAGATCTGGTTTGGTATCTTTTAAACAGGGGTAATGGTGAATTATTACTCATGAGGAGGGGTTTTTTTGAAACGAAAGCGTCACTATGTAGAAGATCAGCTTTTGAGGGAATCATCTGATATGAAAGAGTACCGCAAATATGATTCTGATATGGTGACCAGGAAAAGGCCACAACTCAGTAAAAATAAAAAGAGAAAGCCACTCGTGCAATCACCAGTATAAGCGGGGAAATCCCTGCTTTTTTTAATTGGGTATGTTAGACTACTTGTTGATTTCTCGATTTTTGGAACATTCTAGTGAATCCTTCGTTTCACTAGAATTTTATTTTAAAAAGGGTTGCATTAGTTTAGTTTGGATGATAAGATAAATCTTGTCTTCGAAAAAACACACTCGAAAAAATGTGTTGACGAAAACAAATACTTCATTATATAATACAGAAGTCGCTGTTTAACGGAGGATTAGCTCAGCTGGGAGAGCATCTGCCTTACAAGCAGAGGGTCGGCGGTTCGAGCCCGTCATCCTCCACCATTTTATTTTAGCGATTTGCCGGCCTAGCTCAATTGGTAGAGCAACTGACTTGTAATCAGTAGGTTGGGGGTTCAAGTCCTCTGGCCGGCACCACACACGCGGGTGTGGCGGAATTGGCAGACGCGCTAGACTTAGGATCTAGTGTCTTACGACGTGGGGGTTCAAGTCCCTTCACCCGCACCATATATTTTGCGCCCGTAGCTCAATTGGATAGAGCGTCTGACTACGGATCAGAAGGTTAGGGATTCGACTTCTCTCGGGCGCACCATACATACATTATTTGGGGCCTTAGCTCAGCTGGGAGAGCGCCTGCCTTGCACGCAGGAGGTCAGCGGTTCGATCCCGCTAGGCTCCACCAAATAGTTCGGAGGAATACCCAAGTCTGGCTGAAGGGATCGGTCTTGAAAACCGACAGGGGCTTAATCGCCCGCGGGGGTTCGAATCCCTCTTCCTCCTCCATTTTTGCGGGTGTAGTTTAGTGGTAAAACCTCAGCCTTCCAAGCTGATGTCGTGGGTTCGATCCCCATCACCCGCTCCATTTAATGGCCCGTTGGTCAAGCGGTTAAGACACCGCCCTTTCACGGCGGTATCACGGGTTCGATTCCCGTACGGGTCACCAACGATGTTTTTTAAATAAATGATTGTTATGAACAGGCATTCTCGTAGAGATGCTTTTTTTGTTGCTTGCCTTTCGGTACGTCTCTAGGTGATACAGCATACATTGGCTGTATCAGGAGAGGGGATGGACCGTATGTATTATGAAGAGCATGAGCATATTGAATATCATTACGACTATGGCGATCAAAATCGTCAGCAGCCAGTTATGGCGCCAACTTCTAGCCCGCCTGCTTCACCGCCTCCACGGCCTCAGTCCGCGCAAGCTGGAACTTTTGCCGTTGATCCAGGTTCAATTAGAAGATGTATGTACCGCTTCACTTTTATTTGGATGAGAGATGGCAACTCATTCTGGTTCTGGCCGGTATTTGTCGGTCGTACATCTGTTTCAGGATTTCGTTGGACTGGAAGAAGATGGGTATATACAGGCATAAGTCTTAACAGGATCGACATGTTCACCTGTTAAATGAAGAGCGCTTACAAAAAGCGCTCTTTTCATGTATTTCACATTATGAAATATTGAGGAAACTTCTGGCTTTTTTCATTCGTTCATGCGAAAATAAAGAGAACTATTGAACTGTGAAAGTCAGGTGCGATCAATGAAATTCCCTTTATGGATGAGAAAGTTATTCGTTGCGTTTGTCGCCGTTATTACGCTTGGAACAGTGGTTCCAACTGGATACCTTGCTGATGACAAAGCAGAGCCATCAAAGACCTATCAGGAGGAAAGCCATCTTCTAATCGAGCCTCGGGACGAGTCTTCTGATTTACCTGATCATGGAAGTATTGAAGAACTCGATTGGCCGTTTCTCGCTGAAAATGTACCTTCTTCTGAACTGATTTCAGGTTTTGTGACATATGCTAGTGTTCAATCAGAGGAAATCGGACTTACCAAGTTTGGACAAACCATTTCAAGTCGTGTAGGAACAGAATATAAAGACGCTATTGTACCTAAGATGACGGAAGCGATTGCTTCATCGATTGAGCAGCTTGATGAATCAACCATTCGATCACTTCGTTTAACGGACAATCCTTCAAGTGGTTATGGCGAAAAAATCTTACATGTCTATAATGAACAAACAGGAGAAGATCTACTTCGATTTCATGTTAGAAGGGATCACCCGCCACAAGACGGTTACTGGTTTAATTTTCATTATCACGATGCATCTGATAATTTTGAAGAACATTATGAAGTGGGTAAAATATATTGGGACAAAAACACTCCGCCTAAGTGGCTCTCATAAGAGAGGTGCGCGGGGTGTTTTTGGTTGGAGAGTAAGGAGGAATATCTCATAGATGGAGCTTGTACAGTGCTTGAGAGATGTGTTTGAAGAAGATCCTTTTACAGGATCGGAAAGTGATTCGGAGAGAAGGTTATTTAAAAAAGGAAATTTCTATCCTGTCTATCGCGATGAACATGATAGTTGGATTACAGTTGATGAAGAGGGAGAACAGCATATCATTGCTAGTGGTTCGACATTGGATGAAGATTTCTGGTTTTCTTTTCGATTTCGAATCGCATAACAAAACGCCGCTCAATTTGAGCGGCGTTTTGTTATTTCTTTTTAGGGCGCGCATTTTGCGGCCCTCTTTTTTTATTCATGAGAAGGGCATCTTCGCCTTCCTTGCTACCCTGCATACCAGTTTTGGGGTCATAACCGTTTCGCTTCTTCATCATAAGTGCCTCCTTTGTCCCACCCTTGAGAGGAAGTAATCCACTTCAGAGGGAAGTTTCACTTTATAGGTCACTCATTATTATGCCCGGATTCAACTAAAACATTGGGTTTTCTTCGATAAATTGATACACATTATCGACGAGCTCATCAGGCGTTTCGCCTGTGACACGTTCGCCGTTTACGAGACAATACATTTCCTGGCTACACAGTGTACAGTGTCCAAGGCAGGAATACTCAAGTACATCAAGATCTGTATCTTTTTCAAGTGTTTCCATTGCTTTATGTGAACCGCTTGAAAGATTGCTCATGCAGAATTCTACAATTGGATTCATCTTACATTCACCTCAGGTTTTCTTACTAATCGTTGACTGCCTCTATTCTACCAAGAAGGTATGAATATGAACAACCATTTGCATAAGATAGTAAAAGATACTTGCCATACTACATATAATTTGGAACAGAAGGGTTTATTTCTTCGAATTTAGGAAAAATAACATAATGAAGTCGATAGAGGAGGGTCATTATGCATAAAGCAGTTATTGTAGGAACAGGACCAGCAGGTTTAACCGCAGCTATTTACCTTGCAAGAGCGAATATGGAGCCACTTGTAATCGAAGGACCGGAACCGGGTGGTCAGCTTACGTTAACAACTGATGTCGAGAATTTTCCTGGATTTCCTGACGGTGTACTAGGACCTGAATTAATGGAAAATATGAAAAAGCAAGCTCTACGCTTTGGGGCAACGATTGAGCGCGGTTGGGTGAAGGATATTGATTTTACAGAGCGTCCATATAAAATTTCTACCGATACACTAGGGGATATCGTTGCAGAATCTGTTTTGATTTCAACTGGAGCATCTGCAAAGCTTCTCGGTATCCCGGGAGAAACTGAGAATATGGGTAGAGGTGTGAGTACGTGTGCGACGTGTGATGGATTTTTCTTCAGAGGCAAGAAGATCGTCGTGATCGGCGGAGGGGACTCTGCGATGGAAGAAGCGACATTCTTAACGAAATTCGCATCTGAAGTTACGATTCTTCATCGAAGAAATGAGCTTCGTGCATCAAAGATTATGCAGGAACGAGCACGCTCAAATGAGAAAATTAGCTGGAAACTTAATTCGTCACCTGTCGAAGTGGTAGCGGCTAACAATAAGGTAAGCGGGATTAAAGTGAAAGATAGCGATACAGGAGCTGAAGAAGTTGTAGAAACGGATGGAATCTTTGTAGCGATCGGACATCGACCTAATACAGACTTTCTTAAAGAAAAGATCCAAATGGATGATAAAGGCTATATTAAGGTAGAGCCTGGTACGACAAGAACGAATATTCCAGGGGTATTTGCCTGTGGAGATGTCCAGGACTTCACATATCGACAGGCCATTACTGCTGCAGGAACTGGTTGTATGGCAGCAATGGATTGCGAACGATTTCTTGAAGGAAATGCATTTATTGATTGGAGTATGTAATATGAAAAGCGGAGGGATACCCTCCGCTTTTTTATTCTATATCCAGGTAGTTCGCCTGATTTCGGATTCGATCTGCTTTGGGGATTATGATTTCAAGAATTCCATTTTGATATTTCCCTTTAACGTTTTTCATCGAAAAATGATGCGGGAGTTTGATTGTCCGACTAGTGCTTGAATAGGACCTCTCTTGCTTGTAGTATTTTTGTTTATCGTTTCTGGACTCTTGAAATTCATTGGACTCAATCGAAATTCGAAGGCCATCTCCAAGTGGTTCTACTTTGATTTGCTCTTTAGAGACACCTGGTAATTCCGCTTCAACGATAAAAGCACCCTCTGTTTCATAAAGGTCTACTCGAAACGACTGTACAGGTAGCAAGTTTGAAAAGGGTTCTTTGAAGAAATCATCAAATGTATTCATCCAGTTCTGGATGGTAGGGTCTTGAAAGAGTTTTGGCAATTTATCGCCTTTACCCATTTCGCTTCATCCTTTCCTTAATTTCTGATATACAATATGACAGGGATGACAGAACGTTCCAAATGCCTATTATTAACAAGTATTTGAAGAGTTACGATAGAAGTTTCTTCATGTTACAATGGTCTTTAGAGAATTTAAGGAGGAAAATTATGAAGACTTATTTGCAATTATGCGAAGAAATTTTACATAACGGTACAAAGAAATCTGATCGGACAGGCACCGGTACGATAAGCGTGTTCGGGCATCAGATGAGATTTGATTTGCAGGAAGGGTTTCCAGCATTAACAACAAAAAAACTTCACTTACGATCAATCATCCATGAGCTGCTCTGGTTTTTAAAAGGGGATACCAACGTTAAGTATCTTCAAGATAACGGCGTTCGTATTTGGAATGAATGGGCGGATGAAGAGGGAGAGCTTGGTCCTGTATACGGACACCAGTGGCGTTCATGGACTGGAGCTGATGGTACGACTGTCGATCAGATTGCAAAAGTAGTGGAACAAATTAAAACGAACCCTGACTCAAGAAGAATGATTGTCACAGCCTGGAACCCATCTCAAGTCGATGATATGGCTCTTCCTCCATGTCATTGTCTATTTCAGTTCTATGTAGCGGATGGAAAACTTTCATGCCAACTATATCAGCGCTCAGCTGATGTTTTCCTAGGGGTACCATTCAATATAGCCTCTTACGCTCTATTGACGATGATGATGGCACAAGTATGTGATCTGGAGCCAGGTGAATTTATTCATACACTCGGTGATGCACACATTTACAATAACCATCTAGAACAAGTACAGCTTCAACTTACTCGTGAAACGAGAACACTACCGAAAATGAACATCAACCCTGAAGTGAAATCGATATTTGATTTTTCATTTGAGGATTTTGAATTAACGGATTATAATCCTCATCCGCATATTAAAGGAGAGGTTTCTGTATGATTTCATTTCTACTCGCCATGGATGATCAGAATTTAATTGGCCGAAACAATGATCTGCCCTGGCATTTGCCGGCAGATCTTGCCTACTTCAAAAGAATGACAACCGGCAAATCGATCGTTATGGGGAGAAAAACGTTTGAATCGATCGGGAAAGCTCTTCCCGGACGAGAGAACTACATCATTACAAGAAAAGAGCTCGAGTTAGAGGATGTAACGGTGTTATCTTCTATTGATGCGTTTCTTGAACGATCTCGTCGTGACGAAAAAGAATGGTTCGTGATTGGCGGAGCTGAAATATTCCGCCAGATGTTTCCGCATGCAGATCGGCTATATATTACCGAAATTCATGAAACATTTGATGGCGACACGTACTTTCCTACTTTCTCGAAAGAGGAATGGCAGGAAATTTCAAGAGAAAAACACACTAAGGACGATAAGAATAAATATAACTTTGATTTTGTCACCTACGACCGGAGATAAGAAGATCCTCCGGAATATTCTAACGAGGTTACTTCAGAGGTGTAAATAGCAAAACACACATCACTTCACCTTATAAAACACATCCAACCCTACTGGATGTGTTTTATTTTTTGGTCAATGTTTTAAGGGTTTTCATACTCTAAATCACATTATAATTCATAAAAAAATTCACAAATGTGTAAGACCTGTAATCAATATTATGGATTTAAAATGAGTTAGTTGTACCTTGTGAATAAATTGGAAATTCAATATGGATATTTATGTTAGAATATTGTGTGAAATAGAAAGAGTTGTTCAATAATAGGGCAGGATTTCAGAGTAAACAGGTTTGGCTGTTATTCTGCATAGGGGCCATTCTAATGGAATAAACTTAGTGATATAAATTGGTTATATATGTTAAGAACCGCAGTGATGACTGTAGTATTAGTTATTGGATAGGTCGTATGTTAATCGTCGGATTAACACTTTATCGTGTAATGATGGTTATTGAATTATTTAGTAAGTAAATGCTTTTTTATGGTGCTTTAGTTTCTAAAAAAAGGAATACAACAACTGAACTCCTTAGTCTATTGTGATCATCTGCAAAGAAAGTTATTTGCCGAGTACCCTGTTAAAGAACGGTCTCGATTAATTGCTGTTATTCACAGCACAATAAGGAGTGGTAATAATGTCATTATCAATTGTACTTCAATTACTTTTAGCTTTTGTGTTTTTAATGACTGGTCTAGGAAAGATTTTGGGAGCTAAAATGCAGGTCGAATCTTTTGAGCAGCTTAAATTAAAAAAAGAGTTCCGGTTAGTAACAGGGATAGTGCAAATAGTTGGTGTAATTGGATTGATTATAGGTATCTGGTATCCGGGTGTTGCATCATTAAGCGGTATCTGGTTTGGAATTATTATGATAGGTGCAGCTGCAGCACATATAAGAGTGAAAGATCCATTTAGCAAAGCTGTACCTGCAATTGTATTGTGCATAGTTGCTCTATTTATTATGGCATTGAATATGACCGAACTGACTAAATTCTTCTAAAATATTCTATCACTGAATGCTTCTTGTTGTTTCATGCAAGTAATCAAATTAATAATCTTTGTGGGTTAGAGCTACCATTTTGGTTTTATATGCATATCATACTTCAATACAAAATTAGCGGATTCCCTTCGCAAGGATACAATTATGTACTTTAACAGAGTAACGTGTATTAAACTATTCAAGTGAGAAATAATGAACTTAAGCGATACGGCAATGGTAAAACAACTTGTTTAATAGAAGGTCTTGTACCATTAAAGCGAACTAATGGAAAAAATGCTCGAATGGATATCTCGAATTGGAGTCTTCCGGATAATCGGAGCGTTTACTTAATAAAGTGTAAGTGCTTAGTTAAGAGAAAGAAAAAAAGAAAATGGACTATGTGGGATTGGGAGGAGGGTTACCATTAAAACAATAGTTACCAATATTGCCTTTGCTATATCTACTGTTTTTTTCGATGATGTTAATAGTTGAAGGGGATGATTTCTTTGGTATTCTTTCTAATGGTTATGTTTTCACTAATTGGGATTGAACAAGTTAAGGGAGAGCAAGATTAAAGTGGCTATCTTTATTTTGTTGCAGCTATTATTATTTCTTTAGCAGTTATAAAAGACCTCTTCACATACTTGTTATAATAAAAGATTCTTTACTCTATTAAATCGGAGCTTTAATGGAGGAGAACCATTATGATTAGTGAGCAGACTGGCTGTCTGCTCTGGAGATTACTCTACTTCATCCCATTCTGGGTTCCATACAACCTCCCACAAGTGACCATCTGGATCTTGGAAGTGACCAGAGTAACCTCCCCAGAATGTATCGTGAGCAGGATCAGTAATTAAAGCACCTGCATTTTTAGCTTTGTCCATAACCATATCCACTTCGGCTTTACTATTTACATTGTGGCCGAGAGTAAACTCAGTAGGACTTGGACTATGAACGTCTACCTTGGTTTCATGTGCAATATCTTTGCGATTCCAGATAGCGAGTTTTAGACCTAGTTGTAAATCAAAGAAAGCTACAGCACCATGGTCGAACTCTTCACCAACTATTCCATCAGTTGGAAACCCTAGTCCATCTCGATAAAAATGTAACGATTCTTTTAGGTTATCTACACCAATGGTGATTACAGACACTCTAGGCTTCATAAATTCACCTCCTATTAATTATGAACTGATTCTATCACACTGACTTTAATTTATCTAAATCTTACCAATAAGTTTAAATGTAAAATATCTTGACATTGAATCTTCAACAAACTCGGAGCTCTACTTGTACAAGAATAATAAAAGAAAATAACTTTATAAAAAAGAATATATAAAACTAGATAGCCGAATTATGAGCTTTGAATCCGGAGTTTTACATCCTTGGTTTTCTTCGAAAATGAATCAGAAATCATTTATATTTTAGGGAGTGTTGAGAGAATGTTTGATGCAAAAGACGTTTTATCCAATCAGTTATTAGCAAACGCGAACGATCCTAGCTGGTACGTATCATTTAAAGAAGCAGTGGAAGGTTTGTCTGAGGAAGAAGCCTTTTGGAACCCAAATGATGAATGTAATAGTATTGCTGAAATAGTGCAGCATTTATTGTATTGGAATGAAACCTGGCAGGTTAGGTATCTAAAATCTCATGTCAATGCTGTACCTTCCATAGGAGACAATAATAAAAGTTTTATCATGCCGGAAAATCTAACGTTTATGGACTTAAAGGAAAGACTGCTAGAAGTGCTTTTACAATGGCAAGAAATACTTACTAATGAAAAGCTAGAAAGTGATGTATTAGGTTTCCCAGTAGCAGCGAAGTGGTGGGAAATACTCGGAAATGCAACAACTCATAATGCCTATCATATTGGTCAAATCATTTATATTCGAAAGCTGCAAAAGAGTTGGAAAGTAGATTCTGTCGAAGTGTAGTCATTAAAATTTGTTTGGCTAATAAAAGATTTTCTGAGAAAAAAGGGATCTGAGTTTTTCGGAATTTAACGATCTTCAGCTAAAGGGCACTTAAATGGAGTAACGAAAAAGCCCAATATCTCAAATTTACTGCTGAGAAATTGGGCTATTTAATATCGGAATTTCCTTAACGTTGTAAATCCGCATTTTCCTGAAGCTACGCCTTAATGAACTAACGGTGAAGCTTAACTTCAAGAAGGATTGAGCTTTTTCTTGTTCAAGTAACGGGGCAGTTCTTGTAGAATTTATTTCCTATTCAGCAAACTCGGAGCTTATCTGTAATAAGATAGGCTCCATTTTATGTGAAATAAGAGATTGAGTTACACCTACAATTTTGAAATAATTGGTACTAAAGAATTTGAAATGGAGATGGAAAATGGATGGATACATCAAGGGTAATGGAGATTGATAAGGTTGAATAATAAATTAATTATTGAAGAGTTTTCGGAAGCTTATCAAAAACAGGTATCTGAACTTATTTTACATATACAACAGAAGGAATATAGTATCGCAATTACTAAGGAAGATCAACCTGATTTGCTCAAAATTCCAGAGTTTTATCAGATAGGGAAGGGTAACTTTTGGTTAGCCAAATTAGATAATGAAGTAATTGGAACAATAAGTTTGTTAGACATAGGACACAACCAAGTTGCTCTAAGGAAGATGTTTGTAAACAAAAGTTATAGAGGCTCTACATATCAAGTTGCAAAATCACTATTAAACAAAGCAGTCGATTGGGCACAGGATCACGAAATTCAAACGATATACTTGGGGACTACTCCGCAATTTTTCGCCGCACATCGATTTTATCAAAAGAATGGATTTGTAGCAGTGGATAGAAGGGAGTTACCTAGTAATTTTCCAATCGTAAAGGTAGATAAGGTGTTTTATAAGTTGAAAATAGAGGATTCTAAAAGCTTAAATTATTCCTGAAATTATTGTCACCAGAATTATTATTCAAGTATCTCGGAGCGATAGCGAAGTATTGTTTATAGCTAATTATGACTCAAATGTTAGGGAGGATTTATGAGTTTTTGGACTTGGATAGCAATTGCTATCGTTTTAATTAGTGGAATAGTTGCTGCTAATTCTGCAAATAAAAAGACTGAAAGAAAAAATATAGTTGCACTTATTTGGTTTATCATTGCAGTAATATTATTTTTTATTTGGTGGTTCACACGGTGATTTTGTAGAGTAAACAAGTAAATACATACAATAGAGATATATTTGAAGACATCTCGATACTGAGTCTTCAAGAATATCGGAGCGTGTGCTTAATGAAAAGTAAGCGCTTTTTGTTGGTTTAGGCAGGATCGTTAAATAACTGAGTAATAGAAGTATTGAATATGGGAGTGGAGTAAGTAGTGTTGATAAAAACAATTCCAGCGATGTGGGAAACTAAAAGCCTCGCAATCCGAGACCTTCATGAAGACGAAATACAAAGTGTTCAAAAGTTATATGAACAAGGGAGTTACATACACCAATGGGACGGCGGTAGCCTAGATTATGAATATGCTTATCGCTGTTTCACTGATGGCGACTTACCTCCTAATGGAACTAAAGACAAGTATAAAATCCAGATAATTAGAGTGAAGGAAACGGATACTATTATTGGAATACTTACCACCTATCAAGGATATCCGAAGAATGAAACTCTTTATATTAACTATCTATACATTGACAAGGAATATCACAAACAAGGACTAGGGAAAGAAGTCATTATTGAATTGTTAAGTATTTTAAGAGAGTCTAAAATTGGAGAGGTCCGAGCAAGTGTAGCAATAAAAAATTGGCCAGCTATTAGATTTTGGACTGGACTTGGATTAGATACGATTAATGGATTTTATGGAGATAATGAATATAGAGCTGATCATTATGCTGACATAGAATTAATTAAGAAGTTTTAACTCCACATCTTCAATTAAATCGGAGTAATTTTAGAATAACTGAGGAACTCCATTTTTATGGTTTTCCTCTTTTTTGTTCCAACACAGTCTTTATTTCTAACCTTATTGATGGAAAAGGAAATCATCTCCAATTGTAGAATAGTAACGTTATCTTACATTATGGAAGTCCTAATGGAACTATTGTCGATTAGAGGAAAGAAGTTGTATGTGGAATTTCGGGGAAATCCCACATTACCACCACTACTTTATTTACATGGCGGACCTGGTTCTAGTTGCTATGATTTTATGTACTTTCAGGCAGAAAGGTTAGAAAAGTATTTTTATTTAATAGGAGTAGACCAGAGAGGAACGCTTCGTTCAGAAGCGTTAGAAGTAGATGAGTCGTTAAGTCCTATGGACATCGTAAATGATGTAGAAGAATTGAGGAAAGACCTTAATCTTCCAACTTGGTCCATATTAGGGCATTCATTTGGTGGAATAGTTGCAACGCTGTATGCTATGCACTATCCAAAGTCCATTGAAAAATAGTATTTGAATGTCCAACGTTTGATTTTCGTTCGAATTTAATAGCTACTCTAAAGAAAGTAGCGGAAGTCTTTAAAGAAGATGGAGAAGTGATTGAAGCATTACAGTGTGAGAAATTAGCAGATAGTGGTGAAACGCCTAAACGATTAATGGAAGAATGGAGAGAGGTTAGTAAACGTTTAGGCTCCAGACAAAATGATATGTATATTTATGGCGATGAGAAAAACGTATTTGAACGTATTTTTAAGGAAGCTTCTGATGATCTTTTGGGTCGTATTGGGCAAGTAAGAACGCATTTTGAGCATTTACATAAAGAAGGCTCTATGTATGAGTCGCTGTTGGAGGAAGTTATTCAACTACCTCATCCTATACTAATCATCTCTGTAGTATATGATCACGTTTTCTGTCAAGTCCAACAGAAGTTTATTCAAGAGAATGCTCCCCATATTACGATTATCACCTTTATAGCATGCGGTCATTTCCCAAGAATTGAAAAACCTGATCAATATTCAGAAGAGGTAATTTCATTTTTAGCAGATGCATGATGCGCATAGTTATATAATATTCAATAATCTCGGAGCTTATTTTTAAATAAGATAGGCTCCTTTTAATGTGAAAGAAAAGATTGAGTTATTCAAGCTGATTTGAAATAATTGGTATTAAATAATAAGACGAAATTTTGAAAAGCATAAGGTGGGATAGAAAATGAGGGCGCCAGCAATTGAAGCTGCTCAATCTTTTGTTGCAAATAACTTTCCTAATAGTGACTTCTCGATCTTGGCAGGAAGTGCATCTCGAGGAGAGGATACATTATCTTCGGATTTAGACATTGTGATCTTTCAGAATGATAGTGAAAGTTATCGTGAGAGTTTTTTATGTACGATTGGAGAATAGAGACTTTTATTCATAATCACGAATCTTACTTAATTGAATTTGAACGTGAGAAGAGTAAAGGAAGACCAGTATTGGGGAATATGATTTCAGAAGGTAAGCTTATCGGAGATAGTAAGCGTTATGAAAATATCAAAAATAACGCTCTGAATCATGAATCAAACGGACCTGCCCCTTTGTCAAAAGAATATATAAAAGCGTCAAGGTACTTTATTGGTGATCTTTTGGATGACTTCGTGGATGCAAAAAGCTATCAAGATGCAGTAATATCTTTAAACGATCTCTCTTTAAAGGTTCCAGATTTTCTCTTAAGAGTAAACAACCAGTGGTCTGGGAGGGGAAAAGGACTTGCAAGAGCCCTGTATTCTTATGATCAAAGAGCCTATCATGAATTCTTTTCTTCAGTGGAAAAGTAATAAATTGTTATTAAACAATCTCTGAACATTAATCTAGAAAGGATTACGCTCCTATTTGTTTAAGTTAATATCAGGGGGTTTAGTTGAATGATCGATTAAGATTTAATATATAGTCAATTCCCATCAGAAAATAGGGGGATTACAAATGTTTGATAAGTTTAATTTTGACTTCATTTATCGTGATAGAGATGATTTAACACCTCTAGTCGTAATGATGTGTGGGATTGCTGGCTCTGGGAAAACAACATTTTCACAATTATTAGAACAGGAAGGGTTTGTACGTCTTTCGGTTGATGAAGAAATATGGGCTACACATGGTCGCTGGGGGATAGATTTCCCAATGGAAAAGTTTGATGAATATAGGAAAAATGCAGAAAGCAAATTACGTATCCGTTTAATAAAGTTAATTTACGATAAACAACAGGTGGTTATTGACTTTAGTTTTTGGGACCGTGTTAGAAGGAACCAGTATAAAAAACTTATAGAGGATTCTGGTGGTAAATGGAAACTTATTTACTTAAAAGTTCATCCCAATGATTTACGTGACCGACTTAAGTTACGTAATAAACGTTTTGATGCAAATTCCTTTCCTATTTCAGAAGAACGTTTAAATTCTTACCTTATTGGTTTCGAAATACCAAAAGGTGAAGGAGAAATTGTAATTAAAAATTAGTCCCATCAGATAAAAACCACTAAGGCATACATCTAGTAGATAAATGCTTTATTCTACTTCAACAATCTGGGAGAGTTGTTTAGTGAAAATTAAACGGTTTTAATAGCCGAACTCAGAAAATTTGTTTTTTAACTTTAGCTGCGTTCTATAGCTTTAAAAAATTCATTTCACTGGGGGACAGAATGAATAAGGATAAGTTAATAGGTTTAGTAGTTTGGGGATCAATCATTGGAATAAGTGGATTCGTGATGTTGTTTTTCAGTGTTCATTTTGGCACGTCAATTGCTGAGAACTGGTTGATTTAACAAGGTGGAGCAGATACTGGCTATTACAACATCATTGTGAAAAGCTCTATTAATAACTTCTTAGTAGGTGGAGGAATATTATTTGCTTTTGGACTAGCCATAAATTTGATTGCTTATTATAAAATGCAATCGATTAAGGATAAATCTAATTTAGACTAGCTCTTACTCATTTAAAAAAATGAAAGCGATGCGATGTTAAACAATCTCGGAGCTTTTGTGAAACAAGGGTTTTCTTCATTTCTGATTCGAGACACTGGTGTATTTTTTATATCCAAAGCTACGTTACTGATAAGGTATTAGGCACGAGGGAGGATTTTAAATGGAATACTATAAATATCTAAGACAGTATGTAGGTCACAAACCAATTATTTTACCTGGTTCTGTGGTCATTATTTTCAATGAACAAAATGAAGTGTTATTACAAAAAAGACACGATGGATATTGGGGGCTGCCAGGCGGTTTAATGGATTTAGGTGAAAGTTTTGAAGAAGTAGCGAAGAGGGAGGTTTACGAAGAAACAGGATTAGTAGTTGAGAACTTAAAGTTACTTAATGTATTCTCTGGCTCTGAATATTACTTATTAGGTCTTTCTTTTTTAATATCAGTTATTGCAAATGGTTTTGGTCAGCTATCAAATTCAGTTAAAGATGCGTCCTGTTCAAGTGATGCAAGTGTCCTGTTGGCACCAATAATATTAATCTTAATACCTGTTCTAATAGGTGTTTACATCATCAATAAGAAATAATCTTATTCTACAATCTCGGAGCTTATCTGTAGTAAGCTAGCTCCAATTGAAAACTGGTATATAAGTTGATGCGTTTCTATTTAGATACGCTTTCGTAAAATGCTTTCTAATCCAATGAAGCAACAACAAACAGATATTCTTAGAAAAGATCTTCTCTTCTTGAGGAGGTTTTTTAAAATTGATTTATTTTAAATATATTGAATTTTACGTTCTATAATAATAGAATATATACCAAGAGGTGATAAATATGGAACTTATTTCTACTGGAACTAAACGAAGAAGGGAGAAATATAAGCTTGAGCTAAAAAGCTCTTTATTATGGGAAGCTGCATTAGGTATAGCAGCTATAACGAATGAATCTCTGATTGATACACTTGATCTTTCTAAAGAAAAGAGAGAACTGATTCACCAATCTTTATCAAAAAGCATGATAGAAGAACTAGAATATGTACAAAAACATAATACTTGGAAAACCATTCTTCAGCTTCTCCATCAAAAAGATTTCGAGAATTTATCTTCGTTTAATGATTATGTGAGGAGTTTATCTGACGATCAATTAAAGAACATTTCTATACCTTATCTTGGTAATGAACAAGAAGTGTTGAAAAGAGATTTATTAAATGAATCTGCAAAAGCGCTTCAAGAATTACAAAAGAGGAATCATGAACATCCTTTCCTACCATCTTATCTTGAATTTATTACTAAAGTTTCCTCCGACGAATTGAAAAGCCATCTTCTCAAGGTAATGTCTGGTTGGTATAGCACAATTATCGAGCCTGATAAAAATAAATTCGAAGCAATACTTCAAAGGGACATGGCTTCAAAAGAAAAAATGCTAGGAAGTTTAGAACCAGAACAATTTGTTGAGTGGGCAACAGATGGAGTAAAATACCTGCCGGAACCAAGTGTGTATAAAGTTATTCTGATACCCCACTACATTTATCGGCCTTGGAATGTCGAAGCAGATTTAGAAGGTGTTAAGGTCTTTTATTATGCAGTCTCTAATGAAAGTATTTCAAGTGAGGATAAATTTGTTCCTAATAAACTCTTGGTACAAAAGTATAAAGCATTAGGAGATGAAACGCGTTTAAGGATTTTAAAAATGATTAAGGAAGAGCCGACATCACTGCAAGAGTTAACCACTGAACTGAAGTTAGGGAAAACAACCGTTCACCATCATTTGAAAATTTTAAAATCTGCAAGGATCGTTTCTCAGCATTCCAATAAATATTCTATTGATGATAGTGTGCTAGAGCATTTACCAACAGAGTTGAAAATTTTCTTGGAAAGGGATTAATAGAAGGGGGAAGTTTCATGGGAGTTCCTAATGCACAAGTTGATTCAAAAGAAGTAGTACCTGAATTCAAAAAGAATTTCCAGGTATTTCGATTTATAGGTGGAAATTTAGTTTCTTTTTTTGGAGATCAAATATACTTAATTGCTTTGCCACTAATCGTATTAGCTATTACTGGATCACCATTTAGTATGGGCATAGTGGCAGCTCTAGAGAGACTTCCTATTTTAATTCAGCCTTTTACAGGTGTTTTGGCGGATAATTTCAATCGTAAAAAGTTACTAATGATTTGTGATTTAGGAAGATTTATAACGGTTGGTCTTCTAGGTTTCTTGTATTTTACAGATCAACTTACTATATGGGGAATTTATGCTGGCGCATTGCTCGTTGGAGTGTTAACACAAGTATATAATACTTCCCAATTTGCATCTGTCCCTAAATTAGTGCAAAAAAGGGACTTACAATTAGTAAATTCCATTAATACAGGAATATTTCAAACGGCTGTATTTATAGCTCCAGGCTTAGGCGGAATCATTATAAGTATCTTTAATCCTGGTATGGGTTTGATAATAAACAGTTTGACTTTCTTAATCGGATTTCTAGTGGTATGGAGCTTGAATATTAAGAGTAACGTTCAAAAAGAAAAAATAACAAGCTCTAAGGTGTTTACTGATATAAAAGAAGGCTTTCTTTTTGTGATCCAAAAGAAGCCGATCCTTTATACGAATTTAGCGATGTTTTTCTCAATATTTGGATCGACACTCTTCTTAACCATGTTGGTCATTCATTTAAAATCCACTGCTGGATTGGATGCAATTTTAATAGGTTATGTGCTATCTATTGGTGGTATTGCTGCAATTGGAGGGGCGTTAATAACAAACATACTAAAGAAACACTTATCTTACAGAACCATTTTATTCTTCGCATCACTTGTAGGGGGCGTGTCTATTATAGCTTTTGGTATGAGTAACTCCTTTATTTGGTTAGCGTTAATGAACGCACTCGGTACCATTTCTGCTTCCGTTATGAATCCTTGTATTGTGACGATTCGACAGAAGTTAACGCCAGATCATTTACTGGGTCGAGTACAAGCTACTAGTCGATTCATGACATGGATATTGATGCCCGTTGCAGCTTTAACTGCTGGAATACTTGCTGAACAATATAGCACAACTTTGACATGTTTTATAGGCGGGGTAATTGCCACTATTTCTTCTTTTATTTATTTACATCCTTCCTTAAAAACGGCTTAAGAACTCTTATTTATAAATGAATGTAAAGATATAAGAACAAGTTGGTAATGGGTTTGAGCTCCAAACCGACATTTAAAGTGAAAATATAGGTAAGAGATATCTAGCCCTTTTTTAATTTATAGTAAGCTATCTATCTTATCTCAAATATATGGATATTAATGTTAAAATTAAGTGGGTTTTACATGAAAGATACTTATTATATACTTTCGGTGCAATTGCATGAACGAATGGAGGGGCGAAGGATTTGAATGTAAAAAAAACATCAAATGATATATTACTTGATTTAAGTGATGCTATTGAGCGTTTGTTTGGTTTACATATTGAAGAAGCTACTCCAATTAATATGGGGTATTTAAATTTAAAGTGGAAAATCCAGACGGAAAAAGGAATATTCATTATAAAGCAAATTAGTAGAGAAAGATATGCATCACATGATTTTGAAAAGATTAAATTGGATCAGGATCTGGCTTTGCGTGAACAGGTAAGACAATATGAAAATGGGACACGTTGTCCTAAGGTGCTAAAAGACAAAGATAATGTGATACATAAAAGCTCTGGTGAAGAAAGATTTATTATAATGGAGTTTGAAGATGGGGACAATTTTTTCCCTGGAACTTTAAATGAAAATCAAATGTATAGTCTTGGGCAAATGACTGGTCATATGCACAATGTTTCAAATGATGGGACATACGCCAAAGATAAATGGCCACAATTTAATCCTCCAGAAGTTGAAGAAAGATTAGATTCTTGGAACACAATTTATGCAACACTTGAAGAAAATAATGATTTATCAGAGCTGGTAGCCATCCAAATGAAAGCAACTGAACAATTTAATTTGGATTTGATTACCTCATGTGAAACTGGATGGGCACACAGAGATTTATGGGTGGATAACCTTCTATTTAGTGGTGATCAGTTATCTTCCATACTTGATTTTGATCGGTTTAATTTTGATTATCCTGAATTAGATATTGCCAGAGCCATTATGTCAGGGGCATTAAAGGGGAATGTTTTTCACTCCAATAGTGCTAAAGCTTTTTTGAAAGGATATAAGACAAACAGAAACCTTGAACAAGGTGTGTTTGCTCGATCACTTTATTTACTGTGGTACTTAGAAAGTCCTTGGTGGATACGTTCAAATATCAACAAGGATAGGTACCAGGAAGTTCAGTTTCAAAATGAAATGAACTGGTTAGGTGAGAACCTTTATGAGTTAGATCAAATGTTTGGATCATGGTAAAAGAATTTCGTTGAGGTATTGGTGATTTATGCTTAATTACCTTGAAATCAAGTCTTCCACAAACTCGGAGCTTATCCTTAGTAAGGATTAGCTTCTTGAAATGTCAATAAAACTGGAGTATGGACAATATTGCCATAAGGAGTGAAACCCATGTCAAAACCTTATTTAATAATTGTCACTGGTCGACCAGGTTCAGGGAAAACAACATTTTCTAAGGAACTTGGTAATGAGATCTTTATGCCAGTAATCAGCCGAGATCAAATTAAGGAAGGGTATGTGCATACTTTCGGTAAAAGCCATAACGAGCTTCCTCCGGAAACCAATATAGCAGCAACGGAGATCTTCTTTGATACGCTGATGGGGTTGATATCAAACAATGTGTCAGTGATTGCTGAAGCAGCGTTCCAGCATAGTATATGGTCATCGATGCTTGAACAGTTCATAGGGAAGGCGCAGGTCTATCTGTTGATTTGCAAGGTTGATGAAAAGATAGCGCTTGACAGGTTTGTCCGTCGAGGGCTGGACAACCGGCTTCGAGAGTACTTCCATGGTGATAAGGGAGTGGACATGGCTAGGAAAGGAATTAAACTTAGCTTAAGCCCTTACGAGGAACCCAGGATCGACGTCCCTTACTTCCATATTGACACTTCAGGGGTATACAACCCCTCCATTAAGGAACTAAGCAAGAAAATTTTCGCCGAATAGGATCGGCATTATCATTGGCTTGAATAATAATACCTTCCCACTGATTCTCATTTGGATATTGAGTAAACCCTTCGATTCTATATGGAAGTAACTCCTTATAGACGTCCATAGGGTATTCATCAGGAACTTTATAGCTCGTGAGTTTTTCTAATTGTTTATTACTGTCTAAAGTAGCTTTCATCATTTCCACAGTAAAAGTAACTAAAGTTAATCTATCTGTCTTGAGATTAAGCATAATTTTGCTCCTTTCTCTCTTCCGGTACTTTACACAATAAATAGCAATTGATTGAATAAAAAGAACAATCTTGAAAGCTCTATTTTATGAAATAAAAGATGGTTTAGTATGTCCTGCTTTGAAATAATTGGGAATATAGAGTTTATTATAATTTCATTATAAAGTAACCAGGAGGAGAATAATGAAATTAGATAACATCAAAATTGAAGAACGAATGGAACATTATAATGTAAACGGTTTAAGTATTGCATTGTTCGAAGAAGGTCAAATCATCTGTACAGAAACCTATGGTTTACTTGAAGTTAATAGTAATAGAAAAGTAGATGATGCTTCTATTTTTAGTGCCTGTTCCATTAGTAAATTCTTAACTGGAATGATAGCAATAAAGTTATTGGAAGAGGGGCATCTTAATTTAGATGAAAATGTAAATGAAAGACTTGTTACTTGGCAAGTGCCTGAAAATGAGTATACAAAAAATAAAAAGATTACTCTAAGAAACTTGCTTAGTCATCAATCTGGAATTAAGGACCCTAAAGGTAGTTTTATAGAACTAAAGTCAGATATAGGTTTCCCTTCTATGGTTGAATTGTTAGAGGGAAAATCCCATTATTGTAAGGTTCCTATCGAAGTTCAATTCGAGCCAGATATTGAATTCCATTATTCAGATGCAGGCTATTGTATTATTCAGCAACTAATAGAAGATGTAATGAAAAAGCAGTTTTATCAAGTGGTACATGAGTTCATATTTGAGCCACTAGGAATGAAAAATAGCCATTTAAGTACAACAATATCGGAATTGGATAGAGATAACACTTCTTGTGGTCATAATAAAAATGGAGAATTAGTAGATGGAAAACATCCTATATATCCCTATCCAGCAGCTTCTGGACTATGGACAACTTCTTTGGATTTAGCTGAGTTAGTTCTTGAGTTAATGAATGCAGTAAAAGGAGAGAGTAAGCTAGGTATATCGAAAAGTTTAGCAAAAGAAATGGTAACCCCACAAAGAGGTGAAAATTGGACAGGACTAGGTGTGTTTCTTGAAGGCTCCGAAAAAGAACTAGAAATTACATCACTCGGTTGAGGAGTAGGTTTTCAATGTATGATGGTGGCACATCCACCCTTGGAAAAAGGTGCCGTTATTATGACGAATGCAGAACTAGGCGTTCATCAAATGGAAGGTATTATTGGAGAGATTTATAAATCTCTTCAATCTTAATTTTAAAAGACTGTGTTTAGCCATTAAATATCTTATTGAACTAAAAGGTGCGATTATCTAACAACTAAAGGTAGGGATATAACCGATGGATAAGGAGTTGAAAAACAAGATAGAAAAAGTAATTGGTGAAATATTAGAAGTAAATATACTGGAAGATCAAGGTTGCACTTCCGTAGTGCGTCAAATGATAACAGTTGAAGGTAGATATGTCCTTAAAAGTTCATTTGAACAAAAATATCGAGAGTGGTTAAAGGATGAAGCTCTCGTATTAGAAAAGCTAAATACCAACACACAGATCCCAGCACCCAGGTTTTATAGATATATTGAAGAGATTGATAGTAGCCATATTATTATGTCGTTTGAGAATGGAATGACATTAACCACTGCTTTAATGAAGGCGAAGAATCAGCATGAGAAACGTACTTTAATAAAAAGCTTTGGAAAATTTGTCTGTGGTCTTCATGAAACAAATCCAGTTGGTTCGCTAACTTCCGAAAAAGATTGGATTTGTGAGCAGTTAAGAAAGGCTGAGAGATACTTGGAAAGTGGCAATGCTGATGGGAATTTAGAGCTTTTGCAGAAGCTAAAATTAAATCTACCATCAAGAGTACAACAGACTATGATACACGGGGACTGCACGACCGACAATGTAATGGTATTAGACGGAGAAGTTAGGTTGTTTATTGATGTTGCAGGAATGACTATCGGTGACCCTAGATATGATGAATCTTTAGCTATTAGAAAATGGATTAATAACGGGGAATACATAACAGCTTTTTATGAAGGCTATATTCGTTACAGGGTAACAAAGCAAGAGTTCGAGTATTTTAATAAGGGCTTATACGAATTTTTTTAATCCTTAATGATTTTGCTGTTGAATTGTTTAGAAGATATTTTTAATAATATCTTGAAATCAAGTTTTCAACAATCTCGGAGCATTTGCTTAATGACAGTTCCAATGAATGTCTAGTAAAAAATGTGAAATTAAAATCTGACCAAGAAAATTTTATTGAAACAGTAGAAGAATGTCTTAAAGAAGCTGATACATATGAAGGGTGGCATCCAGTAGCTATATATCATAATGAAGATGTTGTTGGATTTGCAATGTATGGCTCTTTTGGACCAAATAAGGATACTTGGATCGATCGAATTATCATTGATGAGAGATATCAATGAAAAGGCTTAGGAAGAATTGCAATGAAAAAGCTTATCGGATTAGTTTCGAGTAAATTTGAAGTGAAGGATATATATTTGAGTATCGTCGAGGAAAATAGTATAGCATGTAGTCTATATAAAAGTATGGGGTTTGAATTTATAAATGAAAGAGATCCAAATGGAGAACTCATATTTAAGTCCACTATCTAGAATAATGAGATTTACTAAAATTGATTTGATTCAAATTAACTTTATTTCGTTATTCTGTAATCTCGGACCGTTCGTGTAATAAAAAGTAAGCGCTTTATGTAGGCTTAGGGGCAGGATAATTGATTCTGATGTTTATTTGAACCCTTCTTTTTCTTACATCTTATAATAGGGGGATATATGAATTCGTTTATAAAAATGTTATTTACTTTTATTGTTGCATTAGTTGTGATAACAGGTTGTTCTAGTGAAGAAGATAAGATACCTTCTCAATCGACAATCGAATTCGAAAAAAATGGACAAGGTTTTAAAGTCATTCCATTATATGAAGAATTTCTTGATTATGCTAATGAGGCGACAGAAGATTCTTCGAAGAATAACAAAGGTGAGTTTTATAGTAAAGTAACTCAACCATTTCTTAATTCTGCTTCTGAAGAAAAAGCGATTCTTAGTGGAGGGTTAGACTATTCTCAATATTTTTATCCCACAGGGAATGCTCAAGCTTTAAAGGAAAATACAAGTGAACTTTTAATGCAACAAAATGAGATAAATAACCTAATAAAAGAGTCTCTTGTAAAG
Organism: uncultured Bacillaceae bacterium; assembly: GCA_963739655.1. Lineage (GTDB taxonomy): Bacteria > Bacillota > Bacilli > Bacillales > Guptibacillaceae > Guptibacillus. Next base: position 101,815 of record CAVUAW010000023.1, on the reverse strand, counting down.
GCAGCAACTAAACTACCTGGTGGTAAAAAAACCATTTTTGTCAGACCCATTGACCCTCAAGTCTCTATCATTAAACAGATGAATGGCGTGGCTGCAATAACATTAAGCAAAGATGCCATAGTAATAATGCTTGATCCTTCCTTCGAAAAAGAGATGTTAAAATATGTTGTTGCACACGAGTACCATCACTCAATATTTTTTGAGGAAAGCGAAAATGATTACTCACTACTAAACGGTATTATTTTCGAGGGGAAAGCAGAGTCTTTTGCCTCACGCTTATACCCAGATATTAGCGTGCCCTGGTCAGAACCCCTGTCTTCAGGAGAAGAAAAGGTGGTTCTAGAAGAAGTTAAAAGTAATGTTGATTCCAGAAGTGCTGACATATACAGCCAGTTTCAGGATGGAAACGTTAATAAGGATATTCCTAGGTGGTCCAATTATAAAATTGGATTTAAAATAACTGAAAGCTATCTAACTAATCACCCTGAGCTTTCTATAAGAGATTGGACAATGATGAGCGGAGAAGAACTCGTTCGCGGGACTGATTTTAGTGAGATTCTTCAAAATTAGTTCTTCGAAAGGTTACAGTTATTCCATAAGCTCCGTTTGATAAAGTAATGATTGTTTTCGTGATTAATATTTGAAATATTTGGTATTAACATATAATTGGAAATATAAATTTGAATAGGGTGATGGTACTAGCTATGAGCACTGGGAGATGATGAGGAATTAAAAGTTCAAAAAGGTCTTTAATTGCAACAGCTGTTTTTATACTTATAGCGATTCCCTTAAACCTTCTTCTCCCATTTCCATCGATATTGAACTATTTAGTAATAGGTATTATTGCAGCGATCTTTTACCCTGCAGCAGATAAATATTTACCAGTAGATGAAGAAGAGGAAAGAGGATTTAGAATCAGGAGAATTAAGCAATTGAGAAAAAGGGCTAAAAAAAAAGCGGAAATCAGTTGGAAAAAAGTAAGGGTTTAAATCAATATCTTTTCTTGAAAGGTTAAAGATATTTGGAAGTATCTCGATTCAAAGTCTTTCAGAAAATCGAAGCATCTGCTTACTAAATAGTAAGTGCTCTTATCTAGGTTTAGGTCAAGAATCGTTGCGAACTACCTAATGGTTTAATTATGGATGATTATTATGTTAATGAGTATTCTGAATGGCTAAATGCAGTAGTATTAACGAAGGAATAACATATGGTATTAGATCGTCATACAGGTGAGGATATCTTCTTGGAAATTCCAGCTGGAAAATTAGAAGGCAATGAAACACATGAAGAAGGATAATGATCTAATAAGATGTATGAAAATGTTGTGATTTTTTAAAGATTGTGCTGAGCAATTATAAATTCAATTTTAATGTAGATTAGTGGGAGGAGTTCTCTGTCCGATGGATAATCTTTATAAGATATTTAAGTGTAATACTATTTTACTTTTACTTATTATAATACTCGTTGGGTGTTCAAATAGTCTTAATGGTGAGACAGGAACACAAGCAGAAACATCTGGTAGTAATGATATTATAGAATCCGAAGATATAGACCAGGCAAAGGAAAACCGTATCATTGAGGATGAGGAACATCACTCGGAATCTACTACAGATTTAGAAAAATCGGGAGATAAAGATTCTAAGAAATCTTTGACAGAAGAAACTACAAATGAAGTATTAAAAACAGAAGATGATTTATTAACAGATTATTCTCCTGAGGAGATTGAATATGCTCGAATTTGGTGGCAACTTGGAGAATTAAAACAAGTTGATGAATTGAATATAAAACATATACCAGCTGGTACTCCGCTTAATTCAGTTGATGAAACTAGCGCTAACTATCCAGAAGATGTTATCCAACTAGCAGGGAGTCGATTGGTAGCTGGATCTGTTACATACAGTGGAAATGGAGATGGAACAATTAATGTATATAAGGTTCCATTACGTTGGGATGGTCAATATCCTGCAGGAAAAGGTTTTTACGAGGATATTATTAAAAATACAGAACTAGTGCAAGTGGATACAAGAATAAATGAAGGAATTATAGAATTGATAGAAGTTCAAAATATCCGTTAACCATTGGGCTTTATCGTAAGATTATAATGGTGGAAAAGCTTTTATTGCAATACGATGATTATACTGGTAATACCTTGAATTCAAGCCTTCATTAATCTCGGAGCAATTGATGTAACAATCAATCATCTGACTTAACTACCGAAACCAGTTGGAAACATCACAAGATTCTACTGAGAGGTTAGCTGCCAGTGTCAATTATAGATATATTATCTTGTTTTGAATACTTCCAAAATTTTGGAGCGTTTAATTAATATAGTGAATGCATATCAAATGTCGTGGTGGAATTTGGTAATGCATTATATAAATGAATGATGCGGGAAAGCACTTTTAAGCACTTTTGAATTTCAAGCCCGTTCTTTTTATGAAATTAAAGGGTTTCAAGTTGTAGGTGAAATTAAAGATTATCCTCCTGGTAGCAGCTATTATACTATGGTAAAACCATTTGTTGAATAGAAGGTCTTGTACCATTAACGCGAACTAAAGGGAAAAAAGCTTGAATGGTTATCGCGAATTCGAATCTTCTGGATAATCGGAGCATATCTATAAAAAGATATGTTCCTTTTTTGTGAATTGATAGATTTCTCGGAGTTATTTTGAAATAATTGGTATTGAAGAGTTGAAGAAGGAGTGAATAAATGACAGAATCCCTTTATACAGGTATACTGCTTTACCCGAGATTCAGTGAATATGAGCTTTCTGTACTATTATCGGTATTAAAACAAGGTGGAAAACAAATTATATTTCTTGGGTTGAACAGTATATCCTATAGAAGGAGAAGCTGGCTTACCTTGTATACCAGAATCTACAATAAATGAGTGTGATATTAATCTTTTAGATAGTGTTGTGCTTCCTGGTGTTGATGATTTTGAGCATCTTGTTGACCATCATGATCTGTCTTCCTTTTTACATAAAATTGATGATCAGAATCGAATAATTGCTGCAATTTCTAGTGCTCCTTATTTATTATCAGCAAGTGGTGTGCTAGAGGAGAAACGTTATACTACAGGATTAACAACTGAACAAAGGGATTTCTTAGGTACATTTAACGATGAGAACTATGTAAACTCATCAGTTGTTGTGGATGATTATCTTATTACTGCGAAAGGATCAGCATTTATAGAGTTTGCATTTAGAGTTGGAGATCTGCTAAATCTTAAATATGAAAAAAATTGGTTCTTTTCAAACAGCTAAAGTATTTTTATGTGAACATTACAAGTTTACCTTGTATGTAAGTTCAACAATCTTTGAGCGTTAGGCTGCATAATGACTGTCACTTATTGTGCTAACAAAAAGCCTTAGCCCTTTATTACATAAGCACAAGAAACATCATGGCAATATGCTATATGTTTAAACTCCTGCCACTAAACACCAAATTGTTTTAAATGGTGGTCAAGATGCTTGTAGATTCCTTTTCCCCATTGTTCGGAAGTAAGTTTTCCGAAAAAAGGATGTGGATGATCTGTACAAGACTCTGGCCCATTCTTTTGAAATATTATTATTTTTTGTTTCAGTTTTTCTCTTTCTATTTCAAAATCTCTTTTACATGTAATTAAAATGGTTGGAATTGTCGACATATTGTGGTCTAAAGGTTTGTCATTATAAAAGATGGGTTTTGCAAATCTACCTACTAATAACCCTAACCAACCTCTTGGGGGGAAAGAATATCCCATTGCGATATCTTGGAAAGATGAGCAATGAGCTAACATTTGAGAGACATCCATTTCCCCCCATTTTGGTTGTAAATTTACATTTAAGTTTTCAATGCGATTTAATATTTCATCTGTATACGTGATCTCAAAAATATTATTCATTAGAATACTCCTCTAGTTATTTATTTTAAGCAAAAATGCCCTTAATTATTTAATATGTAATTCAACGCCAACGTTATTTAATCCTTGTAACTAACGGGTACTTTAGATTGAAAACTGCTTCAAGATATCTCAGAATTAAGTCTTCCAGATAATCGGAGCTTATCTGTAATAAGATAGGCTCATATTAATGTGAAAGAAAAGATTGAGTTATTCACACCGTTTTGAAATAATTGGTAAGAAGCAGTTTGTAAAATAATTGAATTTGGATTGAACCAACCACTATAAAAAAAGTTTTGGCCACAATTATACCAAGAAACACAGCTTTAACTGTAGTTTTAAAGAAAAATCGATTAAAAAAAGAATGTTAAAGCAAATTAGATTGTTGCAAATAAAGGTACCTACAGGAATTCAAACATAAATAAAAGTATATTTGATAAGTTGCTTTCACTACGAGTACTTATAAAAGAAGGTGGATGAAATCGTTGAATGCCATTATGTACATAGAAGATGAAGTTGATATTGGTCGCTGGGTTACTGAACATTTAGAAGATAGGGGGTATATCGTTAAATGGTTAAAGTCCGGAGAGCAAGCATTATCATATGTTGATAAAGTTGATTTAGTCATTTTAGATGTAATGTTACCAGGTCTGGATGGATTTTCAGTGGGTAAGAGACTCAAACGGGAAAGGAAAGAACTACCGGTTTTGATGTTGTCGGCACGCTCTGCAGTAGAAGACAAGCTGGAAGGGCTTAATTTTGCAGATGATTACTTGGTAAAACCTTTTCACCCTGACGAATTAAATGCCCGAATTGAAGTCCTCTTAAGAAGATACTCAAGGATCGAGCCGGAATTTGTGAATATTGATCATCTTACCGTATATCCAAAGGAGAATCGGCTTGTAAATACGAAAACCAACCAAGAAGTTATCTTAACAGGCAAACAGTATAAAGTTTTTTATTTCTTTCTTCAAAACCAGAATCGAATATTAACCAAGGAACAAATCTATGAAGCTGTGTGGAATCAGCCTTTTATAGAAGGGGATAAAACGCTTATGGTGCATATTCGACATCTTAGAGAAAAAATCGAGAAAAATCCAGCATCCCCGACAATCATCGAAACGATTAGAGGCGTCGGTTATAGGTTGCAAACATGAAGTTTATCCATACGTTATTAGCAAAATATCTCCTAATTATCGTGGTTGGCCTTATTCTTCTTCCTTTTTCGTTTCCCTTGATTTCAATTATTACCTATCTGCCTATTGAATCTATGAATGGAACGAAGGAAATGAAGGAGTTCTCGACTAAAGATATAGAAAATAGGTGGAAGGAAACAGCCCAGCATTTACAAGGTCAGTCTACTTCTGAGATTAAAAAGCAACTGAGCTTAATTCAAAGTGATTACCCGAATGCTGAAGTGTTTTGGGTGAATGAAAATGAAAAACTTGTTTTTGATTCAAATGAAGATAACACACTTCCACCAATATGGTCTACTGGTTATACGGTTCAATTCATGAAAGAACGAATAGGGGGGGATCCTTTTACAGTTATATCTTTCATCGGAGATGACTATCAAAATGGATTTATTGCACTCGAAATTCCGCGAGAAGAATTAGAACCTCCAGTCCAACGACTGATTAGTCGGTATGAATATGTTTTTATTGTTGGCATCTTGTTGATTCTTGGTTCGTTTATGATGGTGTCCCTTTTGTTCTTCACTCGGATTCGGAAGCGACTTGTTCACCTCCAAAATGCCATGATGATACGAGATGATCATCGCATACCTTATCCTGTAGAAGTCAAAAAAAGAGACGAAATCAGTCAGCTTGAAATATCTTTTAACTTGATGGTTGATGAATTAAAAGAAGGTAGAAGGAGAGAAGTTGAAGAAGAGCAGCTAAGGCGTAATCTTATTGCAAACCTCTCTCATGACTTACGAACGCCGTTAACAGCAATAAGGGCTCATGCATACTCTCTAAAGGATGAGGCACTTACAACAAGCGGTCAGGCATCCATTCGCGTAATTGATCATAAGGTAGAATATGTTGATCGATTAATAGATAACCTAATGTCGTATACCCTATTAACTGCGGGCAAATACAGGTACTCTCCTGAGGTTGTAGACATTCATTATGTAATCAAACTATTAATAGCATCATGGTATCCTGTGTTTGAACAAGAGAATTTCGAGATTGAGGTGTGTCTTCAAGAGGAGAAAGTATATTGGAATGTCGATCCTCAATGGATGGAGAGAGTGTTTGAAAATGTATTCCAAAATGTTCTGAGGCACGCTAAAGTAGGAGCCTTTCTTTCTGTTTCTTCCACACTAAAAAATAACGAGTTGGAAATTGATATAAGTGACAAAGGTCCTGGGATGAAAAAATTCTCAGAACATAAAGGGGTGGGGATTGGACTCGCCATCGTTTCTCTAATGACAAAGGAAATGGGAATTGATTGGGAGGTTACTTCTACTAACTCTGGAACGACAATGGTATTTAAGAAAGAAATCAATCAAACCAGTAATGAATTGGTAGATTCAACCATTATTATATAAAGTGAATTCAGTTTAATACCCATGAAAAAGCTTGAGAATTCATCAAGCTTTTTTCTTCTTAAACGAAATTTAAACAACCTCCACCCTTCAATTTAACCTTCTTTGTTTATAGTGAAGGAGAGGTGAAGGAAATGACTGAAACGATTATTCAAACGAAGGAATTATCGAAAACATTTAAAGGAACGAAAGCCGTTACAGGAGTAGATCTTGAACTTAACAGAGGAGAAATATATGGCTTTTTAGGTCCCAATGGTGCAGGCAAAACGACAACGATTCGGATGCTTCTTGGACTAATGAAACCTACGAGTGGCACCATTCAAATCTTTAATCAGGATTTAATGAAGAACCATCGTTCGATCTTGCAGAATGTCGGATCGTTAGTAGAATCTCCTTCTTATTATGGGCATTTAACAGGATATGAGAATTTAGAGGTGACTAGGAAGATTATTGACGCGCCTAAAAAACGGATTGATGAAGTCCTTGAAATTGTCCGTTTAACTCCAAATGCATCAAAGAAAGTGAAAAGCTATTCATTGGGAATGAAGCAGCGGCTTGGGATTGCGAATGCATTGCTTGGAAATCCCAAACTTCTTATACTTGATGAACCAACTAATGGTTTAGATCCATCGGGCATCCTGGAAATACGTCAATTAATTCAATCACTCCCAAAGCGCTATGGTATCACTGTTTTAGTTTCCAGTCATCTACTATCCGAAATTGATCAGATGGCAACGAAAGTAGGAATTATCTCAAAAGGTGAACTGATTTTTCAAGATTCAATAGCGATTTTAAGAAAAAAAGCAAAGCCTACGATTCATCTGCGTGTAAGTGATGAAGAAAATGCATGGAAGCTCTTATTGGCGTATGGAAATAAAGTAGATTGGCATAGAGAATCCGGAATAAAGCTACATACAGAGTCAGATCGGGAAGTGGCAAGTGTAATCGAATCACTGGTGAAAAATCAATATTCAATCTATCGAGTTCAGGAAGAAAAATTGTCACTAGAAGAAATCTTTCTCTCTATGACGAGAGAGGAGGTAAGCCTATAATGTTAGCCCTTTTCTCTACAGAATTTATGAAGGTCAAGCGTAAAGCTGTCTGGTGGTTGGTTTTACTAGGTCCACTAGGGATTATTGTTCTTGAAGCAGTTAATTATGGACTGCGTTACGACTATCTTGTTAATTTCCAGAGAGATGTATGGGGGGATTTCTTAAATGAAATTGAAATGTTTATTCCTCTTACGCTATTATTTGGCATCACCATTCTTGCTTCCATAACTGCTGGGATTGAACATCAAACAGAATCATGGAAGCAATTGCTCGTATTACCAGTAACTCGAAAACGTGTTTATGTGGTGAAGTTTATCTTTATAAGTGTACTTTTATTCTCGTCTTGTACTTTACTGGCGATTGGGATTGTCTCTCTTGGATTACTACTGAAATTCGGTTGGTCGCTTCCGCTGATCGATATACTAATCATGAGTTATCTACCATTTCTAGCAGCATTGCCTATTCTGGCATTCCAATTATGGATTTCAATCGTAGAATCCAATCAAGGAGTGGCATTAACGATAGGGATTATTGGTGCAATCGGTTCTTTATACACGTTCAAACTTCCTGAATGGATACCATATGGCTGGCCGTATTTCTTTCAGGATACCTATTTATTAAATGTGGGATTCGGAAGCGCAGCAGGTCTTTTCATTCTGATCATTGGTATGTTTCATTTTTCAAGAAAGGATGTGACTTAAGTTGATACGTTTATTTCAAGCAGAGTGGTTTAAATTAAGAAAATCAAATATACTTACCGTGCTTTTAATAAGCCCTTTATTAGCTACTATGGCTGGTCTAGGTAGCACGATATCAAGTGGTGAGAATCAATGGTTATTTCCACTAGTGAATATGATATTGATCCATGGACAGTTATTCTTACCTTTATTAACCGGAGTTCTAGCTGCGTTCATCTGTCGTTATGAACATCAGAATGGAGGCTGGAAACAGTTATTTGCTTTACCGGTCACTAGAGGTCAAGTGTTTGTAGTAAAATATTCTCTCATTGCTATTTTAATGGCAGTTGTTCAAATTATGGTATTAATCGGTTTGTACCTTGTAGGAATGATAAAGGGAATAAGCGATCCATTTCCAACGGTAATTCTATGGAAGAGCATATTCGGAGGATGGCTTGCTTGTTTACCGTTAATTGCGCTTCAATTATGGTTCTCATTAGCATGGACAAGCTTTGCAGCTCCGTTAGCCTTAAATGTTGTCTTTACTTTACCGAATATATTAATTGCAAATTCAGCTACCTATGGCCCATTATATCCATGGGCACAGCCATTGCTTGCTATGATGCCATTCAATTCCAGTAGCGCTGCTGACGGAACCTTTTATGTACCTATTGAAACACTGGTGTTTGTCATAGGTGGTAGTTTGCTTATTTTTGTTCTAGGTGGATATGTGTATTTTCAGCGTAAAGCTGTTTAAGTAAAAAGAAGTAGGGAGCTGATATATTATGTGTAGAATTAAGATAGAATTTTCCAACCAAATTGAAAACACCATCTTTGATAAAGGGAAAGGTATCTCTCGACGTGCTGGTATTAGAAAGAGATACACCCTTATCAATTGGGCATAGCTATGCAAATGGGGATCCTATTGATGTGATCCAGAATTTAATGGACCACATTTAAGTTCAAAACCAATTATTTACATAGCCATAGAATACAAAAATTTTAATGAAGGCGGGAATACTCCCTCTTTTTTAGAGGAGTTGGAATAGTAGAGAAAACAGCTTTTTTAAATGCAATCTTAAAAAATCTAGAAGCCTTTTATTGAACAATCTCGGAGCGTTTGCTTACTAAAAAGTAAGCGCTCCATGTAGTTTAATGACAGGTTAGTAAAAAAGGACATTTTCATATTTATAACGAATTGTTGATGAATAGAGTAAAGAAGGATAGTGATAAAAATGAAATTCAGACCGTGTATAGACATTCAATAGTGACAAATTATATTTGTAGGGTGATAAGTCGATGATAGGAATAAGTATAGCAACGAAGTGGGAATATGAAGCGACCTTGGAATATTTCTGCATAACAGATAATGAACGTTTCGGTTATCCATATGGCGAGTATTTCATAAGAACAATTAATGATACCGAACTTGTTTTTTATAGTACCGGTGTAAGAAAAGTAAATGGAGTTGGTGGTAATCAGTATATGATTTCTAAATTTAATTTAACTAAAGTAATCGTTGCTGGATCATGTGCAGGGATAGATGATAAGTTCAGTAATTTGGATATTTTTGTACCCAATGAAGCCGTTCAATATGATTGCACAGTAAAAGAAATCGAGCCTCTTGTTAAAAAATCCTTTATAGTTGATATTGATCTATCTAAATATGGAAATGATTTTTATACCGGAACAATTGGCACCGCTGATAAAGCAGTAGTTATGTGGAAGGACTATTTAGAACTTAAAGAAAACGAAATAACAATAGCCGATACAGAAGCGGGTGCAATTGCTTATATTTGTAAGAAGAATGATGTTGAATGTATTATTATTAAAGGAATATCTGATTTCCCAACAGATGAAAGGAACTCTGATAAATTCGAATCAAACATTGAACAAATTAATGTTTATTTAGAAAACACACCCAAAGTTATGAACAAAATATTTGGCGAGTATTTAAAAAGATTTATATAAATCTTTTTAAAGTTATACATTTGAGATATTTTTAGTTGTGACTAGGAACATTCAGCTTGTAATATGTGAGTTTTTTTTACAAGAGTAGAACGCATATCTTCATAGGATGATTGAATATGAATTGATCCAAAAGTTTCCTAACTTAAATCCAAAGTGTTAGGATTCAGAAAAAAAGGTTACAAAACTGAAGCAGCATTTTGTGAGATTTTTGGAATTACTGGAGATCCTTATCGTAGTCTTATCCATGATGGAATTGAAGAAGGAATATATCGAACATAAATTAAAGTACTTTACTCTTTAATCCAGGGAATTGTTGCAACAGGCTAGAATGAGTTTAAGTGAGCGTGGTATACCGGTAGGAGGATTAATAGTGATTTGTGAACTTGATAAAAATGAATTCTATAAATGCGAAAAGTTAATAAATGATGTAGGACATTTAGAAGTTAAAGCTGTAATAGTAGGGAATAACCCTGGTCGGATTTTTGTAGATCATATCGATTCTCCTAAAACTGGACTTATCTGGTTGGGTAATAATGATGGGTTTTTCTTTATTGGAGATGAGGGAAATGAGCTATTTAATAACCATATAAATGATTTTATGGATAAGGTAATCTTTCCTGAGGCAAAGAAGCTCGGATTAAACAGTTTTATAGCAATTGGTAACCATGCCAATTGGGATAAGACGATAGAGAGGATTTTCGAACATCGTCACATACAACTCTCACACCAAAATGTTTATAAGTTGAGAGGTCACTATAAAGATGATAATGAACCTTCAATTAACCGAGGCTATGAGGTATTCAAAATCGATGAAGAACTATATGAGAATAAGAACAATTATCTTGAAAACATAGGGTTTTTACACTCGAAAATCTTGGGATTCTGGTCTTCACCCGAGAAATTTTTTGAAAAGGGAATTGGGTACTCTATTATCTACCAAAATAAGATTGTGAGTTTATGTTTTTCGGGATTTGTGGCTGAAAATGTTCATGGTATAGATATAGAAACAATAGAGGAACATCAAGGGAATAAATTAGGTCAGAATGCAGCCTTCTGTGTTGTGAGAGATTGTGTGAGTAAAGGTATGATTCCATACTGGGATTGTGAGGAGTCAAATAAGCCTTCTAATATAATCGCTAATAATATAGGTTTAGAGAATTATTTAAATTATTTAGTGTACATTTTTCCGATAAATGAAGGTTGATATATTATTCAATTAACTCGTAGCCTTTCTGTAATTAGAAAGGCTTCTTTTTTGAAAGTAAAGATTGAGTTATTCATTTTATATACCAGAATTAAACAAAGGAGAGGTAGATTATGAGTAAATCATTTATTGAACAAGTACATTATATTAGAATTCCTGTAAAGGATTTAGAACAGTCCGCACAATGGTATAGAGATGTATTAGGGCTCAAGTTATTAACCATTACTGAAGAACCAGTTGCGATTATCAAAGTAAATGATGGCCCATTATTACTTGTGTTAGTACCTACTAAAGATGAAACTTTTGCACATTTTACAATTGATAATGAACCAGCATTTAGCATTAGCTTCACAAGTTCAGAATTATCTACATTTCATCAACACTTAATTGATAATCAAGTTAAGGTGGCGAATATAGAAGAAGATAATGGACATGCTTATTTCCATTTTTATGACCCAAATGGTAATAAACTTCAAGTACACTGGTAAGCTTATAATAAGTTTCATACTTGATTAACGGTTGCGTAAGTTGAAAATCTGCTTAAATATATTTATAAATCAAGGTTGATAGAAACGGGGACAATTATCGAATAAGCGTAGTTGTCTTCTATACTCAGAGAGTGGCCGGGATTAGGATAGGATGACCTTAGGAGGAAGAAAATTTGATAGTAAACTCAAAAGAATATGAAGTTCGTAAGCTCTTTTACAAAGTAAGATCTGCAAAAATTGAAGACGCACAAGCTTTGTCTGAATTAAGGTTACAGATAGATGGTGAAAGTGAAAATTTGGATAGAGTTAAAGGAGAAGCATATATAGACAGAGAGGGCTTTAAAGATATTATCAAAAGTGACTCAGAAAGTTTGAACAATATTTTTTTGGTAGCTGAAGTTAATGGAACCCTTGTTGGTTTCGCTAGATGCGAAGGAAATGAATTAAAAAGAAGTTCTCATAAGGTAGAGTTTGGTGTAGGTGTTATGAAGGATTATTGGGGTTATGGAATAGGAAAGAACTTCTTGAAAGAATCTGTTAGTTGGGCAGATGCAAATAACATTAAGAAGATCACTTTAAATGTCCTGGAAACAAACGAGAAAGCAATAACACTTTATGATAAATATGGTTTTAAGATTGAAGGGGTATTACAGAAAGACAAGCTATTATCTGATGGTAATTACTACAATACATTATTGATGGGGAGATTAAACTAATTATTAGGATGGATATCTTGACATCGAGTCTTACGAAATATCGGAGCGTTTGCTTAATAAAAGCAAGCGCTCTAACTAGATTTAGCTCAGTTTAATTGAAAAACTAGTTTTTTGAGAAAGGAGTGAGAACAATGACCCAAATAAATATGCTAGTTAAAAGTAAAGATAGACTTGCTGATATGGAGAAATTTATTTCATTAGTAAAATCAACTCCTAATGGAAACAGGAAAGAGATTTTCTTGGATATTTTCAAATTTGATGAAGAAGAATTTGAAATGATGTTGTTCTTCGGAATGTTTAATTTAAACAACGACATTGTCTCACTTGAAGAACAATTGACTAATATGAGATCGCTTAATTATGAAAACTTCATACAAGAAGAATTGGAGCTTTTGCATAAACAGTACCCGTCAAATAGACCTGTACAATTAGAAGTGTTCATTTTAGATAAAAATGATGAGTTTGTTAAATCCCAACTTAATGGAGTATCGGCTTTTACGGATTGGAATGGAAAGATGTGTTTTGCAATTCTTCCAGAAGAAAATGTACGTTCAACAATTAAATCTGTCGTAACACACGAATATCATCACCATTGGCGTATCAGTGCATTAGGGTTGAAAGAAGATGGAGAAACGTTACTTGACCGAATGATTTTAGAAGGATTAGCAGAGCATTTTGTGAAGGAAAGGTTAAGCGAGGAATATCTTGGTCCTTATAAAGATGCTTTATCTGAAACTGAAGCTAAAACAATATGGGAAAGCACATATAAAAATCATATCGATGATAAAGGACCCTTAACTGATTTATATATGTTCGGAAGTAAAGATAAAGATTTACCGTTTTGGGGTGGCTATTCATTAGGGTTTTACTTAATAAAGTGGTTTCTAGATAAAAACAAAGATGTTTCTATAAAGGATTTAACAATATTACCTAGCGCCAAATTTATAAAATAAAGTTATTCAATAATCTCGGAGCTTATCTATAAGATAGGCTCCTTTTATCAGAAATAATAGATTGAGTTATTCGAATTTATTTGAAATAATTGGAATTAAAGGTTTGGAGCGCAAGAGTTGAAGATAGAACTGTCTGATCGCTTCTATTTATTACTAGGAGTAATTCTTCGACAAGTTTAATAAAATATCTCGAAACTGAGTTTTAAGCTATCTTTGAGCCATTCTTGAATAACTAAGGGAAGCTTTTTTTGCTCTAATCTTACTAATAAGCTTTACTATATATAGTTTTAAATATTAAATTGTCTGCAATTGAAATGAAAGGATGTTTTGAAATGAATCCAAGACAGCAAAATGAGGAAGAACGCTCCAAAAAAGAAAAAGCAATGACTTTTCTACAACTTGTTTCTTCAGGGAAAGTTAGGGAAGCTTATCGGAGTTATATAGGTCCTGGTTTCTGCCACCACAATCCTTTTTTTCGTGGGGATGCAGATTCACTTATGTTAGCGATGGAAGAGAGTGCATCAAAGAACCCTGACAAAACAATGGAGGTTAAACATGCTATTGAAGAGGGCGATAGCATTGTCGTTCACTCACACATAAAACAAAATCAAGAAGACCTAGGAGTGGCGGTTGTACATATTTTTCGTTTTCAAGATAGTCAGATTGTTGAAATGTGGGATGTAGCTCAACCGATACCCCAAAGTTCTCCTAATGAAAATGGCGTTTTTTAGGCTTATATAATACGTTTTAATACGTGAGGAGTATTCCATTAAAACCTGCAAAGGAGAAGCGATGAAACGTTTATTGGTCGAACCGGCTAAAATCATTCCCAATAGTTCGAATGGGAAAGTTTCTGAATGTACACGGTCCACTTTTAGGGATTTCGTATTAATCGTTTAGAGTTCTCCAGTAATGGCTATAGTATGGTACCCTCTAGATTCTGGTCCTTCCACCAGTCTTACATTTATAAATTTCATCTGTCTCATGAGTGGAATAAGCTCATTATCAGTCATGTTTTTCACAGCTTGCCATATCTCTCCATTTTTTCCGTCGCAAAGAGTTATTGAAACGGAACCATTTGGCTTTAGAACTCTAGAGATTTCTGCAACTGCTACAGGCAAGTTTCCCCAAAAGTAAGCGGAATGGATACTAAATACTTTAGAAAACTGTTTATCTTTAAAAGGTAATTTGTGAACATTTCCAAGGACTACTTGAGCTCTTTCCTTTCTAATTGCCAATTTGTTTCGGATTGATGAAGAATGGATGAGTGTTTTCGATATGTCCAATCCGGTAACTTTGTGGACTGAAGGCTGATTTAATAAAAGTTTCATTGCATATCCTGCACCACATCCAATTTCCAATATTTCTTCGTCTTCTTGGAGATTTAATAGTTTAATGGTCCAATTTGTTTCTGGTTTGTGCTGCCGTATCATTTTTTCGCCAATGTACCATCCTAGCAGTCCATTTGGTTGTTGATATTGATGATCTATGATGTTTGAAATCCATTTTAATAAGGTCATTAGGCACCTTCTTTCTAATATTGCTTTTCAATAAAAGTATAAGTTGATTAGATCAATTAAACAATCTAATATAATTTATAACTGCTATTAGTTATTTTTATAGAAGAGGTGTGACTTTGGAAGTCAATCAGCTTAAAGCATTTGAACTTGTAGTTCGGTTAGGATCTTTTAGTAAAGCGGCAAGATACTTAAATGTATCGCAACCAACGATTAGTATACGAGTAAAAGAGCTAGAAAAAAGTGTTGGGGGACCTCTGTTTTATCGAGTAGGAAAAAATATGGAACTTACAGACCTGGGGCAGGGCTTTCTTCCTTATGCGAGTCAAGCATTAGAGGTCTTAGTAAATGGGGTAGAAAGAGCTCAATCCATCAAAGAAGGAAAAAGTGGACAAGTAAAAATAGGAACTTTACCTACATTTACTACGGGACTATTTACTTCAACAATTACCGAAATGCATGAGAAATACCCAGAAATAGATTTGGTTATTCATACAGGTCATAACCAGCAGATTATCGAAATGCTCTATGATGGATTTACTAAAATGGGATTGATTACTTACCCTTTTTTTAATAGTGATTTAAAGAAGCATCTTTTAATGAAGGAACCACTTATATTAGTGGCTCATAAGTGCCATAAATTAAGTAGAATGAAAGCTGGTACATATTCAATAGAGGAGGTTTTTGCAAATAGCAATCCTTATATTCTTACTGATTGGAGTGATGAGAGTAAACATTGGCAAAAAACGTATATAACGTTTGGCATGGATACACTTGAACTCCCTCCTACTACAGCTTTAGACTTTGTTCGTTTTGGAAATGGTGTAGCTTTACTGACTGAGTCATTAGTTCAAGACTTATTAAATATAGGTATACTAACTAGACTTTGGCCAAAGGATTTCCCAGAACTATATAGATGGGTTGCATTGGTCAGTTTGGAAAGCGAATCTTCTCTAACTCCAGCAGCGCAAAGTTTTTTGGAAACGCTGAAGAATAATACAGAAAACTGAAAGGCCATTTATAATGATTAATATTCTGGACAAGAAATGTATTCTAGTGATCTCTTAATAAGTAACGGCGGGTACACCACTCTGATGGGGTTCCTCTTTTTTTTGCTTCAATAACAGTAAAAAAAGAGATGACAAGCCATCACTTAAACTAGCCTTCCTTATTAAAAGTGCATTTTGTTTGTAGTGTTAAATGTTATAACAGATTTATATATTTATCCTCTATTCTTGATGGAAAAATAAAAATTTAGGTTAGTTTACTTCTTTCCAGGGTAGTTAGTAGAAGTATTTAAAACTTCTAAGACTAGAATGGTGGATTACATGGGGTTGTTATATTATATAAAGAAATATTTAAGAATGTCGAGACGACAGCGGAAAAGTGAATTGAAATCAACCATTTGGTTTATGCCATTTTGGTATATTGTTGGTGCGATCGGTCTATCCGCTTTTACCTATTATCTCGATTATGTGGTTGATGTTAGCTTATTTCTTCCAGTCGGAATTGGTTTCAGCGGACAGACCCTACAGGTGCTTCTAAGTGCACTCGTAGGAGGGGTGCTGACTTTAAGTGCTTTTACCCTTAACTCCTTGCTCGTAGCCCTAACGACGTTTAGCGGGCAGTTTTCTTCCAAAATGCTTGTAAACTTCGTTAGTGACCGAGCGACCCAGCACGTACTCGGAATTTTTAACGGGAGTTTTATATATGTGCTCTTAAACTTCTTATACGTGACGCATGGAGAAGAGGAATATGTTGTTGCGACACCGGTCTTATCAATTCTGACAGCTATTACAGCTGCTGTGACCTTTATTTATTTCATCAACCATACAGCCACATGGATGCAGGTTCATAATATCAGTTTCAATATGAATGTGAAGTCAAAATCGGTGCAGGTTTCACTAGAAAATGAATTACAACCTTACCAATTTGAGAAGGAAATTAGGAGTGAATTGCTCCCCTCTGAGTCTGATGGAAAAGTAATAAAAACCAGTCAGTCTGGTTATCTTCAAGTTGCTGACTTTTCAAGACTGATTAAACAAGCGAATAAAGACAACTGCCTTTTGAGGTTTGATGTCAGAATTGGAGAATTTGTAGTAGAAGGAACGCCGCTGCTTACTTATTGGGAATATGGACAAAATGTTAATCCCGAACGCTATGCCAAATCCATTGAGATCGGAGTTAAACGTACGGAAATTCAAGATTTGGAGTATGGGCTAATGAAGCTTGCCGAAGTAGCCATCAAGGCTTTAGGTCATAATGACCCGCTTACAGTTACAAATACGATTCATCAGATTGCTGATTTGTTGAAAAGCATTGGCCAGTCTACGAATTTTTCTCCGTACCTTTTCGATCAGGAAGAGGAGCTTCGCATTATCTTAAATCAAAAGGATTTCCCTTATTTCCTCCATAAGGGATTTGCCTCTATTCGTGAGTATGCTAACCAGAACTCGACAGTTATGACGGAGCTGTTAACGATGGTTTCCTTGCTGAGTAAAACGATGGATAAGGAGGTACACAAAGATCTATGGGAATTTGCTCGCCAGACTATTCTAGGATTTGATAACTATAGCCTGTACGAAAATGATTGCCTGTATATTTTAGAGCAATTATCCGATCTTGCTAAAAACACAGGGAATCAGAAGGATTATCTGTTCCTGCTTGAATACATGCTGCAGCGAGTCAGTTCGAAGAGTGCCTCCAATATTCCTTCATCTCTTTAAGCCAATGTTGGGATTACGTTAATATAAAAAGGTTTTATTTAGTTTACAAGGAGGGGCTTTACTGGAGTAAACATAGCAAAAGAACTTGGAGTACAAATTCCAAGTTCTTTTTGTTGTGGGGAAATGAGGGAAGTACCTTTCAAATTTTGATGTTTTCTGAATCACTATCTGTTTTCACGTTTTCGGGAATGTAAAACCTTCTCCAAAGACATCTCTTACATCGTGGACCACCACAAAGGCTTTCTCATCGACTTGTTGAATCATTTTTTTAAGCAAAAATAGTTCCTGTTTGTTTATGACGACATAGAGAATGTCCTTAGATTCCTTAGAATAATGGCCACGTGCATTAATAACGGTTACGCCACGATCCATTTCATCGCTTACTTTCTCCGCTATTCCTAAAGTGTCTTGAGAAATGATTGTGACGGCTTTTCGTGTATCAAAGCCATCAATCAAGTAATCAAGTATTTTTGTACTAATATAGATTGAAATTCCTGTGTACATGGTATTCTCTATCCCGATTACGACTGAGGAGCTAATTACAACGAGAATATCGAAGACAAACATCGATGTACTAACACTCCAACCAAAATGTTGATTCAGCATTCGAGCTACGATCGTGGATCCTCCTGTGGTACCCCCTGAACGGAGTACGAGGCCAAGACCAATCCCGATAAAAACACCAGCAAAAACGGTTCCGAGCATGATATCGAGAGGGTTTCCCATGCCTTCTGTCAATTGAATGAATAAAGAGGTAAATAAGATGGCGATCATGGTATACCACGTCACCCGTTTATTAAGTACTTTATAACCGATCGCTAAAAGAATGCCATTCATAACGAAATTTGTTATACCAGGGGACCACTCCCAAAGATAATATAAGATCATTGAAATCCCTGTAACGCCGCCTTCACCGAGTTCATTCGGAATGGCAAACAAATTTACGCCTAGCGCAAAGAACAAGGATCCAATGATGATTAATGTAATTTCTTTACCTGTGTGGTTCAAATCATCACTCCGTTCTAATCCAGAATACGTAGGATAATATATCATAGAGAAAGAAGTTCAACAAGATTGTAGAACAATGTTGTTCGAAATGAATTTTGGTAGGTAGGTATTTATGTTAAAATAAAGAAAAAGAGTGTATGGGCGGGTCAAAGTAATGCGAAAAGAAACGGTTGAACAAAAAGTGTATCACTTAATAAAAAATGCGATAATGAATCGACAGATTGCTCCTGGTAACCAATTGTTTGAAAGTGCGATCGCAGCAAAAGTTAACGCAAGCAGAACTCCGATCAGAAGTGCGATCATGAAGTTGGAAGCAGAGGGACTAGTAAACGTCATTCCAAATAAGGGCGCGTTTATCATTCAGCCTACGATCGAAGAGATGATTCAAGCTTTTGAAATGAGGAAAGTACTTGAAGAGATGGCGGTTCGTGAAGGATATGAAAAGCTTGGTGAGGATGAAATAGCTCTACTCAAAAGCTATACAGAGGGTATGAGAGAAGCGTATAAGGAAAAAAACATCGTATCATATCATGAGAAGAACAATGCATTCCATCTTGTAATGGCAAAAATAAGTGGCAATGGCTATTTGAATGAGTTTTTGGAAAAAATATTGAATCAGATCACCATTTACCTTGTGCTTTATGATAAGTTTACCGGTTATGAGGAAGATGACATTCTTGAACATAAAGAAATGATCCAGATCATGGAAGAAAAAAATCAGGATAAGTTTCTTTCTTTCATCCAACGTCATCTGAATAAGAGTTTAACTAAATTACAAGAGGATAAATTAAATTATCAGTCTCTTACAAAATTGTTTTAACATGGAAAAAAGCCGCCTAAAGTAATAGGCGGCTTTTCAGTATTACCTTACTCAGCTGGTCGGGGACCTGCATCCAATCCTGAACTCTCAACGGTCATAGCAGGCTTTACTTCACAATCACCGTTTACTCGAACCTGACACGACAAGCGAAGGTTATCTTCAACACCCTTTTTCTTGAACGCTTCTTTTTCAATGTCAGTTAGTTCCCCGAATTCGCCTTCAAAAACTTCAACTCGGCAAGTTGTACACTTTGCATTTCCGCCACATCGGTGGAGAATTTGTACACCGTTATCTTCAAGAGCAAGTGTAAGCTTTGTTCCCTCTTGAACTTCGAACGTTCCATGATCTTGTACTGTTACTTTAGCCAAAGATATTCCTCCTTTTAGAAAATGTTCCCCATACAATAACTATCATATCTGAAAAACGGATTGGTTTGTAGTAAACAATTCAATTTGTAAATTATCGTCGAATGATGTGTAAAGAACGTTAGTAAGGGTAAAGAGGTAATAGTAAAGATTAACTAGGAGGATAAACATGGGAAAAAAGTACTTTACGATTGAAGAAGCAAATCGACTGTTGCCTGTGTTAAAGAGAGAACTAGCTGGACTCAAACGCCTTAAAACTCAATTTAATGAACACTATGATCAAATTGATCAGCATAAAAAAACGCTCCTTTATCGACATAAAACAAAAGTGGATGAAGACATCATTTTCAAAAAAGAAGCAAGAATGGAATTTATGGAATTAGAAGCACAGACATTTATTACGAATCTTATAGCACTTGGTGTCGAAATAAAAAGTGTAGACGAAGGCTTGATTGATTTTCCCGCGTTGATCGGTGGCAAAGAGGTTTTATTGTGTTGGAAAGAAGGCGAACAAGAGGTTTCTTACTACCACTCTGATCTTGGGGGTTTTAGCAAAAGAGAGCCGATTCAAAATATTATGAATGAAGAAGAACAGGGCTGACGGTGTACAGCCTTTTTCTATCACATTAAAAATAATTTCATTTACCGTACTATGAATAGATTTTAAACAATGGTCAAACCTAAGAAGTAGTGGAGGTGAGTACATGAAGAATCCAAAACAAAACCATAAGCACGAAACGGAAATGGCAAGTGAACTCGCAGCAGACCAGAACAATAACAAGAAGCATAAAAAAAACAAGCAACAAAAAAAGAATGCTTAACGAGAAGGAGCTCATAACTGAGCTTCTTTTTTGATTCGGTTTGAAGTTCTGTCTCATTTGTAGAATAGTTCCTTTCTTCGCTTAAAACGGTTAAAATAGAAAGCAGACTATAGAGAGAAAAGGATGAGTATCATGAGCTTGCTTCAAGCTGAATTAATTACAAAATCGTACGGAGAGAAAACGTTATTTGATGGAATATCTTTTTCCCTTGAAGAGAAGCAGAGAATTGGGTTGATCGGTGTAAATGGAACTGGGAAATCATCACTGCTCAAAATTCTTGCAGGAATTGAATCCATGGATAGCGGGACACTTCATCATGCCAATCGATTCCATGTAGAATACTTGCCTCAAGATCCTGTTTTTAACGAGAGGAAGTCGATTCTCGATACAGTGTTTGATAGTGACGTTCCCCTATTTAATACGGTACGAAATTACGAAGAAGCGCTCCAGAAAGTAATGAAACATCCAGAGCGTGAATCTTATCAGGATAAGTTGGTTCATGCTCAAGAAGAAATGGATCGTCTTCAGGCATGGGATTTTAGTACGCAAGCTAAGACGATTCTGACAAAATTAGGACTACATCAATTTGATGCAATGGTGAATGAGCTGTCTGGTGGTCAACAAAAGCGAGTAGCACTCGCAAAGGCATTTATTAACCCTGCAGATTTATTGATTTTAGATGAACCGACGAACCATATCGATAATGAAACGGTAGAGTGGTTAGAGCAGTATCTTGCCGGTTATTCCGGCACGCTGTTACTTGTGACACATGATCGTTATTTCCTTAACCGGGTAACTAACAAAATCTTTGAACTAGATAAGGGCCGCTTATTCGAATATGTAGGGAATTACGCAACCTTTCTTGAGCAAAAAGCGATGAGAGAAGAACGCGAGGTTAAGGAAGAAGATAAACATAATAAACTACTTAAGAGCGAGATCGAATGGCTCAAAAAAGGTGCGAAAGCAAGAACAACGAAACAGAAAGCCCGAAAACAGAGAATTGAGAAGATGAAAGAAGTACCTGGTCGCAGTACAGAAGGAAATGTTGATATGGCACTTGGTGCTAGTCGACTCGGCAAAAAAGTTATTGAAGTGAACGATATTTCCAAGAAGATCAATGGAAAAGTGCTTACAAGTCAATTTAGTTATCTTGTTCTTCCACAGGATCGAATTGGCATTATCGGTCCGAATGGTTCGGGTAAAACAACGCTTCTTAACATGCTTGCTGGTCGAATTGCTCCAGATGCGGGTTCTGTTGAGATAGGTGTGACTGTCAAAGCAGGATTCTATACTCAGCAAAATGAAGGACTTGATCAATCACAGCGAGTCATTGAGTATATTCGAGAAGGTGGAGAAGAAGTTCGTCTTCGAAAGGGAGGTACCGTTTCAGCTTCACAGATGCTTGAACGTTTCCTATTCTCTCCTGATATGCAGTGGACTTACATATCGAGACTTTCTGGTGGAGAGAAGAGACGCTTGTATTTACTTCGTATTCTGATGGAGGAGCCAAATGTTCTCTTTCTTGATGAACCGACAAATGATTTGGATGTACAAACGCTCGCTGTATTGGAAGATTATTTATCAGAATTCCCTGGAGCAGTCATTACGGTTTCCCACGATCGCTACTTCCTTGATAAGGTAGCACAGCAATTATTTGTATTTAATGGTGAAGGAGAAATCAACCATTATTACGGAGCTTATACAGATTATATGGAAGTCGTTCAAAGAGAGAAAGAGCTAGAAGCCGAAGAGAAAAAACAGATCGCAACAAAGCCAGAAGCTTCTAAGGAGCAAACCCGTCCTGCAAAACTATCTTACAATGAAAAGAAAGAATGGGAAACGATACAGGATACGATTGAAAAAATTGAGCAACGGATTGAAGATGTGAAGAATGAAATAACAGAGTCTGGAAGCGATTTTGCGAAAGTGGATGAATTATATAAAGAAGAGCAGGCGCTAACAATGGAACTAGAAGAAAAAATCGAACGGTGGTCTGAGCTCTCTGAAAAAATGGAATAACGTTAATCCCGCCTAATCAGGCGGGATTTTTGTATCTTAGCTGATTGGAGCGGAAGTTGCTCGACTCCTGCGGGACTAGCGGGACAGGTGAGACCCCAAGTGCGCCGAGGAGGCTCAGCGCCCGCCCCCCGGAAAACGAGCATCCTGTATCGGAAATTCCCCCACTCTTATAGCAACAATGATTACGAAAAGAGCCTTTATAATAAAAAGATTAATGTAATAAAACTTCATAATCATTTTAGAATATTTTGAGAATCGAAGGAAATAGTGGTATAATTATTCAGAAAGTTAAGAATCGAGAGAGAAAGGAGAGTATTCGTGAAGTTTTATTTATCGGTTGATATGGAAGGAATCACAGGGCTCATCGATGATACATTCGTTGACTCTAATAAGCGAAACTACCAGCGTGGTCAAGAGATGATGACGAAAGAAACGAATCATGTGATCGAATCGGCTTTTAATAATGGCTGTACGGACATTACAGTAAATGATAGCCATTCAAAAATGAACAATCTGCTTTTTGAGACGCTTCACCCTGAAGCGAAACTTGTGTCAGGTGATGTTAAGCCATTTTCAATGGTCCAGGGTTTAGATCATACATATGACGGTATGGGGTTAATTGGATATCATGCACGTGCCTCAATGCCAGGAGTGATGTCCCATTCGATGATCTACGGAGTTAGAAACTTCTACATAAACGATCACACTATTGGCGAGCTTGGGATGAATGCATATGTGGCAGGACACTTTGGTGTACCTGTTTGGTTCGTAGCAGGGGACGACCGCGCGGCATTGGAAGCTAAGGAACTCATTCCAAATGTTACGACAGCGGTAGTGAAAGAAACGATTTCACGTTCATCTGCACTTGTGATGTCTCCTCAAAAGTCTGGATTGCTGCTTAGGGATCAAACGGAGAAAGCAATCGAAAACAGACGCAACGTGGAGCCGTTAATTCCACCGAAGCAACCTGTCTTCCGTATAGAGTTTGCAAATTATGGACAAGCCGAATGGGCGAGTATTATGCCCGGTGCAGAAATAGAAAAAGGAACGACCGTTAAGTTTCAGGCGCAGAACATGCTAGAAGCCTACAGGGCGATGCTTGTCATGACTGAGTTAGCAACTAGAACAACATTTTGCTAGAAAGTAGGGATGCCTGTGGCGAAATATGTCTTGAATCGTTTATTCGCCATGGTGATTACATTGTGGATTATCGTGACCATTACGTTCTTCTTAATGCATGCGGTTCCGGGATCACCATTTAACCAGGAAAGAAACACAAGTGAAGCGGTACAGCAAAATCTTGAAGCGCACTACCACTTAGATGAGCCAGTATTTATTCAATACGCCATTTATATTAAGTCTTTGGCGACGCTTGATTTTGGTCCATCAATTAAACAATCTTCAACTTCTGTCAATGAAATGATCGGAAGAGGATTTCCAGTTTCAGCAGAGCTCGGTATAACATCACTTGTAATCGCGATTATTTCAGGAATTATTCTAGGGATTATGGCTGCACTTAAGCATAATGGAGCAATTGATTACATAGCAATGACGCTTGCTGTTATCGGTATATCTGTCCCAAACTTTATTATGGCAACACTACTTATTCAACAGCTAGCCGTTACGTGGGAGATATTCCCTGTTGCAACATGGGCAACACCTCTGCACATGGTACTTCCATCGATCGCGCTCGCTACAGGTCCGATGGCGATTATCGCTCGTTTAACGCGATCAAGCATGATCGAAGTTTTAAATCAGGATTATATTTTAACAGCTCGAGCAAAAGGGATGACAACCTTTCAAATCGTTACAAAACATGCAATGCGGAATGCATTACTTCCTGTTATCACAATCCTTGGAACGCTCGTAGCGGGTGTTTTGACTGGTAGCTTTGTTATTGAGAAAATCTTTGCAATACCAGGTATGGGCAAATATTTCATTAATGGCATTAATGATCGGGATTATCCTGTCATTATGGGTACGACGGTATTTTACAGCGCCTTTCTCATTCTTATGCTCTTTATTGTAGACATTGCCTACGGGATACTAGATCCGAGAATCAAGCTGCATAAGAGGGGGGATTAAGGTGGGATTACCGAAACATCAAGAACGAAATGTACAGGCACCTGAAGACTTATTCGTTCCACTTCGAGAGTCTTCATACGATGCGGAAATGATCGCAAAACCGAGTATTTCTTATTGGAAAGATGCCTGGATGCGTCTTTCAAAAAACAAACTTTCAATGGCGGGACTAGTCATGTTGATTCTCCTTGTATTAATGGCTATTTTCGGTCCGATGCTAACACCTTATTCCTATGACCATCAAGTCCTAACTGATGGGAATTTACCACCTTCATCCGAGCACTGGTTCGGCACAGATAATCTTGGTCGTGATATGTTCACCAGAACGTGGAATGGTGCCAGAATTTCATTGTTTGTCGGATTTATGGCTGCCATCATCGATTTCGTAATCGGTGTAGCATACGGGGGATTTTCAGGATACAAAGGTGGAAAAACTGATAACTTCATGATGAGAATAATTGAAATTCTCTATGGTCTTCCATATTTATTGATGGTCATCCTGCTTATGGTTGTGATGGGACCAGGTCTATTCACGATTATTATCGCCTTAACGGTAACAGGATGGGTCGGGATGGCAAGAATTGTCCGAGGCCAAGTGCTTCAATTGAAAAATTCTGAGCATGTCCTTGCTTCTCGAACGTTTGGAGCAAGTGCCGGTCGAGTGATTCGTAAGAACCTTTTGCCAAATACGATGGGGCCGATTATTGTCCAAATGACGCTTACGGTACCTACGGCGATTTTTGCAGAAGCTTTCTTAAGTTTCCTTGGACTTGGCGTTCAGGCACCTGTCGCAAGCTGGGGCGTAATGGCAAATGATGGATTGTCTGTTATTTTGTCAGGAGACTGGTGGAGATTGTTCTTTCCCGCCTTCTTCATTTCATTAACGATGTTTGCGTTTAATGTCCTTGGGGATGGCTTGCAGGATGCGCTAGATCCTAAACTTCGTAGATAAAGCTTATTACGGTGAGCTTTAACTAATAAATAAGTAAATGAGGGGGAGTTTTTTTGAAGAAGATCGTTACATTGATGATGTCATTATTACTTCTTATTGGTATCGTAGGCTGCACTACAACTGAAAACAGCTCTTCAGAATCCAATTCTGGAAGCGATGATGCAAAGCAAGAAGAAGGTATGAAAGTATTGAAATTAAATAATGGTAGTGAACCAACTTCATTCGATCCACCAATTGGTTTTGATAGCGTATCTTGGAATGCGCTAAACAATTTGATGGAAGGATTGACACGCTTAGACAAGGACGATAAACCTCAACCAGCAGCAGCTGAAGATTGGGACCTATCAGACGATGGAAAGACGTATACATTCCATCTTCGTGAAGATGCCAAATGGTCAAACGGTGAACCTGTTACAGCCGAAGATTTTGAATTTGCTTGGAAGCGTCTTGCAAATCCAGATACGGCTTCACCAGCAGCATTCCTAGCTTACTTTATTAAAGGCGCTGAAGCTTTTAATACTGGAGAAGGTTCAGAAGAGGATATGATGGTCAAGGCAGTGGATGAAACAACTCTTGAAGTGACGCTAGAAAGTCCGGTGGCTTACTTCCCGAGCATCATTTCTAACCCTGCGTTCTTCCCGGTTCATAAAGCAACAGTGGAAGAAAACCCTGAATGGCACACAGAAGCTGATACTTACGTGAGTAACGGACCATTCAAGCTTACAAAATGGGAGCATGATTCTGAATTTGTATTTAAAAAGAACGAGAACTACTGGGACGCAGCTAATGTAAAAATTGACGAGGTTGACTGGGCGATGGTCGATGATACGAATACGGAATATCAAATGTATAAGACGGATGAACTTCATACATCAGATGTCCCTGCTGACTTAAGTGAAGAATTATTTAGTAATGGTAAGGCTCAAGTTGAGGACCAGTCTGGAACATACTTCTATCGCTTTAATTTAGAAATGGAGCCTTTTCAGAATAAGAACATTCGTAAAGCATTTGCGATGGCTGTCGATCAGCAGAAAATCGTAGAATTTGTTACGAAAAACAAAGAAAAACCAGCTCACGGCTTTGTAGCGTACGGCTTTGAAGATCCTGCCGGTGGAGATTTCCGAGATGTTGGCGGTGACCTTCTAACAACTGATGCTGACAAAGCAAAAGAATTGCTTGAAAAAGGAATGGAAGAAGAAGGATATGATGAGCTTCCAGATGTGACACTAACGTATAATACGAGTGATGATCATAAGAAAATCGCTGAAACGCTTCAGCAAATGTATAAAGAAGTTCTCGGTGTCGATATAGAACTTGCGAACCAGGAATGGAACGTTTTCTCTGATGAGCAGAAGCAATTGAATTTACAATTCTCTCGAAGTTCGTTCCTTGCAGACTATGCTGATCCGATTAACTTCCTAGAAAGCTTCCAGACAGGACATTCGATGAACCGTACAGGTTGGAGCAATGAAGAGTATGATAGCTTGATCCAACAGGCGAAAGAAGAAACAGATGAAGCGAAGCGTTTTGAATTAATGCATGAAGCTGAAGCGCTTTTATTTGACGAAATGCCAATCTTCCCGCTTCATTTCTATAACCAGGTATATCTTCAAAATGAAGATGTGACAGGAATTGTTCGTCACCCAGTAGGATATATGGAACTGAAATGGGCAACAATTAAGTAATCCCATGAGAGCCCGGTAGTTTGACCGGGCTCTTTTTTATGTTGTGAATAACTGTAGAAATTTTTAATTAGATTGCTGACGTAAGAAGGCAAATAAGAATAGTTAGCATTCTAGGCTTTTTCAATATAATCATGTAAATGCGACTTTTATACTGAAAGAGACTATAGTTCTACGCCGATCACTGATAGAATAGTAGTTAGATGAAAATTTTTCACCTGCGAAAAAATGCAGTATTAGCACCTCATGAAACGATAAACTGCTCACAATCAAGTCAAAGGTATTGCTGAAAAGGGGGGAACAACGATGAGAATAAACGCTATTGAAACTTTTACCGTTTCAGTTCCATTAAAAAAACCGTTTAAAACTGCACTTCGAACCGTAACGGATGCTGAAGCAGTCATTGTAAAGATTACGGCAGGAGAGTTTATTGGCTGGGGAGAAGCTCCACCCACAGCGGTGATCACAGGTGAAAGCATTTCGAGTATAGAATCTGCCATTCAAAATGTTATTAAACCCAAGCTTATAGGGATGGACCTAACAGCATTCGAGTCCGTTTTCCATATGTTAGAACGTTCTTTAGTTGGTAACACAAGTGCAAAAGCCGCTATTGATATGGCACTATATGATCTTATTGCTAGGAACAGTAAGTTGCCTCTCTATCAATTCCTCGGTGGATATCGCAATGAATTTGAAACGGATTATACTGTTAGTGTAAATTCACCTATGGAAATGGGTGATGATGCCGTTCAATACATAAAAGATGGTTTTACTATTCTAAAAGTAAAGGTTGGGAAAGATACGATTCAACAGGACGTCAATCGGATTAAAGAAATTAGAAAACGTATTCAGAATGATGCCCTCATAAGACTTGATGCGAATCAGGGCTGGAAACCAAAAGAGGCCATCTATGCGATCCGAGAGATGGAGGATGCTGGACTGAATATTGAATTAGTGGAGCAACCAGTATTAGCATATGACGTGGAAGGGCTCAAAAAAGTAACCGATGCTGTACATACACCGATCATGGCAGATGAAAGTGTTTTTTCGCCACAGGACGCGCTTAAAGTTATCCGTATGCGTGCAAGTGATCTTATTAATATTAAACTTATGAAAGCTGGTGGCATCCATCAGGCTCTCAAAATTAATGCATTAGCTGAAAGTGCTGGGATGGAATGTATGGTAGGAAGTATGATTGAATCGAGAGTCGGTATCACTGCAGCAGCACATTTTGCTGCCAGTCAAAAGAATGTCACACGATTTGATTTTGATGCACCTCTAATGTTGAAAAATGATCTAGTGAGCGGTGGCGTGACTTATTCAAGAAATAGAATGAATTTGAACGATGAGCATGGCCTTGGTATACATCAAGTGAAACAGGGAGGGGTTACTATTGGAATTAACTAGAAAAACAATCGCAGTGACAGCAGCAACGTTATGGACATCACCCGAAAAGGCAAGAACAATCGATCGATTTGCGTTAACAAATCCTGTCGATCTTGAAGCATGGCTTGAGCCGCAGAAGTATTCACAGCGACTTGAGTTGTGTGATCATAACCATGTTCAATCACAAGTTCTATATGGCGAAGAAGTCCTCATTCTAGATGAAAGAGGCAACTGGTCTTACGTTCTAGTTCCATCTCAACCTTCCTCTAAAGATGAAAGGGGATATCCTGGGTGGATCCCCACCGTGCAGCTTTCTGAGAATCTGCCAGCAGAATCAGAATATAGACTTGCAATTGTGAACCATGATGTACCACTACTAACGCTTGACAGAGAAAAACGGCTCGCATTAAGCTATCAAACTATTCTTCCGTTGCTAGAAGAACGTGAAATAGACTATCTTGTCTGGACACCTGATGGTCAAGGCCTTGTATTGAAAGAAGATGCAAGGATACAACCTGAATCTAGGAGAATAGGTACAGGCGAAGAGCTAGTGCAAGAGGCAGAACGATTTATTGGTCTCCTTTATCTTTGGGGAGGTATGTCTTCCTATGGTTATGATTGTTCAGGCTTTAGTTATAATATGGCTAGATCTATTGGGTGTAGGATTCCAAGAGATGCCCATGATCAATTGCGTTTCGGAACGGAAGTAAAGAACAACGAATGGGAAAAAGGAGACTTGCTCTTTTTTGCATATGAGAAAGGAAAAGGCTCGGTTCACCATGTAGGCATTTATTATGGGTATGGAAAAATGATCCATTCTCCGAGTACTGGAAGGTATATCGAAATCACGCCACTAAAAGGAACGATATATGAAGAAGAACTCTGTGGTGTTCGTAGATATTGGGGAAAAAAGTGATGCACTTCGGACAGATCTCAGAAAAGATTTTAGAATGTTTTCATAGTCTTGAAGGGAATCAATCGATCTATGTAATGACACCACATGGAGAGATTTCTCAAAATGAAGATCAACCTGTTTCATCGGCAAGCATCATCAAATTAGGAATCATGGTAGAAGCCTTAAGGCAAGTAGATCATCATTCCATTCAAATGGATGACATTGTAACGATTGACTCTCATAACATAGTATCGGGAGCAGGAGTCATATCATTACTGTCAAAAAAATTGGAATGGACGCTAGAGGATCTTATTAAGCTTATGATCATATCTTCTGATAATACGGCTACGAACCAACTGATCGATTTACTCGGAGAAGCCAAGATTAATCATACGATGAAATGTGCAGGTGCCTTTCATTCAAAGCTTATGCGGAAGATGATGGATCATAAAGCTTTGAAAACAGGTAAGGATAACATGATGAGCGGTAAAGACACTTATCTATTGTTGAAAGAATTTGTTAGCAGTCATCTTCTATCAAAGGCATCGATGGAATGGGGAATGAACGTTCTTTTGCAGCAACAGTACAAAGATAAATTTCCAGCGAAAATTTCAAAATTGGAGGACGGCACTCTTGCACATAAGACGGGTGAGCTTCCTGGAATTGAGCATGATGCCGGTGTATTGTATACACCGGAAGGACCTATCATTTATGCCTTTCTAACAGCTGGTTTAATAGAAAATCGATATGGTCGAGAAGCGATCGCGAATGCCGGACGCCTCTTGTATGATTTCTATATAAAATGACAATAAAAAGAAGCACTGTCTAAAATGGGACAGTGCTTCTTTTTATTGTGATGTGGACTTTTCTTATGGCCCAATTGTCACAGCTGTTCCGATCGGAATGGTTTTAGCAAGTTCTTCCACATCTCGATTTTGCATGCGAATGCACCCTTTTGATACATATTTTCCAATTGAAGAAGGATCGTTTGTACCGTGTATGCCGTAATGTGTTTTTGAAATACTCATCCACATTGTCCCAAAGGGTCCACCTGGGTTCGGTGCTTTATTAATAATAATATAATTGCCGGTTGGCGTATCGTGGAGCATACGTCCTACTCCTACAGGGTATACCTTCATCAGTGCTCCATTTCGATAGAGGGATAGGGTTCGATTTGTTAGTGATATATAAATAGTATATGGAAGTTTAGTAGGATCTGGGTAACCAGGAATGTTGATTAGCTGTCCGGGAAAAATAAGGTTTGGATTTGAAAAAGCATTGGCTTGAATTAAAGAAGACACGGTAACACGATAGTCACCTGCAATAGAGGAGAGTGTCTCTCCGGATTTGACAATGTGCTGCATGAGCATACCTCCTTGAATGACGAAATAGAATGAAGGGAATGAGAGAGTTGAAAGTGATCATTTTATCTGATACTCATATGCCTCGAATGGCAAAGAAATTTCCAAAACTCCTTCTGGAAGAAATGAAATCCACGGATTTAATCATTCATGTGGGAGACTGGCAAACAAAGGCCGTTTATGAGGAATTGAAACAGTATGCTCCTGTAACAGGAGTTTATGGGAACGTCGACGAATCTTTTTTCTATAAGGAGTTCGAGAAGAAAATAATACTTGAACTAGAAGGGCATCGCATCGGTATCACACATGGAGATGGGAAAGGAAAAACGACTGAGAAGAGGGCGCTTGAACAGTTCGGTGGTGAAGAAGTAGAACTCATCTTATTTGGACATTCTCACATCCCGCTCCATAAAGAGTATGACGGTAAAATTATTTTTAATCCTGGATCTCCTACTGATAAAAGAAGACAGACCCATTACTCTTTCGGAAAAATGGCAATTCATAAGGGGAAACCAATTCAAATTGAACATCTTTTCTTCGCTGTAAAATAGGTAATGTTCAACTCTTGTGCATAAATTGTTGAACATAAATCACTTAATATGTATAATGTTTGTATAACATATGTGCGTAGTGGCATAGGCGGATGGAAGGGGTAATAACCATGGCAACAAGGAAACGAATCATTGTAATTGGAGCAGGTCCTGGAGGTTTAACAGCCGCTATGCTTTTAGCAAGCAAGGGCCATGCCGTTACAGTATATGAGAAGCAGTCATTTGTCGGAGGAAGGACATCAGGGTTTGAGCGTAATGGTTATCGTTTTGATAGAGGACCGACCTTTCTTAATATGCCGCATATTTTAGAAGAGATGTTTGAAGAAGCAGGACGTAACGTGCATGATTATCTCGACCTCATTGAGATTGATCCGATGTATGAATTGAAATTTGACAATGTTTCTTTCTATCCAACTCGAGATCGAGAAGAGATGGTTAGAAGGATTGAAGAAACTTTCCCAGGAGATGGTGAAGGTTACAGGCGCTTTATGGAAGAAGAGAAAGAGAAATTTGAAGCACTTATGCCAATTCTACAAAATAAACATGATTCTCTTCTCGATTATGGACGGTGGCGTTTTGTGAAAGCATTGCCGAAGCTCACCGTAACAGATAGTGTGTACAAACGCTTAGCTCATTACTTTGATGATGAACGATTAAGACTGTCTTTCACTTTCCAGGCAAAATACCTTGGAATGTCCCCATGGGAATGCCCAGGAGCGTTTACAATTCTTTCATATATGGAGCATGCTTACGGTATCTTTCACCCGGTTGGTGGATTGAATCAGATTCCAGAGGCTATGGCGAAAGTAATTAAAGAAGAGGGGGGAAGTATTCATACAGGTAAAGGAGTGAGACAGCTTTTACTGGACGGAAAAACGGTTACTGGTGTTAAGCTTGAAGATGGCACAACAGATTATGCGGATGAAGTCATCATTAATGCGGACTTTGCGCACGCTGTAAATCATTTAATTCCATCTGGATCTGTCAAAAAGCATACTCCTGAAAAAATGGAGAAGAAGAAATATTCCTGTTCCGCTTTTATGCTTTATCTAGGTGTCGACAAAAAGTATGAATTACCACATCACTCGATCGTGTTTTCATCCGATTATAAGAAGAATGTGGAAGAGCTTACGCACCAAAAAATTCTTTCAGATGATCCTTCCATTTATATTCAAAATGCATCTGTCACAGATAAAACACTTGCACCAGAAGGTAAATCATCAATCTATATCCTTGCCCCGGTTCCAAATAATTTTAGTTTAATTGATTGGGAGAAAAACAAAGATGATTTCAGAAGGTTGGTTTTGGATCAGTTAGAGCGTCGCACTGGATTTAAGGACCTCGAAGAACATATTGAAGTGGAAGAAATGTATACGCCGACCGATTGGGAAATGGATATGAACGTCTATAAAGGAGCGACTTTTAACCTTGCTCACAATCTTCCACAGATGATGTATTTCAGACCGCCAAACCAATTCAAAGAACTTAATCATTGTTGGCTAGTCGGTGGAGGTACCCACCCTGGTAGCGGTTTACCAACTATTATGGAGTCGGCTCGTATCACAAGTAGAATGCTGCATGAGCAGCCAGAACTTGTGAGGAACGCAACATGACGATTGGAATTGTTGGTGGAGGAATTGGCGGGATGCTTTCAGCGTTAATGTTGAAACAAAAAGGATATGACGTGGAAATTCATGAGAAAGCTTCTTCACTAGGTGGTAGACTGGCATTTGTTGAAAGAGATGGCTTTAAGATTGATAAAGGTCCTACAATCGTTTTGTTACCTGAGATGATTTATGAATTTCTGAATAAAGCGGGCATTCCACGTGATGAAATCGAGATGGTTCGGTGCGATCCACTTTATCGTATGATTTATCCCGATGGTTCAACCTTTACAAAAACGAGTGATATTGAAAAGCAGCTTGAGGAGATAAGTAACGTTTTCCCAGGAGAGGAAGAGCATTTTCTCTCATATTTAGCCGATATGCGAACTCGGTTTGCGAAGGGAAAAGCGGCGTTTCTTGAACAGTCCTTTGTGAACAGAAAAGACTTCTTTACCCTAAGTAATATGAAGTTACTTCTTGAACTTAAAGCCTACCAATCTGTTCGTTCTCAGGTCTCCCACTATTTTATGAATACTAGAATGCAGGAGGCTTTTGCCCTTCAGACGCTATATATTGGTGGTGAGCCTTCTGCTTCACCAGCCCTCTATTCTCTTGTACCTTTTAGTGAATATGAGCATGGAATCTGGTACTTGAAGGGGGGCTACGCAAGTCTCGTCTCCGTGTTAAAGAAGCATCTTAAACTTCAAAACATAACGACACATATGGAGTCCTCAGTTGAAGAGCTCTTAATCGAAGGGAACACGTGTAAAGGAATTCGTACTTCTAATCGCGAACATTATTATGATAAAGTGGTGTATAATGGAGATTTTCCAATGATACAAAAGCTAATGAAAGATAGTAAACCACCAAGGAAGAAATATCGGGCATCTTCTGGTTGTCTGTTGCTCTATATGGGTCTTGACCGTATTTATGAAGATGCTAACGTTCATCAATTTTTCATGTCAGATGACTTTACATCACATATGAAAGATGTTTTTCAAAGTGGTAAACTAACTGATCAACCTGCTATTTATACATTTCACCCTTCGCTTATTGACGCTTCGCTTGCACCTGAAGGTAAGGGAGTCTTATATGTCTTGATCCCTGTTCCTTCTGGTGAGTCAGTCGATTGGAATGAAAAAGAAGAGGTAGCACAACGAATGATTCAACTTCTCGAAGATCGTGGCTTTCCCGGTTTAAAAGAGGCAATCGAGTGGTTGGAAATTCGAACTCCGGAAGATGCAGAAGTAGATGGGTTGTTTCAAGGTGGTAGCTTCGGGATTGCTCCAACACTTACACAATCGGGTGCCTTTAGACCTCAAGTTAAACCTTTTAAATATGACAACTTATATGCTGTAGGGGCATCCATTCATCCCGGAGGTGGGATACCTATCGTCATGCAGGGAGCAGATCTTCTTGTAAAAGAAATCGAAAGGGTGTGAGCGAAAGATGCTTGAACAAGCCTATGCACACTGTGAAGCTATCATTAAACATCATTCTAAAACGTTTTACAAAGCTTTCTCTTTATTGCCTCCAAAGAAACGGAAAGCTGTCTGGGCTGTTTATGGTTTTTGCAGACAGGTCGATGACATCATAGACGAAGGCTCAGACCCTGAAGCAGAATTAACAGTCTTTCGCGCTGAATTCGCCTCATTTCTTGATGGTCAAACCCCAAATACAGATCCGATGTGGCTTGCTCTTGAGGATGTGTTTCGTAAGTTTCCAATGGAACCTCAAGCCTTCCATGACATGATCGCCGGTCAAGAAATGGACTTATATAAAACGCGTTATTATACAATTGAAGAACTTGAGCATTACTCTTACCATGTTGCGAGTACCGTTGGATTAATGCTTTTGCCTATCCTGGCACCCAAAAAAGTGGACGAGCTTAGAGAGAGTGCAGTCGCACTAGGTCTTGGAATGCAAATCACGAATATTTTAAGGGATGTATCTGAAGATCTTGATCGTGAAAGAATCTATCTTCCTATCGATGAGATGGTTGCTTCTCACTATAAGGTTGATGATTTGTTAAATCGAAGGCTTACAAAAGAATTTATCGAGGTATGGGAACGTCTTGCTGCTCGAGCTGAAGCTCACTATGAGAGAGCATTTTCGGCCATGCATCATTATCCATTAGATGCACGTCTTCCTGTCAAAAGCTCTGCTGTCTTTTACAAAGCCATACTCCAATCGATCAGAAACAAAGATTACAATATTTTTGAACAGCGCGCCTATGTCTCCGATCAGGAAAAAGATGATTTACTTTCAGCGATGGCTGGTAATTAACAAAACGTCCTCTCGATTTTATCGAGGGGGCGTTTTGTTTTAGGGAAGGGTATAGACAGAGAGAAAGTTTCTTTAAGAAAGTATTGTGAAAATGGAATTCATTTGAAATAATTGTAATCATAGCGAGAAATGTAAATCATCAGTTTACACCAACTACGGAAGAAGAGTTGATACGTTGGTTAGATGAGCTATGAGAGAGAGGTGTTCCGGAATGCAGACAATAACGTTTCCGACCATAAATGATCTGGATGAAATCGTTCGTCTTGATTCAGAAGTGATTGGTCATGAGGGGAGAAGAGAAGACATAAGGAAAGCGATAGAAGAACAAATGTGTCTTATTCATAAGAAAAACGGGATGGTTACCGGGTTCCTTCTTTATCATACTTCTTTTTTTGATAACGCTTTTATTTCATTACTTATCGTACGTCTTAGTGAAAGAAGGAACGGCATTGGAAGGTCGCTCGTTCAATCTTTTGAAGACGTGTCACCAACTTCAAAAGTCTTTTCATCAACCAATCATTCAAATGAAACCATGCATCATTTTTTCCATTCATTGGGCTATAAAAATAGTGGTTCGATTGATCATTTGGATGAAGGTGATCCAGAAATCATTTACTTTAAGCAGCTATTGAAATAGGAAAGGAATGAATGATGAAGAAGCTACCGATCAACGTGCTAAATTGTTTAAGAGATTATCAAACGCTGCTAAATGAATCCTTACCTGGAATGGTAGAAGGCATTTATGTACACGGTTCCATCGCATTGGATGCGTATGTTCCAGGGAAAAGCGATGTCGATTTTCTAACAGTGTTAAATAGAGAGTGTACAAACAAGGATCTAGAACGATTAAGTAACCTACATAGAATGATTGAAAAGCAGTACGCTGCCCCTTTACTAGATGGGGGATATATGAGGTGGGACGGGTTTGATGAAACTCAATCTTCGATGTTGTCACCCTACTATAACGATGGAAAACTCCAATTAAGCCATTTTTATAATCCAATCACCGGATGGATTCTCCAGTCTCAAGGAATTACAATCATGGGTCCGGATATCCAATCAGTTCCTTTGGCTATCACTTCACAGCAGCTGATTGCGTATGTGAAGAGGAACATGAAAGAATACTGGGCTGAAAGAACGAAGAAAGTAGACAAATCGAGGGATCAATTTCTTAGGTTACAAGATGAAGAGATTGATGCTGAAATTGAATGGTGTGTCCTAGGTTTATTACGTCAATATTATACCCTACGAGAACAAAAGATTATTTCAAAAGCTGGTGCGGGTCATTATGGACTGGAGCATTTGGACGTAAAATGGCACCCAATCATTACTCATGCGTTAAACGTTAAAGATGAGTCATCTCATTTTCGGTTGATTCCAAAGAACGATCGGGTCACATTATTGATAGATTTTAGCAAGAATTTGATTCAAAGCTCTTTAGAAGAAATGATTTAACAATACATAAGGTGGGTAAGAAAATTGATCACAATTACCAAAGAAAAAGTCGTTCTTAGCGAAGCGACCTGGGATAATATTAATGACCTTTACTATTGGAAGTATGAAGAAGAAGAACAAGAAGCAAAGAAGTGGAACGGCCCATATATCCTAGAAAAGAAACTGACAAAAGAAGAATATAGGAGAGAGTGGACGGAGCATAACGAAATTTGCCCTGGGGTTCCGGATACACTTGTCATTTTAGCGGGTGAAAAAGTAATTGGATATGTTGGATCGTACTGGGTTGATAAATATACAAACTGGCTTGAAACTGGAATTGTTATTTATGATAAACAATACTGGAACGGTGGCTATGGAACGGAAGCTTATAAAACTTGGATCGATTTTCTCTTTCGTTCAACCGATCTTCACAGAATCGGAATGTCTACTTGGTCTGGAAATATACGTATGATAAAGGTAGCACAGAAAATCGGGATGAGAGAAGAAGCGAGAATAAGACAGGCGAGAATGGTAAATGGACAGTATTATGATGCGATTAAGATGGGAATGTTGAGAGAAGAATGGGAGTCACTTGAAAGCTCTTCATATTAATCGCTGAAGGTTCCGTTTCAGTCTAACTTATGGCATGATAAAGAAAGCTTTAAAAGAATCTATCTTTTTGGGGGAAACATGAAAAAATTAACTTATACACGCTTATTAAATGAAACGATTGCCATATATGATGAAAGTGGAAGTTTAAAAGCTTATCACTATATGAAAGAAAATGCGAACCAAGTAGATGGAAACGAGGCACAACTTTATAATTTCAAATATGCTCTAGCAGCTGCTTCTGGACTTGAGGAAGAAGCCCTTGCTGAGATGAAAGAAGCCGTTATTGACCATGGATACTGGTATGCATATGACTACTTAGAGGCGGATGAAGATCTGAATGCAATCCGCAAATATGACGAATTTCAGGAAATGGTTCAGATTTGTAAAAGAAGAGAAGAGGATGCAAAGATAGCAGCAGCACCGGAGTTAACAGTGGTGAATAAAAAAGAGAACAGTGACCAGGTCATAGTGGCGTTACATGGAGATCAGGAGAATGCACAAATGACGTCTAGATCTTGGCAACGTGCTTCAACGGAAGCATATACATTGGCGTTTCCTCAGTCATCTCAAATTCAATTCACTGATGCTTATGAGTGGGATGATGTGGACAAGGGGGTAGACGAGTTAACTCAACATGTGCAAAATCTTGAAGACGAAATGAACCTAAATGGAAATCAAATCATTCTTGGTGGTTTCTCAGCCGGTTGTCGTGTGGCTCTGAGAGCTCTAATTGATGAACGCTTTTCTGTCAAAGGGTTTATTTTTGTTGCACCGTGGTTACCTGACATTGAGGAATGGGATGCATTATTGGCCACTTTAAAAGAGAAAGGTTTGAAGGGATATATTATTTGCGGAGATCAAGACGAAGATTGCCTTCATGGTTCTAATAAATTGTCAGAAACATTAACAAGCAAAGACATTCCTCATGAATTGAAAATCGTTAAAAATCTCGATCATGAATACCCTGAAGAGTTTAATGAGTGTCTTCACCGCGCACTGAAATACCTGAATAAATAATGGTCGATTAATTTTCTACAGACTATAATTGTTGCTTTTTATCACAGGTCACATGGAGGTTATACGATGAAAGAACTAGTGGGGAATTGTACCATTTGTCATAAACCCATTTATTGTTCAGGTGGTTTTCTCGACGGTAAACTTTCGGATGACGGCTCACTTTGTTGCTTCTCCTGTAGTAAACAGAGAGATACCGAAAATAATCATAACAACTAGCTAGAGAGGGAGGGCAGAATGATCACCTATCTCTTAAAATATTGGCTTCCATTTGCAGGTGTTGCAACGCTTGCAATTATCGCAACCGATCTATGGCAACAGCAGGCAATTAGCTGGAAGTTTATTCTCTCGTTTTGTATCGGGAGTCTATTAGGTTTAATGGGCAAATGGTATTTCAAAAGGGGGGAGGAGAAGTGAAGCTGACAGGAGAGAGTCAATATGTTAGAGCGATAAAATTGAAAACGAATAGGGTCGATTCTTATGAATCCTATCCATTTCATTTACCAGTGGTTAAGTCACTAAAAGAAGAGCTTTCCTTTCATCCAAATGTTACTTATCTTGTAGGTGAGAATGGGATGGGAAAATCGACCTTGCTTGAGGGGATTGCGGTATCACTTGGCTTTAATCCTGAAGGTGGTTCTCAGAACTTCAACTTCTCAAGCTATGATTCACACTCGGATTTAGCCGAATATTTATCGCTCACAAAGGGCTTTCAAAAACCAAGTAATCAGTTCTTTTTTAGAGCAGAAACGTATTATAACGTTGCAACAAATATAGAGGAATTGGATCGTGATCCGCTTGGTGGGGGAAAGATTATCGATTCTTTTGGAGGAACGTCGCTACATCAACAGTCGCATGGTGAGTCATTCTTTTCCACCTTTATGTATCGGTTTCAGAAAGGTGGGTTGTTTATTCTAGATGAACCTGAGGCAGCTCTTTCACCACTTAGACAATTATCGATGCTGACACGGATTCATGACCTCGTGAATGAAGGGTCACAATTCATCATATCGACACACTCTCCCATGCTGATGGCTTATCCTGATGCGAGAATCCTTCAGCTAACGGAAAATGGTATCTCTGATTCGACTTTGGAAGATACGGATCATTACAAGATCATGAAGCAATTCTTTGAAGATAAAGAGAGGCTGTTACATCATTTGTTTCAGTAAATAGATGAAAAAAAGCAGGAGCGATTTGCTCCTGCTTTTTTTCGTTCTGATGCTACACATCGCGCTTAATAATTCGATCAGCAACATTCTTTCCACTGATTACCACCATTGGAGAACCGCCGCCTGGATGCGTGCTTCCACCTGCAAAATAAAGATTCGAAATATCTTTCGATTGATTGGAAGGTCGAAGAAAGCTATTTTTGAGCGAGTTTGAGGAAATTCCATAGAGTGCGCCTTTGAATGCATGGAAGCGCTTCTTAATTTCAGCTGGACCAATCACTTTTTCTTCTTCCAGGTGTTTACGAATCGGGAGTCCATGTGCTTCTAACTTGTTATAAATCTTAGTTTTATACTCTTCCATACTGATGGTTGCGCCTTTTTCAGAAATTGGTGGTGCATTCACAAGGATAAACAGATTATCACCATCTGGTGAAACAGTAGGGTCTGTATAAGAGGAGTTCGAAATATAAATCGTGGGATCCTCTGGCCATTCCCCTCTGAAAAGTGTTTCAAATTCATTCGTATAGTTTTGAGAGAAATATACCTGGTGATGATAAAGTCCAGGAAGACGGGTCGACAACCCAGCCATAATAACAAAAGCGGAAATGGAAGGTGAAGAGCGCTCTATTTTCTTATTATTCATCGAGGGACGGTGGCTTTCATCTACAATAGAGGGATAGGTTTCAAGCAAATCTCCGTTAATGATGACGTCATCAACGGGGAGAACTACACCTTCCTTTGTTTCAACCTTCGTTGCTTTTTTGTTTTCAATATGTATTTTCTTTACCTGGGTATTAAGATGGAAGTGAACGCCAAGCTGTTTAGCTGCTTGCTCCAATCCTTCTGCAAGCTTTGTATTGCCACCTCTTACATAGTAAACTCCCTGTACCATTTCGAGGTAGGCAATCATTGAAAAAGTTGCCGGCGACAAATAAGGGGAAGAACCAATATAAGTCGAGTAACGATTGAATGCTTTTAATAGAAGAGGATGTTTGAAGAAGCGCTCATGGAAATGATTCATCTTCTCGAGAGGTCTTACCTGGCGCACAGCATTAAATAAACTTGGGGACAGATAATCTCCCCAGGAAGTAAACATTCTCGGGAAAAATGTTGTCTTCGATAGATGATAAAGTCGTTCGATTTCAGCAAGGTACTCTTTATAATGATTTGCAGCGTAGGTGTCGAGTTTCTTAAGTTGCTCTGTCATTAAAGCCTCATCTGTACTCATCATGAACGAATCGCCATTATAATCTACGTTACGGGTATGGTGGTCAAGCTTGATCCATTGGAAATAGTCCCGAGGATTCAGATTAGCTTCTTCAAAAACATGATCGAATACCTCGGGCATCGTCATGGTGTTCGGACCGAAATCAAAATGATAAGAACCCAGGTTGACTGGCATCATCTTCCCACCAGCATGGTCGTTTTTTTCAAATACGTGAACATTGTATCCTTTACTAGCTAGCTTGACTGAAGCCGATAGTCCTCCGAGACCTGCTCCAATAATAGCAATGGTTTTCATGAGTAAGTACGTCCTTTCCACACATATCCTTTTTGCTTTAGACCTGTGCGCATCGAGTGTATGAGCAAAATCATAAAGGCCGCAGCACTGAACGGCATCAAAAGGGAGAGGGCAATGCTTTGCTTTGTTCTACCGTCAACCCATGCTTTTTGCAGGATAATCAGAAGATATGGATAGAACATGCCTGGTTGAAATGCTCCTGTAGTGACCAGATAGATACCGGCTAAGAATAATAAAAAGGGACCTATATAGAACGTGCCGTAAAAGAGAAAGAGCATGCACACGAGAAGTCGTGAGCGGCCAAGTCCTGGAAAGAGGTTTTTCGTGAATCCACTCCAAACCTCTTTGTTTGAATGATACATGTAACATGTGGTTGCACTCGTCACATTAGCAAGCAATGCCCGGTGACCATTTTTCTTAAATACTCTTGTGAGATCGACATCATCGAGCAGTGTATTGTAAATGGCTTTATGCCCGCCAATTTGTTTATATACCTCTTTATTCATCATCATAAAGGCTCCGTGGGCAGCAGTGAAGGAGGGAAATAACGTCCAGTTTGCTGGTGCGAGTGGAAGATGAAAATGTACAATAAAATGCTGCAATGGAACGAGCAATTTTTCAAGCCATAGCGTAACAGGAAAAGCGGGGAACCCTGTCAGCAACGCAGCTTTCCGCTTTTCCATTAAATATAATGAAGATTGAATGACATCTGGTGCAAGTCGTAAGTCAGCATCGTTAAACAGAAGATAGTCCCCGTTTG
Source organism: uncultured Bacillaceae bacterium (assembly GCA_963739655.1). Classification (GTDB taxonomy): domain Bacteria; phylum Bacillota; class Bacilli; order Bacillales; family Guptibacillaceae; genus Guptibacillus. Next base: position 59,731 of record CAVUAW010000023.1, on the reverse strand, counting down.
CTACTTCACTTAATTGGTGGCAGGCAAATACTTTACCAGTCCAACCTTCAGGGAGTTGTTGTCCCTGAACAACGTTAAAGCGGAAATCGTTTTTTGTCGATTGAAGAAGTAACTTCAATGTGTTGTCAGTTGAATGATCATCAAGTAGTATGATCTCAATATTAGCGTATGTTAACTGTTTTAAGCTTTTAACGAGTTGTTCAACATTTTGCTCTTCATCACGAAGAGGGATAAGGATGGAAACAAGTCCACCCTCATCCCTCGTCATGTTGGTGTCTGAAAGCCGTGGCATAAACAACGAGTTGATGATCGTCCAGATTAGAAATGCGACAAGAATGAACGTATAGATCGTGAGCATCAGATGATCACCTCTTCTGTAGAAGCCATTTCCCTTTGCTTCGTGCTCGTTCTGTATGCCAGAAGCAGGAAGTACGCAGGGATTCCAGTGATGAAGAAAGCAACCCAAAGGCCACCGAGCAGAGCGAGAAAGATAAACATGCCCATTACCATTCCAAAAAGAGTAGCCATACGATGTTTCCAAACTAGGAAGCTTTTTTGATTCGGAACTTTATTCTGAACATACAGGGGGAAAAGGAGAGAATGGAAAAAAAGAGATACCAAAAACCATCCCGCAAAGTTCTGTAGCGGTACGCTATAATAAAAACTGTCGCCTTCCCATCCCCAGTATCCTTTTACCAAATACGCAACGGGATCTATGATTAAATCAATAAGTACGGCGATCAATGCACCAGTGATCGCGTACGTGATCCATTTTACAAATGCATTTTTTATTGGTGTAACGAGTTCCATCGAAAGCACATGAGTTACCGCAATGACCATCATCCAGGCAAATCCGATTCCGATGGGTACACCAACTAATTTAATGCCAAAGTCTCCAGAGTAATCATATTGGCCAAATATCAAACCATAATGAACCCCTAATCCCTCTGCAATCATACTGAACACAAAAATAAATCCAGATATGCAAAGTCCTTTATTTGAGCCAAACGTCTTCAAGAAATAAATTCCTCCAAGAAGCCCGCATAGAATAAGGAAAAAGGCATTTGCCCATTCTAGCATCGGTGGAAGCAGGTCGAATCCTACGAGGATTAACCCGCAACCGTACCAGAAAATAAATAATTTAAAGACCAGATTGTCCCATTTCATCATGTTGCGAAGATCCTTTCTCAGCCAGTTTGTTCGTCCTTCAAATTCTGATCTTCAGCAATCAAGTCTGCGGTTAATTGTCCTGATAATGTCACCATCGGAACTCCACCACCAGGATGGGTAGAGCCACCTACGAAATATAGATTCTCTACGAGCGAGCTTCTTGAAGGGATTTTAAATCCGCCGTTTACTTTACGGTCAGTCGCTACGCCATAGATTGATCCACCGTTTGACCCATATAGATCCCGGATATCATCAGGAATGAACTGATATTCAAACTCAATTGATTCGCGAAGTCCAGTCATACCCATGCGCTCCAGCTTATCGAGCACGATTTCACGATATTTCCCTCGGTATTCTTCAAAGCTTTCACCAGGTTGAAGTGGTGGCACATGTGTTAGAACAAATAGATTCTCTTTACCAGCTGGTGCCTGAGAAGGATCAGACTTCGAAGAGACGCCTATGTAAACGGTAGGGTCTTCGGCAGGAATGCCTTCATCGAATATCTGTTTGAATTCAAGCTCAGGGTCTTTTGAGAAAAAGAAGTTATGATGTTGAAGATGGTCAAACGTTTTATTTACGCCGAGTAACAAGACAAGACCTGAAACTGTCGGCGTATATTTTTTTAGTTCATTTTTTACTTTCTCAGCACCGGGTTCACCTTTTAGGAGTGTTTCATGAGCGGGAATGCCTTCAAGGTTACTAACGACTAAGTCAGCTTCCATTGTGTGCCCACTTGCGAGTTTAACGCCAACAGCTTTCTTATTAACAGTGAGAATTTCAGATACTTCAGTATTGACCTCTACATCGACTCCAAGCTCATCGAGCAGCTTAAGCATTCCTTCTGCAATTTTGTACATGCCACCTTCCACATAATAAATGCCAAGGCCTAGTTGAACATAGACGAGCTGTGACAGAATTGCAGGGGAGTTGTATGGTGATGAGCCAATATACATAACGAAGAAATTAAATAATTGCTGCAAATGCTTGTCATCTATATATTTTTCTGTTGCCTGATTCATCGACTTCATCGGATTCATTGTAAGGAGATCTTTAAACGTGTGAAGTTTCTGTAAATCTTGAATGCCAGATAAGCTCTTTTTGTAGAAACTTTTGAGGCTTAAATCAAACATCGTTTTACAATAGTCTAAATAGGAGAGGAAATTGGAATAATCTTTTTCTGAGCGCTTATGAACTTCAGAGAGCATAACAGCGATATCGCTCGTTACATCTATCTGAGCGCCATCTTCGAAGAACGTGCGCCACTGTGGTTCAATTCGTTTAATCGTCATATAATCGCTTATATTCCGGTCAGCACTATTAAACAGTTTCTCCAGTACCCACGGCATCGTTAAGATAGAAGGACCTGTGTCAAATTCAAATCCCTGACCGGATCGTTTATTTAACTTACCACCAGCACGTTCGTTTTTCTCAAGAACAGTAACATCGTGCCCATCTGCTGCGAGACGTATTGCTGCTGAAAGTCCCCCGAGCCCGGCTCCGATTACGATTGTCTTTTTGCCCATTCCTTCTCCTCCTTTTTCATTTTAAAGTCATTCGTCGACTTTTACACATTGTAATTGTATAGTGTAGGTATAACCTTTGTAAAGGAATCATAACGCTGTTACAGTGTTAGTTAAACGGTCTTGACAGGGACTTTTACCCATCTTAAGCTAATGTAAACCAATTTAGAAACGAGGGATGTGTTTGCAAGTCATCCATTTATCAATACTAGGGTTAATCTTAGTGAATATTCTTGCCTGGTTGATTATCCACGTTTCTATCTCTTATATTTGCCTTCGGTTGTCAGATTCCTTTTATGAATCTAAAAAAACAATGGACAATGGGAATAGACGGGAAATGAAAGTGTATGAACATTTAAAAATACGGAAGTGGAAAACGGTTCTTCCTGATGGTGGCGATGTATTTAAAGGTGGATTTCGTAAAAAAGAATTAAAGAAACTCACATCTTCTTACATTAATAAGTTTATTATAGAAACTAGGAGAGCTGAGTTTACCCATTGGATTCTAATTCCACCTTCAATCTTATTCTTTTTATGGAATTCACCTATTGTCGGGTGGGTTATGATTGGTTATGCTTTAATTGTTAATGTACCTTTTATTATGATTCAGAGATATAATCGACTAAGGTTTAAGCCATTGTTAATAAAGCAAATGAAAAAAGAGCAGCGCAGGGGGACTTCTAGTGGAACACTCAGATTTTGATCAAACAGAAAAACGAAAAAATGAACACATCGATATTTGCTTAACCGAGGATGTCGAAGCAGGTGGCTTGACGACGGGTTTGGAGCGTTATCGATTTAAACATAACCCATTACCTGAAATCGATTACGGGGAAGTCGATATATCGACCAATTTTCTTCAAAAAAAATTAAGTACACCTTTTTTAATAAGCTCGATGACTGGTGGAACAGAACGTGCATGGGAGATTAATAAGCGATTAGCTAAAGCAGCTGAAGCACACGGATGGGCACTTGGTGTTGGCTCAATGCGCGCTGCTATTCAAGAATCTCGCTCGATTTATTCGTTTGACGTTCGCAAGCATGCTCCGACGATTCCAGTCTTGGCAAACATTGGTGCTGTGCAATTGAATTATGGTTTTACAGTCGAGGAGTGCAAGAGGGCTATCGATCTTATACAAGCTGACGCATTGATTCTTCATTTAAATCCGCTTCAAGAAGTCTTTCAACCTGAAGGAGACACTGATTTTAATGATCTCCTGTTGAAAATACGTGAAGTAGCAAGAGCTATTCCGGTGCCTCTTGGCGTAAAAGAAGTAGGCATGGGGATCGATGCAAAGAGCGCTCAGCGATTAATTTCAGCTGGAGCAAGCTTCATTGATGTTGCGGGTGCAGGAGGCACGTCATGGATTCAGGTTGAGAGTCATCGATCACATCAGTCGATGAGACAACAGGCTGCCGAAGCTTTTCAGGACTGGGGAAATCCAACTGCTGACTGCATCATCGATGTTCGAAAACAACATCCTGATGTCCCGATGATCGCAAGTGGAGGACTTAAAAACGGAGTAGATGCTGCAAAGTCAATTGCACTTGGAGCGGATGTTGCAGGTTTTGGGAGAGCCTTACTTGAAAGTGCTGTTGATGACAGTGAAGAAGCACTCTCAGATCAGTTAAAACGGATTGAATTTGAACTGCGTACGGCTATGTTTGGAATAGGCGCATCTTCAATTAACCGATTAAAATATAATAGCGCATTGCGTAAAAAGTAGCCAGGTATCCCCTGGCTACTTTTTGTATAGAGCTTCCTCTTGAGAGCAAACTAACGCTGAAGGGGGAGAGCAATTTGGAATGGTTATCGATCCTACCATTTATAGTGGTGATCATCGTAGCAATGAAAACGAAGCTCGTCATTCCTGGTTTAACAGCCGGTTTATTAACAGCTTCCTTTATATACAAACCCGGGTTAATCATAGGACTTCAGCAGTTCTATGAGTTTGTTATGAGTGGACTGAAAGATGAGAATAATATAAAAATAGTACTATTCCTTTACATGTTTACAGGGCTGATCGGTTTAATGAAATTCACGGGTGGAATCAAGGGTTTTGTTACAGCGGCTTCATCAAAAATAAATTCAAAGAAAGGAGCCCTCTTCCTCACTTGGATTTCAACACTTGGTACTTTTAGCGCCCCAAGCTTTCGTATCGTTACCGTAGCACCAATTATGAAAGCTCTGTTGAATAAAGTTAAGATCACACCTCAAGAGCTCGGATTTGTGATTGAAACAACGGCAACTCCTGTTATCGTGCTAATGCCAATTGCGACAGCTTTTGTCGGATATATGTCATCTGTTGTTCAGCTTTCGATTAAAGCAGAAGGAATTGAAGGTGACGGGTATCGGCTGTTTCTCCAAAGTATTCCTTATAACTTCTTTTCCATCACCATCATCCTCATCGGCTTCTACTTAAGCTTCTTCCATCATCGTAAGAAAGCTTCAATCGAAGCAGGAAATCCTGAAAAAAAGCTTGATGATCAATGGGAGGACTGTCATCCAGCAGTGGCGAAGAACCTACCTTCAAAGCCATTTAATTTATTGCTTCCGCTAGGTGGCGTCATTCTTTTAACTTTGCTTCTTACATATTGGAGCGGATATAAGAAAGGGTTCACTTCTCCTATAACTGCTTTTATTGAAGCTGATGTGCTCGATGCGATGGTATTTGCACTCCTTACAACTGTTCTTTTAACGTTTGTTTTTTACTTGTTTCAGCGGTTTTCTTTGAAAGAACTCGTCACATTTTTTATTGAAGGAGGTAACGAAATGATGCCTGTCATCGTGTTGCTTACGATAGTATGGGGACTCGCATCATCTTCAGATGCTCTTGGTTTCTCATCGTTTGTTACCTCTAATCTTGACTGGATTCCACCGTTATTTGTGCCTCCTGTTTTATTTCTTGTGGGGGCTTTTATTTCCTATTTTATCGGTTCTTCGTGGGGGACATGGGGCATTCTTATGCCGCTTGGTATTTCACTAGGGGCATCAACAGGGACGGATTTACCGCTAGTGATTGGAGCTGTTTTTGCAAGCGGCACGTTTGGAGCCTTTTCTTCTCCTTTAAGTGACAATACGAATACGATCGCCAGAATTCTCAAATTGAACCCCATGACATATGCGAAATTCAAGCTCGGACCTGCATTACTTGCGGCAGGGATGTCAGCTGTGGGTTATTTTATTGTTTCTTTTGTGATTTAGCATATGAATGAGATCATTTCTATTGACATCCGTTTTAAAACCATTTAGTATTGACCATAACTTAATAATCCTTTTTTAAAAGGATCTTCTTATTTCGAGAGGTGGAGGGACTGGCCCTTTGATACCTCGGCAACGGACCCCTGTTCATTACGATCAGGAGAACCGTGCCAATTCCTGCGACGAAAGTCGGAAAATAAGAAGAGGATCGGTATATCCAAACCCTCTTCTGTTCGGGCAGATGAGGGTTTTTTGTATGCATACCTCATCTGGAAAATTTTAATGGTAGAGGGAGTGAACGAGATTGCATACACTAATGAATAATGAAGCAAGAAAACAACAGCTTATTAAGACTCTTCTTTCAAAAGGAATCTACAAGAAGGGTGACAAACAGCTTTATATGTTAACACTAAATGAACTGGAAGACATATATGCTCGATCTCAAAAAATCAATACGATAAATGGAAACGGAGTGGTCACAGTGGAGCAAGCAACATTTGCAGCAGGGTGCTTTTGGGGAGTAGAGGCACTATTTCAACAATTAAACGGAGTTATTTCAACTACCGCTGGCTTTACCGGTGGCAAAACAATTAATCCAACATATGAAGATGTTTATACAGAATTAACTGGGCATGCAGAGTCTGTTCAAGTGGAATATGATCCTGCATTGATTTCTTACGAGGAATTAGTCGAAGTGTTTTTCGATAATCATAATCCAACATCCTTGAACAGACAAGGTGAAGATGTGGGTACTCGCTATCGTTCAGCCATCTTCTACCATTCGGAAGAACAAGCGCTAACAGCAGAAGTCGCTAAGAACAGATTAGAAGCGTCAGGTCGGTTTAAGAAATCAATTGTCACTCAGATTGTTCCAGTCACTTCATTTTATCGCGCAGATGAATATCATCAAAGCTATCTCGCTAAGCGTGGTCAATCATCTTGCAAAATTTCATAACAAAAAGGCTTTTCTTCAGAGGAAGAAAAGCCTTTTTGTATATAAATGTTAGTTAGCATGGTTTACCCCAATGTGATCCAGATAAATGGCTCCTACATCAGAGACATTAAATTGAAAGCTAAGAGAAGCCATTTTCGTAGGATTGAATGCACGATTATTATCTGTAAAGCGTGACATTGGAATATTAAATGTCTGCAATACAGGTTCTGTCGGTTCGCCATATCTTCCTTTTTCAAAGAAGATCGTTTTTGTATGCTGAATAGGTAATACACCCTGCATTGGCATGACATCACTTAGTTTTACATTGGCACTTTCTCCATTTGTGGAAGTGGCGGTTATCGTGAAGTCAACTGGTTTCTGATCTTCAAAATCAGAAGTGTTCGCAGCTGTAAATGTTAAAGCACTTTTGTCAGTGTAAGCGAATGGCTCCTGCAATGGCTTGGTAAAGTTCAGTGTATAATGACCGTTTTTGGAATATGAGTGATCCCATTTCAAAAATACACCGTGATTGTCTCTTACTTTGTCCCTTCGGAATTCAAGCTCCCCCTCATACCAGTGCAATAAGCTGCCAGCAGTAATATCGATATAAGGAGAGGATGCAGTTGTTGGATCAACGTCCTCTTCAAAATCGCTATAGATGCTGTAAGAAGGATCCTCATATTTACTGATATACGACGTGTCAGGTAACCAATCAAGCGCAAAGCGATAATCCTCAAACATTGGTAAGTAAGAATCATCATGTTTCAAAGTGGCTTCTAGAAAACCAGCTACATAGGTTTTGGCAATTTGTCTTTGCTCTTGTCCATCGAGCAAAGGTTCTTTGTTTAGCAGTAATGTGAAAGGAAAATACGTATCATTTTCACCCCATGTTGTATTGAATTGACCATGATTTGCTCGGTCAATATAGAGTGCTGATTTAATCGCCTTTTCTCCACCTGTTAAATGAATACCATTATACTGTCGGTCACCTTCAAATTCTGAAAGATCACTATCATAAGATCCCTGAAGTAATAGATAGTTTACGTCATCAACTTCAATTTTTCGATCAGAAAGTGTCTGATAATCTGTTGGAGCAAGAGCAATAACCGTCTCAATATTGTAATGAAAATCAAATGACATGCTTGCATTATTTGGATAGCGATCTAGTTCGTTAAACTTTGCTGCAAGGATTGCCGCTTGTCCTCCACGAGAGTGGCCAATCAATGCGATCTGGTCCATATCCAATTTTTCATAAAAAGGAGTGTCCTCCTGATTGGACAAAGCTTCGATTTCTTCAATATGTTGAAGCATTAGCCATGCTCGTCCGTTAATATCTCCAGCCACTCCGCCAGACCATGAGGAATTCAGGAAGTTTTCGTCAACGGAAATGGTAATAAAACCTCTACTTGCAAGTAATTCTCCCAGGTAATTGTATCCTTCATCAGAGAAGTCTTCCATCTTATGATTTCCGTGAACGATCAGCACGAGTGGGAAAGTTCCATCCCCTTCAGGCATCCAAACACGACCATTTAATGGAACGTTCGTATCCTTAAAGCCCCAGAACCACTCTCGCTCTTTCGACCATTCGCCAATCATAGCTGACGCATTGACGGGCAATGTCTTAAGATCGACGTTTTCTCCGAATTCTTCACGTTGCTTATCTGTACCACTACCATATGTAAATGTTTTTACAGAATAGGAGCCTGCATTTGCAGGATTAGAAGTGACGGGGGTTTTGGATTCGACTGCTACCTGAAGTCTAGAATCTTCCCAACCCGGTACAAACATCCAATAAAAGAAAGCAGCTGTTAATATGAGTCCAGATCCTAACATTACGATCGATAATGGTTTTTTGAAACCCTTCACAAGAGGATAGCCGAGCAACCCGCCAATGACAGTGCCGACTCCGAGCAAGGTATAAGCTAGAGGTAGAATATTATCGAGCGCTCGAAACTGATCTAGTGTATAAATAATCGCGCAAGCAGAAACGATGATTGAGCCAATGAACAGGGCAGGTAGTTTTTTAAACCAGTTTACGAGTACCGTTGCGATTTTTACCATGATCAACGTTCCTGGTAAAGCGATGAGTAAGAAGATAATAATATCCGCTATTTTTCCAAGCCCAGTGTGAAAATCGAAGCCAATAGAAAAAATGAGCACCATTGTCATTAAAATAGCGCCATAAGAAGCGCCTCTCCATATAGCATTGAGAAAAGAGTGGAGTGGTTTTTGAATTCCTGTGGTTAGCTTTCTGAAAATCGTTGTTTTGTGTGTTATTTTACGAGATTTCTCATATTCTGGTTCATGTTCCACACTGATCCTCCATTCAGGTCATTATATTTTTATTATATCAAAGTGACGCAGAAGACGAAGAGGTTTCAAAAAGTATTAGGTCTAAATGAAACGTGTTCATATGATTGTCAAATTAACCAGGACTTCGAATTTGATTCTCATGTTCTTTATCCTATACAATAAAGGTAATCACTAATGTGAATCATTTCACAAACATAAGTTCTTCAAGACGATAAAGGTGGAGATCATTTGCAAAATAAATTAAAAGGTTACGCAGCATCACATAAATGGAAACAACTGTTGATGGTTTTGCTATCGCTTATTAGTGGGGTAGCTATTATTGCACAGGCTTATCTTGTTGTGATGATTGTATCGATGGCTTTCATTGAAAAAGCATTGTTCCAAGAGTTGATTCCTTATTTAGCAGGTCTGTTGGGTGTGATCATAATAAGACCAATACTTTCTCATACAATGGGGAAAGCCGGTGTAAGCATGGCAGCAACTGTAAAGCAAAAAGTACGTGCAGCACTTCTGCAAAAATTCTCTGGAAACCCGTTGTTAACTTCTTATCAAGGTCAATCCGGACAAAAGATCAGTATTCTACTGGATGCTGTAGATGAGATCGATTCGTATTACAGCAAATACATTCCACAAGTCATCCAAACCGCTATCATCCCAATCTTTATCCTTGTAGCCGTATCGACACAGCATCTGACAACAGGGGTGATTATGATCATAACCGCCCCATTCATCCCCATTTTCTATATTATCATTGGGATTAGAACACAGAAGAAATCGGAAGAACAGCTTGAGAAAATGACCGTTTTCTCCGGTCGCTTTCTTGATACCATTCAAGGGCTAACAACATTAAAACTGTTCCATCAAGCAAAGAAATACAAAGATGTGATAAGGGAGAGCAGCTTAAGCTACCGTGATGCGACTCTCGAAGTTCTTAAAGTCGCTTTTGTATCATCATTAATGCTTGAACTGATTTCAATGTTAAGCATCGGAATAATAGCGCTTGAAATCGGTTTGCGTTTGATTGTTTTTAACACCATGTCTTTTACAACAGCTTTCTTCATTCTCATGCTCACACCCGAGTTCTATCTTTCGCTAAAAGAGCTCGGTAGTGCCTTTCATACGGGAAGAGGAAGTATGAGTGCGATGAACAAGGTAAGCGAGGAGCTGAATTTGGATACTCGTGAAGTGAACTGGGGAGATTTACCATTGAAGTTAGATGACAACCCACCAGTTATTGAGCTAAAAGGTATTTCTTTCAAGTACCAAGGAAGTCCTTTTTTCTTAAAGCCACTAAGTACAACGATTGACTCTTATCAGAAGGTGGCCGTAGTCGGAAAAAGTGGATCGGGAAAATCAACATTTCTTCATCTTATTGGCGGTCTGCTTCCACCAAATCAAGGCGAAATGGTAGTGAATGGTATTCCGCTCACTCATTATAAAGAAGCTTCCTGGTATGAGCATGTCAGTTATATTTCCCAAAGCCCTTATTTGTTTACTGGAACGATTGCTGAAAATATTTCGATTGGAGCAAGAAGAGCGTCATCTGAAGAGATTGAAGAGGCGGCTGAGAAAGCTGGCATCTCAGCGTTTATAAATTCTTTAAAAGAAGGGTACGACACTATGATTGGAGAAGGCGGACGTGGATTGTCAGGCGGGGAACAACAGCGTATAGCACTCGCTCGTGCTTTTCTGAATCAACCTAAAATCGTCTTGTTTGATGAGCCAACAACCGGACTAGATTTATATACAGAGAAAGTGCTTCAATCTTCAATTCAAGAACTTTCGAAATCAGCCACCGTTATCACTGTTGCCCACCGTCTTCATACGATCAGAAAAGCGGACCGCATTCTTCTTCTGCATGATGGCGAAATCGTTGCAGAAGGGACAGATGAAAAGCTATTCTCTGAAAGTACATTATATCGGCAAATGGTTTCTGTACAAAAAGAAGAGGTGAGGGTATGAGAGACTTATTAATTGTGGTGAGAGAAATGGTATCAGAAAAAAAGGATATTCTCTTATCCATTATGTTCGGTTTTCTTGCAGGAATAACCGCTGTCGCTCTGTTTGCTTCCAGTGGGTATTTGATATCGAAAGCTGCGCTATCATTGCCAGTATTTGCTCTGGCGATTTTAACTGCTGTCGTCAAATTATTTGGTCTTGCAAGGGCTGCAAGCCGCTATTTTGAGCGACTATATTCTCACAGAGCCACATTTACAATACTGAGTAACATGCGCGTTTCCTTTTATGAGAAATTGGAGCCTCTTGCTCCACGGCTTTTTCAACAGCATCGAAGTGGTGAATTGCTAGGTAGAATCGTTGGAGATATTGATCGACTTCAACATTTTTATTTGCGCGTTATGTACCCTCCTGTTGTATTTATCCTGATTTTTATTGTAACGATTTGGTTTACGATCTCTTATTCTATCGGTGTTTCTCTAATCCTATTAATAGGTGTGCTCTTAACAGGAATCTTGTTACCGACCTTGTTTGCAATTCGCCTTCAAAAAACAGATAGGACCATACGCAACAGCAGAGGTGCATTTTCAGCCGATGTCGCTGAATTTTTCTATGGATTTCGTGATTTAAAAGTGATGAAGCGACTTAATGATACAAGGAGAGGTCTTGAATCGGTCGCCAATTCGTATAATGAAGCCCAAAGGATCGAAGGAAAAGTTGAATCATTTCAAAGGTCCATCACATCGTTTGTATCTTTGTTTGTAACATGGGGAGTAATTGCGTATGGCTCTTATCTTGTAACGAATGGAGAGATCGACGGGGTTTTCCTTGCCATGCTCGTCATGATTTCTTTAACGGCGTTTGAAAGTGCTGCTCCAATGGCTGTAGTTCCAAACTATTTTCAAGATAGCTCGATAGCAGCAAGAAGGTTGTCGACCGCTGTAAATCATCAGCAGACTACAGAGCAAGAAGGACGCGACACGTTACCTGAGCATCAACCGCTTAGTTTGACTGCAACTGATTTATCTTTTACGTATCCTGGGGAATCGAGACCCTCACTGCGAAATATGACTTTGCATATACCAGCTGGGAAAAAAACAGCCATCGTGGGTCCAAGTGGTTCAGGAAAGTCTACGTTTTTGCAACTTCTAATGAAGTTTTATCCTATAACGAGCGGTATCGAAATAGATAAACGTTCCATTCATTCGCTTTCTGAAGAAGAAATATGGGAGAAGACGAATGTTGTTTTACAGGACAATCATTTCTTCTATGGAACGTTACGAGAAAATCTTCTTCTTGCAGGAGAAAAATTAACTGATGATGCTCTCATCACCGCGCTTAATAGTGTGCAACTTCAGCATTTAGCGCTTGATCAAACGATTCTAGAAAGAGGTGAAAATCTCTCAGGTGGTGAGAAACAGCGATTAGCTATTGCAAGAGCTATGCTTAAAAAAAAGCGTGTCTGGCTATTGGACGAACCTACTTCATCAGTTGATGTTATGACAGAGCGTGTGATCTTCAACCATCTATTTAAGTGCGCGGAAGGAGATACCGTCATCTTAATCAGCCACCGTTTAAATAATCTTGAACAAATGGATCAGATTATAGTAATGGACGACGGAAGAATCGTGGAATCTGGGTCGTATGATGAATTGATGAAAAGGAAAGGCTATTTTTTTGATATGAGACAAATAGAGAAAAGTGTTCTCGTCTGAGTTTGACTATGAAGCAGAATTTTCGTCAGATAGTAGAGGTTGCTATCTGACGAAATTTTTTTTGCGTGAGTTCAAATATAAGAAGTTCTCAATAAATTGGAAGGAAATAGATTCTTTTTATGGAATTTTATACAAGTATCCATAAAAAGGAGGAATTGAATTGTTAAACAATGTGTGCGTCCTAACAGTCAAAGTTAATAATATGAAAGATGCTTTACCATTTTATACTGAGATTCTGGATTTTAAGGTGTCAAAGACCTACAGTGACAAAATTGTCAGCCTCGTTCATGAGAGCATTCCGATTGTATTAGAAGAATCTTCGCCAACTGAAAACGTCTCGGGAAGTCAGGTACTACTCGGTATCTATTCTGAGGATATTGATGAGGATTTCAAAAAGTTGAGAAAAAGAGGAGCACATCTGCTTTCTAATGAGCCGGAACCTTGCCCGCCAGGTCGCTATTTTATTATACAAGATCCATCTGGAAACCAAATTGAAATCGTTGAGTTTTCAAACCAGGATCAATAGGAAATAGCGTGAGAAAAGGGTTTGTCGTTCGAACATGTAGTCAATTTCTATTAACTTCAATAGCGATTTTACTCATCGGTTCATTACCGTACCTTCTATTTAATATGAAATCTCAGATCGATGTTTTAAAAATGATCGATCAAAAAACGTTAGCGAATACTCATTTTCTATACGACACGATTGTATTGGATTTCGAGGCGTATACCACACATATAGGTCATACTCTTAAACTACTCTTTTCAGGTGAAACGATTGAATACTATGCACGCGGTAGACAGCTACCGCTGTTTCCCGACTTTCTAAATGCGTATATACTGTCCATGTTTTACCTTCTTGTTTCGTTGGTCATCGCTACTGTGTTAGCGATACTATTAACAATCCTAACCATGTCACTACCAAATCACAGAAGAACACTGCCAAAAGCTATCCTTTTTATCGTGGAGTCTTTACCTGATATCTTCGTGATCTTGATTACTCAAATCACAATAATCTGGATCTATCAAAAAACCGACTTTCTTCTGTTTAATATAACCAATGGTTTCGATGAACAGGCGATTATGTTTCCTATTCTGGTTTTATCCCTTCTTCCTGCTGTATACATTTACAAATATTTACTTCTATCATTTGAAGAAGAAGAAAAGCAACTTTATGTGGCGCTTGCACGTGGGAAAGGATTAAGTAGGTGGCGTATTCTCTTGGTACATATTTTTCGGAATTCGATTTTAACACTTTTTAACCATATGAAAGGTATCATTCTTTTTGCGCTATCGAATTTGTTGATGCTTGAAATCATATTTGATGTACATGGTTTTATGACGTTCATTTATGAGAACGGTGTTTTGAATCCAGAGATTGTTACTGTCGCATTATATATGGTGTTTATGCCTTCATTTATCTTATATACTGCCAGTCAATGGGCATTAAGTCGTTTCATTTTACAAGGTGATTCGCTATGAGGAAAACTCCATTGCTTCACAATATTCCCTTCGTATTAGGAAGTCTTTTTATCATTGTCCTCCTTTTGGGGAGCTTATACGTTCAAGGATTTGTAGATCAAATTGAGCCTGAGCAGGTTCTGTATGATCAGAATCATAATGCGATAGCTCTGGCACCTTTTTCTCCTTCAAAACAATTTCCTCTTGGTAGTGACCTTGATGGAAATAGCTTTCTTTTGAAAATTATTGAGGGAGCTAAATATACAATCGGGTTATCGATTATCATTGCATTCTTTAGGATGTTGCTTTCCTTCTTTGGTGGATACGCCTTATATCTCTTACCAAAATTCTTTCGAAAATTGTTAGGAGGGCTCGCAGATGCTTTACATTATGCCCCAGTGACGATTTTTACTTACGTCTTAATCGCACCCGTTATCTTATCCTTCAGTTGGAGCTATGATACGATGACAAAGATTGTTTTTCCGATGGTTATTCTAGTATTGATAAGTGTCCCTGTGCTTTCACTCTATATACAGAATGAACTCGATCTTATTGCACGAAAAGAGTTTATTGAAAGTGCGAAAGTGATGGGGGGGAGCCGTCTCCACCTTTTTCGTAAACATATGGCTCCCTATTTGTATCCGAAATTAATCATCGTCTTTGTCCAACAAGTTGGGCAAGTTCTAATCGTTTTTGCCCATCTTGGTCTATTAAACGTCTTCATTGGTGGTACGGATGTGCGAATTACGGATTATGATATGGAGACGGGAGAGGCATTTACCGCCGCATTCTCCATGTCGAATGAATGGGCAGGATTGATCGCAAACAATTTTCAATATGCGTTATCTTTTCCGTGGATGATCCTTGCGCCAGTCATTGCCTTTGCGTTAACTATTCTTGCTGTGAATAGCATCGTCTATGGGTTAACTAATGACAGATCCTATCGAAAACGGAGAAAAAAAGATACTAAAGTTTCTACATCGTATGTTATTCAGTCAAATCATTTTGATATGAAAAATTAAGAAAGTACTGGTAATCAACACCAGTGCTTTTTAAATCTACTAAATGAAATTGATAAGGTGAAAGAGGTGCTACCATATACGATCGGGTGTACGATATACTTATAGAGAAATGGCATCATTTTCAGAGAGGAATGTTTTGATTGGCAGCTGTATGTATTATCGCGGAGAAGCCAGATCAGGGTACCCGTCTGGCCGCACCCTATCCAACAGAGAAGAAGCAGGGATATATCTACATAAAACCAAATCCGGATTTTCCGGAAGGAGCCTATATGACATGGGCGGTTGGGCACTTATGTGAGCTTGTACCGCCAGAGACTTATGAAACATCATGGAAGAAGTGGTCTCTTCAAACACTTCCTATGATTCCGAAGCAATTCGAATATCAAGTAACAAAAGGAAAATGGAAACAGTTCAAAATCATTAAAGAGCTTGTTACAAAGAAAGAAGTCGGATCGATCATTCATGCTGGTGATGCTGGACGAGAAGGTGAACTTATCGTGCGTACCATCCTGAATCAGACGGGGTGTAAAAAACCGATGAAACGGCTCTGGATATCTTCCCTGACAGAACGTGCAGTCAAAGAAGGATTTAGAGCACTTCGGGATGAAAAGGATACGCGAAACCTCTATTACGAAGCCTATGCTAGATCATGTGCTGATTGGGTCGTTGGAATCAATGCTTCGCGTGTCTATACCCTTCTTTTTAAACAAAAAGGTGTTGAGGATGTGTTCTCTGCAGGTAGGGTTCAAACGCCAACTCTCGCTCTAGTTGTGCAGAGAGAAAAAGAGATTGCAAATTTTAAATCCGAACCATTCTGGGAAGTCAAAGGCAAATTTGATTATAACGGGAAGATCATTGTAGGAAAATGGATTAAGGATGATCAAACTCGTGTAGATTCTCCAGACATGGCTAAAGCAATCGCTCAGTTTTGTGAGAAGAAGGATTGTCTTGCGAGTGATGTAAAGAAGGAACGAAAGCAATACAAACCTCCATTTCTTTATCAACTATCCTCTCTTCAATCGACCGCAAACAAGAAGTATAAATTTTCACCGAAGAAAACACTCGATATTGCTCAAAAGCTTTACACAAAGGGAAATATTTCTTATCCACGAAGTGACTCCAGCTTTGTTACAAAAGATGAGGCAGCAGAGTTTCCTTCTATCTTAACAAAATTGCAGAAGCAGCAGGCATACAAAGATTTCTTTCCATTAAAGCGTGACTCGCTTCTAAATGATAAACGATTTGTGAACGCTGCGAAAGTTAGCGATCACTATGCTATTATTCCAACTGAGCAGGTACCTAACCTTGATAAATTACCAGGTGATGAAGCCAAAATTTATGATTTGATTGCAAGAAGCCTTTTAGCTGCTCATGAGGAAGCAGCGATTGTCGACTACACAACACTGATTACATTGGTTGATGATCGTGCTGCTTTTCAGTCAAAAGGACAGGTGCGTATTCAGGAGGGATGGCAACGGATCATTCCATCGAGTCAAAAGGATGAAGAGCTACCCGCTATTGAAAAAGGCGAGCAAGGAAAAGTTGTATCTTCAGAAGTCACCGAAGGAAAAACTCAGCCACCCAAACGTTTTACTGAAGGACAGTTAATCACGATGATGAAAACCGCAGGCAAACATTTGGACGATGAATCGCTTGAGAAGATTTTGAAGGATACGGAAGGTCTAGGAACGGAGGCGACAAGAGCTGGAATCATTACAATGTTGAAGGACCGTAAGTACATCGATGTTGTCAAGAACCAGGTATTTGCTACTGAGAAGGGGATGCTACTCATTGATTCCATAGGTGATGCTGTTCTTTCTAGTCCTGAAATGACAGCAAAGTGGGAACAACGATTGAAGCAAATCGGAAGTGGTGAAGCCTCACCACAGATGTTTATGGAATCAGTTAAGAAACTCGCTGCAAAACTAACATCAGATGCAATTGAAGCTTCTGGATCCTGGGATTTGAAGGACGTGAAAATCGAGGCCTCTACCGTATCCAAAAAAGCGCTTGGTAAAAAAATCGGACTATGTCCCCTATGTGGTGCAGAAGTCATTGATAAAGGGAAACTATACGGTTGCAGCAACTATTCAAAAACAAAGTGTCCGTTCACGATTTCAAAAAGAATTCTCGGAAAACCCATCTCGCAAACGAATGCCAAAAAACTTCTGAAAGATGGAAAAACAAATGTCATTAAAGGATTAAAAAGCAAAAAAGGGACGTTTGATGCAACGTTAGTCTGGAGTTCATCCGATAAAAAGATCTCGTTTGAGTTTGATAAAAAATAAGTTTGCGCACGCTCTACAAATAGAGTGTGCGTTTTTATTTTGTAAAAGTTTGAAAATAAATAAAAAAAGCGGTTGTATATATATACTTACATATGTATAATCATTCAATAAGAATAGAATGAGGGAGTGGAAAAAGTGAAAGCAAGTATTGTAGGTGCTAGCGGATATAGCGGGCTTGAGTTAATCCGCTTATTGCTTAGTCATCCTGAAGTAGACATAAATACAATTGTATCTCCATCCAACGCTGGATCTAATGTACATGAAGTTTTCCCGCATCTCACGAATATACAAGTAAGTCAATTTGAACCGCTAGACGCTGATGTACTAGCTGAAGAATCGGATGTTATCTTCTTCGCTACACCAGCTGGAATTAGTAGTCAATCTATCCCAACGCTTCTCGAGAAAGGTGTTCCAATGATCGATCTATCCGGAGATTTTCGATTGAAGGATGGATATTCATACGAGAAATGGTATAACCATTCTTCCCCACCTGATGAAGCTTTAACACAATCGATATATGGATTATCGGAATACTACTCAGAAGATATCAAAGAGGCGAACCTGATTGCCAACCCTGGATGTTATCCAACAGCAACGCTTCTTGGCATTCTTCCGATCCTTCAAGAAGGTTGGGGCGATCCAGAATCATTAATCATCGATGGAAAGTCGGGCCTTTCTGGGGCAGGACGTAGAACGAGTCTTGCAGCCCATTACTCTGAAGTAAATGAGAATGTATCCGCATATAAACTTGGCAAGCATCAACATATTCCTGAAATTGAACAAATCATCTCCGATCAAATTGATCAAGATGTAAAGGTAACGTTCTCTACTCATCTTGTTCCGCTCACTCGAGGAATGATGTGTAGCATGTATGTTAATTTGCGTGAAGAAATATCAGAAGCAGAAGTGATTAAACTCTACCAATCAAATTATGAAAATCATCCATTTATCCGAGTCATGTCTGAAGGAAAGTGGCCATCAACGAAAAATGTTTCTGGTTCCAACTATTGTGACATTGGGCTATCAGTTGATTCGAGAACAAATCGTTTAACGATCATATCGGTGATCGATAATTTGATGAAAGGAGCAGCAGGTCAAGCGGTACAAAATATGAATCTACGATTTGGTTACCCTGAGACAGCAGGCCTTGCATTATCCCCAGTATTTCCATAAATCTAGTAAACGAAAGGGTTGAATGTTTTGGCAACATCAACAGTAAGTGAAGCACTTTTTACAACGTTAAAAGATGGCACGGTTTCTTCCCCAAAAGGATTTGAAGCAGGTGGATTTCATGCAGGTTTGAAACGAAAACGTAAGGACCTTGGCTGGATCAAATCCATTGTACCAGCGAATGCTGCAGGAGTATTTACAATGAATACATTTCAAGCACCTCCGTTAAAAGTAACAAAAGAAAGTTTAGTAGGTGGCAAACTCCAGGGACTGATTGTTAACTCAGGAAACGCCAATGCGTTTACAGGAAAGCAGGGACTTGAGGATGCATATGAAATGCGTAAGCAATTCGCAGCTGTGATGGGTTTGAAAGAAACGGAAACGGCTGTTACTTCTACTGGAGTAATTGGAGAGTATCTGCCGATGGAAGCCATTAAAGAAGGTATTCATCAAATTCCAAATTATGTAGCAAAAACAAGTGGCAAAGATTTTGCTGAAGCCATAGTTACAACGGATACGATAACGAAGCAGGTAGCAGTAACTTGTGAGATCGATGGAAAGGACATTACAATTGGTGGCGCAGCGAAGGGCTCCGGAATGATCAAGCCAAACATGGCGACGATGCTAGCATTCGTAACGACTGATGCCAAAGTAGAAAATACCGCACTTCAGTCAGCGCTAAGCTCAGTAACTGATACCACTTATAATATGATCACAGTAGACGGTGAAACGAGTACCAATGATATGGTTCTTCTCTTAGCGAACGGTCAGGTTGAGAATGAAGAGTTATCAGAAAGCCATCCTGATTGGGAAATCTTCTTAAGCGCACTTGAGTACGTTTGCCAGCAGTTAGCCAAATTGATCGCAAAAGATGGCGAAGGCGCAACAAAACTCGTTGAAGTCCACGTAAAGGGTGCCCAAACAGAAAATGGAGCGAAAGCCATTGCAAAGTCTGTCGTTGGTTCAAGTCTTGTGAAAACAGCGATTTATGGAACGGACGCAAACTGGGGACGCATCGTCTGTGCTATCGGTTACAGCGGTGAATCTGTCGAAGAAGATTCCCTTTCCATTTCCCTTGGTCCGATTAACGTAGTTGATCATGGGATCACAACGAAATTTAGTGAGGAAGAAGCAAAAACTTATTTAGAAAACGAGAACATTCATATTTATATTGATCTGCATAAAGGAAACGAAGCGGCAACAGCTTGGGGGTGTGACCTTTCTTATGATTATGTCAGAATCAATGCCTCCTATAGAACGTAGTAAAAAGTATTTTGTTATTAAATGTGGTGGAAGTATTTTGAATCAGCTTCCAGATGAATTCTACCTTGATCTAGTAGCTATGAAAAAACAAGGGTATCATCCCGTCCTCGTTCATGGTGGAGGTCCTGAAATCTCAGGGGTCCTTGATAAGCTATCGATTCAGACAACGTTTGTAGATGGCTTGCGTGTCACAACAGATGAGATGGTCGATACGGTCGAAATGGTACTGAGCGGTAAGGTAAATAAACAGCTCGTGAGAAAAATCTACCGTGCTGGAGCAAAAGCCGTTGGGATCAGCGGTTTAGATGGAAAAATGTTTACATGCAAACAATCGGTAGAAGAACTTGGCCGAGTTGGAGAGGTCACTCATGTAGACAAATCCTTAATTGAACAGCTCTCTTATGCTGGATACATACCCGTTATCTCTCCAATAAGTATGGATGAAGCTGGTGAGTCCCTTAACATTAATGGAGATGAAGCCGCATCAGCCGTTGCTAGGGCACTGCATGCAGACATTTGTCTCGTAAGTGATACGCCGGGGGTGTATGAAGAAATCGATGGAAAAAATGTTGTTTTCAGAACACTAGATAAACGTAAGATTACAAGTTTAATTGCTGAAGGGACGATTTTTGGAGGAATGATCCCGAAAGTGAAAGGAGCGCTTGCCGCTCTCTCAGATGAAGTCTCATCTGTCATTATTCTTGATGGTCGAGAAGAGAATGCCCTGCTAAAAGCCGTTGCACATGAATCTATTGGAACACGGATTGTTCGAAAGGAGATCGAAAATGTCACTAATTAAAACGTCTCAACCAAGCATCATGAATACGTATAATCGACTTCCAATCACGGCGGTGAAGGGGAAAGGTAGCTTCCTATATGGTGAAGATGGAACGAAGTATCTTGATTTTACATCAGGTATTGCGACTTGCAATCTCGGTCATCAGCCTAAAGCAATCAAAAATGCCATTACAGAACAGCTTGATCTCCTCTGGCATTGTTCTAATTTATATCACATACCAAAACAACAAGAGCTTTCTGAACAACTGACAGCTAATAGCTGTTTTGATCAAGCGTTTTTCTGTAATAGTGGAACGGAAGCGAATGAAGCAGCTATTAAACTCGTTCGAAAATGGAGCGGTAAAGAAACGATTGTAACATTTATGAAGTCCTTCCACGGGAGGACACTTGGGGCCCTTTCTGCAACTGCCCAAACGAATCTTCAAGAAGGATTTGGTTCAATGTTACCCGGTTTTGAATACTTTCCGTACAACGATTTTGAAAGTCTATCAAAAATCGAAGAACTAAAACCAGCAGCTGTCATGTTTGAACTCGTCCAGGGAGAAGGTGGCGTACGACCAGCAGATCAAGAATGGATCTCACAGCT
Source organism: uncultured Bacillaceae bacterium (assembly GCA_963739655.1). Classification (GTDB taxonomy): domain Bacteria; phylum Bacillota; class Bacilli; order Bacillales; family Guptibacillaceae; genus Guptibacillus. Next base: position 38,333 of record CAVUAW010000023.1, on the reverse strand, counting down.
TGTTTCGATTTGTAAGGCCAACAACATACTCCTTGTAGTGGATGAAGTGCAAACCGGCATGGGACGCACTGGAACGTTATTTGCTCATGAACAATATGGATTTGAACCTGATATTATGACACTTGCGAAGGGACTTGGATCAGGATTTCCGATCGGTGCGATGCTAGCGAAGGAAAGCGTTGCGTCTACATTTGGTCCAGGTACTCACGGTAGTACTTTTGGTGGGAACCCACTTGCTTCTGCCGCTGCGACTGAAACAGTAAAAGAGGTCGCTTTATTATTAAACAATGCTAAAGAAATGGGAGAGTTTTTAATAAGTGAATTGAAGAATCTAGCGGGGCAGTGCAAATCCATTAAAGAAGTGAGAGGGTTAGGTTTACTATTAGGGATTGAAGTGACAGATGCTGTGCCATTCGTAAGTAAGCTTAGAGAAAAAGAAGTCCTCGTTTTGAGTGCAGGACCTACCGTCGTTCGAATTCTTCCGCCATTAAATGTGAGTAAAAAAGAAGTTGAGCAATTTCTGGAGAAACTAACAGCCGTTTTTAAGTCAACAGAAGAGGAGAATATAGCATGAAAAAGGGCTATCTTGTATTAGAAAACGGAGCAGTGTTTGAAGGCGATCTAATAGGAGCTTTAGAAGCTTCGGGTGAAGTTGTTTTCAATACAAGCATGACCGGTTATCAAGAGATTGTAACGGATCCTTCTTACGCTGGCCAAATCATTGTATTTTGCTATCCGCAAATCGGTAATTACGGGTTAAATGACTTAGATCAAGAAAGTGAGCATCTTCATCTTCATGGTGTTGTAACTGGAGAACAGTGTGAAGCACCGAGTCATTATTTAGCAACTGGATCATTTTCAAATGGTCTGTTGGAGAATGAGATCCCTTCTTTAACAGGTGTAGATACACGAGCGCTCGTTAAAATCCTACGGAATCACGGCACTATGAAAGGGAAAATAACGGCGGAGCTTCCTGAAAACAACGTTGAATGGAAATCAGACAAATCGTATGTTCCAACTGTTTCAGTGAAAGAAAAAACACATTATCCAGGTGAAGGGCCACATATTGTGCTAATGGACTATGGGTATAAGAAATCAATTCTTACGTCCCTTCAATCTCTTGGTTGTGCTGTAACGATAACGCCCTTTGATACCACAATTGAGCAGGTTGTCGGATTAGAGCCGGATGGTGTCGTGTTAAGCAATGGTCCTGGAGATCCTGAAGCATTATCTTCAACTTTTGAGACGATCCGGCTTATAAGTGAAAAATATCCAACTTTCGGGATTTGTCTTGGTCATCAGCTTCTCGCTCTTGCTCACGGAGCTTCGACTCGAAAGCTTACGTTCGGTCATAGAGGATCGAATCACCCAGTAAAGCACATGAAAACGGGGAAAGTATTTATCACTTCTCAAAACCATGGATACGAAGTTGTAGAGGAAAGCTTAGAAAAAACTGGGTTCAAGCTAACATTTATTAATTTAAATGATGGAACCGTTGAAGGATTGAAACATCAGCATTACAACATTCAATCTGTACAGTTCCACCCTGAGGCGCACGCGGGACCTTCGGATACAGCCTTTTTATTCGATGATTTTATGAACCAGATAACTAGAACAGGAGACCAACACTATGCCTTTACGTAAAGAGTTAAAAAAAGTAGTGATTTTAGGATCTGGACCGATTGTAATTGGTCAGGCAGCAGAATTTGATTATGCAGGTACTCAGGCTTGCCTTGCCCTGAAAGAAGAGGGAATTGAGGTCGTCTTAATTAATAGCAATCCGGCCACTATTATGACGGATTCATCGATTGCTGACCATGTCTATATGGAACCCATGACACTTCCGTATGTAGAAGAAATCCTCAAAAAAGAAAAACCTGATGGCATCATAGGCTCGCTTGGTGGCCAAACCGGTTTAAATCTTGTGGTGAAGCTTTATGAACAGGGGATTTTAGAGAAGTTAAATGTGGAGCTTCTTGGCACATCGGTTGAATCGATTCAAAATGGTGAAGATCGTGAAAAGTTTAGGCAGCTGATGCTTGATATCGGCGAGCCCGTTCCTGAATCGAAAATTGCAGTGAAAAGGGAAGAGGCGTTAACATTTGCTCGAGAAATTGGTTATCCGATCATGGTTCGTCCTGCCTATACGATGGGAGGCGAAGGAGGAGGATTTGCAGCGGATGACTCCGCCTTACTTGAAATTGTAGACCGTGGTCTTTCGTTAAGCCCAATCCACCAGGTACTAATAGAAAAAAGCATGCTTGGTTGGAAAGAAATCGAATATGAGGTGATGCGTGACGAAAACGATACGTGCATGATCGTCTGTAACATGGAAAACATGGACCCTGTTGGCATTCATACGGGCGATTCCATTGTAGTAGCACCATCTCAGACGTTAAATGATTACCAATACCAGATGCTTCGAAACGTATCATTGAAAGTGATCCGGTCACTTGATGTTATTGGAGGCTGTAACATCCAAATTGGATTAAATCCTGAATCAAACGACTATTACATCATCGAGGTGAATCCTCGGGTCAGTCGATCATCTGCATTGGCTTCAAAAGCAACGGGTTATCCGATTGCCCGTATGGCTGCAAAATGTGCGATCGGCTATACACTAGATGAGCTTCCAAACCCGATTACTGGTACGACGTATGCAGCGTTTGAACCTGCTCTTGATTATCTAGTGGTCAAAATACCGAGATTCCCTTTTGATAAATTTCCTGAAGGTGACCGCGTACTTGGAACGCAGATGAAAGCAACTGGAGAAGTAATGGCGATTGATCGCAGCTTTGAAGGAGCTTTAAACAAAGCAATTCGCTCTTTGGAGAGTGGTCATCACTCTCTGACAGACGTTTTTTACGAGAAGTTCAGTAACGAATATATAAATGAACAGTTAAAGTCGCCAACAGATGAAAGACTTTTTTTCATTAGTGAAGCTTTTCGAAGAGGTTATTCTGTAGAGAGTGTTAAAGCACTAACCGCGATTGATAGCTGGTTCCTTCATAAAGTGAAGCGAGTAGTTGAAGCGGAAATGAAGATTATGAATCAAACGGAACTTTCTGAAGAATTGTTAATAAAAGTAAAACAACTAAACGTCAGTGATGTCTTTATTGCTGAGGCTACTGGAAAAACGATCGACTCTATTATCGAAATCAGTAAAAAGACTGGTATTAACAGAGGAATGAAGCAGGTTGATACATGTGCGGGTGAATTTGAAGCTATCACTCCTTACTTCTATTCTACTTATTTAGGAAGCGATGAAGTGGAACAGCACACTGATCCAGCTATCCTCGTTCTTGGTTCAGGTCCGATTCGAATTGGTCAAGGGGTTGAGTTTGATTATTGTTCTGTTCACGCGGCACTGGCGGTGAAGAAGTTAGGGTATCGCGCAGTGGTTATGAATAATAACCCGGAAACAGTAAGTACAGATTATAGCGTTGCGGATCGCCTGTATTTTGAGCCACTATCACTTGAAGATGTGCTCGGTGTCATTGATAAAGAGCATATTGTTGGAGTGGCCGTACAATTTGGTGGTCAAACTGCAGTTAATTTAGCGGAGGAGTTGCATGAACGAGGAATTCCTATCCTTGGTACCCCGGTAGAGAATATTAATAAAGTGGAGGACCGAGATCAATTTTATCAATTGTTAGATTCTCTTTCGATTCCTTACATTGAAGGAAAGATGGCTTATCAGCCAGAGGAAATGGAGAAGCTTGCAGGTGACTTAGGCTTCCCAATCATTGTAAGACCGTCTTATGTGATTGGCGGGCAAAATATGTTTATTTTCCGCCATATGGATGAACTGAAACGATACACGCAAAAGTTAGAAGGAAGTTCAAAGAAAATGTGGCCATTCCTTCTGGATCGATTTGTGGAAGGGATTGAATGTGAAGTTGATGTGATATGTGATGGAAAAGATATCGCGATCCCTGGTATTATGGAGCACCTAGAACGAGCAGGCGTTCATTCTGGTGATAGCACAGCGATTTACCCTCCTCTTTCCATTACAAAAAAGCAGAAAGAAACGATTACACGATATGCTGAGAAGCTATCACAAGCGCTCGAATGTCGTGGCTTAATGAATATACAATTTGTCATTGATCATGATGTGATTTATGTTCTTGAAATCAATCCACGCTCTTCAAGAACTGTTCCAGTCATTAGCAAAGTTACGAATGTACCAATGGTGGAATGGGCGATTAAGGCACAGTTACAATCAGGCTCATTAGAAGCAACTGGTTTATTAGAAGAAAAACCATATTACACAGTGAAGTTTCCTATTTTCTCAAATGGAAAGTTAAAAAACGTTGATCATGTGCTTGGGCCAGAGATGAAGTCAACAGGAGAAGTGCTTGCCATAGCTAAAACAACGGAAGAAGCCTTAAGAAAAGCGGTTTTATCAACTTGGGATCCTAATAAGCCAGCTTCATCGATTCTATGTTCCGTTAGTGAAGAACATAAGGAAGCAGCTTGTAATGCTTTAATGAAGCTTAAGCATAAAGGTGTCACTATTTACGCAACACCAGGTACAGCTGAATTTCTAAATGAAAAGGGGATTCAATCGTTCGCTGTTCGCAAAGATTTGCAAGAAGTAGAAGCGCTTATGAAAGACGATCTTAGTGCGGTGATATCGATTCCAACGACCGGAAGAGAAAAAGAACGTTCAGGTTTTCAGATGCGAGCGCTGGCTACACGATATAAAATCCCTTGTTTTACACATATTGACACGCTTCAGCTAATGGATTTAGATGGCTTAAAAACGCTTGAAGTGAACAGTCTACAAAATTGGCACCTAATGAAACAAACTACAATCGGACAGGAAGGGTGATTTGATGATTCAATCAGTGCAGCAACCACAAAACGAAATCGCAGAAGGAATGAAGGGGAAAGATTTCCTTACGATCGATCAACTGAGCAGTGAGGAAATCCACTATCTTTTGAAAGAAGCTGAAAAGTTGAAAAAGCTTCAAAAGGAAGGGATTCCACATGAAGAGTTAAAAGGGAAAGTCCTTGGTATGATCTTCGAAAAGTCATCGACAAGAACACGTGTATCTTTTGAAGTAGCGATGCTTCAGCTTGGAGGTCATGCGTTGTTTCTAAGCTCAAAAGACATTCAGCTTGGAAGAGGAGAGACGGTTGAAGACACGGCCAATGTGCTAGCAGGTTACCTTGATGGGGTAATGATTCGTACCTTTGGTCATGAGACAATTGAGCGTTTTGCTAAGGCTTCTTCCGTTCCCGTCATAAATGGATTAACAGATACACACCATCCGGCTCAAATTCTCGCAGATTTATTAACGATCATTGAGCATAAAGGTCAGCTTCAAGGCTTGAAAGTCGCTTACTTCGGTGATGGAAATAATGTGGCACATTCATTGATCGAAGGTGCAGCGAAAGTTGGTATGCATTTTACAATTGCTTGTCCTCCAGGATATGAACCTGATGAAGTGATCGTAGCGAAAGCAAACGAAGTGGCTAAAAAAAATAGTTCGGTCATCCAAGTGACCGCTGATCCACTTGAAGCAGCAAAAGATGCAGATGTTCTCATTACAGATGTGTGGGCGAGTATGGGGCAAGAAGACGAGCAAGCAGAGCGTGAGGGTGTATTCGAACCTTACCAGGTAAATGAGGAGTTATGTATAAACGCTCATGAAAATTACATCTTTATGCATTGTCTTCCAGCCCATAGAGGAGAAGAGGTTACAGCGGAAATTATCGATGGACCTCATTCAGTTGTATACCAGGAAGCAGAGAATCGTCTCCACGCTCAAAAAGCGCTTTTAAAACTTTTATTAAAAAGTTAAATTTTTTTCGTGCATTTTGAATAAATATACGTTATCATATATATTAATACAAAACGTAAGGAGTGGATGACATGGCAAAAGAGAAAATCATTCTTGCTTATTCCGGAGGACTTGATACCTCCATTTCGATAAAGTGGTTAGAGGAAAAATACGGATATGAAGTTATTGCGCTTGGACTTGATGTAGGGGAAGGGAAGGATCTCGAAACGATCAAGGATAAGGCGCTTAAAGTTGGCGCCTCAAAAGCCTATATGATTGAAGCGAAGGAACTTCTTGCTGAGAACTACCTTTTACCTGCATTAAAAGCAAACGCGTTATACGAAGGGAAATATCCGCTATCCTCTGCACTGTCACGTCCCCTCATTTCGAAGCTTTTAGTAGAAGCAGCTGAACGTGAAGGAGCTACGGCAGTCGCACACGGATGTACCGGAAAAGGAAATGATCAGGTTCGCTTTGAAGTATCGATTCAAGCGTTGAATCCGGACTTGAAAGTGATCGCTCCTGTTCGTGAATGGGGAATGACGCGTGACGAACAGATCGCCTATGCGGAAGAGAAAGGGATCCCGGTTCCTGTTAAATTAGATAACCCATTTTCGATCGATGCGAACATCTGGGGCCGTGCTTGTGAAGCGGGCGTTCTTGAGGATCCTTGGGCTGAAGCTCCCGAAGCAGCATTTGACTGGACAGCACCGATTCATCTTACGCCAGATGAGCCGGAATACATCGAAATTGATTTTGAAGAAGGGTGCCCAACAGCACTCAATGGTGAAACGATGGGATTAGTTGATCTTATAGAAAAGTTAAATGAAATCGGCGGTGTCCATGGGATCGGACGTATTGATCATATCGAGAATCGTCTTGTAGGAATTAAATCAAGAGAAGTTTATGAAAATCCAGGAGCACTGATCTTAATCAATGCACATAAAGAGTTAGAGTTTTTAACCCATACACGTGAAGTATCACAGTTCAAAACAACGATCGACCAGCAACTATCAAAACTTATTTATGATGGTCTCTGGTATTCACCACTTCGTCAGGCGCTTGAAGGTTTTATTAACGAAACACAGAAAGTAGTAAGTGGTAAGATTCGTCTGAAACTTCATAAAGGATCGAACACAGTAGTTGGACGTAAGTCAGACAACTCTCTCTATAATGAACAACTTGCGACGTATCTAAAAGGAGATCTTTTTGATCACGAAGCAGCGGTTGGCTTCATCAAACTGTGGGGATTACCGACGAAAGTGAACGCAGAAGTGCATAAAAAGCAAAAAGTTCATCAATAAGGAGATGTTAGTGTGTCTAAGCTTTGGGGAGGACGCTTTACGAAAGATACGAATAAGCTTGTAGAAGAATATACAGCTTCAATCCAGTATGACAAAGAACTAGCAGAGGAAGATATCGAAGGCAGTCTGGCCCATGTTCAGATGCTTAGTGAATGTGGCGTGATTAGTTCTGAGGATATGGAAGAAATCAAACGCGGACTGAATATAGTCCTTAAGAATATTCAATCAGGAGAGTTCGACTATGATGTCGCTCAGGAAGATATTCATATGAATATCGAGAAGGCACTGATTGAGGAAATAGGACCAGTCGGTGGAAAGCTCCATACAGGGAGAAGTCGTAACGACCAGGTTGCAACTGACATGCATATGTACCTTTCGAAAAAGGTGAAGCTTTTTATTTCACATATTGAAGCCGTTCAACAAGCCATTCTAAAACAGGCAGAGACTCACGTGGAGACAGTTTTACCCGGTTATACGCATCTGCAGCGTGCACAACCTGTCTCATTTGCACATCATATGCTTGCTTATTTCTGGATGTTTGAGCGTGATAAAGGGAGGTTCGAGGATAGTTTAAAACGTACGAATATGTCGCCTCTTGGCGCTGGTGCACTGGCTGGTACAACGTTTCCGATCGATCGTCATCGTTCTGCTGAATTGCTCGGTTTCGAAGCTGTTTATCCAAATAGTATGGATGCGGTCAGTGATCGTGATTTTATTCTTGAGTTTCTATCGAACGCCTCGATGCTTATGATGCATATGTCTCGCTTATCTGAGGAAATGGTGATCTGGAGCAGTCAAGAATTTCAGTTTATTGAACTGGATGACTCGTTCTGCACAGGTTCAAGTATTATGCCTCAGAAGAAAAATCCGGATGTTCCTGAATTACTACGTGCCAAAACGGGAAGAGTATACGGAAATTTATTCAGTTTATTAACCGTTCTTAAAGGATTACCTCTTGCCTATAACAAAGACATGCAAGAAGATAAAGAGGGGATGTTCGATACAGCGAAGACGCTTGACGGCGCACTCCAACTTCTTGCCCCTATGATTGAGACAATGATGGTAAAAACGGAAAATATGAAGCAAGCGGTGAATGAGGATTATTCAAATGCGACCGATATTGCTGATTATTTAGTGAACAAAGGGATGACGTTTCGGGAATCACATGAAATGATCGGGAAGATTGTTCTGTACAGTATTCAGCATCAGAAGTATTTGCTTGATTTGACACTAGATGAGTATAAAGACTTTACCCCATTATTTGAAGAAGATGTATTCGACATCTTAAAACCTGCGAACGTCATGAATGCAAGAAAAAGCTATGGGGGAACTTCGCCTGAGCAAATTGCTATTCAGATTGAACTGGCACATGAGCATGTTCAGTTTGCATAAACGAATAGAGGGCCCTATCCGTAGGATAAGACCCTCATGAAGAAGGAAGTTATTAGCTTATGCTAAACAAGCGGTGGGGTAGAACGGTGAATTGTCTTTTGGAGACACCTCTTTCTATCGAAAGTTGTTAGAGCCTTGTTTTACCAACTGAGTAGTTCAACGCGACCATCTCCTGACGTTGCCGTTTATCCTTATTCACTTTTGTTCTTCCCTCTTCACTAACTATGATGGCCGCATTACTTTCTTTCTATACAATCTTTTTTCATTTTTTTAGGATAGGACATCTACCATGAGAGATACTATCGACTGATGAAAGGAGGGAGAGCGTGGGTAGAGGTAAAGCATTTGACCATAAGAAAAAAGGAATGGAACGACAACGTCCAAAGCAAGCAGACCAAACAAAATTTCCGCATGAAGCCTCCACAGGGCACAAGACAATCAAGAATGAAGAGCGTGAGGAATAACGAGCTTCCTGCTAGATGCAGGGAGTTTTTTTGTTCTCTAGATTGAAATTACTCTAAGCTAAGGTTGCCTTCTTGAGGTTCTTTTCCATCTCCAGTAAACTTATAGTAGATGATTAAAAAGGGGACTTATATTATGGATTCAGTAGGACTTGTATTAGAAGGCGGAGGTATGAGAGGGGTATACACAGCGGGAGTTTTAGAGTACATGATGGAACATAACTTATACTTTCCGTATGTGATTGGCGTATCTGCAGGGGCGTGTAATGCAGCATCATACCTTTCAAGACAAAATGGAAGAAACCGCACAGTGCTCATTGATTATGTGAATCATCCAGAGTATATTTCCTACAAAAATTTAATTCGTAAAAAACAGCTCTTTGGGATGGATTTAATCTTTAATGAAATTCCTTCTACACATGTTCCGTTTGACTTTGATACATTTGCCAATGCAACGGAACAATTTGTAATTGGCACAACAGATATTTCAACAGGTAAACCTTATTATTTTAATAAGAAAGAGGATGGTGAACAAATTCTTTCGATCTTAAGAGCATCGAGCTCGCTGCCGTTTATGGCGCCACCCGTTGAAATTTACAACCGTTTCCACCTTGATGGGGGCATTACAGATCCTATTCCTGTCTATAAATCAGAAGCGGATGGTAATCATAGTCACGTTGTCATTTTGACTCGTAATGAAGGTTATCGAAAGCAGAAATCAAGGTTATCTTGGATGGTACAACGTCTTTACCGAAAAAATCCTGCACTGGCAAAAGCAATTACATCTAGATACATTCACTACAACCAAACCCTCGATCATATTGAAGCAAATCGTGAAGATTATTTTATCATTCAACCTTCTACACCCTTAGAAGTAGCGCGAATCGAAAAGTCCCAATTGCGATTAACGTCCTTATATAATCAAGGTTATCAAGATATGAAAATGCGGCATAATGAGCTTGAAAATTGGCTTGAAAAGAGGGCTTTAGCGAAAGAAACTGTTTGAATGTGTGATCATATGTTTAAGGATATAGCTAACTTGGGAACAGTTCTTCAACACTATGTAGGAGGTCTTTCAAGTGAAAAGCTATCAAAATTATATTAATGGTGAATTTATAAATAATCACTCTGAAGAAACGGTCGAAGTTATCAATCCAGCTACAGAAGAAGTGATTTCACGAATCCCGAAAAGTGATGAAAAAGATGTGCAGCGTGCAATTGAAGCCGCCAAAGCTTCTCAAAGAGATTGGGAAAAGAAACCATCAATTGAACGAGCTGAATACTTATACAAAATTGCAGATAAGGTAGAAGAGAAAAAAGAAACGTTTATTAACATGTTAACTGAAGAAAATGGAAAAACAGTTGACGCATCAAAGGCAGAAGTGGAAATAACGATTGACTATTTCCGCTATATGGCCGGTTGGGCAAGAAGATACGAAGGGGAAGTACTTCCAAGTGATCGACCTAATGAGAACATTCTTGTTTTCAAAAAACCGATTGGAATTGTTGGTGGAATTGTTCCATGGAACTTCCCGATGTTTATTTTCGCTCGAAAAGTGGCACCTGCATTTGTAACAGGCTGTCCGATTATTATTAAACCAAGTCAGTTTACTCCGAATACGGCGTGCGAGCTAACTAGCATTATCCATGACATTGGTGTACCTAAAGGCGTATTTAACTTAGTTACCGGTAAAGGTTCAGACATCGGCACGCCTCTTGCATCGTCGCCTGATGTTCAGATGATTAGCTTAACTGGTAGCTATCCTGCTGGTTCAAAAGTAATGGAAGCCGCAGCTAAAAACATCACCAAAGTAAACCTTGAGCTTGGCGGTAAAGCGCCTGCCATCGTTACAAAGCACGCGAATGTCGATCTTGCAGTTGAGAAGATCACAACTTCCCGTATCACGAACAATGGACAGGCGTGTACGAATGCTGAACGTGTCTATGTCCATGAGGATGTTGCAGAAGACTTCATTTCGAAAATTACCGAAACATTTAAAAATACGAAAGTCGGTGACTCTCTAAATGAAGATGGGTGTGACATTGGGCCACTTGCTAACAAACAGCAAATTGATTCTGTTGAGGAAATGGTGAATAATGCAGTAAAAGCTGGAGCTGTTGTAAAAACAGGTGGGAAACGTGTGGACCGTGACAAAGGCTTTTTCTTTGAACCAACCGTTCTCACAGATGTTTCTCAGGATATGAACGTGATCCAGGAAGAAATATTTGGTCCAGTTTTACCGATTGTCATTTATAGCGACTTTGATAAAGTCCTTGAAATGGCCAATGACACCGACTACGGTCTTTCTTCATCCATATTTAGTGACAACATGCATGAAGTAATGAAAGCTTCGAACGTTCTAAGATATGGTGAAACTTATGTAAATCGTGAAAACTTTGAAGCAGTTCAAGGTTTCCATGCTGGTATGGGTCAATCTGGTATCGGCGGTGCTGATGGTAAGCATGGCGTAAACGAGTATCTTAAAACACATGTGATTTATATGGAATACGATCAAGATATTAAGTAAAGAAACCGGGCTCATGCCCGGTTTTTTATTGTTTGAAGAAAAGTCATAAGTGAGCGTATAATAGAAGAGACATCATTACACTTGTATTCAAAAGAAAAGAGGGAGAATATGTTTGATTCTCGTATAATAGAATTTTCCGAGAAATTAGTCCAGTATTCAACAAAAATCCAACCTGGTGAGCATGTCTTAATTGAAGCATTTGATGTGAATAATTCACTCGTTCGCAGCATTGTTAAAGAAGTACATAAAGCAGGCGGCTTTCCACATGTTAACCTGCGAGACAATCAGGTTCTTCGTGAGCTTTTGATGAATGCAACCGAAGATCAAATTAGTCAATGGGCTGAGATCGATCTGAATCAGATGGAGAAAATGGATGCTTATATCGGTATTCGCGGTTCATCTAACATTAATGAACTTTCTGACGTACCTGATGCAAAAATGGCTTTATACAATCAGATTTATAAAACGAAAGTTCATAGCAACCAGCGTGTTAAACACACAAAATGGGTTGTGATGAGATATCCAAACGAATCGATGGCACAGCTTTCTGGAATGAGTACAGAGGCATTTGAAGACTTCTATTTCAACGTTTGTACAATGGATTATGCAAAAATGAGTGAGTCAATGGATGCCCTCGTTGACCGCATGAATCAGGCAGACTCTGTACGAATTGTATCACCTGATACGAATCTAAGCTTTTCAATCAAAGATATCCCTGCAGTCAAATGTGCTGGTGAGCTTAACATACCTGATGGAGAAGTATTCACTGCACCAGTTAAAGATAGTGTGAATGGTGTGATCACTTATAATACGCCATCACCATACAATGGTTTTGTATTTGAAGATGTGCAGCTTACTTTCGAGAATGGTAAAATCATCGACGCAGAAGCGAATGACACTGAACGGTTAAACCAGATTCTTAATACTGATGAAGGTGCACGTTTCATAGGAGAATTTGCAATTGGCGTCAATCCGTTCATTTGCGAACCGATGAAGGATATTCTGTTTGATGAAAAAATTGATGGATCCTTCCATTTTACTCCTGGACAAGCCTACGACGAAGCACCTAACGGCAATGATTCTTCTGTTCATTGGGATCTTGTATTGATTCAACGTCCTGAATATGGTGGAGGAGAAATTTGGTTCGATGATGAATTAATTCGTAAGGATGGGAAATTTGTTCCGGATGCACTTCAAGCATTGAATCCGGAAAATTTAAAGTAATTCGCATGAGCGCATCCACGTGATGCGCTTTTTTTGTACGAATGACCAATCACAATCTACTTTAGTTGAATATAAATAAAGAAAACTAATGAAGACAGGAAGTGCCTTCCAATGGAAATACATTGTGATGGATGTACGAAGGAGATGAGGGACTGGGAAACCATTCATATGGTGAAGTTCGATAAATGGTATTTTGGACATTTCAATTGTTTATTGAACTTAAAAAAGAAATTAAATCTAAATAGACCAATTAAATGGGATAAACTTGAAGGAAAAAAAGATAATCAGAAAGATTCGGATGGTAAAACAGCGCCTTAGATCGAGGGATAAGAAAAGACGCTACGTAAATGTAGCGTCTTTTCTTATGGGATTTGTATTGCATACGGTAAGTTGTATTCCAGCTGCATTTGACAGGTACAGAAGAACAGTTCCCTTTTTTAATAGAAATAGGGCTTTTACTATGAAGCAGAAGCTTAAGCAAGCTGGGCTGGTAAAAGACGTCCATCTGAAGCAGAGTGGGAAGTCGCTGTAAGAGAGCAACCCATTGTGGGAAACTTCGTTGAAGATGGTTTCTATCTTCCTATCGCTTCAACAAAAGAGGAAGAAGGACCAATAAAGAAGGCGTATGGATGCCTTATCCTGGCAATAAACCTCTTGACGGTGCGCTTGGTGAGTACAATGCTAAATTCATGAGTAGTCAAATGATATTAAGAGGTGGGTCATGTGTTACCTCTCAATCCCATATACGTCCGACCTATCGTAATTTTTTTGGTCCAGATAAACGTTGGCAGTATACCGGAATCCGTCTCGCAGAGGACGGTAATTGATTAGAACTAAAAGTAGAATGTAACAATTCTATTAGCTTTTTGTGAAGTAACGTAATCCCCTTACAGACAGTTAGTCGTGTTTTCGATATAATAAAAGCACAGGCTTAATTCTAAAGGAGAGATTTACGTGAAGAAGATTGAAAACAACCAATCCTATCAAACATTTATTAACGATGAAAAGGTATCGATTCTAAAATATGAAGCAAATTGGTGCCCTGACTGCAAACGTCTTGATTTCTTTATAGATGATATCATGAGGGAGCATGATGATAAGGCGTGGGCTCAAATCGACATTGAACAATTTCCTGAAATAACTGAAGAGAATGATGTTATGGGAATTCCGAGTCTGCTAGTGTATAAATCTGGTGAAAAAATTGGCCATTTACATAGCGCCAATACGAAGAACCCGGATCAAGTAAAAGAATATTTAAGTCAATTTAAATAAGAGAAGGCTGCAGCCTTCTCTTATTTTGTTAAAACATATTCAATCGTACCATCAATTAACGAATGCACATATGCAATCGAATAGCCGATAGATAAATAGATCGAGAGCGTTTCACTACACAACGGATGAAGAGGTTCAGTAGGGGCATGGATACTTTTATAGAAACCGTTGACTTCGTTAGTGGTGGGATTGCAACGGATAAATACCACATGCTTACCACTCCACGCTGTTCCTATGTTTGTATTCTGCATTTGAAATCTTCCTTTATTAATTTAATCGAAGGTACTATCAATAGGGTATGTGAGAGGTGAATTTATGTTAGAAAAAATATTTTCAGAAAAATCAATAAATATTTTGAGTTTTTTATGAGTATCTGATATATTAATAGCATATAACGTCAATATTCAATTTAAAAAGCGAAAATCCCTTAAAAGTTGCAGTGTTTTTAAGGATTTGGTCGGAGTGTGTCATTTCTGAACTCTCCAGAAAAGGGCAAACCATCTTAAAGGGTGGGACGCAAAGACACAGGTCTAATGTTGGTTTTCCAACGATGACGGCTGGTCCTCCTGGATAAACCCATAAAGGAGGAGAAAAGAGTGACCATAGCAAAAATAATGCCTCAAAAAGTACTTGATCAAGAATGGGTTATTCTCATGAGGGCTGCCAGAGAACTTGGACTTAAGAAAGAAGAGATACGAGCATACTTAAACGAATACAAAAAAACAACAACTACGAGTGTACATAAATAATGGAACGATCTATGCGATCGTTTTTTTTTGTGAATTTTAACATACATAATTTATTACAGAATCCGCATAATTCAAAAAACAATGCAAAAGCTACAAGGGAAGCTGTTTTGTGTCAAACCATGATCAAACGATCGTACCCATTTGAACTGATTTTCCTTGACTTTAGGTATTTGTTTTTTGTATCATATGTCTTATCAATTGCATACATAATCACAATAACTATGAAGGACGAATAGTAACCAGGTAAACCTTACTCTTAGCGATTTGGGGACAGTGAAAGCCCAAAGAAGGTCTGGTGAAACGGCAGTCTGGAGTTATTCTTCTTAAAGTGGATGTACTTTCTGACATCAACTAGGGTGGAACCGCGGGTGCATGAGCTCTCGTCCCTGGACATTTCTTGTCCATGGGTCGGGAGCTTTTTATATTGATAGAAAATGAATAAAAAGGAGAGAATGATATGAGCATATCGATGGAACAAATTGTATCTGTATCGAAACATAGAGGATTTATTTTCCCGGGCTCTGATATTTATGGTGGCCTCGCGAATACATGGGATTACGGCCCTCTTGGTGTAGAGCTTAAAAATAACATTAAAGGAGCATGGTGGAAGAAGTTCGTTCAAGAATCTCCGTATAACAGTGGTTTAGACGCGGCGATCTTAATGAATCCAAAAACGTGGGAGGCTTCAGGTCACTTAGGGAATTTCAATGATCCACTAATTGATTGCAAAAGCTGTAAAACACGTCATCGTGCTGATAAATTAATAGAAGATGCTCTTTCTACTGATGAAGATGACATGATTGCAGACGGTCTTTCATTCGAAGAGATGGAACGTTTAATGAAAGAAAACAATATTACTTGTCCTGAATGTGGCAGTGAGGATTTTACAGAAATTCGTCAGTTTGACCTCATGTTCAAAACCCATCAAGGTGTTACAAAATCAAGCACAAGTGAAATCTATCTTCGTCCAGAAACAGCGCAGGGAATTTTCGTTAACTTCAAGAATGTGCAACGTTCTATGCGTAAGAAAGTACCGTTTGGTATTGCTCAAATCGGTAAAAGCTTCCGTAACGAAATCACTCCAGGGAATTTCACTTTCCGTACGCGTGAATTCGAACAAATGGAGCTTGAATTTTTCTGTAAACCGGGAGATGAGTTGGAGTGGCATGACTATTGGAAAAAGTACTGTAAGGACTGGCTTCTTAACCTGGGTGTAAGTGAAGATAGTATTCGACTTCGCGAACATGCAGAAGATGAGTTATCTCATTATAGTAATGCGACAACTGATATTGAGTATAAATTCCCGTTTGGTTGGGGTGAGCTTTGGGGCGTAGCATCCCGGACTGACTATGACTTGAAACAACATATGAAACATTCCAATGAAGATTTTACTTACCACGACCAACAAACGGGTGAGAAATACATTCCTTATTGCATCGAACCGTCACTCGGAGCGGACAGAGTCACACTTGCTTTCTTAATTGAAGCTTATGAAGAACAAGAGCTTGAAGACGGAACGTCAAGAAGTGTGATGCATTTCCATCCTGCAATCGCTCCATTTAAAGCAGCGGTATTCCCACTTTCTAAGAAGCTTTCTGAAGAGGCGAGAGCGGTCCATGCGGAGCTTTCTAAATACTTCATGGTCGACTACGATGAAGCAGGTTCGATTGGTAAACGATACCGCCGTCATGATGAGGTCGGTACACCATATGCGATTACATTCGATTTTGATTCTGTTGAAGATCAGCAAGTTACGATTCGTGATCGAGATACTATGGAACAAAAGAGAATGCCAATTTCTGAATTGAAGAACTTCCTTGAAGAGAAAACACAATTTTAATTGACTGAGCCGCTCATATGAGCGGCTTTTATATACCTAAACCATCGTCATGAACAGCTTTGGTTCATGTATGCCTTTTGATGACCAATCGCTTCGAGCAACCATTCATAAATCAACAGAATAAACTAGTATAGCCATACCTAAAGGAGTGAAGAACTTGAGAATTTTATGGGATTTTGATGGAACACTGTTTGATACATATCCTGCTTTTACTAAAGTAATGAAACAACTAGTTCCATCACATATTAAAGAGGACGATATTTTGAAAGAATTAAAAGTCTCATTTCACCATGCTACTGAGGTATTTCAATTATCTGAAGAGCAGGTAACGAAATTTCGTGAAATGGATAATGCCCTTTCACCAGATGACAAGCCTCCATTTAAAGGATTAGAAAATGTATTAAATAAAGCTGAAATGAATGTAATTATGACGCATAAGCCGCGTGAAGAAGCCATTACGATCCTAAAACATTTTAATATGGAGCATTATTTTACTGAACTTGTAGCGGGAGATGATGGTTATCCGCGGAAACCCGACCCGTCTTCTTATCATTACCTTAATGATAAGTATCGCCTGGATCTGGCGATAGGTGATAGAGTTCTCGATATCCTTCCGGCGAAAGAGGTCGGAATGAAAACATGTCTTTTTCAAAATAATTCCACTGGTGCAGATATGTACGTTACAAATTACTTTGATTTAGAACAGATGTTATGGCCGGACTAAATGTACCTAACTCAACAAGATAGTTGAAGTTCTTCTTGTTCATATGTGATAATACACATATGAACGGTAAGGGAGATGGAGAGCCGTGGATAAACAGCTTCGGTTTATACTAATTACTTTTTTACTTGGAGTTTTTCTTGGTGCCCTTGATTCAGGAATTGTATCCCCTGCGTTAACGACGCTAATTGAGGAACTTGGCATCGATCTAAAATGGACGGTCTGGGTCGTCACAATTTACACGCTAGTCTATGCTGTAAGTATGCCAATAGTGGGTAAACTTGCTGACTTATTTGGCAGGAAGCGTATTTTTTTGACTGGTATCTTCTTATTTGCAATAGGATCTCTTATTGCTGGTTTAAGTCAGTCATTGCCATTTCTACTGACAGGAAGAGCGATTCAAGCTCTTGGAGGTGGCGGGATCATTCCAATTGCTAACGCTGTGATCGGAAGCAGTTTCCCGAAAGAAAAACGCGGGATGGCTCTTGGGCTAGTTGGAGCGATGTTTGGAATTGCTACGATACTAGGTCCAAATGTCGGCGGTTTTTTTGTTGCTCAGTTGAGCTGGAGATGGATTTTCTTAATCAATATTCCAATTGCCCTATTGATTATTATCATGGGACTTAAGTTACCAGACGATCGTACTGAAAGTAAAAAGCCTTCACTCGATTGGGGAGGTGCAGTAGTTCTATCACTTGTAATTATTTCATTACTTTTGGGATTAACAAACCTTGATACGAATGAGTTTGTTGATTCACTCCAATCATTTCTAGTATGGCCACTACTTCTAATAAGTCTTGTACTCATTTATCCACTTATTAAAGTAGAGAAAAAAGCGAAAGATCCTATAATAAAATTAAGCTACTTCAAAGATCGGAATATTATTCTAGCTCTCCTCATTTCAACGATTACTGGTATTGGAATCATCAGTATGATCTTTGTGCCTTCTTTTTCAGAGATAATGCTTTCCTTATCAAGAGGGCAGGGAGGGTATGTTATGACGATTTTAGCTGTTGCATCAGGTTTTGCGGCGCCTATTGGTGGAGTCCTACTTGATAAATGGGGAGCGAAGCAGGTCGTACTTCTTGGATTCTCTTTAAGTTTGCTAGGGTCGCTCGTGTTTGTATATGTAGCTGAAGGATGGGTGACACTTTCTATCGGAATGGTTCTAGCTGGAATTGGAATTGGATTTACGATGGGAACACCGCTTAATTACATTATTCTAGAATTAACACCAGACCGTGAGGCTAGTGCTGCGCTCTCACTCGTAAGCTTGTTCAGATCTGTCGGAACATCCCTTGGTCCCGTTATTCTAGCTGGATTCATCGCAACTTCTGGTGCTGCAACATTTACTGGAAGTGCCATGACTGATGCTGTTCGCAGGATCATTTTAAATGGGTATGAACATATGTATCTTGCTAGCTCAGTTATCTTTCTAATTGGTCTTGTGTTGGGAGTCTTTCTAAAACTGCCGTCTAGAGCAGTTGAAAATTAGTACAAATATGAAAAGCAAGAAGAAGAGTAGAATGCTCTTCTTCTTGCTTTTTTATTGTCCAAAACGGTTAAGTACTTCATAAAAGTGGGTGAGAAACTCAAAAAACTTCCGTTCAGAAGGAGCTAATTCTCTTCCTTCAGGTATAATGACGCCAACTGTTCTAGTCACATTCGGCTCTGATAATTCGATCTTAACTGTTTCCCCAGGGAGCTGCTCAGAAAGTGTGATTTCTGGAAGGAGACTAACACCTAGACCAGCTGCAACGAGCCCTTTAATCGTATCGATATCCTCACCTTCAAATGCGATACGTGGCTTAAAGCCTACTTGATGACAAGCTGAAGTGACAAGGTGATGAAGAGCATAACCAGAGCTGAATAATACAAACGGCTCGTTCTTTAACTGACCGAGACGAAGCATGGGATAATCAGCTAAGGAATGAGAAATAGGGAGGAGTGCTAGCAGCTTCTCGGTGAAGAAAATATGCCCCTCTACATCCGTACGATCTTTCGGGACAGGAGAGACAAATGCAATATCAATTTCGCCTTTGCTAACAGCATCTGTAAGATCTTGAACAGACCCCTGTCTTAATTGAAATCCGACACTGGGATGCTCTTTACGAAACGCTGAAATAACAGTAGGTAATGTTTTTGCGGCCAGACTATTTGGAAATCCAATTCGAATCGTTCCTGTATCGGGATTAAGAAATTCATAGACAGCTTGTTTCGCCCGTTCGATTTCAGAGATAGCTGTTTCAGCATGGTCCATAAATATATGTCCAACTTGTGTTAGTTTTACATTTCTTCCTTCCCGAATGAATAGTTGAACACCGAGTTCAGACTCTAGGTTAGCAATTTGCCTGCTAACGGCAGATTGAGCTACGTGGAGAGACGTTGCAGCTGCCGTCACATGTTCTCTTTTTGCTACTTCCATAAAATAATAAAGTTGCCTTAGTTCCAAAGATAACGACCCTTCCTATGATTCATATCAATAATAGATTAATTATATCTAAATTATATATTGAAAGCATTGGTTAAAGCAATGTACAATAAGTGTAGAATATTTAAACAATTTCGACGTTATGGCGTTAAAGCGAGAAACCATAATGAATTGGGATAAGAGCGAGGAGTGGGATTATGGATAGAAAGAACTTTCCAGAGAAACAGGGATTATACGATCCAATTCATGAGCATGACGCATGTGGCATCGGGCTGATCGCCAATATGAATAATGAGCCAGCACATGACATTATTGAAAAAGGAGTCTATATGCTGCGCCAGCTAGATCACCGCGGAGGACAGGGAAGCGATCCTGACACAGGTGACGGTGCGGGTATCATGCTACAGATTCCACATGAATTTTTTGTT
The DNA here is from genome assembly GCA_963739655.1 of uncultured Bacillaceae bacterium. Classification (GTDB taxonomy): domain Bacteria; phylum Bacillota; class Bacilli; order Bacillales; family Guptibacillaceae; genus Guptibacillus. Next base: position 18,194 of record CAVUAW010000023.1, on the reverse strand, counting down.
GAACATTCAGGTTTTAACCTTCCAAATAAAGGCGAGTACGGGGTAGGGATGATGTTTCTCCCTGTAGATAATCAGCTGAGACAGCGCGCAAAGCAAATTGTAGAGAAATCGATCGAGGAAGCAGGTCAAGAATTTATTGGCTGGAGAACGGTTCCTGTAGATGAGACGACAATTGGAGAAGCCGCATGTATCGCTCAGCCTGTCATTCGACAGGTCTTTATTAAGAAGAGCGATATTTCTGCTGAAGAGTTCGAACGTAAATTATACGTGATTCGTAAAAAAGCTGAGAAGCAAGTTGCCCAGGATTCACAGCTCTCGAAGACAAAGTATTATGCAGCTAGTTTTTCTAAAGATACCATTGTATATAAAGGAATGTTAACGCCAGAGCAACTGGATCAATTTTATCTTGATTTAAAAGATCCTGATTTCAAATCTGCCTTTTCGATGGTTCACTCTCGGTTCAGTACGAATACTTTTCCAAGTTGGGACAGAGCACACCCGAACCGTTATTTAATCCATAATGGTGAAATCAATACGCTCAGAGGAAATGTGAACTGGATGAGAGCTAGGGAAGGAGCTCTGCAATCAAAGGTTTTTGGTGACGACATGAAAGATATTGCTCCAATCGTTCGTCCTAACGGAAGTGATTCTTCTTCACTCGACAATTGCCTTGAATTTTTGAATCTTGCAGGCCGCTCTTTGCCGCATGCTGCCATGATGATGATTCCAGAGCCTTGGGATCGTGATGTAACGATGATGGATCCGAAAAAAGCATTTTATGAATACCACAGCACGTTGATGGAACCCTGGGATGGCCCAACAGCCATTGCGTTTACAAATGGTCGTCAGATCGGTGCGATGCTTGATCGGAACGGATTGCGTCCAGCACGTTACGTGATTACGAATGACGATACATTCATCCTTTCATCAGAAGTGGGCGTTATTGAAATAGAGGAAGAGAATATTATTGAGAAAGGGCGTCTGAGCCCTGGGAAAATGCTCCTTCTTGATCTTGAACAGAAACGATTAGTTTCTGATAAGGAGATTAAAGAGCAAATCGCTACGGAGCTACCATATCGTGAATGGCTTGATCAAAACCTTATGAGCTTATCGACAGAAGCTACTGCTGACCGTCAGATTGATGAGAAAGAACTTGTCAAAACGCAGCGTGCTTTTGGATACACATATGAAGAATTAACAAAGAATATTGCACCGATGGTCACCGAGAAAAAAGATCCGATCGGTTCAATGGGAAATGACGTACCTCTTGCTGTTCTTTCTGATCGTCCACAGCTTTTGTTTAACTACTTTAAGCAATTGTTTGCACAGGTAACGAATCCACCGATCGACTCGATTCGAGAAGAGTCTGTTACATCGACGATGACGTTGCTTGGACCCGAAGGAAACTTACTTGATACAGAACCAGGCAGTGCGAGAAGAATTCGACTCGAAACACCGATTTTAACTGAAGAAAGAATGGAGGCTCTTAAAGCGTTAGATGAAGAAGATTTCCAACCGGAAACGCTGAGTTTACTTTTTGATGCTACTCGCGGAGAAACTGAAATGGAGCATGCGCTACTTGCCTTGTTCCGTAAAGCGGATCGCGCAATTAAAAACGGGAAAAGCATTCTGGTTCTCTCTGACTTAGGCGTCAATCATCAGAAAGCTGCGATTCCTTCACTTCTCGCGCTAAGCGGCCTTCATCATCATCTTATTAAGCGAGAAACTCGTACAAAAGTAAGCTTAGTCGTTGAAACGGGTGAAGCTAGAGATGTCCATCAATTCGCTATGCTTGTAGGTTATGGAGCTGACGCAATTTATCCTTATGCTGCGTATGACTCCATTGCACATATGATCCAGGATGGCACGATCGAAGGGTTTACGTATAAAGCTGCGCTTGATAATTACATTGAAGCAGCAACTACAGGTATCGTAAAAGTAATGTCCAAAATGGGAATCTCGACAATTCAAAGCTATCGTGGTGCACAAATTTTTGAAGCAATCGGTGTAAGTAATGAGGTAATCGACCGTTACTTCACAGGTACAGCTACACAAATTGATGGCATTCCGATTGATATTATTGCAACAGAAACTCTAATGAGGCATCACTTTGCTTATCATAATTCTGAATATAGTGATCTTACTCTTGAAACGGGTAGTGAATTGCAGTGGAGGAACGGAGGAGAACATCACTCTTTCAATCCAAAAACAATTCATACGCTTCAACACGCTGCTAGAAGTAACAATTACGATCTATATAAGAAATTCTCTGGGATGGCTTTCGAAGAGAATTTAACCTATCTGCGACAAGCAATTGAGTTTGGCTCAAATGATCCGATCTCTATTGACGAAGTTGAAAGTGTCGATTCCATTACCCGTCGTTTTAAAACTGGTGCCATGAGTTATGGTGCACTCAGTGGTGAAGCACACGAAGCGCTCGCGATTGCAATGAACCGCATTGGTGGACGTAGTAATAGCGGTGAAGGTGGAGAGGATCCATCTCGATTTACACCTGATGAAAATGGTGATCTGCGTCGAAGTGCGATCAAACAGGTTGCCTCTGGTCGTTTTGGCGTTTCAAGTTATTATTTAAGTAATGCGGATGAGATCCAAATTAAGATGGCGCAAGGAGCAAAACCTGGAGAAGGTGGGCAACTTCCAGGTAAAAAGGTCTATCCTTGGATTGCAGAAGTACGTGGCTCAACACCAGGTGTCGGACTAATTTCACCGCCTCCGCATCATGATATTTATTCGATTGAAGATCTTGCTCAACTTATTCACGACTTGAAGAATGCCAATCCATCAGCGCGCATTAATGTCAAACTTGTTTCAAAAGCTGGTGTTGGAACGATTGCTGCTGGTGTAGCTAAGGGGCTTGCGGATGTCATTCTGATTAGTGGATACGAAGGTGGTACAGGAGCATCACCTAGAACGAGTATCAAACATGCAGGATTACCGTGGGAACTAGGGCTTGCTGAAACGCATCAAACGCTGGTGCTAAATGATCTTCGTGATCGTGTCGTTCTTGAAGCGGACGGTAAAATGATGACTGGACGCGATGTTGTCATGGCAGCGATCCTTGGTGCAGAAGAATTTGGTTTTTCTACAGCTCCGCTAGTTGTACTTGGTTGTATTTTGATGAGAGCTTGTCACCTTGATACGTGCCCTGTTGGCGTAGCGACACAAAACCCTGAGTTACGTAAGAAATTTATGGGTAATCCTGATCACGTCGTAAACTATATGCAATTTATCGCTCAGGAAGTGCGTGAAATTATGGCTGAGCTTGGCTTCAGAACAATTGAGGAAATGATTGGACGTACAGATGTGCTGAAAGTGAGCCGACGTACGAAGGATCACTGGAAAGCAAGATATCTTGATCTGAAGCCGCTTCTCTACCAACCGCATGTATCGGAAGAAGTTGGCCGATTCAATCAACGTAAACAGGATCATAACCTTGAGGCTGCACTTGATAACACGTCGATCATACCAGCTGCCCTTGGTGCACTTGAAAACCAACAACCATTTGAAGGGTCTTATACCATCCGCAATACGAATCGCGTCGCTGGTGCTCTTCTTGGACATGAAATTACGAAGCGCTATGGTGCCGATGGACTACCTGAAGATATGATTCGCTTGAACTTCAAAGGTTCAGCTGGTCAAAGTTTTGGAGCCTTCGTACCAAATGGAGTAACGATGGAACTTGAAGGAGACGCGAATGACTATGTAGGAAAAGGATTATCAGGAGGTAAGTTGATTATCCATCCTTCATCGAAAGCTGGATTTGCGCGAGACGAAAATACAGTTATTGGGAACGTCGCTTTCTACGGAGCTACAGCAGGTGAGGCATACATTAGTGGTCTTGCAGGAGAACGCTTCTGTGTGAGGAATAGTGGTGCCAAAGCTGTTGTTGAAGGTATTGGTGACAACGGATGTGAATACATGACAGGTGGTCGTGTCGTTGTTCTCGGTAATACCGGGAAGAACTTTGCGGCTGGTATGTCTGGCGGAATTGCCTATGTTCTATCCAATGATCGAGATGCATTTGAGCGCAATGTGAACGCTGAAATGGTTCATATTGAATCACTTAGCAATTATGAAGAAATTCTTGAAGTAAAGCATCTTATTCAACAGCATGCTTACTATACAGATAGTCCGAAAGCGATTCGTATCATACAAAATTGGAACGATAATGTAGGTAAGATTGTGAAAGTCATTCCAATAGAATTTAAGCGAATTACTGAATCATTAGAAGAATTGAAAGAAAAAGGCTATAAAGACGATGATGCAGCGTATGAAGTGTTCCAGCAGGCTAAGAACGGTCAAGTGAAGCCACGCCAAGTAAGCGATCTGGAGCCGGTATAAGGGGAGGTAATCGATTGGGTAAGCCGACAGGTTTTATAGACTATCCTAGAGAAAAAGCACGTGAAAGAAATTTATCAACACGATTGAAGGATTGGGAAGAGTATCAGCTTCCTCAGTCTGAAGAAAAACTGAAGACGCAGGGGGCCCGCTGTATGGATTGCGGTACGCCCTTCTGCCACTCAGGTATTGAACTAAACGGAAGCGCATCAGGATGTCCACTATACAATCTTATTCCAGAATGGAATCATCTCGTTTATCAAGGGAAATGGAAAGACGCTTTAGATCGTCTTCTCAAAACAAACAATTTTCCGGAGTTTACAGGCAGAGTATGTCCAGCGCCATGTGAAGGAGCTTGTGTAGCTGCTATTCCAGATGACGCTGTTGCAATCAAGAGCATTGAGAAGGAAATCATCGATCGTGGATTTGCGGAAGGCTGGATGACGCCTCAACCACCAAAGAATCGCACAGGGAAGAAAATTGCGATCGTTGGATCAGGTCCTGCAGGATTAGCTGCAGCGGACCAGCTGAATAAAGCAGGTCATACGGTTACAGTATTCGAGCGTGATGATCGTATCGGTGGTCTCTTAATGTATGGTATTCCGAACATGAAGCTTGACAAAGATCTCGTTGAACGTCGTGTGAAACTTCTTCAAGATGAAGGGGTTACATTCATTACGAATACCGAGATTGGAAAAGATGTTACACGTGAAGAACTCCGTGACAAACATGATGCTGTTATTCTTTGTACTGGCGCACAGAAGCACCGTGATCTACCAATTGAAGGGCGTAAACTCGGCGGTATTCATTATGCAATGGACTATTTGAAACAAAATACAAAAAGCTTGCTTGATTCACAGCTGAAAGATAAGCAATATGTTTCTGCAGAAGGCAAGAATGTGATCGTCATTGGTGGCGGTGATACCGGAGCAGACTGTGTTGCAACAGCTTTAAGACATGGATGTAAAAGTGTCCATCAGTTTGGTAAACACCCTCAACTAACGGCAGATCGCATGATTGATAACCCATGGCCTGAATTTCCAAAGGTCTTTACACTTGACTATGCCTATGAAGAAGCACAAGCCGAGAAGGGTGAAGATCCACGTCAATATTCCATCATGACGAAGAAGTTTGTCGGTGATGAAAATGGTGATTTGAAAGAACTCCATACAGTTACAATCGAGAAACACGTTGATAAAAAGGGTAATGTATTTATGAAAGAGTTACCAGGGACTGAACAGGTATGGCCGGTTGAGCTTGTACTAATTGCTATCGGTTTTACTGGTCCAGAGGAAGGTGTTCTTGAACACTTTGAAGTGGAGCAAGATAACCGTAAAAGAGCAAAAGCAGAATTCGAAGATTACCGTACAAATGTAGATGGTGTCTTTGCAGCAGGGGATGTTCGTAGAGGACAGAGTCTGATCGTATGGGCAATCAATGAAGGACGCGGCGTAGCACGTGAGACGGATCGGTATCTTATGAACAAAACTGTTATGCCATAAATAGAATGAGAAAAGCACTCCTCAAAAAGGAGTGCTTTTCTCAGTGTTACGAAGACCGATCTTTCGTGTGGATGATGGCGAGTACAAGAGCGGAAAAACTGACCATTAACGACAGTGCCTCAAATACGCTTAGCATCTCATCACTCCTTTACAAATAGAATGTCTCATATAGGGGTTGTCCTATACGACTGAAACAAAAACAATTGACAGAATCGGAAGGATTTAATACACTTAAATCAAATATCTCGAATTAAAGATATTTGAATGGATTAATTTTAAGGTTAGAATCCATGTGTTTCGGGAATCTTCTAAAATGGATGTAACAATGAAAAGGAGACATACAACTTATGAAGCATACGACAGGTATACATCATATTACAGCAATCGTAGGAAACCCACAGGAAAACGTAGATTTTTATAGTGGTGTACTCGGCCTTCGCCTTGTGAAAAAGACTGTAAATTTCGATGATCCGGAAACGTATCATCTTTATTTTGGTAATGAAGAAGGAGCACCCGGTACAATTATGACATTTTTCCCATGGTCTAACGCGCAAGACGGTGATATCGGATCAGGTCAAGTTGGCGTAACGAGCTTTGTTGTTCCGGAAGGTAGCCTTTCGTTCTGGAAGAAACGCCTTGATAAACTAAATATTGAGAACGGCGAAATGACACGATTCGGAGAAAAGGTCCTTGCTTTCGATGACCCACATGGCTTGCACCTTGAGCTAGTAGAGCGGGAAGAAGGTGAGCGTAACACATGGAGTTTTGGTGGTGTGACCACAAAACATGCGATCAAAGGGTTTGCTGGGGCAACACTATTAACAGGACAACCTGATTCAACAATGAAGGTTCTTGAAGAGGTACTTGGTTTTATCCGAGTAGCTGAAGAAGAAGACTTCGTTCGTTTTAAATCCAGTGACTCGATTGGTAATACGATCGATGTGAAGAAAACGCCACTTGCTTCAGGCAGAATGGGGTCAGGTACTGTTCATCATATCGCATTCCGTGCGAGTGATTTCGAAGACCATGATGACTGGAGAAGCTTATTGGAAGAGCAGGGCTATAACCCAACACCTGTTGTTGATCGTCAATACTTTAATGCGATCTATTTCCGTGAAGAAGGCGGTATACTATTCGAAATTGCAACTGATCCACCAGGGTTTGGGAAAGATGAAGATCCAGATGAAATGGGTAAAAATTTACTACTCCCACCATGGCTAGAAGAGAAACGTTCACAAATTGAGAATGTTCTAGAGCCTGCAGACGCAAGAGTTCTCGAGGGTGATAAGTAATGAAGCACATTTTCAAACAGGGTAAGAACGACCTTCCTGTTTTATTATTACTACACGGGACTGGTGGGACCGAAGAAGACTTGATCCCCTTAGCAGAACTGATCGCTCCTCGTCATTCAATTCTAAGTGTAAGAGGAAACGTGTCTGAAAACGGAATGCCTCGTTTCTTCAAAAGATTAGCTGAAGGCGTGTTTGATGAAGAAGATTTAATTGAGCGTACTAAAGAGTTACATGCGTTTATCGACGAATCAGCAGTAAATTACGGGTTTGACCGCAACAATGTCATAGCGATTGGCTATTCGAACGGAGCAAATATTGCGGGAAGCCTGCTATTTCATGATGCGGATGCTCTTCAAGCTGCGATTCTTCATCACCCGATGGTACCCATTCGTAGTCTCGAACTCCCAGACCTTTCGAGTAAACGTATTTTCATTGGTGCCGGAGAGAATGACCCAATTTGTTCTCCTGAAGAAACGAGAGAACTTGAGCAACTGTTTACTAATGCAGGAGCTAAAGTAACGGTTCACTGGGAAAGAGCAGGACATCAGTTAACAAGAGATGAAGTGGATAAAGCAGCAGAATGGTTCAAGAAGAACTTCTAGTCACTTCTTTTAAACTCGAAGGACGCCTGCATAACCTAACTGGTTTAATTCAGAGGTGCATACCATACAACAGTTAAACAATCATAAATCCACATCAAAAACACACCCAATTAATGGGTGTGTTTTCTTATTGTTGAATCTAAGGGTTTACGCTGATTAAGTCAAATAGCCATTCACGTGCAAATTGACAGGGCTTTAAGATTCCGCAATAAATTTTTCACGTCTCACATGAGTGTAATTTTACTCTTGAAATAATCGGGTGTTTTATATGATTATTTATGGTGAAATAAGGAGTGGAAAAATAAGAGGTGTACAATAATAGGGCAGGTTTCTTGAAGACTCAGTTTCGAGATAAAAGTTAACTTATCCCGGGATGAAGATCTACTAAACGAGTTAAGAATACTTAAACTATTACTTCTCTTATACCCATCCATTTGGAAAATAATGATAATATAAAGAGGTATTGAATTTATAACACTTTCTTTTAATGATTACAGAAAGAGGTTGGTGTTGGTGAATAAAGATTTTGAAGAATTAGTTAGAGTGTTCTACAAAAATACTGAGGTGTCGGGTTATCTTAAACTAACAAATAAAGTTCAGTCATTGACTATGAGAATATGTGATAAAGAATTGATCGAGGACTTTGAGAAGAACAGAGAAAAAAACTTCGTGTTTCATTGTAAGAAATTAAAAGGATCATTCATTAGTTTGTTTAATTGTAGATTATCTAATATTCGTAATGGTCATTCAGGAGATTTGGAATTTACTTTTAATCCTGTGATATATATTGATAATTCTTATGAAATTAATTCTAAAAGGATTGAAGATATTAAGTTATCAAGTCTAACAGCGTCATACTTTAATTTGCACCCTCTTTTCCAAGATCTAAAAGAAAATGAAGAAATCTCAGGGATTTTCACTTATAAAAATAATGAAGTTATATTTAAAATTAAATTAATTTCTTTTAAAAATTCAAATCAATTCGAGTCTACAGAAAGAAGTAAGGTATGTGTAACCTTTAGGTCTAAAAGGAAAGAGAATTTTTACTACTTTGAGGATTTATTTTATAGATTTACTATTATAGTTTCTTTTCTCTCTAATAGTTTTATACCTAGCGATTATTTTAGTTATTGGAATACGGAAAAACACTCTGATGGAGAGGCTAAAGTTTATTATAGGGGCCGAGAACAACAATTTATAGAAAGACCGGCACTTAATAAGTATAAATATGTATTAAAATCTGATGGAATAGAGATTCAAAATTCTATTATTGCCCCCATGTTAAGTAAAAATTTTAAACTTTGGATGCATTTTGTATCCACTTTAAGATTTATACATCAACCGATTGAAGATAAATTCTTAAGTTACTACAGATGTTTAGAATCTTTAGCTGTACATAAGGTTGATAGTAATCAAAAGTATTCTAATGATGAAATGAAGATACTAATGAATAATTTAGAAGAAATTTTGAGCGCGTCAGTTCATTTCAGTGTAGAAGATATAAAACATGTTAAGAATAGCACACGAGAAAAAAACTTTAAACCTGGCGGGGATGTTATCCAAACGCTGATTAAAGAGCAACTAGATTTAACTTCTATAAAATTAAAAAAGGAATACGAGCCCTTAGAAAAATTTATAAAAAGTTTAAAGGGTTTAAGAGACAAATTGAGTCATGGTAGAAGTTATATTATTAAACAAAAAGATTATGAAAGAATTCTAAGTTTAAAAGAGGTAGTAAAAGAACTTTTATTAAAAGAACAGGGAATCAATGATACTAGAGTTAATCTAGATTATGAACTTGAGGAATTAGATATTGAAAAAATGAAAGAGAGTATTAGGGAATTTGAGGAGCTAGAAAAATCTATAGAAGAGGAACTAGGACTTGGATTATCTTTTGAGGAAGAAAAAGAAAAGGTAGAAAGATATCTCAGTGGTAAATAAGACTCATGAACAGTGTCTTAAGTATAACTTAAATCAATCATTTGGTATTTTGAAGTGTAATGAAGCAGTAGAAAAAATGAGACCCAGTTTGTTTACTTAATGAAAATAAGCGCTTTATGTAGGGTTGATACCTGATTGTAGAGGTGAATTTATGAACAGTGATGATAGTAAAGATACTGGTGAAAATATAAGGAAGTTAGCAAGAGAACTTGACGAAATGTATAGAAAACGTCAAGAATATTTGGACGAATACTTTCCAACTGACATTCCAAATAAAGTGTGTCATCATGCTTTCATCCAAGGAATCAAATTCGAAAATAGTTTTAAGCCTAAACTACACGACTTTATTCCGTTAATGAAGTGTGGTGACGAAGAATTATTCGTATGGACACATACAAAGGATTCATATACCGCATTAGTTTCAAAGGTCTCAAATGATGTAAAAGATAAAAATTTCTGGAAGAACATTGGAACAGTTATTCAACTGGCATACTCTTTCTCTAGAGACTTTGAGCACACTATGGATATGGAGTATAAATGGTGTTATTATTTTGATTCGAATAAAACAATGTCAGAGCAGAAATTTTATGATAGTGGTGACTTGGATAGAAATTGTTTACTGAATGGTACTATTTTAAAGCTCACTGATATATATATTATTTCTCAATTTATAGAACTGCTTTTACGTGATGATAAGGTATATACTGCTATGAGTCACTTTTATGCATCTATGAAAACACATTATTGTTGTTTAATATGTGAGCTAGATCGTTATTCGTATAAAAAGCACCAAAGTCATGAACCAGAATTTTGGGAACAAGCAAATGTAATATCGGATTATGAGGCAGCAATTGTACAGGCTTGTAGATGTGTTGAAGCGTTAATAGGAAAACCTCCTAAAAAAGAAAACCGAAACCGTCTTTTAGAGCATAAACAAAGGTGGATTAATCAAATTGGTATAAATCCAGATGATATGTTCACAAAAGGTGAAACTACATATATAGATTTCTACTATAAATTATTTGATCTTAGAAATGCATCTGCACATAGTTATGGAACGATACCTTTTGAACGTGAAAGGAAACAAGCCGTAGATGCTCAATGCTTTGCTTCGTTATTGCTTGGCGGGTATGTCACTAAGAATGTTTTATCGGAAGAAATAGTTAGAGAGAAACTTAGTATAAATCAGAAACTGATAGAGAAAGTTGATGAGACAATGAGTACGTCTAAAGTGTATCAAGTAGAAGAGTAACATTCAGGATATTTGTATAGGTTAGATTCTAAAACATAAAAAGTCATTCAGTTATTAAATAATCAGGACACTATTCTAGAGTTTTGGAGAGCGGCTATTGGTCCTTTATCTCGGAGCTAATAAGGCTTATATTAATTTATATTGGAGGGAATTGTGGAGACAACTAAAGGGTTTATTAACTTACCGTATAATGAACGAAGTTTACTAATAGTAGTAGAAAATGAGAACAAGAAAGTTGACAAGATAGAAGAATTGAAAAAAAATAACAAATCCTTAGAAAAAATCTCAAAGGCACTTCTAGAGGCAGGAGCTAATAATAGAGTTGGTGGATTCCGTGTAAATGCTTTATTAATTGGTTTGGGGGCAGTAGGAACCTATTTTTCCGCTTCTAACAAAGAGAAAAAAACAAAAAGTCCTATATATGTTGCTACTCAGGATGAAGTCGCAGGAGTAACATTTTCTACTATAGAGCCCTCATTAAATGGTTTATATATAGCAAATCCTGTTGCTACTGATACCTATTATAATGCTAGTGAATTTCATGAATTAGTAAAGAAACATAAGTTTAATGAGGTAGTAGAAGTTCTCCAATCATTAGGGGCTACTGAAATTACAGCAAAAATAAATGAAGAACAGAAGAGAAATACCAAGGGAAAGATCGGTTCAGATATTAGTGTAACAAACCAGACAAATAAAACTTCAAAAATCTACTTTAAGGGAACATACAAACCTAAAGGTAAACCATCTTTGCCAGATAAGTTATATTGGTATGAATATGACGGGGAATTAAAAAATATCGTTGAAGGAAGGTTGTATAGAGGAATGAAGAGTTTTGAGTTAGTATCTGAAGTTACTTCAGATTTTGGAATTAATAGTGAACTAATTGCTAAACTTGAAAAAGCAATAGGAATAAAATTAAAAGGTGAGTACAAATCTTTTAAAAAGACTTACTTTAAGATAAATGGGAAGTTTGAGTCTATATAATAATCGTTTTTAAAAACCATTGTTCAGCTGTTAGGGTATTTAAATTGGAGAGATTCTAAGGCTGCAATAATAATGTTGGTATCAAATAAGGATTTTACAAGTGTGGCTACAACAGCAAAAGAGGTGATAGAAAGTCATCCTAACTTCATAAAATTCAATAACGATTTAGATGTATCATGGTCAAACTATACTGTTCATACTAATGATGATAAAAATAATGAAATTAAAGTAGCTCTAATGCTGTATCATACACCATAAATATGTATATAGTGCAGTTGTAAAGGAATTTACTAAACGTAACGGACGAGTTAATTAAAGATTTACTCGAAGATATCTCAAAGCCAAGTCTTCCGCAATTTTCGGAGCTTATCTGTAATAAGATAGGCTCCTTTTAATGTGAAATAAAGGATTGAGTTGTTCGCAATAATTTGAAATAATTGGTACTAAAGATATGAGACAGAATTGTTGAATAAATTATTAAGAAGGGATTGGTCATTATTGGATTTTCAATAGTGTTTTTAATGGTTTTAGGAACCATTGCAATCTTAACGTTAATCGTTACTCCAATTATAGCTGTTAGAAAAAATGAAAAAGGTAAACCACCTCGAAAAATTTCTTATGTAGTATTAGGGCTGTTGGTTTTTCATTGGGTATTTTTCTTATCAAGTGGTTACGCTTTATTACCAACGAATATTACAGATGCCATATTTATGCCTGTATGGGTAGTGTTATGTGTTGCAGGATTATGTATAGCTATATATGAATTTAAAAACAACAAAGTTTTTTCCATCCCAGTTGCTGGCTTAACAACAATCAGTGTATTATTTAGCATTTTCATAAACGGAATATCGAATATGTAAATATCGCTTACTATTCTATAATCTCAGAGCGATTGCTCAATAAAAGGTAAGGAAGGAGTGAGTTCATAGTGAATTTTCGAAAAGCAAATGAAGAAGATTTACCAGCCATTATTCGGTTACTTGCCGATGATAAATTGGGGTCCCAACGTGAACGTTATGAAGAACCACTTCCGGATGACTACTATAAAGCATTTGCAGCCATTCAAGCACAAGATGGAAATGAGATTTTACTAGCTATTGACGATCAAAAATTGGTTGGCTGCCTACAATTAACAACCATTCCTGGTTTAGCAAGACTGGGAATGAAACGAGCGCAAATCGAAGGTGTACGTGTAGACAAGTGTTACCGCGGAGAAGGAGTTGGAGAAGCTTTGTTTAAAGAAGCCATTGCAATAGCCAAAACTGAGGGGTGCGGCCTAGTGCAATTGACCACCGACAAACAACGTGAGAATGCTCATCGTTTTTATAACCGACTAGGATTTCTAGCGAGTCATGAGGGTATGAAATTAACATTTTAGTTAGAAAATCTACTCCATAATATCGGAGCTTATCTGTAATAAGTTAGGCTCCTTTTAATTTTAAATATAAGATTGAGTTATATAGATGGTTTTGAAATAATTGGTTTAAGCAAATCTGTAATGGAGATATGACGGTGTGGTTGAAAACAACCATAATACATAGTAACCCTCTTTAAATGAAGAGCTAAACTAAAAGAGCTATTATTTAGAGTGACCTTAGATCGTTATCAGGTAGTCTAGAAAATAAATGAAAAAGCGAGGTTAATCAATGGAATTTAAACTGTTAGGAGACGAAACGAATATTGTCATTAAAGTAATTGGCAGACAGCATCCGGATGCTACAGATTACTGGGATGGCAATTGGATTGTCTCAATTATCAATATAGAAATCCCGGGTTACTCGGTTGAATTTCCTGCAAACTTAAGAACGGACGAATTACTGTCTTTTATGGAAAAACTAAAAAACTTGGATAAAACGTTGAAGGGAAAAGCATCTCTTAAAAACATGGAAGATTTCATTATGCTCGAAGCCGAAGTAGATCTTACAGGAAAAGTAATGTGGACAGGAAAAACCTGTTATCCTTTAGGAACTGGAGCCGTACTAAAATTCGACTTTGAATCAGATCAATCGTATTTAAAATATTTAATAAAAGAATTAAAAATTATTTTAGAGGAGATTCCAGTAATCGGAAAACCCTAAAAGGTTAGATTTGTTATTCCATATTATCGGAGCGATTCTGTAGTTTAGAATCGCTTCTTTTTGTTGCGACTAAGTTTTTTGTGCTTCTTTGCTAGTTATTAGGTGTTTCTGTTGAATGTATAGATTTAGAATAGAGATTTTGATACATTTATAGTTACTTCCAGTTATATACATACAAGGTCGCTAGGTAATAAACAAGCGTCAGCACCTTCTTTAAAATCTACTTTTTAATGGGGGATTACGTGTGAAGAGACTGAAGTATCTAGTTTACCTTCTTTCTACCCTGATCTTTTTGTGTTCTTGCGAGGCACCTTTTAATCAGGTGATAAATCAAAATCATTTAAAGGCTTCAGAGTTTAACGCTGTAGGAATTCTACCTGGTACTGAAAGCAAATATGATTTAATGATTGAAATGGACAATAACGAGACCTTCACTGTAAAAGCCTCTATTTTGATAAAGAATATTTCAAAAGATACTTGGAATGAAATCCCTTTTTATTTCATACCCAATATGTTCACCGCAGAAAACTCTCCTTCGCTTGAAACACCTTCAGATCTTAGTATGATTGAAGTTTCTTTAAATGAAAAAAAAGTAGAGTACACGCTCCAAAAAGATTCGCTAACGATACCATTAACTCCAGCATTAGCTCCTAAGGAAACAGTAAATGTAGAATTTTTATATAACTTCACACTTCCAGAAAAAGGTCTGAGGTTTACTAAAAAAGAGTCGAATTTTTATTTAGCGCAATGGTATCCTATGGTGCCAACATATCGAAATGGGTGGAATAAGGAGGATTACCGTTTCAAAGGAGAATCCTATCATACACCATACAGTGATTTTCTCCTGACCTATAATGTACCTTCAAATTATACGGTCGTCACCACTAGTGAAGAAGATGGCATACCAAGTGATAACGGAAATGCATTTAAAATTGAAAACGTGAAAGAAGTATTTCTAGCATTGCTTGAAAGTCCCTATGTCGTTGAGAGACAAGTGAACAATACTAATATTAGAGTATTTGGGTTCGATGATCATTCGAAGGAGGGAGAAAAAATTGCTGCAATAGCAAAAGATGCTTTTGAATACTTTCAAGAACATATAGGTAACTATCCAAACAGCCAGTTTGATATTATTCTGGATAGTATGGGTATGGAATACCCAGGGATCGTCACCGCAGGCACCTTTTATAATTCGAAACGAGTTGATACTGATTCACTCAAGAGTATGGTGGTCCACGAAATGGCTCACCAGTGGTTTTATGGGATGATAAGCAATGATCCCTATAATGATGCTTGGTTAGATGAGGGTTTAAGTGAACTAGCTACTATGTTGTTTTATTCAGATCTAGGGGAAACTGATTTTTCTTTTGAATTTGGAAATGAAATAAGCAAGGATTTTCCTTTGCCAGTTAATCTACCACTGGATAAATATCTAATGAGAGAACAAAGCTCCTATATTTATGGGAAATCATCGACAAAGTTAGGAATGTTATTTCAGAAGTATGGTGGAAAGGAAAAAGCCGAAGATTTTCTGAAAGCCTATTTCGATCACTATCAGTATAAAGAAGTGGATACTGAAGAATTTGTAAGGTTTATTAAGTATTACTTAAACCTTGAAAATAATGATGATTTTGAAGCTTGGTTGGATGGTTATTGAAAAGGTCTTATTAAGCAATCTCGGAGCGAGAATGGAAGTTCAGAGGAATAATATTTAAGCCTTCCAATAGGACAGGTAGATTATATAAACGACTTCAATTGGAACAATTGCGAAATTTAATATGAATGGTGGTTTGATGTCACGTATGGAAGTAACTAAAGAAGGAATTGGGATCAGCATCATTCTTATTTTATTTATAGTTTTATGTTTTTACTTTACACTCACATTTTTTGAATCCTTGCGTAAGGTGATGAACGTATTATTAAGCAATCGAAATTTGCAGCAATCATTTGTATGGCGATAGCGCTGATTATTGGGATTATTTATTAAGCGGTATCTCGTAATAACCATTTGCTTAATGTTCCATAATCTATCGGAGCGTTTGCTTAATAAAAAGTAAGCGCTCTTTGATGGTGAAGGCAGCATTCTTAAAATTGAGTTCTTTGATAAAGAGTTTGATATATGAGATGGGGTTAATGGATGAATATAAAATTTTTCTGGCTTTGGATAAGTATTATTGCAGTTCTGTCATTTATTACAGAAGAAATAGTAACATTTATGATGCTTTTATTGGTTTTACTAACTCTAAATGAAATTAGATCAATTTTAAGCAATTTTTATGAGGATTGGAAGAAGAAGAATTAAAATAAAGATGCCTTTTCCTATAGAGTTTTGTTTTGTAATGGACAATGCATTCATCTTGAAGTAGAGTCTTCTGTTAAATCGGAGAAAATCTGGAATACATCATGTCATTCTCAAATTAGATAATCTTAAGTTGGAAGGTGGTACTCATTCAATTATTTGAAGCAATGAAATTTGGTAGTGATAAACAGAAAAAAGCTTATATAGCAATTGAAGAACTGGGTATTATGTATGAATTAAGAACCTACCATCCAGTCTTGTGCGGAACCATCCCAATTGGAATCGATGTAGAGGAATCTGATCTAGACATTATTATGGATGTAAATAAACTAGATGAATTCGAAAGTCAGCTAAAAACTCTTTATGGGAATAAAGAAAAATTCAAGGTGAAGCGAACAACCATTAGGTTTAAAGAGGTTGTAAAAGCGAATTTTGTTTTCAATAATTTTGAATTTGAGTTATTCGGGCAAAATGAGCCTGTACATAATCAGAACGCATATCTTCATATGATAATTGAATATAAGTTGATGCAAAAATTTCCTGAACTTAAATCCAAAGTGTTAGGACTCAGAAAACAAGGTCACAAAACTGAACCAGCATTTTGTGAGATCCTCGGAATTACTGACGATCCATATTATGGTCTCATACGCTATGGAATTAAAGAGGGGATTATATCCAAAATGAATTGAATTACTTTATTCAATAAACTCGGAGCTTATCTGTAATATGATAGGTTCCTTTTTTATGAAATAAAAGATGGATTTAGTAGAACTATTTTGAAATAATTGGTATTGAAGAGTTGTGAAGGATTCTAGAATAACGGATGTATTAAACGAGGAGGAGAAGAATGAAGTTTTATGTTGCATCTAGTTTCAAAAATATTGATAAGGTGAGAAACGTTAGTAAGCAGTTAAAAAGTAGGGGGTATATACATACATATGATTGGACTCAAATTGAAAAAGCATCAACACTTGAAGACCTAGAGCTGATTGGTCAAAAAGAAAAAGATGCTGTGGCGGAAGCTGATTTTATCGTTGTACTATTACCAGCTGGAAAAGGAAGTCACATTGAATTGGGGATAGCACTAGGACTTAATAAAAGAGTTATTCTCTATTCACCCAACAATGAAATCAATAATGTTACTACCACAAGCACTTTTTATCATTTATTTGAAGTTGAAAAGTTCATCGGTTCGATAGATGAATTGGTTGAGTTTTTGACATCAGATGAATTTAAGGTTTTCAGTTAAATCGGAGCGCTAACTGAATAATGAGTTAGTGCTCCCTTTAAGTTTAGGCAGTTTAACAGAGTAAAGAGATCCATTTTATTGGAACTTTTTTAAAATCTAAACGTATATAAACTAAGTTATTTCAAGTTAGAAAGGGGATAGTATGAGAAAAAATATTCTATTGGCTATTCTTATAATGACGGTATTAGTTGGGTGCCAAAGTAATCAGAAAAATGATGAGGTAAACAAAGACATCATTTCTGTTTCAGTGAATCAGCCAAATTTAAAAGAGTACATAGAAGATGGTTATGGCACAATGCCAGATATCCAATGGAATTATGGGCCAGCAAAAACGAAATGGACCAATGAAGAGAGAAAAGAAATTATGCAATACTCAAATAAAGTTTTATCTACCCTAAAAGTGATAGAAAAAATAGAGGGTTATGAGAAACATTTAGAAGGTTTGAACATCAGTGCTAAATATCGATCTGGGTTTCAATATTTTATATTACCAGATGAGAAAGAGCCACATAAAGCAATATATATCAGCACAAAGGACAATAAAGCATACAAATTAGAATCTGATGAAGCTGTTGTTAATAATCTCATTTGTTGGATGGAGAAGCACTAATCATTTATTTGGTTATTCCACTAAAT